>JBGRQD010000018.1:0-75352 GCA_041725935.1 Pelagibaca sp.
CGCCCTAAACTGCCGGCGCGCCCGCCCTGATATACCCCTGAATTATCCGCCTCGTCTGCGCCAGTCTCTCAACCAACCGCCCCGTCTGGCGTCCCAACCGCGCCTCAACGCCGCCGGTGAAGGGGCTTCTAAGGTTAGTCAGCAAAGTCCGCAAGCGAAAAAACACACGCCTTGACGTTTTTTCTTTGCGTTCGTTTTCTCCATGAAAACAGCGTTTTGGCGCAATAATCTGTCGCGATCTGTGCGACTCGCGTAATTCGCGTAAGCGCACAACCATATCTTGTTAGGTGTCAGATCATGCGCGCAAAACCTGCCCTTCAGGCCTGCCGCAACAGCCTGAAACTGCGCAGCCGGTCAGGGCGCACCCGGCTCAGTAGAAGTACTGCAATGATCGCCGCATAGAGGATCGGTTCCCATTGAAAGCCCTTCACCAACAACAGGAAGTGCAGCGCGCCGAGAATCGCGATGGGATAGACCAGCTTATGGAGCTTGCGCCACGTGCCTGCTCCGAGCCGCCTCAGGCTCCAGTTGTTCGAGGTCAGTGCCAGCGGCAGCATCAGAACAAACGCAGCCATCCCGACGGTGATGTACCAACGTTTGACGATATCCGCCCAGACATTCTGAAACTGCACATCGAGGACCAGCCATGTCAGCAGATGTGCCAGCAGATAGAAGAAGGTGATGACCCCAATCGCCCTGCGAAACTTGAGAAGGTTCAGACCCACCCAACGGCGCAGTGGCGTGACCGCGAGACCGGCAATCAGCAGCCAGAGGCTCCAGAGACCCAATTCATGTTCGATGCGCTTGGCGGGGTCGATGCCAAGCCCGCCGGTGAGGCCAAGGTAGAAGATGATCAGAACCGGCAGGGGAGCCAAAATATACAACCCCCATGCCGGAACCCGACGCAGTCCAGCGTTAAGACTGTCAACCACGGCCTAGAACGAGGTCCGAAGGTCCATGCCGTCGTAGAGGCTTGCCACCTCATCGGCATAACCGTTGAACATCAGCGTCGGCTGACGCTTTGCGAAGATGCCGCTGCCGATCAGACGCTCCGTGGCCTGCGACCAGCGCGGGTGGTCCACTTCGGGGTTCACATTGCTGTAAAAGCCGTATTCGCGTGGGTTGGAGACATTCCAGCTGGCGGGCGGCTCGTCCTCGACCAGCGAGATGCGGACAACCGATTTGATCGACTTGAACCCGTATTTCCACGGCACGACCAAACGCATCGGTGCGCCGTTCTGCTTGGGGATGTCGCGGCCGTAGATGCCAGTTGCCATCATGGTGAGCGGATGCATCGCCTCGTCGAGGCGCAGGCCTTCGACATAGGGCCAGTCGAGCACAGGGCGCGACACGCCGGGCATCTCGTCCGGACGCAGGACTGTCTCGAAGGCGACGTATTTTGCACCGGATTGCACGCCGACCCAGTTCAGAAGGTCCGCCAATTCAAACCCGTTCCACGGAATGACCATCGACCAGGCCTCGACACAGCGGAAGCGGTAGATGCGTTCCTCGACGGTCATCTGGGACATGATGTCGGCAAAGCTGTAATCGCCGGGTTTGTCGACAAGCCCGTCGATCCGCACGGTCCAGGGATCAATGGTCAGGGCCTGCGCATAGCGCGCCGGATCTTCCTTGCCGGTGCCGAACTCGTAGTAGTTGCAATAGTTGGTGATCTCTTCCCAGGTGTTCGGATCAAGCGCGTCCTGAGCAAGGGCACCCTTGGGCACCGCCCCGGCGATGCCACCCGCGGCAAGACCAGCCATCAGTTGCCGACGGTTCAGGAAGGCAGAATACGGGGTCACGTCTTCTGCGGTCAGGGTGTTTTTCCAACGATGCGCCATGCTGTCCTCTTTGTCCTTGTACATTCAGAATATAGAGGCAGCGCGTCACATCACCAAACCAACTTGTCTCACGTCTGCGTAATGGAATTGAAACCTTTGCAGGCGGCACACAGTCATGCGTGTGCCGCGCGCTGCCTAGCCTTCGATCATCTCGACCCGTGTCGCGTGGCGGCCACCTTCGAACACAGCACCGAGAAACGCATCCACGATCTCCAGCGCGAGACCCTCGCCGACAACCCGAGCCCCGATCGACAGCATGTTCGCGTCATTGTGCTGCCGGATCATCCGCGCCGAGAACGTGTCGGAACAGACGCCGCAGCGGATGCCCGTGACCTTGTTCGCCGCCATCATGATGCCCTGCCCGGTGCCGCACAGGATGATCCCCAATTGGCAATCCCCCGATGCCACCCGCTCCGCCGCAGCCTTGCCGTGCTTGGGATAATGCGTGCTTTCGGGTGTGGTGGGGCCGATATCGACGAAATCCCAGCCCTGCGCGGCAATATGCTGTGCAATCGACTGCCGGAGGTCGATGGCAGCGTGATCGCTGGAAAGAACAATGCGTTTGGTGTTGGTCATGGCTGGCGATCCCGGTCAAGAATGTGATTGGTGGCCTTGGACCAGAAGCGCGCGGTCGCGTCAATTGTCGCGGATGATGTCCATAAGCCCCTTAACCGTTGCTGCCTTCGGGCACGGCGGCAACCAGCTCCACGGTGTTCCCGTCAGGATCATGCGTAAAGAGCCCCCGCCAGCCAACCCAATCGAAATCCTGGAACCACGCCGGCAGACCCTGCGCCTGCAACCAATCCTTTGCGGCGTCCTGCTCATCCCACGGCAGACTCAGCGCGATGTGATGCAGCGAGGAAGCCGCGCCTGTCTGCGCGGTCGCTTCGGCATCTTCGAACAAGGCAAGAACGGCGGTATGACCGCCAAAACTTTCGCCAAGATGAAAGAACGTGATCCTTTGCGGCGCGACACCACGCCTTCCGTCTTCAAGCACGGTCAGACCGATCATGTTCTCGTAGAAATCCACCATGGCCGAGTAGTCGCCGCAACGGATCGCGATTTCGCCCAAGGCGCGCGGTGTGAAGCCCCGCGTCATGCCGACACCGCCTGGGGCCACAAATCCGACATCAGTATACTGCGCCCGTCCGGCTGGACCACCCGCACATGGCTGCGGCGCATCAGCCTTGGCTCGGCCACGCCGACGGAATGGGCGATGGTCTCGACCTCCTTGATCATCTCCATGGCATAGGCCGCCACGCGCAGTTCCTTGTCCTCCGGCACCAGACCGGACTGGAATCTCGGGTCATGAGTCGTGATCCCCGTCGGGCAGGTGTTCCGGTTGCACTTGAGCGCCTGAATGCAGCCCAGCGCGAACATGAAGCCCCGCGCCGAGGTCACGAAATCCGCACCTGTCGCCAGCGCCCAGGCCACATCACCGGGATTCACCAGCTTGCCACTGGCCACGATCGGCACGCGGTCACGCAGCCCGTGGGCGTTGCGGATATTGGCGACCATGGGCAGCGCCTCGCGGATGCTCATGCCCACGAGGTCGATCAACGGCATCGGGGCAGCACCAGTGCCGCCCTCTCCACCGTCAAGAGTGATAAAGTCCGGGGCTGCATCAGCGCCCCGCGTCTTGATCGCATAGAAGAGACCTACAATGCCCTCTTCCGACCCGACACACATCTTGATCCCGGTAGGCTTGCCGGTGATGTTCCGCACCCGCGCGATCATGTCCAGAAGGTCATCCCAATCATCCACCTCTTCATGACGGTTGGGAGATATGCTGTCCTGCCCCACGGGAATGCCGCGCGCCTGGGCAATCTCGGGCGTCACCTTTTCGCCCGGAAGAATGCCGCCCTTGCCGGGCTTTGCCCCTTGGCTCAGCTTGATCTCGAACATCCGCACGGTGTCATGCGCCGCGACCTCCCTGAGCCGGGTCTCGTCCAGTCGTCCTTCGGCGTCGCGCACCCCGTACTTGGCCGTGCCGATCTGAAAGACGATGTCGCAGCCCCCTTCGAGATGGTAGGGCGACAACCCGCCTTCGCCCGTGTTCATCCAGATGCCTGCCCGCTTGGCACCCCGGCTCAGCGCACGCACCGCCGGTTTCGAGATCGCGCCATAGCTCATGCCGGACAAGTTGAAGAACGACGTCGCCGTATATGGGATACGCGCGCCGGGGCCGATCACCTTGGGTTCGGACCTCGCGAACTGATCGTCGATCGGCGGAAAGGGCGCATTCACGAAAATCGGCGTGCCGACAATCCCGGTGTTGCGGGTCGACCCAAAGGCCACCGTATTTCCGTGACCTTCGGCAGAACGCTTGACCCATTCGCGCTGTGCCCGGTTGAACGGCAACTCCTCCCGGTCCATCGCATAGAAATACTGCCGGAAAAATTCGCCCAGCGTCGAGAACAGCCCACGGAACCGTCCCAGCACCGGATAATTGCGGCGGATCGCATCGCTGGTCTGAGACCGGTCGATGATCCCCAGAACGAGCGCCACCAGCAAGGCCACTCCAAGCAACGTGACCAGAAGAACGGCCAGAAATTCCAGCGCATACATCGCGACACCCATTACTGCCTCACATTCAAATCATTGCATCTAAAAGAGGGATCACGTTAGACTGCCCCAATGCCGCCAGCTTACGGCACGGATTGCCACAAAAGGAGCTCCCATGAAACGCCTGCTTACCATATTCGCCCTGACAATCGCGGCATCCCCGGTCTTGGCGGCCGACACGATCACCTATGACACCGATCAATCCTTCGACGATGTCACCTTCGGGCTCGAGAACGCAATCCTCGACGCCGGGCTGGTGATCGACCATGTCAGCCACACAGGCGACATGCTTGAGCGCACGAAGGGCGATGTCGGATCGGATGTCACGCTGTTCCTAGATGCCGACATTTACAGCTTTTGCTCTGCCAAGCTGTCCCGCGAGGTGATGGAGGCTGATCCGATGAACATCATATTCTGCCCTTACGACATTTTTGTAATCGTGCGCCCCGATACACCCGAGGTCACGACGATCGGCTTCCGCACCTTTCCCGACGGTGCGATGAAATCCGTAGAGGCGCTTCTGGACGACCTTGCAAAGGCTGCGATTGGGCTCGATTGATAACGGGTTCATGACGCCGGATCACAAGAATTTCAGTTGAAATGCCAAAGACTTGTGGCTTAGGCGGCGCCCCCGGTTCGTCAAGACGCATCGGCGGATTTCGCCGCTGATCCAAACGCTGTTGGTCTGCGTTGAAGTTTCAGATGTGCACTACACATCGGAACGCATTACAAAAAGGACGACACCCATGTTTCGTAAGACAACACTCGCCCTCACCGCTGCAGCGTCGATGCTGACAAGCACAGCTGCTTTCGCCCAGGACCAGGACATCGTCGACACCGCAGTCGCGGCCGGCTCCTTTGAAACACTCGTCGCCGCCGTTCAGGCCGCTGGTCTGGTTGAAACGCTGAAGGGCGAAGGCCCGTTCACCGTGTTCGCCCCGACAGACGAAGCCTTTGCCGCCCTGCCGGAAGGCACTGTCGAAACTCTGCTTATGCCGGAAAACAAGGATCAGCTCGTTTCCATCCTGACCTACCACGTCGTTCCGGGCAAAGTCATGTCGACCGACCTGATGGATGACATGGAAGCCGAGACTGTGCAGGGCTCGACCGTGACAATCGATCTGGACAACGGCGTGATGGTTGAAGGTGCGACCGTGACCACGGCTGACATCGAAACGTCCAATGGCGTGATCCATGTAATCGACACGGTGATCCTGCCGGAAGGCTGAAGCCAGGCTTGACGACACGAACAGAGGGCGGTCTTCGGACCGCCCTTTTTCTTGCGCGGACAGAGTTTGCAAACTCCCGCGCCAACTTTGCAAACCCTACAGATTCCCCCCAAAACGCCCCTTGAGGCGCCCCGCCAAACGCTTAAGCTACATGCGTGTTCGAACAATTGCGCCACAGGGGATTTGATTTCGAAACCCGCAACCATGCGGGGGCGATCCTGTCGGTTGATTTTCCAGACATCTCGGGCGAACTGGAATCCGCTTTGCTGGACCTTTCCATCCCGGCCGAAGAACTGATCGGATCGGGTGGTGGTGAGGCGCTGTCAACACAACGGCTGCGCAAACGGCTTTATGAAGACCACTGGCCCAAACACACTTTCGACTTCAGGCTGATCGTCGATGGCCGGGAAACAGTCTCCCACAGCCACGAGATCGACCATGTCCGCAGCACGCCGCTTGGCAAGGTCGCTCTCGAGATCGAGTGGAACAACAAGGATCCCTTTTTCGACCGAGATCTTGAGAACTTCCAGCGCCTGCACGCGCAATCCGCGATTTCCGTGGGGATCCTGATCACACGTGGCGCAAGCCTTCAGGACGACATGCACGGGTTGATCCGGCGCTGCATCGAGAAACATGGCTTCCACGACGAGGCCGAGATGGTCGAGGCGTTCGGAATGAAGGATCGGACCCGCCGTCAGCGCGAAAAGGTGCAACGACTGATGGATCAGGGCCTGCCTTTTGCCGACGCCTTTTCCAAGCAGTTTGTCAGCGACAAGTTCGGCGCGGCCACGACGCATTGGCAAAAGCTGAAGGACCGGATCGACCGGGGTGTCGGCAATCCCTGCCCACTGCTGCTGATCGGATTGCCCGCGTCGATCATTCACCAGTGACAGTTGCGCCGGGACGATGATGCGTCACCGCATCATCCCGTTCCGATCAATCGAAACGGTCTCTCAGAGTCACTCTGCCGCCACACCGGAATTGTGCTTGTAGGTTTTCCAGGTCGGCTTGTAGTCGTCGCTCGCCTGATTGCCCCACACCGTCCAGCCATCCCGGACTCCGCGTCCGAACAACTCAAGATACGGCCCCCAGGAACAGCTTTCGATGATCTTGTACTGCTCGTCCGGTTTGCGGCTGTGTTCACGCTTGCGCGTCTTGAGCACGTCGCCATCCGGTTCATCGGCCTCGATGTAGTTCACCTGCGACCGGCCCGGCCCCAAGGTGCGGACATCCTTGCCACGAACACCGAACAGCAGGATTTCCGTCACATTGCGGAAATAGAACCCGACGCCGCGCCCATCCGGGCCGCCATCCTTGCGGACCTTTTCCCAGATGATGTTCGACTTGTATTCAAAGCCCCAGGCGTTCAGCACCTGCAACCCGTCCGGCAACAGCGCATTGGGCACCCAGAGATAGCAATGAGCGCGGTCCTCGAGATGCTCGGCCACGGGCAGCGCGCAAATCTCGTCCAGCTCCATGGTGGGGTATCGCGCAAGACGCTTGTGCTCGGGCGCAACCTTGCCCGTCCGATTCTGAAACCGCCACGGCGGGTCTGCCATGACGGTGGCAAAACGGTCGTCGCCCAGAAATTTGCGCAGATCGTCCGCAGCTGTCATGACTCACCTCTGATTGTGGGTTCGTTCTTGTCTAAATCAATATTTGGTATCGGGCAAACAAAGAACGCGCATCTCCAGCGGTCAGCATGACGCCCGTGCCTTAAAACTTTGCAAACCACCTGACAGAGTTTGCAAACCACCTGACAGAGTTTGCAAACCCGGAACAGGCAGAGACGAAAAAGGCGGGGTCTCCCCCGCCTTTCCTCAGTTCAAAGGCTCAAGCCTCAATGCACGACAGCATCGTCCGGACGCGGCCGGTTCGACGCCGCGACGCGATCGCCGATGATAAGACCGTCAGCCCCCGCCGTCACAGGCACCAGATCGCCATCCGCGACATCGCCGGCCAAGAGCATCTCGGCCAGAGGATCCTGCAAGGCGCGCTGGATCACCCGCTTCAAAGGCCGTGCGCCGAACACCGGATCGTAGCCTTCCTCGGCCAGCCATTTGCGCGCGGCATCGTCCAGTTGAAGGTCGATCTTGCGCGCAGCAAGCCGTTTGAGAAGCCGCGCCATCTGGATCTGCACGATGCCGTGCATGTCCTCGCGCTTGAGCCGGTCGAAGATCACGGTTTCGTCCAGACGGTTCAGAAACTCGGGGCGGAAATGCGCCCGCACCGCGTCCATCACGTCGCGCTTGGCCTGCGCGCCATCGGCCCCGTCCGGCAGTTGCGACAGCGCCTGCGACCCAAGGTTCGACGTCAGCACGATCAGCGTCTGCTTGAAATCCACAGTGCGTCCCTGACCATCTGTCAGCACACCGTCATCCAACACCTGCAACAGCACGTTGAACACGTCCGGATGCGCCTTTTCGACCTCGTCGAACAGCACAACCTGATAGGGACGCCGCCGCACGGCCTCGGTCAGGACACCGCCTTCATCATAGCCGACATAGCCCGGAGGGGCACCGATCAGACGGGACACGGCGTGTTTCTCCATGAACTCCGACATGTCGATCCGAACCATCGCGTTGTCGTCGTCGAACAGGAATTCGGCCACGGCCTTGGTCAATTCGGTCTTGCCCACGCCGGTCGGCCCGAGGAACAGGAAGCTGCCCAGCGGACGGTTCTCGTCGTTCAACCCGGCCCGCGCGCGGCGCACCGCGTTGGCAATCGCCTTGACCGCCTGATCCTGACCGATGACCCGCTTGTGCAGACCCTCTTCCATGCGCAGCAGCTTGTCACGTTCACCTTCGAGCATCTTGGACGTCGGGATGCCGGTCCAGCGTTCGACCACACCCGCGATCTGCTCGGGGCGCACGGCCTCTTCGACCATCACATCGTCGTCCGAGCTTTCGGCCTCGGCCAGCCTTTTCTCCAGCTGCGGGATCACGCCGTAAGAAAGCTCGCCCGCCTTGGCGAGGTTGCCCTCGCGCTTGGCGATTTCCAGCTCGGCCCGCGCACGGTCCAATTGCTCTTTCACGTCCCGCGCCGAGGCCAGCTTGTCGCGTTCAGCCTGCCACTTGGCGGTCATTTCCGAAGACTGCTCCTGCAGGTCGGCAAGATCCTTTTCCAGCTTGGCCAGACGGTCCTTGGAGGCCTGATCGTCTTCAAGGCGCAGCGCCTCGACCTCGATCTGCTTTTGCAGGATGTCGCGGTCCAGCGCGTCCAGTTCTTCGGGCTTGCTGTCCACTTCCATCCGCAGCCGCGACGCGGCTTCGTCCATCAGGTCGATGGCCTTGTCCGGCAGAAACCGATCGGTGATGTAGCGATGCGACAGGGTTGCCGCCGCCACCAAGGCAGAGTCGGAAATCCGCACGCCGTGGTGCAGTTCGTACTTTTCCTTGATGCCCCGCAGGATCGAGATCGTGTCCTCGACCGTGGGTTCCTGCACCAAAACAGGCTGGAACCGACGGGCCAGGGCCGCGTCCTTTTCGACATGCTTGCGGTATTCGTCCAGCGTCGTGGCACCCACGCAGTGCAATTCGCCCCGCGCCAAGGCAGGCTTGAGCAGGTTCGACGCATCCATTGCACCATCGGCCTTGCCCGCACCGACCAGCGTGTGCATCTCGTCGATGAAGAGAATGATCTCGCCCGCTGCCGATGTCACTTCGGACAGAATGCCTTTCAGCCGCTCCTCGAACTCACCCCGATATTTCGCACCAGCGATCAGCGCGCCCATGTCGAGCGCCAGAAGGCGCTTGTTGCGCAGGCTTTCGGGCACGTCACCATTGACAATCCGTAGCGCGAGGCCTTCGGCAATCGCGGTCTTGCCCACGCCGGGTTCCCCGATCAGCACCGGGTTGTTCTTGGTCCGCCGGCTGAGCACCTGCATCGCGCGACGAATTTCATCGTCCCGGCCAATGATCGGGTCGATCTTGCCCTCACGGGCGCGTTCGGTCAGGTCCAGCGTGAATTTCTTGAGCGCTTCGTACTGATCCTCGGCGCTGGCGCTGTCGGCGGTGCGTCCCTTGCGGATGTCGTTGATCGCGGAATTCAATTCCTGCGCAGTCACCGCACCGGCCTCAAGCGCCTCTTTCGCAGGGCTCTTGACCATGGCAAGCGCCATGAGAATGCGCTCCACCGGAACAAAACTGTCCCCGGCTTTCTTGGCGATCTTTTCCGCCTCGTCGAGCACTTTGCCCGTCGCGCTGTCCAGATAGACCTGCCCCGCATCGCCCGACACTTTGGGGATCTTGGCAAGCTTGCCATCCAAGGCCTGAACGACCCGCTGCGGCGCACCGCCCGCGCGTTGAATAAGGTTAGACGCCAACCCCTGCTCATCGTCCATCAAGGCTTTGAGGATGTGTTCGGGCGCAAGCCGTTGATGGCTTTCCCGCATTGCAATCGTCTGGGCCGCCTGAATGAAACCGCGCGACCGTTCCGTGAACTTCTCCAAGTTCATGGCTCTCTCCTTCTTGTTAAGCACCCCGTTCATCGAAACGCCCGACTTCGGCACGTCCCTTTCTGGGCCTTCACAATAGGAAATGGGGGCACGCGGGCCCCCGTTCAAGAGGTCGTGATCACCAAGCCCCGCGCCTAGTCGATGACAGTCTCATTGTCGCGATATTCAGGCCCGGATGGGGAAGGCACGCCCGCGCTGTCGGTGTCGGGATCGACCACTTCATCGGTCTGTGCCTCGGGCGACTCGCTTGTGTCCAGCGGGCTTGTTTCGATCTGTTGGGCTTCGGGCGCGACCGGCCCCCCGGTCGGGCGACCGAGCCAGACCATTGCGGCAACCAGAAGAACAAAACCAATCGGGATCATTGCGTAAAGATACCGTCTCATTGCGAGTCCTCCGTCGTTTCTACCATGCCTGTCTCGTTGTTGACGGTCCCGTTCTCCGGCGACACAACCGCATCGGCGTCAAGCAAGCGTCGTCCCTCGTCGGCAACCGTGTTGTCCTGAACGGGATCCGTAATTCCGGTCAGATCGGTGGCGTCGGCGTTGCCGTCGATGATATCGCTCGGAGTGCGCTCGACCGGGACGTTGGGTTCGTCTTCCAGAACGGTTCCTATATTGTCCGGATTGCTGCCGGCACCTGTCGGGTTCTGGGTCAGATCGTCGAGATAAGGGTTTGTTGTCGAATAGGCGGTCGGACCAAACTGCCAGACCACAAACGCCACGATTGCCGCGATGACGGCGACAAGGGCGATTGGGCGTGCCATGGTCTTTGCGCCAGAGTCTTCGTTGTTCTGTGTCATGAAACCTCCGTTATCGCGGACTCAACCCGCCGCGATTTGGGTTGTTCCTTGACGCGTCGCCGCACGTTTGTCAGACGGGGCCACCATTCACAGGAGAGCCCAGATATGTCCGATGACCGCCTGATTGTCGCTTTGGACGTGCCGAACGCACTGGTCGGACTGGAGCTCGCCGCCAAGCTGGGCGACACGGTGTCGTTCTACAAGATCGGTCTGGGCATGCTCACCGGCGGCGGTCTGGCCTTGGCCAATGAACTCAAGCAAGAGCACGGCAAGCGCATCTTCCTCGACATGAAGTTGTTCGACATCGGCGCCACCGTCGAAGCCGCCGTGCGCGGGCTGGCGCAATTCGATCTGGATTTCCTGACCGTGCATGGCGACCCCTATGTGGTCCGCGCCGCCAAGGAGGGTGCTGCAGGCTCAGACCTTAAGATCCTTGCGGTCACGATCCTGACCTCGCTCGAACGCAGCGATCTCGACAGCGCCCTGATCCGGGAGGGCGCGCTTCCCGATCTGGTGGTCGAACGCGCGGGCCGCGCCTTTGATGCGGGTGCGGATGGGGTGATCTCGTCGCCAAACGAAGCCGCGCTGATCCGCGCTCTGCCCGAGGCGGCGGGCCGGTTGATCGTCACACCGGGTGTGCGTCCGGCGGGGGCCGATCTGGGCGATCAGAAGCGCGTTGCGACCCCGGCCAACGCGGTCAAGAACGGCGTCGATCATATCGTCGTCGGTCGCCCGGTCTGGAAAGCCGCCGATCCGCGCGGCGCGGCAAAGGCCATCGTGGCCGAGATGCAATCACCCCAAGCCCGTCAGCCAAACGCCTGATCCAGGTACCTTTGCACCATATCGGCAAAATGCGGGATCGCCTCGGGGTGACGGCTATACTCAGCCGGGTCCATCAACTCCCATCCCTGCCCCTCTGAGCCAAACACGATGCGTGCTTCCGCGTCCTCCGGCAGATGCGCGGCAAAGAACACGCCCGCTTTGAACCGATCGCACCAGACAAGATCGCCTGTGTCCAAGGTCAAACCGACCTCCTCGAAGGTTTCACGCAGCACGCAAGCCTCTGCTGTCTCGGACCCGTCACGTCCGCCGCCCGGCAGATCAAGCCGTCCGGGCCACGGAATGTCGGGCTTGTTGTCCCGACGCAGCACGACGATCCGGTCGCCGATAAACAGGATCAGCTTTGCACCGCCAAAATCCTGCATGATCCAACCCTTTTGTCTGTCCTGCGCCGGGTGTATCCTGACCATACCCCTTCGGATAGCCACCCCATGCCCGCCCTCTGCCGCGATTGTCTGACCGAATTCGAAGCCGGTGCGCGCTGCCCCGCGTGCCGAAGCCCGCGCGTGATCGCCCATCCAGAACTTTATGACCTGAGCATCGCCCATATGGATTGCGATGCGTTCTACGCTTCGGTCGAAAAGCGCGACAATCCCGATCTGGCGGACAAGCCCGTGATCATCGGCGGCGGTCGGCGCGGCGTGGTATCGACCGCCTGTTATGTCGCGCGGATCAGAGGGGTCCGGTCCGCCATGCCGATGTTCAAGGCGCTGCAACTCTGCCCCGATGCGGTGATCGTCAAGCCGCGGATGGACGCCTATGTCCACGCCTCCCGCGCGATCCGGCAGCTGATGGAGGAACTGACACCGGCCATCGAACCCCTGTCGCTGGATGAGGCGTTCATCGACCTGACCGGCACCGCGCGGTTGCACGGCCATCCACCTGCGGTGATGCTCGCCCGGCTGGTCAAACGGATGCGCGACGAACTGGGCCTAACCGGGTCCATCGGTCTGAGCCACAACAAGTTTCTTGCCAAGATCGCATCGGATCTGGACAAACCGCGCGGCTTTTCGGTGATCGGTGCCGTAGAAACCCAAGCCTTCCTGCGCCCCAAACCCGTGCGGTTGATCTGGGGCGTCGGTGCCGCCACTCAGGACGCGCTGGACCGTGCGGGTATCCGCACCTTCGACGATCTGCTGCGTTGGGAGATGAACGATCTCACGCACCGGTTCGGCAGCATGGGTCACCGGCTCTGGCATCTCGCGCGCGGTCAGGACCAGCGGCGCGTGTCAGCCCACAGCCCGATGAAATCCATCTCGAACGAAACCACGTTTCACGACGACACCAACGATCCTGATCTGCTGGATGGGCATCTGTGGCGCATGTGCGAAAAGGTGTCGGACCGCGCCAAGGCCAAGTCACTGGCGGGTCGGGTTGTGACGCTCAAACTCAAACGGTCGAATTTTACGCTGATCACCAAACGCATGTCGCTGAGCGATCCAACGCAAATCGCGGACCGCATTTACAGAACCGCGCGGGCGCTCTTCGATCAGGTTGGCGATCAGGGGCCCTATCGCCTTTTGGGCACAGGAATCAGTGATCTCAGCCCTGCAGAAGGTGCGGATGTCTCTGGAGACCTCCTAGACCCCCAAGGCATAAAACGTGCGCAGGCCGAACGGGCCACCGATGCGATCCGGGAAAGATTCGGGCCCGACGCGATCCTCAAGGGGCGCGCCCTGCGCTGAAGCTCACATCAACTGGTTTTCTTCGTCCACCGCCGAAATGCCGAGCGCTTCCAGTCCGGACTCCAGATGGTCCGACAGATGCGGCGTGCCGATCAGGTAATCTGCGGTGGGCGTGGTGGCCTCGTGCATTGCGGTCTCAAACGCCTCGTCCCAGTCCTCGACCTCGAACGCACCGCGCCCGATCCACATGATCGTGACCAGCTCAGCCTGCTCTTCTTCGGTCATGCGGTCGATGAAGCCCCGCATCTCGCCCTCGGCGCGACCCAGTTCGCGCGCCATCACGATGACAGCGGCCACCTTGTGTGCAGTGATATGTTCCATGTCGAATCTCCCATGCCGTTTGATCAAACATGGACGACACGGGCATCTTTGACTTTGATCTTACGCAAACAGCCGGTAGTAGAGCCAGTCCGGCAGAAACTGGCTGCCCCGGAACACCCATGAAAACAGCGTCGGAAAGCTGCGCTTGAACGCGCTGGTGTTCATATGTTCGAAAAATTCCTGGGCGGCTTGCTCCGGTTCCATGATGAACGGCATCTTGAAATCGTTCTTGTCGGTCAGCCGTGTTTTGACGAAGCCCGGATTGATCAGCTGAACCCGTACATTTGTCCTGTGCAGGTCCGCGTAAAGCGATTCCGCCAGCGTCATGACCCCCGCCTTGGACGAGGTATAAGCAGCGGCGGCAGGCAATCCGCGAAAGCCGGACAGGGATCCTGTCAGCACGATATGCCCCGCATCGCGTTCCACGAATTTCGGAACGACAGCCCCCATCAGACGCATCGCACCGGTAAAGTTGATGTCGGCCATGGCGATGGCCTGATCCATGTCCCACTCCTTGGCCCCGAACGGCCAATAGACACCGGCAATCTGGACGATGCCGTCGATGTCGCCAACCGCTTCTGCTGCGGCTTTGACTGAGTCGGTGTCGGACACATCGACCGGAACAACCTCGGCCGTTCCCGGCAGGCGACCGGCCAGTTCGTGCAGCTTGTCCTCGCTTCGGGCAGACAAAATCAGGTGAACGCCCGCCGCACTCATCTTCTGCGCCAGAGCTTCGCCGAGGCCTTCGCTCGCCCCGACCAGCCAATACCGTTTACCCGCCCAATCGATCACGCCGTTTCCTTCCTGCGCATGGTGGCCACCAGTTCGGCCACCTTGATTCCGTATTTGCGAAACTGACTGCGGTTCACGATCGTTCCATTCGGCGCGAGATACATCCAGTCCGTCGTGTCCAGCACATGCCCGCCCTGATCTGCAGGCAGCTTGTACTTGTACTTGAGTTGCACCGTCGGGCCGCTTTGCATGCCGCGACCCTCGCCGACGACATCGGACGCGGTGGCACGGATATGCCCGTCATTGCCCAGCGTCAGGTTCCATTCCCGCAGCACTTCATCGCCGCTGTCATAGATGAACCGTTCCGTCATGACCCCTTTGTTGCCGGTCCAGACCGCATCGAAATCGCCGACAAAGCGCGACGTAACGCGGCCCGTGGGACCGTAGATCACCCCTTCACAGACAATCGGCCCGTTCAGATGGGTCCGCAGGTCGAACGGCTCGCCCCGCGCATCGGCATAGTCGGACGGGGACTGGCCATAGAACCCAAGATACCTGGTCTTGAGGTATCCAAGGCTGAGCATGAGGCTTGCTCCGAGAACTATAAGAAAGACAGTCTCCATGACGTCATTCCTTTCCAATCGGTGTTGCGATCAAAAGGCCGATCGCCACCAGTTTCAAAGCGCAGGGCACTCCTGCGTAGAGCAAAGTCAAAGTCGTCAGCGCCACATCGCTGTTCTCGGCCCCCGAGACAAAGCCGCTGGCCTCGAGGATGGGCAGCAACGCGATGGCGGCAAAAGCGAGCGTGAACTTGGAGACGAAGCCCCAAAGTGCAAATCCTTCGGACGCTTCTGGCGCGATGGTTTCCATGCGCCGCGCGAACACGGCAGGCAACAGCGTGAGATCCGCACCAACCGCCGCGCCCGAGGCAAGGCAGATGATCGCGAACCAGACCGTGTCGCCGCTGCCCAGCATCATGGCAAAGCTGAAGGCGATGATGGCCAGCACCATTGCAGACAACAGTGCAGGCTTCGCGCCGATCCGTTCGGCCAATGCCCCCCACAAAGGGGCAGCCACAGCAGCGGCCACGAAGAACAAAAGCAGCAACGGCCCTTCCCAGCCCGGCGCGTCAAGACGGCTTTCGACGAAGAACAGGAACAGCGTCGAACTGACCGCAACCGGCGCGGCGTTCACCAAGGCGATCAGCAAGAGCCGACGCGAAATCTGATCCTTGAGGACGATGCCGAACCCCGCCGACGGCTCAGTCGTGGCACCACGCCATTCGTTGTGCATCGCGATCCCGGCGATCAGGCAGGCCAGTGCGAACACGGCGGCATAGGCCACGAATTCCGGCCATGCGAGGGCCAGAAAGACCGACGGCATCACCGAGGCCACGCACACGCCCAGCAATGCGCCGGTTTCGCGCCAGCGGGCCACCGTCAGATAGCCCGTGTCGCCGCCAAGCGTCTTGGCCTTCTTCACACCGCGCGCATAGAAGTTGATGGTCAAAAAGCTGAACGCCGAGAAGACCAGCGTCAGCATCACCGCGAACCACAGGATCGGGTTGGTCGGCGGTGTGACCGCAAAGAGGCCCAGCATCGCGGTCCCCATGATCGCCAGCGTCACACCGACAGCGAGGCCCTGAAAGCGCCGCAGCGCGACAGCCAGTTTGCCCAGCAACGGGTCCTGCACCACGTCCAGCAGCCGCAGCCCGAAAAGGACCGACCCAAGCGCAGCAAGGCTGACGCCGTATTCATCGACGTAGAACTTGGGCGCATGGATGTAGATCGGCAAACCCGCTGCCGCGAGGACCGCCGCAAAGATGGCGTATCCACCAAGATTCTGCCGATCAGCGCTCATTACTGGCTGACTTCTTCCAGGGGCGGTTCCGGCCGCGTCCGATAACGCGATCCTTTCCACCACAGTTTCAGCGCTTGCCAATGAATCAGCGCCAGAACCCGACGTGACCCGAACGGACGGCGCAGAAGCGACCTCAGGATCGACGCGTTGCTGATGGGCTTGCGAGGCCCGGTCAGGGTGGCGATCAGCCCACCTTTAGCCTGCGAATAATCGATCCATATCCCGATCCTGTCGGTGCGGATATCAAAGCGGAATTCGTAGCCGCCTTCGACCGGCTGAAACGGCGAGACATAGAAAATCTTGGTCGCCTGCACCCGGTCCGACGCGCTGATGGCGGAATTGTCCGGCTTGCGGCATAGGTAGGAATGGCGGTCACCAAATGTGTTCGACACCTCGGCGATCACCGCAACAAGCTTGTCCTTTTCGTCGTGCGCCAGCCAGAACGATACCGGGTTGAACACATGCCCAAGGAATCGCGGTTGCGCCAGAAGCAGAAGCGGACCGACCGCCCGCACCTGATGCGCGTCCAGAACCTCGCGGGCCCAGACAGCCCCACGGCCCTGACCCGGCGCTCCACCGTGGTCGCTGTCGAGCAGGCTGGCCACGTTGCCCTTGTTGCGGGAAAACAGCCACGGCGTCTTCGGCTTGGCCTCGGCATCCACCATCACGTAGTCGATGGAGTAGCGAAAGGCATTGTCCGTATTGCCCTTGCGACCGTGGTAGGTGTGGCCGACGATATGATCTACAGCCTTCATTCAGCCGCCACCGAAACCGCGTTGCGCGCCCGGATGGCGTCCACCACATCGACCGCGCTGCCAAGCCCGTCTTCGTGAAAGCCGTTCTTCATCCAGGCGCCGCAGAACCATGTCCGGTTTGTGCCGTTCATGTCCCGCACCATGTCCTGCGCAGCCAACGCATCGAGGTCATAGACCGGGTGCCGCAACGTGCATTCGTCATAGATCAGGTCTTCGCGGATCGGGCGGGTCGTGTTCAGCGTGACGAAATGCGGATCGCTTTCCGGGATAGGCTGAAGACTGTTCATCCAGTAGGTCAGGTCGATGGTGTTGAGGTCTTTCGCGGCGCTTTCGGTGTAGTTCCACGACGACCAGCAGATGCGCTTCTTCGGCATGACACTGGCATCGGCATGAAGGACAACCCGGTTCGGCTGATAGGTGATCGCACCCAGCGCGCGCTTCTCCAACGGAGTCGCGTCGGACAGCAGGTGCAGTGTGTCGTCGGAATGGGTGGCAAAGACCACCTCGTCGTAGGTTTCCCACTCGCCTCCCTTGGCCTTGATGTCGACGCTCGTGACATCGCGGCGCACCGCGTCGATTGGCGCACCAAGGCGCAAGGTCACGTTGCGCGTCTTCATCGACGCCTCAAGGCGACGCACATATTCAATGGAACCGCCCTGCACGGTGTACCACTGGTGCTGGCCTGTATGGGACAGAAGCGCGTGGTTTTCCATGAACTGAACCAGCGCATGCGCCGGGAAATCCATCACCCGTTCCGTCGGTGTCGACCAGATCGCACCGGTCAGCGGCAGCAGGTAATATTCGCGGAACCACTCACCGGTGCCAAGTTGCTCGAGGAACGCGCCAAGGCTCAGACTACGATCCCGCGTGGCGTCCAGCGCATGCTTATTGAAGGTGGTGATGTCCTTCAGCATCCGAAGGAACTTGGGGTTCAGCAGGTTCTTCTTCTGCGCAAAGATCGACCCCAGCGACGCCAGCGCGTATTCGATGCGCCCGCCATCGAGGCTCGCGCCAAAACTCATGCTGCTTTTTGCCACCGGCACGTCGAGCGATTTGAACAGCCGCGCAAGATGCGGGTAATTGGCGTAGTTGAAGACGATGAACCCGGTATCGACAGGTTGATCGCCGTTCTTGCCAGCAACGATGGTGCGGGCATGTCCACCCAGCCTGGGTTCGGCCTCGTACAATGTCACATGGTGGTCTTCGGACAGCATATGCGCTGCCCCCATCCCCGAAATCCCTGCGCCAATCACGGCAATTTTCTTGGGGGCGCTGGCACGGGCTTCGAATGGCATAAGGGTCTCTTTCCTTGAGTGTCTAGTTTTGTTTACGGTTTACCTCCGGGAGCGGATGAAAAGAAAACGAAAATAATCTTTGATCCGAACCTGTGCTCAAGCCGTAACCGTTACATGTTCACGACAAACATGCTTACGTCGCAGTGCCAGTTCTCTCCCGTTGCCAATGGGATAAAAATACGCGACTTCAGCATGGCAGCCGCGGACGGAACCGAGACTTTGACTGAAGGATTAACAAACACCGTCGTGCCCTTCGTGGACGACTTGATCGCCGTCCGCGATGCGCGGGACGAAGCGGCGTTTATAAGGGTGTTCGGTCATTTCGGACCGCGCGTGAAATCTTTCCTGATGCGAACGGGCATGGACGCTGCACTCGCTGAGGAATGCGCACAAGAGGTGCTCGTGACGGTGTGGAACAAGGCGCATCTGTACGATGCGACGCGGGCAAGTCCTTCGACATGGATTTTCACCATTGCCCGGAACAAGAAAATCGACGTGCTGCGGAAACAGCGGCGTCCCGATCCCGAGGATCTGCCTTGGGGACCGGAAGCAGAACCTGATCAGGCCGATGTGGTCGGATTGCAACAGGAGAGCGAGCAACTGGGTCGTGCCTTGCGCGATCTGCCCGAGAAACAAAGAGAATTGATCGAAAAGGCCTATTTTGGGGAATTGTCTCACAGCGAAATCGCTGATCAGACGGGTCTTCCGCTGGGCACGATCAAATCCCGTATTAGATTGGCGCTGGAGCGACTGCGCCATTCGATGAAGTGACACTGACATGACCGTAAAACATCATCTTACAGACGACCTTTTGATGGCTTACTCGGCAGGTGATCTGCCCGAGGCCGTCAATTTGATCGTCGCGACCCATATCTCGCTTTGCGATGACTGTCGGGCGGCACTTGGCAGCTACGATGCCGTTGGCGGTGCGGTTCTCGAAACCTGCGAAACGGCTGACATGTCGAAGTCCAGCCTGAATGCCGTGCTTGACATGATCCACGCACAGAACCTGCAAACCCATTCCAAGCCCAAAGCCGCCACGCCGAAGGACGACATCCTGCCTGCGCCGCTGCGCGATTACGTGGGTGGCGGTCTTGAGAACGTGCGCTGGCGGTCCGCCGGCATGGGTGTGAAACAGGCGATATTGCCGACCTCGCGCGATGCAACGGCCCGTCTGCTCTACATTCCCGCGGGCACTGCGATCCCGGATCACGGCCACCATGGGCTCGAATTGACGCTTGTGCTCAAGGGCGCGTTCCAAGACGAAGGCGGGTATTTCGGGCGCGGCGATATCGAAGTCGCAAGCGAGGATCTCAACCACACTCCGGTGGCGGATATCTCCGAAGACTGCATCTGCCTTGCAGTCACCGACGCACCGCTGAAATTCAAGGGGCTGGTGCCGCGCATCGCGCAGCCGTTCCTCGGGATATAAATCGACCGTCAGACGAATGTAAAAGGGGGCCAATTGGCCCCCTTTTTGATTTGGGCTTACGCCTTTTTTTTCTTCGGCGGCATCAGGTCGGTGATCGTGCCTTCGAACATCTCGGCGGCAAAGTTCACCGTTTCCGACAGGGTCGGGTGCGGGTGGATCGTGTGACCCAGGTCCACTGCATCGGCGCCCATCTCAATGGCCAGCGCCACTTCGGAGATCAGATCACCCGCATTGGTGCCTACGATGCAGGCCCCGATCACGCGGTCATCGGACGGATCGAACAGAAGCTTGGTGATCCCTTCGTTCCGACCATTCGACAGGGACCGACCAGACGCCGCCCAAGGGAACACGCCCTTTTCGTAGGTGATGCCCTTGGCCTTGGCCTCGGTTTCGGTCACGCCACACCACGCCACTTCGGGATCGGTATAGGCGACCGACGGGATCAGCTGCGCATCAAAGAAACGATTGTGTCCCGCGCAGACCTCCGCCGCGACCTTGCCTTCATGCACCGCCTTGTGCGCCAGCATCGGCTGGCCAACCACGTCGCCGATGGCAAAGATGTGCGACACGCCCGTGCGCTGCTGATTGTCCACGGCGATGAAACCGCGCTCGTCCACAGCAACACCGGCCTTGTCAGCATCGATCAGCTTGCCATTCGGCTTGCGCCCAACAGCCACCAGCACCTTGTCGAACGTATCGTCAAAACTCTCGCCCTTGTCGTTCTCGAACGTGACCTTGAGTCCCTTTTTCAGCGCCTCGACATTGGTGACCTTGGTCTTGAGCCAGATGTTTTCGTACCGGCCCTCGATCCGCTTGTGCAGCGGTTTCACGATGTCCTTGTCGGCACCCGGCATCAGCTGATCCATGAATTCGACAACCGAGATTTTCGATCCCAGCGCATCATAAACACAAGCCATTTCCAGACCGATGATCCCACCGCCCAGAACCAACATCCGCTTTGGGATGTCCTTCAACTCCAGCGCGCCGGTGCTGTCGATCACTCGGTCATCGTCGGGGATGAAGGGCAGGTTCACGGGCTCGGACCCGGCAGCGATGATGCATTGGTCAAAGCTGACAGTGGTCTTGCCGTCGTCACCGATCACTTCGATCATGTTCGGGCCAGTGAACGTCCCGTAGCCCTGCACGACCTGAACCTTGCGGCCCTTCGCAAGGCCACTCAGACCGCCGGTCAACTGTCCGACAACGCCATTCTTGAAATCGCGCAATTCGTCGAGGTCGATCTTCGGCTTGCCGAAACTGATCCCGTGCGAGGCCATCTCCTCGGCCTCGGTGATCACCTTGGCCACGTGCAAGAGCGCCTTGGACGGGATACAGCCCACGTTGAGGCAGACACCGCCCAATGACGGATACTTTTCAATCAGGACAACTTTCTTGCCCAGATCCGCCGCGCGGAATGCCGCCGTGTAGCCGCCGGGGCCAGAGCCCAGGACGACCACTTCGGCATGTACATCGCCCTTGCCGGACGCGGTGCCGGTCGCTTCGACCTTTTTCGGTGCATCGGATTGCGGCGGCGACCCACGGCCACCATAGCCGCCCTTGACCTCGCCGCCCTGACCCACTGCGTCTTTTGCTGCCGTGTCTCCGGCATCCGCGCCTTCGAACACCATGATCACGTCCCCTTGGGAGACTTTGTCGCCCTCCTTGACCTTGATCTCGGTGATCTTGCCAGCGGCAGGCGACGGCACTTCCATCGTCGCCTTGTCGGATTCCAACTCGAGCAGCGGGTCCTCTTCGCTGACCGTATCGCCCACGCTGACCAGAATAGTGACAACGGGCACGTCTTTGAAATCCCCGATATCGGGTAGTTTGATATCCATCAGATCGCCTCCCTTACCACATCAACTTGCGCATATCGCCAAGCAGGGTCTTGAGCGTTACGCAGAAGCGCGCAGCCAAGGCCCCATCGACGGCACGGTGATCGTAGGACAGCGACAGCGGCTGCATCAGGCGCGGCACGAACTCCTCACCGTTCCAGACCGGCGCCATCTTGGACCGCGTCAGACCCAGGATCGCCACTTCCGGGGCATTCACGATGGGGGTAAAGCTGGTCCCCCCGATCCCGCCCAGCGACGAGATCGTGAAGGTCGCGCCCTGCATGTCCTTGGACTTGAGGTTACCGTCGCGGGCGGCCTTGGACAAGTCCATCAGCTCCTTGGAGATGTCGACCAGCCCCTTGCGATCCGCGTCCTTGATCACCGGCACCATCAGACCGTTCGGCGTGTCCGCCGCAAAGCCGATGTTGTAGAAGTCCTTCTTGATCAGCTTGTCGCCATCGGGATGGATCGACGAATTGAACTCCCAATGCTCTTTCAGCGCCGACACCGATGCCTTGATGACAAAGGAAAGCAAGGTCACGCGATAGCCGTTGTCCTTGGCCATCGTGTCCATTTCCTTGCGGTACTTGTCCAGATCGGTGATGTCCGCCTCGTCATTATGCGTGACATGCGGAATGTTCAGCCAGGACCGGTGCAGCGCCGGACCCGAGATCTTCTTGATCCGGGACATTTCCACTTCTTCGACCGGCCCGAATTTTGAGAAATCCACCGCCGGGATCGGCGGGATGCCCATGCCACCTTGCACAGCGCCACCACCGGCAGACGCAGGCGCAACCTGTGACTTGAGCGCCTTTTCAACGTCCTCGCGCAGGATACGGCCCTTGCGGCCCGACCCGTTGACGTTGTTCAGATCCACCTCGACCCTGCGCGCATAAGCCCGCACGGATGGCGACGCATGAACCTTGCCGAACCCGGCATCGGTCTTGGCAGGGACCGACGCAGGCGCAGAGGCCGGAGCGCTTTGCTTGGGTTCTTCCTTGGCGTCGTCCTTCTTCTCGGCTTTGGGCTCTTCCTTGGCTTCGTCCTTGGCTGCATCCTTGGAATCATCGGCTTCGACGATCAGGATGACCGATCCTTCGGACACCCTGTCGCCTTCGCTGACCTTGATCTCTTTCACGACGCCGGCAGTCGATGAGGGAACCTCCATCGTCGCCTTGTCGGATTCCAACTCAACAATCGGGTCTTCCTTGGCAATTCTGTCGCCCACGCTGACCAGAACGGTCACGACCGGCACGTCGTTGAAATCACCAATATCCGGTACTTTTACTTCGGTTGTCATAATCTTGTTCTCCTCCCGCTCACACCAGACGCGGGTTCGGCTTTTCGCCGTCGATGTCGTATTTGCTCAGGGCTGATTTCAGATCTTTCTCGGTCACCGCACCCTCGCGGTAGAGATCGACCATGGCTGCAGCGGCGATGTGGTTCGCGTCCACCTCGAAGAACCGGCGCAGGTTCACGCGGCTGTCCGACCGGCCATAGCCATCGGTGCCCAGAACCGTGAACCGACCCGGCACAAAGGCCCGGATCTGTTCGGCGAAGTTCTTCATGTAGTCGGTCGCCGCGATGATCGGACCCTTTGCCCCCTCAAGCTGCTGCGTCACATAAGGCACCTTCGGCTCGGCCAGCGGGTTCAGACGGTTGTGCCGCGCGCAGTCCTGACCGTCGCGGGCCAGCTCGTTCAGCGACGTGGCCGACCAGATGTCCGAGGTCACGCCGAAATCCTCCTTGAGCATTTCGGCCGCCTTGAGCGCCTGAACAAGGATCGTTCCCGACCCCATCAGGTTGACGTGCTTCTTGCCGGGTTTCGCTGTCTTGTGCATCCGGTAGAGGCCCTTGATGATGCCCTCTTCCGAGCCCATCGGCATTTCGGGATGGTGGTAGTTTTCGTTCATCAGCGTCAGGTAGAAATACACATCCTCCTGATCCACGAACATCCGCTGCAACCCGTGCTGCACGATCACAGCAACCTCGTAGCTGAAGGTCGGATCGTAGCTGATGCAGTTCGGGATCGTGCTGGCAAGGATGTGGCTGTGCCCGTCCTCGTGCTGCAAACCTTCGCCGTTCAGCGTGGTCCGCCCGGCAGTCCCGCCGAGCATGAAACCTCGCGCCCGGCTGTCACCCGCCGCCCAGCACAGATCGCCGATCCGCTGGAAGCCAAACATCGAGTAGTAGATGAAGAACGGGATCATCGGCACGCCGTGGTTCGAATACGACGTCGCCGCCGCAATCCAGTCCGCCATCGCCCCCGCTTCGTTGATGCCTTCCTGAAGAACCTGACCGTCCAGGCTCTCCTTGTAGAACATCATCTGGTCTTTATCCTCTGGGGTATAGTTCTGCCCCAGCGGATTGTAGATCCCGACTGACCGAAACAGACCCTCCATCCCGAAGGTGCGGCTTTCGTCCGGCACGATCGGCACTACGTTCTTGCCGACCTTCTTGTCCCGCAAAAGCGTGGTCAGGATACGGACAAAGGCCATGGTCGTCGAAATCTCGCGGTCGCCTGTCGATTCAAGTTGACCCTTGAACTGCTCCAGCGCCGGAATCTCCAGCTTGGCGGCATCGCGCCAATGGCGTACTGGGAAAGACCCGCCCAATTCCTTGCGCCGATCCGCAAGATACGCCTTCTGCGCGTTGTTCAGGCTGACAAACGGCACGTCCTTTTCCAGCTCTTCATCCGTTACCGGAATCTGGAACCGGTCCCGCATCGCCTTCAGCTGGTCGAACTGCATCTTTTTCTGCTGGTGCGTGGTGTTCTGGCCTTCGCCAGCCGTACCCATACCGTAGCCCTTGACCGTCTTGACCAACAGACAGGTCGGCGTGCCCTTTGCTTGGCTGGCCCGGAGGAAGGCGTTGTAAACCTTCTTGGGATCATGCCCACCGCGACGCAGCGCCCAGATCTGATCGTCGCTCCAATCCTCGACCAGCGCCGCAGTCTCCGGATATTTGCCGAAGAAATGCTTCCGGATATAGGCGCCGTCCTTGGATTTGAACGTCTGGTAGTCGCCATCGACGGTTTCATCCATTAACAGGCGCAGCTTGCCAGAGGTGTCGCGCTCCAGCAGTTCGTCCCAGCCGCGACCCCAAAGCAGCTTGATCACGTCCCAACCGGCGCCACGGAAGTCGCCCTCAAGCTCCTGCACGATCTTGCCGTTGCCGCGTACCGGGCCGTCAAGACGCTGCAGGTTGCAGTTCACCACGAAGATGAGGTTATCCAACCCTTCGCGATGCGCCAGATCAATCGCACCACGGCTTTCTGGTTCGTCCATCTCGCCGTCGCCAAGGAAACACCAGACCTTGCGGTCGGCGGCGTCGATCAGACCCCGGTTGTGCATGTATTTCATGAACCGCGCCTGGTAGATCGCCATCAGCGGCCCAAGGCCCATCGAGACAGTGGGAAACTGCCAGTAATCCGGCATCAGCCATGGGTGAGGATAAGAGCTCAGACCATCGCCCGCGACTTCGGAGCGGAAATTCTCAAGCTGTTCGACACTGATACGCCCTTCCATAAAGGACCGCGCGTAAATGCCGGGGATCACGTGACCCTGGAAAAACACCAGATCGCCACCGTGAATGGCCGATTTCGACCGCCAGAAATGGTTCAACCCGATATCATAGAGCGCAGCCGAGGACGCGAAGGAAGCGATATGACCACCGTATTCGCTGCTGACCTTGTTGCGCTTGACCACGGTCGCCATTGCGTTCCAACGGTTGATGGTGCGAATGCGCCATTCCATTTCCGTGTCGCCGGGAATGTCGACCTCGTCATCCGGCGCAATCGTGTTCTGGTACGGCGTGTTCGCTGAAAACGGCAGCTTTGCGCCAGCGGCGCGCGCCTGTTGAACCGCCTTGTCGAGCAGGAAATGTGCACGATCCGCGCCATCCCGAAGGATGACATCTTCTATCGCGTCTTGCCATTCCTGGGATTCGACCGGGTCAATATCATTCGGGCTGTCTTTCATAATCCCTCTTCCCTTGGTCTGGCCTGAGGCCAACTAGTTTATCGTTAAACAAATTGCTTGGCCGCAACTTCGCTTAACCATGTAACGCGCTCCTAGCATGCCCGGTTCCCCCTAGGCAGTCAGGTCACGTCATATCGTCCATGCAACAGGCGCATGGCAATATGGTTTAAAACTAAACAAAAAGCGCGTCGCGCAGACGCTCTCAAAACTCCCTCATATTCCGTCACGATGGCATCCTGACGCTGCGCATGCCAGCAGAAATACACGGGCCCGCAAGAGCCCGTGTTTACAGTCGTTTCAGCTGGGGGTTTGGCCTGGTCGCTTAGGCGGCGTGGGCCACGTTGAACGCAAGGGGCGTCTGCGCAAAGGTGCCCTTGGACAGGGTCACCAGCATGTCGGGCGCAAGCGCCGTCCATGTCAAAGTGTCGGGATCAAGCGGTTCGGAGGCGAGTATCCAGCCCCCTTCCCGCGTTTCCGCCGCATAGAGGCTCGGGGCACGCGCATCGCTGGAATGACGGAACGCATGGATAGACTGGCCATCCGACATCACACAGGTCAGTCGCACCGCGGCATCACACCCATGCCCGTAGCAGCTGTGCGCCTTCAGCAACGCAACCACCGCACGCACTGCCTCGGCAGGCGCGTCCTCAAGCCCATGCGCCAGAAGCAACAGGAAGATCAGTTCCGAATCCGTCGTTCCCCGCCGCGCAAGATACAGATCATCCGGCAGCAGGGATTCGAGCGGACGGCGGATGCGGTCGATATCCGGCACCTGCCCGTTGTGCATGAACGACCAGCGGCGATGCGCAAAGGGATGGCAATTCAGCCGCGTGGTCTCGCCAGTCGTGGATGCCCTGACATGCGCAAGAAACAGTGGCGACCGGATCATCTTGCACAGGCTGAGCAGGTTGCCATCCGACCAGGCCGGCAGGACATCCCGATAAAGCCCGGGACCCATGCCCTCATCGTACCATGCAAACCCGAATCCATCGCCCTGCACGGCCAGCTTGGCTTCGTTGGCGTGCTGGCTCTGCTCCAGAAGCGAATGCGCCGGGTCAACAACCACATGCGCGATGGGAACCGCCGGTCCGAGATAGGCGGCAAGCCTGCACATCGTCAGTGTCCGGATTGACTGTGCCGCGCTTCGATCCGCGCGTGCAACTTGCAGATCATCCGGCTGGCCGTGGTTTCGAACAGCGGGGGAATCACCGCATGGACAAGCGCTGCAAAGGCCGCAAGAAACAGCCGCGCCGAAAATCCGAAAGCAAAGCCTGCATGCTGCAAGTAGGTTTCGTTCACGCTTGCCGGATGATCGATGAACCCGCGCAGAAAGCCCGGCCGCTCATTCTGTTCCATGTCTTGAATCGCCATTGCACGCTCCGTGTTTCGATGCCTGCCCACAGAATGCCAGACCCGTGCAGAGCGCGTTTCCCAAAAGCGATAGGAGCAGCGGCGATTATTGGGAATTCTTCACGACCGAAAAAGGATTAATGAGAAATTTTCCCACCCACGCGCCCATCACAGATCAAACGTCGCAAAGACCGGTGCATGATCACTGGGCTGGTCCCAACCCCGCGCATCGCGCAGAACCCGGCTGGAATGCGCCGCGTTCGAAATATCCGGCGTCGCCCACACATGGTCCAGCCGCCGCCCCTTGTCCGCCCCGTCCCAATCCTTGGCGCGATAGCTCCACCATGAATAAAGCAAGCCATCTGGGATATCCTGCCGCGTGACATCGACCCAACCGCCTGCATCCTGCGTTTCGCCGAAATGCTCCACCTCGATGGGCGTGTGGCTGACAACCTTGAGCAATTGCTTGTGCGACCAGACATCATCCTCGCGCGGGGCGATGTTCAGATCCCCCACCAGAATCGCCTTCTCGGGGCGTTCGCTGCGAAACCAGTCGCGCATCTCGGTCAGGTAATCGAGCTTCTGGCCAAACTTCTCGTTCACCGCGCGGTCCGGCACATCGCCACCGGCGGGCACGTAGAAATTGTGGATCGTGACCCCGTTCTCCATCCGCCCGGCAACATGGCGCGCATGGCCCAGATTGGCGAAATCCTTGTCGCCCAGATCCTCGATCGGCAGCTTCGACAGGATGGCAACGCCGTTATACCCCTTCTGCCCCCGCGCGACCATGTGGCCATAGCCCAGCGCCTGAAACTGCTCGAGCGGGATCTTGTCGACAGGGCTCTTGCACTCCTGCAGGCACAACACATCCGGCCCTTCCTCGGCCATCAGCTTGGCCACCAGCCCTTCGCGCAGACGGACCGAATTGATGTTCCAGGTGGCAAGGGTAAAGGACATGGCAGCGCTCCGGCAGGGGATAAGGTCGCCAGACACTGCCCCTGCCAGCAACCGGTCGCAACCCGGAAACCGACACGAAAAAACGCCCCGGCTATGGCGTCCGGGGCGTCAAGGTGGTCTGCGAACAGACGAGGGAGGAACGTTTTACCAGTCTTTCGGACCCTTGTCGGCGAACTGGTGTACCAGAAAGTCAATGAAGGCGCGCACCTTGGGCTGGGTGAACCGACCCGGCGGGTAGACCGCATAGATACCCTGCGTGTCGATCGGCAGGTCAGGCATCGCATCCTCGACCAGACCTTTTTCCATCGCGTCGGCATAGAGGAACGACGGCAGGTAAGCGATGCCCAGACCCGCCACGCAGGCGTTGAGCAGCGACTGACCGTCATTCACCGAAAGCCACCCGGCGGTGCGGATCTGACGCTTTTCACCCGAGGGTGCTGTCACCTTCCAGACGTTGCCGCTGGACTGGTTCGAATAGTGCAGCAGCTTGTGCTCGTTCAGATCGTCGATCCGCCGCGGGCGACCGTATTTGTCGAAGTATCCCGGTGCCGCGATCATGCGCTTGGTGGTCTCTGTCAGTTTGCGGGCGCGCAGCGTGCTGTCCTCCAGCTCACCGATGCGCACCGCCATGTCGAACCCTTCGGAGATCAGTTCCACGTAGCGGTTGTTCAGAACCATGTTCACCGTGATGTCCGGGAAATCCGACAGGAATTCACCCAGGACCGGCGAGAGATGATTGACCCCGAAATCGGTCGCCACGCTGATCCGCAAAAGGCCAGAGGGCGCGGATTGCATCGACGTGACCAGCGCGTCCGCCTCGCCCGCATCGTTCAAAACCCGGCGTGCGCGGTCGTAATAGGCCAGACCGATCTCGGTCGGGCTCACACGGCGCGTTGTCCGGTTCAAGAGACGCGCACCAAGCCGGGCCTCAAGGGAGGACACATGCTTCGAGACAGCGGATTTGGAAATCCCCATCTTCTTGGCCGCGTCGGTGAAGCCACCCTGATCCACAACCGTGGCAAAGGCCTCCATTTCGGTAAGACGGTCCATACGTATTCCTCGTGTTTCTTTGGATTGGGTATGTCCGTCAAATCAGGCGCGACTTGGGCGCTCTGCCGACAATATCTGGGTTTTCTTGGACAATGTCCTTGTCATGGAAACAGCCCGAGACCCGCTACCCCGATGCTCCGGACTGGGCGATACGGGTCTACGGCCTACCTTTCCAGCCAGGCAGCGCGACTGCCGTATTGGGAGGACTATTATGAAACACCTTATTTTCGGCGCAGCCCTGGCCCTGTCAGCCGGCGCTGCTGCCTTCGCGGCCGACACACCGTCCGTCGAAGGCACGCAAGTCTACGTCGTCAACCTTGAGGACGGAGCATCTGTCCAGTCACCGGTAACGGTCATCTTCGGCCTGAGCGGCATGGGCGTCGCCCCGGCGGGTGTCGAAAAGGAAAGCACCGGCCATCACCACATCTACCTCAACCGCCCTCCCTTCGGCGAGGCAGAGGGAGATGCGGAAATCGCGCAGAACGGTATACCGAGCGACGAAAACCACCTGCATTTCGGCGGCGGCCAGACCCAAACCACACTTGATCTGCCACCCGGTGATCACACGATGCAACTGGTTCTCGGGGATCACTTCCACGTGCCCCACAATCCGCCCGTAGTCAGCGATTATATGACCATCACCGTTACCGAATAAGAAAAAGCCGGGCGCACAGGCCCGGCTTTCCACTCAGTAGTCAAGGATGCTCCTTACGCCGCCTTGCGCAGGTGCTTGCCCTCTTCGATCTCTTCCACGATCTTGCCGACAAACGCCTTAAGGTCATCCGGCTGTCGACTTGTGACAATCGCCTGATCGACCACAACCGCTTCGTCTGTCCAGTTCGCACCAGCGTTCTTCACGTCGGTCTTGATCGAATGGTAGGACGTGGCATCGCGACCTTTCAGGATACCGGCCTCGACCAGAACCCATGGCGCGTGGCACACGGCGGCAATCGTCTTGCCCTGATCGTGAAACACCCGCACCAGTTCCAGCACGTCGGCGTCGACGCGCAGCAGGTCGGGGTTGATCTGGCCACCGGGAATCACAAGCGCATCGTAATCATCGGCTGAGATATCCGCGATCTTGGCATCCGCCTCGGCCTCGCGGCCCCAGTCGCTGCCTTCCCAACCCTTGATCGCGTTGCCGTCAAGCGTTGCGACATGCACGGTAGCGCCTTTGGCACGCAACTGGTCGCGTGGGAATTCAAGCTCGGATTGTTCAAAGCCGTGGGTGGAAATGAGTAGGATTTTCGCGTCACTGATTGCAGGCATTGTAAGCCTCCTGATGTGTTGAATGTCAAAGCGGGGCTTCATGCCCCGCCGTCTGATCGTTCAACGCATCGCCCGCCAACGCGTTCCCTACAGCGTCGCCGCCAATCGCGTGCCCTGATCAATCGCGCGCTTGGCGTCCAGTTCCGCCGCCAAATCGGCACCACCAATGACGTGACAGGTCACGCCCCTGGCTTCCAATTCATCCGCAAGCGACCGCTCCGACACCTGTCCGGCGCAGAGCACAACCGTATCGCAGGCGATCACTTCGGGCCGTTCGCGGGCCTCGCCGTAGGACACATGCAGCCCCTCGGCGTCGATGCGTTCGTAATTCACACCCGCCTTCATCTGCACATCCTTCATCATCAGGCTCATGCGATGAATCCAGCCGGTCGTCTTGCCCAGACGCTTGCCCGGCTTTTCCGCCTTGCGCTGCAACAGCGTCACCTGACGCGCCGGTGGGGCGGGCTGCGCACCCTCTGCAGCCAGACCGGAGCGTTGATCCGCCGGATCGGTCACACCCCATTCCTTCATCCATTCGGGCAGGTTCTCGGTTGGGCTCTCGCCCTCATGCACAAGGAATTCCGACACGTCGAACCCGATCCCGCCCGCGCCGACAACCGCCACGCGCTTGCCAACCGGCGCCTTGCCCCGAAGCACATCGACATAGCCCAGCACGTTCGGCCCGTCCTGACCGGCAATCTGCGGATCACGCGGCAGAACGCCTGTCGCGATGATCACATCGTCAAAGCCTGTCAGATCGCCCGCCGTGACCGCCTTGCCCAGAACCACCGTGACCCCGGTTTCTGCAAGCATGGTCCGGTACCATTCGACAAAGCCCCAGAACTCTTCCTTGCCGGGGATCTGCTTGGCCATGTTCAACTGCCCACCGATCTCGTCCGCTTTGTCGAATAGCGTCACCTGATGCCCCCGCTCCGCCGCCGTGATCGCCGCCGACAGGCCCGCAGGCCCGGCCCCGACCACTGCAACGCGCTTGGCATTGTCGGTTTGTTCAACCACCAACTCGGTCTCGAAACACGCTTTCGGATTCACGAGGCAGGACGAGATCTTCATCTGGAACGTATGATCCAGACAGGCCTGGTTGCACGCAATGCAGGGCGCGATCTGCGCCGCCTTTCCCGCCGCCGCCTTGGCCACGAAATCCGGATCAGCAAGAAAAGGCCGCGCCATCGACACCATATCCGCACAACCCGTCGCCAGCACCTCTTCGGCGACCTCGGGCGTGTTGATCCGGTTCGACGTGATCACCGGGATCCCCACCTTGCCCATCAGCTTTTTCGTCACCCAGGCAAAGGCCGCACGCGGCACGCTGGTGGCAATCGTCGGAATCCGCGCCTCGTGCCAGCCGATGCCGGTGTTGATGATCGTGGCCCCGGCCTTCTCGATCTCCTGCGCAAGCTGCACCACCTCGTCATGGGTCGATCCATTGGGCACCAGATCAATCATCGACAGCCGGTAGATCACGATGAACTCAGGGCCCACCGCCTCACGCACCCGGCGCACCACCTCGATGGGCAGACGCATCCGGTTCTCGTACGATCCACCCCAGCGATCCGTACGTTTGTTGGTGTGGGTGACAAGAAACTGGTTGAGGAAATACCCTTCCGACCCCATCACCTCGACCCCGTCATACCCGGCTTCCTGCGCCCGTTTCGCAGCGGTCACGATGTCGGCGATCTGTTTCTCGATCCCATCCTCGTCCAACTCGATCGGCGGGAAGGGTGAGATCGGGGACTTGATCGCGCTCGGCGCAACACATTCCTTGCCATAGGCATAGCGCCCGGCATGCAGGATCTGCATCGCGATCTTGCCATCCGCCTCATGCACCCGGTCCGTGACCATCCGGTGATTGGCAATGTCCTGATCGGTGAACAGGCCAGACGCGCCGGGGAACACCCCGCCTTCGCGGTTTGGTGCCATGCCCCCGGTGACCATCAACGCCACCCCACCCTGCGCCCGGGTCGCGTAGAATTCGGCCACCCGGTTCCAGTCGCCGGTCTCTTCGAGGTTGGTGTGCATCGACCCCATCAGCACGCGGTTCTTGAGCGTGGTGAACCCAAGGTCCAGCGGGGCCAGCATATGCGGGTACGTGGTCATGGCAGATCTCCTCCGTTGGCGTCACCTGACACGTCCCAAGTTGACGTGTCACGCCCCAACGTCACGTCACGGCCTGTCATACTCCGCCGCGTGCTGCCCCGCCCAAAGCCCGGTGGCGAAACAGGCGGTCAACAGGTAGCCGCCCGTGGGCGCATCCCAGTCGAGCATCTCGCCCGCGCAGAACGTGCCGGGACGGTCCTTGAGCATCAGCGTGTCGTCCAGCGCATCGAACGACACCCCCCCGGCGGTCGAGATCGCCTCGTCCATCGGACGCAGACCAGAATAGCGGATGGGAAGCGCCTTCAACCGTGCGGCAAGTCGATCGACCGGAACGGGCGCGCCTTGAGTGAACTCGTTCCAAAGCGCGATCTTGACCGGGGGCAGTTTGAGCGTGCTGCGCAGGATCTTGGCCATGCCCTTCTTGGCCGTTTCTGGCAGGCGCTTTTGCACCTCCTCGAGGGTCAGATCGGGCAGCAGATCGACGGTCAGCGTGGCCCCGTCACCTCGCAGCATAGGGGCCAGCGTGTAGATGCCACCACCCTCAAGCCCCTGCTTGGACAGGATCGCTTCACCCCGCGATGTCATGGCACCCGCGTGCCATTCGACAGATTTGATCGGCTGTCCGAATTGCCCGGTCATGTGCTCGGACCAGTCGACCTGCAACCCGACATTCGACGGCTGGAACGGTGCCACCTCGATCCCGTTCTCTGCGAAACGCTCCGCCCAATGCCCGTCCGATCCCAGCCGCGCCCAGCTTGCGCCGCCAAGGGCGAACACCGTCACACGGGGCGTCAGCACCCTGCTGCCCTCGGGTGTGTCGAAATGGTGGATGTTCCTCTCCCAATCGACCCAGCGCCAACGCGTATGGCGCTCCAGCCCCATGCCGTCCAGTCGCGCAAGCCACGCGCGCAGAAGCGGCGAGGCCTTCATCGCTTGTGGAAACAGCCGCCCGGTCGATCCGGCAAATGTGGTCTGTCCCAAAGCTTCGGTCCAATCGCGAACCTGTTCCGGCCCAAAGGCGTTCAGGGCGTTGCGTAGGCCGGGCTTCTGCCCGGCGCCCCAGACATAAGACGCCAGAAACGGGCCAAACGCCTGCATCTTTGTCAGGTTCAACCCGGACTTGCCCGCCATCAGGAACTTGCGGCCGATGGACGGTTTCGCCTCGACCAGCGTGACCGCGCGACCACCAGCCAATAGCGCCTCGGCCGCCATCAGGCCCGCAGGCCCGCCACCGATGACCAGCGCGTCGGTCACTCTGCCGCGGGTGCGTTGCGCAGCTCGACAACACGGCGGGGATAGGGGATTTCGATGTTGTGCTCCTTGAGGACGTTCCAGATCAGGAACAACACATCCGAGGCGTATTTGTTCTTGCCGTCATCGATCCCGTTGACCCAGAACTCGACGCCAAAGTCGATGCCGCTGTCCCCGAAGCCACGCAGTTCGACATCCGGCTCCTCGGGCTTGCTCAAGACGCCGGGATGGGTTGCGACGGCCTTGGCCACGATGTCGGGGATCAGATTGATGTCGGTATCATAGCTGACCGAGAACGCCACTTCGAGACGGTTGGCGCTGCCCTGATCGGAATAGTTGATGATCCGTGTTGTGATGAAATCCTCGTTGGGCACGACGATCCAGCGGCCATCGAAGGTCTCGAGGATCATCGCGCGGGCGGTTGTCTTGACGATGGTGCCCGCCTGCCCATTGTCCAGTTCGACATAGTCTCCAACGGTCGCCTGCCCTTCGAGCAGCAGGATCACACCCGAGATATAGTTCGATGCGATCTTTTGCAGACCGAAACCAAGACCCACACCGATCGCACCACCCAGCACCGCGAGAGATGTGAGCGGCACGCCCAGAATGTTCATCAAGAGGATGAAGGCAAACCCGAAGATCAGCAGCTCCGCCGCCTTGGCCGCAAGCTGCCGCGTGGCGGGCCGCATTTCTTCCTGCTTGCTGATATAGGCGGCGGACTGGTCATTCGACCAGCGCCCGAACCAGAACAGGAGCGCACCCACGATCACCCCGCGCAGCAGGGTCATCACCGAGAAGGAAATGTTTCCCAGCGAAATCATCGTGGCGTTCAAACGCTCGGTCAACGGGTCAAGCAGCCCGACTGCGTACAGTGCCACCACCGGCAGCAGCACGTAGCGCCCCAGCAGTTTCAGGAATGGATCGGTCAGGATGTCCCGCACGAGGATACGCGCGGCGAGGAAAAGAAACAGCCCTTTGCCAAAGGCGATCACCGTGCCGGTGCCGAACGCGCTGCGGGTGACCTGCTCGCCGATGGCTGCGAACACGTAGGCCAGAACCGGCAGGAGCAGAGGAACAGTCAGCAGCAGCCACCGCCGCATCCGGGCGAGAAGAGACCCGCTGTCGGCCGGGGGCGTGAACAGGCGAAGCAGCGTCGGGCGTATCCGCCGCGCCAGAACCACCGCTGCGAGATAAGCCACGATCAGCAGTGCGAATTGTGTCCATGCCGCAGGGGACAGGATCCAGCCAAGGGCGATCTCGTAGCCTTGCAGCGCGATATCCGCCATTTTCTGAACGATGGGCGGTTGCGCCGACAAATCCCAGTCCATGACGATTCCCTTGAAATGGCACCATTACACCGCAGCTAATTGCCCTGCACCGCATCCTTTCACAAGCCCGCCGCGTCGGAGACATGTTTTGGTGACCGAGCCTGACCCGATCTGCCCCCTCTGCCTGCGCCCGATTCCGCCGGGCGTGAAGCAGAGTCAGCATCACCTGATCCCGAAGCTGAAGGGCGGCAAGGGCGGGCCGACGGTGCTTGTGCATCACATCTGCCATCAGGAGATTCACGCAACCCTGACCGAAGCCGAACTGGCACGGGAGTACAACACGCCCGAAGCACTGCGCGAGCATCCGCATCTTGCCACGTTTTTCCAGTGGATCGCCAAACGCCCACCGGAGTTTCAAGCGCGGGGGCGCAGCAGCCTGCGCAAGCAGCGATCCCGTAAGCGCAAGAGATAGGTCCATCCCGGCCCTATTGTTTCGCGCGCGAAACATTGGGTCCGATCCGGCCGTATTAAGGGTTTCTTAAGATTTGGAGCGACCGCACCCGATCACAGGCGGATGACGTATTCCTTGGTCGTGGTCTCCACGACCTCCCATGTGCCGGAAAAGCCCGGACGCAGGATGAAGCTGTCACCTGCCCGAAGCTCGAACGCTTCTCCGTCGTCCTGAGTGATGATCGAATGCCCTTCGAGAATGCGGCAATATTCCCATTCGTCGTAGCGGATGATCCACTTGCCCGGGGTCGCCTGCCATGTCCCGCAGTAAAGTCCATCCGCCTCTTCGATGTTCCATGTGGTGAAGTGCGGCGCGCCAGACAGGATGCGGTCAGCGGGCGGCTGATCGCGTTCGGCGGGTCCGGTTGCGGTCATGCGGAGAAATGTCTCTGACATCTGGTCCTTCGCTTCAGGTTTGGAATGGCAGGTGGGGGTGCCGGATCAACTGGCGCTCATGCGTTCCACGTAGACGCGCATTTCCTCGGCCTCGTGGCGGGCATCGCGCAGGCCTTCCATCGCGGCGGCAAGTTCGGCCTCGGTCTGGGCAAGCTGGTTGGTCAGTTCGGCTTCGCGCTGCTGCAGATAGGTGATCGCCTGATCGCGGGTTTCCTCGGCCTCGTGCAGGTCCTGGCTCATGCGTTCAAGCTGATCCATGTCGGCCTGGCTCACACGGGTGAAGCGGTGCACAAGCCAATTGGCAAACCATCCCAGACAGAACGCCACGAAAAGAATGATCGCGGTGGTGATGATAAATTCAGTTCTGTCCATCGCTGGTACCCTCTGCGCCGTCGGTTTGTGATGTTTCGTCTGTTGGCGCGGATTGTTCAATCATTTCTAGCGTTGTTTCGGTCTCTTCCACGGGTTCGGGTTGCCGCAACTTGAATTCGATGCGGCGGTTGGCCTCGCGGCCTTCCTCGGTGTCGTTGGTGGCGATGGGTTGTTCTTCGCCGTAGCCGCGGACTTCGTAGCTGGCCGTCAGAACACGGCGCTGGCGCAGCGCATCGACCACGGCTTGTGCGCGTTCCTGGCTGAGCTGCAGGTTCATCACTTCGCGGCCCTGGCTGTCGGTGTGACCCGCGATCACCAGAGGAATGTCGCCGCAGAGCTGCAGCAGCTCGGCGATTTCATCCATGATGTCCTGCGTCGCAAGGTCGAGCGTGGCCGATCCGGGCTCGAAGGTGATCTTGCGGTCGCCGATGATCTCGACGATCTGCGCCTCGCATTCGGCGGGCGTGGGGATGCCCAACAGGGGATCGAGTTTTTCCTGGTAGGTGATGTCGATTTCGAACTCTTCGCTTTCGCCCAGCTTGTCGGCCAGAAGGCCCGCGATTTCCGAGCTGGCGTTCTGGTTGCCGGTGTTGCCGGTGATCGTCAGCGCGTCGGGCGTGACTGTCACAGCCCCGTTGGACAGGCGCGACAGAGCCTCGAGTCCGGCCAGAACGCGACTCGACCAGTTCGCGGGCAGGGTTTCGTCGACCCGCGCCGTGGTGCGGACGGTGGTCGATCCGAACGCGGCGCGGGCAAAGCTGTCTGCCGTTTGCCGCGCGATTTCGCTGTTGATACGTCCACGCAATTGCACGGCGCCTTCAGGGCTGCGAGTGACGGTAAATTCGGGGATGCCCTCGGGGGCGGCTTCGGGCGGTGTCGGCAGGGTCGCGTTGACCACGAAGACATCCGGCAGGTCCGTCTCCAGCTCGCCGACAATGCGGTCGAACAGCGTCTGGTCCGTGCCTTCGAGCGCAAAAAGCGTCACATCGGCGTCGGCAAAGGTGATGCTGCCGCCGCCGAGGCCGTCGATGGCGCGAATGCCCATCGCAGCGGCCATGCCCCAGTCGTTCGTCGGAGTGCCAAGGCCCAGCCGACATTCCAGCTTGCCGTCAAGACCTGCTGCAGAGGCGGCCTTGAGGATCTCTGCACGGTCGTCCTCGGTCGGGGCCGCGCAGGCGTCAAAGCGCACACCCTCGGCGTCCTTGATGAAACGCAGGGTGAACGGGGAAATGACCGGGCGCGGTGCCGTGATGTCGAGCGCCAGCCGCAGGGTATCATTCGCGCGGCGGGCAAGATCAGCCTCGACGCGGCGGCGGGCATCCTCGTCTTCGGCAGCGCCTTTGATCGTCACCCGACCCGCCTCGATCGAGATCTTCGACCGATCCAGCACACGCAGCACAGATACGGCATAGCTCAACGCGTCTTCCAGCCCATCGGGCATCGGGTAATCGGCGATTTCCAGAAGGTCGGACAGGGGCGCATCGGGCACGGCGCGTTTTATGTCCGCGATCAGTTGTTCGCGGTCCACGGCGGTGGGCAGCAGCCCGATCATCGACAACCCATTGTCGTTGCGCAGAATCTCGACCGAAAAGCGCGGCGGCACGATGCCCTCGCTGTCGACGATGTCGATCTGGTCAATCACGCGTGCAGAATCGACCACTCGTCCTGCAGCGCTGAGCGCCTGAAAACGGGCGGCCTCGGTTGGGGCGGTGCCGATCAGGAAGACCAGCAATCCGTTGGTGTCTACGTCCGCCCAAGTCAGCGCGTCACGGTCAAGTTCGGTGCGAATGGCCCGTTCAGAGCTTTCCTCGACGGCCTCGGCGGCCACCCAAGCGGTCCCGATACTGAGCACCGCTGCAGAGGCAAAGGCACAAAATAGGATAAAGACAGAAGACAGGCGCATCCGCGTTCCGCGTCAATTACGATTGGCAAAGCGATACGCCGCAGCGCCCCCGAGTGCAATCACGCGAACAGCGCAGCGGCGAAAAACAGCACAGGGATCAGACCCGCGTCCCGGTTGGACCGGAAAAGCGCGAGCAGGCCATCCATGTCGTCCAGTTTCAACCGCCGCATCTGCCACATCATGTGCCAGCCCATCGCCCAGGGCCCGCCCAGCGCGATCACCAGCGCTAGGATCTCTCCGCTCGGGGCGGCAAGGATGATCGCAAAGCCCATCAGCGCCACGGTCAGGACAAGGAACCAGGCCAGATATCTTGGGGTCTGTTCGCCGAAGAGACGAGCGGTGGATTTCACGCCGATCAGGGCGTCGTCTTCCTTGTCCTGATGGGCATAGATCGTGTCATAGAACAGCGTCCATGCCATGCCCGCCAGATAGAGTGAGACCGCAGGCCATTGCAATTGGCCGGTATGCGCCGTCCACGCCAGAAGCGCGCCCCAGTTGAAAGCAATGCCCAGGAACACCTGCGGCCACCACGTGAACCGCTTGGCAAAGGGATAGATCGCCACCGGCACAAGCGCGATGATCCCGAGCAGGATCGCCTGCAGTGGAAAGGTGATCAGGATGAGGAAGGCCACGAGCGACTGGATCACCGCCCAGGCCAGCGCCTGTTTCACCGTGACCTGACCCGAGGGAATCGGCCGTGACGCGGTGCGGGCGACCGAGCCGTCGATGTCGCGGTCGGTGATGTCGTTCCATGTGCAGCCCGCACCGCGCATCAGGAAGGCACCAATGCCGCAACCAAGGATGATCCACGCATCGAAGAGCCGCATCTCGCCGATGTGGAACATCGCCAGCAGCGTGCCCCAGACGCAGGGCAGATAGAGCAGCCATGTGCCGATGGGCCGATCCGCGCGGCTGAGGCGGAGATAGGGGCGCGACCATGCGGGGGCATGGCTGTCGACCCAATTGCCCGTGACGGCATCTGCGACCTGACCGCTCTGGTCTGGTGAAATCTGCGGGCCGGGCATATGTGTTGCTCCATGAATTCGAAGACGCGTGCAAAAGTCAGGCTTTTTGTAGAGCAGCCGCTTGGGGCGGTACAACCGGTTCCTCTGACGCGGGAGCAGGCGCATTACCTTTTCGGCGTGATGCGTATGGGTGTGGGCGATCCGGTGGCGCTGTTCAACGGGCGCGACGGCGAATGGCAGGCCGAGGTCGCCGAGGCCGGAAAGCGCGGGGGCATTCTGGTGTGCCGCGAGCAGTCCCAGCCGCAGACGGTGCCGCCAGACCTGTGGCTGCTGTTTGCGCCGATCAAGAAGGCGCGGACCGATTTCATTGTGGAAAAGGCCGTCGAGATGGGGGCGCGGCGCGTGGTGCCGGTGCAGACGGCGCACACCAATTCCGAACGCATCCGGCAGGACCGGCTTCAGGCGCATGCGATTGAGGCGGCCGAGCAATGCGGCGGCGTATTCGTGCCCGAGGTGGCCGACCTGACCCGGCTGGACCGGCTGCTGGACAAATGGGATAGCGCGCGGCGGATCGCTTTTTGCGACGAAGCGCTGGCCGGGGAAACCGGGCGCCTGCCCGATGTGCCGGGACCCTGGGCGATTCTGATCGGTCCCGAGGGCGGGTTTTCCGAAGACGAACGCAAACGGCTGCGGGGGATGGAGCATGCCACTCCGATCAGCCTTGGCCCGCGCATCCTGCGCGCCGACACGGCGGCGGTGGCAGCGTTGACGCTTTGGCAGAGCACTTTGGGGGACTGGGCGTGACGGCGTTTCGGTCAACCGAAACGCACGCATCCGTCGACGGATGCGGCGCGCGCAGGGATACCCCATGAGCTTTATCCGGCCGGAAATACGCGCGGCGATCCTGCGCTGGCGCGAGGCGCTGGTCGGGGCGGCGGTCCTTCTGCTGGGGCTATACTGGAGCTTTGGCCTGAGGCCGGGACTTCTGTCCTGGATCGGGTATCTTGCACTGTTCCTCGGTGCGGCGCTGTTCTTTGCCGGGTTGCAGCGCGGTCGCGCCCGTGTCGGCGGCGGTGGTCCGGGCGTGGTGCAGGTGGTGGAACGGCGGATCGGCTATTTCGGTCCGCTGAACGGTGGGCTGGTCGATCTGGACGCGATCACCTCGCTGAGCCTCGATCCCACGGAACATCCCCGCCACTGGGTCATCACCCACGAACATGGCCCGGCTTTGCACATTCCGGTCAATGCCGAGGGCGCAGATGTGCTGTTCGACACCTTTGCCAGCCTGCCCGGCCTGAGCCCCGGGCGTGTCGCTTCGACCTTGAAACACGAGGGCACCGCGCCAATTGTGCTGTGGCGCAGGCCTGACCTTGAAAAACGCATCGCGCGCCTGCATTGACAGCCCGAAGAAATCAGCCCAAGGCTTCCCCCGATCAACGAGCAGACAGACCGGAGACGCGCCATGTCCATCCCACAGTCCGGTGGCGGGCCCATCGAAAATATCGACCAGTTGGCCGAATATCTGGCGTCCGGTTGCAAGCCCAAAGACGATTGGCGCATTGGCACCGAGCACGAGAAATTTGGCTATTGCAAGGACACGCTGCGTCCCCTGCCCTATGAGGGCAAACGGTCGATCCTTGCCGTGCTCGAAGGGCTGCGCGATGCGCATGGCTGGGAGCCGGTCACCGAAGGCGGCAACCTGATCGGGCTGGTCAAGGACGGTGCAAACATCTCGCTTGAACCGGGTGGTCAGTTGGAACTGTCCGGCGCACCTCTCGAAACCATTCACCAGACCTGCGACGAGGTGAACGATCACCTGCGCGACGTGAAGGACATTTCCGACAAGATCGGTGTGGGCTTCATCGGTCTGGGCGCGGCCCCGATCTGGCAACACGAAGACATGCCGCTCATGCCCAAGGGGCGCTACAAGCTGATGGACAGCTACATGGAAAAGGTCGGCACGGCCGGCACGACCATGATGCGGCGGACCTGTACGGTTCAGGTGAACCTCGATTTCTCGTCCGAGGCGGACATGGTGCAGAAGATGCGCGTGGCGCTGGCATTGCAGCCGGTGGCGAATGCCCTGTTTGCCACGTCGCCGTTTTTCGAGGGCAAACTGAACGGCCACAAGAGCTGGCGCGGGCGCGTGTGGCGGCATCTGGACGATGCGCGTACGGGGATGCTGCCCTTTGTGTTCGAGGACGGTTTCGGGTTCGAGGCCTGGGTGCAATACGCGCTCGATGTGCCGATGTATTTCGTCTACCGCGACGGCGTTTATCACAACGCGCTGGGGCAGTCGTTCCGCGATTTCCTCAAGGGTGAACTGCCTGCGATGCCGGGTGAAATCCCGACACTTTCGGATTGGGCCGATCACCTGACGACGATCTTTCCCGAGGCGCGGGTCAAGAAATACATCGAGATGCGCGGAGCCGATGGCGGCCCGTGGCGGCGGCTGTGCGCTCTGCCCGCGTTCTGGGTTGGCCTGACCTATGATCAGGGCGCATTGGATGCGGCGTGGGATCTGGTCAAGGATTGGGATGCCGAAACCCGCGAGGCCCTGCGCGTGGCCGCGTCGGTCGACGGGCTGCACGCCAAGGTCAACGGCATCGACATGCTGGATCTCGCGCGCGAGACACTCAGGATTTCCGAGGCGGGTCTGGTTGCGCGTGCACGTCCCGGAGCGGGTGGGCTTGTCCCGGACGAGACCCATTTCCTCAATGCGCTGAAAGACAGCGTGGAGACCGGCAAGACCCTCGCTGATGAGCTGATTGACCATTACAAGGGCGATTGGAACGGCGATCTGACGCGGATCTACAGCGAATACAGCTACTGACGTCCAAGAAAAAAGCCGCCTTTCGGCGGCTTTTTCCATCTCGATTTCGCGACCTGATCAGTACCCGATCGCGCAGCCATCCTTGCGGGGGTCGGACGCGCCTTCAAGAACGCCGTGGTCGTGGATCATGATCGCCTGAGCGCCGCCGATGGCCACCTCGGGTGTTTCCACCACGTGCCCCATATCGGCCAGTTCAGCGCGCACGGTGTCAGAATAGCCACGTTCCACCATCAGCTTGCCGTTCTCGGCGAAGCAGCGCGGTGCATCCAGCGCCGCCTGCGGGGTAAGCCCGAAATCCGTCAGGTTGGTGACCGCCCGCGCATGACCGCAGGCCTGGTACTGCCCGCCCATCACACCGAACGGCACCGACACGCGACCGGAATCGCGCAGCATGCCCGGAATGATCGTGTGCATCGGCCGTTTGCCACCGCCATATTCGTTGGCGTGCCCTTCTTGCAGGGTAAAGCCCGCGCCACGGTTCTGGAACAGGACGCCGAATTTTTCCGACGCGATGCCCGATCCGAAGCTGTGGAAGATCGAATAGATCAACGACACAACCGTGCGGTCCTTGTCGACCACGGTGATGTAGATCGTGTCCTTGTGCACCGCTTCGCTGATGGCGGCGGGACCGGTCATCGCTTTCTTCGGGTCGATCAGCGCCGCCAGCCTTTGCGCGGTGTCCATCGACAGCATGTGATCCAGCTTGGTCATGTGATCGGGATCGGCCACGAACCGGTTGCGGGCGTCATAGGCCAGCTTGGTCGCCTCGGCCTCGATATGCGCGCGTTCGGCTCCGAAGGGATCAAGCGACGCGATGTCGAACTGCGACAGGATGTTGAGCAGCAGGATCGCTGTCGCGCCCTGCCCGTTCGGCGCGTGTTCGAGCAATTCGCGCCCTTGATACGTGCCGCTGATCGGTGCGCCGGTGGTGGTTGCCGTGTTGGCGAAATCGGCTTCGCTGTGCTTGCCGCCCAGAGCGTTGAGCGTGGCCAGCATGTCCTCGGCCACTTCGCCCTTGTAGAATCCGTCACGGCCCTCCTTGGCGATGCGGCGCAGCACTTCGGCATTGCCCGGCAGCTGGAACACCTGTCCGCGCTTGGGCGCTGATCCCTGCACAAGGAAATGCGACTGTGCATGGCCTTGCAGCAGGTGGGCGTTGTTGTTCCAGTCCCACGCGACACGGTCCGCCACAGGCAGGCCGTTCTCCATGTAGTCGATCGCCGGGGCAAGGCTGTCGGCGATGCCAAGACGGCCCCATTTTTCGGACATGGTGCAGAACGCGTCGATGGCACCGGGCACGGTCACCGCTTCGGGACCGTAGAGCGGCACTGTCGTCTCGCCCTTGCTGCGGAGGTCGTCGGCTGTGGCGGCGGCCGGTGCGCGGCCTGATCCATTGATCCCGATCACGTCATCGCCACCCGCAGGCGAGATCAGCGCAAAGCAGTCGCCGCCAATTCCAGTCATCGCCGGTTCGGCCTGACCCAGAATCACCGCGCCCGCAATGGCTGCGTCAACGGCGTTGCCCCCGCGCTTGACGATATCGATGGCCGCTTGTGCCGCGAGCGGGTGCGACGTCGCACACATCCCGTTTGTTGCCAGCACCGCAGATCGGCCCGGCAGTTGAAAATCGCGCATAGGTTCTGTCCCTTCCCTTTTGCGGGCCAAAATAGGCAGACGCGGGGTCAGGTCAATCAGATGATGGGAGGGGGAAGGGGTTACCTCGACGCCGCACACTGGGTGGGGGCTGTTAACGGTACGACGTCGAGGTGAAGCTTTGTGCAGCTACCCTTACGTTTTCACCTCAAACCAAGGCCACAGTTCGGAGCGATTGCGACCATTTCTTGTCAGCGTTTCCATAAAACAGGATAAAATATCCCTTAATTTCATGACTATTTCCGATGCGTCGACAATCGCAGGAAACATGGCGAAATGGCGTCAGCTAGACTGAGTTCAGGGGATGCGAAAGAGCAGGCAAAGATGGTTCTGACCGGCTGTGCGCGCGTGTCTTGTCCTTGATGCAAGGGCGCGAATCAAGAACCAGCCATAGCCACCTTCGCTCTGGGCTTGGGGATCGGGCACCTGCCCGGCAGGATTCGCGCCCTCGGAAAACGGATTCCCCCAATCAGTCAGGTGTAGGCACAGGCTGGTTCTGGTCAAAGTCACACGCAGCGTCACGGTGCCGAATCCCGGACCGGCATAGGCGTGTTCCACGATGTTGTTGATCGCCTCGGCCAGCACGATCTGCACATCGTCGCGCAGGGATGCGGCGCCGGACTGTGCCAAAGCGCGATCCACCTTGTGCAACAGATCGGGAGTCAGCCTGTCCAGCGCGGGCACGCAGAGGTCAACAAGACAGGATCGATCAGGTCTTGTCGGGGGCAAGGGCCTGCACCGCATCGGCATGGATCGTAAAGATCGTGTCCATCCGCGTCAGGCGAAACACCTTATCCACGATGGGTTGCAGCGCGGCCAGTTCCAGCGTCTGACCGGGCCTGAGCTGTTTCATCGACGCGACGACAGCGCCCAGCCCACTTGAGTCGATAAAAATGACCTGTTGCAGATCGAGGATGTACCGCCCTTCGCCGCGCGTGGTGAGCGCCCTCATCTCCTCCTTGAACTGAAGGGCGGTGGGCGCGTCGATGCGCGCGGCGTTGACGCGAATGAGAGTGGCAGCGGCGTGACGTTGGACGATCAGTTCCATGGTGCCTCGACAATTGATGTGTCGGACACCCTAGACGCCAATCCTTACCATCCGGTATGCAAGGCCCAACACCGAAACCGGGAGGACATCACATGGCAGAAGTCGTGATCACAGGTGCCGCGCGCACCGCGATGGGGGGCTTTCAGGGCGCGTTTTCCGACGCCTCGGCGGTTGATCTCGGCGGCAGTGCGATCCGCGCCGCGTTGCAACAGGCTGGCGCTCCCGACGTTGACGAGGTGTTGATGGGCTGTGTGCTTCCTGCAGGCCAAGGTCAGGCTCCGGCACGGCAGGCGGGCTTTGCCGCTGGTCTGGGCGAAGAGGTGCCTGCCACGACGCTCAACAAGATGTGCGGGTCAGGCATGAAAGCCGCGATGATGGCCTTCGACGCCATCGCCCTTGGTCGCGCGACCACGATTGTCGCGGGTGGCATGGAGTCCATGACCAACGCGCCCTACTTGCTGCCCAAGATGCGCGGCGGCGCGCGGCTCGGGCATGGGCAGGTGATCGACCACATGTTCCTCGACGGGTTGGAAGATGCCTATGACAAGGGCCGTTTGATGGGCACTTTTGCCGAAGACTGTGCCGAAGCGTACCAGTTCACCCGCGAGGCGCAGGACGACTACGCGCTGCGGTCGCTCTCCAACGCACTTGAGGCGCAGAAATCAGGCGCGTTCGACGCGGAAATCACACCGGTCACATTTGCAACCCGCAAGGGCGACGTGACGGTGCATGAAGACGAACAGCCCGGCATGGCGCGTCCAGACAAGATCCCGTCGCTCAAGCCTGCGTTCCGCAAGGATGGAACAGTGACCCCCGCCAACAGCTCGTCCATCTCGGACGGTGCTGCGGCGCTGATTCTGACCACGGCAGAGGCAGCAGGTGATCGTGCCCGAGCGCGGATTGTCGGCCATGCCAGCCATGCCCAAGCCCCCGGCCTGTTCACCACAGCACCTGTGCCAGCAGCGCAAAAGCTGCTCAACCAGATCGGCTGGTCCAAGGAGGATGTGGATCTTTGGGAGGTGAACGAGGCGTTTGCGGTGGTGCCTATGGCCTTCATGCACGAAATGGGTCTGTCGCGCGACATCGTGAACGTCAACGGAGGTGCCTGTGCTCTGGGTCATCCCATCGGCGCATCCGGCGCGCGCATCATGGTCACGCTGCTTAATGTGCTGGAAAAGCGCGGGCTCAAGCGTGGGATCGCCGCAATCTGCATCGGTGGCGGCGAGGGCACCGCCATCGCGATCGAGCGTCTTTAATCATGCGTCTGGCTTACCCGACACTTGCCAAGACCATCGCCGCGCTGACGCAGGGCGAGACCGATCCAGTCAGCCTGATGGCCACGGTTGCCTGCGAGGTGCATCACGCCGATGAGCGTTTCGACTGGACGGGGTTCTACCGGGTGGCCGGGCCGGGGATGCTCAAGATCGGGCCGTACCAAGGCGGTCACGGCTGTCTGACGATCCCATTTTCCCGCGGTGTGTGCGGTGCCGCGGCAAGAACCGGCGAGGTGCAGTTGGTTCCGGATGTCGAAGCCTTCCCCGGCCATATCGCCTGTGCGTCCTCAACCCGGTCGGAACTGGTTTTGCCGGTGTGGAACGGTAAGGGGCGGTTGCTGGGCGTGTTCGATATCGACAGCGATCAGCCAAATTCGTTTACGCAAGAGGATGCAGATGCGCTGACCGATATCCTGAAATCGAGCTTTGCGGCTGTTCTCTAGCGATCTGACGCCAGACATCCGAGCAGGGGGTCACGCAATCCCGAGAAACGACAGAATGGCTACTACGATCACGACAAGACCGACGATATAAATGATTTGGTTCATGGAACACTCCTGACGCTGTTAAGTCTCCTTTCCTAACAGGCAGGGTCGGCAGTTTGTTCCTTAGTGCAAGTTGACGCGGTACGCTGACACATATTCTGCGCGATGCCTTTGCCAAGGTTCTTTGATCCTTGCTGTCACACGTCCCGGTGCTGCGGTCCGGGAAAGTACGGGAGCGACCATTCAACGACAGTCAATGACACACCTTTCCTAATATTTTCCCGCTTTCTTGCGGCGTGCGATCCAGTTGGCAGCGGTTTCGTCACCAATGACATTGTTTTCAACGAAGATCGAACAGACCTTGCCATCTTCCCATCCGCCTACCGCGTCCCAAATCTCGTTCATTGCCTTGATCGAGTCTTTGATGCCGTTTTCTGTCTTGCTCATTCCGGGAGCAATGCAGCCTGCGAGCGTAAAGGCGTTGTCATTCAAGGCGTCGTGAACAAGGTGTGTTCGAATGCCCTCGTGGTTGAACCGCAGGCACTTGACCTTAACGCCGCCTTTGCGATCGGTATTCTTGTAGTCGACGACGAGCCTGTACGTGCCCTTTCGAACAAAAGTGTAGCCGTTTCCACGCTCGATTGTTGGCCAAGTCTTGTTGCCAAGAGTGAGCTCTCCGAAGATCGTTCCATCCGAATTCGGGGTAATGGATCGGCGGAACGTGAAAAAATGGATTCGTTCGAACCCGCATTTCTGGTCGGACGGCTGGCTGAGAAACGAAAACGGCTCCGCCGGCATCATCGAAAATGAAAACGGTTCTGTAGACATAACAACTCCACTTCAAAAAAAATCATCTCTAAATATTTAGAAGATACCGCAGTTTGCAGAATCAGGCAAGTTCGGAAGCTTTTCTGCATGAAAATTTCGTTTGAAATTTCACAAAACCGTGCCATGAAAATTGAGGCAGAAATTTCACGGGCGAATCGTGCAGCACGATCCGGTTCTTCACAGCAAGACACTAGGGGCCGACCTTCGGGCGCTGCGCAAAGCGCGTGGGCTGACATTGCAGGATATCGCGGACCGTCTGGGACGGTCTGTTGGCTGGGTCAGCCAGATCGAGCGCGATCTGTCCGAGCCGTCGATCACCGATCTGCGTCGCATCGCCAAACTGTTCGATGTGCCGGTGTCTTTGCTATTTGGCACGCCACAGGCCGCGCCGGACGAGGCCGGATATGTCGTCCGTGCCGGTGCGCGGCGGCCCATCGGGAGTGGCGACAGCGGCTTGATCGAGGAACTGCTTTCCCCCGATCTGTCGGACGATTTCGAAGTGGTTCATTCCACCTTCCAGCCAAATTCCCGCATCGGCGAAGTTGTGACCCGCCCAACGCAGGAGGTGGGCTATCTTCTGTCGGGCAAACTTGACCTGATCATCAGCGACCGACGCTTCACCCTGACACCCGGTGACAGTTTCCGGATAAAGGCCGAGCCGTTCGAGTGGATCAACCCCTATGATGCCCCCGCCGTGGCGATCTGGGTCATCGCGCCGCCGGTGTATTGATGAGCGGTGCAAATCCCTCTGGCACGATTGCCCTGACAGGAAGTTGCCTTTGCGGGGCGGTCAGCTATACCGCCCATGGTGCCGCCGGTGCCCCTGCAGTCTGTCATTGCACGCAATGCCGCAAGCAGTCGGGCCATGTCTGGGCGTCGTCCTATGTGCCTGATGGACATCTTGAGATCACGGGCGACGTGCGCTGGTTCCAATCGTCCGAAAAAGCCCGACGCGGGTTCTGTCCAACCTGCGGATCGGCCCTGTTCTGGGATCACGAGGATGATCCCTTCATCTGTTTCTCGACCGGCTCAATCGACGGACCGACCGGTTTGACCCTGAGGGGGCACATCCACACAGGTGCAAAAGGCGACTATTACGACATCAATCCAAACGACCCGCAGCGCGAGGACTGAGCGATGATCGACCTTGCCCTCGCCATTCCGATCTGGACTTACCTCACCTTCATGGGTGCCGCGCTCGTGCTCTATATCACGCCCGGTGCCGATATGATGTTCACATTGGCCAGCGGGATGCGCGGCGGCGCGCGGTCCGGCATGGCGGCGGCGGCGGGCATAGGTCTGGGCGTGATGGGTCACGTGGTGATCGCGGCTGCGGGACTTGCCGTACTGCTGCTCACCTACCCCATCGCCTATGACGCGTTGCGCTATGCTGGTGCCGCCTACCTGCTCTGGCTTGCGTACCACACCTGGACCGACACGTCCGACACGGCCCAGCGTGAAGGCCGCAGCGACACATGGCGCGCGTTCCGGCGTGGCTTTCTGACCAATATCCTGAACCCGAAGGTGGGCCTCTTCGTACTGGCCTTTCTGCCGCAATTCGCCAATCCCGCCATCGGCCCTGTCTGGCAGCAGATCCTGATCCTTGGCACGCTGCTCGCTGTCGGGGAACTGGCTGTCTACTGCGTGTTGGGCGGGTTTGCCGGTCTTGCCGCTGCGCGCATCAAGCGCGCGTCCGGCTGGTTGGGCAAACTGTCCGCAATCGTCTTTGGCGGGCTTGCGCTGCGCCTTGCCTGGAACTGAGGAGACCACCCATGTCCGATTTCCCGACTTCTACCCGTGTTGTCATCATCGGCGGCGGCGTCGTTGGTGCGTCCTGCGCCTATCACATCGCCAAGGCGGGCTGGGATTGCGTATTGTTGGAGAAAAACGAGCTAACAGCCGGGTCGACTTGGCACGCAGCCGGGAATTGTCCGTCCTTCAGCACAAGCTGGGCGGTGATGAACATGCAGCGCTATTCGCTGGCGCTGTATCGGGCCCTCGCGGACGCGGTCGATTACCCGATGAACTACCACGTCACCGGGTCGATCCGTCTGGGTCATACCAAGGAGCGGATGCAGGAATTCGAACGCGCCCGTGCGATGGGGCGGTATCAGGGCCTCGACCTCGAGATGATGGCGGTGGCCGACATCAAGGAGCGTTATCCCTTTATCGAAACCCACGATCTTGCCGGGGGGCTGTATGATCCTGACGACGGCGATATCGACCCCGCGCAGCTGACACAGGCGCTCGCAAAGGGTGCGCGCCAGATGGGGGCGAAGATCGAACGCTTCTGCCCGGCCACGGGTGTGACCCGCAAAGGCGACGACTGGATCGTGCACACCGACAAGGGCGACATCACCTGCGAGAAGGTGGTCAACGCAGCGGGCTATTATGCCCAGCAGGTCGGGGAATGGTTCAAACCCTATGGCGGGCGCACCGTGCCGATGGCGGTGATGAGCCATCAGTACTTCCTGACCGAACCCGTGGCCGAGCTTGAGGCGTGGTCCAAGGAGAACGGCAAGCTGCCGCTCCTGCGGGACGTGGATTCAAGCTACTATCTGCGGCAGGAAAAGTACGGTCTGAACCTTGGACCGTACGAACGGAACTGCAAGGCGCATTGGGTGACACCAGACGATCCGATGCCCGACGATTTCAGCTTTCAGCTCTACCCAGACGACCTTGAACGCCTCGAATGGTATATCGAGGACGCGATGGCCCGCGTGCCGATCCTGGGTGCCTCGGGTGTGGGCCGGGTGATCAACGGCCCGATCCCCTATGCTCCCGACGGCCTGCCCCTGCTGGGCCCGATGCCCGGCGTGCCCAACGCGTTTGAGGCCTGCGTGTTCACCTTTGGGATCACCCAGGGCGGCGGCGCGGGCAAGGTGCTGGCCGAATGGGTCACCGAAGGCCAAACCGAGTGGGACATGTGGTCGGTCGATCCGCGCCGCTACACCGATTACGCGGATGCCGATTACTGCACCCAGAAAGCGATCGAGGTGTATGGCCACGAATACGCCATGCATTTCCCGCGCCACGCCTGGCCTGCCGGGCGCGACAAGAAGATGTCGGCGGTGCATGACAAGATCCTCGCGGCAGGCGGGGTTATGGGGGCCTATAACGGCTGGGAACGCGCCAACTGGTTCGCGCAACCGGGCGACGACACCTCTGAGAAAGCGACACAGACATGGGCGCGGTCCGGCCCCTGGCAGCAGCGCATCAAGGAAGAATGCGAAGCGGTGCGGGACGCGGCGGGCGTGATCGCCATTTCCGGCTTCACGCGCCTGTCGGTCGAAGGTCCGGGTGCGCGCGCCCATGTAGATGCGCTTACCTGTTCGGCCCTGCCGAAACCGGGGCGCGTTGGTCTCGCCTATTTCCCGGACGACCGGGGGCGCATCCTGACGGAAATGTCGGTGATTCCGCAAAGCGACGAGGCGATCTGGCTCATCACCGCCGCCGTGGCGCAATGGCACGATCGCGACGTGCTGCTGCGCAACCTGCCCGAGGGAATAGCCCTGCATGACCGCACGACGAAATACGAATGTTTCCTCGTCACCGGCCCCAAGGCGCGCGATATGCTGGCTCCGCTGACCGATGCCGACCTGACGCTGCCCTGGCTGTCTTATCAGGAAGCGGACGTCTGCGGCGCGTCTTGCGTTCTGCTGCGGGTGTCCTTCGCCGGTGAGCTGGGCTGGGAGGTGCATTGCCTGACCGAAGATGCGCCCAAGATCTACGATGCCATCCTGAGCGCAGGCGCAAAACCCTTCGGCATGTACGCGCTGAATGCGCTGCGCATCGAAAAGGGCTACCGCGCGTGGAAGGGCGATCTGTCGACGGATTACACGATGCTGCAAGGCGGGTTGGACCGGTTCGTCAAGCTCGACAAGCCGCAGGATTTCCCCGGCAAGGCAGCTCTGCAAAACGAAAAACAGCAAGGCGTGACCAAACGCTTCGTCACGCTGATCGTTGATGCGGGCGACCACGATGCGCCCTACATGTCGACGCTCTGGCATGACGGACAGGTTGTCGGAGAAACCACGTCGGGCGACTGGGGCTACCGCGTCGGTGCCTCCATCGCGCTCGGCGTGCTGCGCGCCGACCTGGCCGTGCCGGGCACGGAACTTCGGATCGACATCTACGGCGAAATGCGCAAGGCGGTGGTCCAGAAGGATGAACCCCTTTGGGATCCGCAAAACGAAAGGCTGCGCGCATGACGATCACGATTCTGGACGGTGGGATGGGTCAGGAACTCGTCCACCGCTCCGGTGCCAAACCAACTCCGCTCTGGGCAACGCAGGTTATGATCGACATGCCGCATCTGGTGCGGGACATACATTCCGACTACTTCGCCGCCGGTGCACATATCGCCACCGCGAACACCTATGCTATCCACCGTGACCGGCTGCTGGGCACCGGGTTGGAAGACAGGTTTCACGACCTGCACCGCATAGCAATTGACATGGCCCTTGCTGCACGCGATGCGCATGGATCGGGTCGGGTCGCCGGAGCCATCGGACCCCTGGGCGCGTCCTACCGCGCAGATGTGCAGCCGCCACATGACGAAGCCGTGCGGCTTTATGCCGAAGTGGCGGGGCTGCTGGCGCCCGACTGCGATCTGCTTCTGATCGAAACCGTGGCCTCGGTCGCACAGACCCGCGCCGCGCTTGAAGGTGCCTTGGGCCATGGCAAACCGGTCTGGATCGCCTTCACCGTGGATGACGCCGATGGCACACGCTTGAGGTCCGGCGAGCCTTTGGCCGATGCCGTGGCGCTGTCCACCGGCGCGGCTGCCCTTCTGGCCAATTGCTCCGCCCCCGAGGCGATGCCTCAGGCGGTCGACATCCTCAAGGTCAGCGGCAAACCGGTGGGAGCCTATGCCAATGCGTTCAAAACGATCACCAAGGAGTTCCTTCAGGACAAGCCCACCGTCGATGCGCTGACAGCGCGCCGCGACATGGGGCCCGAGGCCTATGCTGATCAGGCCGCGATCTGGGTCGATCATGGCGCGTCGATCCTTGGCGGGTGCTGCGAAACGGGTCCGGCCCATATCGCCAAGCTTGCCCAGCGGTTTGCCGGAACCTGACCGGGAATGCGCGCGCCCCTGCTTCTTCTCTTTCCAAATACGCAAATGCGCGCTTTGCCAGACAATGCGGCATCGCGCATCTCAGCCCCGCTTCAAGGAGATCATTCATGACCTTGCCCCCCCATGCCCGCGCCGTGATCATCGGTGGGGGTGTCGTCGGCTGTTCTGTCGCCTATCACCTGACCAAGCTGGGCTGGACCGACGTGGTGCTGCTGGAACGCAAGCAGTTGACCTCGGGCACGACATGGCATGCGGCGGGTCTGATCGGGCAGTTGCGGGCCTCGTCCAACATGACGAAGCTCGCGAAATACACGGCTGATCTTTATTCCACGATTGAGGCGGAAACCGGGGTTGCCACGGGGTTTCGGAAGGTCGGGTCGATCTCGGTCGCTCTGACCCATGAGCGGCACGAGGAGTTGCGCCGCTCTGCCGCCATGGCGCGGGCTTTTGGTGTCCCGGTCGAGGAAATCGACACGGCCGAGATCAAGCGGATGTACCCGCATCTCAACATCAGTGATGTGGTTGGCGGGGTCTACCTGCCCAGCGACGGACAGGGCGATCCGGCCAATATCGCACTGGCGATGGCCAAGGGCGCGCGGCAGCGCGCGGCGCAGATTGTAGAACGCGTCAAGGCCACGGGCATTTCCCGTACCGGGCGGCGGATCACCTCTGTCGATTGGGCGTCGGAAGACGGCGACACCGGCACGATCACCTGCGATCATGTCGTGAATTGCGCGGGGATGTGGGGCCGGGAGGTGGGGCAGATGCTTGGGTTCAATGTCCCGCTTCAGGCCTGCGAGCATTTCTACATCGTCTCCGAACCCATCGCAGGGCTGTCGGCGCTTCCGGTGCTGCGAGTGCCGGATGAATGCGCCTATTACAAGGAAGACGCAGGCAAGATGATGCTGGGGGCCTTCGAGCCTGTCTCGAAACCTTGGGCACTGAGCGGCATTCCCGAGAGTTTCGAGTTCGACCAGCTGCCCGAGGATTTCGACCATTTCGAGCCGATCCTGGAGGCGGCGGTGAACCGCATGCCGATGCTGGCCGAGGCGGGGATTCACACGTTCTTCAATGGGCCGGAAAGCTTTACGCCCGACAACTCCTACTACCTTGGCCAAGCGCGCGAGATGGACAATGTCTGGGTCGCCGCCGGGTTCAACTCCATCGGCATCCAGTCGGCGGGTGGGGCTGGCATGGCGCTGGCGCAATGGATGGAGGACGGCGCGAAACCGTTCGATCTGGGCGACGTGGACATCGCCCGCGCCCAGCCTTTCCAGCGCAATCGGCGCTATCTCAAGGAGCGTGTGACCGAGACTTTGGGTCTGCTCTATGCCGACCATTATCCGTACCGCCAGAAGGCAACAGCACGCGGCGTGCGGCGGACGCCGTTTCATCAGCAGCTTCTGAATCGGGGCGCCGTCATGGGGGAAATCGCCGGTTGGGAACGGGCCAACTGGTATGCGACCGAAGGCCAGACGCCCGAATACGCCTATAGCTGGAAGCGGCAGAATTTCTTTGACAACGCCGCGCGCGAACACAAGGCGATCCGTGAGAATGTGGGCCTTTACGACATGTCCTCCTTCGGCAAGCTGCGGGTCGAAGGCCCGGAGGCGGAGGCGTTTCTGAACCATGTCTGCGGTGCCGACATGTCGGTGCCAGTGGGCAAGATCGTCTATACGCAGTTCCTGAACACACGCGGCGGGATCGAGGCGGATGTGACCGTCACGCGACTGTCGGAGACCTGTTATCTCGTGGTCACCCCCGCCGCGACGCGCGCGGCCGATCAGACGTGGCTCCAGCGTCACGTGGGCGATCAGCGTGTTGTGATCACCGATGTCACGGCTGGCGAAGGCGTGCTTGCCATCATGGGGCCGAATGCGCGCAAATTCATGCAGGCGGTGTCGCCGGATGATTTCTCGAACGAGGCCAACCCGTTCGGCACCGCGCAGGAGATCGAGATCGGTCTGGGCACCGCGCGGGTGCACCGGGTGTCCTATGTCGGAGAGCTGGGCTGGGAGATCTATATCTCTGCAGATCAGGCCGAGCATGTGTTCGAAACTCTCTGGGAGGCAGGGCAGGATCACGGGCTGACGCTGTGCGGGATGCATGCGATGGACACCTGCCGGATCGAAAAGGCGTTTCGGCATTTCGGCCATGACATCACCTGCGAGGATCACGTTCTTGAGGCAGGTCTCGGATTTGCCGTCAAAACCGTGAAACCGGATTTCATCGGACGCGATGCCGTTTTGCAAAAGCGCGATGCCGGTTTGCAAACACGTCTGGTGCAGTTCCGACTGACCGATCCGGAACCGCTGCTTTACCACCACGAACCGATCCTGCGGGACGGGAAGATCGTGGGCTATCTGAGTTCGGGTGCCTATGGACACCATCTGGGCGGCGCCATCGGCATGGGCTACGTGCCCTGCGCCGGGGAAAGCGCGGAGCAGGTGATGGCATCAACCTACGAGATCGACGTGGCGGGCACGCGGGTGCGGGCGGAGGCGTCGCTGAAGCCGATGTATGATCCGGGGTCAGAGCGGGTGAAGGCGTAGCCGGGTCCTTGTCCCTGCGCGCCAAGCTGCGTAGAGCGGGGGCATGACAGACTATAGACCCCCCGACACGCCGCTGGACGTGCTGCACGAGGATCATCAGATCCTGATCGTGAACAAACCTGCGGGCCTGTTGTCTGTTCCGGGAAAGACGCCGGAATTGGCCGATTGCCTGATTGCCCGGCTCGAGATTGCCTATCCGCAGGTGCTGCTGGTGCATCGGCTGGACCGCGACACGTCGGGTGTGATGGTCTTTGCCCTGACGCCACATGCCCAGCGCCATCTCGGGCTGCAATTCGAGAAGCGACAGACAAAGAAGACCTATCTGGCCCGCGTGACCGGGCGGCTGAAGCCGAAGACCGGCACGGTGGACCTGCCGCTGATCGTGGATTGGCCGAACCGGCCCTTGCAGATGGTGGACCATGAGACCGGCAAACCGGCGGTGACCGATTGGCGGGTGATGAAAGCCTCGGACACGGAAAGCCGGGTGCAGCTTTACCCGCAGACCGGGCGCAGCCACCAGTTGCGGGTGCATATGCTGGCGCTGGGGCACCCGATCCTTGGCGATCCGCTTTATGCACCTGAAACGGCGGATCAGTATCCCCGGATGATGCTGCATGCCGAGGAATTGCGCCTGCGCCATCCCGATGGTGGGGCTGGCATGAAATTTCGGGTCAAGGCACCCTTCTGAGAGGTATCGAACGCTGACGCGTCCGACAGGCGCAGCCTGCGGCTGCGTTTTTTGCGTATTTGGAAAGAGAAGAAGCAGGGGACTGTGCCCCTGCCCCAAGGGCTTTTATTCCGCGGCCCAGCCGGAAACCGCTTTGACCTCGAGGAAATCCTCGATGCCCCAGACGCCGCCTTCGCGCCCGTTGCCGGATTGCTTCATGCCCCCGAAGGGCGATCCGGCAGAGCGGCCGATACCGTTCATTTCAACCATGCCCGACCGCAGCTGGCGGGCCAGCCGGTTGCGCCGCGCGCCGTCTTCGCTCTGGACGTAGTTGGTCAGGCCGTAGACCGTGTCGTTGGCGACGCGCACCGCTTCTTCTTCGGTGTCGAACTTCATGATCGACAGAACCGGGCCAAAGATTTCCTCGCGGGCGATCGTCATGTCATTGGTCACATCCGCGAACACGGTGGGACGGACGTAGAACCCCTTGTTGAGACCTTCGGGGCGACCCAGACCGCCTGTCACCAGCCGCGCGCCTTCGTCGATGCCGACCTGGATCAGGTCCTGGATTTTCTGCCATTGCGTGGCGTTCACCACTGGACCGATATGGCGGCCTTCGGCAGACGCCGGACCGACGCTGACCTTCGAGGCGATCTCGCCCGCCTCTTCGACCACGCGGTCATAAATCGGCGCTTCGACCATCATGCGCGAGGGTGCGTTGCAGGACTGGCCGGTGTTCTGCATCATGTGCAGCACGCCGCGCTTGACCGCCTTTTCATCTGCGTCGGCGAAGATCAGGTTGGCGCCCTTGCCGCCCAGTTCCAGATGCACGCGCTTGAGCGTGTCGGCGGCGGATTTGGAAATCAGCTTGCCCGCGCGGCTGGAGCCGGTGAAGCTGACCATGTCGATGTGTTCGTGCGCGGAGAGTTGCGATCCGACACCTGCGCCATCGCCGTTCACAAGGTTGAACACACCCGGCGGGAACCCGGCCTCGTGCATCATCTCGGCAAAGAGCATCGCGTCGAGCGGGCTTTCCTCGGACGGCTTCAATACCATCGTGCAGCCCGCGATCGCGGCCGCGCCCACCTTGAGCGTGACCTGGTTCATCGGCCAGTTCCACGGGGTGATCAGCGCGCAGACACCCACCGCTTCGTAGATGATGCGGTCCTTGGGGCTGTGATCGTTCAGCGGGCGGTCGAATTCGAAGCCTTTGGCGGCATCGATGAAATTCTGAAGATGCCACGTGCCTGCGCCGACCTGGCTGGAGCGGGCCATGTCGATCGGCGCGCCCATTTCCATGCTGATCGCCTGCCCCATCTCCTCGCCGCGCGACTTGTAGATTTCGAGCAGTTTCTCGACCAGCGCGATCCGCTCGGCAGGCGGGGTCGCCATCCAGGACGGGAAGGCGGATTTGGCGGCGGCAACGGCAGCATCGGTATCGGCCTGACCACCCAGCGAGATCACGGCGCAGGGGTCTTCGGTCGACGGATCAATGACGTGGTAATCCCGGCCATCGACCGCATCGACCCATGCCCCGTTGATGTAGAACTGGCGTTTCTCGATCATCTGTCTGTCTCCCTTCAGAGCATTTCGGCGGACACTGTGTCACCCCGGCCATCCGCTCGCAAGGGGGTGCAACGGCTGACCAAGCCCCCTATGTAACAGGCGGAGATCAACCCCGAGAAGGAGGCAAATATGGGCCTGCGTATCAATGATGTAATCCCCGATCTGACCGTGGACACCGATCAGGGCACACTCAGCCTGCATGACTGGATCGGCGACAGCTGGGCCATCCTGTTCTCTCATCCAAAGGATTTCACCCCCGTCTGCACAACCGAGTTCGGCGCTGTGGCACAATTGGCCGATGAATGGGAGCGACGCGCCACCAAGGTGATGGGCATTTCGGTTGACGGTGTCGAGGATCACAAGCGGTGGAAAAACGATATCGAGGCGACCGCAGGCTGCAAAGCCGGGTTCCCGATCATCGCGGATGAAGACCTGACCGTGGCCAAGGCGTTCGACATGCTGCCTGCGGAATACGCGCTGCCCGATGGTCGCACACCTGCCGACAGCGCAACCGTGCGCGTCGTGTTCATCATCGGGCCGGACAAGAAGCTGAAGCTTAGCATGACCTATCCGATGACCGTGGGGCGCAATTTTGCCGAAGTACTGCGCGCGCTGGATGCGCTCCAGACCTCGGCACGGGAGAACGTCGCGATGCCCGCGAACTGGACCGTGGGTGAGGACGTGATCATACCAGTGGCCGTGAACGACGCGGACGCGATTGCCAAGTACGGGCAGATCAACACGGTCCTGCCCTATCTGCGTACAGCCAAGCTGCCGCTGTAAATCCAGCGGGACGCATGTTTGGATTTGGGCCGGGGGATCACTCCTCCGGCTTTTTCATTGCACCGAGATCAGCACCGCCTCGACCCGTCGGTTGGCCTCGCGGCCAGCTGCGGTGAGGTTCGTCGCGCGGGGGGACAAAAAGCCGACCCCGTCGGCGGCCACCTGAGAGGGGGGCACACCGCGCGTCAGGACATATGCCTGTGCAGCCTGTGCACGACGGCGGGAGAGCGCGACATTCGCCTCGAGCGATCCGGTCGCGTCAGTATGGCCGACAAAGGTGATCTGCCGGGTCGGATTGGCGGTCAGGTAGGCCACCACCGCATCCAGTGACTGCACCGGACCATCGCCCAGCGAGGCCGAGCCGCTGGCGAAATCCAGATCGGCGAGCACGACATGACCGGTCCGTTCCAATTGCGCCACAACATCACCGGCATCTTCGGGGATCGGTGCTGACGCCGCTTGCGAAACCGAAACGCCGCTTCGTCCGGGTGGTCCGACCTCGATCAGTTGCACAAAGAGCGCATCGCCATCGCGGCTCACCAACAGGCTGAGCGCTTGGGTGGCATCGGCCGATTTCGCCGAGAGGAACCGGTAATCCGACAGGTCGACATACATGTTGGGCGCGCGCAGCACCTCGGTGCCGAAGCGGAAGTCGAAGCCGCCGCAGCTTTGGGCGTTGCAGTCGAAGATGATCTCGAACCCGTCCGACACAAGCTGTTCGCGCAATGGCCGAAGGACTTGTCCGGTGGTCAGCCCGGCACCGGAGATGCGCCACGCCTTGCGCCGCACCTCGCCTTCGAGGCTCGCGACCGGAATGCCCGCAGCTTCGGTCCAGCCACCGATGGGCAGATCATAGCTTCCGGCGGGAGAGGTGCGCGACACGGTTTCACGCGCGCCGATGGGCAGGGCCATGTCCAGCGCCAGCACGGGTGCAGCAAAGACACACCCGAACAGCCAGAGCCCGCAGAGTTCAGCGCGCTTGCGCGTGATACTCGTCATTGGGCCGCATATCCGTGGCACTGGCCACGCGGTTGGTCATGTTGAAAAACGCAGCCACATTCGCGATGTCCCAGATGTCACGGTCACTGAACCCGGCATCGCGCAGCGCTTCACGGTCGAATTCTGCGATTTCGGCACTGGACTTGGTGATCTTTTCAGCAAAGGCCAGCATCGCGCGATGGCGGTGCGGCAGGTCGGCCACACGCCAATTCATCACCAGCATTTCACCCATCTGGGGATCACCCGACAAGGCGCGCACCGCTGCACCATGCGCGGTCAGGCAGTAGAAGCACTTGTTGATCGAACTGACGACCACCGCGATCATCTCGCGTTCCAGCTTGGTCAGCCCGCTGTTCGCCAGCATCAGGTCATTGTAAAGCGCGGTGAACGTATTGAGCTTGTCGACGTCAAAGGCATAGGCCTTGAGCACGTTCGGGATCATGCCCAGCTTGTCCTGGCACACGTCGAAATATTTCTGCGTTTCCGGGGGAAGCGGGTCGACCATCGGCAGGTTGAGCGCCGTGGGAAGAGTGTCTTTGGTCATTCGGGTTCGCTTGTCTTGGGCAGGATGCGGTAGTGGTATTGTCCCACAACCTGCATCCCGAGGGAAGCGTAGAGGCCGTTTGCCCCGACATTCCGCTGCGTGCACAGGACGCTCATCCAGTCGGCGCCGTTGGCTTTGGCCCAATGCGCGGCCTGCCGCATCAGCCAGACGCCCATGCCCTTGCGGCGATGGGCCGGCGGGATTTCCAGCGCATGCACCATCGCGATGCCGTCATGGATCGCGCAATAGGCGGTGCCTGCGGGTTTGTCGGTGATCCGCCCGAGGATACCCGTTTTGGGCACCTCGGCGCGGTCCATCACGGCGATGCGTTCAGGGCCGATGCCGCCCGCCGCCCAGATGTCGCGCATGATCGCCAACGGCTCCCAGATCGCAAAGGCTGTGACGCGGGGGATTTGGACATCGGTCAGTTGGTCGACGGGACAGAGCCAGAGATTGACCGGGTCGATCACCTCGTATCCCCGTGCGGCCAGCGCTGTATCCAGCGCCTCTTCGCCCTCCCGGATCATGAAAAGCGCGTCCTGCCCCAGCAACCGCATCGCGGTTTCGGCGGCTGCCAGATCGTCATCGCTCCAGTCGGCTTCGGCGGTTGCCGCGCTCACCCGTTTGCCGCCCCCGGCCCCGTTCCGCAACATCCAGGGACCGGCAGGCGTGCGGTCGGCTGGTGGCCAGGTGGCCTCTGTCACGTCGTAGAGCGTCTGGACGGTGGGCGTCATGCAGGAAACAGGTCGACCAACCGGGCCATCGCGTGATCCACCCTGGCACCGTCGCTGCCGCGCACCACGATGTTCGATCCGTAGGCGCCGTTGTGCTGGAACGGATAGGACCCGATGGAGAGGTCCGGGAAATCGGCGGCGATCTGGCCAAGCGGCCCGGCGATGTCACCTTCGCCACGATCCACGCGCAGGGTTTGCGACAGGATCGGCGCGCCTCCGGTCAGGGTCGGAATGACGCTGGCCACCATCGCCTGAAACACCGAGGGTACCCCGGCCATGACATGCACGTTGCCGATGCTGAACCCCGGCGCAATCGACACCGGATTTTCGATCAGCTTCGCACCTTCGGGGATACGGGCCATCCGCTTGCGGGCGTCGTTGAACTCCATCCCGCGGCTGTCGTAATGCGCCTGAAGCAGCGCGCGGGCGTCTTCACGTACGCCGATCGGCACGTCAAAGGCCGCCGCCACGCAATCGGCGGTGATGTCGTCATGGGTCGGACCGATGCCACCCGAGGTGATTACCGTGTCATGCGCCGCGCGCATAGCATTCAGCGCCGAGACAATCGCATCGCGGTCGTCGCTCACGATCCGGACTTCGCACAGGTTGATGCCGACCTTGGTCAACTCCTGCGCAAGATGGTGCATGTTGGCGTCACGCGTCCGGCCCGACAGGATCTCGTCGCCGATCACGAGCATGGAAGCGGTTGGATTGGGCATGTGTTGCGTCCTTGATCCTTCGTTTTCTCAGGTATAGGCGGGGCTTATGCGCTTTCAAACCCCTCTTGTTCCCGGCACGCTGATCCGACGGTACAAACGCTTTCTGGCGGATGTCACCTTGGCCGACGGGCAGGAGATCACCGCACATTGCGCCAATCCGGGATCGATGATGGGGCTGGCCGAGCCGGGGATGCGCGTCTGGCTGGAACCGAACGACGATCCGAAGAAAAAGCTGAAATTTGGCTGGCGGCTGGTCGAGCATGAAAACGGGCATTTCACGGGCGTCGACACGGGTGTTCCGAACCGCATGCTGCGCACAGCGCTCGAGGCCCGCGCCGTTCCCGGGCTGACAGAGTTCGACACCCTGCGCGCCGAAGTACCCTATGCCCAAAACAGCCGAATTGATTTCCTGCTGTCGCGCGACGGGCATCCCGACACCTATGTCGAGGTCAAGTCCGTCACGCTGTCCCGTCAAGCCGGTCTTGCGGAATTTCCCGACAGCGTCACCGCGCGCGGGACAAAACATCTGAACGACCTCGCCGAGATGGTGCAACAGGGGCACCGCGCCGTGATGCTCTATCTTGTGCAGCGAACCGATTGCGACCGCATGACCCTCGCTCATGACATCGACCCAGCCTATGCACGGGCCTGGACCACCGCCACGGCTGCTGGTGTTGAATCCCTTGCCCTTGATTGCACAATCACACCCGAAGCGGTGGAGTTGGGAAAAGCGATCCGAATGGACGCCCCGAAGCGGACCTGATGTCGCGCCACTGGCAAATTCCTGCGCAGGGGGCTAAAACCCCTTTCAAGAGCTACTGGAGTGCACTGTGAACACCAACCATGACGGTCGCATGACGCGTGAAGGCATCCGTATCCATGATGCGGCGGATTTCGCTGGCATGCGTCATGCCGGAGAGCTGGCCGCGCGTATCCTCGACGAGGTGGCGGAGCATGTGTTTGTCGGTCAGACCACCGCCGCGCTGGACGATTTCATTCAGTCCCGGGTCGAAGCGGCTGGCGCCACCTCGGCGACCATCGGGTACAAGGGCTACCAACACGCCAGCTGCATCAGCGTGAACCACGTCGTGTGTCATGGCATTCCCGGTGAGAAGACGCTCAAGGAGGGTGACATCCTCAATATCGACGTGACCGTGATCGTCGATGGCTGGTTCGGTGACACAAGCCGCATGTACGTGGCCGGCAAGCTGAGCCGCAAGGCAGAGCGGCTGATCCAGGTCACGCATGACGCGCTGTTCAAGGGCATCGAAGCGGCGAGGCCCGGAAACACGTTTGGCGATATCGGCCATGCAATCCAGACATTTGTCGAGGCGAACCGCATGTCGGTGGTGCGCGATTTCTGTGGCCACGGATTGGGACGCGTGTTCCATGCCCCGCCCAACGTGCTGCATTACGGACGCCCCGGCACCGGTCCGCGGCTTGAAGAAGGCATGTTCTTTACCATTGAGCCAATGGTGAACCTTGGCCGCCCGGAAACCAAGGTACTGGCCGATGACTGGACCGCCGTCACACGGGACAAATCGCTGTCAGCCCAGTTCGAACATTCCATCGGGGTTACCTCGGACGGGTGCGAAGTGTTCACGCTCTCCCCGGCGGGGCTGTTCCATCCGACGTACACCGTCTGAGCATTTCGGCCGCGATGGACACGCATCCGACCCGTGTTCTGACCATCGGGAGCAGCTGCATCAACCGGTTCCAATTCGATCATTTCCAGTCGCGCAACCCCGGCACGGAACATCACTTCGTCAGGACGCTGTTCGATTGGAACATCGTGTCACTGGTGGGCACGGAAGCCATCCTGCGTCACGCGGTGCATGGCACGCTTTTGAGCATGCTTCAGAATGTGTCCGGATTTCGTGTCGAATGGGATGTGCTTCTGTTTCACGATCAGCTTCCCGGCGTGTGCTTTTTCCATGAACAGGACATTGCCAGAACCTTTGACGATCCAACGCAGAAATCGGCTCTGATCAGTAAGCTGACCCATCAGGCGGCGCCTTTCCTCGCCCCCGCCTATCCGGGTCAAACTCATCTGATCTGGTCGAACGTGCAACCCAACTTGCCGGACACCGTGCACAACGTCACGCCGTGGGAAAGCTTCCAACTGACCGTCGACCGACATGCGGTGATCACTGTGCTGGGACGCAAGCTGTTCGGAACGGACACCCGTTTTTCTTTTTTCACCGTGGCAGAGGATGTCTCGCCAGAGTTGATCGGGGCCGCGGACGTGCATGTGATCGATCTGCCCCGCGGGCCTGATTACGAAGGTCCACCCACCCTCTACGACTCTCTTCTCGCTTGTATCGTCACAGGGACACACCCCTGAAGCTCTGGGCGAGTAAGATGGTTTGTCGCTTTCCCTTGCCCGCTCGCGCCGCTAAACCCTTTGCCATAGCGGAGGCCCAGATGACGAAGATCACCCCACAGCCCGGAATCATGGATATTGCGCTGTATGTCGGCGGGAAATCCCATGTCGACGGCGTATCCAACGTGGTGAAACTCAGCTCGAACGAAAACCCGTTCGGGCCAAGCCCCGCCGCTCAGGAAGCCGTGCGGCGTTCGGTGCTCGATCTGCATCGCTATCCGTCGACGGATCATGGCGCGCTGCGCGCTGCCATTGCCGAGGTTTACGGCTTGAACGCCGACCAGATCATCTGCGGTGTCGGCTCGGACGAGATCCTCACCTTTCTCTGCCAAGCTTATGCCGGGCCGGGCGACGAAGTCATACACACCGAACACGGATTCGCGCTGTACAAGATCGGTGCACTGGCCGCAGGCGCAACCCCGGTGGAGGTGCGCGAACAGGACCGCGTCACCGATGTGGATGCGATCCTTGCCGCCTGTACCGACAAGACCAAGCTGGTGTTCATCGCCAACCCGAACAACCCGACCGGCACGATGATCGGACTGGCCGAGGTGGAACGCCTTGCCGAAAACCTGCCACCGCAGATCCTGCTGGTGCTGGACGGGGCTTATGCCGAATTCGTCGATGGCTATGATGGCGGTGCCGGCCTTGTCAGGGCGCGCGACAATGTCTTTATGACGCGCACCTTCTCCAAGATCTATGGCCTTGGCGGATTGCGCATCGGCTGGGGTTACGGACCGCAAGACATCATCGACGTGCTCAACCGCATTCGCGGACCGTTCAACCTGTCGGGAACCGCGCTCGCCGCCGCCGAAGTGGCCGTGCGCGATACCGCCTATGTCGAGAAATGCCGCCTCGAGAACACCCGCCTGCGCGCATGGCTGGCCGAGGCTCTGGCCGAACATGGCGTGCCCTCGGACACGTCGATGGCGAATTTCGTCCTTGCGCGGTTTGCCGATGAGCCCGAAGCGGAAGCCTGCAATCTTTACCTTCAGAAACAGGGGCTGATCGTACGGCAGGTTGGATCGTACAACCTGCCCTTCGCCCTGCGCATCACCGTCGGTGACGAAGCAAGCTGCCGCCGGGTGGCCCATGCCGTGGGACAGTTCAAGGCGGGCGCGCGATGACCCCGATCTATGACCGGGTGGCTCTGATCGGTCTTGGGCTTATCGCGTCTTCAATGTTCTGGTCGATGAAACGCGGCGGCCTGGCAGGGCATGTCACAGGCTATGCCCGCAGTGTCGAAACCCGCGACACGGCACGCCGCATCGGTCTGTGCGATACGGTCTGCGACACGCTTCCCGACGCGGTGCAGGATGCCGATCTTGTCGTTCTGGCCGTACCCGTGGGGGTGATGGGTCAGCTCGCCGCCGATATCGCGCCCTACCTGAAACCCGGCGCGACCGTCACGGATGTCGGATCGGTCAAAGCGCAGGTGATCGCGGATGTGTTACCCGTCATTCCCGAAGGCGTACATTTCGTGCCTGCGCATCCATTGGCGGGTACCGAGCATTCCGGCCCGGAATCGGGCTTTGCGACGCTGTTCGACAACCGCTGGTGCCTTTTGGTCCCTCCCGAGGGCAGCGCACCCGAGGCGGTCGAGACCCTGTCGCGGTTCTGGCGCGGACTCGGGTCGAACGTCGATGTCATGGATGCCGACCATCACGACCTCGTGCTTGCGGTCACGTCGCATTGCCCCCACTTGATCGCCTACACGATGGTCGGCGTTGCCGATGATCTGCGACGCGTCACCGACAGCGAGGTGATCAAGTATTCTGCCGCGGGCTTCCGCGACTTCACCCGCATCGCCGCATCCGACCCGACCATGTGGCGCGACGTGTTCCTGACGAACAAGGACGCCACGCTGGAAATTCTCGGCCGGTTCACAGAAGAACTCTTTGCCCTCCAGCGCGCGATCCGGCAGGGTGATGGCCCGCTCCTGCACGAGTACTTTACCCGCACCCGTGCAATCCGGCGCGGAATCATCGAAGCGGGGCAGGATACTGCGGCTCCGAATTTTGGACGATCTGGATAGGGCAATTGATGCGTGTAACGAGTGTTCTGGTTTGTGTTTGGATCATGTTGGCAAAGGCGGCGACGGCCGCGCCCGACACATCTTTGCGCCCGGTTGCCCGCGCCATTCCGACCGAGACGACGGTCCTTTCTCTTGGTGACATCCGACCGGTGATGCGCCCAGAACTGTACGAAGCAACGCTTGTCCGCCAATTGACGCGCCAGTTCGAGCAGGACGCCGATCCGGGGTTTCAGCGCGCGCTGGAAAGCCAGACCGATCTTGGCGCACGCACATTTGCCGCCGTCTCTCCGCAAGCCACCGGGCTGTCGATCCGCCCGACCCTGCGGCCTGACAATATGGTTCAAAGGGTCATGGCACAACGCAACGCCCGCGCGAGGGGGGCCATTTGCGGCGATCCCGATATTCAGGGCGAAACGGTCGGCTTTGTTCCGGGCCGTTTGTCGGCCTGCGGAATTCAGGACGCCGTGCGCGTGCGGTCCGTGTCAGGTATACCGCTGAGCCAGGAGGCGATGATCGATTGTCCGACCGCCAAGGCGCTCAAGACATGGGTCGACAAGGGGATGAAGCCCGCGATCGGGACCACCGGAGGCGGCGTGGCGCAGATCAGAGTTGCGGCGCATTACGCCTGTCGCACGCGGAACAATCAGCCCGGCGCCAGGATCAGCGAGCATGGTAAGGGCCGGGCCATCGATATCTCCGGGTTTCGTCTGCGCGACGGGTCCGAGATCACCCTCTTGCAAGATTGGAACCGGCGCGAGACCGGCGCAATGCTGCGCGTCATGCAGAAGCGCGCCTGCGGAATTTTCGGCACTGTGCTTGGCCCGGACTCGGATCGTTTCCACAAGGATCACTTCCATTTCGACACTGCGCGCCATCGCGGCGGCGCGTTCTGTCGCTGAGGCTATTGGTACGACCTGACAAGGCTTTCCGCGACAAGCGCCCAGCCATTCGCAACGACAAAGAAGGCAAGTTTGAACGGAAGTGACACGATCGCGGGGGGCACCATCATCATGCCCATCGACATCAACACGGCGGCGACCACCAAGTCGATTATGAGGAACGGCAGGAAAATCAGGAAGCCGACCTGAAACGCCCGCGACAGTTCGGACAGCAGGAAGGTCGATATCAGCACCGACAGCGGCGTCTCGGGACTGGGTTCAGTCAGGTTCAAATCAGACCGAATTCTGGCCATAGTTTCAAATGTCTTGGGGTCAATCTGAGCTGCCATAAAGACGCGGAATGGTTCAAAACCAAGTCGGAAGCCGTCTTCGACGTCGATTTCTTCGTCCAGCAGCGGTCTTATCCCCTGCTCCCATGAATCGATCAGGACCGGCTCCATCACGAAGAATGTCAGGAACAGTGCGATACTAATGATCAGCATGTTCGGTGGAGATTGCTGCAATCCGATACCCAGTCGCAAGATCGAAAGCACCGTCAAGATGAACGGAAAACATGTCACAGTGACCACGATCCCGGGCGCAATACTCAAAACGGTGATCAGTGCAATCAATTGCAAGGTCGTGGCAGTGATCGAACCGCCATCGCCAAAATCCATCGACAGGGTTTGCGCCGATGCCCCGGTCGCCGCACCGAGAATGATCGAGATTGCGATGATGCCGAAACGTCCCATCGCCTAGACGCCGGATGCGCCAAGATCGTTCACATCGACCAGCCGAACGCAAAGCTGGCCTTGCTGTTCACCGGTCTCCGCGATCTCGAGCACGCCCAATCCGATCAGGCGATCCCCGACATAGAGCTCGACCATGTCCTCGACCCGCTTGTCGAGGATCAGGACAGACCCCTCCTCGAGGCGCAGCAAATCCCGTACTAGCGGTCGCGCGCGACCGACCGAAACCGTGATTTCAATCGGAACATGAGTGAAGGCTGCATCGCTCTTGCGGGCGTCTGGGGTCTGGGTTGAGCTATCCATGGGCACGCATCCCCGTCTCCTCATGCAGCACTGCGTACACCGCTTGTGAGATTTGGGCCGTTACATCCGAGAGGTCTACTGACAGTTCCTTGCGCCCAAGCCGCATATCCGCGCGGCCTTCGGGAACATCCGCGTCTTCGACCACCTTGATCGGCAGGCTGGTCGCGGCACCGTTCACCAGTTGGGACACATGTTCCGCAGAGCCCGGAGCAACAACGATCTCGATCTGGACCGGCCCAATATCCCTGGCGATGCGGGTCAGTTGATCGGCGACATGTGCACCGAGCGTGTCGCGGGCCAGAGACGGCAGGATTTTGTTCAGGATTTCGTCGAAAAGCGGGCCGATATTCGACAGGATCTGTGCGTGAACATCATGGTAGGTGAATGACAAATCCTGAAGATTTTGCGCAATTCCATCGGCGAGTTGGGTGCCTTCGTCGGTCTTGGCCTTGATCGCGTCGTCCCAACCCGCGCGATACCCCTTGTCGAAGGATTCCAACCTTTCGTTTTCCAGTGTTTCATCTGAAACCGTATGGGCCGCATTGGCTGGAACCGGCGTGCCAAAATCCTCTAAGAACGCAAAAAGGGGAGTCATCTCGCGTCTCCCGGTCTTGGATCATCCAACCAGCTGCGCAAAACTTCGACCGTTTCGCCGCGCCGTTCCTCGATCAGGTTTTTCAACCGTGCAACGGCGTCTTCGGAATTTAAAACGTCCGGCTGGGCGCCACGGTCAGAAAGCATCGGCAGATCAGTATTGCCCATGTCAGGTTCGATCGTGCCGCTCAATACAGGTAGGTCTGCCGCCTGATCAGAAGCTAGGGACAATTGCGCCAAGGCGGGCAGAGTCGCTGCTTGGCGTCTAGGCAGGAGCAACGGACGGATTACGAAAATACCGAGAATAAGCGCAACCACAGCCAACACCCCGAGCTGGATAAGATTCATCGTATCGGCCTGACCAGAAAACAGACTCGGTTCTGCTGGCAGCGATCCGATGGTTTTCAAAGGCTCGAAGGAGAGGGATTTGAGAGTGATGACGTCGCCACGGCTTTCATCATAGCCAACCGCCGACGCCACCAAGTCCCTGAGTGCGGAAAGCTCTGCCTCAGGCACGGGCACAAACGAAGCAGCGCCCTGAGCATCGGTCTGAAGCGTCCCGTTGACCATGACCGCGACGGTCAGCCGCTTGATCGCACCCGGTGCCTTGAGAACTTCCCGCGTCGTCTGCGACACTTCGAAATTCAGACGCTCGCGGGTTTCGGCGCTCTGCCGCGTCTCGGATTCGGTTTCCGCCGCATCGCCATCAGGCAGGTTGGACGCGACCGTGACGGCGCCAGAACCAGCGTTTTCGGATTGTTCCGAGCGCTCTTCGCTGTCGGAACTGATGACAAAGCGGCTTTCCGGATCAAAGCGACGCTCCGTGATCGATTCGGTTTCAGTGATCGAATCGATGCTGACTTCCACAACGGCATTGCCGGGGCCCACCCGAGCTTCGAGCAGCCGCAGAACCCGGTCGCGCAACAGGTCGCTCCGGTCTTGGATACGCGCTGCGCTGCTCATGTCACCGTCGTCCGACAGCAGGCCCAGTTGGGCATCGACCAAAGCAACATTCTGCGGCTCAAGACCCGCCACCGCCGAGGCAACGAGGTGGCGTATCGCATTTGCCTGCGCAGGGTCGATTGCGCCCGAACGCGCGGTAACGTGCACAGAGGCGCTTGGGGCCAGGTCGCTGCGAAACGCATTTTCACTTCCAGTGGCGATATGGACCCGAGCTGAGCCGATCTCGGGGGATGACACGATTGTTCGTGCCAATTCACCCTCTTTCGCGCGCAGGTAGGCGGCATCGAACATCTGTGATGTGGTTCCGAAGCCAGACAATGTATCCAGCAGTTCGTAGCCTTGGCCGGACGAGGCCGGCAAACCTTCTGTTGCAAGCGTCAGACGCAATTGGTCTCGGGTCGCGGCAGACACGAGAATGGATGTGCCTTGAACCTCAAACGGAACGCCCTTCTGCTGCAAGGATTGAACCACCTCGCCGGCTGAGGCCACGTCAAGTCCCGCGTACAAAAGCGTCATGCGAGGCTGGGTCACAAGACGTGACATGCCTAGGACGGCCAGAAATATGGCGACCGTCGATCCGATCACGATCGCCTTTCGCGCATTGGAGAGTCCTCGCCAGATCGGGAATATATGCTGCACCGAAATCCTCCGAATTCAAAACATCCTGTTTCGTCGATGCACCCGTTATTGCGCTTTCGTGTTAACAATCGGTTAGTGCCTGCACGCTAAGACAATTCCAAAATCGAGGAACGGAACCGTCATGGCATTGGCTCGAGCACCAGAAACAGACAGCAGCGAAAGCACGCAGAAATCGTCGAAACTCGTCCTGATTCTGTCGGTGGTACTGGGCCTTGCAGGTGCGGGATTGGGGTTTTTCGCCCTGACCAACGGACTGGTACCCTTGGGTCAGGCTGGGTCTGACCAAGCAAAGACACAACATGCGTCCACGGTCGCGCCCGACGTTGCGTTCGTCGAAATCCCGCCTCTCATCGTCACTCTGCCACCTGGGTCCAGAAATGAGCATCTGCGCTTTACCGGATTGATCGAGGTGCCGGCAGGTTACGAGGAAGAGGTTTTGTTTCTGATGCCGCGGATACAGGACGTCCTGAACGGGTATCTCCGTGCCTTAACAATCGAAGACATCGAAGGAGCCGGAGCGCTGTTCAGGATAAGGCTGCAACTCTTTCGCCGTATCGTCATGGTTGTCGGCCTAGGCAAGGCCAACAGTCTACTTGTGACAGAATTCATTCTGAATTGAGGACCTGAAATGGAATTTGTAGCAGATGTCTTGCTAGTCGCCGGAGCGCTTGGAGCGGGGCTCTATTGCTTTGTGCTTTCCCGTAGACTGACCCGGTTCACAGACTTGGAAAACGGTGTCGGCGCGGCTGTTGCAGTACTGTCGGCTCAGGTGACCGATCTGCAAACCGCCCTGCAAAGCGCCCAAAAGACTGCAATCCACTCTAGCGACAGCCTTGAAGACCTGACCCGTCGTGCGGAAGACGCGGCGAAGCGTCTGGAACTGATGGTCGCCTCCTTACATGATCTGCCGCCCAAGAACCCAATGCCGGACGCGCCTCCCACGCCAACGAGCCCCGTGTTTTCCCGGCATGCCGGCGGTGCAAGTTGACACGCGTTCAAGAGGAATACCCTGCCCGCAAAGGGCGCTCCCGCACGGGCACCCTGGCCATCATCGGCGCATTTCTGGTATTGTCGGCAAGTCTCCGACTTGTGACCGAGGCGGGTCAGGTCATCGCCAGCGAGGGCATGGCAAGGGAGAAAACAACCGATACTTCCCAAGCAACCTCCATGGATTTGGCGCGCCCAGATAACCTGAGCGCCGCATTTGAGGCGATCAAAAACCGCGAGGCGCGGTTGATCGAACGCGAAGCGGAAATCAGCGAACGCGAAGCCACCCTCGCAGCAGCTGAAGACGCGATCGATACTGAATTGGCCTTGCTTGAAGAGGCCGAAAAAAGCCTGCGTGAAACGATCTCGCGTGCTGCAGAGGCAGCAGAAGACGATCTATCGCAGTTGACCGCAGTATACGCCAATATGAAGCCGAAACAGGCTGCAGCGTTATTCGAGCAGATGGACGCGACTTTTGCCGCAGGTTTCTTGGGGAGAATGGCGTCAGACAGTGCCGCGAAGATCATGGCAGGCATGACCCCCGAAAAGGCCTACGCGATCAGCGTTGAACTGGCCGGTCGCAATGCAAGCATTCCACTTGACTGATATTTGCGGGAAAAAATGTGGTTGAGAAAAGACTTGCCAACTGTGCTGTCCGATTTTTTCTTATTGATTCTGGGAACTTTGCTATCCGCGACTGATGAGCAAGGCGATAGCGTGCGATCCGCACTGGAGCCTAGGGTAATCCCAAATCACATAGTCAACCGTTTCAATATTCCCCCGAAGTGGACAGCGACATTGTAGGGCAGTCAGGCAGGACGCTTACGCTTGATCTGGTGCGGATAATGGTCAAAACGCTGCGCCAGCTCGATTAGGACCCTCCCGCCCTTGATCGTCGCTTCCGCCACTTTCGCTCTGAATGCCGAACTGTGATTTGGGCGCGATCGTCTTTCGTCGATTTTTTCCTTGGTCGCAACATCACGCTGTTTTTAAGCGGATAATCTATCTATTCCAGCTTTCCGCATTCCCGGAGGCATTTCTGTGTCGCGGTGCCAAGACAATACGTTGGCATTTCGCGACGGTTAATTGTCCAGAACATGCCTGATCTTCATCGCAAGCTCCGCACGACGGTAGGGTTTGTTCAAAAGCGTCACACCGGGATCAAGGCACCCCTGATGCACAATGACTTCTTCAGGATAGCCTGACGTGAACAGGACTCTCAGGTTTGGTTGTTTTAAGAGCGCCTCATCCACAAGTTGCCGACCATTGATGCCGCCCGGCATCACCACATCGGTGAACAACAAATCAAAGGTCGCACCACCTTCCAGAATTTCAAGCGCTTCTGCTCCCGAGGCTGCTTCCTTGTAGGTATAGCCAAGGTTATCCAACTCCGATACAACATGGTTCCGGACCATATCGTCATCCTCGACCACGAGGATGTGTTCTGTTCCCCGGATCATTCGAGGGTCGAGGGCTCCAGCCTGGTGTTGATCATCTTCCTTCTGAGCAGCAGGGAAAAAAAGCATAACCGAGGTCCCCTGGCCGGGTTCGGAGTCAACACGCGCGTGACCCCTCGATTGTTTGACAAATCCCCAAACCATGGAAAGGCCAAGTCCAGACCCTTTTCCCGCTTCTTTTGTCGTAAAAAAGGGCTCAAAAGCCCGCTCGGCGACGTCAGCTGGCATCCCGCAGCCATTGTCGGATACTGAAATCATAACAAAACGACCCGCTTGGACATCTTCTGACAGCACCAGGTCATCCGCAGAAAGCCTCACGTTCGAGGCCGTGATGGTCACGCGCCCCCCGTCGGACATGGCATCGCGGGCATTGATCACAAGATTGATGATTGCGTTATCAAGTTGACCCGGGTCCAACTCGATCGGCCACACATCGTGAGCTGCAGTTATTTCGATTTCGATGTCCTCGGTGATCGTTCGGCTGATCAGACCATCAAGGTCGCTCAATATCTGTTTGGGATTGAGAAATCTCGGTTCAAGCGCTTGTCGGCGCGCAAAGGACAACAGGTGGCTTGTCAGTGCTGCGCCTCGTTCTGCGGCTTGTAAAATATATTCGGCCAGTTGCTTGGCTTCTGGGTCTTTGGCGTGGATGTCTGAAAGCGCGTCGGCGCTGCCAAGGATGATCGTCAGAAGGTTGTTGAAATCGTGAGCAACGCCACCCGTCAACTGCCCCACTGCCTCCAGTTTTTGCGAATGCCGCAACCTTTTTTCCAACGCGCGAAATTCTGTGACATCAGTGGTTGTGCCAATAATCCGGACCGGCTCACCCAACTCGTCGCGAAGCACTAGAGCCCGGTCCACAACATCAATGATACGGCCATCCGCACAAACGAAACGGTACTCGCTCGCCCAGTTGGTTCCATTATTGTCGATGACAGCCTGCAATCCATCAACCACGCGATCAAGATCATCGGGGTGGACCCAAGTTTCCCACGCAGTCATGTCATTTTCGAAGGATTTGGGATCATACCCGAATTCATCAAGCAACGTGTCGTTCCACCATATCCGCCCTGACTTAAGGTCAGCGTCCCATATGAGGTCGTTTGTGGCACGGCTGATAAGTCTGAAGCGCTCTTCACTTACACGCAGAAGATCTGCGCTACGCTCTGCTTCTTCAGTCCTTGCAGCTTGCAGCATTTCTTCGTCCCGATGCCTTGCGTGGAATTCGACAAACACAACGAAGGCTGCAAAGCTCAACATGTATGCCACGATCACCCCTGCGTCTGGCACGGAACCTTGGCTGGCCAGGTCGGCCAAGACAAACGCACCGATTGGCACAGGGCCCAAGCTGACCACACGGCCGATTTCCCGCTTGTAGAAGCCGAAATTGGTGAATCTGTGGATCAGGACGACCGGGAAGAACCACGAAAGATACGGAACAATCCGGGTAATGTCGGGAGTTGCCGTGTAAGCAAAAAAGCAGCCAGATTGAGGTAGCACACAAAAAAGACGTTCAGGCCGGCAGTGATAACGCTTGTCGCCATTTCCGGGCGCAATGAAAAAAAGACCAGAAATCCACCGACGACGACAGTACACAGGGCGATCGCGAAGGATTCTGGAGGACTGGTTGCGCCAATAGCGATCCCGAAGACCACCCCGAGAAGAGAACCGGCGAAAGCCAGTATCAAGGTTATCAGGATCGCTCGCGTAGCCTGTTGCTTCAGGCGGTCAGCGCTCATGTTGAAGCCTGTGGGCATGGACTCTTTCAAGTCGATTCGTCTGATCAGATGCTAAACTTTTTTCAACGCGAACCGACGCTTATAGGCAGGGTATCCAAGTCAGGCATGTAGTTAAACGGATAAACGACGGAAAATTCAAGGCCTGACGGATTTTGGTGCTCAGATTTTGAAGGCGGCTTGCTGAATGTATCCCATCAAGAGTAGCTGGTCCGCAACGAATTACACGGCCACGCCCTGGCCAATTCATTTCATGCCAACGAAAGCAAAAGTCTGCGCAAGACATATGCCGCACGGTAGACGATACCCCAAAAACCCATCTATAACAATCACTTAAGACGCACAAAAAACAGGCGAAAAGCAATGATCTGCGCAAGAAAGTAAAAGTCTGCGCAAAGCGTTGTCCCGCCTTGTTCGGAAGGGCGTCGCCCATGAAAAAACCCGCCTCAAAGAGGCGGGCTACTTAGATTTTCTAGTCAGAACAGGTAGGTGTCAATCCTGCAGGGCTTTGATGAACGCATCGTCTTTCCTGTACAGCGTCCTGAAATCTCTATGGGTGAAAGGCGTAGCTACCCAAGAGACTTCAGTCTTGCTGACCCACCACGCTGTGAAGTGATCTCTGACCAGTTTAGAAGAACCAGCACGCTGTGCCTCCGCGACCGCGAACTTCGTCACAGCTATCAAGAGCCCCCACCGCGATGCCGCAGCTTCCGCCAAGCGATGAAAGAAATCCTGGCTCATCAGATAGGCGTCTAGGTCGATACCCGCCACCAGAGCATAACTGCCCACAATTTGATGGATGGTTTCGTAATCCTCCGGGAGATTGATATCGTTGAAGTGAATATGCGTCAGCAGTCGGTGGAGCTGCGGTTCTTCTTTCACATACCCATCCAGTTCGGGCACCCCGGAGAATATCAGCATCAACGGCCAGTCATGCGACTTCATTAAGGTCTTGAAGGAGTCAAGCACACCAAGGCGGTCTGCCACACTCTTTTCCCGAAAGATATGCTGTGCTTCGTCGAAATGAATCCCAATGACCCCGGCAAGTTTGGCCTCGCGCACCACGATGTCCCAAATCGCGCTCTGCGTCAGCCTGGCTTTCGGGCTTACAGGATACCCGATGGCCCTGGCAGTTGCCTTACCAAGATCTTTCCAGGTACCGATGCCTTTCAGCACGCACTCTGCAAACCGCGCTCGCGAACCATCCGGGAGGGCGATGTCGTCTTTGTTGAACTGTTGGATCAGAGCACGGATTTCGGTTGTTTTCCCTGTCCCAGAAGGCCCAATCACCAGAAGCCCTTCCGCTTCAAAGCGGCCACCACCGATCAGATGCCCCAAATGCGTGCTGAACACGCGCGCAAAGTCTGACTTCAGTTTCGCGGCGCGGGCCAGGCGATAAATTCGGCTTCCGGTATTCGCGGCTGCATCCCTAAACGCATCGATAACGAATTCGCTCATAGCTTACTCTCCGTGATGGGGCTGAACATGGGTTGCGTTGTGGAGGCCCGATCATTGGAGTGGTCGGATATCGGTGGCTCTTTGGGGTCATCGGAAGAAACTTCCGCCACAGAATTCGATGGCGGCTCTACCGTCTCTGGAGAGACCCAGTGTTGCTCCATGTGATCGCCACAATCCATAACGCCACCCGGCGGTGTTGTTGCCATCGACCGGTACATCGGAGCGAGTTCAACATTGGCCATTTTGGCAGCTTCTTGCCTGAGTTTATCAATTCGAGCGTAAGAAGAGGGAAGGTCAGGTAATCCCCCCATTTTTGCGGGGGCTTGGTCGTAGAATTACGCGGCCATCTTCAGTTTCTGTGCAGGTGTCATCCC
>JBGRQD010000019.1:0-70972 GCA_041725935.1 Pelagibaca sp.
CTTGTGTCGCAACAACAAACCAACCAGATGCACCGCCGTCATTCAAATCGCCCAGACACCAGATTCAGCCATAACTCGGCGAGCTGCGCATCGTGGCAAAAGCGGGAGAGCCGGCCTTGAGCGCGTCGACTTTCCGCGCCTGATCCGAGGTGAGCTTTCCGCGCGATTTGATGCACAGCGCGGCCGCGATGACCGGGGAGATCGCGTGCCCCGTTTCCGGGTCCCAGACTGGCTTAAGGATTTCGTGCTCTACCTTGGGGTCGCTCACTTGCTGTTCGGCTCTGCGCCAACCCGCCAGCAACCGCTGCAAATGCGACTGACTCCGCTCGTAGCCACGCTCTCGGATCAAGCGGAACAGGGCGCTTCCAGTTCGAATGCCGTCCTTCCAGCTTTGGCGCAGGAACTCTTCAAAGTACCACGGCGAAGTCGGTTTCAAAGCGGCCCGCCTGCGGTCCGGTGGTGTTTCGAACTGCAGCCATTTCGCGATGCTACGACGCGGGAACCATGTTAGTCGCCCGATCTCGCTGCAGGAAAGCCCCTGATTTCGGAGCGCTTGGATGTTGGTGAAAATCTCTTCCCGCGACGTCCTGTACGCAAGGCGTGACTTCAGAAGGCTGCCGGCGGCGGTGATGTTGTCGGCGTCGGACAGCAGCGCCCTGCCGGTCGCACGGGCATGAAGGTTCATTTGCTCTTCTATGGCCTGCCGCAGGTTTTGCACGATATGGAACCGGTCGGCGACTTGCTTCGCCTGCGGTGCCCCTTGCCGGGCAGCCTGGGCGTAGAGACCGCACCGATCTCTGCTAATCACTTCCACCTCGGGGTGTCGCTTCAGCCAGTTGGTGCAGGTGACGACATCTCGATCCTCAAGAATGTCGATCACCACGCGACGCTCCAGTTCCACAATGATCGTGCTATAGATCTGCGACTTCCGCCAGCTCCAGTCGTCGATCCCGATGACTGTCAGCGGCTCGGCGGTGCCCCGAGCACGCTTCTTCAACTGCCTGAGCACCGTGTCATCGCTGATCCCAAGGCCCAAACGGTGCAAGAGCCGCTCGGCAGGTCGCCCGCCGGTCGCACGGCCAAGATGGCTGATAATCTCCCCGACACGCGAGGTGCGCCGCGCATAAGGACGCGCAATCGAGGCGATCTGGTCCGAGAACGTCCGACGTGGGCAAGGGCGACTATGACGCCGAAGGCAATCGCCACGATGACCTTGAGCGAATTCGATTGCTGGTTCGCTCTGGAAATCGGGAGTGGGCAAAACTTGGGGGTTAGGCTGCCGCCCTATGATATGCGCTTGTTAACCTGCCATCGAGAACGGCCACCCTTACGACTGCTACGCGGTGGGCACCATTGGGTGACCATCGCATGCGTCGACGTTTCCCATGCGTTTGTTACCAATGTCGTCCACGCAACCTTCTGCGCGAGATGAGGAGACGGCAAGTCCGTTGCGGTATCGCTGGCCATAGTCAGTCAGACTTTCCATGTTGTTTGCCAAATAGGTGTAGAGTTCCCGGCAGCGCGGATGACTGCGTCGCGAACTTCGCGATCATCTTTGCAAAGTCGATCGCAATAGGTGAGCAGCCATTGAAGGTCTGTTGTGGCAGCTCGAGCTTTTCCTACGACCTGCTGGCGCGCCGCTACGTGCCCTACGGCTACGTTTATCCCTACGCCGAGCTTTGGGCCGGTGTGGGCATGCTGCCCTGATCGGCACCGGCGGCGCCCTGATCTGGCTGGTAGCCCCCGTAGGCATCTTTATCGGCTCCATCGATACCGTCAGCGTTATCAAGGCGGTCTATGTGGAGAAGCATGACCTGAAATGCGTCTGCGTCGACGGTGGATCGAATGTGCCGCTGGGGGCAATCTCGCTATCGGAAAACCTCATCTTGGCAGACATGAGCATTTGGATATTGAGCATCTGGTTCGCAAGCACATAAACGACTTCTTTTGCGCGTGGTTTCTGTCCAGTGTGTCCAGCCCAGAAGAGAATAATCACCGACCAGCCTTGTGCGATGCCTGACCTTCCAAGTTCGAAAACAACCTCGTCAGGACAAGCGGCCTTCACTGAGCCGACCCGAGTACAATGCGCACGGGTCCAAGCGTGATATTGTCGGCGGGGAAACTGTTTGTATCGCGGAGCCCTCTGATCAGGGCAATCGCGGAGGGAGAGGTGCCGAGCAGGAAATGGTTGCTACCGGTATCGCCGAGCCCGGACAGGTCGATGACGGTGATGCCGAGCCCTTCGAGCTGCGCCAAATCGTCAACGGAACCGAGCCTTGTCTCGCCTCTTGCGAGCCGCGACGACAGACGCAGGAGACGGTCGTTCCGTGATACTGCGATTGCAAAGGGCTGAGGAAGCGGTTCGAGCGCCTCGGCTTGTGCACGGAACAGATCGATGTCGATATCCGGCGACACAAGGGTAACGCCTGCCAGCCTGTCAAGCCGTGCTTCACCGCCCTTGAACGCAATCTGCCGTAGCGCCTCCATCACGAGGAAGGCGCCCATGGAATGCCCAACGACGGATAGGCGCAACTCGCGCTCCTGCAAGAAGCGGGAGAGGAGGCCAGCCAATGCGTCGCGCGCGATCAGGCTGCTGTCCCGGTCGTAAGCATATCCCAGCGGGTCCGCAGACGAAGGCCATGCGAAGTGAATCTGCGGCCCCCTCAGCCCGTAGTCCCAAGCGATCTGCGCATGGCGATACACGCCCTCGGCAAAGTTCGTGTTGTAGCCATGCACGAAGAGAACTGCTTCTTCATTTTGTCCGGAGGTCGCCTGCCGGGTGGCAGAGACGAGGGCCTCGATGCCGGCAAGCGGCTCCGCCCCGACTAGGGCGAAGTGCCGCGCCGGATCGGCGTTCGGTCCCTCGGGCCATTCGATCTGACCGATCCGGTGCGTCGGCGGAATCGAGATCGCGAGACGCGCAAATCCAAGCGATTGGCTGCGGCCGGGTCCATAGGCGATGGGGGCGGGGTCGGCGGCGCGCGATGTCGCAACGAGCAGAGTCTGTGTGCCGGTTTCGGCTGTAGTGGTCGACGCGACGGAAAACCGCCCCCGCTCTACGCAGCCCGAGACGGCAGCGGCTCCAGCAAGGACGAAGAAGCGGCGGTCCATTGAGGTTGGGGACACCGGCTATTCGACCGAGCGCTGCGCAACTGCCGTGCCATCCGTGATCGCTGCCGACGGGTAAAGGATGACTTGTTCGCCCGGTGACAGGCCCTCCTGGACCTCGGTGACGATGCCGTTGTTCCGGCCGACCTCGACGATGCGGAGTGCGGCGACACCCTCCTCCGACACAAAGACCGACCATTCCGCCCCGGTGCGAAAGAGCGCGCTTGCAGGAACGCGCAGCGCGTCCTCCTGCTGCCAGACGACGATGCGTGCCTCGACGCGGTAGCCGTGACCGAGCGCACGGCGGTCCTCGGGCGGCCCGGTCAGCGCGACGGTGACGGGAACGCGTTGCTCCTCGACGCCGAGTGCGGAGAACTCCGTGATGCCGAATGGGTCGATGCGGTGCACTTCCCCGTCGAGCGGCGCCACGCCGCCCCAATCGTCGACGATCACGCGATCGCCGACTTCGACCTGAACCGCATCCGACGAAATCAGATCGACGACCACCTCCAGTTCGCCGTCTATGTCGCCGATCTCCATGATGGGCGCACCGGCGGGCAAGGTGGTCTCGCTTTGCTGCATGATCCGCAGGATGCGGCCGTCGGCGGGCGCGTATAGCGGGATGTCATCGCTGCGCATGTTGCCGATGGCGGCTGCCAGCCCCTGATCGTCGAAGCCGATAAGTTGCGCCCGTGCGTTGGCCAGATCGGCCTCGCGCATGGAGATCGCGGCTTCGGCGGTTTCGACAGCAGCATCGGAGACGCGGGCATCCTGACGGGCCCGGTCGCGGGCGGCGCCGCTCACGGTGCCGCGCTCGGCCAATTGCTCCGCACGCGATAGCTCGGTCTTGGCAAAGTCACGGTTGGCAATGGCGGCATTCAGATCGGCGCGGGCGACCCGAAGGGCGGCCTCGGCCGACTGCACGACCGCCTGCGCCTGCTCGCGCGTGCGCACATCCAGAGCTGCGGGATTGGTGGGCAACATGTGTGCCACCACAGTCTCGCCCCGCACGACCGGATCGCCGGGGTCTACCTGAACCCGCTGAAGCCGGCCGGCGACCGGGGTGGAGATGATATAGGCCTCCGCCACCCGCGTGCGACCTTCCTCGTCGATTGTAACCATCATCGGTCCGCGCGTCACCTCGCTCAGGTCGACCATCGCCGGGCGGGGCCAGAATGCTGCCGTGAGCGCGCCTCCGATCAGGAGGACCACGACGATCGTGAGGATCAGACGGGATCGTTTTCTTGCTTTTGCCATGGTCTATTCCCGTGTCTTGAGGGCCTCGATCAGGTCGGCCCGATCGAGGTCGCGTTTTACCAGCCATCCCGAGACGAGCGCGGCGCCCAGCACGACGAGCGTGGCCTGGCCGTAGCTGACAGGATCGAAAATGGCCGGGATTTGATAGAGATCGGTGGAGAAGCCCGCGGCGATGCCGAAGGACAGGTAGAAGCCCAAGAGCGCGCCGACCGGCAGCGCGATCACGGTCACGACGGCCAGCTCGCCCAGCAGCACGAAGGCGGCCTCTCCCTTGCTGAAACCGATCACGCGCAGGCTGGCCAGATCGCGGGACCGTTCGGCCAGCGCGATGCGGGCGGCGTTGTAGACGATGCCGAAGGTGATGACGAAGGCGATACCGCCCATCACGTAGCGGATCGCGCCAGCGCCCTGGTTCATCAGTGAGACGAAGGCATCGCGCGCCTGGGACTTCAGGCTGACGCCCGCAACCGTCGGCATGTCCTGAAGGGCGGTATAGATCGCGTCAGCATGGCGCTCGTCGATGGTGAGATAAGCGCCCGAAATGCGGCCGGGTTCGCGCAGGGCGCGGTTCAGGGCCCGCAGATCCATGTAGGCGGGCGAGCCCAGAAGCGTCTGCGCGGTGCCGGCGACGGGGATTTGCAGAAGCGGCTGACGTCCTTCGCGCACGTCCACCGTGAGCATGTCGCCGGGCGAGACGCCCAGCATCTCGGCCAACACGTCCGACAGCACCACGCCCCGTTCAGGCAGAGCGATGGGCGTCATGTCGGCATCGAGCGCCCGGTTCAGTTCCGGCGTGTCCGGCAACCCGATCAGCGCGCCGCGGTGGCTTTCCAGCCCGTGGCGCAGCACGACGCTGACATTGCGCACCGGCTCGGCACGCTCCACGCCCGGCAAGCGGACCAGTTCGAACAGCGTCTTGTCGCTGACCGGATGGGTGAAGCTGACGGTCACGTCGCTGCGATCCACGACCGAGAATGTCAGGTCGATGGTGCGGTCGAATCCCGCATAGATCGTGAGCATCGCCACCGACAGCGCCATGCCGCAGGCGATCCCGATGACAGAGCCGGACATGCGCCCGGGCTGACGCGTCAGGCGGCGCAGGACCATGCGCGAGGGCTGGTCGAGAAAGCGGTTCAGGCTGTGGCCGATCCGCCCCGTCCGGCTGAAATTGGGCGGCGCAGGGGCGCGCATTGCCGTGGCGGGCGTCAGGGCGAAGACCCGGCGCAGCACGAAGAGCCCGCCTGCGGAGGCCGACAGGATGCTGACCGTCACGCCGGTCGCGAAGGACGCCGGGTCGAGCTGGAAGACGAGGAAGGGGAACTTGAAATAGGCGGTGTAGACGCCGATCAGTGCGCGCCCTGCCGCGATCCCGCCGAGGCACCCGGCCAGAGCGCCACCCGCGGCGATGGTGAGGATCAGCTTGAAGTAATGCGCGCCGACCTCGGTATTGGTGTAGCCAAAGGCCTTCATCAACCCGATCTCTTCTCGCTCGGACTGCACCATGCGGCTGATCACGATGTAGAGAAGGAAGGCCGCGACCGCGAGGAAGATGGGCGGAACGCCCACGGCGGCGGCCTCCAGCCCCGAGATCTCTTCGGAGACGAAACGGTTCGAGAACTGGTCGGCCAAGCCATAGGCCCCAGCACCGCCAAAGGGCTCCAGCAGGCGGTCCACGGCATCGAGCACGGCCTCATCGGAGGCGCCGCGCGACAGACCCAGCAGCGCCTCGTTGAAGGCGCCCGCCATGTCGTAGGCGGCGGCGAGGCCGGAGCGCCCCATCCAGATCACCCCGAAGCGCGCATCGTCCGGCACCAGTTCTCCCGGCGCGGTAGTGTAAAGAAACTCGGGGCTCTGGGCGAGGCCGACGATGTCGTAGCTGCGCCGCGCGCCGTTCATCGTGGCGCCAAGGGTGTTACCGGGACGCAGGTCGTGGGCAGCAGCGAAGCTTTGCAGCAGCAGAATTTCGTCCGGCCGTCCGGAGGAGGGCATCCGGCCGTCGGTGAGAAAGACGTCGTTCAGCGCCGGTCGACCGCGATCCGGCAGCGACACCGCCTGCGCCTGCACCGGCAGCACCTGTCCGGGCAGGTCAATCAGAGCGCGCCCCTGCACCCGGGTTTCGACGGAGGAGACCCCGGGTATCTCTGCCAGCCGCCCGGCCAGCCGCTCGGGCGCCCGGGCCACCGGCGCAAAGACGTCAGCGAGGCGGTAGCGGTCGTAATAGGCGTCGCGCGTCTCGGTCAGCGAAGCGACGAGGCCGGTCATCATCACCAGCATCATCACGCCGACGGCGATCACCGCGCCGATAGCTGTGACCTGGCCCTTCATGCGCCAGAGATCGCGCAGGAGCTTATGGTCGAGCGGGCTCACCACTCGATCTCCTCGGGGGTCAGCTTCTCGCGGTTCTCGACGATCTCGCGGATGTCGCCATCGGCGAAGTGGATCACCCGATCGGCCATCTTGGCCTGGCTGGCGGCGTGGGTGACCATCAGCACGGTCGAGCCGAGACGTTCGTTCACATCCGCCAGCACCCGCAGCACCGACCGCCCCGTGGCACTGTCCAGCGCGCCCGTGGGTTCGTCGCAGAACAGCACGTCCGGTTGCTTGGCGATGGCCCGCGCGATGGCGACGCGCTGCTGCTCGCCCCCCGAAAGCTGGGCGGGGAAGTGATCGGTCCGCTCCTTCAGCCCGACCAGCGCCAGAGCCTCGTCGGGGTCCATCGGGTCGGCGGCAATCTCGGTGACGAGCTCGACATTCTCCCGCGCCGTCAGGCTGGGCATGAGATTGTAGAACTGGAAGACGAAGCCGACATGGTTGCGCCGGTAGCGCGTCAACTCGGCATCGTTCATCCCGTCGAGCCGTTGTTCGCGGAACTGCACGAGTCCTTCGGTGCCGCGGTCGAGCCCGCCGATGATGTTGAGAAGCGTGGACTTGCCGGAACCGGAAGGCCCCAGCAGAACCACGATCTCGCCCGCCGGGATCTCGAGATCGACACCGCGCAGCGCGTGGACGGCCGAGCGCCCCTCACCATAGACCTTGGTCAGACCTTTCGTCATGTAGGCAGGCCCGGTCATGCTGCTCTCCCAGGCAAACGGAGCACCACCGAAATAGTGCCGATGGCGCTCCTCGTCGTCATGCAGCCCGAGCCCAGTCGCGCGCGGCAGTGTCCTCGGACATATCGAAGGCCCGCATCTCGATCGGAATGAGCGGACCCATCGACGCGATCATCGTGCGCATCCAGCCGGGCGCGCCGACGACTGCATAGCGGCCGACCTTGCCGATGGCGCCGAACTTGGAGGTCATGAAATCCCTGTCGCCAAACAGACCCAGATCGAACCCTTCGTAGTCCTTTACCCGAACCATGAGGTTGATCTTGCCGTGCTTCTCCACGGCGCGGTCGAACGCCGCGAAGACCCGGTCGGCCGCTTCCTCGGTCAGTTTGCCGTCGATCTCGAAGACCAGCAGGCCGTCCGATCCGTCCTCGACGATGCGCAGGCCGGGGCCTTCCGCTTCGGTCTTCGGCAGGTCGGCGGCCCAGCTTTCGGCGGCGGAGGCCTCGCCCGGCGCGAAGGTGCGAAACTCGATCATCGGCAGGATCGGATCGAACCAGTTCAGCAGCGCCTCGAATGCCTGCTTGTCGGTGACGACGGCCACCCGCGCGACCTTTGACCACTGCGGCAGCATCGACATCTCGAACCGGGTATCGGCGATCAGCGCGTCGCCGGTGACATCGTCCAGCTTCTCCATTCGCAGCACGAGGCCCATCTTGCCCTCGGCCTCCAGCGCCGGGGTCAGGTCGCGCTTCATGGTCTCGATGTCCGATGCCTCGACAGTGCCCGAAAGCGTGATCTCGAAGATACGCGGCTTCAGTTCCTTCACGATCAGCATGTCAATCTTCCTTTCTTGCTGAGTTTCGTTCCGCCGAAGCACTCGCTCCGGCGTTCTTGCCGTCGTCGCCGGCCAGTCCGGCCAGCATCCGGCGGTAATCCTCGGGGCTCGACAGCGGCACGCTGCCCGGCGGCAGACCAAGCAGCCGGTCGCAGGTCAGGCCCTCGGCCCGCATCCGCGCGTCCAGCCGGTCCGTGCCAGCGTCGATATCGCCCGCTGCGGCGAGGGCCATCGCATCGCTCAGGACGGCCTGCCGCCCCTGCGACAGCCCGATGACGATCTCGGCGGCAAGCCTCGGATCGGCCACGTCGAAAACGCCTTCTTCCACTCCATCCGAGATCATCTCTTCCAGGATGGGCACGATGGCATCGGCCGTGGCATTGAAAGCTCTCTGGTAGAGCGTGTCATTGCCCGGCCGCATCAGAACGTCCACGAAGGCCCGCATCTCGCTTGCATGCTCGGCCTTCCAGCGCTGCGAGCTTGCCAGAAAGGCGTTCAACCGGGTGAGCGCGTCGCCGGTGGCGCAATTGCGCGCCTCCTCGGTGGCAGCAATGGCCTGCCCTGTCATGCGCGCCACTATGCCGGTCAGAAGATCCTCCTTGGCGGTGAAGTGGTGATAGAATCCGCCTTTCGATATCCGCGCGGCCTCCAGCACATCCGCGATCGTCACGGCTTCCCAGCCACGGGCCATGAACAGGCCCTGCGCCGCATCGAGGATCGCCTCGCGCCGTGCATCCGGCGCCATCCGGCGCTGACTCTCGTTCGTGCTGTTCCGGTTCATTCCCACGCCACCTCTTGTAACCAGACCGACGGTCGGTATGTAATGAGCGGCAAGAAAATTGCAAGCCCAATGCGAACGGTCGCAGCGGGGACACGAAAGCCGCAGCAGGAGGACGCCGATGGAAAGCGCTATCAATCGTCTTGTGGAGAATACCGTCGAGCGTGCGCGCCGGAACGGCGATCTCGATGACCTTCCCGGTGCGGGACGACCGATCGAGAAAAGCAGCCTGACGACCGATCCGCTCGCGCATGTCTATCTGGAGAGCGGGGCGATACATCCGGTCGCCGCATTGAAAGCGAGGATTGTGGAAGCTCGGGCGGAGCTCGACAAGACGACCGATCCCGAGACCCGGCGTGCGTTGCAGACGAGGATCGCACAGCTCGAAACGCAGTCGGCCGTCGAGGCGGAGACCTTTCGCCGGTATGGCTGAACCGGAGCCGGCCAGATGAAACTACTTGCCTGGCTCGTCTACGTGCCCCTGCAACTGCTCTGGCTGCCGCTTTCGCTTGCAGGCGCGATCTGGGTTGCCTGGAAACAGATCGGCCGCAGCCGGGCGCTCGGCCTATCACAGACCGCGGTGGAAATCCTCAACGGGCGCTGGACGGCGGATGTCTTTGGCGTTCGCAGCGACGAGGCCTCGCGCAGGCTTGCCGAGGCGATCGAGAACAACTCGACCGCGGGCCTGCGGCTGGCGCTGTTTCCGCTGATGGTGGCACGCCGCGTCGCGGGCGCGCCGTTCCTCTATCCGCGCCTGCAGGGGGACGCGGAGATGGGGATGATGAATTTCGTTCCGACCAAATCGGCCCGTTTCGACGATCTGATCGACGCGGAGGCCGACAGCGCCAAACAATTCGTGGTGCTCGGGGCCAGCCTCGACACTCGTGCCTACGGTCCGTTGATGGACCGGGGTCTTTCGATGTTCGAACTCGACCGCGCGCCGACACAACGGGCCAAGCGCGCAGCCCTACGGAGGGCAGGCCTGACCGCCGATCATGTCCGGTTCATCGAGACGGATTTCACCGATCCCGCATGGCCCCGCGCCCTGGCAGCGTCGACCTACGATCCTGAACTCCGGACGATCTTTCTATGGGAGGGCGTGACGCTCTATCTGAGCGAAACGGACGTGCTGGCGATGCTGTCGGCCATCCGCGCCATCGCTGCCCCCGGAAGCATCGTCCTGCTCGATCTCTACGGCCAGCGCATGATGAACCTCGGGCGGCGCGGCCTCTTCGCGAAAACGCTTGAGGCGACCGGGGAATCCTTCGGCTTCAGCCTTGATCTCTCGGACGACGGGGCGGCCGCGCTCTCCGCCTTCGCGGATGCAGGCGGATACCGGCTGGGCCGCTTCCACCTGCTGGGCTCGGCGCATGACCACGGGGCGTTGCTGGCGGTTGCAGAGCTTTGCGTTCCTTCCGCCGCCACTTGAGGGAAGGTTCACCTTACATGCACAGGCAGTCAGAAATCAGACGTTTTTGACACCAGCGGAATCGACCGTTTAAGGTCGGCCACTCAAAAACAATCATTGGCCCAGCCGCAGCAAAAGCTCACCAAGTCCGCGATCTGCACCTTAACCGAGGCAAAAGCGAAGATCGACATTAGCCGAAATAAATAACATAAACTTTATTATGCGATTTTTTTCTGCATTTCGGCGCGCGCTACCTTGAAGTGCGACTCCTGTTAGAAAACAACAAGTTATCTATTAGGAGATCATGGCATGGGAGCTGTTTACACGCAACTTTCGCTTCAGGAACGACGCAAGATTGAGGACTGGTGGCACGCAAAAGTTCCTGTCCGTGAGATGGCGCGCGCCCTGAAGCGCCACAAATCGACGATTTTTCGGGAGATCAAACGTAACTTCTGGGCGGATGAATCTCTGCCGAAGAGGATGAGAAATCGACATCATCAAACTCTGGTCCGGCGAGGATCACTCAGGACGACGAGAGAGATCAAGAAAATAGCGGCGACATCTCCCTACCTGCCCACCTCGCGGGGTCCGGCAACCTTGATCGCCTGGTCGACGCCGCCCGTGACTATGCCCACGCTGCGGCCTCTGACAACACGCTGAAGGCCTATTCCAAGGACTGGGCCAATTTCGCGCGCTGGTGCAGGATGAAGGGCGCTGAACCGCTGCCCCCCTCGCCGGAAATAATCGGACTTTATTTGGCTGATCTGGCTACCGGGTCGGGCCCCTGCCCTTCGCAGTCCGCGCCCGGACCGCAGTCGGCGTCCCGACCCCTTTCGGTGAATACGATTGAGCGTCGCCTGTCTGGCCTTGCGTGGAACTATGCGCAGCGCGGCTTCAACCTCGATCGCAAGAACCGCCACATCGCCACGGTGCTGGCGGGGATCAAGCGCAAGCACGCGCGTCCACCGGTGCAGAAGGAAGCGATCCTTGCCGACGACATTCTCGCGATGGTGGCAACCTTGCCCTTCGACCTGCGCGGGCTCAGGGATCGGGCGATCCTGCTCTTGGGCTATGCCGGCGGCCTGCGCCGCTCGGAAATCGTCAGCCTTGACGTCCACAAGGATGACACGCCGGACTCGGGCGGCTGGATCGAGATCCTGGAGAAAGGCGCCCTGCTTACGCTCAATGCCAAGACCGGTTGGCGCGAAGTCGAAATCGGCCGTGGTTCCTAGGATCAAACCTGCCCTGTCCATGCGCTCGAGCAATGGCTGCACTTCGGACGCATCGACTTCGGCCCGGTCTTCGTTGGGTTCTCGCGGGATGGCAAACGGGCGTTGGAGGCGCGGCTCAACGACAAGCATGTCGCGCGCCTGATCAAGCGCACGGTCCTGGACGCCGGTATCCGATCCGAGCTGCCAGTGAAAGACCGCTTGGCGCTGTTCTCCGGCCACAGTTTGCGCGCGGGTCTTGCCAGTTCCGCTGAAGTCGACGAACGTTACGTCCAGAAGCAGCTCGGGCACGCCTCAGCGGAGATGACACGCCGCTATCAGCGCCGCCGGGACCGGTTCCGGGTAAACCTGACCAAGGCCGCAGGATTGTAAACCAACACATCTATTGAATATCGAACTCGTCACTTGATCGATACCTCAGGAATCCAATATGATGCGTGATGACTGATGATTGATGCACGACAGGAAACTCATGCGAACCACTCTCTCTCTAGATGACGATGTCCTGCTCGCGGCGAAGGCCATTGCGGGGCAGCAGGGCCGGACCCTCGGCGAGGTCGTCTCCGAGCTTGCGCGGCGATCTTTGCAGCGATCCGTCTCCCATACCGAGCGCAACGGCATTCCGCTCCTGGCGGTGCGCCCGGACGCGGCCCTCGTCACGCTGGACATGGTAAACGCGCTTCGTGATGAAGCACCGTGACCTATCTTCTCGATGTCAATGTCCTGATCGCCCTGATCGATCCCGCGCACGTCGCACATGACGATGCGCATACCTGGTTTGCCAGCACTGGCCAGCATGCCTGGGCTACCTGTCCCATCACGGAAAATGGCGTCCTTCGCATTGTCGGAAATCCCAAATATCCGAACTCGCCAGGCTCACCCGCTGTCGTCTCGGAGATCGTCCGGAAGCTCCGCGGTCTTCCCGGCCACGCTTTCTGGACCGACGAGCTCAGCCTGGTCGCGTCCGACATTGTAGATCCTGCACGTGTCCTGACCGCAGCGCAGGTCACGGACACCTATCTGTTGGCCCTTGCTAGCCACCGCAGCGGCCTGCTGGCAACCTTCGATCGTCGGCTCTCTGTGGAAGCCGTCAAGGCGGGCAAGGCTGCGCTTCACCTCATCCCCAGCGGAACGCGGGCGTGACCTAATGACCTGCACGAAACCCACCACATGACTGATACATCCGACACTGTCTGGCCATCGCCAGTTGAACGGGACCAGGCGCGCCAAGGCGCAGCTAAACCGCGACCAAACTGACCAATTTTAAACCGCGAACTTGGCCAATTTTCCTCCGGGATTGACAGCGGATCCCGGCATCACGCTTCAGGCTATCTGTGAGCGGCTGCAGGCGATGCGCGAGCGCACGCCCCGTGGGCGCAAAAGCTGGCAGCCGTCATCGGTGAAGATACTGCTGCAGCGGGCTGAGAGGCTGGGAATGATTTAAGAGACTCAGATTCGTTTTTTTAAAACAAAACCGCCTATGTGAATCGGATACATCTTGCGTTTAAGACATGGCAGCGACACAAGCAATTGATGCGCTGGAGCCGCACAAAAGGGTAAGTCGTTGTAAATAATCGATTTTACCCAACGCCAACCCGCCGTTTGAAAAAATCCTTGCCAGTCAAACGCTTTCCTGACATTTTCGCGGAAGAACGCTAACCATCATTTTCCGGCGGTTTTGCGTTCCTTCTCAAGATAGACCCGGAAGACGGGCGGCGGGACGGGCATGAACGAGCGGCGGATCAGAATGGATCAAAAGATCCAAGCGATGGCGACACGTCTGAGCAAATCGCTTGATGTGAATATGCGCAAGTCGTTCCTACCTGATGAACGAAAGGCTCTCAGACGGTTCTCTTCCACGGAGGTTGCTCAGATCCTCGGGGTAAGCCAGGATTTTCTGCGGAAGATGTTCTTCGAGGACAAGCTCGATCTCGGTGATATCGAGACGGACGCCCGTGGCCGCAGGTTCTACACTGCTGAGCAAATCGACATAGCGCGCCACGAAATTGCCCGGTCAAGCACCAAGTTCCAGCATATCGTTCCTCGTCGCCGGGATGAGGAGCATATCCAGATCATCTCGATCGCCAACTTCAAAGGGGGCGCCGGAAAGACGACAACGGCGATCCATCTGGCCCAAAAGCTCGCCCTTGACGGTTATCGAGTTCTGGCAATCGATCTCGACCCGCAAGCCTCAATGACCACCATGTTCGGTTTCCGGCCGGAAATCGACTTCCCTGAAGTCGGAACGGTGTATGATGCTCTACGGTACGAGGATCCTATCCCCTTTAGAGACGTGGTGCGCAAAACGTATTTCCACAACCTCGATCTAGCTCCGGCCGGCTTGCTACTCTCTGAATTCGAGACCGAAACGGCGCACGCCCTTCGAAACAATACCAGGCCGCCGTTCTATCAGCGGCTTGCCCTTTGCATTAATGAAGTCGAGGCGGACTACGACATTGTCGTCATCGACTGCCCACCCCAACTCGGGTTTACCACACTGTCAGCTTTGGTGGCGTCGACATCCCTGATCGTCACCGTCATTCCAAGCATGCTTGACGTCGCCTCGATGGCCCAATTCCTGCAGCTCACCTCGAGCCTCATGGCAACAATTGCTGATGTGGGCGCATCGCCCGACTGGGACTTCATGAGGTTTCTAATCACTCGTTTCGAACCCAACGACAGCCCCCAAACACAGATGGCGGCATTCCTGCGGACAATGTTCACGGACGACGTTCTTACTCAGCCTTTCCTAAAATCCTCCGCAGTCTCTGATGCTGGACTCACACAACAGACACTGTTTGAGATCGCGAGAACGGACTTTCATCGTCAGACGTACGATCGGGCTATAGAGTCGGTCAACGGGGTTGTGGCGGAGGTCGACGGGCTCATCAAAACGGCATGGGGGCGCAAGTAATGGCCCGCAAAGTCACATTCGACATTCCCGAGGATGAGGAAAAGCAGGAGAGCTCTTCGATTTCTCCGACCCGGACCCAGTCACGAGCCCCTGCCCTTTCCGGAATGGCCCGTTCTCTTCAGGATGCGGCACAATCGTCAATACAAGAGATCAGTACTGATCTGATTGACGATTCCGAGTTCAAGGATCGTCTGGCCCTGGATGACGAAGACGACATAAGGGAACTGTCTGAAAGTATTGACAAGCAGGGACAGCTTATCCCGATACTTGTAAGTCCCGAAGCCGGGCGATACCGGATCATCTATGGGCGCAGGCGATTAGCGGCCCTGCGGCTGATCGGCAAACCCGCAAAAGCTCTCGTAAGAGGCTTGGATGAGGATCAGGCGATCCTGGCACAAGGCCAAGAGAACAGCTTCCGAAAAGACCTCAGCTGGATCGAGAAAGCCCTGTTTGCACGATCGCTCATAGAATCAGGCAAGGATGAGGGGCTGGTCTGTGACGCCCTCAATATCGATCAGAAAGCCAGGAAAGCGGGTGATAAGCTAACGGGACTTGCTCGCATGAAACAAGTCACCTCCTGTATTCCGACTGAACTCATCCAAAAGATCGGGCCGGCCCCCGGGGTTGGACGGGATCGTTGGTATGCTGCAGCGAAGTCTTATGAGGGCCTTGGCTTTTCTGGAGATGAAGGGTTTCCGGCCGGAAACCGAGAATTCCTTGATGCTCTCATGGAATCCAGAGTTTCAGGCAAGCCCTCCGATGAACGCTTTGCGGTCTTCGAAGGGCTCCTGAAACAGCAGAAGCCCCCTGCCCAATCGGCAACCCAGACAAAACTCGGGATGGTGAAGGTCACCAAGAGAAACGTGATCATCACCGTCAAGAACGGTGATGACGGGCTTCATAAGTGGATCTCTGAGAACCCAGAAGCCGCTCTTGTCGCATTGGCGAACGCGAAGGCCGCTGGTGCGGGGCAGATCAATACCCCGGAGAACCTGGGAGCCAAACGTAACCCAGTCTCCGGTAGGCATCAGGATCTTGATGGTCCTGACATAGACGATAACGACAACTGAGCAGAAAGGAGGACAGGCCAGAAAAGAAAAGACCCCCCGAAAGCAGTGCCTCCGAAGGGCCTCAATTAGCCTAGACACCTGATTGATACCCCGAAGCCGAATCGTTTTCAACACCGTTCGCGGTGAACGGGGAAGCTTTTTTGCCGACATCATCATGAGACAGGTTATTTCTCACACACCCGCCTTGGCGGAACGATCTTTTGTACCCTGTACGAACCCGTACAGGGTCATCGGGCCAATCCGAGCGCTTCGCAAAGAACTCGGTCTAACACCAAATGATCTGGTAACACTGCAGGCCTTGATCAGCTTCATGCCGAAGACGGCTGGACAAACAGCTTCACTGACGATCGTCTTTCCCTCAAACGCATCATTGTCTGAGAGAACAAACGGCCTGAACGAGAGAACGATCCGACGGTGTATCGGACACCTCGTGAAGGCCGGGTTAATCCAGCGCAGGGATAGCGCAACCCGCAAACGGTTCCCGCTTCGCTATGGTGGATTGATCAGAGATGCTTTTGGCTTCGATCTGCAGCCAATGTTTGATCGGGAAAGCGAACTCACCGAACACGCAGAACAGCTTTTGAGCGATCAAGAAAGGCTACGATCACTCAAGGCGGAGGCGCTGGCTCTTCGTGTCGAGGCTTTACGCCAAGCAAAGGATGATGAGACTGTCTCATTTCTCCAAAACGTGCGCAACATCCTACGCCGTGCGACTCTCAAAGCCGAAGAGATCATAGAACTTATCAAGAAATTGGCGGAGCTGACTGGAGCAGCCATCAGAGAGTTTCCGGCCGGAAACCGTGATGCTCAAGAAACGATGCCCGACAAAATGTCCGGCGACGACGGACAAAATGTCCGGCACGTAGAACCCACAAGATTGACTATACATAAGGGCTCGGCAAATGTTCGCACGACCACTGGATTTGAGAAACGCCAACATCCGGCATCTATGGCTTGGACGGATCTCAAAAACGTTTCAGAATTCTTCCCGAATGAGCCAAGAGACCATCAATCGGTTGCAAGAATGTTAGCCGATATCGGGGTATTGCTACGAATAAAACAAGCCAAGATCATGAAACACTTTAAAGAACACGGTCCGGGGCGGCTCCTTGTTGCACTTGACGAATTAATTTTAAAAGCCTGCACAGGACAGGTGAGGAACACCGAGGCCTACCTAGACGCAATGATGAGGCAAGGGTTTTGATGGACTTGTCACATTAGCTCGACCGGCTTGTAAGACTGCGTTACCTTTGATGCACAGGCGACATATGCCGCATCGCTCCAACCATACGATTATCGAGAGAAAAAGGAGCGTTGGTTTGAGAGTGATGGAGCGTGAGATCCCGAGAATGGCTTCCTGCGCACGTCGAAGAGAAGATCTGATAACGAAAGCTGTCCAAAAAATCGCCCTGCCCCCGACACGGGACATCGCTTTCGACAAGCTGGTGCTGAGCCAGTCCAACGTGCGGCGCATCAAGCCCGGCGTGTCTATCGAGAAACTGGCCTAAGACATCGCCCGCCGCGGTATCTTGCAGAGCCTCGCCGCGCGGCCCGTCTTGGCTGGCGATGGCACCGCGGCCGGCAAGTTTGAGATCCCGGCCGGTGGCCGCCGGTTCCAAGCATTGTCCCTGCTGGTGAAGCAGAAGCGTTTGGCGAAGAGCACGCCCATTCCCTGCATTGTGCGGGATGTGGGGTCTGTGATCCTGGCTGAGGACGATTCCTTTGTAGAAAACATGCACCGCGTCACCCCGCACCCGCTCGACCAGTTTCGCGCGTTTATGTCCCTGTGCGAGGAGGGTCAGAGCGATGCAGAGGTTGCAGCCGCCTTCTTCGTGACGCCGCAGATCGTGAAGCAGCGCTTGAAACTCGCGGCCGTCGCCCCTGCCATGCTTGAGGTCTATGCCGAATATGGAATGACGCTGGAGCTGCTCATGGCCTTCACTGTCAATCCCAATCACGACCCTCAGATGCAGGCCTGGGACGTGATTTCTTCCTTATGGAACAAGGAGCCATTCCAAATCCGACGCATGCTCACCGAGACCTCGGTCCGGGTTTCCGACCGGCGCGCAGTCTTTATGGACGTTGATTCCTATGAAGCGGCGGGCGGCATGATGCTGCATGACCCCTTTCAGGGTGATGACGGTGGCTGGCTTTAAGACGCTACCCTGTTCGATCGGCTGGTGACCGAAAAACTCCAGGCCGAAGCCGAGACGGTTGCGGTCGAGGGCTGGAAGCGGATCAAGTTCGCGCTTGACCTGCCCTACGGCTATAGCCACGGCCTGCGGTCCGGCACCAATGACGGATGATGAAGGTGCGGCCCATGTCAAGTTGCTCGCCGAGTATCGGGCGTTAGAAAAACAATATGTTGGTTAGGATGAAATCCCCGACGAGATTGAAACGCGGCTTGGTGGGTTAGAAGCTGCGATGAAAAAGATCGAGACCCGGCCGTTGATCTTCGATTTGTCGGAGATCGGACGGGCAGGGGCGTTGCGGATTTCAGAATTATCGAAACTCGCAGGTGTTCGTCACGCTCGACAGTTACGGCGCGCTGGACATCTATCGCGGCTACAACCACCTGACCTCGACCGAGTCCATCGAGAACGGCATCACGGTCACTGAGTACACCTACACTGAGACCGTTCGGATGACACATGGGAGGGCTCAACCCATCTCTTGCAGAATATCCAGAATGTATGTATATTCTGCACAAATGGAGACCCTGATCATGCATGAGCTTCCCGAGTTCAAGGCGGCCGACCTGACGCGGCACACAAGTGACCTGTTCGACGCGGCTATTCGGTCGCCGATTGCGATCACCAAGCACCGCAAGCCTAAATTCGTACTGATGAGCATGGATCAGTATCAGCAACTCACCCGGGGGGCTACGCAACAGGCTCATATGGTTGACGAGATGCCCGAGGATCTCAAGGCGCTGATGATAGAAGGGCTCCAGCGGGTCTTGACGCAGTCTGATGACTAAGCCGAGTGCTGGAGAGGTTTTCCGCTATCCATTCCTGTGGAAACGCGAGCAGATGGCGGGTGAGACCGAAGGCCGCAAGACGCGGCCTGTCTGTATCGCCGTAACTGTCGCCAAGTCCGATAGCGAGACTGTGGTGTTCATCCTGCCGATCACGACGCAGCCGCCCTTGCCCTCGCGCAAATTTATCGAGGTGCCACAGATCGAGTCGCAGCGCGTGGGGTTAGAAACCCATGTCCGAAAATGGGTCATGCTGGACGAGATCAACACCGATATTCTGGAGCGGTCCTATGTCTGGGAGGACCGCACGCCCATCGGCACGTTCAGTTCCGTCTTCACATCCAAAATCCAGTCCAGCCTGATCGCGCTTGCCAGGTCGGGCGGGGCATCCGTTGTCGATAGGCTGAAGTAGTCTCGATCACCGCAGGGTTTGTCGAGCTTCACCTATTCCCGTCGATCCATTTCGACATCAGCCCCTTATCGCGGAAACACTCATCCGGCACGGCGCGGCGCTTGATGCGGGCGAGGCGTTCGGCGAAGGCAACCTGTTTGGACGAGGGCAGGCTGTCCAGCGCTGTCGCGGGTGTGAGCTTGGCTTGTGCATCGATCCAGGCGCTCAGGGACCGGCGGTCCTGCTGAACCTCCCACGGCAAAAGCGTCTGGTTGCGCAGGGCCAGCGCGCGCGCATAGGCGATCTGCTTGGGCGTCGCGGGCAGGGCGTAAGTGGTGCTTTCCATCGGGGATTTCCCTTTTTAGCGCGGTTCCTAAAATAGAACATAACAGGAACAAAATCAAGTCTCCTGCGGAAATCATGGGGTTTGAGAGGAAGAGGATGGCCGGGGAAGGTCAGGCCTGAGGGTGCCCGAAAGAGGGTGTCCGGGCTTGATCCTGTTCCTCATTGGGATCTGATGCCGGAAAGTGGAAGATCCTACGTTCTCATGAGCTTTGCATTTAACGCTCCCCGGCATCAGATCCCTAAAGAGTGAAAGTGTTCTTTGGGTTTTGTGACTGACGGAAGAGGGCCTTTGGGGTCCCTCAGATGGGTCCGGGCCGGATTCCGGTCTGCCGTTCCTGATGAAGGGCATTCCCATGCAAACAGGTGTCTTGTGCGTGTTGCGCGCGACCGCTGCCTCGTGGTGGCGACACAAGGAACTACGCCGAACCGGCCAGACGGGGCAGGCACAACGGCTGGAACGCGAGACTGTCCTGCGTGATCTCGGCTATCTGAGGCAGGCGGCGTTATTGCCAAATGCGCATGTGATCTGCGGAGAGGGTGGGACATTCATCCATCTCGGTTGGACTACCGTTTCGAGTTTCGCGCCGATCGAGCGCTTTCCCTTGGCCACTCTTGCGGTCGCACGAGGGACTCCGTTCATCGATATCCGACCCGTCACCGATGTCATCGCCTTCGCGAACCTGCCGCGGGTGACGCGGGACGGATCGGCCGACCCTGACTCTTCGGGTCCTGGCAGGTCCGTCTCGCTGACCACCTACATCGACATGGTCGAAGCCCTCGGTGCCAGGATCGTCAACGATCCGCGCCCCTGTCGGTCAACCTGATCACCATTCCCTCTCACCAACACTCGAAAGGACGCCAGCCATGGCCCGATCCCGCACGCCCAAATTCGATGCCTCCGAGGTCATCACAAACGAAATCATCCGCATCATCGAGCGCGGCGTGCTGCCGTGGCGAAAGCCCTGGACCGCTGGTGGCAGCTCTCGTCCCCTGCGCGTGGGTGGTGAACCCTATCAGGGAGTGAACAACTTCCTGCTGACAATGCGGACCGTGATGGCGGGCCACAGCTCACCTTTCTGGATGACGTTGCCGCAAGCCAATGCCTTGGACGCAAAGGTCCGCAAGGGCGAAAAGTCCTCTGTCGTCGTCTATTACGGTCAAAGCCGGAAAGACGCGGGCGCCGCGGACGACCGCAGCGAGGACGATGATCGCTCCGAGGAAGCCCGCATCTTCCGCTTCCAGAAATCCTACCGCGTGTTCAATGCCTGCCAGATCGATGGCCTCCCCGACAGTTTCTTCCCCGACCCGGAGCCCGTGCCCGAGCATCCGCCGTCCAAGCCCATCCCGCACATGCAGGCGTTTTTCGATGCCATCGACATCACGACTGTCTTCACGGGGACGGAGGCGTACTATTTGCCGCCCGTGGACAAGGTCTACATGCCGTCCATCACGCGGTTCCAGGACCCGCGCAATTTCTACGGGGTCTGGGCCCACGAGCTGGCCCATGCCACGAAGGCCCCCCATCGACTGAACCGTGATTTCGGGTTCTCGAAGTTTGGCAACACGTCCTATGCGCGCGAGGAGATTGTCGCTGAATTGACCTCGGTGTTCCTGGGTCAGACGCTCGGCTTCACGGCGCATACGCTCGAGATGAATGCCGCCTACCTCCACAACTGGTTGCGCGTTCTTCGGTCGGACAAGGGTGCGATCTTCAAGCACGCCGCGGATGCGCAGCGCGCCTGTGACTTTCTGATCGCACAATCTGAGGCGGGTAGGGCAGGGCGCAGTGCCGAGGCAGCATAACCTATGCTTTGCCGCAAAGCAGAAAATGGCAGCTGTGAGCCCAGACTCACCGATGCTGCGGGGCGCGCGAATGTCGGCTTTCGTTCGGCGCGTCGCACCATGATGGAGTTAGTCAGCTTCCACCAAGTCACTCCGGGCATCCCGAATGATCATCCACGAGGAATGCAGGAACAGTCCTGCGATGGCGAACGCGACGATGAGGTCAGGCCAGGCACTTCCGAGCCACGCGACCAGCCCGGCGGCGATCACCACGGCGAGGTTGCCGATGGCGTCGTTGCGCGAAAAAAGCCAGACGGCCCGCATGTTGGCATCGCCCTTGCGGTGCTTCAGCAGCGGCAGGACCGCGAGGACGTTCACGATCAGCGCACCCACCGCGAAGGCTCCCATCAACCCGGCTTCGGGCGTCGTCTGATTGAGAACGCGCCAGAGCGTGCTGCCGACAACGCCAAGGCCCAGAAGGCCCAGAAACACGCCTTGGATCATCGCCGACCGCGCCCGCCATGTCAGGCTCCAGCCGATGGCGAGCAGGCCCAGAAACGTGATCGCACCATCGCCCAGAAAATCGAGCGCGTCTGCCTTCAGCGCCTGCGAACCGGACAAGAACCCGCCGAACATTTCGACCACGCCGTATCCGAGATTGAGCGCGACCACGATCCAGAGCGCGCGGCGATAGCTCGGGTCCTTGTAGGCCGGATCGGACGATGTATCGCCGTCCTCGATCTTCTCGAAACCGTAGCCGGTCGCGTCGAGCGCGGGCCGCACTTTCGGCAGATCGCCGTCCGCGATCCGCAATGTCATGATGTGGGTGGCGGCGGACACTTTCACGTCGCCTTCGGCCACGCCCGCAGACCGGGCCGCGCGCTCGATCTCGGCGGCATCTTTCGCGCAGTCCATGCCTTGCACCCGCATTCGGATCGGGGAGGAGGCTGTCGCCAACTTGCTGTTATCGGGCTGGCTCATGTGCGATCCTTTTTGTGGTGGCGGGCGAAAAGGTACGCTGCTAACGTATCAGTGGATAATGATATGACAGCGCAAAACATTCAAGACGATCTTTCGGCACCCGATACACTGGAACTGCGGGCAAAGCTCTTCCGGGGCCTAAGCGATCCCAGCCGTCTGACGATCCTCGATGCGCTGGTGTCGGACGAACGCAACGTGCAGGAAATCGTCGGGCATACGGGTTTGGGTCAGCCCAACGTCTCGAACCATCTGCGCTGTCTGCTGGAATGCGGGCTGGTCAGTCGCCGCAGCAAAGGCCGCTTCGTTCGGTATCGTCTGGCGGACAGGCGGGTCGCCGATCTCATCCGTGATGCAGATCAGCTACTTGCCTCGACAGCCAACGGAGTTGATGCCTGCCAAAGCTATACGGACTAACCGGCGCGACCTGCTGCAATGTCCTATCGGTGCGCCAAACCTGAAGCAGCCATCTGCGCATCCGCAGCGAATGCACCCTTTGTCCGCAGAGCCAACTATTGGAACTGTTTGGTTCGGGCAAGTTTGGACCGGGTTTTCCGCCAAGCGGAAAAGAAAAAGCGGGCTTTGAGAAGGGTGTTTCAAACCTCTCAAAGGAGATCCCCATGTCCATGAATGTTCAACCCCAGCCAGATCGTCCCGATCCGACTGTGATCGCGGCGCAGAACGACGCGTTTCGCAAGCTCGCATGCCTTGGGGTGCCGCCCGCGCAGCCCATTCAGGGCCGGATGCGTGTCACCCGCGCGCTTATGGAGGCCAGTGACGGCTTCATGGCCGAGGCGGTGAAGGCGACCGGTGAGTTTGCCACATTCGAGCCTGAGAATGATCCCGAGGGATGGCACGATTTCGGGGCGGTCGAGATCCGGGGCGAGACCGTGTTCTGGAAGATCGATCTCTATGAGGCGGGTTCAGACTTCCGCTACGGGGCTGAGACCCCGGACAATCCTGCCACCACCATGCGCGTGCTGACCATCATGCTGGCGCGCGACTGGTAGGGCAGGGGACTCCTCCCCCTGACATCTGAGACGATGAAGGCCCGCTGCCCCTCAAAAAGGCAAAGCGGGCCTTTTGTCGTGGTGATCCCTGAAGCCGGGGATTGGTCACGCGCGTGAGTGCGCGGGCCACACCTCACCCACCTGGAAGGATATCCCATGACCACGAACTTTGCACCTCTCACCGTCGCCATCGGCGATCTGGTCCCGCATCCCGCAAATGTGCGCAGCAACTCGCCGGAAACTTATGATCCCGAGAACATCGCCCATCTGAAGGCCAGCATCGCTGTGCTGGGCCTGCTCCAGCCGCTCCTGGTCCAGAAGCTTGACGGCAAATATGCTGTCCTCGCCGGTGGCCGACGCCATGCCGCGCTGAAGGAGCTGATTGCCGACAAGGCCACCAAGGGGTTCACTGCGAAGACCAAGGTGGACTGCCGCCTCGTGCCGGAAGACTGCGACGTCACCACGGCACTGTCGCTCGCCGAGAACATCACCCAGGCACCGATGAACGCAATCGACGAGTTCGAGGCCTTCGCCCGGATGATGGAGGTCGACAGCCAGACGCCCGAGACGATCGCAAAGATCTTCGGCGCCACGGTGGCGGCCGTGAAAGGCCGGTTGCGCTATGGCCTGATCCACCCCGACATCCGCGCCGCGGCCCGGGGCAAGGTGATCACGCTCGACACGATGAAGGCCTTTGCTGAGCATCCAAGCCAGGAGGCGCAGCGCGAGGTCTTCGAGGCGCTCACGAAAGACGGCGGCTATCTGCAGGCCTACACGGTCCGTCAAGCGCTCAAATCCCGCGGTGTGCAGGTCCGCGATGATATCGGGGCTTTCGTGCGCGCGGACTACGAGGCCCGCGGCGGCGCCGTCGCGGCTGACCTTCTGGAAGAGCATTCCGTGCTCGAGGATGCGGCTCTGGTCGAAACCATCCTGCTCGAGAAGCTCGGTGCCGCCGCCGAAGAGGCCCGCATAAAGCTGGGCTTTGCCTGGGCCGATGCGATGGTCCGCTATGATTACGCGACCATGGCCGACTACGGCCGCGTTTATCCCTGCCCGATCGAGCCTGATGAGGCTGCGCAAAAGCGCATCGATGAGATCACCGCCGAACTCGAGAGGCTGCAGCTCGAGATGGAGGATGAGGGGCTCGAGGACGGTGCCTACAACGCGCTTTACGAGCGCGTGGACGCCTTGGAAGAGGAAGCCCGCGACCTGCAGGAGGCCTACAGCGCCGAGGACCTCGCGCGGTCTGGGGTAATCGCGTCCTGGTCGGGCGGGCAGCTGACCCTCCATGTTGGCCTCGTCCGCCCGGAAGACACCGTCAAAAAGGAGGGCGCGCGCGGCTCCTCGGCTAGCCCGGCCGGGGAGGAGGCCCCAGACGCCGGCGAAATCACCTATCCAGCCTCGCTGGCTGAGGACCTCAAGACCGAGCGAGCCATGGCGCTTGGGGCCGCGATGGCGCTGCATCCGGAAGCCACGCTCGATCTGACGCTCTTCAAGCTGGTCAGTGACGTTCTGGCCAGCGGCATGAGTGTCACGCAGGCGATCAAGATCGATGCCCGCAAGGAATACCGCAGCCATGCGAAGATGGACGAGATCGACGAGACCTCGCTCGAGCAGGTGGCGGCGGCGCATGATGCGCTTGACCTTTCGTGGCTCGATGGCAACCGCGCGCCCGCCGATCAGTTCGCGGCGTTTCGCGCGCTCAATGCAAGGGAGAAGGCCAAGCTCGTGGCCTATGCCACGGCCAGCACCACGCAGTCCTGCTTCGCGCGGGACCGCCAGCGCGACAGCCTGATGCATGCGTTCGAGATCGAGATCATGCCCGATATCCGCGCCCACTGGACGCCGAACGCGGCGCTCTTCAATCGCTTCAAGAAGGCCTGGCTCCTGAAGATCCTCGGCGAGGATCTGGGTCTCGCCCAGGAGGCTGTGACGCTGGCCTCGTCGAGCAAGAAGGAGATCGTCGCCTTCTGCGACAAGCTCTTCGCTGAACCCTTCGCCACACTCACGGACGCACAGCGCGCTGCCGTGGCCGCCTGGTGTCCGCCGATGATGCAGACCGCCGGTGGCGCCTGTGATGAGACGGCGCCGATCACGGAAACCCCGGAACCTGACGGCGAGGTCGCGCAAGCGGCCTGAGCCATCACGCGACCCGCGCGAGGCATTCCCTGCGCGGGTCGACCCTTCCAAACCGAACAGAAAGACATCCCCATGGCTATTCTCAAGTTCTCTGCGTCCGCTGTGGCGGCGCAAATCGCCCATGCGCGCGCCTGCAAAACCTTCCTGCCGAACTGGAACGGGCCCGTGGACAGGCCGGCCCTGATCCTGATCGTCGGCAATGGTGTGCATCTGCGCTCAAACGGCATCGACGGCACGACCACCCGCATCGTCACCACCGAGCAGGCCGATCCCTCCTTTGCCTTCGCCGACGGCATGAACCCGTTTCGGGATACCGACTGGATGGCGCAGCGCCGCATGGCGTTTCGCGATCTGACCGGCCAGTTCTACACCGACATCCTGGATGACGTGCAGGTTCTCATCGACCGGGGGCGGGGGGCGATCCGGCTCGCCACCGATGGCCACAGCATCCGCGTCTTCGTGCGCCGGGCCTCGGACTATCTCATCGGCGGGACCTACGAGGTGCCCTCGGGTCTCGGCGGCACCTTCCGGGTCATCCTCGAGGATGCCTGCGACACGTTCGCGATCGTGCAGAACTGCGGCAATTGCGAGGATTTCGACGCAATGCAGCCCTACCGCGTGCCGCTCGATGCCCTGATGGAAATCGATGACCGGAGGGTGGCGTAACGCGCCCTTTCTCAAACAAGCATCGCCAATACCCTGCCGGGCCTGCGGCCCTCTCGGGACATTGGCGACAACAATTTCCCCAATGAGAGAAAGGACTCTGAGATGGGATGGCTCTTCTACACCGACAGCCGTATCCAGACCTATGCGGATGAGAAAGCGGAGATTGCCCGGCTCTGCACCTCTCATGGCGACACGCGCAAAACCGAACTGGTCAAGGCCTGCAAGGTCGCCTCCACCTGGTATGCGGCGGCAAAGATCACCAATCTCGACGGCACCGCTGTCGAAGACGCAACCTATGTGACCGATCCGGATGGCTCCATCACTTTCGGGGCTGTCTTCCTCACCCGTTACGATGACGGCTGCTGGGGCTACAAGGACATGGAGGAAAGTGCTGGCCCGAACGAGTCTCGTGCTCCGCTTGGGCTGATCGAGCTCCTCTCCGACCTGAAAGACCCGGACAGCTACGCCCATGCATGGCGCCAGCGCTGCCGGGACTGGGCCGCGATCCCTGACTATCAAGAGGGTGACAGGATCAAGCTCGCCGCGCCTGTGACCCTGACCGATGGCAGCACCTGCCAGATCGTCACCGCGACCCACTACAGGCGGGGTCGGCAAAAACGCCGCTGTTACCGCATCGAGGAAACCGGTGGGCTCGTACGCCTGTCGAAGGCCTCGCTTGCGGGCTCGGAGCTGCTCAGTTCCGCGAAGGGTGCGGCCAGTCCTGTGCTGGCGGAGTTTCTGGCGGGGCAGGGTGGCTGAGTTTCCCGCTGAGACAACACCACGGGACCACGCGCACACATACTGCCGACTTGAATTCGTATCTCAAATGAGATACATCACTCCCATCAACTGGAGGACCATCCATGCCTGCCAAAACATCCATGCTTCATGTCCGTGTTGACGATCAGCTGAAAGCACAGGCTTCGGACGCACTTGCGGGCGTCGGTCTGACGCTCTCCGACGCGGTGCGTATTCTTCTGACCCGCGTGGCCGCAGAAGGCGGCTTGCCTGCCGGATTGACCGCTGATCCGGATGCCTATGACGCCTGGTTCAGGACGAAGGTACAGGAAGCGCTGGACGATCCAAGGCCCACAACGCCCCATGCCAAGGCGATGCAAGACGCCCAGGCATTGATTGACGGGAAGCGCCTTGCCAAATCTTGAATGGAAAGCCACGGCCATAGCCGACTTGCTGGCAATCATTGACTACATCTCTGACGACAACCCGGATGCCGCCCAAGTTCTCAAAGACGAGATTGAACACAAGACGTCCCTCCTTCCAGAACGCCCTCAGATGTACCGCACGGGCCGTGTGGACGGGACTAGGGAGATGGTTGTTCGGCCGAACTACATCGTGGTTTATGCTGAAAGCCCTGAGATGGTGACCATTTTGCGCGTTCTTCATGCTGCGCAGCAGTGGCCATGATCGGGGTGCAGGCCCCCCGCTAAGAAATTGCCCGCTCTACGCCTTCAAAGTGTAGAGCGGGCTTTTCGTCCTTTGGAACTCAGACCCTGATCCAAAGGAATTTCCCATGTCCAAGCCTCTCTCAACGCTCCCCGATCCTGTTGAATCCGACGCTAACCTCACCTCTGCCCTCGCGCAGATTGGCGCGGAGGTCGACAACCAGCCCCTGCGCAGTTCAGCGCTCGCGCGCATTATGCACGAGACGTTTCATGGCAGCGATGCCGGCGGTGCCTGGGACTGGCGCATGGCATATGACCTGATGCAGGCCGCGGCTGTCCAGGTGCTGCTGCGTGGGGACGGCGTGGCAGGTGACATCGCCGCTGCAAGGCTGCTTGCCTCGCGGCTGCTGACGGAAACGCGCCGGTCAGAGCAGCAGATCCGGCTGCAGCAGTTTTCCACGCCGCTGCCATTTGCGGCGCTGGTCTTGCGGGCCGCGGCGATCCGCAAGGGCGAGACCGTTCTGGAGCCCTCGGCTGGCACCGGTGCCCTGGCTGCTTTCGCTGCCCGGGCCGGTGCCACGCTTTTGCTCAATGAAATCGACCCCTTTCGCCAGTGCCTCCTGCGGGCCCTCTTCGGCGGCGAGGTGACGGGCCATGACGGCGAGCATATCGATGATCTGCTGCAGACGCCCGTTCTGCCCGACGTCGTGGTGATGAATCCGCCCTTCGCCTCCTCGGTCGATCGCTCCCGAGACAAACACATCGCCGCCAAACATCTTATCGCGGCTGCAAAGCGTCTGGCACCCGGCGGGCGGCTGGTGGCGATCATGCCGCCGGGATTCACGCCCGAACGCGATTCCGCGTATTGGTCCCGCGCCTGCGGTTTGCTCACGCCGCGCTTGGCGTTGCCGATGCCAGGGCAGGTCTACCGCAAGCTCGGCACCTCTGTCGAAACCCAGCTGATGGTCTTCGACAAGGTGCAGGAACACGGCGAGATGATCCGCGCCAGTGTCCGGGACTTAGATGAAGCCCTTCCTTTTGTCGACGCCGTGGCCGCAACCCGGACCGAGATGCGCCCCGTACAACAGGCAGCGGCGATCCCTAACGGGCGGCCGACCGTTCCATCCTCTGCTCCGCGCAAGACCGCCGCTGCGCCTGTCGCCGCCTCCAAACCCCGGGCCAATGCCATCCGTCCGCTCAGCTTCACAAGCTTTGAGGCCCCGCGCGACAACACGCCGATCTCGGACATCTATGCGCGCTACCGTCCGCAGCGGATCGAGATCGCGGGTACGCAGGAACATCCCACGCCGCTCGTTGAAAGCATCGCCATGGCCTCGGTTGCCCCGCCCATGCCCTCAAACACGGGCAGTGATGACTTGCGACTGCCCACACGGTTGATCGAGGAGGGAGATCTCTCCGAGGCGCAGCTCGAGACCATCATCATGGCGCATGATGCCCATGGGCGTGATCTGCCCGGTCGGTTTACCATCGATGACGACCAGACCAAGCTGACGCGCGCTGATGATGACCCGGATGCACGTGCCTATCGCCTTGGCTATTTCCTCGGCGACGGCACCGGTTGCGGCAAGGGCCGCGAATGCGCGGGGCTAATTCTCGTCAACTGGCTTTCCGGGCGCAGGAAGGCGATCTGGGTCTCCAAATCCGCCACGCTTATCGAGGACGCGATCCGCGACTGGACCGATCTCGGCGGCTCGCCAGCCGACATCCAGCCGCTCTCCAAATGGAAACCGGACCAGCCTGTCCCTATGGGTGACGGTATCCTCTTTGTGACCTACGCCACGCTGCGGTCCGCAGGCAAATGCGGCACCACGCGACTGAGCCAGATCTTTGAGTGGATGGGCGAAGACTTTGAAGGCGTACTGGCCTTTGATGAGGCCCATGCCATGCAGAACGCGGCCGGGTCCGAGCAGGGCAGGGGGGGCAAACCCTCCCAGCAGGGCCTTGCTGGCCTGCGGCTGCAACTGGCAGCACCCCGCGCTCGCGTCTTCTACATCTCGGCCACGGGCGCCACGAGCGTGCACAACCTGGCCTATGCCGCGCGGCTGGGGCTCTGGGGGCAGGGCCCCGAATACCCCTTCCCAAGCCGCGAGAGCTTCGTCTCGGCGATGGAAGCCGGCGGTGTCGCCGCCATGGAGGTGGTTGCGCGCGATCTCAAGACGCTCGGGCTTTACACAGCGCGTGCCCTCAGCTTCGACGGCGTTGAATACGATGTGCTGGAACACGCGCTCACTCCGGCCCAGATCGAGATCTACGACGCATACGCGGGTGCGTTTCGGACGATCCACCACAATCTCGAAGCGGCCCTGACCGCCACCGGCGTCAACGATGCCTCGGGCGAGACCAATGCGTCGGCCGCACGCGCCTCGGCCAAGTCCTGCTTCGAGAGCACGAAGCAGCGCTTCTTCAACCATCTCCTGATGGGCATGAAGGCTCCAAGCATCATCCACGCCATCAAGGACGATCTGGCAGCGGGCAAGGCTTGCGTCATCCAGGTTGTCTCGACAGGTGAGAGCCTGCTCAAACGCCGACTTGAGACGATGGACCCGGAGGATGAACTCGTCGAGGGTGCCTTGACGCCGCGCGACTATGTCTTGGGCTACCTCGAACAGGCCTTCCCGATTCATGCGCAAAAGCTGGTCGAGATCGACGGCAATATGGTGGCCGAGCCGCTCCGTGATGAAACTTGCGCGCTGGTCGTCTCGCGCGAGGCGCTCGCCCTGCGTGACGCGGCCATGATGGAGTTGATGACGCTGGCGCCGATCCCCTCGGCGCTCGATCAGATCCTCTGGGCCTTTGGCGACGAGGCCGTGGCCGAAGTGACCGGAAGGTCCATCCGGCCCCTCAAGGCCGAGGATGGCCATCTCTTCATCGAAAAGCGCGCTGCCAGCAGCAATTCGTCCGAGACCCAAGCCTTCATGGACGGCGAAAAGGATATCCTGATCTTCTCCGACGCAGGCGGCACGGGCCGGTCCTATCACGCGGCCCAAACGGCGAAGAACCAGAAACGGCGGCGGCACTATCTTCTGGAGCCCGGCTGGCGCGCGGATGCGGCCATCCAGGGGCTCGGGCGCACGCATCGCTCGGCTCAGGTCAGCGCGCCCTTCTTCCGGGTCTGCACCTCGGATGTGCATGGAGAGAAGCGTTTCACCTCGACTATAGCCAAGCGCCTCGACCAGCTGGGGGCCTTGACCAAGGGTCAGCGCGAGACCGGCTCGCAGGGCATGTTCCGCGAGGAGGACAATCTCGAAAGCCCGATCGCGCGGGCGGCATTGCGTGGCTACTATGCCGATCTTGCCGCCGGGCGCGCTGAAGCGATGAGCTACGAGAGCTTCACCGACTGGACGGCCCTGCGGCTGATCGACAAGGACGGGGTGCTGCTTGAGGAGCTGCCGCCGATCCAGCGGTTTCTCAATCGGGTGCTTGCCCTTCCCATCCACATGCAGAACGCGCTCTTTGCCGAGTTCATGCGCCGGATTGCCGATCAGACGGAACGGGCGCGCGCGGCGGGCACGCTCGATCTCGGCGTCGAAACCCTGCGCGGCGAGAAGATCGAACAGGTCTCCACGGAGGATCTCTGGACCTGCCCGAAATCCGGCGCCGTGACGCGGATCATCGGACTTGAGGTGACGGACCCAGTGTATGTCCTGGGCGCCGAAGAGGCCATATCGCGCAATCCCGACAAGCTGCCGATGGTCAATCGCGCCTCCGGTCGCGCGGCGCTCATCTCGGCGCGGCCCATGCAGATGTATGACGAGGACATCGTCACGCTGATGCGCAAGGCGGTGCGGCCAAACGGGTCGAGCTATCTCGAAGAGGCACGGTTTGAGTCCTCGGCTTGGGAAGAGATCGACAGGCCCGAGTTTGCAAGGCTTTGGGATGCCGAGGCTGCGTCCCTGCCAAAAACCACCACGACCAAGCTCTACCTGCTGACCGGGCTGCTGCTGCCCATTTGGAAGGACATTCCGACCACGAATGAGCGCATCTACCGGGTCACGCCCGACGGGGCGACGGCCATGATCGGGCGGACGCTGAGCGAGGAAGGGGCGGCCGCGCTGCGCGCCCGCTTCCTCGTCTCCAACCCGCAAACACCGCAGGAGATGTTGACCGCCGCCCTCGGCACCACCGCGCCTGTCGATCTGGGCCGGGGTCTGACCCTGACCCGTCGCCGTGTCGCAGGCGAGATGCGCCTCGAGCTGGGCGGCGCGGATCGGGGCATGATTGATGGCCTCAAGGCAATGGGGTGTTTCACCGAGATCATCGCCTTCCAGCTGCGGGTGTTCCTGCCGCATGGGGACGGGATCGACACGGGCTGCATTCTGGCCCGGATCGTGGGGCATTCACCAGATGCCGCTTCAGTGGCAGCAGAATAGGCAAGGGGGGAAGATCATGACACTCGATGAAATCAAGGCGGCCATCGATGCTGGGCAGACCGTGCATTGGGCCAATACCGGCTACGTTGTCCACAAGGACCGGCTCGGTCAGTACCTCATCACCTATCAGCCGAACGGCAGCTGCATCGGCCTGACCGACCGGAGCGGACAACGGTTGAACGGAAAAGAGGCGGAGTTCTTCGTCGCGCAATCGAAGGACGCCGCAGAAAATCCGGGCAGCCAAACAAGACCAGGCGGGCAGGGAAGGGGCGTAGCACCCGGAGGCGGGGGGGCCTTCCCACTCGGACGGCAGCTCTGACCCGTGTGCGGGGCTGAAAGGAAAACAGGCTTTCTGGTTTGTGATCCCTCAAGGGGTCGAGAAAGCAATCACGGATGCGTTGGCAAGAACGTCAGGCACCGGCCAATCAAAAAGGAACCATCCCATGTTCGCAGGAACCCTCACCCGCAATGTCGAGACCGCAGCCGCTCAGTACACCGGCATGATCCATTCGACGCGCTTTGACATCGCCATCCAGTTGGAGGCGCGGGCCAAGATGTCCGAACGCAGCCCGGATTTTGACGTGACGGCAGTCAACAAATCAGGCCGCAAGGTGCGCATCGGCACGGCCTGGAACGAGACCGGCAATACCAGCGGCAACCCCTACATCTCGATGCAGATCGATGTCGGCTTGGGCCCGTTCCGTGTCAACGCGGTGCAGACGAAAGAGGCGCGCGCGGCCCAGAGCGGCGCGTTCGAGATCATCCCACTGGTCTCGAACGGCCTGATGAAATCCGGCTCGATTTCGGGCGAGCTCACCGCCATGGACGCTGACAACGCCTTCACCGGCTACATCGCCAACATGATGTTCGATCTGGAGTTCATGCTGATCGAGAACAGCTACAAATCCGAGGAGACCCACCCCGATTACCGGATCGAGGTCAGCTCGCCCCGGGGCACACCGATCCGCGTCGGCTCGGCCTGGATGGCCAAAAGCAGCCGCACGGGCAATGACTACCTGTCGCTGCTGATCAACACGCCTGATGGCGACCTGCGCGTCAACGCCGTGCAGAACGAAGAACAGCGCGGCGGGCAGACTTTCTCGATCATCCCGTTCATCGACAGCGGTGAGCAGCCGCAGGACGCAGGCGCGGGGCTCTCGCTGGTCGCATGACTAACAAGCGACGTTAGACGATCTGAACCGAAAGGGGAGCCGTGGGACCACGGTTCCCCTTTTGCTGTGCTGGTGTGGTTGAATGAACCCGGCCTACATTGCAGACGTTCGTGTCGCCCGCAGCTAATGCTACCGAAGAGCCCATTTGAACCGATTCTGCGACGCTGACCGAGGTCTGAAATACTCCCCATAGTTGCCATTCAAGAGCATCTTCTTGCGTCCGTCTGGTGATGGACGGATTGCCCCGCTGGATCAATGTCGTAACCGCTGGAGGTGTGCAATTCGTGTGCAACCCAAAGTGAAGGTCCGCAAAGCGCGCCAAAGCAGCTACCCGCGCAAACGCTGCGAATTCACACTATCTCCCGCATCTTTTCCGTTCAGCTCGAGCGCAGCGAAGGTCCGATCTACAACTTCTCCGCCACTTCATGGCTCTAAGGCTAGTCAGCGAACACCTGTCTCGCTGACGCCAGTCGCATCCAATCCCGGCCGCCGAACGCGACAAGAGCGAGATAAATCTGCCCGGCGTCTGCATCCGGTTTGAATACGACGGTCAGTCGCTGACCGGCGCCGCCATGGCGCACGAGCCATCCATCCAGTTTTCCGTTCAGCCGGACGCCTGAATTTGGATGTGAGGCAATCGCTTCTAAGAGCGCGTCTACTTCATCCAGGCGACGGCTCGCGGCTGCAACGTCACCATCGGTCACCTCAACAATATGATCAACGATACCGATAAGGTCCCGTTCGAAGAACGGATGCCTGATAAATCGCATCAGGTCTTTTTGGCCATCGCGGCAAGATGGGCCCGTGCGCTGGCCGTGAGGTCGGACGCTTCGCCGACGGGTTCCCATTGGTCGAGTGGAAGAGACAGGCGGCGTTCCAATTCTGCCTCGAGCAAAGTTCGTTCGCGATCTCGCTCTGCCTTGGCCTTCGCCAATTCACCCGAAACCGCCGCGCTCACATTGGGGTACTCGCCAGCTTCGACCAGTTCCCGTGCGAAGGTGTAGGCCGTGTCGGTGAAACTGACAGATTGCTTTTGAACGCTCATGGCAGACTCCTTGGTGCTCCAATAGACTACCGAATTTTGCCGCTTCTGGCAAGCCAGTCAGGCCGACCGAGCAAAATACGTCAACAGCCTTGCGGCCTCCCCTGCTCGGCAGCCATGTCGCAGGGGAGAACGGCCCTTCGGTCCGTCGCGCATTCGGCCATGCGGCCTCACCGCGGCGTCGCGCCTGGCATTCCGGTTTGCCCGCCTCGCGAGCACGTCCCTCCCCGGCCGCTCCGCCGGATTGCGCTGTGGTCTGTTTTGGCCCGAGGCCAAAACGATCCCGCCGCTTCATCCGTCTTCCGCGTCCGGTCTGGCCGTTTGCCTGCTCGGGTCGGGCAAACCTACCGTCAAAACACACACACATGAGCGCGGAAGCATATCCTCCGGATGGCCCCCAAATCAGCCCGCGTCAAGGATCGCAAAACTTTTCGGCGAGGGCGGTGCCCGTGGCGCGGGGCGTTCCCGTGGGTGAGGGCGCGCATGTGTCGGGTGTTGCGCACGGAAAACTTTTGCGCCCGGCAAGCCGGCGGCTGCGCCGTCCCTGACCCGGGCAGATTCGGAAACCAGGCATTCGGCCATGCCCCCACACTCACGTGGTGGCCTTGGAAACGAAGACTGGAGACCAGACATGGCTTACGACAATGCGAACACCTACGAGACCATCGAACTTTTCGGGCTGACCGAAAAGGACGCGCAGCTGCCGATCCCCGAGGATCACATCCTGACCGACCACATCATCCGCGAGAGCTTTGAGGCTTTGCTCGGGCAGCTGCGGGGGACCGGGCTTGAAGCCGAAATCGAACCGCTGGCCCATGGGCTCGCCACGATCCTGCAGCGCCGCAAGGTAGCACTCGGCAAGGAGGTCGACCGCACCGCCGACAAGATCGGCGCGCTGGCAAAATCTCACGACGGATCGGAGATCGCCGAGACCGCGCTCGAAGATGCGCAGGCGCGCTTTCTGCAGCTGCGCGAGATTGTCAGCGCCATCGAGGTGATGAGCGAGGCGGCGGCGGAATGCTACGAGATCGAGACGGGCCACGCCTTCATTCCGGCAGCCGGGTCGCGCGCAAGCGTCCGGGCGCAAGAGACCGGCGCGGTCTTCGAGGCGCGGCAACTCCTGGAGCAGCACGACCGCGAGACTGCCGAGAAATCCAAAGTCGAGGGGGTGCCCCTGATCGTCTCAGGCGCCACCGACTGGACCGATGTTGATGTGATCTTCAACACGCTCGACAAGGTTCGCGAACGGATCAAGCAGAACCGCAACCAGGAGATCTTCCTCTGCCACAAGGGTGGCAAGCACGGGGCGGAGATGATTGCGGCCCGGTGGGCCCGGGCACGCGGGATAGCACAGGCGCGCTTTGATCCGCGCTGGTCCGCGCATGGGCGGGCGGCACCGTTCAAGTGCAACGACGAGATGCTGGACGACAAGTTCGCGGCGACGGGGGTTGTTCTCTTCGGCGGCAACGGGGTCGCGCTGAACCTCGGGCAGAAGGCGGAAGCGAAAGGTCTGACGGTCATGCGGGTTGCGGACCCGGCGAAGAAGGCGTCGCAGGATTGAAGAGAGGGGGTCGCGCTTGGCGCGGCCCTTTCGTCATGTCTCATGGCGTGTGCGGTCGGTCACGCGTGATGGACAGGCTGCGGCGGCCAGCACCGCTATCCCTCTACCCGGTCCGTCAGAGTGCGGCCCATCCGCATCGGTACGGGCTGGGGATGGTTCGCACCTCACGCACATCGTCAGCGGGGCGAGACGCGAGGGGTCGAGACATCGCATTTGAGGCCGAAGACTTGCGCGTCCCTCGGGTGGTGTTTCGGAACATCGCATCCACGCGGGCGGGCTTCGTCAGCACCCCGGCCAGGCTTGGCGGGACGCGGACGCGGATGGTGGCGGCTGCGTGATGGCAAGGGTCATCCGGATCACTCCTTTTTGCTCATTGATGTGGATCGCACAGGGTCGGCCCGTTCGTGCCCTCAGCTTACGCTTCGGCAAGCACAAATACGGCTTCCACGGCGGAGCCGCGGACCCTCCGCATTTGCGCTTGCGACCGGGCCTCTTGCCCCCGTGCTGGGTGATCCCCATCGCAACAAGGAGTAACCCAAATGACCAACCACTACGTCGCTACCGTCCCCGTCAAGTTCACCGATACCGATGGCCAGGAGCGCACCCGTTTTCAGCGCGTGGGTGCGATGTTCCGCAACACCCGCAACGGGGACGGCTCGGAGTTCTTCAGCCTCAAGCTCGACTTCCCGGTCGCGGTCTCGGAGCTGGTGATGTTCCCGCCGAGCGCGAAAGATCCCCAGGACTAAATTCTCTGACGAGGATGGGCCGCCCTAGGACGATCTTGGGGCGGCCCGATCCCTGTTCCAGGGATGACGGTCCCTGCGCGTTCAACGGACGCACTCCGCCCGGAATGACCAGGCCGCGACAGACCGGCCAGTCAGCCTCAAGGGGGCCATCCACAAAAACCTATCGGCCAGGGCCTCCCGGTTTTTGCGGCAGAGATTTGGGGACCCAAATCTGGCCCTCCTTGACCCTGCCTGTCCGCCCTGTCGGTGGGGTTTACGCCCTGCCCGCGGTTCCGTCCGAACACATGCGTGTTCGGCCAGACCCTCGGGCAGGGCTGGTGGACGGGACCCCTAGGACAGGTGGGTCGCCCGGTGGTGAGGGCGGCAGAGCCGCGTCCCTGCGGGCCGCGGGGGAAGCGGACACCAAGGCTGCCTGAGACTGAAAGCGACGGAAGTATATAGTTGACAGATTGTTATATTATCGTAAGGTGGGGGCAGCCTTGGTGGAAGGTGGCAGGAAATAGGGGGTCTTTCTTCCGCATGTCCCGAACAAAACGCCTGACAGAGATCGAGAAGATGCAGATCGTCCGCGAAGCCGCGGAGGGTGTGTCGACGTCTGAGCTGGCTGAGCGTTTCGAGGTCACATCGCGGGCCGTGCGCTACGTCCTGAAAGCCGATGCAGAGCGCCAGACGGATGCCGCGATCCCGGTCTCAGCAGTCAGTGTGAAGGTTACGGCTGCGGAGCTTGAGGCGCTCGATGCGGTGTTGGCGAAGGCGGGGATCGAGAGCCGGGCCGAGGGGCTGCGGCGGCTCATTCAGGCGGCGGGCGGGGTGTTCGTTCCGGACGCGCAGATGGCAGCAGAGATGGCGCGATACAGGTCCTCTTTGCATGAGGTTGGCAATGGGGTCGCACAGATCGCCAAGCAGATGACGCAGGCCAATCGGATGGGGCAGGGGGCTGATGGTGGCACGCGTGCCGAGTTCTCCGAATTGCGCCTCGCGCAGATGCGCGGGCTGGCGCGGTTCATTCTGGATTCCGCGGACGAGATCGATCTGCTCCTGCGCCGCCGTCGAGACGCGATGCAGCTGCAGGCCACGGCCGCGCTGAGGGAGTTTGCCCATGCGGCTGAATGATGCCGTCCATGCCGTCACGGGCGAGGTCTTCCGGGATGGCTGGAGCCGCGTCCGGGGCTCGATGCAAGGTCTGCACGTGGCCAAGCAGAGCCAGCTTGTGCGCGCGGCTGCGGGGCATCGGCCAGCGGTCTTCAAGGCGATCCGGGGTGGCGGCACGCATACCAAATCGCAGCTCGCAAACCAGCTCGATTACCTCACCACGAAGTCCACCCATATCGTGGACAGTAGCGGGTTCCTGGATGGCAAGTCCAAGCTCGAGGCTGGCGACATCAAGGACCTGACCGAGCGATTTGCCAAGCGGTGGGATGCGGGTTTCAAACCCAAGCTCGGACAGACCACCCACATGCTCATGTCCTTCCCCATCGGTACGCGGGGCGAGGATGTGCGCGACATCGCGACGGATGTGGCGGAGCGGTTCTTCCAGACCGACGCGGGGCATTTCGACTACATCATCGCGGTGCATGAGGACCGCGATCACCCCCATGCGCATCTGGTGCTGAACCGCCGCTCGCAGGAAGGCGAGTTCTTCTTTCTGGGGCGCAACCACCGCTTCAACTACGACGATTTCCGCCTCGCCATGGTCGAGGAGGCGGAGAAGTACGGCGTGCGCCTGGAGGCCACGCGCCGGGTGGATCGGGGTGTCGTGCATTACCCAGCCCCTACCCGCGAGGTTTATGCGGCGAAAGAAGAGGGTCGCGCGCCCCGCGAGCGCGAACGCGTGGGGCAGGATCTGACGCGGACGCTGGCGGAGATCGCCAACACCAGAACCGTCTACCATTCGCTTGCCGCGGAGGCCTCGAGGGAGGCCCGCGAGGATATTGCCGCAGCACTCTTCCGCGCGGGCGAGGTGCTGGCGCATGGCGGGCAGGTGGACCGAACAGGAGATGTGTATATGGCCGAGGATCAAAGCTTCGAGGATCTGAGAAGCCTCTATGCGGAAAAGCTCGCGCGGGTGCAGGGCATGATCGCCGAGAAGTCTGACGCGGAACGTCCCGTGCTGGAAAAACGCCTCATCGAGATCCAGACGCAGGTCCAGCACATGCAGCCTCTCGGTTTGCGATCATCCACGCTGTCAGAGACTCCCTCGGAGGGCGGGATCTATTCCGAAGCCAATATCGACGCCAGCCAGCGCGAGCGTCTGTCAGAGCCCGATCTGAGATCGCGCATTGACGCGGCACTACGGGGCACGGGGATCAGCACATCGGAAGTGGTGGCCCGGATCGAGACGGGCGCCTCAAATGCAGCGCTCGAGCATCAATGGATCGCCAATGATCTCTCCAAAGTGGCTGAGGCGCGCGATCTGAACCTCGAACGGCGCGCCGATCTGGAACAGGCGCGCGACATTCTCAACGATGTGCATGTCGCGCTCGGCACGCTGCTGGAACGGGAGAACGTGCTGCGCCGGGATGGCGTCGTGGAAGCAGAAGCGGTCAGCGAGCGGTTCCACTATCACGAGGACTCGGTGCGGGCGATGGAAGGGACAATCCGTCAGGAAATGCGCGCAGACGGCCTGACCGCGCAGCAGATCGAGGACCGGGACTGGGAGGTTGTCTCAAGGGCGGAGCGCCGGATCGAGACCGAGCAGCGCGCATATCTCGAGGCACACCCGGACTTGCTCGCACGTCCCGGCGATGTGATCGACCGGTCTGAGCCCTACAGGGAGACCATCACCGATGCGGCCCGCGCCAGCGAGATCACCCGCGAGGTCGACCGCATCATGGAGGGACGCGACCTCCGCACGCCCGTTGCAGATGCTGTCACGGATGAATTGAGGGAGCGCTATCCGGACATGCCGTCCCACCTTGCCCGCGGGCTCGGCGCGACCTATGCGGCCGTCGTCGAGATACGCGACACAGAGGCCATCAATCAAGTCCGCCGCGAAACCGGGATGCGCGACGGGCTCGGGTCTGGAACGCGCGACACACTCCTCGCAGCCCGCGATGAAACTGCTTCGCTGTCTGACCGTGCCGACCGCCTTGCAGACGAGATTGCGCGTGTCCTGGAGCATGAGCGGGCGGGGGAGTTGTCCGCGCCCTTCGAGACCGAGGCGGAGCGGGACGCCTTCCGCGACGAGATCGCGCGGGTTCTTGATGACCGCCAACGCGACCGGCTCACATCCGGCGATGCGGATGCGCTGGACAAGGTTCTCGAGGACCGCCTCGACCGGCTCTATGTCGCCAAGGTCTATCTGCAATCGGATGCCGCGACGGCCAACACGGAGGCCTTGCGCCAAGTGGTCGATGATCTTGCCGATACCGAATATGAAAAACACCGCGCCACAGACGTGGATGGCGAGACCGAGCGGGGTCAGGTCCATTGAGCGCCTCCATGGGAAAAGCGCGGATCGCCACAGGGGTCTTTCTGGTAACGCTGGTGACCGGGGCCATAGGCTATACCATCGCCTCGGCGGTGCTGACCTACCAGGATCTCGGCTTCGGGGCCGAGATCGACTTTGCCTATATCGCGCAGAACTATCTGGCGATCCTGGACCGCCGCCCCGAGGACGCGCAACTTATTCACCTGATCATCGGCAGCTTCGCCGCCGCCGGCCTGATGCTGAGCCTCGCCCTCTCGGGGTCCGCTCTGACACGGTTTGGCCAGACCCATTGGCAGAGTTCGCGCGAGATGAAGGCCAATGGGTTCTTCGGGGTGCCAGGGACCGGGTTCATCCTCGGCAAGCTGGGGACGCCGGGCTCCCGCGCCAATTACATTTGTTCGAAGGTCTTCCCCCATGCGCTGATCGTGGCGCCCACGGGCCGTGGCAAGACCACGGGCTTTGTCATTCCGAACCTGCTGACCTGGCAAGGCTCCGCCGTGACGCTCGATGTGAAGGGCGAGTGTTTCGAGGCCACGGCCCGGCACCGCGCAGCCCAGGGCGACAAGGTCTATCGCTTTGCCCCTACCGACTGGGAGGGCATGCGCACGCATCGCTACAACCCGCTCCTGCGCATCTATCAACTGAAAGATCCCGCGCGCCAGCAGATGGAATTGCAGCTCTTGGCGACGCTGTTCCTGCAGAGTGACAACGACCGGGTGCAGGGGCTGCTCAAGGGTGGGATCGATCTCTTTGTGGCAGCAGGCCTGCTGGCGTTCCAGCGCAAGCGCCCCACCTTGGGAGAAATCTACCGCATCGCGGCCTCGGGCGGGAACAAGCAGAAGGAGTATTTCGCGCGGGGCCATGAGGTGGACAACAGGGCCGCCAAACTGATCTTCACGCGGCTGGCCTCGACCAACAACGATACGCTGACCTCTTATGTTTCGCTCCTGATGACCTCGGGGCTCGATCAATGGCAGAACCCGGCCATCGACGAGGCGACGGCGGTGTCGGACTTTGATTTCCGAACGATCCGCAAGAAACCCTTTTCGGTCTACCTCGTGGTCCAGCCGCTGATGGTGAAACCATTGGCACCACTGATCCGGCTCTTCTTTTCCGATCTCCTCTCCGCCATGCAGGAAAAGGATCCCGGGCCAGACGAGCCGTGGCCAGTGATGATCATGCTCGACGAGTTCAACCGTCTCGGCAAGATGCCCATCGTGGTCGAGAGCATCGAGACCCTGCGGACCTATCGCGGCCACCTGGCCGTCGTGACACAAACCATCCCCGCCCTCGATGAAATCTATGGCGAAAACACCCGCCGTGCGCTGCAGGGCAACGCGGGCGTGAAACTCTATCTCACGCCCTCGGATGAGAAGACCGTCGAGGAGCTGAGCAAGGCGGTTGGCAAGACCACGAAGACCGTTGTCACGCGCTCCCAGTCCATCGGCAAGAACCCCTTCGAGGGCCGCAGCCAATCGACACGGACCGAAGAAAGCTCGTTGTTGCCTGAAGATGAAGCGCGCCGTCTGCCGCTCGACGAGATCGTCATGGTCATCGATGCCCAGATGCCTGTCCGGGCGAAGCGGATCCAGTACTTTGACGACCGGCTGTTCAAGGCAATCCACGCGGCGCAGACGGGCGAGTTGCCGTTTCCGAAGCCGGGGGGAGGTGGACCGCAGGGGAAGCTGCCTTTGAGTGTCCGCGCTATGCCGATGACTCCGCCAGCGAGTGGAGGGCATGGATCTGAAACTGACGTAGTTGTGGAGAGCGCAAGCCAGGTTGCGGGCGGTCAACCGTCAGCGCAAACCGACGGCGTTCCAAAGAAGACCGCGCCTGTCGTTCAAGCCGTTATCGCCGAAGAACAACGGCAGATGGAGATGGATTTTGGGAGCCAGATCGCAGACGCCGAGGCACCGAGCGTCGTTGATGAGGCGCAGATGCGATCCGCTGTCGATAGCTTAGATGACATGGAAGCGATGCTGCAGGAGAGGGATAGCGAAAAGCTGGTTGCTCGATAGGCTGGCGAGGATGGTATGTCTGTCGTGCAGGGCAGACAACGGTCGTTCGCTGCGCCGGGCATGAACTGGCACAGTGCGGGACAAACCAGTCATCGACGCCGTTAGAATCAATGTCCGGCTTCTGCAGCGGTTTCAAATCCGATAGCCTTGTTCAGCTTGATATCTCCTGCCTTGTTAACCTGCCTCGGGGACAACACGTCGCGCGATGTCTTCGAGTAGCTTTTCTAGATCTGCCGGCATTTTGCCGTCGGACAGCTTTCCATCAATACTTAGAAACGACAGCCCATGGACAAAGCTCCAGAGCATAAATGCCTTTTGACGATCTTCTTCCGTCACCTCTGAGCGCCCGTGACATTTTGCGACTTCCATTTGCACGACCGAGAACTTCTGATCTCCGAGATCGTAAAGTTTTCCATCCTCATCCGTTTCGCCCGACCATGTAAACATCAGGCGAAATACACCGGGTTCGGTTGTTGCGAACCGGATGTAGACCCGGCCTAGCGCAACTATGCGCGCTTGCGATCCCTCCGGATGCGGCGCGAGTTCAGCCACCATCTGTTCGGATTGGCGGATCATGCCAGCGGCAGCGACCTCGCGCAGCATCTCGGTCTTGTGCTTGAAGTGTTTATAGGGCGCAGCCGTGGATACGCCCGCGCGGCGGCAGGCTTCGGAGACCGAAAAGTTATCCGGCCCCTTCTCCTCGACCAACTGCCGCGTTGCTTCAATCAACTGCGTGCGCAAATCACCATGGTGATAGGACTCCCGTTTTTGAGGGATATTGTCCGTTTTCATGATCCAAACTTTTTCATGGCCCGTATTAATTGTCAAAGTAAAAGTTTCTAACATATGTTAGTGTCACTTACATTACGAGAGGGATCGTCATGCAAAGCAAGAATAAACCAAGCATTCTGCGCCAGATTTCTATTCTTGGCGGGACAGCGATTGTGATCGCAATTGCGGTTGCTGCCGTAACGCTTGGGTCGCATGCACTTGCGCAACGGGTCGAAAATGCGCCCTCGCCAGAACCCGCCTCGCTGACGTCTGTCGCTGTGTCGTCGGTTCAGTTCGAAGATCACTACACCACAACGCGTCATTTCCTTGGGCAAATTGAGGCAACCTCTGATGCGGTCATGTCATTCGAACTTAGCGGGCGTCTGGCCGAGATCGCGGTCGAAGAAGGCGAAAGCATCGCGCAGGGCGACGTGATCGCGCGGCTGGAAACCGCGTTACTAGAAGCGGAACGGGCACGGTTAATCGCCTCAAGGGATGCCACGAATGCGCAACTGACCTTTGCCGAAACGCGCATGAGCCGTGCACAGCAACTGCAAGGCGAAGGCTTCTCAAGTCAGGAAACACTCGATCAGGCACGTGCAACCCGCGATGAGTTGGCAGGCCGGATCGCCGAGATTGAAGCAGGCCTTGCGACCGTCGCGATCAACATCGAAAAGTCTGTGATGCACGCCCCGTTTGACGGCCAAGTCGGTGCACTCGATGTCGACATTGCCGAAACAGTGAGCCCGGGTCAAATGGTACTGACACTAATCGAAACCGGACCGCCGATGGTGCGTGTCGGTATCCCGCTGAGCGTGAGCCAGGACGACCTTCAACAAGTCACTATCGAAGTCGCGGGCCAACAATATATGGCAAACTTGCAACAAATGCGCCCTGATATCGACCCGATAACACGCACACGCACAGCACTTTTTGCGCTTCAGTCCGACTCAGCGCTGGCATTTGGGCAAACGGCCAATCTGATCGTCGAAACGGACGTCGCAGCACGGGGTGCTTGGGTCTTGCTAGATGCGCTACAACAGGGATCGGGCAGCATCTGGGCCGTGTTAGTGGTCGAGGATGGCGTCGTGCGCACTGCCGCCGTTGAAGTTTTGTACCAGCAAAGTGATCGCGCCTTTGTTCAAGGCAGTTTTACCGAAGGCGCGCAGCTCATTCACACTGGGGCACATCGTGTCGTGCCGGGCCAGCAGGTGCTGATCCTCGAAGACGGAGCATAACGCCATGAACACCCTGACCTTTCGCCAACCACGTCTTGTCGCACTGATTTTGTTGGTCCTGATCTCGGCGGGGCTGTCGTCCTTCCTGTCGCTGGGCCGCCAAGAGGACCCGACGATCACCAACCTGTTTGCGACCGTCACAACGCAGTTTCCCGGCGCAGACCCTGCGCGCGTCGAAACGCTTGTCACCGCCGAAATCGAGGACGAGCTACAGTCTATTGCAGAGGTCGATGTCATCACCTCGGTCTCGCGCTCTGGCGTGTCGGTTGTTTCGGTTGAGCTGGTTCAAACGCTGGATGATGTCACAATCGAACAGGTATGGTCCGAAGCCCGTGACGCCGTGGAAGCCGCACGTCGGTCCTTCCCTGCAGGTGTGCAAGCCCCCGATTTCAACGCCGAAGGCATTTCTGCCTATTCTGCCGTTGTCGCTGTCACGGCCGATCACGAGGGCGTCCCGCTTACCATTGTCCAAGCCCACGCCGACGCACTCGCAGACCGATTGCGTGCTATCCCGTCAACGCGCGCTGTTGATCTTTTTGGTGAACCGGAAACCGAGGTCCTTGTGACAGTGGACCCACAGGCAGCGGCGGCACTTGGTTTGACAGCACAAGACATCTCCCGCCTTGTCATGGGTGCGGATGGAAAGGTGCAAGCGGGCCGCGTGCAAAACGATGACGTCAATCTGACCATCAATATTTCTGGCGCGATCGAGACTTTGGATCGGTTGGGCAGTATCGTTTTGCGGCAGAATGCAGATGGCGGATCAGTGTCTTTGGCAGATATCGCCACCATCACGCGCGGCATCCGCGAACCTGCCAGCGAAATGGCCATCGCCAATGGCAAGCGCGCAATTCTTGTGGGCGTTCTCGCGCAGGATGGCGTCCAGATTGATCGCTGGATGGGGTTCGTGCGTGACGAATTGCAGGCTGTCTCCACCGAAATTCCTGTCGGCATATCCGAGACCCTGATGTTCGATCAGAGCACTTATACCGCCGATCGTCTGGCCGAGGTTGGCACAAACATGGCGATTGGTGTGTCCCTTGTTGTCCTGGTTCTGTTCGTTACCCTTGGCCTGAGGGCTGCTGCGATTGTCGCCGTTGTCTTGCCCGTGGTGTCGCTTGCCACACTTGCCAGCATGAACTTTATTGGCCTGCCGATCCACCAGATGTCCGTCACAGGCTTGATCGTGGCCTTGGGCCTGCTTGTTGATGCAGCTATCGTGATGGTGGACGAAGTGCGCCAACGACTTGGACGCGGGATGGATCGCAAGGCAGCCGTCGGTGACGCTACCAGCCGCTTGGCAGCACCCTTGTTGGCATCAACTGTCACCACGGCGCTGTCATTCACCCCGATGATCCTTTTGCCCGGCCCTGCGGGCGACTTTGTCGGATCAATCGCGATTGCCGTCGTCTTGATGCTGATCTGGTCGCTGATCATCGCACTGACCGTGACGCCCGCGCTGGCTGGATGGTTTCTAAAGGGCGGAAAACCATCCGGGCTGCAAATCCCTGCCTTAGGTCGCGCATTTGAGGCGCTGATCGCGCTGTCGGTCCGCAACCCTGTGCGGTCAATCGCTTTGGCACTTGTTCTGCCGATTTTGGGCTTTGCGTCTTTCCCGACACTCACGGCCCAGTTTTTTCCGGGCGTCGAGAGGGACCAGTTCTATGTTGAGATCGACTTGCCGCCCGGAACGGCAATCGCAGAAACAGCCGCCGTTGCCCGCGACATTGACGCGCGACTGGCGGACCTTAAGGGCGTAGATCGCGTGTATTGGTCCTTGGGGCAATCCGGCCCTGCGTTCTATTACAACATCACCGGCGGTCGATCATCCGAGCCTGCTTATGCGCAGGCCATGATCAAAACAGTCACTGCAGAAGACGCCGCACGCATCGTGCCTGCCTTGCAAGCCGAACTTGACCGCGATTACCCGCAGGCCCGCGTTATTGTGCGTGATCTGGTGCAGGGCCCGCCAGTTGCCGCACCCATCGAAGTACGGCTGGTTGGCCCCGATATCGATACACTGCGTGACCTTGGTAATGAGGCACGGGCGATCATGGCCGACCTGGACCTTCTGACCCAGGTCCGTGCCGGGGTCGTCAGCGGGACGCCACAGTTGCGCTATGAAATCAATGAACCTGCTGTGCGATTGCTTGGCATGAACTTGACAGACGTTGCCGCCCAGCTTGAGGCAGGGTTGGTCGGCGTCACAGGTGGCAGTCTTGTCGAAGGCACCGATCAGCTTCCCGTTCGTGTCCGGTTTGGCGATGACCTGCGCGGCGATATTGAAAGCGTGAATGACCTGCCCATCTTGCTGCCGAACGCGGCTGCTTTGTCGGGTGCAGGCATCCTGCCAGCCGTCCCTTTTTCCGAACTGGCGACTACGGTGCTCGAACCCGCCGAAAGCGTGATTACGCGGCGCAATGGCGAACGGATCAACACCGTTCAGGCGTTTATCGTGCCCAGTGTCCTGCCAGAAGAGGCGCTGCAGAGCGTCCTTGCCGCATTGGACGCGCGCGGCTTCGACGTCCCGCTTGGCTACCGGATCGAACTGGGTGGGGACAGCGATGCGCGCTCGGACACGGTCGGCAATCTGTTGGCCTCTGTTGGTTTGATTGTGACGCTGACAATTGCCGCAATCGTTCTGACCTTTAATTCTTTCCGGCTGACCGCAATAGCACTTGTGGTGTGCATTCTGTCCGCGGGGCTTTCGATGTTATCCCTCGCCGTGATGCAGTTCCCGTTCGGCATCAACGCAATTATCGGTGTGATCGGTTCGATTGGTGTGTCGATCAATGCAGCGATCATCATTCTGACAGGGCTGAAGTCCGACCCAGAAGCGGCGTCCGGCGATACCAATGCAATTGCGCGGGTTGTGACAAACTCAAGCCGCCATATCACCTCAACAACAATCACGACCTTTGGGGGCTTCCTGCCGCTCATCCTTGCTGGCGGTGGGTTCTGGCCGCCGTTTGCTGTGGCGATTGCGGGTGGGGTGCTGCTGTCAGCGGTGATTTCGTTCTTCTTTACGCCCGCTGCGTTCACTCTGATTTATCGTAAGCCGCGCAAGGCTGATCACGATCTGAGCTCCGTTGATAGCGATCAACAGATCGTCGCACTTGCAGCTGAGTAAACTGGGAAAGGGGTCTCGCTCATCTGTCCGCAATATTACGTAGCCTTGCCGAGGCATTATCGCTGTTTAGGTGGGCATACTAATTCGTTCGATTGAGTCGGAAAGCAGCCATTCCGGCCATCCGCAGCATCGGTGAGTCTGGGCTCTGACCCGCCATTAGCTGCACCTTGTTCGAAGGTCGGCTCTGGGCCGTCACCGTCGCCCCAACCTTCCCAGCCTGGCCAGCTGCGCCAGCATTTTTGATCCCGAGTCTGCGGATCCTGTGCCGGCTCCAGAACCCGTCTGCCCCATGCCTTGCCTAGCGGGCATTTGCTGCACGCCGAAGAACTGTCGCGCTCGGAGCGCCGCGTACTCCGTACCGCTCGCCCCACCGATCAGATACCGATTGTAGGACTGTTGGCTGCCAATGGCGGCGCGGGCGAAGCTGTAGCCGCCGCCGAGGCCACCGGAGAGGGCAGGCATCATGATGTTGCCGGAGATCGCGCGGACGATGAAGGGCGTTGCGATGATGAAGCCCTTGGCCATGAGGACCATCATGAAGAAGGGGATGAGCGCGCCAATGTTGGAAGCGCCTTCCGGATCGCCGAGTTCGCCGATCAGGGCTGATGATACCCCGGTGATCGTGGCGAACACGCCTGCGACGACGATGGGGTACAGCGCAAAGGAAATCAGCGCGGACAGCCAGCGCGCGAAATAATCCTTGGTGACCTCGAAGAGGGTCAGGAAAATCATCACCGGGGCGATCCCGATCAGGAGCGCGATCATCAGGCGGGAGGCCACGAGGATGAAGGCGGCCAGCCCGCCGAGGATCGAGAGCAGAAGAACACCGACGATGTCGAGCATGGCGCCGGCCATCCAGTTCAGCTCGGACCCGGCAGCGTTCAGATAGTTGCCCAGTTCCGCGATCAGGCGGTCGAATTCTTCGGCGAAAGTTCCAGAGGGTCCCGGACTGCCGCCGCCGACGGAGGCCACGAGCGCGCCCGCGATACTGTCGATCCCATAGAGAATGGCAGACGAGAATGCGTTGAACTGCATCCAGTTGGTCGCGAATATCCCGATGAGCCCGATCTTGACCGCGAGCCAGAAGGCCGTGTGCCCATCCATGGCCCGGTATTGATAGATCATGTTGATTCCGACGAGGATCACCACCAGCGTTGTCCCCAAAACCAGGAGCGTGCCGACCGTTGCTGCAACCGCACCAAACTGGGTCTCAGCGGCAGTGTCGAGATAGGCTTGGGAGGTTTCAACGAAGTAGGTGACGACACTCATCGCGGGGCTGCCTTACCAATTACCTGCGGCGTCGCAGATGGCCTTGGCGGCAGTTCGGGCGGCGTTGGCGCGGCGGTTGTAGCCATCCGAGGCTTGCAGCATTTCCCATCGTTCGTCGCTCGCGTAGCTCTCCCGAAACACGGCCTCGGCCGCGTCCCAGGATGGGAACCGAGTCGCGCAGTCGCAGTTGCCGATCTCGACGACCCGCTCGAGATTCTGGGCGCGATAGATGTCCTGAACCAGAACCCGCTGATAGGCTTGGCGGAGCGGGATTTCCTGCATCCAGACGGGCTCGGCGGGCCGGTCCGGACAGACGTCAAAGCTGCAATCGAGGGTTGGCACTAGGTTGCGCTCGGCAACGGCGAAGGCGGGCGTCAGACTTAGGACCAGCGCGGCCAAGGTGAGGTGCTGCGCCTGCCTCATGCCGTGGCTCCAGCGGGTGTGGTTTCGCGTTTCAGGAAAACGGTGTGCCCGATATTGGCGAATTCCGAAGTGCTGATCGACACCGCCTCCCACCCGTCTGCGCCCTTCTCGTTCAGGCTGGCCTGCATGTCGGAGAGGCTGGTCTTGCGGGTCATGGGAAAGGACAGGATATCGTATTCAAAGGTCTTCATGGGGAAGTTCCAATCTCAGTTGCGCCGGGCAGGTAGAATTCGGTGATGCCGCGTTTGCCGTCATGGCGACCGGCCTGGATGATCACATCGATGGAATTTTCGATGTACTGGATCATGTCGGCATAGGTCATCGGGATTTCGGTCTTCAGTGCTGCGATCGCGAGGCGCTGCACGGCGAGTTGCGGGGTTTCGGCATGCAGCGTGGTCATCGAGCCGCCATGGCCGGTGTTGATCGCCTCGAGGAAGGTCATGGCCTCTTTGCCGCGCACCTCGCCCAGGATGATCCGGTCGGGGCGCATGCGCAGCGTGGCGGTGAGAAGCACATCGGCGGACTGGAATTCCGCGTCACGATTGGCGATGAGGGTCACGGCATTTGGCTGGGTCGGCAGAAGCTCGGCCGCTTCTTCGATGGTCACGATGCGTTCCTCGGCCGGAACGTGCGAGAGGATCTTGCGCGCGGCCACGGTCTTGCCGGTGGAGGTGCCGCCCGAGACGATCATGTTGAGTTTGTTCTCGACGCAGAAGGCGAGCGCATCATCGATCAAACCCGCGGCCACCACTGCGCGCAAGGCACGCTTTTTTTCGACGCGCAGGTCTTCGAGCTTGCGCTCTTTTCCGTAGAGGAAATCGAGTGCGATGCCCTCGAGTGGCAGGCTCGAGAAGAACCGCAGGTTGATTGACATGGCCGAGAGCACGGCGGGCGGGGTGATGACCTGTGCGCGGATCGGGCGCCCCTTGTAGGTGATCGAAACCGAGACGATGGGGCGGTCCTTGCTCATCGTGGTGTTGGCAGAGGACGCGATCTGGTTGCCGAGGTCCCTGACCTGAACGCCGGTCAGCCTCTGGTCCAGCGCGCGCATGAAGTGATCGCCCTGGAATTCGCCCCAGCAGGTTCCGTCTGGGTTGATGCAGATCTCGATGACATCGTCGCGAGCGGCGGCGTCGATCCGGTCGAGCGAGGTTTCGAGATAGCTCAGCGACATGGGCTCAGAATATCTCCAGATCGCGATCGACCATGACCGTGACGCGTGCGCCTTGGTCGACATAGATGACGGGGCCGATGGAGAGGTAATCACCAATGACGCTGTCCGTGGCATCTGCCAGATCATCGCCCACGTCTTCGAGAACGTCGGCGGCAGTCTCATCCTGAACCTCGGAGGCGGCGGCACTGGGCGCAGCCGAAATCAGCGAGATCAGGGCGGCCGACCCAAAACGCTCGGCAAAGCGCGTGTCCACGAAACCTGTGACACCGGAACGGCCCAGTTCATCACCTCCGAAGGAGCTGATCTGGACGGTTTGGCCCGCGGGCAGGATAATCCGGTCCCAGGCGATCGTGACGCGGCGCTGCGCGATATCGACGCCGGCGCGGTAGCGCCCAATGAGACGGGATCCGCGCGGGATTAGGAGGCGCGCGCCATCGACGCTGTAAACATCCTCGGACACCACGGCACGGGTCTGGCCGGGAAGGGAGCTGTCGAGGGCGGTTTCCATGACGGCCTGGATCATGGTGCCCTGGATGATGGTGTTGGAGGGATTGGCGATCACCTGGGCCTGCGTCACGGTGGAGGGCAACGCACCATTCAGCACGAAATCCGTCACCTCGCCGAAGGTGCGTTCGGTCAGAGCCGTTTCATTCGCTCCTGAGGCACCGCCAAACGCGATGGTGGGAGAGGCGATGCGCCGCTCCTGGAAGGCGCGTTCCTCCGCGGCCCGGCGCTCCAGCTCGGCCATGCGCCGGGCTTCTTCCTCGCGGCGCAGTCGCTCTTGCTCGCGTGCGCGCAGCTCATCCTCCGTGGGGCCCGTTGGCGCGGGTTGCGGTCGGCTGGACTCGAGTTGGGCCAGTTCCAGATCCATGCGGAGTTGCTCAAGGCTGCGATCCCGCGCCGTCAGTTCGTCCTGAAATCGTTGCTGTGCGGCTTCCGAGGCGGCTTGTAGCGCCGCGATCTGAGCAGTTAGCGCGTCGATCGCCTCTGCGGCGGCGGTGTCTTCCTCGACAACTGGTTCAGGGGCGTTGCGCAACTCCTCGATCTGGGCCTGCAGGGCGGTGATCTGCGCCAGAAGCTCCGCGTTGGGCTCGACGGGGTCTGGTCCGACGAACACAACCTCGGGCTCGGGCGGGGGCAAGGTCTCGATAGCGCCAAAGCCATCCCCTTCGTTTTGGAAGACGTCCGGAGTGGCCGTCGGCAAGGCTTCCTCTTCTTCGGGCTGTGAGAGGAGATAAAGCAGGGCACCACCCGCGCCGATGACGAGGACCACGATCAGCGCGAGAAGGGGCGACCGGCGCTGCGCCGCCGTGGGGGCGCGGGCACTGCCTTTCTCAAGGGCGGCGAGGCGTTTTTCCAGCTCGGTGTTCCCGGTATCGCTCATGAGGTGGCCTCCGCGGGCGGGATCGCCTCGATGCAGACCACCTCTTCGCCAAGTCGCAGGACCCATTGGCGGTTTACGCCGCTGACGCGGATCACACCGTCCTCAGGGGTTTGCGTGTTGATCGTGCGTTCACGGCCGCCCGCGTAGCGGAAGATCGCTGGCACAGGTGCGTTTCTTGGAAAGGCGAAATACGTGAACGTCCCGTCATCCCAGATGCGCGTTGGCGTGAACTCGGTCCGCGCGCTGGCGCCGTAGTTGTAGTTTGGTGCTTGGGCGGCGATGGCCCGGGTCGGGCGCGCAGCGTCGTCCGGATAGCGGAACTGCACCACGTAGAAGGTCGGGCTGCGGACCTCCTCGACGTTGAAATAGTAGCTTCGCCTGTTCGTGTAGACGGTCACGTTGGTATGGACACCGCGCGCCACAGGCTTGATCGCGAAGGCCTGACCGCCCGGGACGCCGTCGATCTCAAAGCCTTCCGTGTCGCCCGCGATGATCGAGCGGATGCTTTCGCCCTCGCCGAACTCGATGGTGGTGACATGGGTGAGCGAGACGCTGAGGCGGTAGACCTGACCTTCTTGATATGTTGCCAGCCGCACGCGGCTGTCATTGGGACCACCGCGCGGGATCGCTTCGGCAAAGGCAAGGGCAGGCAGCAAAACAAATACGGCAGCACCAAAGAACTTATTGATCAAACTAATTCTCCAATCTGTCGGAGCGGATGGAATATTCGAGGACGGTGAAGCCGAATGGATTGGTCCAGACCTCATCGATGGAGCGGCGGGTCTCCGGGCGGAACTCGAAGAGAAGCGTCGCAGTGAAGAGGCCGGTCTGGGTGCCGTTAATGGACGTCAGGCGCTTGCGCAGGCGGACCGTCGCGCGGTTGGTTCCGATCCGGTTGATGCTTAGGATTTCCACGTCGAGCCGGGCATTGGGGCCATAGACGGTCGGCGGGTAATTTTCGTTGGCGCTGTTCCAGATCTGGCGCAGCCCGCTCTCGGCGGCCCCATCCGAGCGGCGCAGGACGCTGCGGATGCGCAGATCGTTGTCCAGCTGGTTATAGACCTCCCGGTCGGTCACATAGCGGAAGACCTCCGCCTCGATGATCGCCTGATTGGCGGTCACCGAGGAGGCGCCCACCGAGGCTTCGGGGAGAGCAAAACCGGTGGCGGGATCGTAGGGGACAACAACCGGGGGCGGGTCGACATCGAGGATCGAGACAGCCGCGGCACTCAGACAGCCGATGATACCGAAGAAAAGGCCCATCAGGCCAAGGCGTTGCCAGAGCCGTTCGCGGCGCAGGGCACCGTAGACCAGTTCTTCCTCGATGATTTCTTGTTCAGTCGCCACCATTTATGCCCCCGCTCGGCGTTTCGAAATAAGCTGAATCGGTTCTTCGCTGCCTCTCGCTGCGCTCGAACGCGAAAACCGATATTTTGTATTGTGGTTCAATTTCGAAACACCTTAGTCAGCCCACAGGTCCGGCAAGGTGAAATCCATGAAGCGCTGCTCTTCGGCGATGGTGGCGGCATCGATCACGCCGCCGGTGCCATCGCCCACGGTCTGGATGGCTTCGAGTTGCCACATGGCGACCAGCGCAATGGCAAGCTCCGCTGTGACGCGCGTGTTGAGATCGATGCTTTCCTTCAGTTCATCCATGTCGTCGATGAGCCCGACAAGGCGGTCGACCCGGGCGAGTGACTGGCCGGCATCTTCATAGCTGTTCTGGGCGGCGGCCGAGACGAGCGCGCCGGTTGTTGCCTGCGTGGCCACACGGTTGGCTCCGGCATTGCCGCTGCGGGCCATCTCGGAAAGCGTGTCCTCGTCAAATCCGAGATCGGCCAGCACCCGGTCCATCTGGGTTTCGATTTCGCCTGCGCCGGAGCCCGAGAGGCCCGAGAAATCCCCGGTCTTGATCGCCTCAATCGTGGCGAGGATATCCCCGAACTCCTGGTCGAGCAGGCCATTGAGTTCGTCTTCCATCTCGGTTCGGATGATCTCGGGAAGCTCAGCGAGGCGGGTGAGCGCTTCATAGGTTCTTTGCAGCTCCGCGAGTTGATCCGTGAGAAGGCCGAGCTGTTCGCGGAGCTGCGTCAGCTGCTCGTTTTGCAGAATCTCGTCCTCGATCATCTGCCGGAGCTGCTGGATGTTTTGCGCGATGTTCTGGGTGTCGACGACCGGTACACCTTGTGCTGCGGCAGGAGGTAGGGCGCTGAACTGCAAGCCAACGCCAAGCGTTGTGACCAAAGCTGTCCTCAAGAGCAGATGTCCCATCATTCAATCTCCCTGATCGTAAAATCCATGAACGCGCCTTCGGCCATGCGGGCGCTGGCCTGGGCCAGCTCTTCGGCGGAGAGCACGCGCGTGCGGGCGGCCTGCAGCCGGACGCGGGCAGCCACGAGGCGCACCAGTTCGGCGCGAGCATAGGTGTTGAGCGCCATGCTCTCCTGCACGTCTTCAGTCTCTGAAATCCGCGTGACGATGTCGGAGATGCGCAGGGCGGCCTGGCGGATCGCAGCTGGTGAGTTGCTGCCATAAAAGGCCGCCCCATGACCCTTGAGAGAGAGGTTGGCATTGGCGAGAAGCGCCGGATCGATCGTGCCAAGCGCGTCGATCCCGCCGATGCGGCTCAGATAGAGATTGTAGCGCTCCGGGATGACCTGGACGTAGTGCTGGGTCTCACGGAAGGGTGGGACCCCGCCATACTCGAAGACCCGGCCGGGTCCGGCGTTATAGGCGGCGAGGGCGTTGATGATGTTGCCATCGAATGTGTTGAGCTGGGTCGCGAGATAGCGCGCGCCGCCATGCACCTGCAGGTAGGGGCTGTCATAGTATTCCGGGTTGATGCCCAGATCGCTGGCCGTGCCAGGCATGATCTGGGTGAGACCGTAGGCGCCGACGGGAGACCGTGCCCCAATCGTAAACCGGCTTTCCTGCCAGATGAGGGCCTGTAGAAGCGCTCGCCACTGGACGGGGGAGAGGCCTGCGCGGCCAACACCCGCAAAGCCACTGGTCTCCTGAGCCACGCGGATGATGAGCTGCTCGATGGTCTCAGACGCATCCCCGAACATCTGCGCACCGCCGGGATTGGGATCTATCTCGCCCGTGCCATAGACGGCTTCTACGGCGCGGTCGGGATCGCCGTTGCCGCTTTCCAGCCCCGAGACCATAGCCGGCAAGCCCTGACCGCCGAAGCTGGTCTGGGCATCGAGGATGCGTTGCAGGGTTTCCAGCTGCTCCCGTTCGATCTCCGCGATGAGTTCGCGCACGGCAAGCTTGTCCGCCTGAACGACCAAGTCAGCCTCGCGATCGCCAGTCTCGACGATGTCACGCGCGGTCAGCCCACTGTCATTGGTCGGCACGCCTTGAGACAAGGCGAGACCGGGCAGCAGGCAAAACGCGAGGATATGAGGCAGGCTAGACTTCAACGTCGCCCTCCGGGGTGCCAAGGGGCGTGAAGTCACAATCAGGCGCGACGGGTGCTGTGGACGCAAGGAACGTGAAGCAATTGGCCTGCGGCTCCCGATACTGGGTGCAGGAGGCCAGCGCGCCGAGCGCAGCCAAAGCGATAAGAATACGGATCATGAAAGCCTCCAGAAGTCCGGGCGGTCGCGGTAATCGGCACCCACAAGGGCTTCGCCCTTTTCCATGCCACCAAGGATGGTGAGATTGGGTCCAAGCGCGCTCAGATCGGCATCGACGACGATTGAGCCCTGATCGTCGCGGATCAGCGCCAAGCGGCTGTTGCTGCCCGTGTTGAGAAGGACGTCGAGTTCCTTCTCCGTGAGGTTCAGCATGGCGTAATCCGCAGGCTGCGCGCGGATATTGGGCAGCAGGATTTGCGTCGGCACGGCCTCGATAATGGTTTTGCCGGTCCGGGTGCGCTCGAGCTGGCTTGCGTATTGCGTCATCATCACCGCGACCGTGTTCTGTTTGCGCGCTGTCACCAGCCAGTTCGACAGCCGATCGGCGAAATAAGCATTATCAAGCGCCTTCCAGGCCTCGTCGATCACGATGATGGTGGGGCGGCGATCCTCGATCTCGCGCTCGACCCGGCGGAAAAGATAGGAGAGGACCGCCATCCGCTCCTTGTCGGCCTCGCTGTCGAGAATGCCGGTCAGATCGAAGCCCACCACATCGCCTTTGAGCGAGAACGTGTCCTCGAGGCTCTGCCCGAAGATCCAGCCATAGCGGCCGTCTTCGGTCCATTCCAGCAGGCGCTGGTGCAGATCGCCGCCATCATCGGTGGACACAAAAAGCGATGCGAAATCCCGCCAGTTCCGCAGGGCCGGGTTCGTGGTCTGCGCGTTCTGGCGCACGACTTCCTGGATGCGGATGCTCTGCGCCGGCGTCAGCGGCTTGTCGGGGCGGTAAAGCAGGGTGGCCAGCCAGTCCGAGAGCCAGGCGGTGCCGCGGTTGTCGGTCTCCGTCCAGAGCGGGTTGAGCCCGGTGGTTTGACCGGCTTTGAGCGATGCGTAACGTCCCTCATTGGCGCGGACCGCCATCTCCATACCGGATCGGTAATCGAAGACGAAGATCCGCGCCCCTGCTCGACGGGCTTGCGTCATGAGAAAGGCCGAAAGCACCGATTTGCCCGAGCCCGGCCGCCCCATGATCAGGGTGTGCCCGCTGGTGGGTTCCTTGTCGGGCGAGCCTTGTTCATGATAGGAAAACCGGTAGGCGCTTTGCTCTGGCGTGGGGAACAAAGTGATCACGCGGCCCCACGGTGTTTTCGCGGCGGGTTTGCCGAGCTGCGTTCGGTGGAACGCCGCGAAATCCGCGAAGTTGCGGTTGGTGACGGCGCTGGCGCGGACGCGCTTGGGCTGGTTGCCGGGATGCTGGCTGAGGTAATGCGCCTTGGCCGCAATCCGCTCGCCAATCATCTTGACGCCTTCGGCCGCGGCTGCATTGACGATCTCGGCGCTCAAGCTTTGCAGCTCATCGAGCGTGTCGCAGAACAGCGTCACGACCATGTGGTGTTCGCCAAAGCACTGGCGCTTGGCTTCGAGATCATCGGCGGCGATGTCGAGAGCTTCCATGAGCGACAGGGCCGCGTCCTGGCTGGCCTGCATCTGGCGCTTTTGCCGCTTTATCCGGCCCGCCATCACGTTCGAATTGATCGGCGTGAAGGAATGGGTGACGATCATGTCGACTGGCAGGTTCAGCATGTCGAACATGATGCAGGAGGTGGACTCCGAATATTCCCCGATGGTGAAGCTCTTGCAGAAGCGATGACCCACGACGCCTTCGGAAAGCTCAAAATGACCCTCGAGGAAGGTCACGCGGGTGTTGGCCACGTTGAAAGACAGGAAGCCGTAGGTGTTCGCCGGATAGAGCGGCAATTCCCTTCCCGTGTTGAGTGCTCCAAGAAAGCCGATGAGCTCGCCAGACGCGGCGGGGAGCACGCGCGGGTTCAGCTCCGTCAGGCCCGAGAGAAACACATTCACCGCCTCGCCTAGGCGGCGCAGGCGTTTCTGGGTCTCTTCCTTGAATCGATCTGGCGCGCTTTGATTGAGGAAGGGCAGGAAACTCTTCGCTGGAGGACGGTGGATTACCGTGAGGGTCAGGGTCTTGTCGCGCAATCCGCTGGTCGCGAGCTTCTTGCGCCAGAGCAGATCGACTGCCCCTGCGAAGCTGTCCTTGCGCACCGGCTCCAGCTCCGGTGCAATGGCTTTGGAGACCTTGTGGACGTAATAGCTGAATTCCGGCCCAAGCTGCGCGATGATCCGGGCAAAAAGGGCCGTCACCTTGTCGAGATAGGCGTCATCGGTCGTGTAGCTGTTGACCCCGTCGAGCCGGATGCATTGGAAAATCTCGTTCACCCGGGTCCGGACTGTCCGGTCGTCGACCAGGCTGACATAGGGCAGCATATGTGCGAGCCGCGTCTCGCGCGCATACCAATCCGGCGTCAGGGTGCGGGGATCGAGCGTATCGCCCAAGGCTTCATTATGGCGCATAGCTGTCCCCACCATGGATACTGCGGTTCCGCGTGTGAGGCGTTTCCTGCAGAACGGTGATCACCACATCGATGAAGCGCGGATCCCAGTCGGCGGCCTTCCAGAGCACCGGATAGAGCAGGGCGGCCACGCCAAGCACTGCGATGTGCTGGATCCAGACGAAGAGCAGCACCCCGCCAAAAAGCCAGACCATCGCATACATGATCGGCAGCCCGAGAAGCTTGGGTGGGCGCACGAGACCAAGGAAGAGGGGAGATTTCTCTGCCACCGTCGATTGCCTTATCCGCCGAAGACGGCAGCGACGATGGTCGGCGCGGCGGCGACCCCGGCAATACCGACAAGCACCCAGAGCGCCTGGCGCAGATCAATGATGTTGAAGAACCAGCTCAGGAAGACGCCCAGCACGGCGAGCGTCGCGATGACAACGCCCAATGGTCCTGTGAGCGCATCGACAATGCCCTGCAAGAGGTTCTGGATCGGCGAAAGGTCGATGCTTTGGGCAAAGGCAGGATCGGCCGTGATGAACAGCAGCGCCACGCTGCCAATGAACAGAGGTGAGGCCAAACCCGTTTGGAAAAATCTGAGCTGCACATGTGCTGCCACGCGTCGAAAGCTTGCGGGAATGGCTTTGAACGGTCTGCTGATCGTGTTCCGGAAAGGGTGGGTCTTCATGGGAGTGTTCCTTTCAGTCGCGCCATGGCAGCCTCTACGCGGGCCACGTGGTTTTGGGTTTCACGGTAAGGAGGAATGCCGCTGTATCGACGTACGGCGTCGGGTCCGGCGTTATAGGCGGCCAAGGCGAGCTGTGGATCGCTGAAGGCTTCCAACATCATCGCGAGGTAGCGCGCAGAGCCGTCGAGATTCTGTAACGGATCGCGTGGATCGACGCCGAGCTCGCGGGCGGTAGCCGGCATCAACTGTCCAAGGCCGATAGCGCCCGCGCTGGAGACCGCGTCTTGCCGATATGCGCTCTCAATTTCGATATTGGCGCGGTAGAGGCCTAGCCAATCCTTGACCGAAAGCCCTGCGCGACGCAGACCGGGATGGCTGGCATAGCGCAGCGCGGTCGCTTCAATGGCTGAGAGAACATCGGCGCGGGGCAGGGGCGCGGGTGGCACGCGGGCGGCAGGACGCAGCACATCCTGTGTCGTTTGCGTGTTTGAAGTGTCGAAGATCGTAAGCTCGCTGGTGACCGACCCCTGGCCGATGCCGTCGTGGTAGTTTCGGGCAAAACTGTCTTGGGGACGGGAAGGTGTCAGAGAGCCATCGCTCTCCATGACCAGAACCATTTGCGCTGGAGCCGGTCCAGCCAGGACCCAGAATAGAAGTAGGCTACTTGCCGCTGCTCTTGTCGGACGTAGTGAGCTTGTGCGAGGTCCGCTGACCCTCTTCGAGCGGCACATCGGCATGGGCGAAACCGATGCCGATAAGGAAGGAGACAACGCCGGTGATCGTCTTGAACTCTCGGACCTTGATGTTGTTATACGTGGTCCGTGTGCGGGCGGTGACCAGAAGCTTTTCCACGCCGTCGTCTGAGACAGCGCGAATGACCCAAACGCCATAATAGCTTGGGCCTTTTTTGTAAGCAGACTCCCGGCACTGGATCTCCGCGCGGTAGCCGTTTTGCATGAGTTCGCGGAAGCCGCCTTCCATGACCACATTTGGTGCTTCGATGTCCCCGTTCATGGCCCGGCTCACGCTTCCTCCAAAGACGCAACATCCGGGCATTCATACTTGCAGCCCAGAGTTACAATAGTATACTATCAACCGCAAGATGTATTGATGTGGAGCGGCTGTATTTTGGTTTCTAGGGACACTAGGCACGGCTATCCGCGTCTATCAAGGAGATAACGGGATTGAGAAACCCCCGGTTGAGGAGCTTTGTCTTGCTGCAAGCTGTGGTCATTCTGAGCACCCTCTGCAGTCCAGGTTCTGCACAAACCTGTCTCGCACCGGCCCGGCCATTCCTGCCGGATGATTCGAGAAGTGTTCGGGACTATGCAGACGTCCTCAGGCGCGATTTCGATCTCTACATTGCAGGTATCGAGTCTTATTTTCGCTGCCTCGACGGAGAACGCACACGGGCTTTCGAAGAAGCGCGAAAGGTCAGCGAGGACTATGCCCGGTTTCTTGAGATAGTGAGTGATTGATGTCGACAGCCTGGTTTCGCAATCCAGAGCTCCAGCCACTGACCACCCACAATCCAACTAAAAATATCCATATTTTAGATACTGGATTTCATCCGCTAGCGACGTCCCGAAAGGTGTGCGGCGCGTGGCGAAGACAATCCGAAGCAAAGGGCAGATGGCACTCTGCAAGGCATTGGCTGACGCCCGCAATCGGGCCGGTCTTAACCAGAAGGACGTGGCTGCACGGCTCAAGTGCCATCAATCGCTTGTTGCACGGATCGAAAGTGGGCAACGCAGGATTGATGTGGTTGAACTCATTGTTCTCGCACGGGCCATTGGGTTCGATACGACAGAGATATTGGCAATTGTTGAAGCCGCCACGGAGCTCGACCACCGTATATAAGCCAAAGCAATTAACCGACGTTCGAAGCGTTTTGGCTCCAACATCCGGAGCAAGACGGCCAGGGCCAGGCCTGCATTTCCCAGCGGCAGCAAAGCTCGCGCAAGCTGCATGTGAAAAATTAACCAGTAATAGAGAAAGCCTTAATACGTGAACGAATTAGAGGGTGAGGGCGTCGCGATTGCGCTGCTCATTGGTGCTGAAGATGGCAATTGCGTCGGTTGGGTGCATCGTTGGCCACAAGGTCAGTTGACACTGATGTGGGATATCAAAGGTCCGCAAGCGGTGTCTCGTACGGAACCGGAACTCAACCTAGCGGAGCTCCGCGAAATCGGGTTCGACGACCTGCAGCGCATCTCTGGGTCAAACCAATAGCGGGCACCATTTTTGGCGTGGGGGATTTGCGAAAGCTGCCTTTTGAACCGGCCTAACCCGGATAATTCACGAGAAGGCGGCGGAGGTAGCGTAACCATCTGAAACGCTGTATGTTTTGGGTGTTACAGCCAAACATGCAGCTTTCAGGAGGACGACCTCCGCCATGGTTCAATCTACGTGCTCCACGCCCCGCCTGTCACCCCTCAATAGCAAGCCGATCTTGCTTGGATTTGACGGCGCGGACATGAGCTCCGACGCAGGACTGACCCTGCTGCGCGAGATCGAGCGCAAGGCGGGTCTCGCGCAGCGGCTCGCCGGATGCCTGTGCGATCCGCGCGATCCGGCGAAAGTCCAGCACAGCCTGTGCGACATCATCCGTTTCCGGATCATGATGATCGGAGCCGGGTATGAAGACGGCAATGACGCGAACGCCTTGCGGCACGATCCCAGCTTCAGGATTGCCCTGGAGCGCGGCCCGGAAACCGGGGCGGCGTTATGTTCACAGCCGACGATCTCGCGCATGGAAAACCTGCCCGACGCCCGCGCGCTGATCCGCATGGGCCGCGAGATGGTCCGGTTCTACTGCCAGTCCTTTGCGCGCGCCCCGGGCCGTATCGTGCTCGATATCGACGATACCTTCGACGCGGTGCATGGCCATCAGCAGCTGCGCCTGTTCAATGCGTTCTACGACGAGTTCGGCTTCCAGCCGATCGTCGTCTTCGACGGCGAAGGCCGGCTCGTGGGGACACTGCTGCGCCCGGCCCGCCGGCCCAAGGGAGCCGAGAGCGCGGCCCATATCCGCCGGTTGATCCGGCAGATTGCCAAGCATTGGCCCAAGACGGAAATCCTGCTGTGCGCGGACAGCCACTACTGCACACCCGAGGTCCTGGACCTGTGTGACAGGCTCGGGCTGCGCTATATCTTCGGGTTGTCGAAGAATGGCCGTCTGGCGCAAAACATCTCGGCTCTGGAGGCGTCGACGGCTGCGCGCTACGCCCGCACGCCCGGTCAAAAGCTGCGCCGGTTCAAAACCTTCTCCTACGCCGCCCGATCGTGGTCGAAACCCCACCGCGTGATTGCCCGGGTCGAGGTTGGCCCCATGGGGCGGGATACCCGCTACATCGTCACCAATCTCGAGGGCGGCCGCGGCAAGCATCTTTATGAGATGCTCTATTCCGCGCGCGGCCAGGCCGAGAACCACATCAAGGCATGGAAGACCCATCTCGCATCAGACCGAACATCCTGCTCGAAGGCGAACGCCAACCAGATGCGCCTGATGCTGCACAGTTGCGCCTACTGGCTCTGGTGGAAATTGCGCGCCGCCTGCCCAAGGAGATCCCCGTGGCGCCGCGCCCAATTCGACACGCTGCGGCTGCATCTCGTGAAGCTGGCCGCCACCATCGTCGAAAAGAAGACCCGGATCATCGTCACGCTGCCGGCATCGTGCCCACGACGGGGACTTCTCCACTTTCTCTTCGACGCCCTCGCCCCACCGAAAGCAGCCTGACGCGAGCGCCCCGACAACCCCGAAACATCAATCCACACCACCCAAGACCCAAGTCACCGACCGGCTTGCCAACCGGACGCCGGCCCCGCATGCGCGTGACAATCCCGAAACCCGAGGAACCGACCCCCTGAGCAGAAGACGACAGCTTCATGAATTATTCGGGCTAAATCTATTTTAGCCCTTGGGCATGACGTGGAGATTGCCTGCAATTATGTGGTAAACACGGCCATGTTCTAGTAATTGACCTGCTCGAAACCATAGCGACCTCCATAGTCCCGCCATTCGACGAACACGGAGCTGTGGTAAAGTTCCGGGCAATCCTCTCCATAGCGTTCGAGGCCGGAGTGAGCAGCGGGTAATGCCGCAGTGGAGGACGCTTGCCACGCGAAGTTGCCCTGAGTGCCGTAGGTGCCAAGCAGGATCTTCTCGCCGCGATTGCATTCGCCGGTGTTATCTGACGCCCTCTGTCGCACGAAGCGCACATCGAAGACGCGGATGGACCTCACAAAATTGAACTCCGGTCCGCTGATGTCGATATCTGCGCGATCCTGAACAAGACGAAGGATTTGATCCCAGGAGGCGTAACTTGAAGGGCCATCTGATAGATGCCAATCCGCTTCGATTGACCCTGCCAAAGGTGAGAAGTCAGCCTTAGGGAATGATTGGTTTGGGCCATTGCCATTGGCTTTAAACACCGCGTCCAGGATTCGTTCGGCACCGTTCAAAGGTGGTACTGTTTCATAGGACGCACGCATTGGGCAACGCCAGATCTGCAGTGGCGGCTCTATGGGCCATGGCGTGATCCGCCGGATGAATTCGGCACGGGCTCGGGCGCAAGGGACAGAAGCGGGCCAGCCGCCAGCAAGGCAGAGAAGAATGGCGCAGTCGATAGGGTAGGTTTGTGCGCGTGCGGGCATCGGGACCGAAAGACCAGTCAATGCCAAGGCAAAGGTCGCGGAGAAAACAAGCTTTTTAAGAGATGGGCGCATGCTGAGAAGCCTCGAAAAACGTCTTCACCATACATACGATAATATATTATTGCAACATCCGTGTGACCCGAAGAAATTTCATTCATGTACTCAGATTGCAACACCATCGTCGCGTATTTTAAGCTATTGATGAAAACGGCGCACCATTGGTCAGATGCAGAGGCATCATGTCCGATGCGCCGCTCTTGGGGGCCGCGTCTTTCGAACCAGAACACCGCGATTTTTTTTGGCTTAAGCAAGGAACAGGCTCAAAGGCCCTCTAATTTCAACTTCCTGAACGGGTTCCGACAATCGGGTCTCGCGCGCATCAACGACAAAAAGGTCATTCCCGTGCTTGGGGAAAATCCTTCCCGGCAACTCTGAGCTGTGCCACAAGGCATCGTCGGGTGATGTGCTACAAACCAACTCGGGGACAGGCAGCGTAAATAGCGAAACGATTTATCTGAGTGTTAAGGTCAGTGAGAGCAGAAACCAAAATCGACGAATTCATTGCTCGCTGGAAAGACACCGGCGGCAGTGAGCATGCCAATTACCAGCTCTTCGTGATCGAGCTGACCGAACTGCTTGGCCTCGACCGGCCAAATCCAGCCACAGATGACGACAGCAACGACCACTACCGGTTCGAGCGGCCCGTCACCTTCGCCCACACGCACAAGCGCACCACGGGATTCATCGACGCCTACCGCGCGGGGCATTTCGTGCTCGAAACCAAGCAGGGCGTGAACCAGAAAAAGAACCGCTCCGCCGATCTGGCCAAGGGCACCGCCGCGCGCAGCCAGAAGCGCATCGGCCACGGCGTACGGGGCACCGCTGCCTGGGACGACACCATGCTCAAGGCGCGCAACCAGGCCGACAATTACGCCCGCGCCGTCGCCCGCGATGATGGCTGGCCGCCCTTCCTGATGATCGTGGACGTGGGCCATGTGATCGAGCTTTATGCCGATTTCTCCAAACAGGGGCAGGGCTACAACCAGTTCCCGGATGGCAACCGCTACCGCATTTACCTCGACGACCTGCGCAAGGACGACATCCGCGAGCTGCTCTGCACGATCTGGACCGATCCCTACAGCCTCGACCCCTCGCTCAAAGCTGCTGAGGTCACGCGCGACATCGCCGCTCACCTTGCCGAACTGGGCAAGAGTTTTGAAGGCGAGGGCCACGACAGCGAGACAGTCGCCCGCTTCCTGATGCGCTGCCTGTTCTCGATGTTCGCCGAGGATGTGGACCTGATCCCGCGCGGTAGCTTCACCGAGCTCCTGCACAAGCTGCGCGGCCATCCGGAACACGCCCAGCCCGCGCTCAAGGGGCTGTGGGAGACGATGAACACCGGCGGCTTCTCTCATGTCCTCATGCAGGACCTCAAGCGCTTCAACGGCGGCCTCTTCCGCGATGCCGACGCGCTCCCCCTCAACGATCTGCAACTGGGCCTGTTGATCGAGGCGGCAGAGGCCGACTGGAAACAGGTCGAACCTGCGATCTTTGGCACGCTGCTTGAACGCGCCCTCGACAAACGGCAGCGCCACAAGCTGGGGGCCCACTACACGCCCCGCGCCTATGTGCAGCAGCTGGTCACGCCCACGATCATCGAACCCCTGCGCGAGGATTGGCGCGATGTGCAGACCGCCGTTCAGCGCCTGACCGAGGACGGCAAGACCGACGAGGCGCTCAAGCTGGTCCGCGATTTCCACCACAAGCTGTGCGAGACCACCGTGCTCGACCCAGCCTGTGGATCGGGCAACTTCCTCTATGTCGCGTTGGAGATGATGAAGCGACTGGAGGGCGAGGTCACGTCGCTGATGATCGAACTGGGCGACACGCGCCCGCTGATCACCGTAGACCCGCACCAGTTTCTAGGGATCGAACTGAACCCTTGGGCCGCCAATGTGGCCGAGCTGGTGCTGTGGATCGGCTACCTGCAATGGCATTACCGCACCCACGGCACCGCCGCGCCCTCCGAGCCTGTGCTGCGCGACTTCAAGAACATCCGCAATGCCGATGCGGTGCTGGAATGGTCGGGCCGTACCCCGCGCATGGATGCCGACGGCAACCCCATCACCCGCTGGGACGGCGTGACCACCATGCGCCACCCCGTGACGGGGGAGGAGGTCCCGGACCCCGCCGCGCGCGTGCAGGTCTTTGACTATGCCAAGCCGAAACCGACCCAATGGCCCCGCGCAGAGTTCATCGTCGGCAACCCGCCCTTCATCGGTAAAGGTTCTATACTTCGTGAGGATCTTGGTGATGGCTATGTCGAGGCGCTGTGGAAAGCCTACCCCAAGATGCCCAAGAGCGCAGATTTCGTCATGTTCTGGTGGGAAAAGGCGGCGCTGGCTGCGCGGGCCTATGATGCCAAGAAGGGCAAAGGCACCCGCCGCTTTGGCCTGATCACCACCAACTCCCTGCGTCAAACCTTCAACCGCCGGGTCTTGGAGCCGCATCTGAACGACCCGAAAAAGCCACTCTCGCTGCTCTTTGCGATCCCGGATCACCCTTGGGTCGATACGCTTTATGGGGCCGCCGTGCGGATTGCGATGACCGTGGGGGCGGCGGGCAGTCGGGCTGGGCGATTGCTGACCGTGGCGACGGAGAGCAACGATAAAAACGAGGCCGATGGTAGACAAGTCACGTTTGACCATCAGGTTGGAATGATCTTTTCGAATTTGCAGGTTGGTGCCGATGTTGGAGCAACCAAAGCGTTGTTGGCCAACTCAGGGCTGTCGTCAAATGGGATGATGCTCGCCGGGCAGGGCTTTGTCATATCCGAGCGCCAATTGCCTGCTTTGGGCTTGGGGAAAAGAGACGGCTTGGAGACCTTCGTCGGTCCCTATGTGAAAGGCCGCGAGTTCAACCAAGTACGTGGCGAAAACTGGGTGTTGGATTTTCATGGATTAACCGAGGAAGAGCTAAAGATGCGTTTTCCAGAAGCCTTCCAGTACCTTTACGACAATGTTTGGCCGGAGCGATCTGTCAAGAATGACAAAGCGTTTCGCGAGAAGTGGTGGCTCTTTGGGCGTGTCCGGAGCGAGATTAGACCAGCTTTGGAAAACCTGCCGCGATTCATCGCTACAACTGAGACCTCCAAACACCGCATGTTTCAGTTTCTACAGGCCGGAACGCGCCCTGATCACATGCTGATCGCGATGGCTCTTGATGATGGGTCAGCACTCGCGATTTTGTCGAGCCGACAGCACGTTGTCTGGTCGTTGGCTGCGGGTGGACGCCTCGGCGTCGGCAACGATCCTCGTTACAACAAATCAAGGTGCTTCGACCCTTTCCCATTTCCCGACCTCACCGACGATAAGCGCACCCGCCTCCGCGCCTTGGGCGAAGAGCTCGACGCCCACCGCAAGCGCCAGCAGGCCGCGAACCCCAAGCTGACTCTGACCCAGATGTACAACGTGCTGGAAAAACTCCGCGCCGGTGAAACCATCGAGAGCAAGGACCGCGAGATTTACGATCAGGGCCTGATCGGCATCCTCAAGGACCTGCACGACCAGATCGACGCCGCCGTGGCTGAGGCCTATGGCTGGCCCGTGGACCTCAGCGACGAAGACATCCTCTTCCGCCTCGTCGCCCTCAACAAGACCCGCGCCGAGGAAGAGGCACGCGGCCACATCCGCTGGCTCCGCCCCGAGTACCAGAACCCCAGCGGCGCGCTGTCCAGCAAGGGTAAAACCACTGAAATGGACCTTGGCCCCACCGCCAAGATCGAAAAAGCCCCTTGGCCCCAAACCCTCCCCGACCAGATCGCCGCCGTCCGCGAAGCCTTGGCTGAAATGGGCGAAGCAAGCCCGGAACAAATCGCCCGCCGCTTCCTGCGCGCCCGGACAACATCCGTGCAGCCGCTGCTGGATAGCCTTGCGGCGTTGGGACAGGCCGAAAAGGTAGACGAGGGGAGGTATGCGGCGTGAATTCGAGCCAATTCCACATGCCAGATCCAAGTTTGTGATATTATGTCATAATCGTAATTCGCTGTCCTCGTTTTGAATCAGAAGTAATGTAGCGATGGCAAATATTGGCAACATCTTTGACAAAATTTGCCACTTCATGATACATATCAGATGCAGGAGGTTCGCTATGGCAACGATGAACGTTTCACTTCCCGATCCGATGAAAGACTGGATCGAAGCGCGGTTGCAGGAAGGTCACTTCAGCAACACAAGTGACTATGTGCGTCATCTTATCCGGCGCGACCAAGAACGCGCCATGGCAATCGAGACATTGCAGCAGGCTATCGACACAGGCATTAACTGCGGCACTCCGGAGCCTTTCGACTTCAAGGCGTTCAAGGCACGCATGCGGGAGAGTCATGTCCGCAAGTGACCTCACGGGCTACAGGCTGACGCCCGCGGCCCAAAACGATCTGGAAGACATCTGGCTCTACACATTGGAGCAATGGTCCGTTCAGCAGGCCGATCGCTATACTGATATTCTTGAAGACACCCTTGATCGTTTGCTCTTCATGCCCGAGATGGCGCGTGAGCGCCCAGAGTTTGATCCTCCGGTTCGCATCCATCCCTGTGCGGAACATCTGATCGAAGGCGATCAGCTCGTCATTCTGCGCATTCTTGGAGCAGGTCAGGACTGGCAAGCGATCTTGCGTGCGATAGACCAGTGACGTTTGTTCGGTATTGTCTGCCGCGCACATGATTTTCAGCAAGATAGAATGTGAACTCACGGCGAAGTGCAGTTCTGGATATCTCGTTTTATTCCAGTCTGTTCTGAATTTCCATCAGCTTGGTTTCGAAGAGAGATATGCCCGAAAGTTGGTGACGACCTTGGTCAGGCGGCGGTTTGAAGTTGCTTGATACCGTCTTTGAAGACAATCCCCTGAATGACCTCGGGCAGACGGTTTGGCCTGGAGATCTTCCGCCACTTCTTTTTGGCTGACATCATCAGCTTGAAGACCATGGCGAGGGCGGTTTTTCGGTTGAGGCAGCCCTTAGTTTTCCGGGTGCGATTGCGGACCGTGGCAAAGACGCTCTCGATCGGGTTCGTGGTCCGGATGTGTTTCCAATGCTCGGCTGGGAAGTCGTAGAAGGCCAGGAGCTCGTCCCTGTCCTTGACCAGCTTGGCAACCGCCTTCTCGTATTTCACTCCGTAAGTTTCAACGAAGAGATCGAAGGCGGCAGTTGCCTCCTTCTTGGTCTCGGCCATCCAGATGTCTTGCAGATCCGCCTTCGCCTTATCGTGCAAGGATTTGGGCATGGCACCCAGCACGTTCGCCGTCTTGTGGACCCAACAACGCTGCTCGCGCGTGTCGGGAAAGACCTCGCGCAGCGCCGTCCAGAACCCGAGCGCGCCGTCGCCGATGGCCAGTTCCGGGGGCACCGTCAGGCCGCGCTTCTTCAGCCCCTTCAGCAGATCGCGCCAGCTGTCTGCGTTCTCGCGGAACCCGTCCGTAATCGCCAGGACATCCTTCTCGCCGTATTCGTCAGCGCCGATGATCACCCACATACATTGACGATCGCCATCCAGGCGCGGCGTGAAGTAGACCCCGTCTGCCCAGATGTAGACATAGCGCTTGCTCTTCAGATCACGCTTGCGCCAGGCCTCATACTCTTCCCACCAGGTCGCCTTCAGGCGGGTGATGGTCGAGGACGATAGCCCCTCGACCTCCGGCCCCAGAAGGGCCGCCAACGCCTCGCTGAAGTCGCCGGTGGAGATACCCTTCAGGTATAGCCAAGGCAGAAGTTCCTCGACCGACTTGGTCTTGCGCAGATAGGGCGGGACCAGCGACGACCGGAACCTGATCTTGCTGCCATCTTCATTGCTGCCGCGATCACGGACACGCGGAACCTGAACAGGCACCATCCCGATCCCGGTCATCATCTCACGCTCGGGCAGAAAACCGTGGCGAACCAGACGCTGGCGTCCTTGCTCGTCCAGCAAATTCGCGTGCTCGGCGATGAACGCCGACACCTCAGCTTGAACCGCCGCGCGCAGCAGCTCCTTGGTAAGCGCCGCGTTACCGCCCTCATAGACGTTTGAAGTTTGTCATCTGAGAAGAGCCCATCCGGACAAGGAGGGTTCCGATGGATGATACAGTGCAAAATTACGTAACTTCTCACAGTGCCGAAGAAGGATACGCAGGGCGTATCGATGTTGTGACGGGGCCGAGTGGTCGGCGTCGATGGCCGGAACATGTGAAGGCAGAGATCGTTCTGGAAAGCTACCGCACCGGTGCCTCGGTGGCGGATGTTGCGCGCAAGCATGGGGTCTCAGCGCCTCAACTCCATTCTTGGCGGCGGGCGGCGCGGGACGGCGTTCTTGCGATGCCGGATGACGACATGCTGGGTCTGGTCCCGGTCGTCGTCGAGGCGGGTGGTGGGGATGGCGGGCACATGCCGCCTGACGCGGCCGGGACGATTGTTCTGGAGATCGATTGTGTTCGGGTGCTGGTTCCGACCGGTTTCGATCCCGAGCACCTTGGCCGCGTCATTACTGCGCTCAGGGCGGCGTCATGATCCTGCCGGGCGGCAAGTATCACGTCTATCTGGCGACGCGGCCCGTAGATTTTCGCAAGGGGCATGCGGGTCTGTCGCTCGTGATCCAGACGGTTCTGGGGCGCGATCCCTATAGCGGCGCGGTGTTTGTCTTCCGTTCGAAACGGGCTGACAGGATCAAAATCCTGGTCTGGGATCAGACTGGTTTGGTATTGGTCTACAAGCACCTTGAGGGCGGCCAATTCCAGTGGCCCCGGCCAGCGGATGGGGTGATCAAGCTTACCCCTGCGCAGTTCTCGGCGCTGTTTGAAGGACTGGACTGGAAGGCGGTTCGGGCTGAGCGTCGGCGGCAGCCAAAGCTGGCAGGATAGCCTGCGGCAGGGTGACTCATGGCGGTGATTTTGGCGGTACGGACGAGCATGGTGATGTATGATTAGCCATGTCCGCCACTGCCCCCATCGATCCCGGATATGTCGCCGAATTGGAGCGGCGTCTTGCTGTCACCGAGGCCGAATTTGCTCGTGTCACAGAGCAAAACGCTTTGTTGGAAAGCTCGAATGCCGAGCTTACGGCGGCGAATGCGCGTCTGGAACGTATGCTGTCTGCGGCCAGGCACGCGCGGTTCGGGCCGAGTTCCGAGAAGGGCGACCCGGATCAATGCAACCTCTTCGCAGAAGACATCGAGGTCGCCGAGGGGCAGTTGGCAGCGGCGGGCGATGCTGCCGACAAGGCGCTGGGGAAAGCTTCACGAAAGCGCTCTTCAGCCAAGCGTAACAAGGGCAACCTGCCGGACCATCTCGAACGTGTTGAAGAGGTGATCGAACCCGACAGTACATTCTGCCCATGTGGGTGTGGCGAGATGGTGAAGGTCGGGGAAGACCGCACCCAACGCCTCGACGTCGTGCCCGCCCAGCTCCGCGTCCTTGTCACCGTGCGTCCCAAGTACATGTGCCGCACGTGTGATGGGAAATCCCACGCACAGGCACCGGCACCGGAGTTTCTGGTCCCGCGCGGTCTGGGCACCAACCGGCTCGCCGTCCATTCCGTGATCGCGAAGTTTTGCGATCATCTTCCGTTTTACAGACAGGCCGAGATTTGGCGCCGGGACGGCATTGAGGTCGACCGCACCATGCTGGCCAATTGGGCCGGGCGCATCGCGTTCCACTTGGCCCCGATCATTGATGCCATGATTGACGAACTGAAAGCCAGCGACCGGCTTTTCGCGGATGAAACCACGGTACCTGTCCTGGCTCCGCGCACCGGCAAGACCCGCAAGGACTATCTTTGGGCTGTGGTTCGCGACCAGCGCGGGTGGGGCGGCGGCGACCCACCCATCGTGGTGTTCCAGCACTCGAGAAGTCGCAGCGCAGAGACTGCGAAGAAGATATTCACCGGCTTCAAGGGCGGCACCCTGACCGTGGATGGCTATGCCGGATACGATGCCCTGGGTGATCCGAAGAAGACAAACCAGCCGTGGGGCATCACCTACTGCTGGACCCATTGGCGACGTAGGTTCGTGGAATACAGCCGCACGACCTCTTCTCCAATTTGCACCGAGATGAAGGAACGTATCGGGCAGCTCTACCGGATCGAGACCGAGATCCGCGGCAAAGACCCCGACGTCCGGCGCGCCATCAGGCAAAAGCTCTCCAAGCCCATCGTGGACGCCTTGCGCCCGTGGCTGGAGGCGCAACTCGAGATGCTGCCCTCCAGCTCAGACCTCACGCGCCACATCAGATACGGCCTCAAACGATGGGACGGGCTGACCCGGTTCCTGGACGATGGACGCCTCGAAATGGATACGAACGCTGTCGAGAATGCGATCAGACCGGTTCCTCTCACGAGGAAAAATGCGCTCTTCGCAGGCAATGACGATGGCGCGGTCACATGGGCCCGCATGGCATCGCTGGTCGGCACCTGCAAACTGAACGGCATCAACCCGCAGGCCTATCTCGAACATGTCCTGGACAAGATACTGAATGGGCATATGCAGGAGGATATCCAATATCTCCTGCCATGGAACTTCAAACCAGACGGGGCGCGACATTCATGAGCAAGATCAAGGAAGCCGAGCGCAGCATCG
>JBGRQD010000020.1:0-65115 GCA_041725935.1 Pelagibaca sp.
GCATCTAAGCGGGAAGCCCCCCTCAAAACAAGGTATCCCTGAGGGCCGTGGTAGACCACCACGTCGATAGGCCGGAGGTGTAAGCGCAGCAATGCGTTCAGCTGACCGGTACTAATGGCCCGATAGGCTTGATTTGATCCAGTAATAACCAAATCGGGGCGTTGCACAGCAACGCACCGGGTGGCTGGCAGCGCCTTTTGCTCGCAAAAGGCGCGTAGCCACGCCGTGGAATGGCAGAACACTGCCAACCACTCTGGACCAATGATCAAAAGCACAAACATCAAGTGATAACACTTGGCTTGGACAACAAAGTTGATCGAGACGCACCCAGATTGAGATGGTGTGGCACCCAGCTGACATCAAACATGCTCAGCACACCCGCCACACAACCCATCCAAAGTGCGTCGTTGAGGCTTTCTCGGTTTGGTGGTCATAGCGTGAGCAAGACACCCGGTCCCATTCCGAACCCGGCCGTTAAGTGCCACCGCGCCAATGGTACTGCGACTCAAGTCGTGGGAGAGTAGGTCACCGCCAAACCTAGTAAGCCTCAATACAATATCTCTCATAACGATACCCTGTCGCGGGGTGGAGCAGCCCGGTAGCTCGTCAGGCTCATAACCTGAAGGTCACAGGTTCAAATCCTGTCCCCGCAACCAAATTCCATAAATAAATCAAAAACTTGCCCGATGGTAATCTGATACCACAGGCACTTTGGCAGTTTACGTCAACGCCACGTCAACACCGCTCCAGAAAAACAACATTCATCCACAATCGCGTGCATTCGCATATGTCCCACGCGTACTCGCCGACATTCAACCCTCCCAAAATCAACGTTCGGTCGCTCCGATGTGCTTACCTTATTCGATAAGGGAAGCCTTACGTGCTGACCAGACGTAGCGATTTTACCGTAAAAGATAAGATTCCTTGAGCACAGCTCGTGATGCTGCTATCTTTACTGATAAGGGTAAGGTGGCGCGTATGGTCGATGATGCCGAGAAGAAGCTGCTTGCGGATGTTGGTCGCCGTATCCGCGAGACCCGGGCGGTGCAGGGCTTGAGCCTCGAGCAGTTGGCTCGCCTCACTGGGATCAGTGCACCTGCGCTGTCCTTGATCGAAACCGGCAAACGCGATCCACGGCTGACGACACTCAGCCGGATCGCTGATGCGATGCGAGTGTCCCTCGCAACGATCATCGCGGATGGTTCTCACACGGCCAAGGCCAGCGATCGGGCGCCATCAGGGGGCTATGATCTCGGAGAGTATCAGTGACCGCCTCCGTCCCTATCTGGTTTGATGACCTGGCTGTAGGGCATGTCGACGTTGCGGCTGATGGCTCTCTCTCTTTGCGATATGCAGATCGCTGGCTGCAGACGGCCGGGGCGTTCCCCTTGTCTGTTACCATGCCTTTCCGTGCCGACCCCTATCCGTCTGATGTCATCTCCCCTTGGCTGGCGAACCTCTTGCCGGAGGAAGAACAACTCCAGGTCCTGACGCGGTCTCTCGGCCTCGATCGAACCGACGTGCTGGCTGTGCTCGCCGAAATCGGGGGGGATACGGCTGGCGCTCTGTCCTTTGGCGCGGCAACAGATCGGGCGCTGTGGACCTATGCGACGCTCACCACATTTTACGACACGGACGATCCGCGTCTGGCACTTGAACGCCACTTTGAGGATCTCGGTCAACGACCTTTTCTGGTGGGTGAGGAGGGCGTGCGCCAGTCTTTGGCCGGTGGTCAGAAGAAGTCGGCGCTCGCTGTGCTCGGCCCGGACGGTGCGCCTGTGTTGCGCCTCCCGCAGGAGGGAGACGTGCTTGCCATCCCCCTAAACGGGGCGCCGTCCACCTTGATCGTGAAGCCTGACAATCCCAACCTTCCCGGCATCACCGAAAACGAAGTCTGGTGTCTGCGCATGGCGCAGGCGATCGGTATCGAGGCTGCGCAGTCTACGATCCTCCAGTCGTCTAAGCGAACTGCAATCGCTGTTCTGCGTTATGATCGCAGGCTAGGGCGGAACGGTAAGCTCGTGCGCCTGCATCAAGAGGATTTTGCCCAGGCCAATGGCTTACCTCCCGGGCGCAAGTATGAGCGAGGCACGCTTCCTGGGCTCGATCTGAAAACCCTGCTGGCAACCGGTCGCCATGTCAGCGCGACAGATGCGCTGGCGCTACTCGATCAGGTGATCTTAAACATCCTCGTCGCCAACACCGACGCGCATGCGAAGAACTATTCCTTGATCCTGCCGGTGGGGGCCGCGCCGCGCCTTGCGCCCATTTATGATGTGTCGACGGTTCTGTCCTGGCCCCATGTCGTGAAGACCTATGCCCAGTTTATCGATGGCAAGAAGCGACGCCCGGACACAGTCTCTGGCCGTCACTGGGAGGCCATTGCACGTGAAATTGGATATCGTCCCACCGATGTCAAAAACCGCGTGCAGCAGATCGTCGACGCGATGGTGGCCAACAAAGTGAAGGTCACAGCCGCAGTGGCGGGACTGCCAGGTGCCTCTGCAGGTTATGTCACGCAAACGGCTGAAGCAGTCGAAAATAACGCTCTGCGAACAGCAGGGAGGCTGTAGTGGTATCGAAAGCCGATTCTCTCCTTACTGACAGCAAAGTTACCGGTATGCGACGCTGAAGGACCTTTTGAACCAATGAGAAATCTTGTCGAAGAAGTGACGACCGACGTGGCGCAGGTGGATGCTCGAAAGGCCTTTCGTTAGATGAAACCCGTCTTTTCGTGCCTTTTGGCCGCTCCACTCCTTTTTTTGGATGTTGCAGCGCTCTGCGCGGAGCACGTCACGTTGAGGTCCCGTGTGGGCTCGATGGAAGTATCCGGTACGCTCTTGGGCTTTGACGGAAACTATTATCGGGTCGACACACAATATGGCGAATTGACGGTCGACGGGTCCGGCGTTCTTTGTGATGGGCCGGGGTGCCCTTCTTTGACGCCGTATGTGGCGGAAGTTTCAATATCGGGCTCTCGCAACATTGGCGATCTGCTGATGCCGGCCTTGGTGGAAGGCTTTGCCATGCATTCCGGGATGAAGGCGGAGCGTCTCAAGATAGACGAAAACCATTTCGAGTATGTGCTTTCGAGGGCTGCGACAGATACGCCCGTGGGGCGATTCCGGTTTCGAGTGACGAACACTGATGAGGGTTTCGCGGATTTGCTTGCCGATGAAGCTGATTTGGTAATGGCTGTACGTGAAATCCGTAAACGTGAATTGGCCTTGGCGGCCGAAGTCGGTTTGGGGCAATTGGATGACGTGAACCGCAGCCATGTGCTGGCTTTGGACGCGTTGACAGCAATTGTGTCGCCCAAAAATTCAGTCTCGGCCGTTTCAGTTTTGGACTTAACCCGCATCCTTGGGGGAGAAATCGACAATTGGCGAGACTTTGGTGGGCCGGATGCGCCAATCTCGATCCATATGCACGATGACCACTCCGGGATCGCGCAGGCGATCGAGGACCGGATTATGCGGGAGGCCGGTTATTCAATGATCGAAGGTGTTACCCGACATGCCACCAGCATGGGTTTGGCGCAAGCGGTGACACAAGATCAATGGGCAATTGGCGTGGTGAGTTATTCCGATATCGGAAGCAGCAAGCCTCTGGCGCTGACCGGGCCCTGCGGCTTTGAACTGCGCGCCAATCGCTTGACGATCAAGACCGAAGATTATCCACTAACCGCCCCATTGTTTCTCTATATTCCAGCCCGGCGCCTGCCAAAGTTGGCGCGAGATTTTTTATCCTATACCAGAAGTGCTTCTGCTCAGATCATCAAGCGTCGTGCCGGCTTTGTGGACCAAGCGCCTGAGGAGATCGATTTGAATGCGCAAGGAGACCGCTTCGCCAACGCCATCCGCGTTCTAGAGGCGGAGGAAGATTTGGCCACTCTCAAACAGATGGTCGAAAAATTGGCTCCATCGCAGCGTTTGTCCACGTCGTTTCGCTTCGAAGCTGGCTCAACACGGCTGGATGCGCAATCCCGGTCAAACGTTCAACACTTGGCGCATGCGATCAAAGCCGGGGTATACGATGGGCGACAATTGATGTTCGTGGGCTTCTCGGATGGTGAAGGTCCAGCTGACGGAAATCTACGCATCTCTCAGCGGCGTGCCCAGATCGTGAAAAACGCCGTCGAAGCCGCGGTCAGCGCCGCGGATTTACCGAAAGTGCTGATGTCGACAGCCAGCTTCGGTGAAGCGCTGCCGATGGCGTGCGATGCCACCAGTTGGGGGAGGCAAGTAAACCGCAGGGTCGAAGTCTGGGTTCAATAGCTCGGCCAATGATTGTTTCGCCGGTAGGACTGCCGAGCACGTGAAATTGTCAGTTTCTATGGTGATTGCACGATACATAGACAGACAGGACGGGACGATTTCCCAAGTCACGAACATGCTGCACCGCAGAAATTCCTTGCAATGCTGCGGTGCAGCAAATAGGCATCGACCATCACCAACCGACAGCGGGATGGGCCCGCAGAGCAAAGAAGGATGCACTACAATGAACATATCGACAGACATGACGGCGACCCTCAAGGAGATGATGGACGCGTTCCCGGTCGACACCAAATCAATGGAAGGTGCTTACAAGAACTCGCTGGCCCTGACCGAAAAACTGTCTCACGTTGCCATCGAAGCGGCAGACAAGTCCGCTGAAATTTCTACAAAATGGACCAAGGACACGCTGGCGAAACTGGCTGAGATGTCGAAGGCCAAAGCAGAACCAGCCGATTATGCGCATTCGATGAGCGATTTCCTATCCGCTCAAGCAGAAGTTGCTACCGAGAACATGGCTACCTTCGCAGAGATTGCCAAAAAACTCCAGATGGAGACCTTCGACCTCATCATGGGTGCCAGCAAGGACTTCTCGGGAGAAGCGGCGACTGCCCTCAAAAAAACAGCCGCAGACTTTGAAATCGCTGCAAAAAAGACATCAGCAGCTGTCTGAACTTCTCGCTATCGGGTGTGCCGCCACACCAGGGAAGTGAGCCACCATTAATCGGTCGGATTCCCCAGGGGTCCGGCCGTACCTCGTGGAGTTGATCTGAAACATTCAAGGCCGGGACGGGTGTGAGAGCAAGCGTCAACCCCATATTCGGACATTACACTGTTTTGACGCCTATCGGCGGCTTGTCAGCCAACCATTCATTCAGTTTTGACCATCTTTGGCGCCCCGCCACATTTTTTACCGCAATGGCCACAGCCTTCTTCTGCCCGACCAACACCACCAACTTTTTGCCCCGTGTAACCCCGGTGTAGATCAGGTTGCGTTGCAGCATCGCGTAATGCTGGGTCATGACTGGGATGACCACGGCGGGGTATTCCGACCCCTGGCTTTTGTGAATCGTGGCTGCATAGGCGGGGACCAGCGTGTCGAGTTCGCCAAAGAGGAAGCTCACCGTGCGGCCATCGAAGTTCACGACAACCTCACCGTCGTCGAGGTCGACGTCTTCGATCATGCCGATGTCACCGTTGTAGACGTCCTTGTCGTAATCGTTCTCGATCTGCATCACCTTGTCGCCTGGCGCGAAGCTCCAACCGAAGCGCTCAACCTTCTTCTCCCCGGCCGGGTTCAGCGCGGCCTGAAGCTCGACATTGAGGGATCGCGCGCCGACCCCGCCGCGGTTCATCGGGCAGAGGACTTGGATGTCCTTGATTGGATCGAACCCGAACCTCTGCGGGATACGCTTGGCAACCAATTCTACGATCCGTGGCACGGCCTGCTCCGGATCCGCAGCGGGAACGAAATAGAAATCCGCCTCGCCATCGGGCTTGCCGAGATCGGGCATGTGCCCGGCATTGATGGCATGGGCTGTTGTGATGATTTTGCTTTGGGCCGCCTGGCGGAACACCTCTGTGAGCCGAACCACGGGAACTGCGCCAGAGCCGATGATGTCGGCCAGGACTTGGCCTGGCCCCACGGAGGGCAACTGGTCAATGTCGCCGACGATCAGAAGCGCTGCATTGCCGGGCACGGCTTTCAGAAGCGATTGCATCAGCAGCACATCGACCATCGAGCTCTCGTCAACGACCAGCAAATCGCAGTCCAGAGGGTTTTCGTCGTTGCGCTTGAAGCCGAAGGCCTTGGGGTCGAACTCCAGCAGCCGGTGGATGGTCTTGGCCTCCATGCTGGTGGCTTCGGTCATCCGCTTGGCTGCGCGGCCGGTGGGCGCACAGAGCAGCAGCTTCACGCCCTTGGCAGCCAGAATGCGCAGGATCGAGTTCACGATGGTGGTCTTGCCCACCCCGGGACCGCCGGTGATCACCGTGAGCTTTGAACGCAGTGCCAGGCGGATTGCCTCGGCCTGGCTGGCTGCAAGCGTGAGGCTCGTCTTCTGCTCGATCCATGGCAGGGCCTTGTCCGCATCGATCGCGGGCCAGGGCAGGGCGCCCGCATCGATGCGCTTCACATGCGCGGCGATCCCGCGCTCCGCGAGATAAAGTCCCGTCAAAAAAATGCAGTCTGCATCTCCCACGCGATCGGCAGTGACGGTTTCCTCGGCCAGTTCCTCTTGCAAAGCGCTGTCGATCAGGGGAGCCTCGACTTCGAGCAGCTTGCCCGCAAGACCGATCAGCTCCGCCCGCGGGAGGCCGCAGTGGCCATCCCCCATGGCTTCACTCAACGCGAACGAAATCCCCGCCCGCACACGGATCATCGCCGTCTTCTCGATGCCCAGCTTTTCGGCAATCAGATCGGCTGTCCGAAACCCAATGCCCCGGATGTCTTTGGCCAGTCTGTAGGGATTCTCACTCATCACCTGGACGGCATCTGTACCGTATGTCTTGAAAATACGAACAGCGCGCGCTGTTCCCACGCCGTGTTGGTGCAGGAAGACCATGATCTCGCGGATTACCTTCTGATCCGCCCAGCCGGCCGTGATCTTGGCCGCGCGCATCGGGCCAATGCCAGTGACTTCGCGCAGTCGCTCGGGCGCTGCCTCGATGATGTCGAACACATCCTTGCCGAACGCCTTGACCAGCCGCTTGGCATAGACTGGCCCGATGCCACGGATCATCCCAGAGCCCAGGTATTTCTCGATGCCTTCGACTGTCGAGGGCTCATGGGTCTTGAGAAAGTGAGCTTTGAATTGCAGACCGTGATTGCGGTCATTGATCCAGACACCCGAGGCAGTGATCCACTCGCCTGCAGAAATCATCGCCGCGTGCCCGACCGTGGTTACCAGGTCCCGGTGCCCGCGCGCCTTCACCCGAAGCACACAGAAGCCGCTCTCCTGACTGTGGAAGGTCACCCGTTCCACCAAGCCAGCGAGAACCTCGGTCATGCTCTCGGCCGATGACGTCATGGAAGCCGCTGTCCGCGTCGCCAATCCCACGGCACCACAAATTGCCCGGACCAAATATTGCGCCCAGCGCTGCGGGCTGCGGTCTCTGCTTCTATGTAATCGCGAGAATATCGACGATAAGCGGCAGCCCATCCTTCGCTGACCAGCCAGCGGTTCAAATCTTGGTTGCCCTGCCTGCAGACAGCGATTGCACGATCGTAGCGGTCCACGTTGCGCACCGAGCAGTTGATCGTGCGGCGACCAATCCGGTCGGACAGGGCGAGAGCTGCCTGTTGCCCGCAGCGCCACTGAGCGCCAAATGCGCGCATGCACGATTGCCGGCTCTCGGGGGCATCTATGCCGTGCAAGCGGATGAGGACCCCGCGGATTTCGAGATCAGCGTCGATCACGCTGGCCACACCGACCAGATCACTTGCCACAGCAGGCGTGGGCGCCAATGTCTGTCGACCGGCCGGGTGGTTCAACCCTCTGACGCACCTGTCGGCACGCCGAGCCTTTGAACGAAACAGCCCGATCTGCATGTGACGCCCTTGTGTTGATTTCTGCACGCCATCGCTCCTCTCAAAATCCTCTTTAGGGTCACGACTGCCGGAAATCTACATGCGGATCGGCACGTATACCTGGCGGAAACTGTCTGTTGTACTTCGAGCTGCGCGCCATTCAAAACGTGCGCCCAGGCGCCTCTTGAAATTTAGTCTGGGACGGAACGCCTGAGTATTCCATTAGGGCAGTTGGCTGACGCTGTTCGTCGACAAAAACATTTAACATTGGGGGGGTGGACATCGAACCGCGCCCAAATGTCGGATGAGGGACATTTACGCTAGAGGAATTGACATTGTGCTTCGGTTAGAGTTGCCTTTAACTTCGCCCTTGCTGTTTCGAGGAATCAGTCCACGGGGCCTGGGCTACCATGCAGATTTATCTTCATGTGCTCGATGATGTTCCCGATGCACATGTGAGAATTGGGCATCTCAAAGCTAGCAGTGGCCGTAGGTAAATCAGTGCGAATTGTGGACAATGCTACAAACCTTCTTGGCAACGACCTAAAGCAGGAACTGACCGAAGCAGAAAAGTGTCGGATAGCTGCGGCTTGCTTCTCGATCTACGCTTACGATGCGCTCAAATCAGAACTTAACCAGTTAAATGAGTTGCAGTTTATATTCACCTCGCCGACATTTGTCGCTGATGGAGTGATTGATCGGATCAAGAAGGAGCAGCGCAAATTTTTCATTCCCAGCGCTCAAAAAGTAAGCTCGGTGACCGGTGGTGAATTTGAAATCCAGCTACGCAACAAGATGACCCAAAGAGCTGTCGCGCGCGAATGTGCAGCCTGGATCAAGAAAAAGGCACATTTTAAGTCTAATACGACAGCCTCACCAATGCAGCAATTCGCTCACGTTCAGAGGCCGGATTCTGCAGTTGCTTATATGCCGCTCGCCGGGTTTACCGCTGTTGACCTCGGGTATCAGCGTGGGGATGCGGTCTCAAGCTATACCCAGGTCATGGATGAGCCGCAGTTCGCGCAGACCTACCTGAACCTCTTTGACCAGATCTGGCATGACGAGGAAAAGCTGCGGGATGTCACGGCCGAAGTCCTCGAGCACATCGAGTCCGTGTATCAGGAGAACCCCGCCGAGCGAGTCTACTTCATGATCCTGTTCAACCTATTCAGCGACTTCCTGAGCGAGATCAATGAGGATGTGCTGCCCAAGGATCGAACCGGTTATCTTGAAAGTCTTGTTTGGCAGAAGCTGTTCAATTTCCAGCGCGATGCCGCCGTTGGCGTGATCAACAAGCTGGAAACTTATAACGGGTGCATTCTGGCCGACAGTGTGGGACTGGGCAAAACCTTCACCGCTCTGGCGGTGGTGAAGTATTACGAACTGCGCAACAAGGACGTCCTGGTCCTGTGCCCGAAAAAGTTGGCCGACAACTGGCGCAATTATAACGCAAACCTGACCACCAACATATTCGCCAAGGACCGGTTCCGATACGACGTATTGTGCCATACGGACCTTTCACGAACGTCTGGCGAGTCATTCGGGATGCGGCTCGATCGTGTGAACTGGGGCAATTACGATCTGGTGGTCATCGACGAGTCCCACAACTTCCGGAACAACGATGTCTACAAGGACCGCGAGACCCGTTACCAACGTCTGATGAACCAGGTAATCAAGGCCGGGGTCAAGACCAAGGTCCTGATGTTGTCGGCAACGCCGGTCAATAACCGTTTCACAGATCTAAGGAACCAGTTGGCCCTCGCCTACGAAGGGCACTCAGACGCGCTGAGCAAGAATCTCAAGACCAAGACCAGCGTGGAAGAGATATTCCGCCGCGCGCAGACCGCGTTCAACGTGTGGTCCAACTTACCACCGGATCAAAGGACACCGGCCTCCATCCTACGGGCATTGGACTTTGATTTCTTTGAGCTGCTTGACGCAGTGACGATCGCGCGCTCCCGCAAGCATATCGAAACCTTCTACGACACCGCGGACATCGGCAAGTTCCCTACGCGACTGCGGCCATTGTCACACCATCTGCCGATCACGCATCGTGAGGATGTCATCGGGTTCAACGAAATCTTCGCCCAGCTGAGCGACCTGAAAATGGCCGTCTATGCACCGGTCAACTACATCCAGCCCAGTCGTTTGAAGAAATACGAAGACCTCTATGACACCAAGACGGAGGGCGGCAAAGGCACGCTGAAACAGGCCGATCGCGAGAAGAGTCTGCAAGCCCTGATGACAACCAACCTGCTCAAGCGGTTGGAAAGCTCAGTCCATGCATTCCGCAAGACCCTTGGCGCGCTGTCTGGCAATATCGGCCGGACGCTTGATGGCATTGCCCAGTTCGAGGCCGCGGGAGGAGCAGCGACTGTCGGGGATCTGGATATCGACCTGGAGGCCGTTGCGGACGAGGACGACGACTTCGCGGATTTCTCGGTCGGCAAGAAGATCAAGATCGACCTGGCCGATATGGACATCACGGCCTGGAAGCAGGAGTTGTCGGTCGACAAGATCATCATCGACGGCCTGATTGCCGAGATGGAGAAGGTCACGCCCGCCGACGATGCGAAGCTTCAGCATCTGATCGCCGAGATCGCGGGCAAGATGGCCAACCCGCTGAACGCCGGCAATCGCAAGGTGGTCGTCTTCACCGCCTATGCCGATACCGCGAATTACCTGTTCGACCAGCTCGCACCGCATTTCGCTGAGGCACAAAGCATTCACAGCGGCATTGTCACCGGGTCGGGCAATCCGCGCACAACGCTCAAGAAATTCTATGACTTTCAGTCCGTCCTCACGCTCTTTGCCCCCCGCGCCAAGGAGAAGGACAAGATCATGCCCGATGATCCGGCTGAGCTGGACATCCTGATCGGCACTGACTGCATATCCGAGGGGCAGAACCTTCAGGACTGTGACTACCTGATCAACTATGACATCCACTGGAACCCTGTCCGCATCGTCCAGCGCTTTGGCCGGATCGACAGGATCGGCTCGCCCAACACCCAGATCCAGCTGTCCAACTACTGGCCCGACATCAGCCTGGACGAATACATCAACCTCAAGGAGCGGGTCGAGAACCGGATGCACATCGTCGACATGGCGGGCACCGGTGAGGATAACGTGCTGACCTCCAAAAGCTCGGACGTGGCCTACCGCAAGGACCAGCTTCGGCGCCTCCAGAACGAGGTGATCGAGCTGGAGGACGTGAAGACCGGCATTTCCATCACCGACCTTGGGCTGAACGACTTCCGCATGGACCTGCTCAACTACCTGAAGACCCATGACGACCTGCGGCGCATGCCGCACGGGCTGCACACGGTCATCCCGTCCGACCCCAAGCGCGGCCTGCACCCTGGTGTGATCTTCACGCTGCGCAACATCCATGACAGCGTGAACGTCAACCAGCAGAACCGCCTGCATCCCTATTACCTGATCTACATCGGTCAGGACGGTCAGATCATCGCGGACCAGACGCAGGTCAAACGCCTGCTCGATCTGATCCGGTCGGGCTGCAAGGGAAACACCATTCCATTTCGCGACCTTTGCACCGCCTTCAACGCGGAAACGCAGGACGGGCGCAGGATGGGGACCTACTCAAACCTGCTGAACGACGCGATCCGCTCGATGATCGAGGTCAAGGAAGAGCGCGACATCGACAGCCTGTTCTCGGGCGGGCATACCACGGCACTGACCCAGACAATCGCGGGGCTGGAGGATTTCGAACTGATCGCCTTCATCGTGGTGCGCGACCCATGACGCTGTATCAATACCCACCCCAGACCGCGCTGAAACGCGTGATCCCCAAGACCCGCATCTATGACGGGGCCGCCGCCAGCACGGCACTGCGGGACCGGTTTGTGCGCGAGGTGGATCAGATCACATGGGCGCACAAGCTCGCCTCTGAGACGCTGAACCTGCCCGCCACAACCGCCGTGCCGGAAATTCAGGTGTTCCGCGTCACGCTCAAGGGCGACGCGCTGCACGACGACATCCTCCGCGCCATGGACCGCGCCATTCCCTTCCCGCTGATGTTCGAGCTGGTGGCCGGGGACCGCATCCAACCCGCTGCCGCCTACAAACGGCCGTCCGAAGCCGAGCGCGGCAAATGGGTGCTGTCCGATCCCTTACGGGGGGAGTGGACCGCGCGTGACGCCCCCCGCGCGCCCTTGCCGGTGGCGGTCAACATGGGCGTGCTGTATGAGCGGATGCTGTCCGCGCTGATGCCGGTCGCACCGGTGCCGGGCGAGGATGTGGAGAGCCGCCTTGCACGACTGGCGGCAATCAGGGCAAAAGAGCGTGAGATTGCGCAGCTTCAATCCAAGCTGAAACGCGAAAGCCAGTTTAATATCAAGGTGACCCTGCACGGCCAACTGGCCGAGGCACAGGCGGCCTTTGACCATATGAAAGACCCGGATAAAGCGGGCGGGGGAAAACCATGAATGACGAGATTGAAAAGCTGAAAATGCACAGCCCCGACCTGACCGCGCAGAATGTGGAGCGGATCGCGGCGCTTTTTCCGGGTTGTGTGACGGAAAGCAGGGGGCCGGACGGCACGCTGCGCCGCGCGGTGGATTTTGACCTGCTGCGGCAGGAGCTGTCCGACAGCATCGTGGAGGGGCCGCAAGAGCGGTATCATCTGGACTGGCCGGGCAAGCGGCAGGCGCTGATCACGGCCAATTCGCCGATTGCCAAAACCCTTCGGCCCGTGAGGGCGGAGTCGGTGGATTTCGACACCACCCGCAACCTGTTCATCGAGGGCGACAACCTTGAGGCGCTCAAGCTGCTGCAAGAGACTTATCTGGACAAGGTCAAGATGGTCTATATCGACCCGCCCTATAATCGAAAGAAGGGCGATAACCTTGTTTATCGTGATGATTTTGTCGGTAATACTTACGAGTATTTGACTTCAAGCAAGCAGGCAGACGAAAAAGGAAATCATCTCGTCGCCAATACGGAAGCGAACGGTCGGTTTCACTCTGACTGGTTGTCTATGATGTATCAGAGGTTAAAGGTTGGAAAAAATCTATTGGCACAAAATGGTGTAGTTTTAATTTCTATCGATGACTCTGAAACGGCCAATGCATTGCAAATGTGCTATGAAATTTTTGGTGAACAAAATTTCGTAGGGACTGTCATTTGGAAAAATGCTACGGACAATAACCCAACAAATATTGCTATTGAGCATGAGAGTATCCACGTTTTTGCCAAAAACAAGCAAGAACTTGAAGGTGTTTGGCGCAGTTCGGTTTCTGCAATCAAGGAAGTCTTAGGCCAAATTGGTGATGAGCTTATCGCATTGCACAGTGACTCTGATGATCTTCAGAGAGCCTACACTGATTGGTTTCGCGCAAATAAAGCGCAATTAGGTCCACTTGATCGATACAAGTATATTGATCGTGATGGAGTTTATACTGGCAGCCAAAGTGTCCATAACCCCGGAAAAGAAGGTTATCGGTATGATGTGATGCATCCCGAGACGAAAAAGCCCTGCAAAGAGCCGCTAATGGGGTATCGTTTTCCAAAGGATACAATGGACAGACTCTTAAACGAAAAGAGAATATTGTTCGGTGAGGATGAAACTAAGATCATTGAACTCAAGGTTTATGCTCGTGAATTCTCTGACAAACTTTCAAGTGTTTTTGACCTCGATGGCCGAACTGGTCCATATGATCTTAAAGCTCTTTTTCCTGAAGGAAAAAAGGTGTTTTCTAACCCTAAGCCGCTTCTTCTAATAGAAAGGCTTATCTCGTTTACATCCAGTGAAGATGACGTTTGTATTGATCTGTTTGCTGGATCGTCTACGCTCGCCCATGCCCTCTTTGAACTTGGTAGAAATGAGGGTGGTTGTCGAAAGTTCATTTCAATTCAGTATCCTGAAAAAATTGAACCATCGAGCAAAGACGGGAAGGAAGCACTACAGTTTTGTGAAGCGGTCAACATGAAACCACTAATCTCGGAAATCTCCAAAGAACGTATTCGTCGCGCTGGGGCGAAAATCCTTGAAGGGGAGTGTCACCCCGACTGGAACCGCGATGTGGGCTTTCGCGTGCTGAAAATCGACAGCTCGAACATGGCCGATGTCTATTACACCCCCGACGCCACAACACAGGCCGACCTGCTGACCCGCGTGGACAACATCAAACCGGATCGCAGCCCCGAGGACCTGCTGTTTCAGGTGCTGCTTGACTGGGGCGTTGACCTGACCCTGCCCATCACCCGCGAGAGCGTTGACGGCAAGACTGTCTTCACCGTCGCCGACACCGCCCTGATTGCGTGCTTTGACAATGGTGTGGATGAAACCCTCGTCAAAACCCTCGCCACCCGCAAACCGCTGCGCGTGGTGTTCAAGGACACAGGCTTCTCGGACGATGCGACCAAGATCAACGTGAAACAAATCTTCAAATCCCTGTCGCCCGACACCGACGTGAAGGCGATCTGAGATGAAGATCAAGTTCAAGTCGCAACCCTATCAGACCCATGCCGTCGATGCGGTTGTCGACTGCTTTGAGGGACAGCCCCGGCAGGATGTTCTGAAATACACCATCGACCCCGGCGCAGACCGACAGGCCAAGATGGAGGTGGACGGTTTCGGCAACGCTCCCATCAAGCTGCCCGAAGAGGTCATTCTCGGGAATATCCAAAAGGTGCAGCGCGCCGCCTTGTTGCCCCTGTCAGACAGCCTGACGCATTACACCGATGACAAGGGCAGGAAGAAGCCCGCCAGCTACAAGCCCGGCGCGCAGATCAACTTGGACGTCGAGATGGAGACGGGCACGGGCAAGACCTATGTCTACATCAAGACCATGTTCGAGATGCACAAGCGCTATGGCTGGTCGAAGTTCATCATCATGGTGCCAAGCGTGGCGATCCGCGAAGGGGTGGCCAAGTCGATCAAGATGACGGCCGAGCATTTCCAACAGGAATACGGCAAGAAGGTGCGGGCCTTCGTCTATAACTCAAAGCGGCTCCACGAGCTTGAAAGCTTTTCGTCAGACGCAGGGATCAACGTGATGGTGATCAACGTTCAGGCGTTCGCCGCCACTGGTGCCGACAACCGGAGGATTTACGACGAACTGGATGATTTCCAGTCGCGCCGCCCGATTGACGTTATCGCCAAGAACCGCCCCATCCTGATCCTCGACGAGCCGCAGAAAATGGAAGGACCGGCCACACAAAAGAGTTTGCCGCTGTTCAACCCGCTATTCATCCTGCGCTATTCGGCCACGCACCGGACCGTCCACAACAAGGTGCATCGCTTGGACGCCGTGGATGCCTTCAATAGGAAGCTGGTCAAGATGATCAAGGTGCGCGGTGTGGAAACCAAGGGCCTGAGCGGGACGAACCCGTATCTGTTCCTGCACCGGATCGAGACTTCCAAGGCCGCGCCAATCGCGTGGGTCGATATCGAGGTCAAGATGCAGAGCGGGATCAAACGTGTTGCCCGCAAGCTGGAACAGGGACGCAACCTGTTCGATCTGTCCAAGGGGTTGGAGGTCTACAAGGATTTCGTCGTCAGCAATATCGACGCCCGCGATGACACGGTGCATTTCACCAATGGTGATGTGCTGCACGCAGGTGAAGCGTCGGGCGATGTGACGGAACGCGACATCCGGCGGATACAGATCCGCGAGACGATCTCCGCCCATCTGGAACGTGAGCAGGTGTTGTTCGCACGCGGGATCAAAGTGCTGTCGCTGTTCTTCATCGACGAGGTGGTGAAGTATCGCGACTACGACCAGGCTGACGAGCAGGGCGAATATGCCCGAGTGTTCGAAGAGGAATACGCTCAGGCCGTCGAAGCACTTCTGGCTGAGTTGCCGCTGGAGAATGTGGAGTATCGCGACTATCTGGCCGGAATCGAGGTAGGCAAGACCCATCGCGGTTATTTCTCAATCGACAAGAAGGGGCGGATGACGGACCCCAAGGCCGCGGCGCGTGGAGAGCTGGCAGGACAATCGACCGAACCCAGTGATTACGATCTGATCCTGAAGGACAAGGAGCGGTTGCTGTCCTTCGAGGAACCCACGAGATTCATCTTTTCCCACTCAGCCCTGCGTGAAGGTTGGGACAACCCCAATGTTTTCGTGATGTGCATGCTGAAGCACAATGAGAGCCAGAACACGATCTCACGACGCCAGGAGGTTGGGCGTGGTCTGCGGATCGCGGTCAATCGCAATGGTGAGCGGATGGATCATCCGGTGACCGTGCATGATATCAACGTGCTAACCGTGGTCGCATCGGAAAGCTACAGGGGGTTCGTGACCGCCCTGCAGAAGGAGATCGTCGAGAACCTGTCGGCCCGGCCGAAGCAGGCGGATGCCGATTACTTCGATGGCAAGACGTTGAAAACCGGCGATCTGGAGCTGGTCTTGGACAAATCGCTTGCCAAGAAGTTGGAGCGCTTCCTGATCAAGAGCGATTATGTGGATGAAGATGGACACATCACCGCCGCCTATCACGAGGCCCGAAAGTCGGAGGAACTGGCAGAGCTTCCCGAAGAACTGGAAGCCCATCGCGATGCCGTCTTCGCGCTGATCGACACCGTCTTCAATGGCAGGGCCATCGACGACATGTTCAGCGACGGGCGCACTCCGAAAAGAAACCGGCTGAATGAAAATTTCCAACGCAAGGAATTTCAAGAGCTTTGGCGCCGGATAAACCGCAAGGCCGTCTATCAGGTTGAGTTCGACAGCACCGCACTGATCAAAAGCTGTATTGATCGATTGGAAAGCGATCTGCAGGTTGCGCCGCTGCAATACCTCGTCACAGAGGGTGCTTTGTCCGATGACGTGACCGATGAGAGCCTTCGGGCTGGCAGTGCCTTCGTGCAGGGGAAAATTCGATCCGAGAGTGGCAAGAGCGCGCATTCTCGCGTGTCATACGACGTCATTGGCTCAATCGCCCAGAATACTGATCTGACCCGCAAGACCGTGGGTGAAATCCTGGCCGGGATCCAGCCAGTAAAATTCGGTGAGTTTGCCAAGAACCCCGAACAGTTCATCGCTGATGCCTCACACTTGATCCAAGAGCAAAAAGCGACGGCGATCATTGAAAAGCTTACTTACGATGAGGTTGAAGAACGTTATGATTCCGAGCTGTTCACTGCGGGCGAAACGGGCAACGATTTCAAGAAAGCGACCGAAAAACTGAAGAACCACGTCTATGATTATGCGATCGTTGATTCACAGGTAGAGCGCGACTTTGTCAGGGATCTCGACACGAGCGCAGAGGTTGTCGTTTACTCCAAACTGCCACGTGGATTCCTGATCCCGACACCGGTTGGGGACTACAACCCCGATTGGGCGATTGCCTTCAAAGAAGGCGGTATCAAGCACCTCTACTTCGTTGCGGAAACCAAGTCTGATCTGCCCTCGATGAAGATGCGTGAACTGGAGCAGACCAAGATCAAATGTGCACGAAAGTTCTTTGACGAAATCGGCCGACGGATTAATGACAACAGCGTCAAATACGATGTGGTGACCAGCTATTCGGAGCTGATGGCAATTGTTAAGGAGGTGCGCTAGCGATTTTAGCAACAGTCCCAAAAATAGACGGCTGGGTTTGATCGAATTCTTTTTTGGATCGCCACCCACATAGCACTTCCCCCGTCTTATTATGCGCGACGATCTGCGCCAGCGTTCCCTTGGTCAACACATCCGCCCGCGATGGTCGAATGGGCTGCGCCCAGTCACACGCGTCGGACTGGCTGCTTGGCTCAGCCGCGCATTCAGCGGTCAGCGCGGCGCTGAAGATCATCGCGATCCGCGTCTTGCAGATCATGGTGGATATCCCGTGCGATTTTCAGGGCGGTAATGCGGATGTTGGCGCGACGGAGGGTCTCTTTGGCCCGAGCGTCGCGACGGCCGCGGCGCAGGACCAACCAGACGAGAACCGCGATGCCAGCTGCGAGGGCGGCCGTGCGCTAGCATGCGACCGACCCTCACCACCGCTGCGGTGAGACCACACCAGACTGCGCGGCATCAGAGCCATCGTGCTGGGATTCATGACCTTGTTTTGCCAGATCGCTGGGCAGGGCTCGGCACAGTTTAGACTGGAGGCATTAGTGGTGAACAAAACTCGACAAATTTAAGCGGTGCAGGACGCAAAAAACACTAACCAAAATAGTTGTCGTAGATTTCTGACACACCTGTGTTCGTGAATTCGGAGCTATCCATTACAAGGATGTAGCTGCCGCTGTCTGTGTCCAGATCGTAAGCTTCCGCCGAGATATAGGCACGTTCCGAGGTGTTCGCGGTGTACTGGATAAGCGATTCACGATCCCCGGCTGAATCGTCGTCGAAGGCCAGCACCTGCCCATTGACATCATAAAGCACGAGGAACGGGTCATCGATCGGGTTGGTTTCGCCGCGTACGAGGGCGAACTGATAGAATACCCCTGCGGTAAGATCGACAGCATACCAATCAAGGTCACCGGGCTGATCAATGACGCCTTGGATGATCTGGCCTTCTGACAATGTCGCTGTGGTCGATGGATCACCCGCCACGTCCAATGGAGAGCTGAAGGGGGTTGTAAGGCTGAGTGCATACGTCCCTGTATCAGCCGACAAATCAAAGACCTCTGCAGCGATAAAGACCCGCCCTGTCTGGAATGCGGTAAATTCGATGAAGGAGTTCAGCCCGTCAAAATCGTCGTTCAACGTGATGAACGTGCCCTGCCCATCCCACAACGTCAGGTAAGGGTCTGCAATCGGATTGCCGCCGCTGGGTGTCAGGCTGAATTGGTAGGTTTGACCCGCAACGACGTTGACCCCGTACCAGTCGGTGTCTCCGGGTGCATCGATTGCGCCGATGATGGTTTGCCCCGGAGAGATATTGACCGTACTCATTGGATTGCCCGGGACATCCCCGCCCGTGTTGCCACTGCCACTGGTGCGGACAGCACTCAGTGCGTAGTCTCCCGAACTCGCATCGCCAAAGGCGGCCGCCTCGAGATAGTAGGTTTGCGTGCTGTTTGCAGAATAGCTGAGAAGCGAATTCAGACCGCCGCCACCGTCATCATTCGAGGCCAAAAGACTGCCTTGGCTGTCATATAGATAGAGATAGGGATCGCGCAAAGACGTGACCGAACCACTGCCCTCGAGCCCGAAATCATAGTCGCTGCCTGCCTCGAGATCGACCCTAAACCAGTCCCGGTCGCCCGCGATTTCAAGCGATCCGACGACTTGCCCTGCAACTGCATCGATAACGCCGGATGTACCTGGGTTAGCCGAGAAGTCATCGCGGTTTGCGTTCTGCCCGGAGGCCGACAGGGTATATGTGCCGGTTTGGCTCGAGAGGAACGCTTCCGCCGACAGGTAGAAGGTACCGGTCCGGGCTGCGGTGAATATCAGGCTGGCGTCGCGCCCTTCACCCCCGTCATCATCGGCCGCCACAACAAGGCCATTGTTGTTGTAAAGGTAGAGATATGGATCGGACAGAGTGTCGCCGGTCATGTCGAAGGTATAGGTTTGACCTGCGATCAACTCGATCGCGAACCAGTCGCGATCAGCGCCAAATTCAAGCGCGCTTGTCACGCTGGAGCCGACAGCGAGGCGCCCTGCGGTGCTGAACGTGTCACCGATCTCGCCGGTATTGCCTTGTCCTGTCTGGACGACCTCTAGCGTGTAAGTGCCCGTTGCCGAGCCGAACGCGCTTGCGTTGATAAAGTAAGTGCCACCGGTGCTGACTGTAAATTCGATCAGAGAGTCCAATCCAGTGCCGCCATCATCGTTTTGTGCGACGAACGCACCCGATCCGTTCATAAGCGTGAGGTACGGATCGCTTAAGGTCCCGCCATCCGATGCGGCCCCTTTGAGCGAAATTTCATAATCGCCGACGGTCAATGCGACTGCGAAGTAATCTTCATCACTGGCGAAATCGATGCGGCTGCTCACGGGCGTGCCGACCACCACGGTTGCGTCCGTGGCAATCGTTCCGGGAATGTCATTGCCAGCGGGTGGTGGTGTGGACCCGCCTCCGCCGTCGCCACCTGCGCCACCGCCGGGTGCTGCACCGGACAGTGCCAGGATCGCCTCGCCCAAATCGAACATGTCGGCGCGCACGAAGGTACTGTTGGTGTTGATCACTCGGTCGTCGGGGGTTTCATCATCAACAAACCGATCACCTGTTTGGATCAGCAGGCTCGCGATCTCGCTTGGGCTCAAGGACCTGCCAAGTTCTTGCTGGGCAAGCTGTTGAGCTAGTGCCACCATGCCGGCCACATGCGGCGCGGCCTGGCTGGTGCCGGAAGATACTGAAGACCCACCGCCAGGTGCTGCACCATTGATTTCCGCACCGGGTGCAAAAATCGTCGGTATCACGGACGAGCGCTGAGAGAAGAACGTGATGTCATCGATGGTCGCAGCCGTCCCGCCGATCGCGCCTATTGCGATCGTGTTGGGATCGCGAGACAGGGAGCTGGCCCCTTCAACCTGAAACTCCGCATATGAGTTGCCGGCAGCGACAATGGTTGTCACGCCAAGGCGGTTGGCCAATGTACTCAACTCGTCGCCATAGATCGGGTCAGCTTGGATGAAGTTGCCGTTGGATGAGTCTCCCAGCGACATGTTCACTGCGACGATGTTTAAGGCCTCGGCATGTTGCACCACCCATTGCAACGCTTCCTCGATCCAGAAGCTTGTGCCAGAACCGGTCCAGTCGAGCGCTTGCAGGGCAACGATATTGGCGCCGGGTGCAACCCCGGGAAATGCGCCCGCAGAGGACGCAACAATGGATGCGACGTTACTTCCATGCCCTTCTTCGTCGTTTGCGGTGCCGTCCCGCTCGTCCGTGAAATCCCGGCTGAAGATGATGCGATCAGAAATCCCGTTGCCATCCGTGTCGGGCCCGAATGCAGGGTGATTGAGGTCGATCCCGGTATCGATCACGACAACCGTCTGCCCGGAGCCATCGATGCCTGCAAAGCGCGCATCTCTGCTGAAGGCTGCAAGGTTCAGCACAACGCCAGCCTCAAGAGTGGAGATGGACAAATTTCCCGAAGAACTCGCATCTGGCCCAGCAATGCCGACCTTGTCGTCCGTGGAGCCGTCAGTCGTCAGACCCGCACCAGGATCGCCCTTGTCTTCGCTCAAGGTTGCAAAATACAAGTTGGACTGCGTTTGCGACGTCAGGATGGATGCGGTATCGGATGTCACCAAGGACAGCGCGGAATTGGCTGATTGTGCGGCGCCGGCGTCGTAGGAAAAATCAAGCAAATTGTTTGCCTGATCCTCCCAATAAAGCGCGCTTGCCACCTTGTTCTGGACCACGGCCAAGTCGGGGTTGGTTCTCGCCCCTTCGATGATCGCTTCAATCATCTGTCCGGTATCCACACCACCGCTGGTCAGCGCGGTGACCCAGAACTCCAGACCCTCTGCGTCCGGTTCGCGATTGAACAGGTTTTGATAGACGGATGTGATGAACTGCGCCGGTGTCCCGCTGTCCGGGTCAGCGAAATAGGGATAAAGTTCGCGGGTCTCGTCCTGGTCGGCAAAGAAATTGGCGATCTGGAGTGTCGAGACGCCAGCCTCGAAATTCGAGACCCAGAATGCGAAGCCTTCGGGATCGGGGGCTCTGTTGTAATAGCCAACATAATAGTGCGCGATAATCTCTTCGGAGGTCAACATGGGTTTTTCCTCGCATTCATTGAGGCAAATGGTGCTGGCATTTGGTTTTTCATTTAGACAGGTCTTTAATCATTTGGCTGCACTAAACATCCCCTTAAGGGTGGATTTGGAATATTATTTTTTAAGCGTATATTTAGATTACCACGGCGAGCCACAGATTAAATACAGCTTTGCTTGGTTCAATGAGTTGAGCAAGCATTTCTTAACCAGTCGAAGCTTCTGATGGTTTGACATATCGCAATCAAAAAGCCTATCCGAGACATTGAAATTATGTGTATCCACGATTGTCAGCAATTGGTAAAATTGCAAACATTATGTTGGATTTGACTGAGAAAGAATGAAAAATGATTTCCATCAAAAGACGCGAACTGTTATTTGGCCTTGCCAGCGCCACGTTTGTCGCCGGCTGCACCAACAGCGCAGGGAGAAATGGCGCTGCAAAGATCGATGCACGCGTGGGCGCCACCCTGGCGGAGATGTACAGCCAATTTCCAGGGACAAACCAGCTTTCGCAAAAAGCAAGAGGTGTCCTCGTCATGCCGTTGATGACAGAGGCTGGGCTCGGTATTGGAGGTGCCTACGGGCGCGGAGCACTCCGCGTTGGTGACGTTTCTGTGGATTATTATTCTGCCGCAAAAGCAAGTGCAGGCCTACAGATCGGAGCGCAGCAGTATGCCCATGTTCTGTTTTTCATGACCGAAGATGCACTCATGGATTTTCGGCACTCCCCCGGTTGGGCTGCGGGCGCGGATATCGAGTACGCGCTGCCAGCTGGCGGTAAGACAATTGCAGCCGAAACAACAACTTCTCTTGCTCCAGTCATAGCCATGATTTTTGGTCATGCGGGTTTACGGCTCGGCGCGTCGCTGGAAGGTGTCAAGTACACGCGGATCACTCCCTAAAAACGATGAAGAGCACACAGCTTGTCTGACTTGTGCTTTTTTTGGAATCCTGTCCGTGTTGATCGGGCCGCAACTGCAGGCAATTCGACGGTCGCAACTGACGGCACATATGATTTCACAATCACCACCCACACAGCACTTCCCCCGTCTCATTATGCGCGATGATCTGCGCCAGCGTGCCCTCGGTCAACACATCCGCGCGCGACGGTCGAATGGGCTGCGCCCAGTCACAGGCGTCAGACTGGCTGGTTGGCTCAGTCGCGCATCCAGCGGTCAGCGCGGCGCTGAAGATCATCGCGATCCGCGTCTTGCAGGTCATGGTGGATATCCCGTGCGGTTTTCAGGGCGGTGATGCGGGCATTGGCGCGACGGAGGGTCTCTTCGGCCTGAGTGTCGCGACGGCCGCGGCGTAGAGCCATCCAGACGAGAACCGCGATGCCCGCGGCGAGGGTGGCCACGCGCGCCAGCGTGCGACCGACCCTCACCACCGCTGCGGTGAGGACCGCACCAATCATGGCGTTTTCCCCGAGCGGTGGTCTTCGATACGCGCGGCTCTGGCGCGCCAGGCAGCGCAAACGACAGCAAGGAAGACGGCGGCCCCGATCCAGGGCAGGAGCGCGGGGAACCATCCGTAAAGACCCAGAAGCGTGATCAGACGGTGCGCCAGCCCTTGCGCGCCTTCGGCCTCCGCCAAGGCAGGTGCGATCTGACTGCTCAGCGTTCCGAGCGCGCCGAGAGTGCCCAATCCGATCTGGGTATTGGCGGCAGTAACAATCCGGCTGTTGCGCGGCATGCCGGAGGCGCGCTCTGCCGCAATGTCGCGCGGCGGCGCGGTGTCCAGAGCGTCGATCAGAGCGGTGTCGATGATCGGGGCCAGTGTGAGCGCGTTGTCCTGCCGGAAGGCGAGGATGGCTGCGCGTGTGCGGGGCCCCATGATGCCATCGGCGGTCCCGACCTCATGATAGCCAAGGCCGCGCAACCGCTGCTGGACGTCTCGCACCGACAGGGTCACAGCGGGTGCGACGCTGCCGGCCCGGCGGATGCCGAGGAGCCGGGTCTTTGCATAGCGCTTGATGTTGACCGCATCGGCCTGATTGCCGCCGAGCACCTCGATCGAGGCGGCGGTCTTGCGCACGAAGAAGCCGACATGGCCCTGCCAGCCGCTTGGGTCGCCACGGGTAAAGATCGCGATGTCGCCTTCCTGCGCCTCGGCCAGATCGACCGGCACGCCCCAACCCAGATAGGACCGGGCGGTGAGCTTGCGGGTGGAGCGCAGGCCCGCGCGTTCGACGCAATGGCCGACAAAGGCGGCGCACCATGCCACGCTGTCATGCTCGACCCAATCATGACCCACGGTGGCGTACATCTGCACGATCACCGGATTGTTCTGCGGTCCGGAGCCTTCGGTGGTCCCGATATAGGTTTTGGCAATCTCGTAGGGGGTCATTTCGGTCTCCGATAAAAAAAGCCGCCCCCAAGGACGGCTGTGTGATGTGATGCGTTGGTCTTTGAGCGTGAGCCTCCCCGTCACCGCCTGCGGTCGGGTGCTCCATCCGAGAAACGGTCGAGGAGGAACTCGTAGAGCCGGTCGATCTTGCCCTCGAGGCCGTCGAAGCGCTTTGCGATGGAGGGCTGGTCGATCTTGGCGATCTCGATCTCCAAGGCGGCGACACGGGCGCGAATGTCGTGCACGTCGTCGCGGATCGTCTCGATGTCGCGCTCGGTGGTGTCCGGACGTGGCCGGATGGTGTGCCAGAGCTTGATGATGGCGAGCATGGCGCCTGCGACACCGCCCATGCCGATGATGAAATAAACCAGTGTGGGGATCCCTGCGACCCAATCCTGCGCCATGTGCTGTCCTGTTCTGTTACTGCGGCCCGGAGACATCCGGGTCGACTATGGGTGGGGTGCTTGGCTCGGCCTCGGCTGCCACCACCGGCGGGGTCGTGGCCTCGCGCGGGTCAGCCCCTGCGCCGCCCCGGGGCTGCTTGAGCTCAAGTGCGGTGACAAAGCCACCTGCGCGGCTGAGCGTATGGGTCACGGCCTCGATCCGGTACGCCCCGTCAACTCCCGGCCGGGTCCCCGAGACGATGCACAGCCCATCGGGGATGGCGGCGGTATTGCCCTCGATCACGACAGAGCCTTCGCCCGCGTCGCGCTCGGCCGTGGCAGCATCGCTGTCGGTCTGCTGGACGGCCTCGGTTGGCCCCGCCAGGGACAGGCGCCCGGAATGGACCGCCCGAACATCCAGCCCTGTGGCGCGCTCCACCACCTGCCAGCCGGTGGTCTCGACATCATACCAGCGCGCCCGGACGCCGCTGAACTGCGGCCGCCCGAGCTGCGGGGCAATGTCCCAACTGTGCAGGTTGTCACCCCATGCCGCGCGGACGGCTGCGGTGTAATCGGCATTGCGCCGGGAGAGAATGACCGTGTCGTCGACGATGCGGAAGTTGGCCCCGATCTCGCGTGCCAAGCGCTCACCCATGGCGGCGAAGCTTTCGTCGCGCATCTCGAAGTAGCTGCGGGACAGGCTGCGCAGCGCGGGATCAATCTGCACATTCGCCACCTCGGCAAAACGGGCGGCATCGCGCAGGATTGTCTCGACCGTGGCCTCGTCCCAGTGGCGCTGCTGGCCCTCCTTTGCGGGACCGGTGGTGTCCATGCCTTTCGCACTGATCCGCAGGCGGCGACCCACCCCGCGGCTCCCCGAGGACTTCACCTCGTCCACCGTACCGCGAAACACCTCGCGCAGGCCTTGGCCCTGCCAGCCGAGGCTGATGGCGACCTTCGCCCCGTTGCGGGGCAGGACGATCTGGCCAGAGGTGTCGTCGATCTCGAGATCGGCGCTGTCGGTGTGCGTGCCGACCTTGTCCGCGACCCGCAGGCTCAGCAGCACCGGGAGCAGCGCTGTCGTGATGTTTGTCCCGGCGACCGTGACGGTGAACGCTGCGCGCATGCCCCCCTCCGCTGTTACCAGAGCCGGATCGGTGCCAGGACCTGCGCCGGATCGGGCGCAGGGTCGGGGGCCGGGATCGGCAGCAGAAAGGACGTGCCCAGGGGCAGGGTTGCGCCGTGCGCGGCAAGCCCGGGGTTCATCGCGTAAATCCGCTCGACGAGGCCTGGCATGGCGCGGTGGAAGCGCCGCCAGACGATCAGCGATATTGTGAGGCCATCACCCTCGACGGTGACGCGTTCGGTGATGTCGGTCATGTCAGCTCCGGCAGAAAGACCCGCGCCAGGCGCGAGAAGAAGGTGGTGGCGGAGGGCGGCGCGCTGCGCGCCACCTCGATATCGACGTCGATCACGCGGCCGACCCCACCTGCGCCCAGATGGCTCGAGCGCTCCGTCACGGTGCGGATCACCACCCAGCCCATGACGGCGCCGTCGCCGCGCATCATGTACTGTGGCGCGCCAGAGGCCCGGAGGGTGTAGAGCATGTCCAGCTCCGACAGCCCGCCGAATGTCTCGGGAAAGAGCCTGGCCTTCAGGGTCCAGGTTTCCGGACCCTCGCCCACGAACTCGAGCAGGGGGCGGGCACCCAGCACCGGCTTTTCGGCAAAGCCGGCGGCGTGGCCGTGGTCATAACTGCCCGTATTGAACGGCACGACTTCGAAGTGCAGCGGTCCCAGCATCATCAGCATCACGCAAACCTCATGCCTGTGTCGGCAAACACACCGCGGAAGGCCTCTCGCACCTCGTCGCGCATCTGCCGCCCGATCTCCCGCGAGAGCTGGGCGGGATCAACCCGCTCGGCGGTGCTGATGGTGGGGGAGATCACGATGTCGCCAACCGTCACCGTGATCGACGCAGGGCTGGAGGCGGCCGCCGCAGGGGAAGCCATCGGCCCCTCGCCGGTCGGGTGCACATAGCCGTTTCGACTGGCCGTGATCAGCTCGGGGCCGTCTTCGCCCACGAGATAGGTGCCACCCCGGCTGATCGGGCCCCCCCTGGCGCGCTGGCCGTCGAGTTCTGGCACCGCGGCAGCCGGGGCTGCAGGCAGGGCTGCACCCGGTGTCGTGCCGGGGCGATTGAGCCCGCTAAGCTCCCACGATAGGGCGCGCGCACGGTCAAGCGCTGCATCGATCGATGCCGTGCTGACCTCAGGGGTCGCACGGGTGTCGCCCAACACGCGCAGAGCATTGGTGACCTCGTCCTCACGGGATCGGCCTTCGGCCAGGTCTGCTTCTACGGCCGCAAGTTCCTCCTGCAGCAGCGACAGGTCCCGTTGCAGCGGAGCCGCCAGCGTTTGCCCCATCGGGCCGTTTTGATCGATCTGTGCGATCTGCGCCTGCACTCCAGCCATCTCGTCTCGGAGCTGACCTGCGTAGGTGGACAGATCATCAAGATATTGCTGCGTTGGCAGCTCGCCCGCCGACCGCGCGGCCATCAGGGCTTCGGCAGCGGCACGACGTTTCTCATCCAGCGCGCCGAGCTCGCCTTGAGAGGGTGGCGCCGGGAAGTCCGGAGTTTGCACATTTCCCTCGTCCTCTCCAATCAACCACTTGAGCCAGCCCGGGGGCTCGCCAAAGTCGATCAGGCTGGACAGGTCGATCCTGCCGATGGCCGAGAGGATGCGCCCCGGGATCCCCGTGACCCAGGCCAGAAAGTCATCGAATGCCTGCACCGCCCCGTCCTTGAGCCGCTGGATCAGGTTGGCACCTGCTTCGAACACCTCTGGAGGGATTTCCCCGAAGAGACCGCGCAGCAGCCCCATGACGAAGTCGGAATACGCATGCCAGGCAGCGCTGATGCCGTCAAAAACGGCGTCGACGATAGAGCTGGCCACACGGCCCCAATCCACACCCGGACCATCGCTGGCAAGCCAGGCCGCAACACCTGTCCAGATCTCGGTGAAGGTCTCGTAAAGAAACCCGCCCACCACACCGATCAAGCGACCGACACCGGCGCCAATCGTCTCGCCCACCGCGCCCCAATCCACCGTCACGGTCGAGGCCCAGTCATGGACAGCACCATACGCACCGGCCATCGCCTGCACCAAGGCCGCGCCAAGGCCGTATGCAACCTGCGGCACCCCAAGCACGATGTTCGCCGCGACCTGCAACCAGTCAATGTCGAGGCCGCTCGCGAACGTCGAGACCGCCGCCCACGCGCCACCAATCGAACTGATCGCCAGTTCCCCAAGGCCGCTCCAAACCGCAAGCATGCCGCTGGCCACAGCAGCACCAACGCGGCCCCAATCCAGATCACCCGCATAAGACGTGATCGATGCCCAACCGGAGCGAAGCGCGGCGATTGCGGAATTGGCAAGGCTCGCGGTAACCGATCCAATCGAGACACCTGCGCTGGACGCAAGAGCGCTCAGATCAAGCTCGAGCCCATCAACCCATCCCTTGACACGTGACCAGGCCTCCGACAGCCCATTCACCAAACTGTCGACGATTTGCCTGCCCGCGCTGCGGGCCTGCGCCAGCGCCGCCTGCGGATCAACAACCAGATTGGACAGGAAGTCGCGCAGGCCAGATGCAGCTCTCGCAAGACCCGCCACCGCATCTGCCGCCGCAGTGCCTGCGGCCGACCCCCAGCGCAGCCACAGATCGGGATCGATCGGCCCCGTCAGCCGATTGAACCACGATAGAGCTTCCCCCACGAGGTCGTTGAACCTCTCGATCGCAGGGGTTGCGGCCCCCATGGCGCTTGAGAAGGACGTCTTGAACGCATCGATCCCCGCTTTGACGCCCTGCCAATTGTTGCTCAGGAACAACAGGGCTGCGCCAACCGCAAGAAGGGGTCCGGCACGGGCGACCAGGAACAGGCTGCGGAAGCCTGCAGCCAGCAGGCTCAGAGCGCCGCCGCGGCCCAGCAGCCCGACAAAGGTCAGGCCAGCGAGGGCGCCTTTGAGCGCGATGAACCCCGCAATCGATCCGACAATCGCCGTGGTCACTTCCGGATAACTGGCAGCAAACTCGGAGGCCGCAACGATGATCGGCGCAATCGCCTGTCCGAGGCGGACGAGGGCCGGGATAAGCGCGTTGCCGATGCGGATTTTGAACTCGTCAAGCAAGCTCAAGAACCGCTGAAGATGGGAATTGAACGTGTCGTTCTGTGCGGCGAACTCCGCAAAGGCCGAGCCCGCATACTGGGATTGGTCCCCCACCATCGCCAAGGTGCCCTCGATCAGATCAAGGTTTGTCAGCAGCGGGCCAAGCGCCCGGGCCTCGCTGCCAAAGAGGTCCGTGGAGATGGCCGCCTGCTGTTCCGCGGGCAGCTGCGCAATCCGGCGCAGGACATCCGTTGTCGTCTCGACGGCGTTCTCCTGCATGGATCGGGCGACCTGCTCGGCATCAAGGCCAAGCGCCTGCAGCGCGTCCCGTTGCGACCCGGTGGCGGACGCGCCGCGCGTCAGGGCCGCACCCATGTTCCGGAAGGAGGTGGCGGCCACATCGGACTGCGCGCCCGCCGCCAGCATCGCCGAGGCAAAGGCGGCGGTCTGCTCCGCGGTAAAGCCGAACATGGTGGCCTGCGCACCCACGCTCTGCACCACGCTGAGAATGTCCGCAGCACTGGAGGCCTGGCTGTTGGACAGGTGGTTCATCGCGTCCGCGAGCAGGATGGCCTCGTCGACGGAAAGACCGAGTGCTGTCATCATGTTGGCCATCGCAGCGCCGGATTGCTCGGAGCTGATATCGAAGGCGACGCCGATCTTGGCGGCCGCAGCCGTAAACCGCGTCAGGTCCTCTCCTGCGATGCCGGCTTGGCCCGCGGCGGCTGCGATCTCCGCCAGCCCATTGACGGCAAACGGGATCTCCCGTGATAGCCGGAACAGCTCGTTTTGAAACGCGTCAAAGGCCTCGGGTGTCGGAAAGTCGACAACCTTTGCCACGCTGGCCATGGCCGCCTCAAACTCTGCCGCGGTCTGGATCGGACCTGCGATGGCCGCGTGCAGCGTGGCGTAGCTGCCCGCAACGTCGATCACCCCCAGGCGGGCCCTGTCCAGCGCATCCGCATTGCGCGAGAGCGCCAGATCAAGCCGGTCCGACAGACCGAGGCGCTGGCCATTTGCCTCGCGTATCCGGTGGGTGATCCCGGCAAGGGAGCCTGCGGCCCGCCGGGCGGGCTCGGTCACCCGGTCGATCAGGGAAATGATCAGCTGCGACGTCAGAACGGACATGGCTCACCTGCGCTGTGCGCCGGCCAGACGCCGGGCTTCGTTGTGCCAGAGCACGACCTCGGACCAGTCCATGTGCTCGAAAGCGGTGATGGGGGTGTTCAGCCAGTGGGCGGTTTCGGCAATGACGGAGCGCCAGTCCCGTGCGCCTTGGCCTGGGGGAAAAAACTGGCGACCTCCTCCGAGAGCTTGGTGAAGTCCTCGGCATCGAGCTCCTCGATCACCTCTGGCGGCAATCCCGTCAGGGTGGCGGCCATGACAATGCCCTGATCGAGCTTGTCTTTGATGCCGTCCAGTGCGGCGTCCATCGCCTTGAGGTCCTTGACCTTGGGGCGGGTGATCGTGACCTCGGAGACCTCACGGTCCACGATGGTGATCGGAAAAAGCAGCTGCAATGTCTTGTGCTTTGGGTCGGTCATGGGTCACCTTGTGGTCTGGGTGTGCAGGTGTGGCGCAGTGCTGACACCACGCATCACATGTTGGTTACGGTCGTTGGGGTCCATCAGCGTGACCTCTGGGGTCATCGGGGTCATCACAATCCGCCCGGGATGCGCAGGATCGCGCGCTCATCCGCGTTTTGGGAGACGCCGTTGACGCGCCAATCCGATGTGAAGAAGTCCCAGTAATAGGTCTCCGTCCCCTCGAAGTGCAGCTCGTAATGCAGGATCTCCGAGATCGTGTAGTCGAAGCCCTGCATCTCGCCGCGCTGGAACGCTTCGGGGCTGGCCGCACCGAGGCGGCCTTCAAGCACCGCCTTGGCCTCGATGGCGGCACCGCTGCGCTTGTTGCGGATCACACCGTAGGCTGTGAACTTCTTGCGCGCGCTGGCGCCAAGGCCGAACTGGGCCAGCAGGTCCGGGTCCCAGCCCGCCAGCTTGAAGCTGGCCTCGAGTTTCTGGATGCCGACCGCCACCTCGATCTGGACGCGCGAGCCGCCCGGCTGGTGGTCCTGATAGGCTTCCTGCAGGTTGGGCAGCTGCAACTCGGTCAGGGTGAGGTGCTTGGAGGCGGTGGGGTCGTCATCGCCGCAAAAGAGGTTTGCAGCCTCCATGAGGTAAATATTGCTCATCTGAGCCTGTCCTTTGTGTTGGGGGAGCGATCATCCGGGCGGGGCAGTCTCGCCGACATAGCTGCGTCGGGTCCGCCTGTCAGGGTGAGATGCTTGAAGGCGGTGGTATCACCACCACGGCAAAAGAGGTTTGCTGCCCGAATGTGGCATATATTCTACATTTGGACATCTGCTTGCTGACTGCCGTTCAGCCGGTGATCGTGCCGACCTGTGCCAGCAGCTCGTCGAGCATGGCGTCGAGCGCCGGGCGATAGCGGGCGGACTGGATGCCGAGGTAGCGCAGGACCGGGGCTTCCTCTGCCGCGAAAGTGACGGTGAAGCGGCCCTGGCGCAGCTCTTCGGGGCTGTTCTGCGCGGGCAGGAACTTGACCTCGAAGCCCAGAATGTCGCCATCGGCCTTGAGGTTGCGCAGCGCCGTTTCCATGGTGTTCAGAACGGCCTGGACGGTCTGGCCGGTGATGTTGAAGCGGCCGAGGTAGAACCGAAGTGTGCGCAGCAGCATCAGGTGGATGTAATCGCGCCCGCGGGTGACGTTGTAGAACCGCCAGAGGTCATCTTCGCCGGCGTTGTCGGTGCCGACGAAGATAAAGCCGCCCTGACCGATGGCGCTCTCGACGCCCATCTCGCCGCGCAGCAGGATGCCGATATTGGCCGCGAGCAGGCTCTGGCCTTCGGTGGCGCCATCGGTGAGCGAGAAGGCAATCGGGCGCGAGGGGCCGACGATGTGCTGCACCGGCTGGTTGGCCCAGCTGTGGAAGGGGCGGCCCTGGAAGGCATGATCCCGCCGCACGCCCACACCAATGACTGCCGGGGAGAGCGGCTGCACGACGATTTCGGTGCCCGAGAGCACGCGCACCGCAGGGTCCACCGGGATCAGGCGATCATGCGAGATCGTCTCGCGCCAGTCGAGCGCGTCTTGCATAGTGGTGGCGGGGCCATCGACCACCGCATGCGCCAGCAGCTTTTCGCAGATCGCGGGCAGCGCCGCGCAGACGGGGTTTGCATCACCCCCCATGCGCTGGCTGGTAAAGCCCGGGGCACAGATCAGGCGGGGCGTGACGCCCAGCTCAGCAGGTGCGTTCAGGAACGCGCTGAGGCCGGTGGCGACACCGTCACCGACGATGTTGGCGAGGGTTTCGTCCACCGCGCTCGCTCCCTCGCCGTCGGCGACACGCACCACGACGATCTTTGCGGCCGCCTGAAAGGCCCCCAGCTGCGCGTTCACAAGCGTAATCGCGTCGCGTAGGGTGCCTGCCGCGCCGAGGGCGGTCAGCTTGGTGGCGTCGTCGGAGTAGAGAAACACGGGCGTGTTCAGCGGAAACGCTGAGGCGTCCGCGTCAGCCGCGGTGCCGATGATACCGACGACGGACATGTCGCTGGCCACAGGCGGCCGAGGCTCATTGTCGATCCGCTGGATCGACAGGCCAAAAGTAGGATCAGACATGGGGGATGTCCTTTGCATGAGTAGCACCCGACAGGCGCCATGGAGGGTTGGAAAGGGGTTTGCAGACAGGCGCGGATGCATCTGCGTGTCGAAGACCCGACACATTGTCGAAAAACCGACACTCAGAGGTTTGGAGCTGGATCAGCCGTTGCGAATGGCGGCACCGCGCTCTGCAGTGACGAAGCCATTGGCCTCGAGATAGGCGAGCCCTTCGGAGGATGTCCTTTGCATGGATGGCAACCGACAGGCGCCATGGAGGGTTGGAATGGGGCTTGCAGACACGTGCGGATGTATCTGCGTGTCGAAGACCCGACACTCAGTCGAAAAACCGACACACAAAAATCGACACTCAGAGGTCCGCAGACGGATCAGTGCCGCGCGACAAACCGGGTGAGACCCTCATCAAGTTTGTCGCGCTCCGGATCAGCCCGTCCGAATGGCGACACCGCGCTCTGCGGTGACAAAGCCATTGGCTTCGAGATAGGCGAGCCCTTCGGTGACATCCGCGCTGGTCAGGTCCACGTCTTCCGCGAGGGTCAGCATCAGCAGGAAGTCGGCGACCACCGGGTCTGCGGTCTCGGCGGCGCGCAGCGCTATGCGCTCGGCTCGGGTGAAGCGGCGCAGGAAGTCGAGGCGCGAGACCACCGTGACGGGCTCGGGCGGCGGGGGTGCTGCGGCTGCAACAGGGGCTGCGGCCTCGAACTTGCGACCGGTTTTGACAAAGCCCGGTTCGACCGCGTCCGACACCTGCACATAGTCTCCATGCAGCGCGGGGTGGATGCGGCCCTCAAGGGTGTCCAGCACCTCGATGACGGTGTCGTTCACGACTTTTGCAAACTTGCTCATGAAGGTCCCCTTTACAGGATCAGCGCGTATTGAAGGATGATCAGCCCGTCGCCGCCAAAACCGTGGCCGGTCCCGGTGCCAAATTGGTAGCCGGACCCACCACCGCCGCCTGCGTTGCCGCCGTGGCCGCCTGCGGAATACTGGCCAGCGCCGCCGCCACCGCCGAGGATGCCGCCGTTTCCAGCGACCATGTAGGCATGGCTTGCAGAAGAGCTGTAGGACATCGCGCTGCCGCCCCCGGCACCGGGTCCGCCATTCCCGGCGTTGGTGCCCGCCATTTCAGAGGATTGCTTCGTTGCGGCATTGCCGCCACCACCTCCGCCGCCGAGCAGGATCAGGTTGGGATCAAAGATGGCAAAGCCGCCGCCGCTTTCGGCTGCAGACACATCGATGGAATTGTTGGAATAACTGTTGGCGCCTGCGCCGCGTCCGCCACTGCCGAGCAAGCCTGCGCCGCCTTGGCCGCCATAGGAGTAATAGGTGCTGCTCTGAGCGGCGCTCATGCCCAGCCCTGCCGTTCCAGCCCCACCGGCGCTGATGTTCGATGTGTAAGGACGTGTGCCGGGGAATGAAATGGACGCACCGCTGCCGCCGGTATAGGTTGTGCCAGCCCCGCCAGGATGACCGTTCCTGTCACCATCAGGATGTGGGGCCGCGCCACCACCGCCTCCGGCACCGCTCGACGAGCTGTAAGACCCCGTTCCTCCATTGCCGCCACGCCGGTTGATGTCACCACCAACACCGTTGCCCCCGGAGCCACTGCTCCGAGAACCGCTATTGCCGCCCGTTGCGGAGAGCAACGCTCCGAAGGACGAGGTGCCGCCGACGCCGTTATATCCTTGGGACCCAGCCCCAACAGTCACGGTGAGGGTCCCTCCGATGGTCAGCTCGGATACGGGGACTTCCGACAGTGCAAGGCCACCGCCGCCACCGCCATATCCATTGCCGGTCCCGCCGCTATTGACACCGCATGCACCCCCGGCCCCCCAGACGCGCACAATCAGCGGCACCTCGGGGTCGATGGTCTCGGGGATTTTCCAACCGTAGCTTCCGGCTGCATTGAAGATCTTGATCTGGTTGCGGGGGCCACCGCCACCGCCCGCCGTCATGTTCGCCGGGTTAAAGACCGTGCGCATTTTTGCTTCCTTTCATGTTCTGGTTAGATCAGCGCCGAGACGCCCCAGGCGGTCAGGGCGACCGTGTCGGTGTCGGCCTGCGCGTAAAGCCGGTCGCCCGGTCCGAGGATCAGCGCGGTGCGGTAGAGGATGCCGCCCGGGTTCAGCGCGACGGCGTGCTCGAAAGTGTGCTTGGGCTCGAGCACGATATCGATCCCAGTCTCGCCGGTGGCTGTGCCCGAGCTGAACGACACCGTTGGGGCCTCGGAGAAGCCTGTGCCCGGGTTGGTCAGAGTCAGGCTTAGCACGGCAAAGGTCAGCACGAAGGTCGCGCCGGAGCCTGATCCGCCGGTCACCGGTGCAGGGCTGTCGCGGAGAACCGCGTAATCGCCCCCGGAGGTCAGCTCAGCCGCCTGGATGGCGCCCGCGCCGTCCACGTCGGTCACGGTGATCACCGCTGCCGTCTGATCCGTCACGGCCACCGAAAGTGCGTCACCGACGCTGTAGCCGGTGCCCGCGTCCGTGAGGGTGATGCTGTCTGCCGTCATGCGGGCTGTGGCCGTGGCCCCGGTGCCGCCACCGCCCTCGAGTGTCACGTCCGGGATGGCGACATAATTTGTACCACCGTCGGTCAAGGCAATCGAAGTCACACGCACCGCGTCGCGCGAGGCCGCATAAAGCGTCACGGTGGCGATGTCGGAGCCGGTGTTCACGGCATTGATGTTGAAGGTGGTCCGCCGCCCGGTGGGGATGGTCAGGACCTCCACCGCCGTGTCGGCCGCACTCATCTGGTTTGCAAGGATGCTCATGGGCCTGGTCCTCAGAGTTGATTGAAGAAGAAGGAGGTCGCGGTCAGGCCGGAGGCCGTGGCCACCGCCGCCAGCGCAGTCTCGGTGACCTCGGCCACGGCGCCCTCGGTGGTCGCCGCGACCGCCGCCAGCACCGCGTCCCGCTCGGTTACGATAGCCACAAGCGCAGCACCTTGCGCCTCCGCGATCGGTGGCAAGGCTGCCGTGCCCGCCGCGTTGATGCTGCTGAAGTGGTTGGCCATCGCTGCATCCGCCGCTGCCAGCGCATCCGCGATGGCCTGCAAGGCGTTGTCCCGAGACGTTGCGACCTCAACAGAGATCGCAGCGCGTTGCTCCTCGCCGAGCATCTCCACCTCGATGGCGGTGGTCTTGCCCGCGATGCGCTCAAGGGCCGTGCCCAGCATCGCGAGGTCTTCGGCCGTGGCCGTCTCCGAGGACGCCAGCGCCTCGATTTTGGTCTTGAGGGCGCTCAGCGCGCCCCGGAGCAGGATGTCCGTCATGGGGTCCTCTATGTGTCGTTGTAAATTTCTGGGTGTTGTGCCGCTACCGTCGTTTGGGACCACTTCCTCGGGTCCTGTTCTTTTGTGCGGCAAATCGTGTAGCAGCGTGGCTCAGAGAAAGGAGCGAGTTGCCAATGGCAGGATTTCACAAGAACGCGCGCGCGCAGCGTTTGAACAATCGGATTACGTATTGGCTCACGCGACTGGTCGCGCCAATCACACTGATCCTCGGGTTGAGCATGATTTACGAGCGGGGCATTGCGCTCTTCACCTTTGAACGCACACAAGGTGTGATCATAGGCGCCCGCTATGATGACAGCTCATATTCCCGACTGGACGCAACGCGAGTTTCGTCACACGTCCGCTTCACGGATCTGCAGGGACAAGAGCATGTCTTCTTCTCCGTCTATTCGACGGCAAAGTCTGATGACATCGGGCAGACGGTGCCAGTTCTCTACAACCCTGATTTCCCCGGCGCGGCCGTCATTCCCGACTTCTGGGATTTCTATGTCCAGCCGATCATCATTAGCCTGATGAGCATCCTGCTGTGGTGGTTTGGGACGCTTGCCCGCACGTTCGTCCCCCCAACCCTGAAGCCGGAGGACGTTCTGGGACCAGATGGAGCCTTTGGAGACGACAACAAAAGGTGATCGAACTGTGACCCTACAAAGCCGCGCCGTCACAGTTTCAGTCCGATGAAGTCATGCACCCAGCGCCGCCGGGTCGCGGCGATCTGAGCCGTGACGTCCGCGTCAGCGGCGACCAGCGTGGTGCGCAGCCGCTCGATGTCCGCCTGCATCGTGTTGTCAGGATGGGGGAGCGGGTAGCCCCGCCCGGAGGTGCGCTCGTCCCGGGTCACGCCTTGTGTGGCTGCCGTGTTGTTCATGCGTCACCGCCTCACTTGAGGATGGCGCGCAGGGCGCTGGCGAACGGCCGGGCCGCCGGGGTGCCCGACAGCGCGATCTTGATACGGGTCACGTTGGCGGCCCCCACACCGGCAAAACCGGACCCGACATAGTGCCGCTCCTCACCGCCGTTCTCGATCGGCTGCCCGCTCTCCAGCGTCAGCGCAGACCAGCCCGCATCCGTCTCGGCAAACACCGCCACGCCAGCCCCGGGCGGGATCAGCGTGTCGAGATAGACCGAGACATCAAACGTCGCCGCCGCCGGGATCGCCCGGCTGACATACTCCGCCTCGGAGGCCAGCGCGCCGTTCAGCACCTGCACGCCGGGGAAGAGAACCGGTGTGAACCGCTCCGAGCCCGAGAGCACCGCCTCCACGCTCAGCCTGTCCGACACGCGCGCCGCCAGATTGAGTGCCGCCCCTTCCGTCATGCGGAACACCTGGCCACCGCTGTCGCGCAGCACGAAGGTCACATCGGTCTCGGACGACATGCGCTCCACACCCGCCAGCGCGATGAAGTCGGTGCTCTCCGAGACCGTGATCTCCCCAAGCGCCACCGTCCGCGTCGTCTGGGTGAACCGTGCCGCCAGCAGCCGGAACTTCAGGTCCCGCTCCTGATGCGGGGTCCAGGTCGAGGCATTGGACGAGGACAGCAGCACGCCGATCCGGTAGGGCTGCGCCGTCACCCAGGTTTCCGTCTCGGCGTCATACTTGCCCAGCTCCGCCACCCGCAGGGCGTGGTCCGGATCGTCGGTCAGAAACACCAGCGCGTATTCGCGCCCCGCCCGCAGCAAGGTCGGATCAAACGCCACACGGGTCGGCCCCCCCAGAGTGACCGTCGCCATGTCGACCTCGCTCGAGGTCACGACAGTGTCGTTCGGAAACCCGACCGTGGTCTCGCGGATTTGCACGATCGTGGGCGCATCTGCGCGACCGATCGCGTCGAACCAGACGTCGAGCCCCGCCACCACCGTGTCCACATCCAGCACAAGCGTCTGCGCCAGCGGGTCCCACCGGCGGGGAGGCCGCGGCGGCGGAGGTGGCGGCGGCGGGCTCCAGCGCACCGTCCGCCGCGTCGTGACACTGCGGAAGGTATTGGTGATGATCGTCCCGTTGGCGGTATACGTGCTTTCGCCGAACGATCCGGCCTCGCCAAGAAAGGTCACGCTCTTGGACCCGGTGGGCACGCCGGGCGGGATCGTGAAGGCGGAGGACAGCACCCCCGCCGCGTCGGCCACCGGTGCAGGGTCTGGCGTCACGTCGAGCCCGTCAAATTCTACCCGCAGCAGTGCCTCGCTCGGGTCCATGCCCCGCAGCGTAAACCCAACCGACCGCTGCCGAATGTCCAGAGCGGCGCGCGAGGTGGAGGATACAAGCTCGGTGCTGGTGGAGACCGACGTGCTGGACAAGCGCCCCGACCCCGAAGTGAAGGCCCGGGTGATGGCGGAGGTCCATTGCGTCTCGACACGGGTCCAGTTGTCCACCGACGGCACCAGGGTGACTGCCGCCGGCACCGGCTCGAAGTTCATGTACGGGTTGATCTTCATCGCCCGCGTGCTGGCCAGCTGCTCGAGCACTGGTGTCAGTTCATAGGCCAGCGTCCACGTCGCCGAAGCGCCCTCTGGCGGTTCCTGTACCGCTGCCGTGATCGGCAGGGTCAGCTCGCCCCACAGCACCGCCGCGCTCTGCGGGATACCCTGGTCGCGCAGGTCGTCATCGAGGAACGGGTCGACAAACACCCCGAGCTTGGAGGTGGGATCGGTGATGTTGGCGTCATTGCGCAGCCGTTCGATGGCGACGAGCTGGAACAGGCCGCTGATCTGGCGTTGCATCGCGGCAAGGTCCGCGAAGGGCACGGCCCGGGTCGCGGTGTTGCGCACCAGTGGCACCCGGTCGGCAAACCAATCCAGCGCCACCTCCGCCAGAGGCAGCACGCTGCCCGGCAGCTGCGGGGGCTGCGGGTTGAGCGTCTGCGACACGCCGCGCACCCGCGACAGCTGACCGCCCGCGCTCATCACCAGCGCATCGACGCGCGGCAGCTTGTAGGCATAGTCGATGAATACCGTGGTCCCGGTCACGGCACCCGAGACGGTCACGGTCTCATCCGTCACAGCATCCGGGGCGATGCTGTCGATGTAGCGATAGGTGACCGAATAACTGGAGCCCGGCGCAGGTTCCGCACCGCCCGGGGACCAGTCGATGCGCCCAGCCGAGACCACGTAATCCACCCCTTGCGTATAGGCGGTGCCGCCTTGTGACACGCTGAGGACCGCAACGACCGTGCTGTTCGCAAGCGGGTCCGATGCTCCGGTGAAAGCACCATGGGTGACGGTCTCGGGGGTCTCGCGCGTGATCGTGACGTCCGTGACCTCGGCGATGGGGGCGAGATTGACCGGGATCACCGCGGTGCCGGTGCCGCCATCGGCAAAGCCATGCGGCTCGGCATTCACCGCCCGCAGGTCCGGATCGACGGTCCAGCGGAGACGGGTGGATTGCGGGCGCTCGACCTTGAGCCCGCCGACATTGCCGACACCTTCGGCCAGCGAGAAGACATATTCCGCCGCCGCATCGTCGTGGGTCAGATAGGTGAGCTCCAGGCCAGTGGCGACATAGGAGCCATTTGCCTCGCGGTCATAGCGCGCCACGGTTTGCAGCACCGCGTCGAGCTCGGGGGGCTGGATCCTGCTGTCGAGTGTGCCATTGGTGACGGTATAGATCGCATGGAAGGCTCCGGTGCCGCCGTCGTTCTGATTGCCGCTGTCCCAGCCCCAGAGGATCTGCTCCTTGCGACGTGCGGCCCCGGGCTCCTGATAGTTGCGGGTGCCCACGGCCGGGTCGCGCAGGGCCGGGTCCTCGAGCTCGGTGAGGATGGTCTCGACAAAGCGCACGCCGAGGGCCACCGTCCGGTCCACCGGGATGACGAAGGTTGCAGCACCGACGGGGCGGGCTGCGCCGCGCAGATAGACGATGCCCGAGGCCAGGTTGACCTCACCTGTGGCGGGATCGACGGAGACGTCGCCATCGCGGATCAGGTCGCCTTCCTTGAAGATGGCGTCGCCGATCCTGGCGAGGCGGTCCGCGAGCCAGGTCTGGACTTCGTTCAGCTCGCGGCTTTGCAGGCCGTCGCCGGCGCGGAACATCAGCTCTGCATAGCCGGAGGCCGAGTTGTAGAGATTGTAATAGCGGTCGAGCGCCACGGGTGGGCCTCCTGATCAGAACGTGACCACGAACTCGAAGGTCTCGCGGGTCGAGGGTTGGCGGATGATCGGGACGGTGTTCTGCACGATCAGCAGGATGCCGGGATCGGTGATGGCGGCCGGCTCGAAATACCGCAGCCCCGCCGGCAGGGCGGGATCGGTGGTGGTGCCGACAAACAGGCCTTGCTCGCGGATCACCGCATCGGGGGCGTCCTCGAACTCGAAGCGCACCCGCACGAAGAGGTGGTTGGTGGGTGTGGCGGAGAGCGTGAAGCGGCCGGTGGGGGCGACAATCGCGCCTGCGTCATCCGCGACCACGAACGCCACTTCGTCCACCGCACGGCGGCCGAGCTCACCCAGCAGGGCAGTCTGAGTGACGTCCGGCGGGGGCGTGTCGATGGTGTAGTCCACGCGGACCGTTGCCTCCGTGGGGATACCGCCAGTGACACTCCGCGTGACACGGCCGGTCGAGCTGTCCACCGTGTAATCTGTCCCGGCCGAGTAGGTCGTGATCCCATCCGCAGAGGCAAGCGCCACGCCTGAGACGTAAGCGTGCGGCAGCTGCAGCACATCGTTTGCGCCGAACGTCAGGGTCCCCTGCGGGGCGGTGCTGTCCCAGGTGGTGTTGCCTGTGCCCCAGGCAAGATGGAGCGGGCGCTGGCGGATTGCGTCCGCCAGGGCTGCGCGCCCCGAGCGCGTCATGATAGCCATTCAGGCCTCCTCGTCAGTCTGTGTTGGGTGTGTCCGTGCGGTGCATGGCCCCGACGAGGACCTGCACTTCGGACCAGGGCTGGTCGACGTAAGTGAGCGGCAGCCAGAACTGCCCGTCGTAAGCCGCATCATTGGTCAGGTTGGTAACCCGTGTCGGCGAGGCTGTCGGGTCGTAGAGGTCAGACAGCACGGCCAGAGCAGGGTTTGTCGGGATGAGCCGGAGACCATCGCCGACAGAGCGCGCGTCAGCTCGCAACACCTGAGCCGGTGTAAACCGCTCCGGATCGGGGACCCGCGCGTCGGCACGCACCGCGTCGCACACGCGCACCGCCACCTCGTAGGTCTCGGCAGCAAGCGCCCGCGAGGGCTGAGCGTACCAGACGGGAGGCAGTTGGCGAACGGTGTCGGACAGGCGGTAAACTTGTGATTTGTCTCCGAACGCGTGGGTGCGCAAGACATGGCTCCAGCGCGCCGCCACTATGGGCGCAGGCGCGAGGGCGGACCCAGCGGAGCGTCGCTCGAACATCTCCGTGCGCCGGGTGCGCTGCACCTCGGCCGGAGCGCCGGAAACCGCAGCCTCCTCGGAGAGCCGCCTGCGCCCCGCGTAGAACACCCAATCCACGGGGGGTGTTCGGCTGTTGGTATCCCCGAGGCGCATTCCCTCCGAGAGCACCATCTGCGCCCGCTGGAACCTGCGGACAGGCTCGAAGTCGGCAGGCACGTCCGGAACCCCGTCCGTGTTGGCCAGCGTGAACAGGTGCGCGTGATAGATGAACGGGTTGGGCGTTGCCCGGTCATCGTCGAGCACGCTGTCCGACAGAACAAACCGACCCGGCAGGAACGCGCGCCCGACATGGTCGACGAAGATCCCTGCATGTGTCCGCACCTCCGGCGCGGGCACAGTCGCGGGAAACACGCGCCCAAACGACAGGCGCGTCTGCCCGTCTGTGTGACGCACGCCGCTGTAATCGCTGAGCAGCCCGTCACCGAGCCGCGTGTCGTCCAGCTTGATCCGCCGCAGGTCATAGCCGTGAAAGATGCGCGCCAGCCGCGATCGCGCTGGTGCCGACAGGCGCGCGAGCGCAATCAGATCGTCGATGTCCTCAAGCGGTGGCACCGCATTCGTGTCGATCTGAAACGCGGCGAAGTGCTGCCCGGGCTCCTCCTGGAAGACCTGAACCCCGTCGAGATCGCGCCACGAGAAGGCAAGGCGCAAGGCCTCGGGCGTGCCGCGCAAGCGCTGCCAGCGAATACCCTCCCGCAGCGCCCGTTGCGGGTCACTCAGATAGGGAAGGATGTCTCCCAGGCCGTATTCCCAGATCAGCCAGGGCACAAACGGATCAAAGCCGTCGAGCTTGGCCCGGGCGTTGGGCCGGATCGCCGGGGCGCGGGCATCCAGCGCCGTCGCCGCCTCCATCGCCCGCTCAAATGTGGTGGCACCCGGCGGGAGTAAAGATGGGTCTACAGATGGCTCTGTCATCGGTCACGCCCGCCGAACGTGATCTCGACGGCACCGAGGGCAACGCACTGCTCGGCACTGATCACCGTGTCGGTCGCAGGCGCTGTCAAATGCACCCGCTGCACCCCCGAAGGGTGGAGCTGTGCGTTGATCCAGGACCGGGTCAAATCCCAGCCAAGCCCGCGCGCCGCCGCAAAGCGCGCGGGGAAGTCGACGCGCAGCTGCTCGATCACCTGAGCGGGGGTGTCGGGGTAGAGAAAGATTGTGGCTGCCACATCCACGGGCACGATGCTGGCCGAGACCACCTCGACCGTGTCGGTCAATACGCGCACATCATCGCGCAGCACAATTGCGCGCACAGCCGTGAGCAGGTCCTCGGACGACGCCCCGTCACCCTCGGCCGAGAGCACGGCAATCCGCACGATGCCCGCGCTTGGGGAGGAGACCGCTGCGTCGGAGACCCGCTCGTCCGCCGTCAGGGCCCAGTACCGGTAATGCGCGGCACCTCCCGCGTTGGACCAGCCCTGGATGCGCTGTTGCACCCGCAGGCGCAGCGCGGTGTCGGTCTCCTCCGTCAGGCGGGTGACGCCGTAGAAGCTGGCGAGATGGTCAAGGTCGGTGGTCCCTGCAAAGGCAAGCAGGTTGGCGCGTGCCGCGTCATTGACCCGTTGCCGCAGCAAGAGCTCGCGATAGGCGCAGACCTCGAGCAGCTTGCGCGCGGGCTCGCTTTGCAGGTCGATCACCGGCACAATCGGTGGGAAGCGCGCCACCAGATCGTCGCGCATCGCCCGCAGAATGACCTCAAAATCCAGCTCCTCGATGACGCCCGGAGCCGGGAGAGAGGACAGGTCGATCGTGCTGGTGGTGCTCATGGCGTTCCCTTGTCTGCAATCGCGAGACCGACCTCGTCGGCGTCAATGACCAGGCTGCGCAAACCGGCGGAGGTGGGATCGCCCAGCAGGGCTCGGGGGCGATACTCGCCAGAGATCGACAGGCGCACAACCCCGTCCCGGGTGGCATCCTTCAGTCCAATCTCCGTCACCTTGAACCGGGGCTCCCATTGCTCGATCGCCGAGGTGAAGGCCGCAAGAAACAGCGGCACCTCCGATCTGTTGATCTGCCGCCCGAGCAGCGTGGGCACAAACGACCCGTACCATTCGCGCATGACGCGCGCGCCAAACCGCGTCGTGAAGATGTCCTGCAGGGACTGCACCACATGCGACCAGCCCATGAGGGTGCCCCCCGTGGCCGCGTTCAGGCCAACCGAAGGGGTGTTGTAGGTCGGGTCCATTGGTCGGCGTCCGGTTACTTCTTCGCGTCCTTAGGGACGGTTTGCTTCGAAGCCTTTTCCGCCAAGCCCTCATGCAGCTCGGTCGGCTCCTTGGACGCCTTCTGGGTTGGATCGTTTGGCGTCGGATCGATAAGCTCCGGCTTCGGGTCGTCCAGCGGCCTTAGCGTGCCGAGCCGAACCTCGTGCTCGGCCTGCTTTTCCGTCAGCGTCAGCACCGTGCCGACGCCTGTATTGTTGGTCCCGGCGACGAAACGCCCGGCTGTCTCGGTGATTGCGTAGCGTGGCATGTGAGTGTTGTTCCTCGTCGGTGTAGTGTTTCGTTGTCGTTGTCGTTGTAGGCTTGTGGCTACCAACCCAGTCCCCGTGACCTGTCATCCACCTGCGAAGACGTCCGGTGATCCGCCGGTGATGGCGCCTGCGTCGATGGCGTCACCGACGCGGGCAATTGAAATTCCGTTGACGAACACGGTGGCACTGCCGCCGGTGATCGGGACCGTGTGCGGGAGGCACAGTTTCCCGACGAGGCGCGTGTGTGACGCCGATGGATCACCGCGCCGGGACATCCGGATGCCGTTGGCAAAGACGTTTCCGCTCCCGCCCGCAATCGTGCTCGCTCCGTCACAAGGATGGCCCGTTGCAAACGGGTCCCCGATCCGCGCCACTGCTGGCATCTGTGCCTCCGTCAGTTGAGATCGATGCGCGCGCCTGTGATCTTCACGCCCGCATCTGTCATCTCGATGCTGCTGCCGCCCGTGGAGAGCGTGACCTTCGCCGAGCTCAGCTCGAGCCGCGTGCCGCCCACATCGACCCGCACCAGATCATCCGCCAGCGTCATGCGGACATTGCCATAGGTCACGACATTCTCGTCGCCCGCCGTGGACGGGCTTGGGTTGCCGCTGTGATGGGTCAGCGGCAGCGCCACCGCCTGCTGGAAATCCCCGCTGGGGGACATTGCCGTGAGCTGTTGACCCACCGTGGGGGGCGTGTGCACGCGCAGCGCCCCCGAGAATTGCGCATAGGGCACCCAAGGCGACAGGAACTGCCCCTCAGCCCCGTGGGCCGGGCCAAGGTCCAGCCGGACGCGCTGGCGCTCGGGATCCACCTCCGCCACCGTGCCGTGGCGCAGGACACCCGCAAACCGCCGCTCCAGCTCGGCCACGCGGGAGACCAGCTCGACCAATTCGCGCACCGCCATCAGGGCGCGTCCTCGGTCACGGTGACCACGCCGGCGCCGGTGCCGATCGCGCCCATGATAAACGCGACCGGGTCCACCAAAGGCGCGTCCCCCGCGCCAAGCCCGAGCCCGTCCGAGACCTCGAGCGGGACACCCAGTGCGTGCGCCGCGCGACGCCACTCGGGGACAAGCGTGCCCTCGATCTCCGCGCGGATCAGGTGCGCCAGCCCGGTCATTGCCGGATCAGCCTCCATCATTGAGACCACCTCTGCCCAAACCCCGGAGTGAGGCAGGGGCGCGCCGCCAACCGGCGCGTCGATCAGATCGCATGTCAGCACAAGCTGGCGCGCCGCAAAGCGCACACCGTTCTCGGACGAGGCGCCCCGACGCGAGAGACGCTGATGGACCCGCGGCACCAGCGTCATCCACACGCGCGCCCACGGCGTGTCGTCCCGCGTCAACGCCGCGACCACCTGATGCTCCATGATATCCAGCGTCAGCTCCATCCCCTCGTCGGTATGGGGAATGGCAATCGTGATCTGGCCCCCCTGACCATCATCGGCTGGAACCTCGACCCGGGCGGCAATGGCAAGCTCGATCACAAGATCACAGCGATGCGTGCCGCTGCCGAGATCGCGCCCGCTCACCTCCAGCGCATGCTCATCCGTGGTCAGCACCAGCAGGGGCTGGCGCTGCTCAGCGATCGTCTGGTCAATCGGGTCCACCGCGCTGTCGAACACCCGCGCGCCCGCCAGTGTCCTGTCTCGCAGCGCGCGCGCCGCCGCAAGGCGCATGGCCAGTCGCGTCAGGCTCATGGCGTTTCCTCCTCCAGAACCAGGATCAGGGTCAGGTCCCCCATGTCCGACGGGTGGACCTGGGAGAGTGCATAGACCGGTGCACCCTCGCGCCCGGTCAGCGTCAGCGCGTCACCCTTTTGGGGACGCTCCACGAGTGACTGAACTGTCTCTGCTGAAAGCCAGAACTCGGCGCTCTGCGACACGATGCGCGTGCCGCCAGAAAACGCACCCCCCGCAGAGCTGCCCTTGAGAGGGGCGTCTGCGGGCCCCGCCGAGAACACGCCGGTTACAGTCGCAATTGGGCGGGACGGATCCTCTGCACGCGCGACATAGGGCAGTGATGCGCGCGGTCGCAGGACAGCGACCTCTCCAAAGGCAGCGTCAATCGTACCGGAGACCTGCGCGTCCAGATCGTCGAAGAGGGTCATTCTCGGTCCTTTCCGTCGTCCCATTCCAAACCGCATCCCGAGTCGCTGCCCGGCACCGCATCGCGGTGTAAGGCAAGCGTTATTGCGCTCACAGAATCTGTGGATAAATCTGTGGAGCCAGCGGTATAGGACAGGCTAAGGCCCCGTTATCCGGGGTCTTTCATCGAAATGCCTAAAAAACAGGCAATTCATAACGCATTGATTTTGCGCTGCATTTTATCAGCGCGGCAGGTGCATAATCAAAAGCGTCCGTTTGTAACATTTGGGTGTCAAGGGTGAATAACCTTGACGTGGCATCATGTGCCGCGCTGCGGCAAGTGTCAGAGATATCTGACATCACGTCCGCTTGCCCGGGATCAGCACCCGCGGGCGGGTGCAGTATTGCAGCGCGTTCATCTGGAACTCGAGGTTCACGCCTTTGCCGTTCTGCATCTCCCATTGCTTGCCGTAGAGGCGCTGACCCGGGGTGTTCACCGTCTCGATGTAATCGGCCGGGGCATAGACCGTGCGGAAGAGGCCGGGGACCCCCATGGGCACGAGGTGGCACTTGTCGGTCTCGATGCCGACATTCTGGCCACCGCGATAGTTCATCCAGGTGATGCCGCCGAACTCGAACGCGCCGTAGATGCCGGACGACCCCGAATTGATATACGCGTTGCGCAAGCTCGCCGCGTCGGCATAGCCCTTGTAGGTCTCGCGCACTTCCGGGTGGGCGATCAGGTCATCGAAGAAGGCATCCCCGCACAGGGCCATGATGCCGGTATAGGGCAGCCCGTCCAGAATGGCGGCCATCTGGCGGATGACCCCGGCGCATTTCTTGCGCAGCGCGCCGTCGGTGGCACTGGCATTGTCGAGGTCGAAGTCCACCACCGCCTGCTGGCTTTCGCCGAATTCGGTGAAGTAGTCAAAAAGGACGGAGCCGTCCGCGTCCAGAAGCTGACCGGTCTTGAGGATGTTGAGCCGGTGGTATTCCTCGGTCAGCGCGAAGAACTGGCTGGCCTCTGCGGCGCGGTCGGCGATCTTCTGCTGCAGCCGCTCGACGGCGACTTCCTGACCAAAGGCGCGCACCTGCTGGACCTCGTCGGCATAGATGGCATCGTCCACCTGGAAGTGGGGCACCTTGAGCATGCGCATGGCGCGTTTTGATTTGTCGAAGGTCTGGCCGGGACCGCCCCTTGGGCTGGCGGAGACCAGCATGCGGTTCTGTTCCTTGTCCTTCTCGATGGCGATATCCAGCGTGTCGATGCTGGTGGTCTGAAACAGTCCCATCTGTCCGATGCGGGACGGGGTGTACTTGATCTCACGAAGCGCGTCCGTGAGGCGCATGACGCTGAAGGCGTCCTGACTGAAGATGTTGAGGATCGACATGGGGGGTCCTTTACTTTTTGTGGCGTAATCCGTCGCTGCAATCGGCAAAATGCTTGCAGTTTATGCTAGCGCACATATAATCCGGCTATGAATAGCAAGCACCGCAAAACCCTGGCTGCCGTTTTTACAGACCCGGTGTCGGGCACGATCGAGTGGATGGCGGTTGAGGGGTTGCTGCTTGCGGCAGGTGCGCAGCGGATTGAGGGGCGTGGTTCGCGCGTCAGGTTTGAGAAAGATGGCGAGATCGCCACGTTTCACCGTCCGCATCCGGGCAAGGAAGCGAAACGGTATCAGGTACGAGACGCCCGTGAGTTTCTGGAGCGCATCAAGGTGACACCATGACCAACAGCATGACGTACAAAGGCTATGCGGCCCGCATCGTTTACGACGATGATGACCAAATCTTCGTAGGCCATATTGCGGGCATCACAGACCGGATCGGCTTTCATGCCGACACCGTCGAAGACTTGCGGAATGCGTTTCACGAAGCTGTAGATGATTATCTGGAAACCTGCCGGAAGATCGGGAAAGATCCGCAGAAAGCGTATTCGGGCAAGATGATGTTCCGCGTCAGCCCGGACGTGCACCGCAAAGCCGTTCTTGCGGCCGAGCTTGAAGGCAAGAGCCTGAACCAGTGGGCAGAAGATGTCTTGTCACGGGCGACTGGTTGATCAGCGCACGATGATGCGGACCGAGGCCAGATCAGCCTGGGCAGCAGCCTTTTCGGCGGCCTGATCACGGTCGGGGTGCCAGGTCAGGATTCTACCGTTCACCTCGGCATCCCGAGTGATGGCGGCGATCGCAACATCACTTGTGGTGGCATCACAGCCATAAAGCGCAATAGCGACTGCGGTCTGACTGCCATCGGTGGCTCCAGCAGCGCTGGCGAGGTATTTGCCGCTCTCGGTGATTTTGCCCAGCACAGTGCCGGGAGCGATGATGCCAGCGCCGCCGGCGATGGTGATGCTGCCCCGAGAGCGCTGGCCATTGGCCTCGGTCATCAGGAATTCGCCGGGATGCCGGCCTTCGGTGAGAACTGTCATTATCGGATGTCCTTGTTCTGCATAGAGTGCATGTCAGCCGAACCGCGCATTTGCATTGGTGACGGCTTTGGCCCAGCCTGCGATGCTGCGCTCGGCGCGATTGCGTTGATCCGCTGGGGTTTCCGCCCCGAGCTCGGCTTCCTGTGCAGCGCGATCCGCGATCGACGCTGACATACTGGCCTTCGGCGAAGCCGCGAGGACCTTCGCCGCATCCGCGACGCTCATCTCGGTCTCCAGCCCAAGTACGCGGGCTTGCGCCTCCCGGCCTTCGGCCTCGGGTGATGTCAGGATTGCGGCAATGCGCGCCGTGGCCTCGGCTTTGCCGGCGGCAATACCAGCGGCATGGGCTTCGGTCCGCGCCGCCTCGACGGCCGCCGTCAGGTCGGCCTGTCTGATACCGGGACCAGATGCCCCTGAAGCGATCGCAGTATCGGTCTCCATGGATGTTTGGCTATTCGTCGAATTGGTCATGGGTCCTCCCTTTCTCTGGGGGTGTGCCCCGGAGGGCGGTTGTGCAGAGATGGCGATCATCTCGTCGAGGCTCGCCACACGGTCGGCGAGGCCTTGGGCAATGGCATCGGTGCCGAGATAGGTGCGGGCTTCCGCCGCCCGGATTGCGTCGGCGCTGATCTGGCCTGCACGCCCTTCGGCCACGAGACCGACGAACTGGTCGTAGATCTTCATCACCTCCGCCTGCAGGTCAGCGCGCACGGCGTCCGAGAGCGGTCCGAACGGATGGCCGTCCACCTTATGCGCGCCGGCGTGAATGAGCGTCGGCTTGACACCCCGGTCTTCAAGTTCCCCCGAGCGATCAAAATGGGTCAACACCACGCCGATCGATCCGACCATCGAGGTCGGCGATACAATGATTTCCGATGCCGCGCTCGCGATGCCATAGGCGGCTGAGGCCGCGACATCATTGACGAAGGCCAAGACCGGTTTGGTCTGGTTGATCGCGCTCACCAGCTTGGCTGTCGCGAACATGCCGGTGGCTTCGCCGCCGGGGCTGTCGATGTCGAGCAGGATCGCCCGAACTTCCGGATCAGCTCGTGCTTCCCTCAGTTGCGCTGCAATGCCCTCGTAAGACACGAGCCCCGAACTGGCCCCGATCCACGCACCGCGGTTCACCAGACTGCCGACGATCGGCAGGATCGCCACGCCGTTTTCCACGCGCAGTGATCCAATGCTGCCATTGTCACGGCGGTATGTGCCAACGAAGCGGTTCGACTGCTGGTCTGGCGCCGCCAAAGGCGCGATGCCAATCCGCCCCTGCAGCACATGCAGGATCAGATCGACCTTGTCCGGATGCAGCAGCAGCGGCCGGTTCAGAACCCGGCTCGCGATCTGCGCAAGCGACGGTCCTGCCTGGCTTTGAAGGATGTCCGGTGGTTCGGTCATCTCATCCCTCCTGCAGAAAGTGCAAATCGACGCGGGCCGTGGCCCTGCAGCTTGGCACACTGCTCTTCAAAACCCCGAATGACCGCCAGGAGCCGGTCGGGATGCGCGCTGTGATATCGCACCGAGCGTTCCACCCCGTTCGATCCGGCCCGGAACCGCACCTCCATGGCGCCTTGGCCCGCCACAAGCCGAACATAGACCTGCCGCAAGCTGGCCGCCGCCGCGCAGGGGTCAGCCTCATCAATGTGGATCGTCATGTCTCAGCCTCATCGCCGTCGTCTGCCGCATCCGGACCACCACCCTGCGCCCCCATCATCTGTGGCTCGGGCAGGCCGTATTCGGCCCGCAAGGCCCGTTCCTGCGCCAGCTGCTGGTAGACATCGTCCACATCGGCCCCAAGATCGGTGCAGATCATCGCATCCGACATCACGCCGAGCCGCTTCCAGACCTCATGCGCCTTGGCTTTCTTCAGATCATCCGCCTGCGGCCGTGGATCGCCGCGCCACTCCGCCCGGCACGCCGCCGTGCGATTGGCCATGAACCCGGCCACACCCCCCGGAAACGGTACACCGCCCGCTTCGATCTCTTCCTCGAGCCAGGCTTCATAAATTGGCTGGCAGAATGGCGCCATGATGGTCCGGCGTCGGGCTTTCGTGATCGCGAAGATCTCTGTCGTCGCCGCCTGCAGCGAGGAGTAGGTCGCCCCCACATTGTCGCCTGTCGCGCTTTCATAGGTCAGCCCAAGGCACCGCGCGAGTTCCCGCAGCAGATGCATCGAGAAGGCGGCATATTCCGAAGATGGCTGGTTGGCCGTGTGGAACTTCAGTTCTTGACCCGGGAACAGATGCGCCAGCCGGCCATTGATCCCGACATCCAGCGTGCTGTCGTCATAATACCCCGCCACCATCTCGATATAGGCCTCCATCGGCGACACACCCTGCGCCAGCATCTGCGCTTGCTCCTGCGGGGTCAGCAGACCCGCCAGCACCTGCTCGGTCGGCTCGTCCGAGGTGATCGTCACCGCAAAGAGCGTCTGCACGATCGCCGCCATCAGCGTGGCATCCGCCAACTGGTCGAACTGCCGCGCCACCTGCAGCGCCGGAACAAGCGGCGAGATGCCTCGATGCGTGCTCGGCGCACCCTCGAAGACATGGATCACCCGCGGGCGTCCCGCCCGGTCCCGCGCCCGCACGTCATATTCCACATCATGACGAAACAGGTCCTTGCGGATCGCCCGGTAGCCCACCGGCATGCCGTCGGCATCCGTGTAGACCCCGTTGATCAGCCGTCGCAGGCTTTCGGTCTTGCGCGACAGCCGCTGTGGCGGCAGCAGGCGCACTTTCGTGCCGTATCGGTTCCACGGGCGTTTGCGCCAGGGCAGCTCCGCGAGGATTTCCCCGGTCACCAGCCAGGACCGAAACGCCGTCGCCTGCATCTGGCCGAACGTGCGCAGGCCCTGAATGTCGCATTCCTGTGCGCTGCGCGCCCAGAGCTCGAACCGCCGCTCGACCGTCTTGGCCCAATCGGACGCCTCCGCAGGCGTCATGCCGAAGGTCTCGTTCTCCGGCAGGGCCTTCAGCTGCAGCCCCGTGCCCACGGTATTGGCCACACATTGCTCCATGCCGCCAGCCAGCCAGCCGCTGTTGTGCAGCAGATCCTTGACCCGTGCCGCCGCATCGTCCCAGGCCTCGCCAATATCGTCCTGCGCCTCCCGCAGCGCAGGCTTCCACCCTGCAAAGGTCACACCGCGCCCGCCGCGCATGTATTTGCCCGAGGGTCGGGGTGCCGAGGTGGACCCCTGTGGCAGGGAAAGCGGCACCGCCTCCGTAAAGAGAGACTTAAACCGTTGAAACATGTGCAATTGACCTTACTGGCGGTGTAGCAGCTGGACTGCACCTGTTCTGCCCCAGCCGTACCGCTGCCGCCGCTTTCGGTGAGCAACTTGCGTTGATGGCAGCGGCGCTATAGCGCAGCATTTCTCTCTTGTTTTCAGAGAGTTTCGTTTTTTAGTGTGCGTTGTGGTTTCTGGCCTCTGCACTTAGAAACCGCACCAGCTTTTGGTGATGCGCACCCCCAAAAACTTTGCATCGCTCAAAGCGAAGGCGGCGTTCTCGCCCTAACTGTGACTGCTTGGTCATACTCCCCTGAGAGCGCCGCCTTCACGCAATGTGTCGTAGTATTATCGCAATACTCATTTGAGTGCAGGACTGCTCTAACGGAGGAGCTGTGGGTCGATGATTTCGCATCAGATACATCAACAATATTCATTGCTGTTGCACTCCACATTGCGTCTGGGTTTTAGGTAGTCGCACAGGCAGGGTTTGCGACAGACCTTGCCTTCATTTGCTTTTTCGCTGTGTTTTAGGCGTGCGCATCGAAAAAGCACCGTGGCGCTCTTGGCGTTTTAATCCTCCGTCAAGAGCGCTGCATACACCCGAACGCGTGGTCTCTGCATTTGACCAAATTCGGTCTTTTGATTTGGCTCCGCTTTGACTAATTGTTCAGCCTGCTGCCGTGGCGCGCAAATCGCGCCCGCAGCGCGCCGCCGCCTCCGCGAGCTGGGGTACCAAGCGAAGTTGGCGGCGGCGCTTGCACGTCCCCGCCATCGCCCTGGACCCCATCATGTCCCCTCTGGGACCGCTGCCTCGCGCCTTGGTGCTCGCTCCACCCCCTCAGGAATGCGCTGCACATTTATCGTATAGCCGATCGCGGCATACATAGCAGCGGCGTATCCGTACGATATCGGACATGTCATTCTCTTAAATGGGTGTCGGCTCTACTGGGGCCCGTGCATCATAGCGATTTGCTCAAGCATTCTGCGAAGATTTTTCCAACTTCGTCTCAACCAAAGGACATGTTTCTCGATCAGAGGGCTGCCTCAGCGGCCATAAGACATGAAAAGTGGCACCCCGTCCGGGCTGCGTCTTTAGGGCGATCCCGCCGCCCACGTCACGCATGATTTGCGCGGTAAGTGCGAGCCCCAAACCTGTACCGTGACCTCCTTTTGTCGTAAAGTACGGCGTCCAGATCTTTTCGCGGACCGCCGCTTCGATCCCAGGTCCGGTATCGGAGACAACCAGATGGGCAAAGGGCGCGTCAGGGAGCTGCCCCGCATCTAGCACAACGCCTTCTGGTGCTTCGCTTTCCTGAGATAGGGTGAAGCGGATGGTTCCTTTTTTGCGCCCAATGGCATCACGCGCGTTCAGGCCGAGGTTCAAGAGAACCTGGGTGAGGCGCAATGGATCGACCAGTGTCATCATTGGCTGGTCGGGTAGATGATTTTCTACGGTCAGGAGTCGCGGCGCGCCGAGCGCTGTAAGTTTCGCCGCATTTCGAACAAGGTCCGCCAGGTCCGCCTCTTCGAGAGGTGAAGGTCCTGACATATAACTCTGCAAAGGTTCCAAAAAGTGAACCATCTGGCGGGCTGCCCGATGGATTTCCGCTCGGATATCTATGCTCTTGAGGACGGCTGCATCGGTGGACGCGGGGTCCGACAGATGTGAGATCAAAGCCAACAGGTTCGACAAATCATGGGTCAAACCAGCGAGCAGCAGATTGATGGCTTCCTGTCTTTGTGCCAGTTCGAGCTCTTCACGCAGTGCCTGCTGGTCTCTGGCGAACGCCTTTGTCGCGGAGATATCTCTGCTGACATGCACAACCTTGCCGTCCGGCATTTCGGTCATGCTGAGGGCCTGTTCGAACAGGCTCCCGTCAAGACGTTTGGCGAACGCCTCACCTTGCCAATATCCCTCGGAGCGTAGGCTCGGGAAGGCCGCGGCTGCAAGGTCTGCAGCTGCTGGCAGACTGTAAAGCCGATGCCATGGGTGTCCCAGCAGGTCGTTTGGGTTTTGGGCGCTCGCCATTCTGAGAAGGGCCGGATTAGCGTCAATAATACATCCCGAACCGTCTGTAATCATGATCGCATCGGCTGAAGTTTCGACGGCAGCCGCGCGCAGAGCCACCTCTGCTTCGAGCGCTTTGCGTGCGCTGATATCAAGAAGCACACCAGCCATCTGACGTACCTCGCCATCAAAACTCCGATCCGCCACACCACCGCGCCCTAGAATCCAGACCCAGTGGCCTTCCGCGTGCCGCATGCGGTACCCGACCTCAAACCGATCTGCTGTGCCTGCAATGCAGTCATTGAACCCTGACACGGCGTCTTGCACGTCGTCAGGGTGCACGAGCGCGCGCCAATCGTCGAACCCAAATGTGCCCATTGTATCTGGATCGTAGCCGAGCATCTCAGCCCAATAAGCGTTCGCGGAGCTTTCCCCAGTCACTAGGTCGATCGACCATAGGCCAACCCTTGAGCCATGCTCTACCTCTTCCAGCCTGCGCTGCGCCGTCTTAAGACTTGTGATGTCGATCAGGACGTGAACACGGTCGCCGTCTTCCGTCGCCCGGTCCACGACTCGGTACCAGCGGCGATCGGGCGTCCGTATTTCCGTCTCATAAACTGGATTACGACGCTTTTGCAGCCGCTGGGAGAGCCATGCGGTTTGTGCTTCCTCCGGTATTTCAAGTGCACCGTTCGCAAGGTCGTGTCGCAGGATATCTTCAAACCGCATGCCCGGAACAATGGCAGCATCGGACCGTGATCCTGTATGCAAGTTCGAATAGGCCGTGTTGCAAAGAACGAGACAATCTTCGGCATCAAAATATGCCACTGGGTCGGGAATAGCCTCGATTGCGTTGGCAAGGCGACGACGGACCTTGTTGAGCTCTGTACGTGGCGCGAGGGGCCCGGCTTCATAGCTGACGACCAGCTCTTGCGCGCGACCAACATCAGCCATCCTGACTGAAATCCGGCGTAAATACCCGTCCCCGTAAGGATCACCGATACTACGTGTCTGCTCATGGCCACGCTCCAATGCAGCCTTGCAGTCAAGCGGGAGATCTGGGTCAGCTTCAATAAGAGCCTTTGAAGCCTCGATCGGCAGACCAACAGTTTTTGATGACGGACGAAAGGCCGGGGTAGCCTCCGTGTGTGAAACGAACTGCAATTCGAGGTCCCGCGACAAAATCAGGATAAGCACTTAGGGGGCCAATTCTGCTGAGTGGTCTTTTGTCTATCGTGTGCATCAAATGGCGTTGTCTTCCAACTGATCTGAGCGGAAGACAACAGTGCGAACTCCTTTGGGGCGGATTTAAGGTATTAGATTTTTTTAAATCATTTTTCGTTTCTCAAAAATGAGCGCGCTTCGACACGTGCATCGCCAGCGCCCCCAACCGTTTTTTCAATTGTCATTGCCACCACGCGCGGTGATCCGCCGCGCTGCACCATCGTTATTGCAACTTCCCTCGTGCCGGCGCTGGCGCTATTTGTTCAGTCTGCTGCCGTGGCGCGCAAATCGCGCCCGCAGCGCGCCGCCGCCTCCGCGAGCTGGGGTAGCACGCGATGTTGGCGGCGGCGTTTCAGTATCCCCGTCACCCACTTGGGTCCCATCATGTCCCCCGGGCACCGCCGCCTCGCGCTTTGGTGCCCGTTCCACCCCCTCCGGAATGCGCTGCACATTCATCGTGTAGCCGATGGCCGCGCAGAGCGCTTCGCAGTCGAGAAAGTGGTTGTGACGCGACCGTTTCACCCAAACTGGCTTGCCCTCGATCACCACCCGGGCCTCCGAGGTCAGCTGCTTGCAATACTCCTCCGTAATCGCCTCATGCACATGAAACGCCCCCGGCTGATGCGCCGGTGTGCGGATGCGCGACATCACCAGCGACTTGAAGAAGTCAGTCGACAGCGTCACGAGATCGATCGAATAGAGCGCCTTTTTCCCGTCCGGCTTCACCTCGATCTTTGACACTCGGTAGGGCGGGCTCTGCTGATCCCGCCCCTTGGTGGGCGAACAGAGCCAGCTATAGCGGCGGCAGAATTCGTAGACCTTGTGCTCATTGCCCAGCTCCGGCTTGTCGGGCCGGAAGCCTGAGTCGATGAACACCTTCTCGATCTGCAACCCACCAAGCTGTGTCAGCATCAGATCGGCCAGGGCCGACCAGACGTCATCGTCTTCCGTCGGGCCGTAGAGCTGGCCATTGTCGATCAACCACGATGTCCCCCGCGCGCCAAAGGCCCGGATCACATAGACGAGGCTGAACTTCTGCACATCCACACCCATCACCAGCCGCAGCCCACCCGCGGGCACATCCCCGGGCCGGTAGGGCTGGCGCCGCTCCAGGATCTCCTGCCAGTCCGGCACATCCCCCGAGGCGGTCATGGCATGGCATTCGCCAAAGCCTGCATTCATCGCCGTCTGGATGCGACCATGATCGCCTGAGTGCAGCGCCGTGAGATAGGTCTCCGCCCGCTGGCCCCAGGTCACGAAGGGCGAGCAGAGCCCAGAGGTCCACATCGACAGCGTGGCGCTGTCTGCCGGCGCGCCCGTGACATGCGCTGTGTCGTCCTTGAGCGTCACTTGCTGACCGGGTGCGACCATTGCGCCCCGGGCATTCATCCAGAGCTTGTCGGTCTCCACGTGCTGCGCGCCGCAGCGCGGACATTCCAGCGTTGCGGCCTGCTTGGCCTGCGCGGGGCTGGCCGTCTTCGGCCAGCGCAGCTGCTTGAAGCGCGGGATGAAGTAGTCCGCGCAGGACCGGCAGGGCCAGGCCCAATGGTGCCGCGTGCCCTCCTGCCAGAGCTTCCAGATCGGGCTTTCCAGCTCCTCCGGGCTGGACCGCGCCCAGAACTCCAGACCGCTGGCGTCATCCGGTTCGATCTCCACAAGGCCGCGCGCCGGTGTGCTGGTGATCGCGGTGACAAAATCGGCGTAGGTCTCGCCCCGCGCCTCCACCAGACCCAGCACATCTCCTTGGCCTTTCACATTGGCCATCATCTCGTCGTATTCATCGATCAGCGCCAGCGCCGCCGGGTCGGACTTCAGCGCCGTGGACGAGCCCGCATGCGCAAGGCGCAGCCGCACACCCGCCACATGCTTCAGCGTCTTCTTCATCCGCCGGCCGCGCACCACCTTGCCCGCCAGGGTCTCCGCCTCGTCCAGCAGGCTCATCAGCCGTGGCTCGAACTGGTCGGTCAGGAACTCTTTCGTCGGCCCGACATAGAGGATCGGTGCCGGCTTTTGGTCGAGCCGCGCCCCGATGATGTCCAGCATGCTGTCGGTCTTGCCCGACTGCGCCGAGGTCACCGCCACCACCCGGCGGTAGCCACCGCGATGCACCGCCGAGGACCACGGGATCATGTAGGGCGTCAGTCCCGGGTCCCGTGGTCCCGGAATGCCGGCCGTCTCGGGATACACCCGGTGGGCTGCCGCCCAGGCCGCAGGGTCACGCTTCTCGCTCGGCCTCCAGATCGCCGCGACCAGCGCCCAGAGCTGCGCCCGCTTTGTCCGCGCCGCCGGCAATGCGCTGGAGGGAACCATCAATCACCTCTTCAAGCACCCGTCGCGCCTCCATGTCGCGCGTGTAGCGCGCTGCCAATCCTGCAAGTTCGGCGCGGACAAGGGCGGCCATTTCGCCAATGACCGCTCGGGCATCCTCCATGGCGATCAACTCGCGACTGCGTTCCTGAATGCGCAACTCGATCTCGCGGGTGCGCGCCTCCGAGGCGCGTGTGGCGGCTGCGGCCTTGTTGTTCTTGGTGATCTGGTCTTCGTAATAGGCCAAGGCACCGCGGATGACGGCCACCAGCGTGTATTCGCCCCGATTGGCGCGCTCGATATATCCGGCCTTGACCAAGCCCTGCACCCAGCGGTCGGAGCGCCCCAGCAAGGCCGCCGCTTGGGAGACGGTGATGGTCTGGCCGCGGGGGCGGGATGTGGACATGGGTCAAATCCTTCGGCAGCCACGCATGTTAAATCGCATTACATAAGGACGGCCGCGCCATAGATTGTGACGCGGCCTGTGGCGCGGGGCGCCAATCGTGAGTGTCAGATGTCTGTTTCTGCCAGAATGGCGTAATGGGTGACCCAGCCATCGAGATGGGGCAGGCCTTCGGGGATGCCGTGGCTGGCCTCGGTCTGGGCGGAGATGCCGCGGCGCTGCCATTTGTCGATCGTGGCCTCGAGGGCGGCCTTGGTGCTGATCTCGCCAGAGCGCAGGGCGTCAATGACCTCATCGGCAAAGTGACGTCCTATCTTGCTGTCGAGGAAGTCGCGGATGCCGATCATCTCGGCTTCGCCTTGGGCGTTGACCGCCTCGGCAATGAGGGTGCTGGCAAGTGTCCAGAGGGTGTCACTGGTGCAATCGCGCAGCGTGCAGGTCGTGACGGTGCCGTAAAAGCCGTAGGCGGTGTTCTGGCTGGGCAGAATGGTGCGATTGGTCATTTGGGTGTCTCCCCGTGTTCATGGCGCGCAGGATGGCGTGCCTTCTACGGATCCAAGCCCGGACCAGCCGGGCAGGGGGGCGTCATTGCAGCGGGATTAATCGATCCAGAATTGAGTGGGGCTTATGGCGTAAAGGCGCAGCCTGTCGTCGTTAACCTCGATCCAGTATTCATGCGTGGTATGCCCCGGACCGAAAGGGCAGGCGGGTAGGGACGTGCCTTTGTACTTTGTCCGATAGAAGGTTTTACCTTCCGCAGTGATCGTGTCCGGCATGTTAGCGGCGGGCGTGTCGATGGTGTTGGTCATGGCCTTCTCCCTTTGGTGACCTGCGCGTGGCGCGATCAGGACCACGCAAACTCGATGCTCTTGAAGTCCTGTTTCTCGAACCCGTCCGCCTCAAAGGCGTCAAAGATGTCCTGCGGTGTCCGGTTGGTGTCGAAGTAGAACCCGCCCAGCAGGTGTTTTGCGGTTTTGGCCTCGGTTTCGAGAAGGATGCAGCCAAGAGCGCGGTCGACGCTGTCCGTGGCGGTGCGTGGGTCTGCAAAGCGGATGGTGACTTCCATGACGGTGTCTCTTGTTTCTGACAGCCGCGTGCATCGCGGGCCTTCTACCGCCGCGAGCCCGGAGGGTCCGGGCTGTTGGGGGCGCGCCGCGGGTCAGGCGGCCGTGTGGGTCTGGATGCAGATCTCAGCGAGGTAGTCCCGCAGGGGGGTGTTCACCGTGAGTTTGGCGAGCATCTCCGTGATCGGCATGTCCGCCTTCTTGGCGAAGACCTCGACGGCGGTGGGCAGAACGATGAGCGCCTCGGGTGGCATGCGCATCTGCGCTGCAATCGGGGCGAGGGCTTCAGGTGTCAGGGTCATGTCAAGCCTCCGTTTTGCGCCGCGATGGGCAGGATGCCCGGGGCGGCCGTCGGTGATGACAATCGCTCAGGAACACCAGAAATCGTAGTCAATTCAGCCTCATATTATTGCTGTTTTGCGCGGGCGATTGTTCAATCAGAGCACATCGAACCAGCGCATGGCGGTTTGCAGCAGGTGGTCGTAATCGCCTGCGGTGGCCTCGGTGACGAAGGCGTTGATCTCGCTGTCCCGCAACCCGGCCTCGCGGGCCGCTTTGCGGCAGCGCCCGAGAACGGCAAAGGCGTTGCCATCCTCGCCGGTGAGCGGAACGGTGATGTGCGGATGCTTGGGGGTCATGGTCATGTCAGCCTTTCCAAGGGTGTGATTGGTCTGTGCGCCTGTCATGGGCGCGCGGTCTGCGGCACCAACCGCAGCCATGTTGCCCGGCCATTGCCTTGCACAAGCCAGTATCCTTCCCCGGTCTCGTCCCGGGTCAGCCAGCTCTTCGGGATGGCGCCGAGCGCGTCGCCGATCGGGTATCCGCGCAGCCAGACAACGTTGCCGGCAGCGTTGTTGTTGACCCTGTCCGGCCCCTCGTTGCGCGTGCGCAGTTCCAGCAGTGCGCCCTCGGCACAGATCACGTCGCCGATCTGCAGCGCGTGTGTGGTCACGGTCTCGTAGGTGTTGCCCTCAATTATTACGGTGTTCGGTGTGTGGGTGGTCACGTCGTTGCCCTCCATGGTGCTGGCCCCGCGACGGCGCGGCCTTCTACCCCCGCAAGCCCGGACGAGCCGGGCTGTTGGTGGACCTGGAGGCCCTGTTCCAGCGCGTCTTACTGCGCTTCGTTTTTCCACATCGGGCTGTGGCCGCGGTCTTTCGCATGGGCGATGGCCGCCTCCACTGTCTCGAAGCTGGGGGCTTTCCACATCATGGGGTCGTTGGTTTGAGGGTCGCTGAATGCCCTCTGCCCCAGGATGGCAGCGCGGTCTGCGGGGAGCTGTTCGCAGATGTCTGTGGGTACGGACCCGACATAGCCAAAGCGACCGGACGGGAATTGAATGATGTGCAGGCTGACCTGTGTGCCAGTGATGCCAAGCATGGATACCTCCTCGCTGTTGCGTCGCGCCGCGCAGATCGCGCCGCTGCTACTGCCGCAAGCCCGGAGGTGCCGGGCAGACGCGGAGGAGGGGATGCCGTCAAAGGCTGTTTCGGCGCACAGAATTGATCGTTCCGCTGGGTTTATCCATAAGATTCGCCATAATATCAGTGCTCAATTCGAAGCCTTTGCAGAATAATCAAAAGTGTGCTTTCAGGCAGAATAGTGTATCGGAAATCAATTGCTTTCTTTCGTGTGGTGTGAGTGCGACAAAAAAACCACATTTAGAAACGCGCACCTCTTGATCGCTACATGTTGTGTCTGGCCGGTTGAAAAGTGGAGAGTCTCCCGGTTGTCTAGACCATGTTTTAGACATCACTGCCTTGTCTGAAACCTGCCTCAGTCAGTGCTAGCCTGCGCTGACTTTGCACCTAACTGGGCCAGCTTCGTGCTGGCCCTTTTTTTGTCCGCGCTTCGTTCAAACGCCTGTCCGATGCTTTCCAACACGGCGACCTCTCCGGTGAAGTCCTGCCAGCGTGTGACAGCAACATCGACATAGGCCGGGTTCAATTCGAGACCCAAACAGACCCGCCCAGTCATCTCCGCTGCAATCAGCGTGGTGCCTGATCCCATGAACGGCTCGTAGACAGCCTGACCCGGGCTCGAGTTGTTCTCGATTGGCCGACGCATGCAGGCCACCGGCTTCTGGGTGCCGTGGATGGTGCTGGCATCCTGATCCTTGCTGGAGATCTGCCACAGGGTGGTCTGCTTGCGATCCCCCGCCCAATGACCCTTGCCAGAGGTGCGGACCGCGTACCAGCACGGTTCATGCTGCCAGTGATAATCGCCGCGGCTCAGAACAAGCCGCTCCTTGGCCCAGATGATCTGGGAGCGGATTGCAAACCCGCAGGCCTCAAGGCTCTCGGCCACGGTCGCGGCGTGCAAGGCGCCGTGCCAGACATAGGCCACATCGCCGGGAAAGAGCGCCCAGGCCTCGCGCCAATCGGCCCGGTCATCATTCAACACCTTGCCCGTCCGCTTGGTCTTGGCAGCACCCGCCTGGTTCCGCCAACCGGGATCATACGCCACCCCGTAGGGCGGATCGGTGCACATGAGTAGAGGTTTGACGCCTCGCAGCACCTTTTCGACATCCGTCGCCACGGTGCTGTCGCCGCAGAGCAGGCGATGTGCGCCGAGGATCCACACATCACCCGGCCGTGTCACTGGGGTTTCAGGCACGTCCGGCACATCGTCCGGATCGGTCAAGCCGCCTGTGGTCTCCACCAAAGCGTCTGGCAGCATCTCCGCCAGGTCGTCCGCGCTGAACCCGATCATCCCGAAATCCTCGATCCCGAACTCCGACCGCAGGTCCTCGATCTCCAGGCGCAGCATCTCCGGGTCCCACTCGGCGATCTCGGCCAACCGGTTGTCCGCCAGCGTGTAGAGCCGTCGGTCTTCCTCCGTCCAGCCACGGGCCACCATCACCGGCACTTCGGCCAGGCCCAGCTGTGCTGCCGCCATCAGCCGCCCGTGACCCGCGATGATCGTGCCATCCTCCGCCACCAGCATCGGGATGGTGAACCCGAACCGCTGCATGGACGCTGCGATCTGGTCGATCTGGTCCGCCGGGTGCTGCCGCGCATTGCGTGCATAGGGCATAAGATCGGCGACCTGCCACATCTCGACCTGCGCCGCGGGCCAGGCCCGGGCGGTGTGTTCTGCATCGGCTGTCATCTGAGACCTGCTCTTTGGGTGCGAAAACTGGGCCGGCGAACCGAAACGGGGCCGGAGTTGGGTCATTCAATCTGGGGTGGTGCTGCGCAGAGGAGCAAACGCATCTCGCGGGTATTTCATGCAAAAAACACGCTATTTTGCAGCGCCGACTGTTCGCTAAACCGACGCCTAAGTCATTGAAATCATTCTGTCAGACCCCCTCTGAACCGAACAAGATCGCGGTTTCAATTGGCGAAACGAGCGGGGGGCATTTCGGCAATTCGAGACCTAAGCTATTGAAATCCTTGCATCGGACCCCCTCTGAAACGAAGCGAAATGGATTTTTCAAAAAATAAAAAACACGAAAATCCCGCGAGGCGGCGGCCCCGCATGAGATCAAACCTCTGGAAGGGACCCAAGGGGTGGGGGGGCTGAAGGCCGCGGCTGGTCGACATCGCGCCGAGTCGGGCTGCGGTGCGGCCGCTCGCGTTCAGAGCGGCAACGATACGGGCGTGTTTGTGCGTCATTGGGCTGGCGTTCGATCCTATCGTGCCTGATCTTCGAGCAGGTGTTGGAGCTGTCGTGTGGCCTCGGCCAGTACGTTTGGCTGCGCGGCCTCGAATGCCGCGCGTGTGGCGTCCTGTACCATCTCCTTCGGGATGGATGGGCCGAACATCTTCTTGATCGGAAACCTTGCCTTGCTCTCACGGACAAAGGCGTTGTTGCCGAGGGAGCCGAGGAGGAATGCGCTCTCAAAACGCTGCCAGCGGCCCCAGGGCTTGGCGCGGACGCCGTAGCCGAACTGCCTTGGGCTGAAATGCGACAGCCCGAGGTAATCCCCACGCGCCTCGATCGTGTAGGTCAGGTTTGCAAAGGTTGACCGGATCGTGCGTGTCTCGCGGTTGATCAGCGCGGCTTTTGCTCCGGTCTGTTTGCGTAGAGCGCGATAGATTTGCGTGCGGACCTTGTTGCCCTCGGAGTTGAGAGCCCGGTTAAAGGCGCGCGTGGCAGCCTGTTCGCCAACCCGATGGATCGCCGCTTCGAAATGTACACGGGTCTGGTCGAGATCGCGCAGGATCACGTTCATGGGCCACCTTTATCGAGTTGATTGTCATCGGTGTCAGAGCGACACCAGCCGTGCTGCATCGCGCCAGGCCCGCCCAACTGCGGGCTCGATCCGGTAGAAGGCGGCGCGCGATGCGCTGTCCCTCACGACCGGAGGACACGATGCTGAAACTCACCGATACCCAAAACCTGATCCTCAGCCGCGCGGCGACACGCCCGGGCAATCTGGCCATGCCGCTGCCAGACGGTCTGCATGGCGCTGCCGCCAGGAAGGTCGTCACGATGATGACCGATCGCGGCTGGCTTGAGGAGGTCGATGCAGACCTGCGCAAGGGCGAGCCGCTCTGGCGCGAAACCGGCGATGGCCATGGCACCACCCTGGTGGCCGCCGCGTCCGGACTTGAAGCCATCGGCATTGAGCCCGTTGTGGCGCAAGTTACCGCAGCCGCGCGAAAAGCCCGCACGCAGAAGGTCGCGCCCAGCGCGTCTGACACTCCCGCCCAGCGCGCCGGGACCAAGCAGGCTCAGGTGATCGAGATGCTGCAACGCCCCGACGGCGCGTCCATCAAAGAGATCGTGGCGGCCACGGCGTGGTTGCCGCACACGGCGCGCGCGGTGATTTCGTCCGCGCTGAAGAAACGTCTTGGTCTCCCAGTCACCTCGCAGAAAGAACAGGGCAGGGGGACCGTGTACAGGTTGCCGACTGCCTGAGGGCAACGGTTATCGCCAGCGTTCAAACACACGGCGTAGCGCATAGCTCCGGATCAATGAGATGCCGACAAAGGCTGCGCCGATGGCAAGGTTGTCCTGCAAGCTCACGGTTAACCCGAACCGCGGGAACACGATTATCTGAGTCAGCACGGCCAGCGCGTAGCCAACGACGACATTCGTCACCGCTTCAAGAAGCGACAAGCGGCGAGACTGGGGCATGCGATGGTCTCAGGACGAAGTTGGTGAAGAATATCGCGGCGCGTTTACGGGCGAGCTGACGTGGTGCCCAGCACGCAACCGAATTTTCAAAAAATCACCCGAGTGAACGTTCATTCGGGCGCAATTCTTGGATGATTAAGGGGTACGTCAAGGGGGGCAGCTTGTAAACCCTCAATGTGAATCGGAGTTACTTTTTTATGCGAGAGTGAACGACCTGCAGTGCCCAATGATGGGGAACGGTCGCACATCAAGCAAAGATCAGAGGCAAACGATCATAAGGAAGCCATCGTCGTGTACGCAAATCGTGCTGGCGCGAGGTGCTGATGTGAGCTGCAGCCTGAGCGCATCGAGTTAGGAGCGGTCCCTGCTGTTCCGGGCGGCATGCCAGCGGTCGTAGGCGGCAAGGTGCTTTGACGCGGGGCCGCAGAAGGGTTGCATACAGGCGCGGAACCAATCGATTAGGGCGTTTACTGTTTTTATATGTTGGCTGCGAGGCGGGCGCTTCGTCCGCTGCCCGGCATTGAATGCGCAATGCCGGGCAGCGTTCGTCCTTCGCGACCCGCTCGTAGGCGGCAACTTGTCCGTGCAGAGCACCGCATCGCGCGCCATCAGGGGCAGCAGCGCACAGGAGATCGCCGCCTGGCCCACGCGTTCGTCTTTCGCGATCCGTTGTTCTCCCAGGCTGACCAGCCGCCGGGAGGCGCTGTCGCCTAATCGCCCCTGCACCCATAAGTGCGCGACTTCAGGCGCGGCAATGTTGGCTGGTTCGCAGGATCGCGCTGGCGTCGGAGCCACTCTTGCCCACCGTTTGGGCTTTTGCGTTGGTCGGCTTCGTCGGCTTCGTCGGCTTCGTCGGCTTCGTCGGCTTCGTCGGCTTCGTCGGCTTCGTCGGCTTCGGCGATGGCAGCAATGCTGTTGTGGGGCTCTGGCGTTCGAGCAACCGCCAGCGCCAGATGCTGTCACGCGACGCCTCCAGTGGCTCGGCCGCGCGGGGGGCATTACATTGGCTGTGATGCCTTGATCTTGGCTTGTGCCAGTGCGACCACCATGATGGACCCGCGTCAGCGAAGCACCGCTGCGGCCTCACCACGTCGCGCCGCACCCCAAGCAGGTCCATCGCTGTGTTCCCGTTCTGGTCCGACTCCACCGGTCGCGCGTTGGTTCCGCAGCGCGGACAGGCCGCCGCCGCGCCGCCGGCGTGGGCCCGAGCATCGATCTCAAGAACGGCCTCAGCACGCGTGCGCACATCAGCAACAAGGCCCTTGGCCTGCCGCAGCTCCTGCGGGCTCAGACGCAAACAGGAGGCCTAATTCAATCGAGTCGAAGCCGGGCATGGTGGTATACTCAGGCCTTGGAAGCCTCTGCATACCTCTCTGGCAGGGGAGACAAAAGAACGAGCCAACACGATTTGATGACACCGCCCAAGCCATGTTGTCATGGGGTGGTGATGCCCTGCCTTACGTTGTTCAAGTCGCATCAGGATTAAATCCGAATCCTCATTACATTTTCGAAAAAGACAGATTGGAACAACTCGGACGAAATAGTTTTCGCCGTTCTAAAATTCCCCAATCAAAATATAAAATTTTTCAGAAATCAGGCGAATGAATTTTCAAAAAAAAGTTTAAACGTTATTATACGTTTTTAACTTTTTTTGAATAACACTATAGAGGTTCAGTTGTTTTCGGTATGTCAAAATGAGAAAGCCATGCGGGATATAAGGCTCTGATAGGAAACACTTATGGCGTTCAATCTAAGCGCATTGACTGCACAACAGCAGGCTGCGGCAATCTACATCGGTTACTATGATCGCGCTCCGGATCCGTATGGTATGGACTTTTGGGAGGGCGCAGTCGCAAACCCCGTTGTTCCGCTCGTGGATATCGCAACCTATTTTGCGGCCCAGGAAGAAACTTTTGCAGTGCACCCGTTCTTCGTCGAGCCATCGGCTGAGGCGGCGAATGCATTTATTTCCGAGCTGTACCTGAACCTTTTCAACCGTACGCCCGATGCGGCTGGTCTGAATTTCTGGAGCTCGGTTCTTCAGGGATCGATCGCTGGCACAAACGCGTTCTCGGTTGGTGAGATCATCCTCGAGATCATCCAGGGCGCGCAGAACACCATCGAAGGTCAGGACATCACAACCCTGCTGAACAAGATCGAGGTCGCAAACGCTTG
>JBGRQD010000021.1:0-63927 GCA_041725935.1 Pelagibaca sp.
ATCTCACCCTCGTCGGGCTTTTCCAAACCCGCCATCATCTTGACCAGCGTCGTCTTGCCGGTGCCGTTGGGTGCCAGAATGCCCAGCGATTGCCCCAGTTCGACACGGAACGACGCCCGGTCCAGGATCACCTTGCGATGCGATCCCGTCCAGAACGATTTGCTCACGTTGTCGAATTCAAGCATGACCTTTCTCCGAGCCTGTCGGATGGCCCATGACAGGCCTGCAAATTACGCGCCTTGCCGAAAAAACATAAGCGTTTTCGACCCTCGTTATCTTTTGCACAGCCTCTTCGCCCGCAGCTGCGCCCCGCAGGCCGGGTCAGGACAGGAGCGGGTCGTCCAGCACGCCGACAAGCTGCATCAGGAAATCGCCCTCCAGCGGGTCCATGGCGGCATCGTAGAGCGTTTCGATCGCCGCGACCGTGGTCCTGAAACTGTCCGTGCTGCCATCGAAAAGCGACAGGACACGGGACGCGTCATCGGTGTTCGACATCCCGTGGTGCACGGCATAAAGCGCGCCCAGCTCGGTCTTCTGGTCAAGATAGTCCCGGTCGGCCAGCTGGCGGTCGACAAAGACCTGCGACGCGCCTTCGGGCGGATCGGCCTTGGCACCGCGCAGCATCTCCAGAATGAACGTCCCGCGCGAGAGCTCCCCGTCATCCAGTGCATGGCTCCAGAAGCGCAGCCCGTCCATGTCCGGCGCCCGGCCCAGCACATTCTGGTAGACCTCATGGACAAAGAGGATGTTGCGACTGTCCTGCGGATACAGCGCGCGGGTCTCGGGCTGGTCGGCAAACCCCTCTGCGACCTCCTCGAGCGACAGGCCATTGGCATGGGCGGTGCTCCAGAAGGACAGCCCCACCGCATCTGGGGCGCGGTTGAAATAGGCGATATACATCTCGATCAGCCCATCGAGCGTCTCCCGGTCAAGACCCGCATGACCGGCAAAGCTGCGCAGGTCCAGCGGCCCGCCGAACATGTCGATCGGGGTGCCGAAATCGATCAGCTCGATATTGTCGAGCAGGATCGTGCCCAGCCCGGGATCGCCACGATCGGTGATCGCCACCCCGTCCGGCCCGAGGCGCAGCAGGTAGCGCGCCTGTTCTCCGGCAAAGAGCACCGTGTCGACACCGCCCTGCCCGTCGATCAGGTCAAGCCCACGGGTTGCGATCAGCGCGGGGTCATCCCCTTGCGTGCCGTTCAGAACGCTTTCCGAGACGGATACCGGCCTGTCCGTGACGATCTCCCTCGGAGGAGGCGACGCGGATGTGGTCACGAGGTCGAAATGCGCCGCGACAAGTGGTGAGCCGCCCTGCATGGCATGCGAGACATCAAGCATCGTGCCATCCGAAAAACTGATCCGGGAGACGTTCGAAAAGGGCCTGGTGATCGCGTCCAGAACCTGCTGTGCCGACGCGAAGCCGCTGTCGATCAGCCGCAGGGTCTCGCGGTCGGTTTCGAAATCGAAGACCCGCGTATGCCCATCCCCGGCCGCGATCACGAAGGTGTCGCGCCCGCCATTGCCATACATGCGATCCGTCCCCGGCCCGCCGCGCAGCACGTCATCCCCGATGCCCCCGTCCAGATAATCGTCGCCCGGACCACCCTCGAGCGTGTCATCGCCCGCCTGACCGAAGAGGTCGTCATTGCCCAGGTTGCCCGACAGCAGATCGTCACCCGCGCCCCCCTGCAGGGAATCGTCCCCGGCAAGCCCGTCGATCCCGTCGGCCACGTCGCGTCCGAAGATCCGCTCGGACCCAGGGGTGGCGATGGGCGGGGTCTCTCCCAGCTTGAGAAAGCCGTCGATCTCGTATCCGATATCGGCCAGCAGCGCCTTGTCGTGATCGCTGATCAGCACGCGGGTGCCGGTGGTCAGGATCGGGTCCAGCGACACCAGATCATCCCAGAACCCGTCCTCGACATGGGCGTGATCCTCGCTGAGCGGGATCGGTGCGCCCTGATTGATCCGCAGCGCATTGGGGCCGGTAAAGGCATCGTCGATGATCCATCTGTCGAAGGTGCCAGATGTGCCGATGCCCAGGACATGGCCGATTTCATGCATGGCCACGGACAGGAAATCGATCTGTCCGGGGTCGGGTGGACCAAGGCCGAAATGCCAGCGTGCATCGATATCGAAGGTGATGACACCGACCCAGGGTTCGAAATCGGTCACCGCACCGGTGCCGCGGAAATCCGGGCTGATCCGGGCCGCAAGGACATCACCCGCCGCAGTGCCGCCATTTGGACCTGCAAGCGCCAAGATGGCCCCATCAAGCAGACCCGCCCCGACAAAGATGAGGATGTCATCGACCGGATCGGTCAGGGTGACGGTCCGGGTTCCCTGTCCCGACGGATCGCGCAGGTCAAAGGAAATCCCCGCAGGCAGGTCCTCGAACTCGTCGCGGATGAACGAGCTCCACTGCGCCGCCGCCTCTTCGAGCGCGGCACGGCGGACCGTGTCGTCGAAGAACCCCGATCGGTCGAAGCGGTAGTCGAATGCGATGGAAAAGCTCATGTTGCGCTGTCCTTCTCCGCCATCGGCAGCCTGTCGTCACCATGCCGAAGCCCCGGCACCAGATTGCGCTGGTGTCGGGGCTCCGGTTTCATTCAAGAGGCGGGCAGACCCCTGGCATCGGTCAGAAGCGCCCGTATCCGCGCCGGTCGCGATCCGCGCCATTGACCGCCCCGTTGCGGTCGGACCCGTTGGCATAGGCGCCGTTCGATCCGGTCGGCATCGACAGGGAAATCCGCCGGCCATCCTGTTTCTTGGCATCCGACAGCATCGCGAGATCCGCCGAGGACAGGCCCAGCTTGGCCAGAAGCGCGTCGCGGTCGGTGTCGGCAGAAGCGGCGGCCTTGCGGGTCTTGTACTTGTAGATCGACGTGCGCATCGCTTCGGTCGAGGACTGCATCTGGATCGCCGCCGCGGCCAGCTCTTCGGATTGCGATGCGACCTGCATGCCCGTCGAGGACAGTTCGGTCACAGCGTCGGTGATCTGCGAAATGCCCGCCGCCTGTTCGCGGCTGCTCCGGGTGATCTGACGCGAGGAGGCGTCGATCTTGCTGATCTCTGCGTTGATCTTGCGGAAGGAGAGTTCGGAATCCGACGATCCCTTCACGCCACGCGCCACGTTGGCGGCGGATTGCTCGATGAGATCCGAAGTCTCGCGGGCAGCCTTGGCCGAGCGCTGCGCAAGGTTGCGGACCTCCTGCGCCACAACCGCGAAACCGCGACCATGTTCACCCGCACGCGCCGCTTCGACGGCAGCGTTCAGCGACAGCAGGTTGGTCTGGAACGCGATCTCGTCGATCACCTTGATGATGCGCGAGATCTGCTCGGAGGATGTCTTGATCGCCTCCATCGAACGCGCCATCTCGTCCACAGTGGCAAGACCGGTTTCGCTGATGCGGCTGGCTTCTTCGACGACCGACAGCATGTTTTCGCTGGCTTCGGCGTTCGAGCGCACCATCGTGTCGGTCTCTTCCAGCGACGAGGAGATCTGTTCGATGGCGCTGGCCTGAGTTTGTGCTGCACCCGACAGGTTGCCTGCCGCCATGTTCACCTCGTCCACCGCCGACGACACCTGTTCCACTTGAGAGCGAAGGCCCAGAACGGTTGTGTTCAACGATGAATACGTCCGGTCGAAAGCCTCGAGAATGGCGCGGTATCCACCTGTGAAGTCGGCAGTTCTCAACGTGTGATCAAGGCGCCCCTCGACAATCGCAATGCTCGCCGCTTCGATTTCGTCAGTCAGATCCTTAAAGGATTTCCGGGCGCCTTCGATGGCATCGTTGATGAAACCGCGCTCGCCGCTGAAATGCTCCACCACGTGGTCGAAATCGCCCTCGGCGAAAGCGGTCAGCGTTCCGATGATCTTTTTCTTGGTGTTGATATGGCCTTCGACCATGGCGTTGCTCAGCCGCGCCACATCGAGATAGGCGCCATCCAGCTGGCTCAGATCGACGCGCGACGTAATCATGCCCGCCTCGTGCTTGTGGGCCATGTCGGAAATGCCGTTCAGCAAGACATCCAGCTGTTTCTGGTTCTTGACGGTCTCGGTCTGATCCTCCAATTCCACCACAACCGTGACGATATTCTTCGTGTCATCGAATTTCGGCGTTGCGACAAATCCAATCACTTGGCCACCAGCCGTGATCTTGCCATTATGCGGACCGGTCATATTCGCCACAATTCCACGCTGATAGCTGGGGTCCTTGTGGAAGTAATCCATTGGCTTGCCCATGACCTCGGACGCCTTGAAATGCGGAAGTCCTTTCTGCAGGGCACTTTCAGCGGCAGTGAACAGTTTGGCCGCTGCGGGATTCACATGGCGGATGACCATGTCGGCATCGGCGAGGATGACAGGAGTCGACAGAAGATCAAATGCTTCCAGCGATGTATCGGGCTGCCAGGATTCGGTCGCGGTGCCTTGGTCAATATCAGGTGTTTTGGTCGGTTTCGGTGGTGTCATGGTGATCCCTCGGAATTCCCTTGCGTGCAAAGCTCAGCGCCAAGTCTCTGCAAGGGCCTCTGCAATTGGCATACCAGTCAACGGTCAGGATCAGCCGAGTTTTATATTCCGGGATCATTAATCATGGAGTATTCCGGATTATCGCTTGGGCAGCAGTTGACAGGGAATAGCGATGGCACAATTCGGAAAAAATCACAGCCCCATCCAATTCGAAAGATAGGATTTATATCGAAGGATAGAATTGACCTTCCTTTATCTTCTTAAGGACAGAGCACATTTCTGTTACCCGGATATCAGATAAAGGAAGTCTGGAATATTCATGACAAGTCATTGGGCCGCATCATCCGTCATCGACCAATATCCGATCGATATGCGCCTCGACGATTTCCTGGTCGGCGACACTCCCGTCATGCAATCGCTCAAACGCGCCATCGTGCTGATCGGGCCAAGCACCGTTCCGGTGCTGATCCAGGGTCCCACGGGAACCGGCAAGGAAGTGGTGGCCAAGGCCCTGCACATGATGTCGGGCCGCACCGGGCCGATGGTTCCGCTCAATTGCGGTGCGATCCCGGCCGATCTTCTGGAATCCGAACTCTTCGGCCATGAAAAGGGCGCCTTCACCGGTGCGCAGGCGCAGCGGATCGGGTTGATCGAACAGGCCAATGGCGGCACGCTCTTTCTCGACGAGATCGGGGAAACCCCGCTCAATGTGCAGGTCAAGCTCCTGCGCGCCCTCGAGACCCAGACGATCCAGCGGGTCGGCGGCGGCGATCCCATCCCGGTCGATTTCCGGCTGCTCAGCGCCACCCACCGGACCCTGTCCGACGATGTCGCCCAGAAGCGGTTCCGCGAGGATCTGCTGTTCCGGATCGAGGTGTTCGCCCTGACGGTCCCGGCCCTGCGCGACCGGACCGAGGACATCCCGCTGATCCTGCGGAAGATGGCGCAGGCCGGCGCTTCGGGATCGACGCTGCAACTTTTGCCTGAGGCGCTGGAGGTTCTCTGCTCCCATGACTGGCCGGGCAATGTGCGCGAGCTGCGCAATTTCCACGACCGGGCGCAGGTCCTGTTCCGCAACCGGACGATCGGGGCCGCCGATGCACAGGCCAGCCTGCATTCCACGATCGGTCAGCTCAGATCGGCTGTTCCGGTCGCACCGGCTGCCGTGCCAGACGCCGCAATAGAGAGCTGTGGCGACACCGCGACCGACATGAAGACCATGATCCTCGAGAACGGATCGGTCGATCTGCGTGGCATGCTGCAGAAGGTCGAGCAGCGCGTCATCGACGCCGCGCTCGATCTGAGCGAGGGCAGCGTGTCTCAGGCCGCCGACATGCTGCGGCTGAAACGCACCACGCTGATCGGGCGGATGCAGAAGCTAGGTATCAGATCCTGCTAGGCTGCCCTCGGCCGCGTGATGCGCCTCGATCAGCGCAGAGAATTCGAGCCGCGCTTCCTTCAGCAGGGCTGCGATCAGCTTGGGCAGTTCCGACCCGTTCGGATCGGACCCCGACAGCGCCATCACCTCGGCCTCGGAGAGCGAGTCCGACAGGTCCACGAACCCCAGAAGCGCCGTCGATCCGACGGATTTGTGGATCGGCGAGACCTTGTCCTCGACACGCATCTCCGCGTCGGCCATCGCCCTGAGCGCCTCCTCGACATCGAGGAAGCTGGTTTGCAGCAACCGGATCGCGGTGTCCCTGCCGACCAGCGACATGACCTCCTCAAAGCTGGTCGAGACGGTCATGTCCTCTGAGGCAACGGTGCTGTCCGACGGCATGAAAGGTGCAAGATCTTCCGCGACCGGCTCGGACCGGGCAGGGGTCACAGGGGTCAGCGCGTGCGGCGCGGTGCTGTGCTCGATGGCCGTGGCCAGCAGGGCCTGGCCAACGGGCTTGATCAGGATCTCGTCGAACAGCGTCCAGTTCCGCGGATCCGCGTTGGCGTCGATCAGCGCCGTCACCCCGATGATCACCACCCGGCCCGGTGCCGTCTGCATTGCGCGGATCTTTTCGGCCGCGGTCGGGCCGTCCATGACGGGCATCGAGAAATCCATCAGGATCGCATCGTACTGCGTCTCCGCCGCCTTGGCGACGGCGATCTCGCCATTCTCGGCCAGGTCGATCTCGTGGCCCATGCGCTGCAGCATCTCGCGCATCAGGAACAGGTTGACCTCGCTGTCATCGACAATGAGGATCTTCTTGGGCACGCTGACCGCGTCGGTGCGGCCTTCGGCGACTGGCGGCAGGGTCGGCTCTGCCTTGAACGCGACGGGAACCGCCTTGAGCGGGATCTTGAAATGGAACCGGCTGCCCTCTCCCGGGGCGCTGCGCAGCAAGAGCGCGCCGCCCTGCATGTCCACCCCGCGCTTGGCGATCGACAGGCCAAGCCCGGATCCGCTCTTGGGAGAAACCTTGTCCGGATCAGCCGTCCTGAACTCTTCGAAGATATGGGCCTGCGCCTTCTCGGAAATGCCGATCCCGGTATCCGCCACTTCGACGAGCAGCGTTGCGGTTCCGGAATGCGCCTCGGACAGGTACAGGCGCACCAGGACGCTGCCATTCTCGGTGAACTTGATCGCGTTATCGACCAGATTGTAAAGCACCTGCGAGAACGTGTAGGGCAGCCCTTCAAGCCGGTAGGCGTCGAACGGCCCCTGCGCCACAAGCTCGAGCGTGTTGCGCGAGGTGTTCGCAAGCGGCTTGAGTTCGCGGAGGATGTCGCGCGCGATGTGATCGGGCTGCAACGCTCTCGGCGCCTCGTATTGCTGGCCGAGACGGGCCATTTCCAGCACGTTGTTGATCTGCGTCAGCGCCCGGTGGCTGCAGGCCTCGGCGGTTTCCAGCAGATCGAGATTGGCCGGGGTGAGCGCGCTGTCCTTCATCAGTTCGAGCGAAGCCATGATGCCGTGCAGCGGGGTGCGCATCTCGTGGCTCATGGTTGCGAGGAACGCGCTCTTGGCCGAGGACGCCTGCTCGGCGATCCGCAACGCGTCCTTCAGGCTTTCTTCGGCGATCACCTGGTCGGTGATGTCGCGGATGAAGCAGATCACGACCTCGCGCCCGGCAATGTCCTTGTCGCGGACCAGCAGCATCTCGACGAAGATCGGGCTGCCATCGGAATTCCGTGACCCGACAATCTTGGGACCGGCATCGATCAGGCCCGTGAAGGCCCCGAATTTCCCGCCATCCCCGATCTCGGGCACCCGGGAATCCTCGAGGCTGATCACGTGGTTGATGTTCAGCCCCACGATCGAGTCGCGTTCGGTGCCGAAGATGTTCTGCGCCATCGCGTTGCTGTAGAGGATACGCGCATGCCGATCCGTCACGAGCACCGCGTTCAGGCTCGAATTGAACGCCCGCGACAGCAATCCGCCGATGCGGAATTTCTCGGCCGTCTTTTCCTCCAGATCGCGCCAGATGCGCATCGCCAAGAACGCGCTGAGGACCATCAGCGCCACCAGCACGATGGACTGCACCAGGAACACCAGGAAGACACTGCGCTCCTGCTGGCGCATTTCGGCAGTGTGAGAGACTGTTTCCTGCAGGGCGGCAACGGCGATCTCGCGCACCAGCGGATAGGCCGCAGTCACAGCGTCCTGGAATTCCCTCAGGGCGGCGACATCGGGCGTTTCAATGCTGTCGATCTGATCCGCCAGGTCCTGCCGGATGGTTTTCAGCCTCTCGAATTCGGCCACCAGATCGTCCGAGGCCAGCAACCGCTTGAGACCCGCCTCGAAGACGGTGATGCGGCTGTAGAGAATGTCGAAATCCTGTTTGATCCGCTGCAGGTCGGCCTGGCTGACCGTGACATCGCCCTGGTCCACCGAGGATCGCGGCAAGGCCCGAGCCAGCCGCAACATCAGGTCCTGCTGATCCACCTCGAGCTGCGCGACGATCCAGCCGGTGTTGTCGCTGTTGGCCAGATGCACGTTGTCCAGACGCCGCTCAAAGCTGAAGGCGCTGATCAGAAGGGCAATGCTCGACACCAGAAGCAGCCCCAGAAGGATACGCGGCGCAAAGCGCGTTGTCCGGCTGAGGGTCTGGTTCAGGCTGGTGTCGAAATCCGAGAGCGAGGTCTTGCTCACTCCGATAACACGTTCAGCCTGTTAAGCTGCCAAACACTCAGCGCGAAATATTCTTCGTTGTTATAGCGCGATACGTCATCATAGGGAAACACGACCCAGAGCGGTCCCTTGTCGCGCACGGAAAACGGCGCACCGTCGATCCGGTTCGCAAGGACCGGCGCACCGTCCTCGATCTTGTCGAGCGGCAGCACGATGTTGTAATCATTGATCGCGTAAAGCTGGACGTCACCGGGAGCCATCTCTGCCGCTTCGATCACCGTCTTGAGCGACGGTCCGGAAAATTCGACCACACCCTCGGTCCAGATGGTTTCGGTCTCGAAACGCTCCTGCGGCAGCGCCATGAGCTGTTCATCGGTGAAGGTGACGCTCTGGCCGCTGGCAACGTGCTGGAGGGTCAGGATGACATTTTCGGCCGCCGCCCCCGTCACATGAAGAAAGGTTCCAAGCAGGTATGCGGCAAGGGTAAGGATACGTCTTTTCACTTTAAAAACTCCACGAAAGGCTCAGGAAACTGCGCTTTGATTAGCAGAATCCAACAGGATGCGGGTCTATCTTACGCTACCCGTTCATATCTAAAGATATAACACACAGGATCGTCCCGCCCGAAAGGGCGGAATTGGAGGAAACTCCGGACTGGCCATGGCCTTTTTCAGGCCATGCGCGTCCACATTATGCGTCCACGTGGCTGATCGGATCAGCCGCGCGGCACAGCCGGAGGGTCAGAGCACCGGCTTGACGCTGACCCCCTGTGCGATGCGCCGCGCCCATTGGCTGATATGGGGCTCGAACCGGTCGCGCGCCTCGGGATAGGCCGACAGCAACAGCATGATCGCCCGCGCCCGCCCATCGGAGGGCGCATTGCGGCCCAGTCGGGCGTGGCGCGGCTCTTCGCCGGCAAAGGACACCATGCCGTCGCGATCCTGCATCAGGCAGGCGGACCAGCCGATCCCCAGCGTGTCGAACTCCATGGCATAGGGCGGAACCTGGCTGGTGCCGGTGCGCACCGCATGGGTCTGCAGGAAATCGAACAGCACGTCCGGATCGAGCAGCAGGATCTCGGCGGTGACCTGCGCCCAGCCATCTGCGGTGCGGCAGCCAAGCGCGGTCCATTCCACGCCTCCGACGATGCGGAACGCGATCGCCGAAGCCTCCTCGCCGGTGACATCGGCGATCTCGTAGCTGCGTGCGCCGATGCTGGCGCAGGCAAACGGGGCACCGGCGCTGCAGGCGCATCCGGGTTGCACACCGCCCGCGCGCCGCTCGCCTTGCGGCGTGTAGGTGTCTGTCATCATCGCCTGAGATTGCATGGCGTTCCCTCTTGAAACCGTCAGAATCTATAACGCCCCGGTTCCCGGCTGTTTTAGCGCCGGTTTGGCACAAACCCTGCATGGGGTCGGGCAACAGGCCGGGCCCCCGGCCCTGCGCATCCACCACAGGAGCCCGCCATGAGCACCACCCCCCCAACCGAGATCGAGACCAGCATCCAGCTGGCACTCGAGGCGGCGGCTGCAGCCAATGACGCCGCCAGCGATGTCGCGACCCTGTCCTCCGACACGAAGGCGGCGGCGGACCGGCTCGACAGCTTCGCACAGGTCATGAAACCGGTGATGATCGGGGTCGTGGCGGGGTCCGTGCTGGCCATCGCGATCGGCGGTCTTGTCTATTTCCGCACCCTGTCGGAAATGCGCCTTGCCACCGCGACGCAGATGGAGGCGCTGGCGCTGTTCTCCACCTCGGTGGATGATCTCAAGGCGCAGATCGCGGCGATGGAGACACTGGACGAGACACTCGCCACGCTGCAGACCGACCAGCAGGACGCCTTTGCCGCGCTCGAGGCAACGGTACAGACCGCAATACGGAACCCCGAGGCCGAGGCAGGAGCCCAGTCCGACACGGAGGGTGCCTCGCCCCTGGACCAGCAGATGCTGCGCGGCCTGTCCGACACCGTCGAGCAGAACCACCAGGCCACCCGTGACGCCGTCACCCAAGGGCTGTCCGATCTGCAGCTTGCCCTGTCGCGGATGCTGGCCGACCGACCTGTCGCCGCCGCCACACCGCAGGCCGCACCCAGGCCCGTGGCCAAACCCGCCACCAGCCCGAAACCGCGCCCGACCGCGCGACCGGCGGCACAGCCCCGACCCAACCCCTATTCGTTTCCCTGATGCCGGGCCTGATCTCCAAGCCCAAAGACAGCGCAGGGCCCAAGGCGCAGACCTGCCTGAAACTGGCACCCGTGAACCTGCAGGGACGCGCGCTTGGCCTCCTGCCGGGTGACATCCTGCTGCGGCTGGACGGCAAGCCCCTGGAGGGCCCCGCCACACAGCTGCTCAAACGGGTGCAGGCGCAAACCGACCGGGAGCATCTGCTGGGCCTGCGCCGCGACGATACCGACTGGACCGTGCTCAGCAGCAGCCTTGCCCTCGGGCGCTGGAAAGCCGTCGATTGCCCCGAACCCGTGACCTCCAGCCATGCCAGCATCGACCGGATGCGCAACTGGGATGTCGTGGTCACCGGGGATGGCCGCTACGATGCGCACCCGCGCACCGCACCGCTCCTTGCCCTGCTGGCTCCGCTCTACCTGATCCACATGCGGCTCTGGACGGCGCTGGCCGTCTGGGGCGCGCTCACGCTGCTGGGGCTGGCCATCGGCTGGGTTCTGGGCAGCACGATCCAGATCCTTGTCTGCCTCTATGTCTGGCGCGCCGCACCAACCCTGTTCCGGGCCGATCGCAACGCTCGGGGGTTTCGTCTCTGGCGAGTGATGGCCGCGACTTCCGAGGCCGATCTGCACGAACAGCTGGGCCGGATCGCCCCCGGCCTGAGTTTCGTGCTGTCGACGCCGGACAAGGGCGGCAGCGCCGCGACCGGGCAGGAAACCCCGGCCGCCTGAGCGGTTCCTGTCAGAACGCGTTGAGCTTGCCCTGCCGCTTGCGCTGGAACGAAGACGGGATGTTGAGCATGTCGCGGTATTTCGCAACGGTGCGCCGCGCCAGCACCGGACCACCGGCACTGACCGCCTTGGCGATGGCGTCATCGCTGAGCGGAGTGCGGGGATCTTCAGCCGCGATCATCTTCTGGATCTTGTAGCGCACGGCCGCGGCAGACGCCGCCTCGTCGCCCTCGGCCTCGCCCGGCAGCGCGGTGCTGAAGAACCGCTTGAGGCCCAGCGTGCCGTGTGGTGTCACCATCAGGATGCCGGTGGTCACGCGGCTGACGGTGCTTTCATGCACTCCAACCGCCTGCGCCACATCGGCCAGCTTCATCGGCGCGATATGACCCAGACCCTTTTCCAGGAACGCCACCTGACGCCGGACGATCTCGGCACCGACCGACAGCGTGGTCTGGTTGCGATGCTCGACCGCGCGGCGCAGCCAGCGCGCCACACCCAGACGTTCGCCGACATAGCTGCGGGCATTTGCATCGGTCAGCTTTGACGCCAGCAGGGTCTCATCGACCTCCACCGCAGGCAGGGTCGAGCGGTTCAGCTCCACCACCCAGCCGGTCTCGCCCTTGGTGACGATCAGGTCGGGTTCGCGTTCCGACACATCATTGCCGGTGAAATCCGCCCCCGGTTTCGGGTTCAGGCTGCGCAGCTGCTTGAGCGGACCGCGCAATTCATCAAGACCGCATCCGCAGACCCGCGCCAGACCGGACAGATCCGCCGCCGCCAGACGCGGCAGGTTGTCCAGCACCCTGCGGAACAAAGGCGTCAGGAGACCCTGATCCTCGGCCTGAAGCGCCAGGCATTCGGCCAGATCGCGGGCAAAAAGCCCGGCCGGTTCCACCTGCTGGATCTCGCGCAGCATCTCTTCGGCGGCATCGAGCCCGAGACCGCAATCCGCGGCGATCCGGTCAAGCGGATCGGTCAGCCAGCCATTCGGATCCAGCGCCTCGAGAAAGCGATCCGCCATGGCCCGGTCGGCAGGGGCGGGAAACAGGATATCGAGCTGTGCCGCCACATGCCCGTAGAGTGACAGCGGATGGTTTTCGATCCGGCTGATCGGGTCGTCCTGCTCGGCAGGGCCGTTCCCGGAATAGGGCAGGGACGGCAGGGCACGATGCCGCCCGTTGACGTCGATGAACGGATTGTCCTCGGCCTCTTTTTCAATATAGCGCTGCAGATCCGTGTTGGACAGTTGCAGCAGGGCGATCGCCTGCTGCATGACGCTCGTCATGACCAGCGACTGTCCCTGGGTCTGACGATGTAAAAGTTGCATATTCATAAAAAGTTTCCCCGCTTACACTTAATTCCTGAAGCGGGCTGCCGTTGGAGTGAAGAGCCCCAATCAGACAAACGCGGTGTCGGGGTTCCGACATGCGCATATTCTGCTCCAAGCATCTGTCAGACAATGAAAAACCCCGACGATACCGCCGGGGTTCTTAAGATAGTGTCGGGGCTTCGACGTCAGCGGAGCAGGCTGAGCACGTTTTCCGATGACTTGTTGGCCTGTGCCAGCATCGCGGTGCCTGCCTGGGCGAGAATCTTCGCCCGTGCCATCTCGGACGATTCCTTGGCGAAATCCGCATCCATCACCCCCGAGCGCGCCGCTTCGACGTTCACGGTGATGTTGGTCAGGTTGGAGATCGTGCTGTCCAGACGGTTGGACACCGCACCCAAGTCAGAGCGCGACTGGCTGATCTTCTGCAGCGCCACGTCGATCACCTTCAGGGCGTCTGCAGCCCCTTCGAGGGTGGAGAGGTCGATCTCGGCAACCGAGCTCAGCTCGGAGGTGTTGGCGGCTGTTTCGAAGAACACTTCACCGGCGGTCACTTCGTCGGTGCCGACCGAGAACGCCTTGGTCGAGGTCAGTTCGACCTGACCGCTGATCGCCACGTCATTGTCGGTGTCATCGAGCGTTGCCGTGTGGGTGCCCGCGGTTGCACCCGCTGCGGTGCCATCGGCATTCAGCGCCGTTGCAGCAAGCGTCTTGTCTGCCGCGCCGCTGGTGAAATCCTCGATCAGGATATCGGCACCGGTGGAGTCGGTCAGGATGATCTCGGCATTGGTGTCGCCCATCGTTGCCGTCACACCGGTCCGGCCGGACTGGTTGTTGATCGCGTCGGCGATGCCGCGCAGATCGCCCGTGTCGGAAATCGCGACGGTGCCGATGCTCACGCCATTGACGTCGAAGGTGACGGTGTCGGCACCGGACAGGCCGGACAGACGCACATTGGTTTCGGCAGAGGCGGACACACCGGTCGAGGCGGTGGTGTTGTTGATGGCAGAGGCCAGTTCCTCGGCCGACTGGCCTGCGGTCGTAGTCAGCTCGGTGCTGCCGGCAAAACCGGTGATGTTGATCGTCGAGGTGGCGGTGATGCCGGTATCCGTGGTGCCTGCACCCGCGGCCAGCGACACGTTCGAGGTCATCGTGTTGGCACCGATATCGGTGGCAGCGGCGCTGTCGACGCTGACTTTCAGAACCTGGCCCGAATCCGCGCCGATCTGGAACTGCTTGCCGGCGAAGCTGCCGTCGAGAATGTTCATCCCGTTGAAGGTGGTGTCCTTGGCAACGCGGTTGATCTCGGTGATCAGCTGCTTGGCTTCCGCACCGAGGTTGTTCCGGTCAGAAGACGTGTTGGTGTCGTTCGACGACTGCACCGCCAGTTCGCGCAGACGCTGGAGCATGTTCGACACTTCGACATGCGCGCCTTCGGTGGTGTCCAGAAGGTTCTTGGCGTCGGTCGCGTTGCGCACCGCCTGATTGAGGCCGGTGATCTGCGATGTCATCTTTTCGGCAATGGCCATGCCCGCCGCGTCGTCTTTCGCCGCATTGATGCGAAGGCCCGTGGACAGACGGCCCATCGCCGCGTTCATGTCCTCGTTGACGCGGTTCATGTTCGCCTGGGCCGTGATCGCGCCGATATTGGTATTGATGGTGGTCATGGTTTCAGTCTCCTGAGGTTTTTGTGACGCTGGCCAGCGCTTGATCAAGGAAACGACCATCCCCGGATTTGTTTAGAAAAATTCCGAAGCCTTCAAACAACTCTCTATTTTAAAAGGGAAAATTTTCCCGCCACCTTGGTACGGTTCTTGCTGGAAAGACAGGCGGGAACACCCGTCACGGGATGTTTTCGGTCAAGGGGACGCGGATATGGATTTAGCTTCGATCATCGGTTTGGTGGGCGCGGTCGGCATGGTGATCGGCTCCATGATCGCCGCCGGCGGTCTTGGACCCTTCATCGACACGCCATCGCTTCTGATCGTGGTCGGCGGGACCTTCTTTGCCGTCATGTACAAATGCACGATGCCGATCTTCCTGCGCAGCTTCGGTGCCATGAAGAAGGTGTTCATGCCCAAGTCTCCCGACCAGGAAGCGCTGATCTCGCGCATGGTCGAACTGTCGGACGTCGCCCGCAAGAACGGGTTGATGGCGCTGGAAAACCAGGACGTGCCGGACCCGTTCTTTTCCAAGGGGCTGCAGATGCTGGTCGATGGCGCCGACGAGTCCAAGATGGCCAAGCAGCTCAACCAGGAAATCAAGGCGATGAAGACCCGCCACGCCGAGATCCATGACGCGATCCGCGGCTGGATCGACATCGCCCCGGCGATGGGAATGATCGGCACGCTGATCGGGCTGGTGCAGATGCTGGGCAACATGGCCGACCCCAAGGCGATCGGCCCGGCGATGGCGGTGGCGCTTCTGACGACCCTGTACGGTGCGTTTCTGGCCAACGTGATCTTCGGTCCGATCCTCGCCAAGCTCGAAGGCTATTCAGCCGTCGAGGCGCAGTATCGCGACATGGTCGTGGCCGGGCTGCGCAACATTGCCCGCGGTGAATCCGGGCGCAACGTGCAGGAACAGATGGTCGCCGTTCTGCCGCCCAAGCTGCAGACCAAGCTGATGGCCGCCTGAGGACAGACCGATGGCGCGCGCTCCCATACCGCTTCCGGTCCCGGTCGAGGAGATCGAAGAAGAAGACTGCCCGAAATGCCCCCCACCCGGGGCACCGGCATGGATGGCCACCTTCGCCGATATCGCCACGCTCCTGATGGCGTTCTTCGTGCTGATCCTGTCCTTCGCCGAGTTCAACCAGCCCAAGTTCAAGATGGTCGCGGGATCGCTCAAGAACTCCTTCGGCGTGCAGCGCGAGATTCCCGTCTTCGAGCAGCCCAAGGGCACCACGCTGCTGGATCTGAAATTCAGCCCGTCACCCGAAGTCGCGGTCACCGAAGAGCTCAAGCAGCAGACCACCGAAACCGAAGCCCCCGATGTCACCCGTCCCGAAACCGAAGACACCGGCCAGGGGGATGCGGGCGAGCGGAACGAGAACAAGACCGAGACCGAAGAGGCGCAACAAGAGGCCGCCGAAAAGCTGGTCGAAGCGCTTCAGGACGCGCTCGAACAGGGGCAGGTGCGCGCCGAAACCCGCGATGGCGAGGTGGTGCTGTCCTTCCAGAACCCGACCGAAGACACATTGGCCGACCAGCTTGGTGCGGCCGCCGAAGCGCTGGAAACCGCGCAGCAGGCCAACCAGGGCGATCCATCCGACGTGATGATGGAAGGGCTGGGCGAGGCGCTGTCGCAGATCGCAGACGCCGTGCAGCAGCAAAAGGACACGTCCGAAGCCCGCGAACAGGAAGGCCAGGCCGAACGCAGCGCCGCTTTGGCCGAGGCCGAACTGCGCGTCGCGCTGCAACGGCAGGTGTCGCAGGGCCTGGTGTCGATCGAACAGCGCAAGGACAAGGTTGTCGTGACCGTCGGTGCAGGCGGCGCGTTCCCCTCGGGGGATGCCGACCTGACCGCCGAGGCGCGCGAGATCATGACCCGTCTGGCCTTTTCGGCGATGAGCGAGGCCAGCAGCATCACCGTCACCGGGCATACCGACACCGTGCCGCTGTCCGGGGCCTCGCCCTATCGCGACAACTGGGGACTGGCCGCCGCGCGCGCCTCCTCGGTGGTGCGTGAACTCTCCGGATCCGGCCTGATCAACCCGGACCGCCTGACCGCCACCAGCCGGGGGGAATCCGCCCCAGTCGCCGACAACACCACCGCCGAAGGCCGCGAAAAGAACCGCCGCATCGAGATCGAGATCAATTACTGAGCCCCGGCCTCTAACGGTCCGGGCCGGTTCGGCCGTTAAGCCAACAATACCCCATCAAGACGGAGCGGACCGATGGATATCCTGAGTTCCCTGAACACCGGCGGGTCCGGGCTGAACATCTCCGAACTGACGGACACCCTGACCAAGGCGGAAATCGAGCCGCGCAAATCCCTGATCAGCCAGCGCATCGACACCGCAGAGCTGCGCCTGTCGGGTTATGAACGCCTGCGCGGTCAGACCGAAACCCTCAACGAGATGCTGACCCTGATGCGACAGCTGTCGCCACTTGCGGTGCGCAGCGACACCTCTGCCGTCCGCGCCACCATCAGCGATGCCACGGCGCTTGACCTGACATCGGCACAGGTCGCTGTCGACAGGCTGGCCACCTCGCAGGTGCTGAACTTCACCGGCCATGCCTCGCCCGAGGCCGAGCTCGGGGCCGGATCGCTCACCGTTGCCGTCGGCAGCTGGTCCGACGACACACCACCCGTCTTCACCCAGGGCCCCGCCACAGCAAACACGATCACCTTTGCCGCAGGCAGCACGCTGGCCGATGTGGCCGAGGCGCTGAACCTGCTCGACGGGGTCTCGGCCCGCGTCATCGACAGCGGCGATGGCACGTTTTCGCTGGGCGTCACGTCAGACACAGGCACCGCCAACGCGCTGCGCTTTTCCGCCAGCGCAGACAGCGATCCGCGTCTGGCCGCGCTGGATTTCGCCGCAGACCCCACGGGTGTGCAGGTGCAGGCCGCCGGCAATTCCGAACTGCGGCTCAACGGTATCCCGGTGACCCGCGCCTCCAACACGGTCACCGATCTCTTGCCCGGTGTCGATCTCACGCTCACCGCCACAACGGCCGCCGCCACGATCAGTGCGACACCCGACACCGACGGATCGCTCGAAGTGATGCAGGGCTTCGTCGACATGATCAACGCCACCCGGTCGCTGTTCAGCGATCTGACCGCGCGCGGCTTCGGCAGCGCCGACACACGGGGCGATCTGGCGGGCGACACCCTGACCGAAAGCCTGATGCGCGGGATGGAGAGCGTGCTGGCGCGCGGCTTTGGCACCACCGACACCCATATGGCCGATATCGGCGTGATGACCGAACGCGATGGCCGCCTGTCGCTGGATGCGGCCAAATTCACCGCAGCCCTCACCGCCAACCCGGCGCTGCTCGACCCGCTGATCCGCGACGACCTGACCGCCAGCGGTGCCACCGTGACCGGCACGCCCAATCTGGCCCCCGAAGCCGGAACGTTCCGGCTGACCCGCGATCCCGCGACAGGGGCAGCGGCGCTCGACGGTGCGGCGCTGACCGGGCGGGAACAGGAGGACGGGCGCTGGCTCTATTCGGTGAATTCCGGCCCGATGCGCGGCATCACCCTGACCGTCGAGGCAGACACCGATCTGGCCGAGATCCGCTTTGGCCCCAGCATGCTGGGCAGCCTGCAATCCTATCTGGGCAGCGTGGTGGAAAATGGCGCGGCCCTGGCGCAGCGCGAAACCGGGCTGCGCGACACCATCGCCGAGGAAACCAGCGCGCTCGACGCGCTCGACACCCGCAGCGAAGATCTGCGCGCCCGCTACATCGCCCGCTTCACCGAGATGGAACGGATCATCACGCAGCTGAACTCGACCGGGGATTACCTGACCACGCTCATCGACTCGTGGAATTCCGACAACTGACGCTGCCCACCTGCACCCGTCCCGTCCTGCGGGGCGGGGTCAATCCGCCAGCCGCGCCTGGATGATGTCGCGCAATTGCTCGACCGCCGCTTTCTTGATCTGCGACACCCGCCCGGTCGACACTTCGAGAATGGCCGCGATCTCGTAGACGTTCAGCTCTTCGACGTAATAGAGCTGCAGCACCAGCGCGTTGCGCTCCGGCAATTCGCTCAGCGACTCCTTGAGGATGCCCTTGAGCTGGCTGCGTTCGAGATCGTCCTCGGCCGTGCCCTTGGTGTCGCTGAACAGGATCGAATGATCGGTGTAGATCTCGTCCAGCGATTGCACCTGGTTCACCTGGAACCGGTTTTCCCAATCGTGCAGTTCTTCGGATGCCATGCCAAGCTTCTCCGCCAGTTCGGCCTTTTCGGGTTCGCGCCCCAACATCTGCGACAGGTCGCGGCTGGCCAGTTCGACCTTCTTGCGCATCGCGATGGTGTTGCGGCACAGGTTCGAATTGCTGCGCAGGTGGTCGATGATCGACCCGCGGATGCGGATCGCGGCATAGGCGGAAAAGCTGACCCCCTCGCAGGCGGTATAGCGCTGCGCCGCACCGACAAGGCCCAGATAGCCCGCCTGCAACAGGTCATCGACCTCCACGTAGCGGCTGACCCGGCCATAGAAATGCCAGGCCAGTCTCTGCACCAGCGGCATATGCCCTTCGATGAGGCTGGTCGGGGTCGGTTGCTGTTCTGCATAGCGTAGCGGGGCGATCATGGCCGGACCTCCGACTTGTGGTGACGGCGAAAAACCACCGGCGCTGCGGCTGCGGCACCGGGCAGAGGAGCAACCGGCTGGGCCGGTGCATCAGGCTTGACCGGGCACAACCCGTCGACCAGCGCGTCCGGGTCCGACAGCCACAGCAGATCCAGCGCGGGCCCATTCGACAGGGCCGCTTCGGCCTCTGCCCTGTCGGCGGCAGTGACATGGCCAATGGTCACGGCAGTGGTGATCTCGCGCCATTGCGCGCCCAGCCGGGCGATGCGCTCGGGGCGCAGCCCGTCCGGCAGGACAAGCAGGGTGCGGGTGTCCGGCGCGCCCGACAGGCCACGGGCCTGAATGGCGGCGTCCTGCACCCGTCCGGACAGCAGGACGATCTCGGACGCCTCCGCAGAGGGGGCTGCACTATCGGCGGGGTTCTGGAATACGGTCTTCATACCCAGCAGATGCGATTTCTGTGCCAACACCGCGCCATCCGCCCGGGAACCTGTCCCGCAAAAGACAAAACCCGGAACCACGTCGGGTTTCCGCGACCGGCGCAACAGCGCAAGCTGCAACGCCACCTGGGTTTTGCCCGCCCCACAGGGCCCCACGAGCACGATACGCGCCGCCTCGAGCAGATCGGCCCGCAACAGCGCAGGATCCTTGCGCGGCGCCGGGTCTTGCGGCACGGGGCTCTGCCGGGCGGTCTCCAGCGCGGCGGCAAAGGAGGAAGGGGGCGGCTGGCGCAGAAAGCGCGGCAGGGCTGCATCCGCGCTCTGCGGCGCCGGTTCGGGTGGTGTCAGAGCCACAGGCGCATCCAGCATCACGTCGACCCGGCGGCGGGAGGCCCGGGGCAGCCCGGTATCGGAATTGGCCGGCAACGGCGCCTCGTCGGTGGCGGTGATCTCGACCCGCCCGTCGATATAGACGGTGGACAGGATCAGCGCGTCACCGCCAAAGCGGCGTTCGACAAGCTCGAGCGCCGTGGCATTGTCGCTGGCGCGAAAAATGATCGTACTCATGGTTTGGATCCTCCGGCAGGGGCGGCGGGGGGCAGCTGCGCGCCGATGCTGGCGGCGATCTCGATCTTGCGATTGTCCGGCAGTTCCGACACCGCCATGACGATGGCGCTCACGCCATGGGCGCGCAGGAAGGCGGCGAAGGGACGGCGCAGCTGGGCCGACACCACCACCACGGGCTGGCTGCCCTTGGCGATCACTGCCTCTTCGGCCGCGTTGATCTGCGTCAGGATCTGCCGCGTCAGCCCGTCATCGACGATCAGCCCGGCAGACCCGTGCACCGAGCGCACCAGCAGTTCCTCGAGCGGCGAGGACAGGGTGACGAGGTGCAGGCTTTCCTTGAGGGGGGCGATCTGCTGCAAAAGCTGCGGCGCCAGCGCCCGGCGCAGCGCCTCGGCCATGTCCTGCGGGTCGGACACCCGTCCCGACATGCCCGCCAGATCCTCGAGGATGCGCGGCAGATCGGCGATCGGCATGCGTTCGGTGAGCAGGCTGCGCAGCACCGCCGTCAGCACATGCAGCGGCACCAGTTTCGGCACCACCGATTCCACCAGCGTCGGTGCCACCCGTTCAAGGTTTTCGAGCAGACCCTGCACGTCATCCGCACCGATCAGGTCGGCGGCATGGGAATAGAGCATCTGGCTCAGATGGGTGGCGATCACCGAGGCCGGTTCGACCACCACGTAATCATCGGCCTCGGCCTCGGTCTGCTGGTGCGGCTGAATCCAGACGGCATCCAATCCGAAGGACGGGTCTTTCACTTCGATCCCGCGCAGCTTGCGGATGGTGCCACCGCCGGGCAGCGCCAGCTTGCGATCCGGATAGGCCACATCCTCGGCCACCACGGCCTGACGGATGCGGATGCGGTAGGTGTTGGTGGGCAGCCCCATGTCGTCGCGGATGCGCACGCCGGGCACGACAAAGCCCATCGCCTTGGAGGCGTCGCGCCGGATCGAGGTGATCCGTGATACCAGCGCCCCGCCGGCACTTTCCTCGATCAGCGGGATCAGGCCAAAGCCGATCTGGATCGTGATCGGCGCGTAATCGGTGACATCCTCGGGTGTGATCGCGCTCGAGGTCTCGGACCCAGAAGACGCGGACGCGCCAGATCCGGACGTGGAGGCAGGCGAGGGCAGGGCGCCGGGACGCGGTGCTTGTCCGACAGCGGCCGGTTTCGCGGCCGCCTCGGCCTCACCTGTGTCGCGCGTGATCCAGGCCACCCCGGCCGCGGCCAGCGCAAAGGTCAGGAAAAGCCCGTTCGGCATGCCGGGGATCAACCCCATGATGGCCATGACGGCCGCCACCGGCACCCACGCGCGGTGCAACCCGATCTGCGCGCCGATATGGCCCGCCATGTCCTGGGTCGAGGCCACGCGGGTCACGATGATCGCGGTGGCAATGGACAAAAGCAAAGACGGGATCTGTGCCACCAGCCCATCCCCGATGGACAGCAGCACATAGGTCTCCGCCGCCTGCCCAAAGGACAGGCCGTGCTGCGAGGTGCCGATGATGATGCCGCCAAGGATGTTGGCGATCAGGATCAGAATGCCGGCAATCGCGTCGCCCTTGACGAATTTCGACGCACCGTCCATCGCACCGTAGAAATCCGCCTCTTCACCCACCTCGGCGCGGCGCGCGCGCGCCTGCTCCGGCGTCAGCAGCCCGGCATTGAGATCGGCGTCGATCGCCATCTGCTTGCCCGGCATCGCATCCAGCGTGAAACGCGCCGACACTTCCGACACGCGGCCCGCGCCCTTGGTGATGACGACGAGGTTGATGATGACGAGGATCAGGAACACCACGATCCCCACCGCGAAATTGCCCGCGATGACGAAATTGCCGAAGGCTTCGATCACCTGACCAGCAGCCCCGCTGCCGGTATGGCCTTCGGTCAGCACGATCCGCGTCGAGGCCACGTTCAGCGCCAGCCGCAGCACCGTCGCAATCAGCAGCACCGACGGGAAGGACGAGAAATCGAGGGGCCTGTAGCTGTAGAGCGCCACCATCAGAACCAGCAGCGACAGCAGGATGTTGAAGACGAAGAAGATGTCCAAAAGCACCAGCGGCAGCGGCAGCACCATCATGGCGACCACGGCCAGAATGCCCACGGGCAAGAGACTTGCGCCGAGTTGGGGTCTGTTTGCAGCACGCACCAGCGCAACCATCGGGGGCTCTTTCCTTGCCTTCGTGTCCCCGCATGGCTGCAAATCTCATGCCAATTCCGCTGCCCCGGAGCGGTGGATTTCCCCGCCGCTCCGGGGTCTGGCACAGGGCTTGCACGCAGGGGGCCAAATGCTGTTCAGCCGAACAAGGATCCGCCCATGCCCTCACATCTCACTCGCCTTGCCCTCTGCGTCCCGCTGGCCCTGTCGCTGACCGCCTGCATGGCGCCCTCGCGCGCCGTCGATGCACTGCCCAGTGACGCCAGCCTGTCGACCCGCGCCCTGGCCGAGATGCGCGATGACCTGACACCGAACCCCGCACCCCGCGCCGCACGGGCCCTGTCGCCCGAACCCGAGGTGACACAGTTCACCGGGCTTGGCCTGTCGCAGGTCTCGACCCAGCCGGGCGCATCGCTGAACGAGAAACGCCTGATGGCGATCCGTGCCGCCCGCATGGAGGCGCTGCGGGACCTGACCGAACAGGTGCACGGCATCCGGCTGACGTCGGAGACCACCCTGCGCGACCAGGTGCTGCGCAGCGACCAGGTGCGCGGCATCGTCGACGGCGAGATCCGCGGCGCGCGCACCCTGCGGATCACGCCGAAGGACGGCGATTCCTTCGAGGTCGTTCTGGCCCTGTCCCCCGACGTGGTGCGCTACATCATGCGGGCCGTGGGGCGCTCATGATCCGTGGACTGATCCAGACACTCTGCGGGCTGGCAGTGGTCCTGCTGGCCACCATCGCCCCCGCTCAGGCCAAGGAGACCACGCTGCGCATCGAAGCCGTCGGGCAGGCCTTCGTGACCAGTGCCGCCGACCGCGACACCGCCCGCATCCGCGCGCTGAGCGAAGCGCTGGTCTCGGCTGCCTTTTCCGGCGGGGCCACGCTGCGCGGTCATACCGTGCTCGACAAGGGCCGGATCACCACGGACCTCGCAATCCTGCGCCCGGTGGGCCGCGTGCTGTCTTACCAACTGATCTCCGCCGACCTCAATAACGGCCTGTGGACGGTGCGGATCAACGCGGTTGTCGGCCCAGCGGAAACCAGTCTCTGTTCCGGCCAACGGCGCCTGACGATCAGCGCCACACCTCCAAGGATCACCGTCGCCCCCGATGCGCCCTCGTGGTCCGGGGCTGTGGCACAGACGCTTGCGCTTGACCTGGTGGACACCCTGCGCCGCCACCCCGCCGTCGATCTCGACAGCATCGCGCCCAATCGCGCCACGCCGGTCTCGAACAGCCTTGACTACACCACCCTCACACGCGGCCAGTCCCGGCCGGCGGCGGGCGATCACCGGATGGGACAGGAGATCACCGTCACCCGGTCGAACACCACGCTCGATCTGACGCTCTTTGTGACCCTGCACGCGCAGGACGGCACCGTGCTGCGCCGCGAGCTGCGCCAGAGCACCCGGATCCCCAAGGGCGGGCTGACGGGCATGCTCACCACCCCCTCGCGCAGCAAGGTCGAAGCCACCCTGCGCACCGACATGACACGCTCGGTCAACGCGCTGCTGCAGGATCTGACCTGCCAGCCCGTACAGGCGCGGCTCACACTTGCCGGGGGCACATTGCAGGCACCACTGGGCACACGCCACGGGCTGACACGCGGTGCGCTGGCCTTTGTCGAAGACCGCAATGACGGGTTCGGCATCCTCGAAATCATCCGCCTCACCCGGAACGAGGTCCAGCTGCGACCGCTCGACCCGACCCGCAGCGCCACGAGCTTTGACGGGCTGCGCGTCTCCTTTGTCGAGGTCGGCCTGTGAACTGGCCTGTGACCCTGCCCGTGATCCGCCTCGCGCTGGTGCTGCTGGCGGCACTGACCGCCCCCCTGAGGGCCGAGCCGCTCAGCGGGCAACAGATCAGCGACCTGGTGCATCAGGCGCTGGCCGAGGCCGGGCAGGGCGGAACCCCCGTTCTGTCCCTGCACAGAGGCTATCCCCCCTGCACGACAGACCCCAGGATCACCCCGTCCAAGGCGGGGTGGAGCGCGGTCGACATCACCTGTCCCGACACCCAGGGCTGGACGCGCCGGGTGCGCATCGCGGGTGGTCAGCCCATCGCCCGTGCCGCCCGGCAACCCGCAACGACAGCCCCGCTCGAGCCTGCCATCCTGCTGGTCGAGAGCCTGCCCAAGGGCACGATCCTGACCCGCGCGCACCTTCAGACGGGCGACACCGCCAGCACCGGGCAGGACGGGCGCATCACCGACATCACCACCGCCATCGGGCGCCGCCTCAAGGCCAATCTGGGGGCAGGGCAGGCGCTGCTGGCCCGGCACCTCGATCACGACTGGCTGGTGCGCGAGGGCAGCCCCGTCACGATCCAGATCCAGACCGGCGCGATCATCGTCGAAACGGGGGGCATCGCGCTGCAATCGGGTCAGCTGGGCGAGGCGATCCGCGTGTCCAACGCCCGCAGCGGGCGCGCCCTTCATGTCACCGTCACGGGACCCAATAAAACGAAAGTCCGTCCTAACATTCGATGAAATCCTGCCGTTCACAGGGATACGAGCGGCATCCTACAGCCTCGGAAACGGAGAGTTTCAATGGTCGATCAGGTCAATTCATCCAATGGCGCAAAACTGCGCCTTCAGTCCGTCCAGACGGGCGGAACCACGGTTGGCCAGAACGCGGCCGCCAACACGGGCGCCGTCAAGGCCATCGACACCGCGCGGCTCAGCGATTCCGCCTCGGTCGAGATGATCAGGACGCTGGCCTCCAACGGTCCGCCTTTCGATGCCGACAATGTCGTGCGCATCAAGCAGGCGATCTCGGAAGGGCGCTACCCGCTCGATCCGCAGCGCATCACCGACAGCATCTTTCAAGACTACAGCGCTTTGATGCGCTGAACCGAAGGCCATAGACATGACTCATATCGAACTCGCACTGACCGGCCTGACCACCGTTTGCCTGCTGCTGATGCCCGTCGCCCTGCTGTTCCTGCACCGGATCGGCCGCGAACTGAGCACCCTGAACCAGAGCGCCGCAAAGCTCTCCGAAGGCAGTCTCGCCGCCGCCACAGCCTTGCCCGCGCAGGGCGCCGCAACCCTGACCGAACTGACCGACAGCGTCGCCGAAATGAAGCGCGACTTCGAATGGCTGGTCAGCGACCGCATGATCGAACTGGCCATCAACATGGCCGGCACCGGCCAATCACAGGACCGCATCGCCCAGCACACCGGCATCAGCGCCAGCGAACTCGACGCGATCCAGAAGATCGCCAAGCACTGATTTCAGAGGTCTGTGACGGCCCCCGGAAACGGGGGGCTCCGGCATATCGTATAATGCGTTTTATGTAACAAGCGATTTAAGGTGCGTGATCTCACGCACCTTTTTTATGCGTGGTGGTGTTCGGCAAATATCCTCGGGGGGTGTGCGCCTGTCCGCGAAGCCCAGTCTTGGGGGCAGACAGCCCCCAAGGGCGCAAAGCGCCTAATGGCCGAGAGTTGTCCTATTATTTTCTGTTTTTGTGCGCTGTGATGTGTTGTTCGATTCCGAACGTTTCATAGAGCCATGCGGACATTTCAAGCACCCCTTGCGAGAGTTCATACAAGTCATGAGCTGTGAAGGTATGCTCGATATGGCCGTGATCTTCGTCGAATGATAAGCGGTCCCAGAATTGGCCCTTCAAACGGCCATCAGGTAGTTTTTCGATGGTCCCGTGACAAAGAAAGTCACGCCATTTTAGTATGTTATCAAAGAAATCTCTTACCTTCTTTGTCGATTCCTCTGATCCAGTTTTTTTCCGCACGTTCTCTACAAGAACGTCCACACGTTTTCTGAACGACTTCTTCATCATCGCTTGCATTCTAGGTCGGTGCTTGGCTTCGTTTGGCGGAGCACCTACTCCAAATTCAAAAATTGTGTTCACGTGAACCAGCAAACTTTCAAGCCTTGAGATTGTGGTCACAGCAACTCCTATCGCTTGATAGTCTATAGGAGTTAGAAGGATTGTGGCTCTGAGTAGCCCCTCTTTGTCTTGATCATTTGCCATGGCTTTCCTTTACAAGTTTGGCTTGGACGGTGCCGAATTTTCAACTCTAGGATGCTTTGCATAGTATCCGTTCGGCGACGTACATGGTTCGTTACGGACGGGTCATTCTGTTGGCGGTTGTGGATTTTCACGTCGAGCAACAACAAGTCGAAGCCACCTGATCCGCCAAAGAAATCGAAAAAGGATCAGGCTGATCACGATCCCCGCCAGCAGCACTGCACCCAATCCTGTGCCATGCACAAACCCAAACGACAGGTTGGCATCCGCAATAAGCTGGAAGCTGTAGTCAATGATCTTGGTGATGGTCTCGTTCGGCATGACACACTCCGCGCTATAATGTGTCATCCCCTTGAGGGGTAAAATTAGGCGGTTACGAGTGTATCATGCAAGCGTGTTTTTTCCATAGCATCGCAGAAAACTGGCTACACGGCACAACATACAGATTGTCATGTAGAAATATATCAACATGATGTATGTAGCGTTTGGCATGCGTGAGTCAGCTCCCTCCTTCCCACCATCAAGCAAGACAGAACGCCATTCCCAACCAGACCCGGAACAACTGCCCCGCACCGGGTGTTTCCTCCTTGCACCAATGTGAAAGGGGACATCCCAATGGAATATGGACTTCTTGGCCTGATCATCCTGATCGCGGACATCTACGCCCTGGTCAAAACATGGCAAAGCGCCGCCTCGACAGGCGCGAAACTGCTCTGGACGCTGCTGATCCTCGTGCTGCCGGTTCTGGGCTTCATCATCTGGCTCATCGCCGGACCCAAAGGCCCGGACCGCGTTCACCCGTGACACGCGCCTCACAGGCCGGGCACCAAGGCCCGGCCTGCAATCACGCTGGCATCACGCCATTGCGAAGGGATCGTCGATCACACCGACCAGCTGGAAGGTGAACTCGGTGGTGCCATCCGCGCCATTGGCATCCGCCGCCGCGTCGGTCGTCAGCCTCTGCGCCTCGGCGAGGCTTTCGGCGCGATCGGTGAGCGTGTAGGCCGCCATCACCGCCTCGGCGTCGTCCACGTTGTTCAGACCGTTGATCAGCGCGAAGGACACGCCGATATCGCCCTTGTCCTCAATGGTGCGCACATCCTCGGGCGATCCGGTATCCGCCCGCGCGCCCTCGATCAGCGCCAGCATGAATTCGGACCGCGAGACCGTGCCCGCCTCAAGCGTGCCGACCCAGAACTCCAGACCCGCCGCGTCCGGATCCCGTTCGAGGAAGTTGTTGTAGGCCCGCGTGACAAACGCTTCCGACGACAGGCCATCCGGCATCTTTTCCTGCGTTTCCGGCTGCTCGAAGAACAGCGCCGCGATCTCGGGCAGGCTCACCCCGTTGGCCAGCGATGTGCCCCAGAAAAGCAGACCACCGGCATCCGGCGCCCGGTCGAAATAGGCGACATAGAGCTCGGTCAGAAGCTGCAACTGGTCCGGCGCAAGCTGCGCCGCCCCGGTGAGTACGGACAGGTCCAGCGAGCCATCGTCGAAACGGACATGTTCCACATCCTTGAGAAAATCCGTCCCTTCGGCGACATCGGTCTTATCGGTGACGGCAACCCCGTTCGGCCCGAACAGAAATTCGAAATCATCGAAATCCCCGGAAATCTCGACGGTATCCTCCCCGTCTCCGCCCAGGATCACATCGCTGCCATCATCGCCGAGGATCGTGTCATCGCCGCCACCGGCCGACACGTAATCGTCATTGTCGCCCAGCGTGAAACTCTCGCTGGTGTCATCGCCGATCACAAACGCCACCGCATCCTCGGCCCCGTTCGACGGCAACAGGTCCACCGGGACCAGCACCCCGTCGATCACATGCACAAACCCGTTCGAAGCAGCGATGTCGGTGGCGATGATATTGGCATCGGGCAGGTCAGGTTCCCCATCCACCAGCGCCGTGCCGTCAACCCCCAGACCCGCACCCAGAAGCGTGTCGATGCTGGCCGATCCCAGAACATCCCCCGAGTCCAGCGCACCGGGTGCCACGTGATAGAGCAGGATATCCGACAGAAGCGGCACGGGATCATTGCCAAAGCTCAGCAGCGTGACCGCCTGCACGATATAATCGAACGCCCCCGCCTCGTCGCTGCCCTGAAACCCGAGCGCCTGCGCGGCCGCGACAAAGGCCGCATCATTGGGCGCAAACACCGTCAGGTTGCTGTCGGGATTGTCGAGCGCGCCGGTCAGCCCTGCCGCCTGAAGCGCATTCAGCAGAAGATCGAAATCGCTCGCATCACTGTCGAAGGTGCCGCCGCTTTCCGCAACGATCCCAGTGATCGTGTCGCGGTCATTGCCGGGAATGTCGATCGGCACCAGCACCCGGTCGATGCCCTGGATGATCCCGTTGTCCGCCACCACGTCCGGCACCACGATCACCGGGTCCAGAAGGTCGGGCTCACCATCCACCAGCGCGCCACCTGCGGGTGCGATCTCGGCACCGTCCAGCAGCGTTGCAATCCCTTCCGATCCGGTGATCGTCGGCTCGGTCCGCGCCCCCGGAGCGACGTGATAGAGCAGGATATCGGTCAGAAGCGGGATCGGATCGCCACCCCCCAGATCGGTCAGCGCCCCCGCGATAAAGCCAAAGACAGCGTCGCCATCGCTCGTATCCCCGTCAAACCCCAGATCGACAGCCAGCGCGGCAAACGCGGCATTGGTCGGGGCAAAGACGGTGATGTCTTCCGCGGCCCGCACCGTGTCGGTCAGACCGGCGGTATTCAGTGCAGTCACCAGAATGCTGAAATCCTCGGATCCAGCGGCGATATCGACAATGTTCATGGTCGTGCTCCCTGTGATTATGTCAGGGCTACGGGGGGCTGACCCATCCGGATGCTGATGTGACACGCGGCTGACGGAAATGTGAGCGCGCGTTATCCCCCGATCCGGCGAGATGCGCACCGCCGCACAGGCCGCTATCCTGCCCGCCATGACCCCTCGGTTCCTGCTGCATATCGGCGCCAACAAGACCGGCACGTCCTCGGTCCAGCGCATGCTGGTCGACAACACGGGGCCGCTTGCCCGCGCCGGTTGGGTCTATCCCGATTTCCACCTGAGCCATTGCGCCCATCACCCGCTCGCCTATGCGCTGGCGGGGCATCCGACGCGCGGGCTGGCACCGGGCTGGCGCGATGCCTTTGCGCAGGCCACCGCCGATCCCTCAAAGGCTTACGTGATCTCGTCGGAACTCTTTTTCCGCAACGTGCCGCCCGAGGCCGCAGCCACGCTGTTTCCGCCGAATGAGACCCGCATTCTGCTCTACCTGCGCGAACACCTGTCCTATCTGGCCAGCTGGTATGCGCAGGCGGTGCAGGAGCGGAACCTGACCGCAAGCTTCGACGATTACATCCGCCTCTTCCCGCAGCCTTTCGCGGGCTTTCTCAAGCGCTGGGAGGCGGTGTACGGCGCGGATGCCATCACCCTGCGCCCGTTCCGCCGCGACGCCTTCGCCCAGGGCGACATCCGCGCCGATGTCCTCGGGCAGATGGGCGGGATCGACGGCATCACCCTGCCCAGTGCCGACAGCAACCTCACGATCTCGGGCAACCTGCTCTTCTTCAAGCGCATGCTGAACCACGTGATGAGCTACGAAGAGGCGCATGCCCATCCGATCCCCGACGAGTTCGGCGCCTATGCCGAGCTGCAGGACAGTTTTCGCGGCCGGTTCGAGACCGGACCCGACACCGCCGCGCTGGTGGCAAAGCTTTTCACCCAGGACCGCGCCGCCCTGGCCGCCCGTGGTCTCGACCTTGGCCCGGTGCCAGAGCGCGTCACGGGGCAGCCCTGCCCCAACCTCGATACGCTGCAAGCCGATGTGGCGCTGATCGCAGAGGTCGCGCAGGAGACCGGCAAGGCGTTCCTGCCCTATGCACAGCGCCTGCCGGTCTGGCCGCGGTGAACATCCAAGCAATCAAGAAACGAAGTGCCATTCACCAACACGTCTAGCAGTCTTGATTACTCCACGCTTCTTCATGCGATGTAGATAGGTTCTAAAAGTATTCTCTTTCAAAAAACTGTTTGTTTGACGTGCTGCCTTATAAAGATCGTGCGTTTTCAATGGCTTTTCGGAGGCTCTCAGCGCCTCAAGAACGCTGTTTTCAGCCAGGACACGATTGATGCTATTTTTGCGCGTTGCAAACTCCAAGCCTTGGCGCTTCGCAGCAGCCTTCGCGATCTGACGCCGAAGTGCCGCCGCCTCGGCCTCCAGCTCCTTGCTTCGCTCTAAAACCTCTGTGAGCTCTATGATCAAAGCTTCTTCGAGACGCGAAATCTTGGGGGTCTGCATGTGTTTCATTTCCTAAAACGCAAAAAAACTTTAGTTTGTTGTGGCTACCTCTTTTCATTGCATCCTCTGGAACAAATGGTGCATTGTGTACGTACTATATACGTACACAATGCACCCAACCGAGAAAGCTCGTGTAGTAAGGAACGTGCCATGGTCCAAATGCAGGAATATATCGCGCCTGACGGTGAGGCGAAGTCCGCACGGAAAGAACTGAAATTTCAGCCTTCCGTTCTTGAGACAATCAAGAGAGCGGCACGTAGTGTGGGCATGGATCCCACTGCGTTCATCACCACTGCGGCCCTTGAGCGAGCAAAAGAAATCGAACTGGCTCAATACACAACCGCACTCCCGAGCGAACAGTTCAAGGCTTTTGCAGCCGCTGTTGACCGGGAAGGCAAACAAAACGATGCTTTGGCCTCTAGCATAGCTAAGAGCCGAGCGTTGTTTGCGGATGACTGAATCAAAATACAAAATCGCTCAGTTTGAAAAGGTTCTGCATGACCGCAGCGCCTTTTCATGTGGGGTCCCCCCCATCGACAACTGGATCAAGACTTCCATCTCAGAAGAGACCAAGAATGATCGAGTACGTCTCTGGTGTGGCACCGACCCGGAGGGAACACTGTTCGGTGCCTATGCCCTCAACCCGCACGGCGTTGCTCTAAAGGAGGCTGGTCCGCTTGCGAGAAAGAAGGATCGAAACCCTATACCGGTTTTGTACCTGAGATGTCTGGCGATCGATCTGCGGTTTCAGAAACAGGGCCTTGGAGAAGCACTCATGGGCCATGCAATCGAAAAGGCCGTCACGCTGTCCCAAGAAATCCCGGTCGCAGCAATCGTTCTGGATGTTTTGGAGGATGAAAATTTCGACCGCCGCCTGGCCTTTTACGCCCGGCTGGGATTCGCATCCTTTGATCCCAACGCCCCGGCGCGGATGTACCTGTCCATGGCAGATGCGCGTATCGCTGTAGCCACTTTGGAAAAACAAACGACAGCGAGTGAGGTATAGGCGCGAGCGTATGGAAAAATCGAAACGCGCAGACGTGTTTGTCCCACCACTCGTAACGCTTCGTTAACCATGGTGACGCAAAACTGACCGGGACTCGGACCCCGGAATGCCCCCATGCTGATCCACCTTCCCACCCAAGACAGCCAGAACCTCAGCCTCAGGGGCCGATTGCTGGACCGGACCCTGCGTGCCCATCTGCACCGGCGCGGCGACACGCTTCTGCCTCCCGTTCCCCGCCAGAGCGGCCCGCTGGCCGTGGCAGAGACCGCAACCCTTGCCGCCCTGCCCGCCACGCCACATGCGCCCCATGTCGCCTCGCTGGGCCTCGGCCTGCCGGGCGCGCTGCGTCACGGCCCCGCAACGCTCCTGCTCACACAGCCGCTTTCGGCAGAGTTAGAGACGTTTGGTGGACCCGGCGCATGGGAGTCCGCAGGCACGCTGCCGCTGGTGCTGCACGGCTATGCGCGCGCCATCCTCACCGACCGGGCCGATGTGGCGGGATCGGTGGGGTTTGCGCCCTGGATCGCGCTTGCGCTGGCCGATGGCGTGCCGGTGGAGGCGCCCCAACCCGCCACCACATCCGACGCGCCCGCCCGTATCCTGATCCTCGATCATGGCGCACCCCCCGGTCAGGCCCAGGTGCTGCGCCGCAGGCTGCACGCGCTGGAGCTGCCGCTGCACAGCGTCAGCCATGACAGCGACCCCGACACCACGGACGCTGCGCTGACCGCCGATCTGCACCTGCATCTGGGGTTTGGTCCCGACCGCCCGGTGGCGGGTCTCTCGCCTGCCGACAGCCTTGTCTCGGGGGCCTATACGCTGGTCCTGCCCGCACCGGGGCACGGCGCCGGCAAGGCGCTGCGGGCGCTCTGTGCCGCGCGCTCCTACGGCGATCTCGCCCCCAGCCTGTCCGAGCTTGATGCCCGTGCCCGTGCCCTGCTCGACCGGATCGCCGCGATCCGCGCCAGCGGCACCGCTGGCAACCCTGAACTGGCCCGCTTTGCCGCCCTCAACGCAGGCGCACGGGCCGAGGCGTTCCGCCGCTTCGACGCGGTGCTCGACGCGCCCCTGCCCCGCGCCGAGGCCGCCTGATGCGCTTGGCCTGGGTCTGCCCGATCTCGTCGCGCACCGGCGTGGGCACGTACGCCCGATCGGTGCTGCGCGCTCTGATACGCCGCAAGGGGATCGAGGTGACGGTCCTGCACCCGCCCTGCCCCGAACAGGATCGCTTGCAGATGCCCTGCCCCACCCTGCCGCTGTCGGATGCGCTCATCGAGTCCGATCTGCCGGGGATGTTCGACCTGATGCTCTACCATCTGGGCAACAACGACACCCATCACGGCATGATCCTGCGCGCGCTTATGGCCCATCCCGGCCCGGTGGTGCTGCATGACCATGTCTACCAGCACATGCTGGCGGGGCTGCATCATGACGGCACGGCGCCTGCCCCCGGTTTCGGGTCGCTGATCCACGCGGTCGCGGGGGCCTCTGGGTTCGACTATCTCGCCGCGAGCGGCACCCTGCGGGGGTCCCGCGCGGTGTCCTACGTCCCCTGGGAAAGCAGCTGGGCCGCGCAGGTGCCGCTGTCGGATGTGCTGGCGCGGCTGGCGACCGGCGTGGTCACCCATTCCGACTTCGCCGCCCGCGCCCTCGGGCCGGCCTATCCCGGCAGCAGCACCACGCTCTTCATGCCGCGCCCCGATGTGCCGGTCGATCCGCCCGACCGCACTCCCGGTCCCGGTGCCCGGCTGCGGCTGGCCGCCACCGGCCATATCGGCCCCACCAAGGGGCTGGAGATCCTGATCGACGCGCTGGCGGCAAACCCCGACCTGGCACAGCGCTACCGCGTCACCATCGCGGGCCATGCAAGCGATGCCACCTACCTGCAGATGCTCGACACACGGATCGGCGCCCAGAGCCTTGGTGAGACCATCCGCCTCTTGCCCGACCCGGATGCGGCGGGATTCGCCGCCGTGATGCAGGAGGCGGATCTCTTTCTCAACCTGCGCCACCCCAACACCGAAGGTGCCTCCCTGTCGCTGGCCGAACAGCTGTCCAGCGGCAGGCCCGCGATTGTGCAGAACTCGGGATGTTTCGCAGAGATGCCGGGCACCTGCGGCTGGCACCTGCCCGAGGGCGGCGGCGCCAAGGCGCTGGCCGACACGCTGCACGCCATCGCCGGTGATCCGCGCGACGTGGCCCGGCGCGGTGTGGCCGCCGCCCGCTTCATGGGCCCGCGCGACGCCACGGCCTATGCCAACGGGCTGGCGGCGTTTCTGCATGCCGGACAGACCCGCATGGCGCGTCGCGCCACGCTGGCGCGCACCCGCGACACCCACCCCGATCCACAGGACGACACATGGCACACCAGCTATGCGCAGGTGCGGGGCGTGATGTCGGGGCTGATGGCCGGGCGCGGGCTGCTGCCCCCCGACCTGTGGTCCTGCCCGGACCGTGACGTGGGGCAGTATGTGTCTCTGAACCTGCTCAATACGGCTGTGAGTGACAACACGACACTGGGCCGGGCGCTGATGCAGGGCGGCGCGCTCAGGGCCACCGAACGGCTCGGTCTCTTGCGGCAAGTGCTGGCCCGGGCCTGTGGCAGCCCGACGGACATTGGACACCACCTGTCGGATCTCGCGCTGCCGATCCGCGATGCGGCGCTCTGGACGGTGATCCTTGGCCTGCCGCCGGGGATCGCCCTGCCGATGGGGCTGCAGGCGCTGGGGCAGCGCACCGGCCCCGAGGGACAGGCGCGGCTCGCGGAATTGGCCTGTCGCAACGGCACCGGCCCCACGCTGGTCACCTATCTCGAAGGGCGGGGCGATCCGCTGCTCGCCCGCGCCGACATGACCGCCATCCGCCTGCTGCTGCATGATCCGGACAGGGGCGCGCTCACCCCGCTGCCCGCACTCGGTGTCGAGACCGACCTGATCCGCGTCGCCCGCGAGCCCGACCAGCACGCGCTGCGCCTCGACGGCTTTCACCCGCCCGAGGACACCGGCATCTGGACCGCACGCCCCGAGGCCAGCATCCGCGCCCTGTCCGACCCGGATCATCCGGTGACCCGGCTCGCGGGCACCGCTGCCCTGCTCGAAGCCGCCCTGGCCTACGAGACCCAGACCCTGACCGTCACCGCCACCGAGGAACGCACCGGACGCTGCGCCACCTGGTCCGACACCCGCACCCGAGGAGGCGATCCGGGTCTGGACTGGGATCTGCCCCTGCCGCGCTTCAGCGGTCCGCTGCGCATCGACCTGAGCCTGCCCAGCTGTCACAGCCCGCGCGATCTGGGGGCCTCGGCCGATCCACGCCCGCTGGGCCTGCTGCTGCACAGCCTGCGCTTTGAAAGCGCGCCCGCCCGGCTTGCCGCCGCCGAATAGCCCCGCAGGCCGGGCATCTGCCCGGCACACCCATTACGCCAGCTTGCGCGCCAATCTCTTGGTCATCCAGCGCCGCCAGTAGGACGCGTAGAGCAGCCGCCGCAGGCTCTTGCGCCGCTTGTGCTGATGCTGGCGCCGCCCCGCCTCTAGGCTGGAATTGTCCACGCTGCGCGCCCGCTGCGTCACCACGCGCGGATCGCAGGCATAGCTGTCGAACTGCAGGATCGCATCGGGCCAGTCCGAGGGCTGCACCACCGGCCCGTTGCGGAACGCCAGATGGGCGGCCACCTCGCGCGAGACCATGTAGCCCGTGGCCAGGAACGGCGGCAGCGCCACGCGATAGGCCCGCACCCCACCGGGCAGGATCAGCCGGTCGCGCACCTTCACATAGGTGTTCTTGTGATCAAACAGCAGCAGCCCGCAGGGCGGATCGGTCAGCGCCGGTCCCAGATCGAAAAAGGACAAAGACGGGTCAGCGTCATCCTCCAGCACGATGGCAGACGGTGCATCCGCAGCGGCGATCCGTTCATAGATCTTGCGGTGCGACAGCGCGCAGGCAAACTCGCCGTCGGTCATCGGCCGTCCCATGCGCGCCTCGGCCCCGGCCCGGTCGACCCGCTGTTCATGCTCTTGCGGCAGCTGGGCCCGCCCGTCGATGCCCCAGATCACCTCATAGGCCAGCCCGCGCGCCTCCAAAGCCTCGGCCAGCGGCGCAAAGCGCTGCGCACCCTCGAGGCTCAGGATATAGATCGGAGGAAACTCCATCGCGCGGGGACCCTTGTCGTCGAAACTGGCATCTGGCGTCCCCGTGGGGCCCGGACACAACCCTACTGCGGATGGGGCATTGCCTCAAGCTGTCCCGGCAGACCCGCAGGACGGGGCTGGCAAAACCACGCCAAGTCACCATTCGCATGATCAACTTCAAGATCAACTTATGGTTGTTTTTCTCACCACCCTGCGCCATCCTGCCGGTATGGACCCCCTGCCCCATATCACCGTGCTCATGGGCACACGCAACGGCGCTGCGTTCCTGCGGCAGCAATTGGCCAGCCTTGCCGCGCAGGACCATCCGTACTGGTCACTCTGGGTCAGCGATGACGGCTCCACCGACGACACGCTGTCCCTGATCCGCGCCTTTGCGGCAGACCGGCCCAACCCGGTGATCCTGTTGCGCGGGCCGCATGCCGGCATGACCGCGAACTACCTCGGCCTGCTCTGCCATCCCGACCTGCCCCCCGGACCGGTGGCTTTTGCCGATCAGGACGACCTCTGGCTGCCGCATCACCTGACACGCGGCCTGACCGCGCTTGCGCAGGCCGATGCCTCCCCTGCCGGGCAGGTCTATTGCGCCCACCGGATGCTCCTGCGCGAGGGTCGCGCGCCGCGCCCGATGCGCTGGCGCGGGCAGGCCCCGGCAGGGTTTCGCAACGCGCTGGTGGAATGCCGGATGCCGGGCAGCGGGCTGATGCTCGACGCGGGTGCCGTGGCCCTCGCCCGCCGGGCCGGTGTGGTGGATGCGCCGTTCTGGGACTGGTGGCTTGCGCTGCTGCTGACCGGCGCGGGCGCGACGTTTCTGCAGGATGCGCGCCCCGGCCTGCTCTACCGCGCCCATGCGGGCAATCACCTGGGTCCAAGGGCGGGTCTGCACGCCGCGCTGTGGCGGCTGAACCGGCTGCGGGATGGCACCTACCGACGCTGGGCCTGCGCAAATATGGCAGTGTTAGAGCCACATATATACCTGCTGACTCCCGCCAACCGGGACATCCTGCGCCACGCGCTGTCGCTTGCCCCCGGTCCCCGCCTGCGCCAGCTCAGCGCCCATCGGCACTGGCGCCGCGACCGGCTTGCCCTCTGGCTCACGGCGTAGGCCGGGGCTTCAGCCCGGCACAGCTGTCCCCTGATAGACCGCGATCGCCTCCTCCAGATCATCGAACATCCGCAAGCGCCCCTCCTCAAGCACAGCGCCCGCCGAACACAGCCCGCGCAGCTGCGTCGGTGCATGGCTGACCACGATGGCCCCCGCCTGCCCCAGCCGCGCCTTGAGCAGCGCCGATGTTTCGCGGCGAAACGCGGCATCGCCCACAGCCGTGACCTCGTCCACCAGGTACATGTCAAAGGGAATGCCCATGGAGATCGCGAATCCCAGCCGCGCGCGCATCCCCGAGGAATAGCGCCGCACCGGCTGCAGCATCGCGCCCTCCAGCCCCGAAACGTCGCGCACGAAGCCCAGCAGGCTCCGGCTGTCGACACCGTAAACCCGCGCCACGAAGCGCGTGTTCTGCGCGCCTGTCAGGTCCGGGTGAAACGCACCCGCAAAACCCACCGGCCAGGACACCCTGCCCTGCCGCACGACCTGCCCCGCATCGGGGCGCAGCGTGCCTGCGATCATCGCCAGAAGCGAGGATTTACCGGCACCATTCCGGCCCAACAGCGCCGTTGCCTGCCCGGATGGGAACACCGCCGTAATCCCCTGCGCCACCAGCGGCCCGGACGGAAAGCGCTTCCAGACATCCTCCAGCACGATCATCCGCGCCGGTCCAGCGCTGCGTAGACCGACAGCACCGCCAGCCCCCAGAACAAAAGCGCGAAGCCCGCGATCCCGGCCAGCCAGCGCCAGCGCCTCGGGTATTCGGCACTCTGAGGCAGGGTCGGTTGCTGCCATGCGGCAAGGTAGCGGCTTTGCCGCTGCGCCTCGGCCTGCGCCAGATCATAGGCGGTGCGCGCGGCGATATAGGCCCGTTCGGCGAAATCCCGATCCGCCATCAGCGCCTCGAACCGCCCCACCACGCTGGCAAAGGCCTCGTCCTCGCCCTGCAAGCCCAGCTTGGCGCGTTCCGCGGCGATCCGACCTTCGATGACGGCGACCCGGCGCGCGCCCTGTTCCAGCCTCGGATCATCCGCGCGGGTGGCGTCGCGCAAGAGATCGAGCGCGATCAGCGCTTCGGCCAATTGGCCCTGCAGATTTCCAAGGAGCCCGGCCCGCGCCTGAACATCCGCTGCCGGATCGACCAGCTGGTGCAGGTTGCGAAACGCCGTCACATCGGCCCGCGCAAGGCGCAACCGGGTCTCTGCCGCCTCCAGCGTGCCGGCCGCATCGCGGATCGCATCGTCACGGGCCACATCGCTCAGCTCGTTGATCAGCGCGGTGGCGCGCGCCACGATCCCGCGCGTGATGGCTTGTGCATCGACGGGGTCAAAGGCAGTCACCCGCAGACCGATCAGCCCGGCACGGCTGTCATAGGCCACCTCGACGCGACGGGACCAATAGCGGTGCAACGCCTCCGGCGATCCCCCGGCATGGAAGGCAAAAACAGGGTCTGTTTCGCTGCGAAACAGGTCCGCCCCCGGCTTTGCCCAGAGGGCTGACAGATCAAGTTCGGCATCCAGTTCCGCCACGAGGCGACGCGAGGACAGGTATTCGTAAAGGATATCGGTATCGCGCGAACTGACACCGGACAGCCCGGTCAACCCGCCCAGAAGCTCGACCGCCGCACCCGTCTCTTCGCGGCGCACGGCAAAGCCCGCCTCAGACGCGTATTGGTCCACCGCCCGCGCCCAGAGATACCAAGCACCGAGCAGCACGGGCAGCAGCACGCACAGGGCAAAGGACAGCGCAACCGCCACATGCCGCCCTGTCCGTCGCGCAGGGCGTGTCGGCCAGTCGAGGATCACCGGCCCCGGAGGCAGACCCGTGCCATGAAACGGGACGGCAGGATCGCTTGGGATTGCATTGAGGTGATTCATCGCGTACCAATTCTTCTTATGCGGGAATTGCGCAGCGAAACATCCCCATGACCCCGCTCGCCCGTCCCACCCTCTGGCGGGCGGTTGGGGCGCTCATGCTGCGCGAAATGTCCACCACTCACGGCCGCGTGCCCGGAGGTTACCTCTGGGCCGTGGTCGAGCCTCTGGCAGGCATCGCGCTCTTGTCCGCGATCTTTGCCATCGGCTTTCACGCCCCGGCCCTCGGCATCAGCTTTCCACTGTTCTACGCCACCGGCCTGCTGCCGTTCCTCGCGTTCTCGGACATCACGGGCAAACTGGCACAGGCGCTGAACTTCTCGCGGCCGCTCTTCGCCTATCCGGCGGTGGGCGTGTTCGACGCGATCCTCGCGCGCTTCCTGCTGGCGGTGCTGACCCAGTTGGCGGTGGCAAGCCTGCTGCTGGGCGGCATCCTGTTTCTCAGCGAAACACGCGCCACACCCGACCTTGCCATACTGGCGCAGGCGGCGGGGCTGCTGGCGGTTCTGAGCCTTGGCTTTGGCGTGATGAACTGCCTGCTGATCGGTCTTGCCCCGCTCTGGCAGAGGATCTGGTCCATTGCCATGCGCCCGATGTTCCTGGCTTCCGGCGTGTTCTTCACCTTTGAACAGGTTCCCCTGCCGTGGCGCGACCTGCTGTGGTGGAATCCGTTGATCCATGTGGTGGGGCTGGTGCGGCGCGGGCTCTATCCGGGTTATGACGCGGCCTATGCCAGCCCGAGCTACCTGATGGCGCTGGGTCTGGGTGTTGCGCTGCTGGCGGGCATCGGGCTGTGGCGCTGGCACCGCGACATCCTCAGCGACCTCTGACGGATAGGTCCGAAACGGACCCAATGTTTCGCGCGCGAAACAATAGGACCGGATCGGACCTATTTCGGAGGATTGGAGGATCACACCCGCACCCGGCGCAAAGGCCATTTCTGCGGCAGGTTGAAGCCTGTTTCCACGGGTCTTGCCGGCCAGTCCGGCAGCGCCCGCAGCATGCGCAGCAGCGCATCGATGTCGGGCGCACCGCCGTTGCGCAGCGAAACAACATGGCCATTTGGCGCCGCACGCAGCGCCTCACCCTGGCCACCCAGATCGAACCCGATACAGGGCAGCCCGGTTGCCAGCGATTCCTGCGTGACATAGGAAAAGGTCTCGGGCCAGAGCGACGGAATGAGCCACGCCCCGATGCCGTGCCGCGCCACGAGATGTGGCAGGTCTTCGAGCGTGTAGCCTCCGAGCACCGTCACCGAGCGCGGCAGGGGGCAATCGGGGGCAACCTCACCCAACACCACCAGCCGCGCCTCATCGGTGCGGGCAAAGACGCGGGCGAGATCGCGGACCACTGCAGCACCTTTCTGTATGTTGAGGTGTCCCGGCACTGCCAGAACACAGCGTCCAAAAGGTGCCGCCGACAGGCGCGGCACCGGACCCAAAGGCCCATGCGGGCGCAGGCGGATCTTGTGGGCCAGATCGGGATGCACCTCCGCGACGATCTTGCGAGAGGCCTGAGAAAACACCGTCAGGTGATTGGCCCGGTCCAGCGCCACCCGCCAGAGCGCGCACCATTGCGAGTCTGTTGCGCTGCGAAACGTGTAATCGCGGTTCAGCGGGAAATAGTCGTGGACCATCACCTCAAGGCGATGACCCCCGGCACACAGGTCCAGCAGGCGAAACGGGATCTCCTCTGGAGCAGGGTCGCCCACGGCGCAGACATAGGTCACCCGGCGGGGACCGGCGTGGCGCAACAGGCTCTGTATCACCGCAAACTGAGCGGTGGCTCCGCGCGTGATGCCGACCTGTGTGTGCAGCTCCAGCTGCCAGCGCAGCGGCCCGCCGACGCGCAGAACCACGGCAACCTCGTGGCTCTGCAGCCGCTGCTCCAGCCAGCGCTCGGTGCCACCGCCAAGAGAATGCGCAAGGTAGAGGGGCAGCGGAGATCCGTTCAGACGCGCCCGCGCCCAAAGCAGCCCCGCGCGCAGGCGGTCTCCGGCAAGCGGGTCCGCCGCCTGCGCCTGTGCCACCTCGGCATCGAACCGGGGCCAGCGTCGGGACAGGATCGGGGCGCTGCGGGCACGCAAGATCTGTCTCTGTGCTGCCCCGAAACTGGCAGCACCGACATGGCCGACGAATAGCCCCGTCTGACAGACATGCCGCCCGCCAAGCGCACGGGTGCGCTGGCACCAATCCACCTCCTCGCCGTAGCCCCGCCCGAAGCTTTCATCCAGGCGCGGTACATGCGCCAGCCAATGGGGGGACAGGGCCATGCAGAACCCCGACCCGGTGGGCAGCGACGGCAAATCACTGTGCCGGGCAAACGGCGCAAGCGCGGCATCGACCCTGTCCACCTCGCCGTTTCGCAGCGCAACACCGGCGCAGGCATGGGGCGCGCCCATCAACTCACCCTCGTTCGAGAGCGGCGTCACACTGGCGATGGTCTTGTCCGATAGCAGCGGCGCAATCAGCCGCGACGCCCAGCCCCGAGGCAGGGTGACATCGGAATTGAGCAGCACCACCGGGCTGTCGATCTTTCCCAGCGCCGCCAGCCCTACGTTGACCGACGCAGCAAAGCCAAGCGGGCTGTCGTGGCAGATCAGGGACGCATCGGGATATGCCGCAACCCAGTCCAGCAGCATCGGACGCAGCGCAGGATCGGTGGAGCCATCCTCGACGATCACCAGCCGCCAGGGCAGGTCGGTCATACGGGCGACGCGATCAAGGCAATGGGCCACATGGGATCTGGCGTTATGCACCGGAAGCAGGATCGCGATGGGCGAAGAGAGCTGGCGCTCGGCCTTGCCCTGCGGCGCGGGATGCAGCATCGGGGCCGGATGGTCCGCGACCAGCCCAAGGCGGGCCTTGGCGCGAGACCTGACATGCGGATCGCCGATACGGGGCAGGAGCGGCAGGGTCTGAACCATCCGGCGCAGAAGCCCCGGCCAGAGCGCCAGATGCGCTGCAATCCATCGCAGGCGGGACGGGGCGGGAAAAATGACGGAATCGGCAGTCGCGTTTCGCAGCGAAACCCGTATCGGCGCACCGGGCGTGTAGGGCAGGGAGGGCGCAAATCCTGACGCCTGTGTGCCGTCCTGCTCGAGCAGGACATCGTCTGTGTCACCAGGAACGCGCCCGTCCCGGGCGACGCAGATGCGCCCCTGTCGGAGGACAACCGAAACGGTTTGCCCTGTCGCAATCGGCACCACCCCCAGCCGCAGGCAGAGATGATGTGTGACATAGCGGCGGTAGAGTTGCGCAAGGCGCAGGAACATGGCCAGACCTTCCGGGCGATCGGATCACCGGTCAGACTGGCCTGAAGATGGTTAACGCGGGCTTAACCGGGGGACATCGGAGGCTGCGGATTTAGGTCCGAAACGGTCCCATTGTTTCGCGCGCGAAACATTAGGTCCGATATGGACCTATTTTGGAACGTAAACCGATGCGTTGCTGAGCAGCCGTTTCAGATCAGGCTCAAGCTTGTCCGGCCAGGCCGCGCCAAGGATCGAGAGCGTGCCATCACGGTGACGGCGCAGAGTGAAGGCGCCGATGGTTTCGTCGCGAAACGCGGGCTCTGATGTGCCGGATTGTGTCTCTGTTCCGGCCTTCAGAGACTGATGATGCACAGCCAGCGCCTTTGTCAGCAGCGCGGCTTCCGCCTCTGGCGTATCGACCTCGGCCGCCTCAAGCTGCGCCTGCAGACGCGGGGCAAAGCCGGGATCGTCGTTCAGCGCCTGCGCCAGGCCAAGACCCAGCCGTTCGCTCAGCCCATGGGGAAAGCGCACCACACCGTCGAGCGCCCGCACCACCGGAAGGAAGCTGCCGATCTTGGAGCGCTTGGCGCGGGAGGCGGAGTGAAAGAGCAACTGCAGCGCCGTACGTTCCGAACTGTAGACACCTTCCTCCACCGCCTTGGCGACGATTCTCGCGCGTTCGAAATAGCTCAGATCGACCCGGACCTCGTTTTCCTCGACCATGGCGAGATAGGCATCCGAGGCCTCTTCGGGGCGGCGCAGCAGCGCCAGAACCGTGGGATCGTAATTGTGGTCCTCCTGCGCGATCTCGGACAGCGCCTGACAGCGCCGCCAGCCCGAGATCAGCCCGTAGCGTCCGTCCTCGAGCTGCATCACCTCGATCGGTGTCTGCTGGCCCCGGCTGCGCAGGGAAGTCTTGAGCGTCTGCATCTCGGTCGCGTCCACCACCAGACGGTCGCGCACGAGATGATCCATCACGATCTCGTCGAGTGGCAACGCCACCACCATGCGGCCCTCGTCGCGGGCGCGCGCGAGGCTTTCGGCCATCTCGTTGAGTGCTGCCGTGCTGGAGGCGTCGCGCGCCACGTCGGCGATGGGGGCGGAGCGGGGTGCGGAGAACATCGACTTGGTCTCGAGCGCGGGCGGCGTGTCGAGATAGCTGGGGTTGGGTGGTGTCAGACGTTTACGCTTGGCCATGCGGGCCTCCTGTTTTCGGTTGGCGGCAGGCTTGGCGCATCTGGTAAAGGTTCGGTGTCTGTGGCGTGCGGTGGATTGGGGCGCTGCCCCAATCCCCGGAGTTTACGGGCAAGATGAAGGGGGGGCGTTTCGCTGCGACCATGCTCCTACTCCGCGGCCTGAGCATTGGACGCCTGCACGTCGCGATGCCAGCTGCCGATCAGCAGCTGCTTGAAGGCGGCATAGGTGGCATCAAAGGTTTCCCGGCCGCGCACATAGGTCTCGCGGTTGAAATCCCGGTAATCGGCCTCGTAGATGCCCTGCACCTGTTCGCCGGCCTGCCCGATCAGGGCGGTGAAGCCCTGACGGTGCGGCGAGAGCGTGGGCCCGAGATAGGCCTGCATGAGCGCGGCGAGTTCCGCCTGCTGGGCGCTGTCATAGCGGGTGACCACGGCGCGCACCGCGTCCCATTGGAAGGCGAGCCCGTCGCGACCCAAAGCACGGGCGGCCATGTTTTCGGCCTCTTCGATGGAGCCGAAGGTGGCGTGCAGCATATCGAAGAAGCGCCCGGTGCTGTCAAACTCGAGAAAGGATGCCCCCAGAGGCACCAGCAGGATATCGGCGGCGGCCAGCCCGTTGATGGTGAGATAGCCGAGGGCGGGGGGCGTATCGAGGAAGATCACGTCGTACTGGTCGAGGATGCCATCCTCGGAGAGCGAGTCGGTGAGCGCATCCCAGAGCTTCCAGCCGCGGGCCCCCATGCGCCAGACGGGGATCTGGAATTCCGCCCAGTAGAGGTTCAGCTGCGCGCCGATCAGGTCGATATTGGGCCAGTGGGTTTTCTGCACCAACGTTTCGCTGCGCGACTTCAGCGCCTCGGAGAGCGTGTCGTCAAGCGGGGTGGGCGCGTCGCCCCGGTCGAGGCGGCGCTGGTTTTCGCCCTGCAGGTGGCGCGCGTAATGCCGGGCCAGAAGCGGGAAGACGGTGGACCATTCATCGGCCACGGTGCCGCCGAAGATCGAGGTCATGGAGCCCTGGCTGTCCAGATCGATCACCAGTACCTTGTAGCCGTCGAGGGCCGCGGACATGGCGAGATGCGCCGCTGTCGAGGTCTTGCCGACACCGCCTTTGAAGTTGGCAACCGCCACGAGTTTGGCGGGCTGTCCCTTGGGACGGTAGGGAAGGTATTCCTTGGTCTTCGATCCTTCGGCGGCGAAATGGGCGCGCAGGCGCAGCACCTCGTCGAAGGTGAACCACTTGGCGCCGCTCTGTGTTTCGCTGCGCCCCTGCGGCAGGTCCGGGTTCTGTTTCAGCACGCGGCGGAAATGGCCGGTGGCCACGGGGATCAGGTAGCGGGTGATCTCCCAGGTGGAGAAGAGCCGCAGCGACCGTTGCCCGCCTTCTTCCAGCCCGCGACTGGACAGGTCGGCGCGCCCGGCTTCGCAGGCCCGGGCGATCGTGCCGAAATCGGCGGTGGTGGCCGGTGCCCCAAGCGCATCGAGCGCGCTGTCGGGATGGATGTTGAAATAGGGGGGGAGGGGGTTGTCCTGTGTCATCTGCTGCTCGGTTTGCCTGTGCAAAGCGCCTCTGTGTGCGCTGTTTTCACCAGACTACCACAAAAATGCGTACATGGAAGGAAAACCGCAACACTCTTGTCTTTTCTCAGCAAATCCAAGGGGTTGTCATCTGATTTCAGGCTTTGGGCAGGCAGGGCTGTTGGGCCTGCGTCTTTGTTAAAATCAGTTAGTTATACGTTACAGGGTCGAAAGGTTTTGTCTAAGTCTTTTCTATAAAATGAAAAAATCTTAGTGCGGAGAGGCATGGCGACTCTGAACCTCCGTTTGTCCGACTCCGATCCCCCGAGCAGGCGACTCCGATCCTCCGCTGAAATCCCGGCTTGGGATGGACGCATGCTGTGGATAACTTTACGGTGGGTGTCACTGAAACCCCGAAAGCCGAGTCGGCATGAAAGCCGGCCGCAAAAAACAACCGGGGATCGAGCAGAGCAAATACAGGCGGACCCCAATGACGGGACCAATGAGTGGCGGGCTGTTGCCCGACCGGCACCCAACGGGCGATTTCTTCGTCTGCGATATCTTTGACGCCAGTCCCAAGGACGATCTGGCGTCGATGGAACACCCGATCTTTTCGCTGTCGACGCGCCCCGACAGGCGGGTGCTGTCTTATGCCCATAACGGTGTTGCGGTGGAGGTGGTGCCCTCGGTGAAGGGCCGTGCCACAATCCATGACAAGGACATCCTGATCTATTGCATCAGCCAGCTGGTGGCGGCGATGAATGCGGGCCGCGCCGTGGGGCGCACCCTGACGCTGCGCGCGCATGACCTGTTGGTGGCGACCAACCGCGATACTGGAGGTGAGAGCTATGCCCGGCTGCGCGAAGGGTTCGAGCGGCTGGCGGGCACGCGGATCACCACCAATATCGACACCGGCGGCATCGAGGCGACGCGGGGCTTCGGCCTCATCGAGTCCTGGGAGATTTTGCGTAAGTCGCGCGGTGGGCGGATGATCTCGGTGACGGTGACCCTGTCGGACTGGCTCTATCGTGCGGTCTGTGCGCGTTCGGTGCTGACGCTGAGCCGCGATTACTTTCGCCTGCGCAAACCGCTGGAGCGGCGCATCTATGAGCTGGCGCGCAAACATTGCGGGCGGCAGGCGGAATGGGCGATCTCGGTGCCGGTGCTGCATCTGAAATCGGGATCGGCCTCGCCGGTGCGGGTGTTCCGCGCGGCGCTGCGCCGGATGATCGAGGAGGACCACCTGCCGGATTATTCCCTGGCCGAACGCGTGGGCGATGTGCTGGTTGTCACGCGGAGGGCCAAACCGCGCCCCATGGATGCCCCGATCCTGTCGGAAGAGACGTTGCAGGCGGCGCGCGATCTGCGGCCCGGGGCGGATGTTTACGCCTTGCAGGCACGTTGGCTGGCATGGTGGGATGAGACCGGACGTGCCCGGCTGGGCAATGCCGACCGGGCGTTTCTGGCTTGGGTGAAGACGCAGAAGGATGGCTGATGCTGGATGTTGAACAAACGGGCCTGGCGGGGCTGCTGATCCTGACGCCGCGGCGCTTTGGCGATGCGCGGGGGTTCTTTGCGGAAACCTGGAACCGGGCGCGGTTTGCCGAAGTGACGGGGGTCGATCCGGTCTTCGTGCAGGACAATCATTCGCTCTCGGCAGATGTGAACACCATTCGGGGTCTGCACTTCCAGGCTCCCCCCCACGGGCAGGGCAAGCTGGTGCGCTGCGGGCGCGGGGCGCTGTGGGATGTGGCGGTCGATATCCGGCGCGGCTCTCCGACCTATGGGTCCTGGGTGGGCGTGGACCTTTCGGCCGAGAACGGACGGCAGCTCTGGGTGCCCGAGGGCTTTGCGCACGGGTTCGTGACGCGGGCCCCCGACACCGAGATCATCTACAAATGCACCGGGTATTATGCGCCTGAGGCCGAGGGGGCCGTGCGCTGGGAGTCTGTCGGCATCGATTGGGGTTTGACCGGCACCCCGATCCTGTCGGACAAGGATGCAGAGGCCCCGGCACTGGCCGATCTGGACAGCCCGTTCGAGTGGAGTGGCGCGTGAAACTGCTGGTGACAGGAGGGGCCGGGTTCATCGGCTCGGCGGTGGTGCGGCAAGCCATTGGACAGGGGCACGAGGTGGTGAACCTCGATGCTCTGACCTATGCGGCCTGCCTCGACAATGTGGCGGACGTGGCGGACGCGCCGGGATATGTCTTCGTGCACGGCGATATCCGCGATGCGGCCTTGTTGGAGACCGTATTCACGGAACACGCGCCCGACGCGGTGATGCATCTGGCGGCAGAATCCCATGTCGACCGGTCGATCGACGGGCCGGGGGCGTTCATCGACACCAACGTGGTGGGGACCTACACGCTGTTGCAGGCAGCACGGGGTTACTGGGAGCGACAGGGCAAACCGCAAGCGTTCCGCTTTCACCACATCTCGACCGACGAGGTGTTCGGCTCCTTGGGCGCGACCGGCCAGTTCACCGAGGACACACCCTATGATCCGCGCTCGCCCTATTCGGCGTCCAAGGCGGCGTCGGATCACCTGGTGATGGCGTGGTGGCACACCTATGGGCTGCCTGTGGTGTTGTCGAACTGTTCGAACAATTACGGGCCTTATCATTTCCCCGAGAAGCTGATCCCGGTGGTCATTCTGAACGCTTTGGCGGGCCAGCCGATCCCGGTTTACGGGCAGGGCGAGAATGTGCGCGACTGGCTCTATGTCGAGGACCATGCCGATGCGTTGCTGACGGTGGTCACCCGCGGTGTGGTGGGGCGATCCTACAATATCGGCGGCGAGAACGAGGCGCGCAATATCGACCTTGTCCGCATGATCTGCGCGCTGATGGACGAGATGGCCCCGAATGGTGCGCCGCATGACACGCTGATCACCTTCGTGACCGACCGGCCGGGCCATGACCTGCGCTACGCCATCGATCCTGCGCGCATGCGCGGAGAGCTGGGCTGGCGCCCCTCGGTGACCTTGGAAGAGGGGTTGCGGCGCACAGTACGCTGGTATCTCGATCATCCCGATTGGTGGCAGGCGCTGCAGGGGCGCGATGGTGTGGGCCAGCGGTTGGGGGTCACGGCGTGATCGGCCTACGCGTGACCTGTAGACCGGGCATTTGCCCGGCGGGATGCCTCTCATGATCCTCGTCTTCGGCAAGACGGGCCAGGTCGCCACCGAATTGCAGCGGCAGGCCGAGGTCACCGCCCTGGGCCGTGACCAGGCGGATCTGTCCGACCCGCAATCCTGCGCGGCCATCATCGCCGATCTCAAACCCAGTGTCGTCATCAATGCCGCGGCCTATACCGCCGTTGACCGCGCCGAAGAGGAAGAGGCGCTGGCACAACGGATCAACGCCGCCTCCCCCGGAGCGATGGCGGGGGCCTGTGCGCATCTGGATATCCCGTTCCTGCACATCTCGACCGATTACGTCTTCGACGGCAGCGGCACGCGGACATGGACGGAGTCAGACCCTGTATCACCGCAAAACGCCTATGGCCGCACCAAGCTGGCGGGCGAAGAGGCGATCCGCGCCTCAGGCGCGCGGCACATCATCCTGCGCACGGCCTGGGTGTTCTCGGCGCATGGCGCGAACTTCGTCAAGACCATGCTGCGCCTGTCGGAAACCCGCGATGCGCTCAACGTGGTCGAGGACCAGATCGGCGGGCCGACGCCTGCGGCGGGTATTGCCGCAACGCTGCTGACCCTCGCGGATCACATGCGTGATGGTGGCATGCTTGGTAGCGCACCTTCGGGCGCGACAGGCGGCACCTATCACTATGCCGGGGAGCCGCATACCAGCTGGGCGGGCTTTGCGCGGGAGATCTTCTCCCAGGCGGGGCGCGATGTGACGGTGACGGGCATCCCGTCCTCGGAGTACCCGACCCCGGCGACACGCCCGCTCAATTCCCGGCTTGATTGCGCCAAACTGGCGACGGATTTCGGGATCAGACCTGCCGACTGGCAGGATGGCCTGTCGCGGGTTTTGAAGGAGTTGACCAGTGAATCGTAAGGGCATCATCCTCGCGGGCGGGTCGGGCACGCGGCTCTACCCGATCACCATGGGGCTGTCGAAGCAGCTTCTGCCGCTCTACGACAAGCCGATGATCTATTATCCGCTGTCGGTGCTGATGCTGGCGGGCATCCGCGAGATCGCGATCATCACCACGCCGCAGGATCAGGACCAGTTCCAGCGCCTGCTGGGCGACGGGTCGCAATGGGGTCTGACCTTCACCTATATCGCGCAGCCCTCGCCCGACGGTCTGGCGCAGGCCTATCTGCTGGCGGAGGACTTCCTGGCTGGTGCGCCATCGGCGATGGTGCTGGGCGACAACATCTTTTTCGGCCACGGCCTGCCCGAGGTTCTGGCCAGCGCCGATGCGGTGACGACGGGTGGCACCGTCTTCGGCTACCGCGTTGCCGATCCCGAGCGTTACGGCGTGGTGGAGTTCGGCACAGACGGCACGGTGCGGCAGATCATCGAGAAACCCAGCAAGGCGCCCTCGCCCTACGCGGTGACCGGGCTCTATTTCCTCGATGGCACGGCCCCTGCGCGCGCGGCACAGGTCCAGCCGTCAGAGCGCGGCGAGCTGGAGATCACATCGCTCTTGGAAAGCTACCTGGCTGACGGGCAGTTGAGCGTGGAGCTGATGGGGCGCGGCTATGCCTGGCTCGACACCGGCACACACGCGTCCCTTCTGGATGCGGGGAACTTCGTGCGCACGCTGTCGGACCGGCAGGGCCAGCAGATCGGCAGCCCGGACGAGATTTCCCACGCACAGGGCTGGATCGACGACGACGCCCTGCGCGCGCGTGCCGAGATGTTCGGCAAGAACGGGTATGGCGCCTATCTGCTGGGCCTGTTGAACGAGAGCTGAGCCGCCCCTCTCCGGACAACCCGCCACGCTGAGGCGATTCGGATAGGGGAAAGGTTGAGGTCTGTGGCTCTCTTGATCAGGCCATGGTCGGTTGGCGTGCTATTCCTAGACCCACCGCCCGATCGCACAGAGCCGCAGGTTCAGCCCGACGGTGATCTGGATGAGGGCCGTCGCCTTCAGCCCGGTCGACAACACCCCGTGCGGCGCGAATGTGGGCCAGGCGCCCGTGTTGCCGCTTTCGCCGTTCAGCACGGGCGGCAGGCCGGGGGCGAAGGGGGCCGGAAAGGTCCAGGCGAGGTGGTTTGACTGCCACAGCGCCCCGGCCTGGTTGTTGATCGGCCCGGTGGGAATGTCGGGGCTGGTGCAGATCTGCGTGCCATCGGCAAATCGCACATAACCCCCATTGGCGTTTGCACCGCGCTCGATCACGCCCCCCGTGGGCACACCGTTGCTGTTATGCGCCACGGTGCCGAGGATCGTGCCTTTGAGGTAACCATCGCCTGCGCGCAGCAAGGCGTCCGGATTGCCCTCCTCCGGGCCGGAACTGACGGCGGCACCGCTGGCGGCACCCGTGGCGGGATCGAAGGACAGCGCCGTGGTCCATGTGGTCCCGTCGCTCACCTTGATCGAAAATGCGTCTTCCCCCGCAAGCCCCATCTCGGCATGGCCGGTCCAATCCGACTGGAAGAGCAGGCTCGCGGTGTTGGCGGTGGCGGCCTTGTTCACCTTGAGCTGGTGGCCTTCCCCTTCATGGGTGAGCAGCGTGGCGGGGGAGGCGACGCTGAGCCGGTTGACCGGATCGGCACTGGTGCCGAGGCCCAGCCGGTCGGGCAGGGTGCCCCCCGACTGCGCCTGCCACAGCCCGTCCTGCCAGATCACCTGCGTGCCTTCATCCGCGATCCAGGCCTGCCAGCCTGTATTGGGCGGCAGGAAAAGCCAGGCTCCCCCCGCGTTCAGCGCGATCGCATGGTCCTGCCCGGCCCAATCGCCAGTGGCCCCGGTGGCCACGATGAACCGCGCGCCCTCGCCGGGGCTGGTGGGCGGCTCGGTCAGAGCCCGGCTCTCGACCGACAGCTGCACGAGCGCATCGAGCCTGCGCAAAGCCTCGTTATGGGTGACATGTTTCTGCGCCTGCGCCGGCTGGATATAGGGCAGCGACAGGAGGGGGGAGGTTTGTGACATGAAAAGCCCTTTCAGCGATCCGCGGATGCGCGGGACGCTAGGAGCGGTTTGGTGAACGGGTCGTAAGCCCTGCGTGCGTTGCGCCAGGGGTCGGGCGTTATGCGCTGTCCCTGTGCTTCTTCTCTTCACAAATACGCCAAAGCGCCCTGCGCCAACAAAGACGCGGCCCGTCTTGCGCCCTGCCCATTGCCAAGGGCATACCTGCGGCCAACGCTCCAAGGCACAAGGACAGACGACATGCCCCCCAAATTCGGCACCAGCGGCCTGCGCGGCCTTGTCACCGAACTGACCGACAATCTGGTCGCCGATTATACGCGTGCCTTCCTGAGCGCCTGCCCACATGGCGGTGCAGTGCATGTGGGGCAGGATCTGCGCGCCTCCTCGCCGCAGATCGCGGCGGCGGTGATCGGTGCGGTGCGGGGGATGGGGCTGCGGGCACTGGATCACGGCGTGCTGCCGACACCGGCGCTGGCGCTGGCCTCCATGGGGGCGGGGCAGGCGGCCATCATGGTCACGGGCAGCCACATTCCTGCGGATCGCAACGGGTTGAAGTTCTACCTGCCCGGCGGAGAGATCGCGAAATCCGATGAAGAGGCGATCATGGCAGCGCTGGGATCAGGCTCTGCACCGGCGGAAACCGGGGTTCTGGAGCGCGAGACAGGGGCGCTGCCGGCCTATGTGGCGCGCTATGTCAATGCGTTCGGGGCGCAGGCGCTGACCGGCCTGCGCATCGGTGTCTACGAGCATTCTTCGGTGGCGCGGGATGCGATGGTCGATGTCTTGGGTCAGATGGGCGCCGATGTCGTCCGGCTGGCGCGGGCCGATCACTTCATCCCCGTCGATACCGAGGCGGTGGATGCGGACACGCGCGAGATGCTCGAGCGCTGGTGCGCCGAACACAGGCTCGATGCGCTGGTGTCCACCGATGGCGATGCCGACCGCCCGATGGTGGTGGATGCGCAGGGCGTTTTGGTGCCGGGTGATGTGCTGGGTCCGCTCACGGCGCGGATGCTGGGGGCGGAGGGGGTCTGCACGCCGGTCTCGTCGAACACGATGGTGGACCAGATGGGGTTCGGGTCCGTCATCCGCACCAGGATCGGCTCGCCCTACGTCATCGCCGCCATGCAAGAGGCAGGGGGTCGCGTGGCGGGCTATGAGGCCAATGGGGGCTTCCTACTGGGCTTCGAGGCGGAGGGTCCTGCGGGCACACTTGCGCCTCTGATGACCCGCGATTGCCTCTTGCCCATCGTTGCTCCCCTGGCGATGGCGCGGGCGAAAGACGTGAGTTTGGCTGACTTGGTCTCTGATCTGCCGCCGCGCTTTACCGCCGCCGACCGGATCGCGGGCATTCCGACCGAGGCGTCGCAGGTGTTTATCGCGGAGCTGACCGGCGATCCGCGGGCGCGGGCCGCGTTCTTTGCCGGACGTGCGGCTGAGACGGGTATGGACCTCACCGACGGGCTGCGGGTGTTCTTTGCCGATGAGACCGTGATCCACCTGCGGCCTTCGGGCAATGCGCCGGAGTTTCGCTGTTATGCCGAGGCGGAGACAACTGCGCGGGCGGAGGGGCTGATGCGCCAGACGCTTGAGGCGGTGGCGCAGCGGTTGGGGTGACGGACGCGTCAACGCGTCCGGCCGTTTCCGTCAACGGAAACGCGCCGCCGGTCAACTCCGTGAATAGATATCCTCGTAGCGGATGATGTCGTCCTCACCCAGATACGTCCCGGTCTGCACCTCGATCAGCACCATCGGCACCTTGCCGGGGTTTTCCATCCGGTGCACCGCGCCCAGCGGGATATAGACCGACTGGTTCTCGGTCAGCAGGCGCACCTCGTTGTCCACCGTGACCTTTGCCGTACCCGCCACCACGATCCAATGTTCGGACCGGTGCACATGGCTTTGCAGAGACAGCGCAGCACCAGGATGCACATGGATGCGTTTCACTTGGAAGCGGTCCGCCAGAATGAGCGTCTCGAACCAGCCCCAGGGGCGGTGATCGACGGGCAGTTGCACCGCCTGTTTGGCACCTCGTGCCTTGAGCGTGTCGACCGCGCGGCGCACGCTCTGGCTGTCGGTCAGGTCGGCCACCAGCACCGCGTCGCGCATCGCCACGGCGACCACGTTCTTCAGGCCGATGCCCACCAGTTCGATCTCGTCCGACTCCGATCGCAAGAGCGTGTTCTGGCAATCGATCGCCGTGGACAGCCCTGCCAGCGCGTTGCCGCTCGCGTCCTGCGGGCTTTCCTGCCAGACCGCTTCCCAGCTTCCCAGATCGGACCAGCCGCCGCAGAACCGAACCACGCTGACGTCTCTCGCCTGCTCCATCACCGCGTAATCAAGCGATTCCGCCCGCACCTGACCCCAGAGCGGTGCGTCGATGCGCAGGAACCCCAGATCGGGGGTTGCGGCCTCCATCGCGGCGCGCGTGTCCGACAAAATATCAGGCGCGTGTTCCTCGAAGGCAGCGATCAGCGTGTCGGCGCGGGTCAGGAACACCCCGGCGTTCCACAGGTAACGGTCATCGGCGAAAAGTGTCTCTGCCTTGGCCTGGTCCGGCTTTTCGATGAAGCGCGCCAGCGCGTTGACACCGGGCAGGGTTTCCGCGCCACTCTCGAGCCAGCCATAGCCGGTCTCGGGCCGCGTCGGCTGGATGCCGAAGGTCACGATCTGGCCCTGAACGGCGGCGCTGGCGCCGGTTTTCACCGCGTCGCGGAAGCCCTGCGCGTCGGGAATGGCGTGATCGGCGGGCACCAGCAGCATCAGCGCCTGCGGATTGCTCTGCGCCAGATGAAGCGCTGCGGCAGCCGCGGCGGGCGCGGTGTTGCGCCCTTCGGGTTCGATCAGGATGCCCGCGGCGCGGATGCCGCAATGATCCAGCTGTTCGGCCACGATAAAGCGGAACCCGTCGCCGGTGACCGCCAATGGTGCGGCGAACCCTTCACCGGACACGCGTTTGGCGGCCTCCTGAAACAGGCTCTGTTCTCCCAGAAACTGCGCGAATTGCTTGGGGTAGCTCTTGCGCGACAGCGGCCAGAGCCTTGTGCCCGAGCCTCCGCAGAGCAGAACCGGGGTGATGAGGGGAAGGTCGGGATCAGCCATGGCGCACACTCTTACAGGTCAGATCAGACCGCCCGAAGTCTGCGCCCCCGAGCAGTATATTCAGGTGAGCCAAGGATCATCCGCTCGAGCGCGTCCAGCGAGGGGCTGGCCTGCAGCGCAAGCATGTTGGCCTCGGCGGCGTCCCGACCCAGATGGCGGCGGAACAGCCTGTTCACCTCCTGCCGGGTCAGGTGCAGTTTGTCCAGATGGCGGAACAGATGGGCGTTGTAATGACGGAATTGCGTCACATCTCTGGGCGCATGGACCCCGCTTCCGGGGCGGGGCGTGATCCGGCGCTGCGCCACGTCTTCGCCGTCTACCCCGCTGATGGCCGCGCGCAGGCGGGCAGGGTCGGGTCTGGTGTCACCGAAACTCGACAGCGCATAGGCCAGCGCGGTGGCGGGGTCGCGGATCAGTGCCTCGTAGGGGATCACGGTCTGGGTGCGGGCAAACCCGGACGTGACCCATTTGTCCTGAAACGCGCGCCAGGCTGTGAACTGCGCGCTGGCAAAGCGCGCAAAGCTGGCCGCATCGTCACTGCCGCCCTCGCGCAGGTAGAGCTCGAAGTTGGAGACCACCGAGGGGGCGAAGGCCCGGGTCTGGATCAGGTGGCGCTGTTCTGCGTCTTGAGGCAGCGAGCCGTCGAAATCGTGGTTCTTGGAATAGCGGATCATACCCGCCCGCGCGCATGGGGTCTGACCGCAGCAATCGGGTTGGCCGTAAAACCCGCAATAGGTGAATCTCGGGCCGTAATAGAGACTGAGCAGGCGCACCAGAAGGTGATGGCCCGAGCGCGGCCAGCTGACACCCATGACATATGTGGGCTGGGGCCTGCGCAGCAGAAACAGCCTCATGCCGCGGTCGCCCTGGCCTGCCGCAACACCGTGTCGATCCGGGTTGCGTAGCGCCTGCCGATGGCCTCGGGGGAGAAGGCGCGCAGCACGCGGGCCTGTGCCGCCTGCGCCTTTTGTGCCCGAAGCGTCGGAGCCTCGGCCATGTTGCGCAGAAGGGTCACGGCAGCTGTGTGGTCGGGATCGGCCCAAAGACCACCTTTGGGGGTGAACATGTAATCCTGCGGGGCGGGGGCCACCTCGGTCGCGGGCACCAGCCAGGCGGTGGCGTCATCGCAATAGGCCAGGTTGCCGGACGTGCCCGTTGCCAGAACCGGCACGCCAAGCGCCATCGCCTCGATCATGCCAAAGCCCCAGCCCTCGGCGCGGTGCAGCGACAGGTAGGCGTCCGCCCCGGCGGTCAGGGTCAGTACAGCGTCGCGGGTCATGGTCTCGTCGAGGATTGTGAACCGGGTGTCGCCTGCGGTCAGCGCGTCGATCTCGGCCCAGACCGCGCGTTGGGCGGGATCGTGTACACGGGCCCGGTTTTGGGTCTTCAGGAGGAGCTGCGCACCGCCCTGCGGGAAGGCATCGCGAAAGGCGCGGATCAGGCCCAGCGGGTTCTTGCGCTGCACGAAGGAGAAGCTGTCGAAGCTGGCCATGCAGAGAAAGCTGTCGGCGGAAAACCCGGTGCGGGCGACGAACTCCGCCCGTGCGCCCAGAGGATCAGTGCATGGCGTCACGTCACCCGCCAGCCCCATGACCCGGATGGGACCGTCGAACTGATCGGTATAGATCGCGCGGCCATGGTCGGAGGCGGTCCAGATCTCGTCCACCATGCGCAGCGCCAGCGCGTGACAGGCGGCAGGGCGGGTCAGTTCCCAGAACATGTAGGCGGCCAGATATGACCCTTGGGTGATGTCGGGCGCATAGGCAAAGAACAGCGGTATGGATTCCGCATTCAGATGCAGCAGGGTGAACCGGGCGGGCCGGGCCTCGGCGATCGGAGTGTGGGCCATGTCGATCTCGGGCGCGGGGTTGTCGAGAGCGAAGTCGATGGCCTGCACCTTCAGGCCCGTGGTGGCGAGTGCCGCCAGCGAGGCGCGTGTCGCCTGACCCAGCCCGCTGGCCTTGGTCACCGGGCCGATCACCTGCACATCGACCTTTGGGGTGCCATGCAGCGCCGGCGCGGGCAGGGCAGCGGGATGCAGGCGGTGGCCCTCGGCGGTGCGGGTCGTAAAGCGCCGCGCCTCGAGGTCGTAGCCGCGCCCTTTCAGACAGGCGACATAGTCCGCACGGCTCAGCAGCCGCGCGTGCCTGTCGAGCGTGGTCAGATGCGCGCCAAGCGGTGTCTGGCCATCTGCCGTTTCCTCGAGAAGCGTCTCTATACTGGCCCAAGGCAGGTATCGTAGCGTGTCTGGACGGTCTGCCGCGCGGATCATCGCGGCCAGGGTGATCTGCCGCTGACCTGCGGCTGTGGCGGGGTCGGCGCGGGCCAGACCGGGTGTCTCGGCCTGCCAGCGGATCAGGGCGCGCGACAGCGGAAAGCTCTGTCCTTCCTGTTCCAGCGGCAACCCGGCCAGACGGGTGACACAGGCATCCGGCACAAGGCAATCCTCGACCCCGAGGGCGCGGGCCTGATGGATGGCCCACCAGTAGAGCACGCTGTCCACCCAGTCGGGATTGCCGAAATCCATCCCCTGCCGCAGATGCGGCACCCCCATGAGCGCGGCCCATGCGGCGCGGCTCAGGCCAGTGCGCTGGCCGGGTACTATCACCGGCGTATTGAGCCATTGGATCATGCGTTTCGACAGTGGCACCCGTAGGGGGGCGCGCATCGGGGCATAGCCGGTGAGCATCCAGTTCAGCACATGTGCCGCGTCCTCGGGGGCAGCGTCCCAATCGAACTGCGCCTCCAGCCGGTGGCGCGGGCGCAGATGGGCCATGTAGGCACAAAGCGGGTCGGGCAGGGTTTGGCCGGTGGCCGGATCGGTGGGGTCGAAAAGATGCGCCTGCCGGGGGGATAGCCGGGCAATGCCGGCGGGTGCCGGTTGGTGCGGGGCGCGCAGTGCGGCAAGGCCCGGACCCAGCGGATCGTGGATCGCGCGTGCCGGGCTGACGCCCGGCCTCCAGGTGCCTGATCCGGAATGTGGCGTAGGCTGGGCTTCAGCCCGGCGCGCCTCTGCCACAAGAGCCCGGCCGATCTCGACCGGGCGTTTACCATCCAGCCGAAAGACCCGCAAACCCCCTATGTTTGTCTCTATATGAGCCATCGCGAACGAAAAGCCACAGGCCCCTCCGGCCAGTCCTGCGTCCCGCAGATCGGTGCGGAACTGGCAGGCCAAAGCGTCGGCGATCCGCCGGGTTCCGGCATAGAGCGCCACCGGCACCGGGCCGTTTCCCGGCCTCGGCAGCGCCCAACCGCAGAGCCGCCCGCCTTGCACCCCGTCCAGATGATCGCGCCGTCCGGTCAGTCGCCGCAGGATCCTAGGCCACAGCGTCATAATCGGCGCGCGCCATCATCGCGGCCAGCCCGCGCACATCGACCCTTGGTCGCCAGCCCAGCCGTGTGCGGGCGCGGCTGGCATCACCCACCAGCAACTCCACCTCGGCGGGTCGGAAGAAGGCGGGGTTCACCTCGACCACGCGCCGCCCGGTGCGCCGGTCGGTGGCGATTTCCTCCACCCCCTCGCCGCGCCAGTCGAGCGGCATGTCCAGCGCCGCGGCGGCATAGCTCACGAAATCGCGGATCGGCGTGGTGACACCGGTGGCCAGCACGTAATCGCCGGGGATGTCCTGTTGCAGCATCCGCCACATGCCCTCGACATAATCCCCGGCAAAGCCCCAGTCGCGGCGGGCACTCAGATTGCCCAGCTGGATCGGCGCGTTGCCGCCCCGCGCGATCCGGGCCAGCCCGCGGGTGATCTTGCGGGTGACGAATTCCTCGCCGCGCAGCGGGCTTTCGTGGTTGAACAGGATGCCGCAGGAGGCGTGCATGCCGAAGCTCTCGCGGTAATTCACGGTGATATAGTGACCGTAAGCCTTGGCCACACCGTAGGGTGAGCGCGGATAGAACGGCGTCGTCTCCACCTGCGGCACGGCCTGCACCAGCCCGAACATCTCGGAGGTGGAGGCCTGGTAGAAGCGCGTCTCGGGCGCCAGCGTGCGCAGCGTATCGAGAAGCCGCGCCACCCCCATGCCGTTCACGTCGCCCGCATAGATCGGCTGTTCCCAGGACGCGCCGACAAAGCTCTGGGCCGCGAGGTTGTAGAATTCGTCCACGGGTACATCACGGATCAGGCGGAAGACATTGGTCATCTCGGTCAGGTCGAGATCGTGCAGGACGACCCGGTCTGCAATGCCAAGCGTCTCTAACCTTGCCCGTTCGGCCTGTGCATTGCGGCGCATCCCGCCATGCACCTCGTAGCCCTTGTCCAGCAGAAGCCGTGCAAGATAGGCGCCGTCCTGCCCGGTGATCCCGGTGATGAAGGCGCGTTTGCAGGTGGTGTCGGGACAGGGCGGAAAGGCGCAGAGGGGCGTTTGGGGGAGGTGCCGTATTGTCGCTGCGGGAATCATGTCGAAGCCTCACGCATAAGGAGCATGACCCCGTTATCGGGGGCGAGGCGTAAAGAATGGGTTAAGGTTAATGGGTGGGTAAGCAGAATTTCCAAGTGATGAAGGTGAGACTTGAAATGTATGTACAAATAGTCCATACATTTTTCATTGCGTAAAGCTTCGAGCATACAAGAAAGCGGACGCAAAGATCGTTGATGGGGCCGAATAGTTCGGAACCGGATTTTATGAGGAAGATAAGTAATGGCTCTCGACCATAAAAAAACCCGCCGAACACCGCTAAAGGAACATCAACATGTTCGAATGGAACGAGCAGAAACGAGACCAAAACTATGACAAACACGGTGTCGATCTCTTAGAAGCCGCCCTCATTTTCGAGGGTCCAACCCTCACCCGGGTGGACGATCGCCGCGACTATGGCGAGGTCAGATACATTTCCCTCGGCTTGGTTGATGGTGTCCCTTACGTGGTGGTCCATACCGAGCGGAACGGAAACACCCGGCTCATCTCCGCCTGGAGAGGAGGCCAAAAGGACTATGAAACATACAAGAACCACTTCGCTTGACGAGATCCGCGCCATGAAGTCGCGTGATGAGATTCGTCCAACACGCTCTGATGCCCCTGAGATTGACCTGCCCGATGGGTTCTGGGACGATGCCATCCCGCAGGAACCCAAGACCAAACAGCCCGTCACGCTGCGCGTTGATCCGGACATCATCGACTTTTTCAAATCCCAAGGCCCGAAAGGTCACCTGACCCGTATGCATGCGGTGTTGCGTGCCTATGTTGATGCCCAGAGAAAAGCCCGGTCCTGACAGGATCGATCTGCAAAACCGCCTCGAACCGTGCTATGCTGCAGCAATGACGACTGGGCGGCCATCGACGCGATATCGACCTTCTGCGCCCCGCGCAGGCTGAACGGCTTTAAGAAGATGCGCGCATGACCCGTTATCGGGGGCGAGGCGTAAAGAATGGGTTAAGGTTAACCCTCGGCTAACGATTTTCCGTGCCGGGGGGCTGTCTTGTCAGCGAAGCGCTGTCCTGTTTCATGAAGCGGGCTCGGGATGATCGGCTGATGCAACGTCAACAACCGCCCATTGCAGCGTGTTTTCCTTGACCTCGACAGCCTCTACCGTGATTTTCCGATGCTTGAAGTGCACGACGGTCCGGTGACCCGCAGCACATGGCTGCAAGGGCGTTCGCGTGTACCCCAGACGTTGTTGCAACAACGTCTCGTTCTGTCGCAAGGCCTCGTGCTGCAGCGCCTCGCTTTCACAAAACACCGGGTGGCGCGGCGCATAGACAGCGACATCTTTCATCGCATAGGCCGTGAAGACGTCAAACGGGCCACCGAAGCGACGGGCCTGAAGAGTGGCGACTTTCCACGCCTCCAGACCCTTTTCGGTCACGTACAGGATCGCCTGCCCGCCGGACATGGAATGCAGTTTCAACCAGTCCGTGTCGTGGACCGAGGACAGTGTCAAACCGCGGATCGCCCGATGCCGGGCCAGCGCCAGATTGTCATATGTCCAAGGCAAGCATCCAAAGGGCGTCACGGACAAATAGACGATATCGGCATCCGCAGGCAGCGGCGGCAGCAGGGCCCGGTTGCCGACCAGGTCCAGATCATCCTCCAGAATCAGACCTGGAAATTCCGTGATCGCGTTCATCGCCTTGCGATGTGCAAGCGTGCAGGCAATCTGGTGCGGCAGGCCGGACATGCCCTCGGAAAACCGCACCGGGGTCAGGCCAAGCGTCTCGCAGAGGGTTTGCGACGCGGCGCGGCGGGCCGTCAGGTGTGGCGGATTGATGACGATCGTCTCTCTGATCGCGGTTTTCAGATCGGTCGCGCGACAGATGTCCATGCTGTGCCCTCCTTCCTGTTGTGCATGAGGCGCAGTGCTGCCCGAAAGCGGGAAGGGTGCAACCCCATCGCCGAAACAATATCCGGCGGAACGGCACAGGGCACCTCATTCCTGCCAGCGCTGCTTGCTCTGGTGTCGGCTTGCGCCTATTGAGGCCGCGCCCGGTTTCGAAATGCCCTTTACATGACCCTGATTACGCTCTCGTCCATTCCCCCACGTTTCGGGCTGATCGGCCCAACGCTCGAGGGGCTCGTGGCGCAGGCGGGGGCAGAGGGCGTCGAGCTGTACCTGCCGCACAGCTACCGGCGCTTTCCGGATTGGGACGGCACGCTTCCCGCTGTGCCTGCAGGTGTCACGATCCACCGCTGTGAGACCGATTATGGCCCCGCGACCAAGGTGCTTTGTGCCGCAAAGCGCTACCGGGGGCAGGATGTGCGGCTGCTCTTTTGCGACGATGACCGCGATTACCGCCCCGGCTGGGCGGCAGGGCTGCTGGCCGAGGCCGACCGCTATCCCGACCGTGCCGTTGCCCTGGCGGGCTGGGACATTGCCGGTCTGGACGCGCGCAGCTCCTTTGCCAGCCCCCGCCACCAGCGCAGATCCCGCAGCTGGGACATGGCCTATCGGGCGGCGCGGCTGAAACAGGTGCTGTCCGGGCAGGGCAAGCTGCCCCTCGCGCAGAAGCCGCCGCGCCGGATCATCGCGCAATCGGGTTTTGCCGATGTGTTCGAAGGCTATGGCGGCGTTGTGGTGCGGCCGGAGTTCCTTGACGATCTGGTCTTCGACATCCCGGCGGATGCCTTTCATGTCGATGATGTCTGGCTGTCCGGTGCGCTGGCCCGAAACGGCATCGGCATCTGGCTGGCGGCGGATCTGTACGAGCCCAAGACCACCGAGGCCGACCGGCACGACGCGCTCTATCGCCACCGCGAGGCGGAAAAGGGCAGGACGGAACTGGACGCGGCCGCAATTGCCCTGATGCGGGACCGTTGGGGCATCTGGGGAGGGCCGGGCCTCCCGATCCCCGGCGGTTGCGCGCGACAGGTGTGACGGGACAGGCGGGTGCGAAACCCGTACGCCTGCGTTGGACATGGGCCTGACCACCCGCTATCACCACCGGCGAACAACCTCGCAGGCCTCCATGACCGACACCCCTTCCGACATCGCCCGTGCCGTGCTTGGCATCGAGGCTGCGGCCCTGACCACGCTGGCCGAGGATCTGCCCGCGGATTTCGACGCGGTTGTGTCCCGCTTGCTGACGCTGCCCGGTCGGGTGATCGTCTCCGGCATGGGCAAATCCGGCCATGTGGCGAACAAGATCGCGGCCACGCTGGCCTCCACCGGCACGCCTGCGCAGGCCGTGCATCCCGGCGAGGCAAGCCATGGAGATCTCGGCATGATCACCAAGGCGGACGCGGTGATCCTGATCTCCAATTCCGGCGAGACCCGCGAACTGGCGGACATGATCGCCTATTGCACCCGCTTCGAGATCCCGCTCATCGCCGTCACCAAACGCGCGGACAGCACGCTGGCCCGCGCCGCCGATCACCTGTTGCAACTGCCCGACGCGCCCGAGGCCTGTGCCATTGGCATGGCGCCGACCACCTCGACCACGCTCACCATGGCCTTGGGAGATGCGCTGGCGGTCGCGCTGATGCGGCACCGGGGCTTTGACCGCGAAAGCTATGCCGCGTTCCATCCCGGTGGCACGCTGGGCGCGCAGCTGCTGCGGGTCTCGGCCATCATGCACCGGGGCGATGCGCTGCCCGTGGTGGCCCCCGACACGGCCATGGGAGAGACCCTGGTGGTGATGAGCGCCAAGGGCTTTGGCGTGGCCGCCGTGGTCGAAAACAGCCTACTGACGGGCGTCATCACCGATGGCGATCTGCGCCGCAATCTCGACGGGCTGACCGGGCGCAGCGCGGGTGAGGTCGCCACACACAACCCGCGCTCCATCGCCCCCGATGCGCTGTTGACCGAGGCGCTGGCCGAGATGAACGCCCACAAGATCGGCGCGCTGATGGTGACCGAAAACGGGGCCTTGGTCGGCCTCGTCCATATTCATGATCTTCTGCGCGTGGGTGTGGCATGAGCGTTACTGTCTTCATTCCCGCCCGTTACGCCTCGACCCGCTATCCCGGCAAACCGCTGGTGGAACTGACCGGGGCCACAGGTGTGAAAAAGACCCTGATCCAGCGCGCCTGGGAGGCGGTACAGGCCGTTTCGGGCGTGGACAGGGTCTATGTGCTGACTGATGACGACCGGATCGCGGAGGCCGCGCGCGGCTTTGGCGCGGAGGTGTTGATGACCAGTTCAGAGGCCCGCAACGGATCCGAACGCTGCGCCGAGGGCCTCGCGCAACTGGATCAGGACCCTGATGTGGTGATCAACCTGCAGGGCGATGCGCCGCTGACGCCTTCGTGGTTTGTCGAAGCCCTGATCGGGGCCATGGACGGGGCCACTCAGATGGCCACGCCTGTCGTCAAATGCGATACCGAGACGCTGACCAATTTCGTCTCCGACCGGCGTGAAGGCCGGGTCGGGGGCACGACGGCTGTCATGCGCGCCGACCGCACCGCGCTCTACTTCTCCAAGGAAGTGCTGCCTTACGTCGGCGACCTGAGCGCCCCTCCCGAGGTCTGGCACCATGTCGGCGTCTATGCCTACACCCCCGCCGCACTCCGCGCCTATGCGGGCTGGGAGGAAGGCCCGCTGGAACGCGCAGAGGGGCTGGAGCAACTCAGGTTCCTTGAAAACGGCATGCCCATCACCTGCGTGCCGGTCGAAGGCCGGGGCCGGGTGTTCTGGGAGTTGAACAACCCGGTCGATGTGGAGCGCATTGAATCTGTCCTGAACCGCGAGGGGATCGCATGAAAACCGTCACCATCGGATCTATCGCCGTTTCCAACACCGCGCCGTTCGTGCTGATCGCCGGGCCATGCCAGCTTGAATCCCTCGATCATGCGCGGATGCTGGCGGAGAAGATCGCCGCAGCGGCAGAGGCCAGTGATACGCCTTGGGTCTTCAAGGCCAGCTATGACAAGGCCAACCGCTCCTCGCTCAAAGGAAAGCGCGGTCTGGGCATCGACGAAGGGCTTTCGATCCTCAGCAAAATCAAGGCCGAGTTCGGCGTGCCGGTTCTGACCGACATCCACACCGCAGACCAATGTGCCCCTGTGGCGCAGGCTGTGGACGTGCTGCAAATCCCCGCCTTCCTGTCACGCCAGACAGACCTCTTGCTGGCGGCGGGTGAAACCGGGGCGGCGATCAACGTCAAGAAGGGGCAATTCCTTGCCCCCTGGGACATGGAGAACGTCGCCGCCAAGATCGCCAGCACCGGCAATGACCGCATCCTGCTCTGCGAACGCGGTGCGAGCTTTGGCTACAACATGCTGGTCTCGGACATGCGGTCGCTGCCGATCATGGCGCAGACCGGCTATCCGGTGGTGTTCGACGCCACCCATTCGGTGCAATTGCCGGGTGGCCAGGGCACCAGCTCGGGCGGTCAGCGCGAATTCGTGCCTCCCTTGGCCCGCGCAGCCATTGCCGTGGGCTGTGCCGCCGTGTTTATCGAAACCCATGACGATCCTGACAACGCCCCCTCCGACGGGCCGAACATGGTCCCGATCGATCAGCTTCAAGCACTGCTCTCGGTGATGCGCCGGATCGATACCGTGGTCAAAGGCTGAACCTGCCACAGCACCGTCCTGCTTCCTGCTGGCTGCCGTGATCCGTCACGGCAAGCGCCGCCTACACGTTCCGCAAACTTTCGATAGTGCCAGCACTCCTTAGACGGGATTGGTGTCAAATTCTCGTTGGCCCCTGCTTAAGACAGGTGCTTTGCATCGCCTGGTTCGACGACAGTTCGACATGTGACGTTTAGTTTGGGGTTAACGC
>JBGRQD010000022.1:0-63001 GCA_041725935.1 Pelagibaca sp.
GGCGCACCGTCGATCTGGTCATAGGCCTTGAAGTCGCCGAAATACTTCGTGATCGCCGCCGTCAGCGTCGTCTTGCCGTGGTCAACGTGACCAATCGTGCCAATGTTGCAGTGCGGCTTGCCGCGCTCAAACTTTTCCTTGCCCATCTCTTCAGACGCCTCGTGACTTGGGGGGTCCACCCGACCCGGTTTTCATCGCGGGCGATCTATGCGGAGAAATCGAGAAAATCAAGCCCAAACGAACCACCGCAGGCCGCACCGATCCGGTGGATCGACCGCAGCGCGCTCAGCGTGTCACGGCGGGGGCTGTGTCCAGCGGCACCGGGACCGTCACCAATCCTTCCGGCCCGGATTGATCCACGTCACTCGTCGCCTCCGGGCTGCCCAAGAACCAGCCATCGCTCTCCTGCATTTCACGCAGCCACACCTCGATCAGGCGGGCCGACTCTTCAGCCAGACCGGTCAATTGTTCTTCCCGGTTCTTTGAGATCCGCGACTCAAAAACCTTGATCACGTGGATTTGCTTGGGCTCGGGGTTCATCTTGGACTGCGCCGCGTCGTCCCAGACCGTTACGTTCAACGCCAGCGCCGATTTGCCGGGGATGATGGGTGGCGGCAGTGAATAGGCTTCGACACTCACACCAAGATGGTAATACTTGTTGCCTTCGAACCGGCCGAACCGGTCGTCCAGCGCCTTGGTGACCGCCGTGATCCATTCCTCCTGCGTGGCGTCGCGCGACACAAGAAGCTTTTGCAGGTTGGGAGCGACAACGCCAATATGAGCGATGCTGAAATCGCCCAGCGGTTCCGTCGGCTCCGCCAGGTCGCGGGTGGAACTGCCACATGCGGCAAGCGCTGCAAGCAATGGCAAGGCAACAAGAAAGCGGCGCATCGCGTCCCCCGAAAATGTCATCTCGCCCTTCTAGCCCAGCGCGTCGGACGGTGCAACGCGCCCACACTGGCGACCTGTCCTGCGCGCCCTAACTTCTTGGTGAGATGACGGAGCTTTCGAACCCCACCAAGATGCCCACTGCACAGGACTTGCCGGTGCGGGCTGTGCTTGTGCGTGAGCCGTTGAACATTTTACAAAGCTGGCAGGCCTCGCGGCACAACCTGCTGACGATCATCCCCGAAGCGTCGACGCGCCAGTCCATCGTGTCGGGGCGCACCGGGACGCGGTGGCACATGCTGACCGACCCGGCGGCGATACGGCATGTTCTGCTGGAGAATGTCGAGAATTATCCCAAATCCATCGTTACCAAGAACCTGCTGCGCCCCGCCATAGGTGACTCGCTTTTCATCGCCGAGGGCAAGCATTGGCGGTGGCAAAGGCGCACCGCCGCTCCCGCCTTTTCACATCGCAATGTCGCGGCCTTGGCGCCCGTGATGACCCGCGCCGCCGAACGCTCGGCAGATCGCATCACACGGGCCGGCAACCGTGCAGTCAACCTGCTGGACGAGATGATCACCACAACCTTCGACGTGATTTCGGACGTGACCTTTTCCGGCGACAGCGGCTTCGACCGCACTGCCGTTCAGCAGGCCATCGACCTTTACATCTCGGATGCGGGCAAAGTCTCGCTCTTTGATGTGCTGGGCCTGCCCGACTGGATTCCGCGCCCCGGCCGCAACCTTGCCACCAATGGCATGGGCGACATGAAAGCCGCCGCCGATGCCGTCATCGATGCCCGTCAGTCCGAAGGCAGGCAGACACCGCCGGACCTGCTCGACCTTCTGCTTGAGGGGCAAGACCCCAAGACAGGCCGCACCATGAGCACCGAGGAGATCCGTGACAATCTCCTGACCTTCATCGTCGCCGGTCACGAGACCACCGCGCTGACCCTCGCGTGGTCGCTTTACCTCTGTGCCTTCGACCCCGCAGTTCAGGACAAAGCCCGCGTTGAGGCGCAATCCGTTCTGCAAGGCCGCGCCGCCACCGCCGACGACCTGCCCCATCTGCCCTACACGCGGCAGATCATCGACGAGGCGCTGCGCCTCTATCCGCCTGCCGCCATCGTGTCGCGCACTACGCTTGCCCAAGACACGCTCTGCGGCACGCCCATCCATCCCGGTGACACCGTGATCATTCCGATCTACGCGCTGCACCGGTCCCACCTGCTTTGGGACGATCCTGACCGTTTCGACCCCGGCCGCTGGGCAAAAGGCGCTAGACCCGACCGCTATGCCTATCTGCCCTTTGGCGACGGTCCCCGCATCTGCATCGGCGCCAGCTTTGCGCTGCAGGAAGCCGTCATCATCCTGGCGACCCTGTTAGGGCGATTCCGTTTCAAATCGGTTAAAGGCGTCGACCCCGACCCGGTGATGATCATCACCCTGCGCCCCGAAGGCGGCGTCTGGCTCGAGGTCGAGCCGCTCTAGATCACCGCTTTCTCGACCTGCGGCGCGCTGTTCAAAAGCCGGTCATAGCCGAACCCGCTCAGATCAAGTGTCTGGTATCCGCCGAAACACAGCCATTCCGCCAGCCCGCGCCCCATCGCAGGCGCCTGCTGCAAGCCATGCCCGGAAAATCCGTTTATGAACAGGAAGTTGGCAATGTCCGGATGTGGCCCCAGCACCGCGTTGTGATCAAATACGTTCATCTCGTAATGCCCAACCCAGCTATGGGTCAGCCTGATCGCCTCGAACTGTGGAATCCGTGCCGCCAGCAGCGGCCAGACCTCGGCCTCCCACAGCCCGTGATCCATCTCGAAATCATCGAACGCCACCGCCAGATCATCACCGAAATGCCCACCCGCCTGATACGTGCCACCGCCGTTTTCACGCACATGCAGTCCCGACGGATCAATCGTCAGCGGCAAGTCGCGGTCCAGCGGGGCCTCGGCCTTGAACACCCACGAATACCGTTTGCGCGGCTCAACCGGCAGGTCGATCCCCGCTATCGCGGCCACATGCCCGGCACGCGGCCCCGCGGCGTTGATCACCTGCCCACAGGCGATCCGCGCGCCGCTTGCCAAAGTGACCGACCGGACAGAGCCGCCCGCCACATCCATGCCGATTGCCTCGTCCTCGACATACTCCACACCGCGTTCAATCGCCTGCCGCCGCAGCCATTCGAACACCGCCATGCTGTCGAAATAGCCTTCGCCCCGCGTGTTGATCGACCCGAGCACGATGTCGTCCAGCGCGTAGAACGGATACAGCTTGCGGATCTGCTCGGGCGTCAAAAGTCGCGTCGCGGCCCCTGCGGCCACCTGCACCGCAGCCCGATCACGCAGGTCCTTGGCAAAACCGTTGGAATCCGCCAGATAAAGATAGCCGAAATTCCGGATGCCCAGCTGCGGCACGCGGCTATCACCACCCATGAAGGCCCGCAGGTTGGAGATGAACTCCGCCCCGAACTGGCTGATCTTCACGTTCAATTCGGTCGAAAACTGCTGCCGAATACACGAGGTCGAGGTGGCCGTTGCCGACCGCTCGAAACTCATGTCGCGGTCCACCACCAGAATGCGCCCGTCAAAGCCGAGATCGGTCAGGAACCACGCAACCGCAGACCCCATGATCGCGCCGCCGACGATCACGACATCATAGCTGTCCCGCTCAGGCACAGCGCCCATGGATCAGATCGCGGCCTTGCGGCTCTCGTCGAGGTAAATCTCGCGCAGACGCGCCGTGCGCGCCCCCGGTGTGCCATCGCCGAGCGCCACACCGTCGATCTCGACCACCGGCATCACGAAGGACGACGCCGAGGTGATGAAGGCCTCATCCGCCGTCTTGGCCTCGTCAATGGTGAAATTGCGCTCCTCCACCTGCATCTGCGCCTCTTTCGCGAAACGCAGCACGGCGGCACGGGTGATCCCGTGCAGGATATCGTTCGACAAAGCCCGCGTGACGATGGTGTTGCCGGTGATGATATAGGCGTTGTTGCTCGTGCCCTCGGTCACGTGCCCGTCCTGCACCATCCAGGCATCGTCCGCGCCCACCTTCTTGGCCATCATCTTGCCCATCGACGGATAGAGCAATTGCACCGTCTTGATGTCACGCCGTCCCCAGCGCACGTCCTCGATGGAAATGATCTTCATCCCCACCTTGGCAGCGGGACTGTCTGCCAGTCCCGGCTTGTTCTGAGTGAACAGCACCACGGTCGGCTCTGTGGTTTCCGGATCGGGAAACACGAAATCCCGATCACCGGGCGCGCCGCGCGTGATCTGCAGATAGACCAAGCCATCCTCGATGCCGTTCACCCGCACCAATTCGCGGTGAATTTCCAGAAGATCATCGAACACCGCCGGTTTCTTGATGTCGAGCTCGCTCAGGGACCGCTCCAACCGTTTCGCATGACCGGCAAAATCAATCAGCTTGCCGCCCAGCACCGATGTCACCTCGTAAACCCCGTCCGCCATCAGAAAGGCCCGGTCGAAGATCGACACCTTCGCCTCGTGCTCGGGCAGGTACTCTCCGTTTACATACACGGTGCGGGTCATGGGTGGATCTCCTTATCCCCAAAGACCGGGCGCAGAAGGGTGCACCCCGGACTCGTCAAACAGCAATGGCTCGTCGCGGTCTTCGGCCAGAAGCAGTGGCCCGTCAAGGTCCGTGATCGCCGCTCCCTGCGCCACCAGCACGGCAGGTGCCATCGCCAGCGACGATCCGACCATGCAACCGACCATGACATCATAGCCCTCGGCCCGCGCCGCATCGCGCAGCTTGAGCGCCTCGGTCAGCCCCCCGGTCTTGTCCAGCTTGATGTTTAGCATGTCGTACTTGCCCTTGAGCTTGGGCAGCGACTGTCGGTCATGACAGCTTTCATCGGCGCAAAGCGGCACAGGCCGGTTCACACCCAAGAGCGCATCATCCTCCCCAGCCGGCAAAGGCTGTTCGACCAGCGTCACCCCCAGCCTCAGCAGATGCGGTGCCAGATCGGCATAGACCTCGGCCGACCAGCCCTCGTTGGCATCCACGATGATCCGCGCGTCCGGCGCGCCCGCCCGCACCGCTTCGAGACGCGGCATGTCATCCGGTGTGCCCAGCTTGATCTTGAGCAAGGGCCGATACGCATTCTTGGCCGCCTGCGCCTGCATCGCCTCGGGTGTGTCCAGTGACAGGGTATAGGCCGTTACCTCCGGCCCTGGCGCGGACAAACCCGCCAGCTCCCAGACCCGGCACCCGGCCCGCTTGGCCTCCAGATCCCAAAGCGCGCAATCCACCGCGTTTCGCGCCGCACCGGCAGGAAGCGCCTCCTGAAGCGCCATCCGATCGATGCCGTCCGGCAACGACCGGACCTGCGCCTCGACACTCTCCAATGTCTCGTCATATCGCGCATAAGGCACACATTCGCCCCAGCCGGTCACGCCCTCCCGCGTCACCCGAACGGTCAGCACCTTGGCCTCGGTCCGGCTGCCGCGCGAGATGGTAAAGACCTGCGCCAACCGGAACACGTCACGTGTCACTTCGATCATGGGCTGCTCCCCCTGCTTCTTCTCTTTCCAAATACGCCAAGGCCACATGGCCACAAGCACATCGCTCGTGATGGTCAGAGCGCTGCCAAAGCCTCAGCCAACCGGTCCGCCCCGTGCCGGAACGGATCGACGGCGGGAAGACCCATCCGATCCTCCAGCTCCTTGAGATAGGCCGCCGCTTCGGCCTGCCCCATATGCTGCGTGTTGATCGAAATGCCCGCCACCACGCAATCCGGATTGGCAATCTGTGCTAAAGGCAGCGCCGTGTCGCGCAGCGCCTCGAGCGAGGGCAGGTCATATCCCGGCAACCCGCGCATATGCGTCCGCGTCGGCTCGTGGCAGAGGATCAGGGCATCGGGTTGCCCGCCATGGATCAGCGCCAGCGTCACCCCCGAAAAGGACACGTGGTACAGGCTTCCCTGCCCTTCGATCACGTCCCAATGATCCGCGTCATTGTCCGGCGTCAGCCATTCGATGGACCCTGCCATGAAATCCGCCACCACAGCATCGAGCGGAACACCATCCCCGGTGATCAGGATGCCCGTCTGCCCGGTGGCACGAAACGTGCTTTTCATCCCCATGGCGCGCATGGACTTGTCCAGCGCCAGCCCGGTATACATCTTGCCCACCGAACAATCGGTGCCGACGCCCAGAACCCGCTTGCCCGATCGCTTGACCCCGTCCGCGATTGGATATTCGACCTCGGGCACCCGCACATCATGCAGCGCGCGCCCCGTCGCCTCGGCCACTGCCACCAGATCGGGCTCGTCGCGCAACAGGTTGTGCAGACCCGAGGCCAGATCGAACCCTTCCTCGAGCGCCATCACCAGAACCTTCTTCCACGCCTGGCTGATCTTGCCGCCGCGGTTGGCAACCCCGACAACCAGCGTTTCCGCACCAGCCGCACGGGCTTCGGCGAGGGTCATGTCGGTAAGACCCAGATCGGCCTTGCAGCCCTCCATGCGGAACTGGCCCACGCAATTTCCGGGCCGCCAGTCCTTGATCCCCTGCGCCACCTTGGCGGCAAGACCATCCGGCGCATCGCCCAGAAATAAAAGATAAGGTGTCTTGATCATCGTCGCCCCCTGACATGCGGTGTAAGTAACGCAAGAATGACAGTGCCACGCATCAATTGCATCGTCTCCGGCCCCGAAATCAACGGCAATTGCACAAAATTTCTTCGCAATCAGGGCAGTTCTTCGCAGAATCTTGCGCAACGAGGCATCGCTGCACGGCAGCACCGATGCCGCAGGTGCGAAATGCACTTGCAGAAATCCGCGTAATTTCATAACCCAACCGAGACACCAAACGAAATATCCTTACCAAGAGGCACTCATGTCCTTCCGCATCCAGCCCACGCCCCCCGCCCGTCCGAACCGCTGCCAACTCTTCGGCCCCGGCTCGCGCCCGGCGATCTTCGAAAAGATGGCCAGGTCGGAAGCGGACGTGATCAACCTCGATCTCGAAGACAGCGTGGCCCCGTCGGACAAGGACAGCGCGCGCGAGAACATCATTCAGGCGATCGGGGATATCGACTGGGGCGACAAGACGCTCAGCGTGCGGATCAACAGTCTCGACACACTGTTCTGGTACCGCGACGTGGTGGACCTGCTGGAGCGCGCACCCGACCGGCTGGACCAGATCATGATTCCCAAAGTGGGCTGCGGGTCCGATCTTTATGCGGTCGACGCGCTGGTCAGCGCGGTCGAGGCCGCAAAGGGCCGGACAAAGCGGCTCGGTTTCGAGGTGATCATCGAATCCGCCGCCGGCATCGCCCATGTCGAGGAAATCGCCGCCGCCTCGCCCCGCCTGCAGGCGATGAGCCTTGGCGCCGCCGATTTTGCCGCGTCTATGGGCATGCAGACAACCGGCATCGGCGGCACGCAGGCCAATTACTACATGCTGCACGACGGCGCGAAATACTGGTCCGATCCCTGGCACTGGGCACAAACCGCGATCGTCGCCGCCTGCCGCACACACGGGGTCTTGCCGGTCGATGGCCCCTACGGCGATTTCTCGGATGACGAAGGCTTTCGTGCGCAAGCGCTGCGATCGGCCACGTTGGGCATGGTGGGCAAATGGGCGATCCACCCCAGGCAGGTCGCACTGGCCAACGAGGTCTTCACCCCAACCGAGGCTGCGGTAACCGAAGCCCGCGAAATTCTTGCCGCGATGGAAGAGGCCAAGGCCAAGGGCGAAGGCGCGACGGTCTACAAGGGCCGCCTCGTGGACATCGCCTCGATCAAGCAGGCCGAGGTGATCGTGCGCCAGTCCGAGATGATCGCGCCCAAGCGCTGACCCAATTGCGCGTCATCATGCAATGACTTGAAAAACGAACCGCCCCTGCGCCTGCAACCGCGCAGGGCGGTTATCGCCAACTTCCAGAATTTTATGGCGGCGCCAGAGAATCTTCGTACGAAGATTCTCATCAACATCTTACAAAAAAGTTGAGATCACTCGGGCCAGGACTTGCGCCCGTGCACGCCGGTTTCGTCCAGAAGACCCAGACGCTTTGCCTCGAAATAGTATCCGCGCGCATACCATCCCACGGCTTCGCCCTCGTCCCCGTCAGACACAAGCCACGCCCCGCGCAGATAGCGCACCGCGTAGCGCAGGTTGGTCTCTGCATCCAGCAGGTCCGAAGGCTGCCCCCGAAACCCCATCGACCGCGCGGTTGCAGGCAGGATCTGCATCAATCCGTAATACGGCCCGCTCCGCGCCTCGGGACGATGCGTGCTCTCCCGAATGACAACACGCTGCACCAGGGACACTGGAACCTCGTTCTCGGCCGCCGCCTTGACGATCAGCGCCCGCAGCTCCGGTGTTTCATTGGGATACAGGTTCCGGGTCGAGACGGTCGTTTCCGTAGGCTCGGATGGCGCAAGGGAACAGGCCGCAAGGAAAAGCGCAGCACACAGAACCGAACAGGCAATTCGCAAATGTCTCATGCGCCAGCCTTGCGACGAACCCTGCGACAAGGCAATCCCGTCTTTTTCTGCATCGGCAAGGCTTTGCTCAACGCCCTGTCCCGGGCGCCGTGGGCTTCAAATCCATCGGCACCCACGCAGACCACTTGCAGTCACGGCGCATCCGAAACAATAAGGCCCTGAACCTCACCGGATATGCACCGCATGACACCTGATCTTTTCCTGGCCCTTGCCAGTTTTGCCCTCGTCACCGTGATCACGCCGGGACCGAACAACCTGATGCTCATGACATCGGGCGCGAATTTCGGTTTCCGCCGCTCGGTCCCGCACATGCTCGGCGTGGGGCTCGGGTTCCCGCTGATGATCGTGCCGGTTGGACTTGGCGTGATGCAGGTCTTCGATCTGTGGCCGCTGTCCTACACGATCCTCAAGGTGCTGTCGGTGGTCTACATGATCTATCTCGCGTGGAAGATCGCCAATGCGGCACCGCCCGATGATGCTCCCAAGGCAGGCGGCACGCCGTTTACCTTCCTTCAGGCGGCAGCCTTCCAATGGGTCAATCCCAAAGCCTGGTCGATGGCGCTTGGCGCGATTACCCTTTACGCCACCGGACGCGACATCGCCGCCGTGCTCTGGGTCGCGGGCACCTATGTCGCCATGGGCTGCATCTCCACCACCACCTGGACCATTCTCGGCCAGCAATTGCGCCGCATCCTGAACCGTCCGACCCGCCTGCGTGTCTTCAACTGGGCCATGGCCGCCCTGCTGGTGGCGTCGTTGATCCCGGTGATCCTCGGCTGACCCACATCCGATTGCAAATTCCCATCCGCAGGGTCATATAGACTGCCAGCCACAGGCAACAGGGCGACCCCAGACCATGACCAACTATCTCGATTTTGAAAAACCGCTGGCCGAGATCGAAGGCAAAGCCGAAGAACTGCGCGCCATGGCCCGCAAGAACGAAGAGATGAACATCGAGGACGAGGCCCGCGCGCTCGACGCCAAGGCGCAGGCGCTGCTCAAGGAACTCTACAAAAAACTGACACCATGGCGGAAATGCCAGATCGCCCGTCACCCCGAACGCCCCCATTGCACCGATTACATCGACGCGCTCTTCACCGAATACACACCGCTGGCCGGCGACCGCAACTTTGCCGATGACGATGCGGTCATGGGCGGCCTCGCCCGCTTCGATGACCGTCCCGTGGTGGTGATCGGCCACGAAAAGGGCCACGACACCGAAAGCCGCCTCAAGCGCAATTTCGGCATGGCCCGCCCCGAAGGCTACCGCAAGGCGGTGCGCCTGATGGATCTGGCTGACCGCTTCAGGATTCCCGTCATCACACTGGTGGACACCCCCGGCGCCTATCCCGGCAAGGGTGCCGAGGAACGCGGCCAATCCGAGGCCATCGCCCGCTCAACTGAAAAATGCCTCCAGATCGGTGTGCCGCTGGTCTCGGTGGTGATCGGCGAAGGCGGATCAGGCGGTGCCGTGGCCTTTGCCACCGCGAACCGGTTGGCCATGTTGGAACATTCGGTCTACTCGGTGATCTCACCCGAAGGCTGTGCGTCGATCCTGTGGAAAGACGCCGAAAAGATGCGCGAGGCCGCCGAGGCGCTGCGCCTCACCGCGCAGGATCTGCTCAACCTCGGGGTCGCGGATCAGGTCATTTCCGAACCTTTGGGGGGCGCCCATCGCGGCCGCGACCAGACGATCCAATCCGTCGGCAATGCCCTGCGAGCAATGCTGAATGATCTGTCGGATCTCTCCCCCAAGAAGCTCGTGGCGCAGCGCCGCCGCAAGTTCCTCGATATCGGCACCAAGGGACTGGCCGCCTGAATGCGCGCCCTGATCCAACGCGTCTCCGAAGCCTCGGTCACCGTCGACGCAGAGGTGCTGGGCGCAATCGGTCCCGGCCTGCTGATCCTGATCTGCGCCATGCAGGGCGACACCGAAGCGCAGGCGGAAAAGCTCGCCGCCAAGATCGCCAAGCTGCGCATCTTCAAGGATGACGAGGGCCGCATGAACCGCTCGCTGCTCGACTTCGGCGGCAGCGCTCTGGTGGTGAGCCAGTTCACCCTCGCTGCCGACACCTCCCGCGGCAACCGCCCCGGTTTTTCCACCGCCGCCGCACCCGAAGATGGCAATCGGTTGTATGAGCACTTCGCCGATCAGATCGCCGCGCAGGGCATCCAGGTAGCCAAGGGCCGCTTTGGCGCGGACATGAAGGTGCGGCTCGTGAATGACGGGCCGGTCACCATCTGGATGGACAGCGCGGACTGACCACAAGCGGGTTGCCCGATGTCACCCGCGCTTTGGCGTATTTGGGAAGAGAAGAAGCAGGGGCTGCTGCTTTCCCCTTAACGCGCGCTTAACCAAATTCCCGGATACACATCTCGCGGTACAGGCAGGCGTGCCGATGACCGCAAGAGGAGAAGCCCCGCGCGCGCCTTTTGAGAGCCGATCAAGGCCGGGGCGCGGCGGGGTGGACTGCCTTGGTGTTTCTTCTCTTTCCAAATACGCCACACAACACCGGCCAGTCGCGCAACACGGACAACCGCGTCACGCCAACACGGGGCCGAGCCGCAGGCGAGATACACTGTCATGGCGGGCGCAGCCCGGCATGTCCTTACGGTTCGCGCAGCGCCTCACGAGATTTGTAGAGCGGTTTGAGCAGGTATTGCAGCACGGTCTTTTCACCGGTGTGCAGCTCGACCGTCGCCTGCATGCCGGGGCGGATTTCCAGTTGCCGCTGCCGGTCGCTGAGCGAGGTCTTGTCGACCCGCACGGTCACCTTGTAATGCGCCGGAGCCTCGGGTCGGCGTTCGTCCTTGAACGTATCCGCCGAGATCACGTCGACCCGGCCCTTCAACGATCCGTAGATTGTGAAATCATAGGCCGACAGCTTGATCGTCGCTTCCTGTCCGGGGCGGATGCCCGCGATGTTCTCGGGCGCGACCTTGGCCTCGACATAGAGTTCTTCGCCCAGCGGGATGATCTGCAGGATTTCCTCGCCCGGGCGCACCACGCCGCCGATGGTGGTCACGCCAAGCTTGTTGACCACGCCGTGCATCGGGCTGACCAGAACGGTGCGGTTCAGCTGGTCCTGCGAGGATCGCAGGTTCTGCCGCAGCGTGGCCAGTTCCTTGAGCGTTTCGGAAAACTCCTCTGCCCGCATCAGTTCGGTCTGGGTGATGATCTCGTCCATCTTGATCTGCGCATCCGCATGCGCCTTGCGGGCACGGGTCACCTCGATCAGGGCGACGACCTTCTTGTCGAGAAGGTCCTCCATCAGTTTCTTTTCCTGCGCCGCCTGTTCCAGGACCCGGCGCGCGCCATCGAAGCGCGAGTTGAAATCAAGCTGCCGCGCCGCCAGCAGCGCCTGTTCGGAAGCGGCCATTTCCGGGCTGCGTTCGCGCAGCTCCCACGGCACGTCGAACTGCACCAGACCGGCCATTTCCGCCTCGATCCGCAACCGGCGGATATCAAGCGCGGTGATCTGGTCCTCGAGATCGTCCACCGAGGATCGGAATTGCGTGCCGTAGAGCCGGGCCAGCACGTCGCCCTGCAGCACCTCGTCGCCTTCCTTGACCAGCAGTTCCGCAAGAATCCCGCCTTCGAGGTTCTGGATGATCTGCGGCCGCGAGGTCGAGATGAACTCACCCTCGGCGCGCACGATCTCGTCGATCCACGCATAGGCGGCCCAGATGATGAAGAGCCAAACAGCCGCGCCCGACAGCCAGATGACCATCGACGGGCCGCGCAAACGGCGGCCAAGCTGGGCGCTGAGATCGGTTGTGCTGACAGCCATCGCTTACGCCCCCTGTGCCGTGCGCAGGTGATCGAGCACCTGGTCGCGCGGGCCGTCAACCACCAGCCGCCCCGAGGCCAACACGCTGGTGCGGTCAGCCAGCGCGAGGATTGGCACGCGGTGCGTCGCCACAATCGCGGTGCGGTCCGCCAGCCAGGTCTCCAGCCGGGAAATCAGCGTCTTTTCCAGCGTCTGGTCCAGCGCGGCGGTCGGTTCGTCCAGCAGGCACACATCGGGGTCCTGCAGCCAAAGCCGCGCCCAACCGATGGATTGCCGCTGCCCCACGGAAAGCCCTTCGCCCCCGTCACGGATGGGCAGGTCCAACCCCTGCGGATGGCCTTTGACGAACTGGCCAAGCCCGGCGAAATCCAGCGCTTCGAACAGCCGGTCGTCATCACGCTCCATCATGTTGAGGTTCAGGTTGTCGCGCAGGGTGCCGTGGAACAGCCGTACGTCCTGACCCAGATAGCCGAGGGACCGGCGAATATCGCGCATGTCGATCTGGTTCATGTCGGTGCCGTCGATCAGGATCGACCCCGATGTGGGCGCATAAAGTCCCGACAGCATCTTGAGCAGCGTGGATTTGCCCGACCCGTTGGTGCCCAGAATGGCCAGCGTCTGGCCGGGCTGGATCACGAGGCTCGGGATATCCAGAACCGACGGGCTTTCGGCATCGTAGCGGAAGGAAACCTCGCGCAGTTCGAAACGGCCTTCGAGTCGTTCGCGGCGCAGGTACTTGCGGTTCGCCTGCCGGTCCTGCGGCAGATCGGCGATCCCGTCCAGCGCATCGAGTGCCGCCTTGACGTTGCCCCAGCGCGCCATGATGCCCGAAAGCTGTGTCAACGGCGCCAGCGTCCGCGAGGTCAGGATGCCCACCGCGATGATCGAGCCCACGGTGAATTCGCCCGCAAAGACAAGGTAGGTGCCCGCGATCACGGCCCCTACATAGGTCGCCTGCTGCACGCCCTGGCTCCAGAACGTCAGCGCTGCGGCAAGGCGGCGTTGTTCCGAGGACTTCAGGGCCTGCACCGAGGTCAGCTCTTCCCACTGGCGGGCAAAGCGGTCTTCGGCGCGCTGCGTCTTGATCGTGTCAAGTTCGGTCACGGTCTCATTTAGCAGGCGCGATTGCTTGGTCGAGGCGCCCTGCATTTCGCGGGTGATGCGGATCATCTTCTTTTGCAGGAAAAACCCCGGGATCACCATGAGCAGCGCACCGGCGATCAGCACCCAGACCACGCTGCCCGCGATGGACCAGACCATCAGCAGGAACAGCACGATAAACGGAATGTCGGCAAGCGCCCCCACGGTGCCCGCGGTGAAGAACTCCCGCACCGAAGAGAATTCGCGCATCGACGCGAAAAGCTGCGAGGGCGACCGCGCGGCCGCATCCGAGCGCATGCCCAAGAGCCGGTTCAGCAAGGTCTGCTGCACGCCCGTCTCGATCTGCCGTCCAGCACCGTCCAGCAATGTGGAGCGGGCCACCTTGAGAAACGCCTCGAGCATCAGCGCCATGGCCGCACCGATCGCCAACACCCAGAGCGTGGCCGAGGATTGATGCGGGATCACGCGGTCATAGACCTGAAGCGAGAACAGCGCGACCGACAGGGCCAACACGTTCGCCACGAAAGACCCAAGCGCGACTTCGCCGAACTGGCGGCGGTAATTGGAAAAGCTGCCCCAGAACCAATGGGCTTTGTCGCCCGTGTCGGTATGCGTGTCCACCAGCGTCTGAACCGGCGCTTCGCCGCGCACCAGAACGCCGCTGTAGAAGGGCGCGAATTCCGCCACATCCACGCGTTCGATCTTGTCCTTGGCACCGTTGTCCCAGATCGACAGGGTCATCCGGTCCTGCGACAGGACCAGCACCGCCTGCCCGTTGGTCATCAGCGCAATCGCCGGCCAGTGGTCGGGCGTCGGACGCGGCACATGAAGCCCCTGCGCCAGCATCCCGGCGGCCTTGGCGCCTGCGATCAGCGCGTCCTGCCCTACCACTCCGTTGGCGTCCTGATGCAGGCCGATGGCCTCGGTGATGTCGCTTGCCACCGTGGTCAGACCCAGACGGCCCGCATAGGTGCGGATCAACTCGGTCCGGGCGCGAACGCGGTCGGAATAGCGCGGGGCGCGTTTGGGCTCATTGGCAGGCTTGACCCCCTGCGGCACCATCCGCAGGACCGCGTTCTTGGCGCGTCCCGACAGGAGGGTGATGTTGTTGACGCCGCTCAAATCTTTGCTCCATCCGCAAGGACGCCAAGGCGCTTGGCTGCATCCAGCTCGGCGCGGGCGGCCTGAAATTTCAGGTCGAGTTGTTTTTCAAGCGCCCGCAGGAAGGTCTCGTAGACGCTGACCACATCCATCACCTGACGCGTGCCCGCATCGTATTGGCGCTGGAAGAGGTCGAGATTGGTCTTGGCCTGCGCCGTCAGCCCTTCGGCCTCGGCGGCCTGCCGCGTCAGGGCGGCGATGCTGCGCTGGTCCGCTTCGATGGCACGGCGCGAGATGTCTTCGGCCTCGGTCACTTTGCGATCAGCCGTGATCTTTGTGGCCTCGATGGCCTGCAGAGAGGCCCCGGTGCCGATGCCCAGCATCTGTTCGGTGTTGACGCTCAGTGCGAGACCGTCGCCGCCATTGCGCACGCTGCCCCCCGCAGACAGGCCCGGCAGATGCGCCGCGCGGGCAATCTGGGCCTGTGCCAGTTGACGGTCGCGCTCGACCTTGGCGCGCAGCACGTCAAGCGACTGGGTTGCGGGCGTGGCCCCCATCCCGCGCAAACCGCGCTGGTCCGCAAGCGACACGGCCGACATTGCGTTGAGTTCCGCCACCGCACGGGTGGTCTTTTCGCGCGCAGCCGCATCGCGGGCGCGCAGATCGGCCAGCTTTTGTTTCAGCACGTTGAGGTCCGAGAAATCCGAAACGCCGCCTTTGACCCGCTCGTTCATGACCCATTCGAACTGGCCCATGTCCCTGAGCGCCTGACCGTAAAGCTCCGCCGCCGCGCGGCCTTCTTCGGCCTGCAGGTACAGCACCAGCCCGTCGTACACCCGGTCGTTGCTGCTTTCCGACAGCGCCACGGCGGCCAGCTCCACATCCGCCTTGGCCAGATCGCGTTCGGCTTTCTTGCGGCCATTGTCGAACAGCACCTGGTTGATCACCAGATCGGCCACCAGATCGCCCAGCGATGTCAGGGTGATGCGCGGCGAAATCGTCGGCCACCAGTTCTTTGACGCGGCCTCTGCGCGCAGTTGCGCCACCTGCAATTCGGCTTCAGCGACGCGCGCATCGGCGGCCAGCACACCTGCGGCCACTTGGGCATAGGCGCTGCCCGGCGTCAGAACGCTTTGTCTCGATGCCAGTTCTGCAATGACCGGAGACGCCTCTTGCGTCGTCACCGCCATGGGTGCGGCGGTCTGTGTCTCGCCGGCAATGTCTGTATCTGCGTTCGGTTGGGCGGTCAGGAACCGCGACACGGTCCCGGCGCCCATGTCCTGCATACATCCCGAAAGAGCCGTTGCCGCAAGCAAAGCCCCTGCCAGTGCCCTTGTCTTCTGCCTCATGTCGATTGAGCCCCCGCCTTTGGCTTCTTTTTGTGTCGGGGCTCGGGCCGTCACCGCAACGGCCCGAACGAAATCATCCTCTTCCTCAGATTGAGACGTTGTTGATGTCGTCGTCGATCAGCACGGTGGCATCGCCAAGCTGATACTCGTCAAAGTTCTTGCCATCCTCAAAGCGCGATCCGGTGCGGGTGGCCCCGGTGATGCGGACGGTTTCATCCGCGTTGCCCAGAATCTTGACCGTGTTGTCCTCGCCGGTAAGTGCAACGATCTGCGCTTCGGTGATGGTCAGCGTCGCCTCTTCGGTGAACTCGAGGTCGATCGTGTCGATCTCCCGGCCGCCGATATTGCCCGCAAGGCTCACGTTGCTCCGGCTGACATCCGGATCGCCCAGCACCACGTAGGTGCCCGTGCTGTTGCCCGCACTGTCGGTCGCGGTGACCACAAGATGTGATCCGTCGGGCACGACATTGTTGAACGAATAGTTGGTTTCGCCGGTCGCGTTGATGTCCTGATCGCTGAAGCCAACCGTTTGTGCCCCGCCCGAACCGACCCGGGCGATCGATACGTCATGGTCGCTGGTCTCGAGGATAATCCCGCGAGGGGCCTGGCTTTGATCCCAAATGATCGCCGTCATGTCAGGCGCATCGGGGGCCACGTTGTCCACAACCATGGTCTCGGAGATCGACTTGGTGTTGCCCGCGCGGTCTGTTGCCGCGATCTGGATCGACACGTTGTCGCCATCGGCGGACGGGATCACGCTCGCTGGAACCGCGACGGACCAAGTGCTGCCGCTGACCTGTGCCTGCATCCGCTGGCCACCAATGGTCACTTCGACGGATGATCCCTGTTCGACTTGTCCGGTCAGGGTAAAGCCCTGCGCCGATTCCGCTTCGCTCACCACGCCGTCGCTGCCGCCCGGCTGGCTGGTCGAGGTCAGCGGCACCACTTCGGTATCCACCTGGAACGTCTTGGTGGTCGTTGCGGTGTTGCCCGCCCGGTCCTGGGTGCTGATCTGGGCGGTGGTGGTGTAGGTGCCATCCGGCAGGTCAAAGCTCGAGAACCGCGCGGTCCAGTTGCCCGCACCATCCACGCTGGCCATGCGGCTGACGCCTTCGACCACAACGGTGACCGTGGCACCCGGCTCGGTTGTGCCGCTCAGCGTCACACCTTGGCCCTGTTCGGCATCGTTGACGATGTTGTCGGCGGTCACCGGATTGGCGCTGACTGCAAAGTTGCGCACGAAGGTGTCGACCATCACCGTGTCGGACCGCGTCAGCTCGTTGCCAGCCGCATCAACTGTATGGGCTGTGATCTGCGCTTCGTATTCGCCGGGGCGGATTTCACCCGCGGCATAATTGGCGCGCCAGATGCCGGACCCGTCTGTCTGCACCGTTTTCGTGACGCCATCCAGCGTAACCTCCACCGCCTGGAACGGGGTCGAGGTGCCTGTGATCTGAACGCCATCGGACGCTTCAACCTGGTTGATCACGTCGTCGGTTTCGATCGGCGCCGGGCTGATCGTGAGAAGGCCCGCATCGGTGTCGAACACCACGTTGCGTGTCTCGGTCGCGGTGTTGCCCGCAAGATCGGTCGAGCTGGCCGTGAGGATCGCGGTCTGTTCCCCCGAAGGCAGCTCGTTCGCCGAGAACGTGGCGGTCCAGTTGCCGTTCGCATCGACACTTGCCGCCCGTGACACACCACCCAGCGACACGGACACAGACGCGCCCGGTTCGGTTGTCCCGGTCACGGTCATGCCCTGCATCGCTTCTTCGGCGTTCACGATGCCATCCGCACCACCTGCCTGGCTGGTGATGTCGAAGTTGCGCACCCATGTGTCCAGCACGACCTGCCCGGTTGCGTTGCTGGTGTTGCCCACCTCGTCGGTCGAGGTCGCGTTGATCGTCAGGTTCTGTTCGCCAACCGGGATCTCGGTTGCGGTAAAGGTCACGGTCCAGTTGCCCTGCGCATCCACGAAAGCGGTGCGCGTGTAGCCGTTCATTTCCACCACGACGGTCGATCCGGCATCGGTTGTGCCGGTGATCTCAACGCCGTCGGTGCGCTCTTCCGCGTTGATGATACCGTCGGTTTCGATGGTTGTCGTGTTGATCGTCACACCCGAAACCGTGTCGATCTCGATGCCGTCACTGATCGTGGTCGAGTTGTTGAAGCTGTCGGTCGCGATAACCGTGATGTTCTCGATATATTCGCCACGCTCAAAAGTCGAACTGCTCAGATCGACAGTCCAGTTGCCGTTCGCGTCCACATCCGCGACATGGCTCACGCCACCGGCGATGAGAACGACCGATGCGCCGATCTCGGTGGTACCGGTGATGGTCGTGCCGCCGTCGAATTCGCTGTCGGTGATGATGTCGCCCGTGGCCGTCGTGCCGCTGGTGATCGCCACCGGAGGAGGTGTGGTGTCGATGATCACGGTGGGACCGTCCAGAACGGTGTCGCCGTTTTCTCCTGTGACCGTGACTTCGACTTCGTATTCGCCATCGGGCGGGAAGTTCGGTCCCTCAAACACCACATCCCATGTCCCGTCGGACCCTGTGGTCGTGGTTTCCGTGTTGTCGCCGATCACGACGACAACCGTATCGCCCTCGTTCGCGGTGCCGCTGACCAGAACGGTGCGGTCTTCTTCGGTCAGGCCATCGCCGCCGATCACGTATTCGCCGTCATTGACCGTCGGTGTCCGCGGGCCGCCGCCTTCGCCTTCGTTGCCGATGAGCCCACCGCCATTGCCGCCGTCACCAGTGCCGTCGCCGCCACCACCGATCACCGCAGCACCGGTCGCAACCGCAGCGCCGCCGGCCAGCCAAGGCAGCATGCCGCCACCGGCCAGAAGGCCCGCCGCCAGCATCGAAACGCCGCCTTCGTCATCGGCGGCCACGTAATCCGCCGCAACCACATCTGCGCGATCAAAGAAGACAAGAGCGTCGTCCGGGCTCCACTTGCCCCAGGCCGCGACATCGGCGTATTGCGCGAACAGCGCCCCGCCATCGCCTTGGGCAAAAGCCACTTCGCTCAGAACGCCGTCGGTGCTCAGGAACAGGCGACTGGTGCCGCCCCCCCCGAAATAATCCTCGAGAACGATCACCCGGCCATCGGCCAGCAACACATGAAGATCGTTTTCAGCGCGGTCATAGCTGCGCAGGTCGGACCTGTGTATGTTCAGAGAGATTTCGCGACCGTTAGATGCGTCGATCAAATAACCAAGATCGTCTGCCCCAACAACACCACGCTCGACCGCGCCCGCACTTGTACGGACCACGAAATTAATCGCGTTCATAACCACACCACTCTACCTCAAAACCGCCCGTTTTCGGGTTCGGCATATTTTTGCTCTATCTTTTGATAGATGAAAAAAACCTTCGTTCAAAGCATAGAATGTGGCGAAATCTCGTTTTTTTCCCCCTAAGCGCAGAGTGTTGCGGGAAAAGCCCGCCCCAAATGTGGTCAAATCTGGTCGATCACGCTCCGCGTCATGGCGGAATTTTGCGCAGCAAGCCCCATGCGAACCGCCCATGCGCCGTCCTCTATCGACACGTCCGGCACACCGCCATTGCGCACAAGATCAAGGAACCGCGCGTGCTGGTAAAAGGTCGATCCGTTGTGGTCCCCAGCCTCGAGGATCGTGGGATCGACCGGGATATCCACAGCCTGCGGTCCTTTGGGATGACGCGGGCTGATGATCACCTGCGGCACGGGGGGCTCACCCAGATGGGTCGGCCAGAACCGCCCCGGCCCCGGAACAAATGCCTCGATCTTGCCGGTCGGACCCACCGCGCTGATTTCTTCCTGATAGCGCGAGCCTTCGGCATACATGCACAGTTCCAGCATCGCCCGCGCGCCATTGGCGAAATCGACGATCACATAGGCGCTATCCCAGATGTCCGGCACCTCGCCGTTGTAATGCTCGTCCAAATGGTTCACCTCCTGCCCCGCGCTTGCGGTCACCCGCACGGGATCGGACCCGAGGATCAGCCGCATCAGATCAAAGAAGTGACAACATTTCTCGACCAGCGTCCCCCCGGTGTTGCGGTTGAAGCGGTTCCAGTCCCCCACCTTATGCAAGAACGGAAAGCGGTGCTCGCGGATGGTCAGCATCTTCACCCCACCCGTGGCGCGCTGCACCTCTTCGGCAAAGGTCTGGATCGGCGGCATGTAACGGTATTCCATCGCCACCCAGATCGGCGCAGGATAGCTGGCTGCAATCGCCTCGACGCGCGCGATGTCCGCCGCATCGGTATAAAGCGGCTTTTCCATCAGAAGCGGCAGCGGATTGAGTTCCGCGATCTGCTCGAGAGCGTCGATGTGGCAATGGTTCGGGCTGGCCACCAGCAGGCAGTCCAGATCATCGCGCGCGAGCAGATCTTCGATCGACGCCTCGAGCTTGGCATTGGGCGCAATCGCCTTGGCTGCAGCCGCCATGATCTCGTCCGGCTCAAAGATCGCCGCCACCCGCGCGCCCTGAAGCAGGGCGATATTGCGCAGATGTTCCTGCCCCATCATGCCGCATCCGATAATGCCGTAATTCACAACGTCCATGGTGGTCCTTTAGGTGATGCGCGCTGCACAGCGCGGCTTAGGTGATGCGCGCCACGTAACGCGCGACGTCCGTGTTGATCCAGTTCCACGAGGCCTCCGCCGCCTCGCCTTCGGGGCCGTAGCTGACCCGCGTCGCCCGCATGCAGGGCTGTCCGGCTGACAAGCCAAAGGCCTCGGGCACCCAATCCGGCACCGCCGCCAGATCAAGCCGATCCACCGCCTTGGTGATCCAGAGACCAAGCGTCTCGCGGTAATAGAGGTAGAGCGACTCGCGCAGCGCAATCGCGTCGATCACATCGACATAACACCCGTCCAGCCAGATCTCCTCGAGCACCGCCGGAACCCCGTTCAGACGCCGCAGGCGCCGGATGCGGTGACCCTCGGGCGACGCCCCAAAGCGCGGAAATCCGTCAGGCTTGACAAGCCTGTCCACCGACAAAAGCTCAGCCGTCGGCAGTCCGCCGCCCTCGATCAGCTCGACCCGGAAGAAGGCATAGACCGATTGTGCGTCCGGCTTGGCCCGCACGTAATTGCCCGACCCCTGCACCCGTTCAAGCAATCCCTGCCCGGTCAAGTCCTCCAGCGATTTGCGCAGCGTCCCCACGGATATGCCAAGGCGCGCCGCCATCTCTCGCTCGGGCGGCAGGCGCTCGCCGTCCACCAACCGGCCAGCCTGAATATCCCGGATCAGCAATTCACTGATCTGGACGTATTTCGGCAAGGCGTGGGCGTCAGACATTTCTCGCACCGGCAATTGATACACTATTGATCTACATTTTTGACGGTGCTACGCAAGAGGAAATGATGCCTTCCGGAGACACCTTATGACCATCGTGCCGATCACCTCCCCCGACCTCGACGCGGTCGAGGTGTCGTGGTTTGCGGCCCTGTGTTCGGACGATTACGAATTTCTTGGCGTGCCCGATGGCAGCCTGCGGTCAAGCTGGGCGCATTGTTCCAACATCGTGAAAGAGGCCGAGGCGCAGGGCTTTCGCAACATCCTGTGCCCCTCCTCCTTCCAGGTGGGTCAGGACACGTTGTCCTTTGTCGCCGGTTGCGCGCCGATCACCGAAAAGATCAACATGCTGGCTGCGGTCCGCTGTGGCGAGATGCAACCCATCATGCTCGCCCGCACCATCGCCACGCTCGATCACATGCTCGAAGGGCGGCTGACAGTGAACGTCATCTCGTCGGACTTTCCGGGCGAAAAGGAGGACAGCGCCCTGCGTTACCAGCGGTCGCGCGAGGTTGTGGAAATCCTGAAACAGGCGTGGACGCAGGACGAGATCACCTACAAGGGTGACGTCTACGATTTCGAGGGCCTGACCACCGATCCCGCCAAGCCGTACCAGACTGGCGGTCCGCTCTTGTATTTCGGCGGCTATTCTCCCGCCGCGCTGGAACTGTGCGGTCAGCATTGCGATGTCTACCTGATGTGGCCCGAACCCAAGGATCAGCTTGCCCAGCGGATGAAAGACGTGAACGCCGTGGCCGAACGCTATAACCGCACGCTGGATTACGGGCTGCGCGTGCATGTCATCGTCCGCGACACCGAGGCCGAGGCCCGCGAATACGCGCAGCACATCGTCAGCCAGCTGGACGACGACCAGGGCAGGACGATCCGCGAACGGGCGTTGGATGCGACGTCGCTGGGCGTGTCGCACCAGTCGAAAAACCGCGAACTGGCCGACATGGAGGGGTTCGTGGAACCGCATCTGTGGACAGGTGTGGGGCGTGCCCGGTCGGGCTGCGGTGCGGCGCTGGTCGGGTCCACCGATCAGGTGCTCAGCGAGTTGGAACAGTACCAGAAGATGGGCATCCGCGCCTTCATCCTGTCGGGCTATCCGCATCTGGATGAATGCCGCCACTTCGGCAGCCGCGTATTGCCGCAGATGAAGACGGTGCAACTGAACGAAGCCTATGGGCGTGTGCCGAACGGCACCCCCGCAACCCCTCTTGGAAACGGAGTCCGCCGCTAATGGATCGTGTGAAGTTCAACGACGCCCTTGAAATGAGCCGCCTTGTCTATGGCATGTGGCGGCTGGGTGACGATGCCGACACCAGCGTGGACCACATCCGCAATAAGATCAGCGCGTGCCTTGATCAGGGCATCACGACGATGGATCAGGCGGATATCTACGGCGGCTACGAGGCCGAGGAAATCCTTGGCACCGCGCTCACTCCCGAGCTGCGCAACCAGATCGAGATCGTGACAAAGTGCGATATCGTGGCACCCGCGGGCCGCTATGCGGATGCGCGGGTCAAGCATTATGACACCTCGCGCGCGCATATCCTGTCTTCGGTCGACCATTCGCTGCGGCTGATGAAGATCGACCATATCGACCTTCTGCTGATCCACCGCCCCGATCCGCTGATGGATGCCTGCGAAACCGGCGCCGCCCTCGACGAGGTTGTGGCAAGTGGCAAGGTCCGCGCGGTTGGTGTGTCGAACTTCCGTCCCTGGGATTGGGAATTGCTGCAGGCGTCGATGAAGACCCCGCTGGTCACCAACCAGATCGAGATCAGCCTGCTGCATCACATACCCTTCACCAATGGCGACATCGCGTTCCACCAGAAGAACGGCCAGCCCCCGATGGCATGGTCGCCACTTGGCGGCGGGGCGCTTTTCGAACCGAAAAACGCCGCCCTGCGCACCGCGCTCAAGGCAATCGGCGACGATCACGGCGTTGATGAAGCAGCCGTTGCCGTCGCCTGGCTCTTGGCGCATCCTGCGCGCATTCTACCTGTCCTCGGCACCAACAATCTGGACCGGATCGCCCGTATCGGCGATGCTGCAAAGATACAGATCGACCGGGAGACATGGTTTGACCTTTACACCCACGCCCTTGGCCATGAAGTGGCCTGAGACACGCGATGAACGACTTGACCCATAGTTTCGAACCCGCGCAGGACAATGGCCGCGAGTATCGCGCGGCGCTAGGCCGTTTCGGAACCGGTGTCACCGTCATCACCTGTGATACCGGCGATGGCCCCTTGGGCATCACGGCCAACAGCTTTGCCAGCGTGTCGCTCGACCCGCCGCTGGTGCTGTGGTCCCCTGCCAAATCCTCAAGCCGGTACCCGTTCTTCATGGCGGCCGATCATTTCGCAATCCATGTGGTCGGCGCCGAACAGGCCGAGCTGTGCACGGCCTTCGCGCGGAACGGCAACCCGTTCGACCAGTTCGACTGGCACCGCGGCGATCACGATGTGCCCCTGCTCGACAACTGCTTGAGCCGGTTCGAATGCACCAAGGTGGCCGAACATGACGGCGGCGATCATTCCATCGTTGTGGCCCGTGTGCGCCTTGTGACAACGCGGGACGGAGACCCGCTTCTGTTTTTCAGTGGACGCTACGGAGGCTTTACGGAACCGACATAAACCGCCCCGATAAAAGCAAAAACGGGGCCACCGGCAGGGAGGCCGGTGTGGGAGAGGGAGGAGGCCGAATGGCCATTTTGCTGGGGCTTCTGGCTCCGTTTCAGTTGTTCAACGATGTTGTGCTGCGCTTTGGTCGTGGCATCGCTATCGTTGCCATCGGTCTGATGGTCTGCGCCATCCTTCTGCAGGTGTTCTGTCGCTACGTTCTGGGCGATGCCCTGCCCTGGCCCGAAGAGGCCGCGATTTTCCTCATGCTCTGGATGACCGCAGCCATCGCGCCATCGGCCTATCGCCGGGGCGGGTTCGTGGCGCTGGAGATCCTGTCCTCCGCCCTGCCCAAGCGCGGCGCCGCCGTGTTGGCGCTGGTGCTGCTGCTGATCTCAGGCATGGTTCTCTATATCGGGGCGCAGATGGGGCTGAGCGAAATGTCCGGCCTTGCCGGCAAGTTCAAAAGCGCCTCGCTCAAGTACCCGACGCCGGGGGGCTGGGTGAAGATGCCGAACTCCTGGCAGATTGCGTCACTGGTCGTCGGACTGTGGCTGCTCTTCATCGTCAATATCGAACTGATCCTGCGCAATCTCATCACCCTGGCCGGAGGAGAAGACCGCTTGCGCTCCGATCTCGACGCCGAATTGACGGTGGAATAATCCCATGCTGGTCTGGTTCCTGCCCCTGTTCCTGCTCTTCCTGATGATTGGCCTGCCGGTGTTCTTCGGCATGCTGGCCGCCCCCGGCCTGCTGCTCTGGCTCAACGGTCAGGACCGCGACCTGATCCTGCTCTACCGCAACGTCTATAACGGCATGGCCAGCTTTCCGCTGATGGCGATCCCGTTCTTCATGCTGGCGGGTGAATTGATGAACCGGGGCGGCATCACGATGCGGCTGGTGGAATTCAGCCAGGCGATGATGGGTCACTTCCGGGGCGGTCTGGCCCATGTGAACGTGCTGTCCTCGATGCTGTTTGCCGGGCTTTCCGGATCGGCCGTGGCCGACACTTCGGCGCTGGGGTCGATGCTGATCCCCGCGATGGAGAAAGAGGGCTACACCCGCAAATTCGCCGCCGCTATCACCGCTGCGAGTTCCGTCATCGGGCCGATCATCCCGCCCTCGGGCATCATGATCATCTACGCCTATGTCATGGGCGAGTCGGTCGCCGCGCTGTTTCTGGCGGGAATCATCCCCGGCATTCTTGTCGGTGTCGGCCTGATGATCATGGTCAAGTTCCAGGCCGACCGCTACGACTTCCCAGCGTCGCGCGACAAGGCAAGCTGGGGCGAACGCGGTCAGGCCTCGCTCAAGGCGTTCTTTCCTCTGATGACCCCGGTGATCATCCTCGGCGGCATCCTTGGAGGTGTCTTCACCCCGACCGAGGCTGCCGCCGTGGCCGTTGGATATGCGATCATCGTCGGGATGTTCATCCTGCGCACGCTCCGGCCTCGCGATCTGCCAGACGTGTTCATGCGCGCCGCCATGACGTCGGCCACCGTGCTGCTGCTGGTCGGCGCCGCGATGGCGTTCAAGACCGTGGTGTCGCTGTCGCACACGCCCGAGATTCTTGCGGAGTTCGTTCTGGGCCTCAGCGAAAACCCGTTGATCCTGTTGTTCCTGATCAACCTTCTTCTGTTCGTCGTCGGCATGTTCCTCGACGCCGGTCCCGCGATCATCATCCTGGGTCCGATCCTTGGACCGATCTTTGTCGATCTGGGCGTCGATCCGATTCACTTCGCCATCATCATGTCCGTGAACCTGACCGTGGGACTGGCCACGCCGCCGATGGGGCTGGTGCTGTTCGTCGCCTCATCCGTATCGGGTGAACGGGTCGAGACCATCTCGAAGGCGATCCTGCCGTTTCTGGCGGTGGAGATCGTGGTCATTTTCCTGATAACCTTCATCCCCGAGATATCCATGACCATTCCGCGCCTGACCGGGTTCGCGGACTGACATCTGCGGGTCACATGGCCCGTGTAACCGACCCAAGAAAGCAACAGGGAGAACACCAATGCTCAAAGGTCTTACCACAGCGGCGCTGACAGCCGCCCTTCTCGCCGGGAGCGCGATCACCGCAGCAGCGCAGGATTTCACCATCCGCGCGACAGCGAACTCGAACGAGAACGACGAGGATTACGACGGCCTTGTGGTCTTCAAGAACCATGTCGAAAACGCTTCCAACGGACGCATCGCGGTCGAGCTGTTCATCGGCACGCAGCTTTGCTCTGGCGGCGCGGAATGCCTTCAGGGCGTGTCTGACGGCTCCATCGACGTGTTCGTGACCACCTCGGGCGGCGCCGCGGGCATCTTCCCCTATGTTCAGGTGCTCGACCTGCCCTACCTGATGTCGGACGACCGGGTGGCCGAGCACGTGCTGTCGGGCGACTTCACCCGCACCATGCGCAACATGGCGCTCGAGGATTCCGGCGACACGATCCGCATCATGACCATCGGCAACACCGGCGGCTGGCGCAACTTCGCCAACACCCAGCGCCGGATCGCACAGCCGTCGGACCTTGAAGGCCTCAAGATCCGCACCGTGGTGGCCGACCTGCCGCAGGAATTGGTCAAGGTGCTGGGCGCATCCCCGACCCCGATCAGCTGGCCGGAGCTGTTCACCTCGATCCAGACCGGCGTCGTGGACGGATCGAAGAACGGCATCACCGACATCATGGGCATGAAGTTCCCGGATGCGGGGCTGCAATACCTGACCCTGGACGGGCACGCCTATATGGGTGCGATCTGGGTCATGAACAACGAAAAGTTCATGGGCATGCCCGAAGCCCTGCGCCGCGTGGTCGTGGATGGCTTTGCCGCGCTTCAGCAGGCAACGTTTGCGTCGCCGAAGCGCAAGTCGATTGCGGCCTATGAGGAATTCGTCGCGGGCGGCGGTGACCTTTATGTGCCGACCCCGGAAGAAAAAGAAGCCTTCCGCGATGCGGCGGCCCCGGTGTTTGATTGGTTCCAGGAGAACGTCGATGGCGGTCCGGAGATCTTCGAAGCGCTGACCAAGGCCGTCGCGGAAGCAGAGGCGGATCTCGCGGCGGAATACGAAGCCGATCTGAACTGAACCGGTTCGCAACGCAGGAACGGGCCTCGGAGGACACTCCGGGGCCTTTTTCATTCGGGGCGTGCCGGGCTGAAGCCCGGCCTACGCGTCATCGTCATCCTCGGGCTTGGCCCGAGGATCTCTTTGGGATGAGGTCCTCGGGTCTTCGCCCGAGGATGACGGCTATCGTGGAGAAGAAGCGGCGCCGCCCCTTTGGGCCTGACGGTTCTCTCAAATCCCCGATTCAACGGGTGACCTGTGCTCCGGGGGTGCCGGAGCCTGTAAAGACCGGTCTCCCAAGGTCAGCCTTCCGGCATATGAGAGGGTGTCAGATTTTAGTCTACGCGGCATGGGAGTGACCCTTCCCGCTCAAAGCGCTTTGTGGGGTGGGGTATGGGCGGTGGGTGGTTAACGGTTGGGAAACAGGGCGTGCGTTGGGCGGAGCGCCCGCTTAGGGTGCGTGATTTCACGCACCCTACACCCAACCGCCACACTCCTGCCACTTGCCGCTGCCATGCCGATCCGCAACAATCACCGAAACGGGTAGAGCCAGACCCGGTAGTCATCCACGAGCCTTTGCGCATGTTCGATCTGTTCCGGCGTCATCTTTTTTGCCACTTCCCCGACCGAGATCGCGGCGTCCGGGTCACCTCCGATGGTGCTCAGCTGGTACCACAGGAAAGCGCGGACGAGATCGGGGGTGGGGAGGCCAAGACCGGTTTCGTAATACCAGCCGACGCCCGACTGCGCGCCGGGATGACCCTTCATCGCGGAGCGCAGATACCAGTCGAAGGCGCGGATGTTGTCCTGTTCGACGCCCAGACCCAGCGCATACATGACGCCGATCAGTTCCTCGGCCTCGGCATTGCCCGACCGGGCCGCCGGCCAGAGCGCGTCATAGGCCTCTTCAAAGCGGCCCTCTTCCATAAGGTCGCGCGCATCCTCGATATCCGCAAACGCAGGTGCTGCGATCAGGCAACAGGTGACAATCCATCTGGTCAGCTTCATCTCGGTCTGCTCTTCGCTGTCTCTGTGGCCGCGTCGCCCGCTCTGGCACAGCCGATCACGGCCGAGGATTTCATCGCTTTCGATGCCGATCAGGCGCGGCTGGGTCAATTGCTGTTTTACGACAAGATTCTGAGCGGAAACAGGAATATCTCGTGTGGCACCTGCCATCATCACGACCTTGCCGGCACGGATGGTCTGTCGCTGGGCATTGGCGAGGGCGGTGTCGGTCTGGGGCCACGGCGCACCCCCGGTGACGGGCGTGACCGGATCGCCAAGCGCATCCCGCGCAACGCGCCGGCGCTGTGGAACCTCGGGCACAAGGACGTGCGGGTGCTTTTCCACGACGGACGGCTGGAGGTGTCGGACATCTACGGCAACGGCTTTGACAGCCCTGCCGAGGAATGGCTGCCGCAGGGGCTTGGGTCGATCCTTGCCGCGCAGGCGCTGTTCCCGCTGACCGCACAATTCGAGATGGCGGGCAACGTCGGCGAGAACGAGGTGATCGGCGCGGTGATGGACCGGGTCGATCTGGGCTGGCCGATCCTTGCCAAGCGGGTGCGCACGATCCTCGAATACGGCGAGATGTTCGTGCAGGCCTTCGACCATATCGACCGCCCGGAGGAGGTGACCATCGTCGAGATCGGCAATGCGCTGGCGGCCTTTATCGGCACCGAATGGGCGAATTACGACAGCCCCTATGATGCGTTCCTGACAGACGGCACGCCCCTGCCCGAGGATGCGGAACGCGGACGGCAGTTGTTCTTTGGTGCAGCGCGCTGTGCGCAATGCCACAACGGGCCCTTGCTGAGCGATCAGGATTTCCACGCAATGGCGCTGCCGCCGTTCGGCCCCGGCCGCACCCGGCAGTGGGATCCGATCCCGCGCGATGTGGGGCGGATGGGTGCGACAGATGACCTTGCGGATGCCTACCGTTTTCGCACCCCCGCGCTGCGGAACGTGGCGCTGACCGCGCCCTATGGGCATAACGGCGCCTATTCCAGCCTGCGCGACATGGTGCGCCACATGGCTGACCCGGTGTCGATGCGCGCAAGCTGGACCCCGGAGCGGGCCGCGTTGCCCGATGTGCCCTGGCTGCAACAGATCGATTTCATCATCCAGTCCGACCGGCTCGAATTGCAACGCCAGACCGACACGCTGGATGTGCGCCCGGTATCGCTGACCAATGCAGAGGTGGACGATATCGTGGCATTTCTGGAAAGCCTGACCGGGGTGACCGCGCTGACACGCCCGCTTGGCCGCCCCGCGCAGGTGCCAAGTGGATTGCCGGTCGACTGAGCCTTCAGGGCGGCCCAGCCGTCACGACGCCTTCAGGAATTCCCGGATCAGCGGCTGTTGCGCCGGTTTCTTGGCGAGGCTTTTCAGAAGCTTGGCAAGTTTAGGTTCATTCACACGTTTCGCAGCGCTTTTCGGGTTGAACCACCTGCGCTTGCGTTCGTGTCGTTCTTTCCAGTTGCGCAACAGACGGTCGACCACCATCGGATAGACATCGACCTTGCATTTCAGCAGCGCCCCGTCCGAGATTTTCTTCTTGTAGGAGTAGGTGCCGATCACCTCGGTCCCAATGTAACCAACCGCACCCGCCTCCTCGAGCGCTTCGATCTCGGCGGCGTCCCAAGGTTTCTTGCCATCCATGGTCCAACCCTTGGGCATGACCCAGCGACCCGTATCGCGCGACGTGACCATCAGCACCTGAAAGGTGCCGTCAGACTTCCATCGCATCGGAAGCGCCGCGATCTGTCTGCCAAGATCTGCCATCAGGCTCACAATATCTGGTTATAGATTTCAGTATACCCACAAGGTAGCCCAAAAGTACACAGCTTACGGAATGTTTGTATATACATGGGGACGTTCCCCCACATGTCAACGCACCCTCAAAGGCCGGATACCGCTTTCAGATGGGTCAGCACCTCGTCCACGCCCCGGTCATGCCGGATCGCGGCAAAAACAAAGGGGCGGCCCTGGCGCATCTTCGTGGCGTCGCGGTCCATCACCTCGAGCGATACTCCGACATGCGGGGCAAGATCGGTCTTGTTGATGACAAGGATATCCGACCGGGTCAGCGCGGGCCCCCCCTTGCGGGGAATGTCCTCGCCCGCTGCCACGTCGATCACGTAAACCGTCACATCCGCCAGTTCGGGGCTGAACGTGGCCGACAGGTTGTCGCCACCGCTTTCGATCAGCACCACTTCGACATCGGGATGACGGCGGACCATCTCGGCCACGGCGGCAAGGTTGATCGACGCATCCTCGCGGATGGCTGTGTGTGGGCACCCGCCGGTTTCCACTCCGATCACCCGGTCCTGCGGCAGGATCTGCATGCGCATCAACGCCTCGGCGTCTTCCTGCGTGTAGATGTCGTTGGTGATCACGCCAACGGAATGGCTGTCTTTGAGCCGCTTTGCCAGCGCTGCGGTGAGCGAGGTTTTCCCCGCCCCAACCGGGCCGCCGATGCCGACACGAAGGGGTCCGTTGCGGGTGGTCATGTGCGGAATATCCTTGGGCTGAGGGTCTCGTGGCGCATCGCGGCGATATCGGCAGCAAAGCTCTGGCTGGTCAGATCGTCAAGCGTCCGGGTCTCGGTCTGTGCGGCAATCTCGGAACAAAGCGGCGACAGAGCCGAAACGATCCGCTGCGCCTCGGTCTGACCCAGCGCCATCAGACGTTGGCAGGCGGCGACTACGGCGCTGACCCAGGCATGCAGGTACATTTGCACCGCCATGGTCAGGGGCAGGTCCAGAGTCCGGATGCCCACGCCCAGCGCGACCGGGTAGGTGAGGTTCGTGACGTCGATGCCCCAATTGGCGCGCAGCTGATTGCAGAAGGCTGCGCCCTGCGCGTCGATCTCCAGCAGGCGTTCGCGGCTCGGGCAAAAGGCGCGGGCGGACTGGTCGACCTCATGGGCATCGGTGCCCGTGGCGGCGGCCCGGATCAGCAGCGCATCGCTGACCCCATTGCCCTCTCGCAGCATGTCCGACAGCCAATCCTCGACCGTTAGGGGCGTGACGACCCTGTCGGCAATCGCCTGCTCCAACCCGCTGGAATAGGCGAATGCGCCGATGGGAAAGCCCGGCGACAGCCATTGCGCCAATGTCAAGATCGGATCAGTGGGCGTGTGCATGGGTGCGTCCGTGGCCGTAGGCTCCGCCTTCCGGGGTAAAAGGTTCCACCACCTCTGTCACATCCGCGCCCAAAAGGTTCAGCATATCGCGAATGACGTGATCGCGCTGGATCAGCAATCGGGTTTCTTCGATCTGGCAGGGGGTATGGCGATTGCCGATATGCCAGGCGAGCCGGTGAAGGGACCCGCCTTTGATTTCGAGCAATGGTTCCGGGGCAGCAACGACTGCGATCTCGGACCCGTCTTCCAGAACAAGCACGCCGCCGTGATTGAGTGACGTGGTGTTGGGAAGGTCCACCAGAACGCGGCTGCCATCAACAAGGTCGAGGACCTTACGACGCAGGAAGCGGTCCTCATAGGTCAACTGAACCTGCCCGACCGGAGTCTGGTGGGCGTGATCATGGTAAACCTGTGCGACGCGATCGGGGGCCGTCATAGCGCCCCCCGCAGAGTGAGGCTTACAGTTCGCCGCTGGAGAGGACGCGCTGGACAAGCTGCGCGCGCGTGATGCCCATGGACGCCAGTTGTTCGTCCGAGACGGCGTGCAGACGCTTCACGGTCTGCGCACGTGACGAATTTTCGCCCATCCGAACGATTGCATTCCAGATGCGTGCCAGAAGCGTGGTGGACGGAACGTGATCGAGTGTATGTGCCATGAGACAGGTCCTTGGGATGGGTCAGACTGTCTCCTCCCTGGGGGTGCAGGTAACACGGCTGTTCCGGCACCAGTAGCACCATCACGGCATGCCGGGATTGCATGGAATGCATATGCGGACCTCTTTGCATCATCGCTGTCAGAACAGGAAATAGCGCTGCGCCATCGGCACCACCTCTGCCGGTTCACAGACCAGCAGCTCCCCATCCGCGCGCACCTCGTAGGTTTCAGGGTTCACCTCGACCTTGGGGGTTGCCGTGTTGAGCTTGAGATCGGATTTACCGATCCCGCGCGTGTTCTGCACGGCGAGCGTTTTCTTGGCGATCCCAAGCTTTTCGCCGATGCCATCCGCCTGCGCCGCTTCGGAAACAAAGACCACTGCGGAATGTTCGACACTTCGGCCATAAGCGCCGAACATGGGCCGCGAATAGACCGGCTGCGGTGTCGGGATCGACGCGTTGGGATCGCCCATTTGGGCACAGACGATCGTGCCACCGAGCAAGACCATCTCGGGCTTCACGCCAAAGAAGGCCGGGTTCCAGAGCACGAGATCGGCGCGCTTGCCTTCTTCGATGCTGCCGATGTGGGTGCTGATGCCATGCGCGATGGCCGGGTTAATCGTGTATTTGGCGATATAGCGGCGCACGCGCATGTTGTCGTTGTCACCGGTTTCCTCGGACAGCCGCCCGCGCTGCTTGCGCATCTTGTCGGCGGTCTGCCATGTGCGGATGATCACCTCGCCCACGCGGCCCATCGCCTGGCTATCGGACGCGATGATCGAAAACGCACCCATGTCGTGCAGGATATCCTCGGCCGCGATGGTCTCGCGCCGGATACGGGATTCCGCAAAGGCGATGTCCTCGGGGATGGATTTGTCGAGGTGATGACACACCATGAGCATGTCCAGATGCTCTTCCAGCGTGTTCACGGTAAACGGCCGGGTCGGATTGGTCGAGGAGGGCAGGACATGTTCCTCGCCGCAGATCTTGATGATGTCCGGCGCGTGCCCACCCCCTGCCCCTTCGGTGTGGAAGGCGTGGATCGTGCGGCCCTTCATGGCGTTGACGGTGTGTTCGACAAAGCCCGATTCATTGAGCGTGTCGGTGTGGATCATCACCTGCACATCCATCGCATCGGCAACCGAAAGGCAGCAATCAATGGCGGCGGGCGTGGTGCCCCAGTCTTCGTGCAGTTTCAACGCACATGCGCCGGCCTTGACCTGTTCCTCCAACGCGGCTGGCAAAGACGCGTTGCCCTTCCCCGCAAAGGCGAGGTTCATCGGAAAGGCATCGGCAGCCTGCAACATGCGGCCGATATGCCACGGCCCCGGCGTGCAGGTTGTGGCCAATGTGCCATGCGCCGGGCCAGTGCCCCCGCCCAGCATGGTGGTGAGGCCCGAATGCAGCGCGTCGTCGATCTGCTGCGGGCAGATGAAGTGGATGTGCGAATCGAACCCACCGGCGGTCAGGATGCGTCCCTCACCGGCAATCGCCTCCGTGCCCGGCCCGACGATGATGTTCACCCCCGGTTGGGTGTCGGGGTTGCCCGCCTTGCCGATCTTGTAGATGCGCCCGTCGCGCAGGCCGACATCAGCCTTGTAGACACCGGTGTAATCCACGATCAGCGCGTTGGTGATGACCGTGTCCACCGCACCCTCGGCCCGCGTCGCCTGAGACTGGCCCATCCCGTCGCGGATCACCTTGCCGCCGCCGAACTTGACCTCTTCGCCGTAGCTCAGCGCGTTCGACCCGCTGCCGCCGCTTGTCGCGGCACCCACGGCTTCGGCGGTCAGGTCGCGCTCAACCTCGATGATCAGGTCGGTATCGGCAAGCCGCAGCCTGTCACCCACGGTGGGGCCGAACATGGCGGCATAGTCGGCGCGTTTGATCGTTGCTGGCATGTCAGCCTCTCGTAAATCCGTGTTGCGTATGACGCCGTGGGGGCATCACAGGTCCCCCATGACCTGCTGGTTGAACCCGATCACCCGGCGCGCGCCGGAGAACGGAATGAGCTGTACCTCGCGCCGCTGGCCGGGCTCAAAACGCACCGCGGTGCCCGGCGCGATATCAAGCCGGTGCCCCCGCGCTGCATCCCGGTCGAACTCCAGGGCGGGGTTGGTTTCGGCGAAATGGTAATGGCTGCCCACCTGCACCGGCCGGTCACCCGTATTGGCGACCATCAGCGTGATCGCCGTACGGTCGGCGTTGAGCGTCAGCGTGCCCTCCGCCGGGAACAGCTCTCCGGGGATCATTTGCGTGACCGGAACTTCGAAAGAGCCAAGCCGCCCGCCACCGCGATCAGGCCCAGCGCGCTGACAATCGCCAGCCAATGCGCGCCATCATGCGGATGCACATGCGCACCGGGATGCGCCATCGCGGCGGACGACCAGAGCAGGGTCACCGCACCAAAAGAAAGACCGTTTTTCATGTTCACACCTTTTCGCTTCTTCTCTTTCAAAATACGCAAATTCACCGGATCGGATTGTGCACCGTCACAAGCTTGGTGCCGTCCGGAAACGTCGCTTCGACCTGCACCTCGTGGATCATCTCGGGCACGCCTTCCATGCATTGATCGCGGGTGATCACCTGCGCGCCGGCCTGCATCATGTCCGCAACCGACCGCCCATCGCGGGCACCTTCGACCACCGCATCGGTGATGAGCGCAATCGCTTCGGGGTGGTTCAGCTTTACACCGCGTTCGAGCCGCTTGCGCGCCACGATGGCGGCCATGGCCACCAGAAGCTTGTCTTTCTCACGGGGGGTCAGGTTCATGTCTTATAGTCTCCAGGAGCGCGGCAGGGCGTCACCGCTCAGCCGATCAAGAACGGGAATCAGGGTGCGGCGGAGCTCGAAGCCGTCACGCGCGAGGGCCCGCAGCACCAGCACGCCGTCCTGCAAAAGCGACACGCCCGCGGTCGGAGGCAACATGGCACGGATGGGCTCGAGATGCGTCTCGGCCTCGGGGGCGGCAAAGACCACCAGCGCCATCGCACGTGCGCCGCCGCCTAAAGCGGGCTTGTCGAGGATCGCGGTGATGTCGCCGTTCAGCGTGCTTGCATCGCGGAACACCAATTCACCGTTGCGTTCCAGCGTCAGGCGGTCGGCAAAGCGCGCCTGCGTGACCACCTCGCCCATGGCCAGACGGCCAAAGAGCACCGGCTCGACCACCAGCAGACGCGCATCGGCCTCCATCTTGATGCTCAGCAACCTTCGCAAAGCGCCGTTCTGGAACAGGATGGTTTCCTGCGGTAGCCAATCGACACGCGCACCTGCCTCAACCGTCACGATATTGCGCACCCGTGCAGTCGTGTCATCGGCGGTGCGGTAGACCCGTTCGGCGGCCTGTGTCGTCAGCCGCAGCCGCGCGCCGGATTGCGCGGTCGCTGCGATGGACAGCGTGTCGCCGCCGGTCAGACCGCCAGAGGTGTTGAGGATCACACCCTCGACCGCATCGCGCGCGGGCGTCATGAGGATCTTCGCCGACCCGGTCTGGTGCAGATCTGCAAGAGCCGAAATGCCACCCGCCCGCAGCTTGGCGGTGATGTGCAGCTTGCCATGAGAACGCGGCGGCAAGGTGGGGATGGCGGTCATATGGGTCATGGTGTCGAAACGCTAACAATCCGTCGGGACGGAGTTCCAACGCATTTCGCGGGCGCGCATCAAAACTGATGAAAATCAGGGCAGAAAGCGGCCCGGAGCCGGATATATCGCCCACAGATCGGGCGCAATCTCGCTCTTCGCTCCTTTTTTGAGCAAACGTGAATCCCCGAATTCAGGACGCTGGAGCGCAATCTGGCACTTGGCGCAGCATCCACTCGCGCGACGGTCGCACGCCTTCGGGAAGGCCCTGCAACACATCGTCCACCACCTCGGCGCTCAGCGATGCGACCTCGCAGGAATAATCCGCGAACGTGCCCTCGGGATTGTCCACCTGCCAGTCGCGGAAATCCTGCGCCTCAAAGGCCACGGCTGCCCCTGCCCCGACCACGGGAACCGCCACAAGAGCGCGGCGCAACCGGGCCTTTGCCTTGGTCTTGGCCACTGCGCGGGCAAGGTTCTTGCGATGCGCCAGAGCCGCCGCCGACGCTCCGGCCGTCACGCTGGCCACCTGCGCGGTCAGGGTCAGCGCCTGCAAACCCAGCGCCACGGTGCTGAGGGCCAAAGCGCCACATAGCCAAATCAGCAGGACTGAATTGCGCAGCCATCTCAGCAGACGGAACACAGGGCTAGCGCAGGCTTTGCAGCAGGGCTTGCGACGGTGTGCCGGTGACCGGCAGCCCCCGGCTGGACTGGTAGGCCCGGATCGCCGTTTCGGTGTTGGACCCGATCACGCCATCAGCGCCTTGTGTGTCGAAACCGCGTGCGGTGAGGCGCTCTTGCAGGCTGATCCGGTCGGCTTTGGTCAAGCCGTTGGCATCCGGCGGGAACGGCGTGCGCAGCGGTCCTGCGCCCCCGATCCGGTCCGACAGGTGCCCGACCCCGATCGCATAGGCGTCCGAGTTGTTGTAGCGCTTGATCACGCGGAAATTGCTGGTTGTCGCAAAGCGGGGGCCACCAGGTTGCGGCTGGAGCGATCCTTGCGGCGACTCGCTCCCCCACCCCAGACCGCGCGTCCAGCCGTTGCGCTGCAGATAGGCGGCGGCCGAGGCCAGCGCATCACTCGGATCATCCGACCAGATGTCGCGCCGCCCATCGCCGGTGTAATCCACCGCGAATTGCTGGTACGAGGTCGGGATGAATTGCGTGTGTCCCATGGCACCAGCCCAGCTTCCGGTCAGTTGCGACGCCGGGATATCGCCGTTCTGAACGATCCGCAGCGCCGCGATCAGCTGCTGTTCGAAGAACCGTCCGCGCCTCCCGTCAAAGGCCAGCGTCGAGGTGGCCGAGATCACCGGCACATCGCCGCGCCGTTCGCCGTAAAAGCTTTCCAGCCCCCAGATCGCGGTGATGATCCGCGCGTCGACGCCGTAGCGATCCTCGAGCGCGGTGAGCGTACCGCGATGGCGGGCAAGCGCGGCACGGCCCTTTTGCACCCGCTCGTCAGAGGCGGCGATGGCAAGGTAATCTTCGAGACTGCGGCTGAATTCGGTCTGGTTGCGGTCGCGTGTGACGACCCCAGGCAGATAGCCGGTGCCTCGAAACGCCGCATCGAGCGTGGGCCGCGTGATGCCTTGCGCAACAGCCCGCTCACGGAATGCCGCAACCCAGGCGTCATAGGCTGGGTTTGGCACGGGCCGCAGATCGGCAGGCAGGCCGGTCGGGATCGCGGTGGTCGTGTTGGCGCGGCTTGGCACGCCACGTGCGCAGGCGGACAGGCCAAGGCTTACCAGCCCCAGCCCGAATAGGCGTCGATTGATCTGCATCGGTCTGCTCACCTCTGGATGCTTTTTGTGTTCATTGTGCGGGCAGTTGGGGATTCTCACAATGGCGGAAAATAGCCCGCCTGCGGATCGGCGGATGCCCGCAAATCGGGCAGGACCAATCCCGGCCGCAGCTCAGGCACACTGGTCTCTTTTCTTTTGCATCAATCCCGGCCAGTCTTGGCCAACCGCATATGGAGGAAGTGATGGACGCCAGTTTTTCGCGCCGCAAATTGCTGACACCGGCTGAATTGCGCAGCTTGACCGAACGCTCTGATCTGCACGGCGCTGTTCAGATGGCCAGCCATGTGGGCGCGATCCTGATCGTCGGCTATCTGCACATGCTCGCGATGGGCACCGGCTGGGTCTGGGTGACGGGGTGTGCGCTGGGTGTGCTGCTCAACTTCCTTTACGCAGCACAGCATGAGTTGAGCCATGCGACGGTGTTCAAGACACGCCGGTTGAACAAGGTGTTCGGCCGCATCATCGGATTTATCCAGATTTTCCCGCGCGACTATGACCAGATCATGCATTTCGCCCATCACCAGCACACTCAGGACTGGGAGCGTGATGGCGAATTGGTGCGCGAGCCTTATACGCTGACCACCTACTTGCTGTGGCTGTCGGGCATCAGCTATTGGCGCAACCGCGTCTTCGGCGTTGTTCGGCGCGCGCGGGGTGTGATCGTGGAGCCGTTCATTCGCCCCGAGGAAGAGGCCAAGGTGATCCGCGAAAGCCGCATTCACCTTGGGCTGTATGTTCTGATCGCTCTGGTTTCGGTTGCAGCCGGAAGCTGGGCCGCGCTGACCTTTTGGCTGATCCCAATGATCCTGACCAAGCCGGTACACCAGTTGCAGAACACCATCGAACATCTGGGCCTGAGCCACGAAAGCGACATCCTCGAGAACACCCGGTCCACCCGTGCCAATGCAGTGATCCGCTGGCTCTGCTGGCAGATGCCCTATCACACCGCGCATCACACCTTTCCCGCCGTGCCGTTCTGGAAGCTGCGCGACTTGAACGACCGGATCGAGGACACCGCAGGCGAGGTGCACCGCATGGGCTGGATCGAGTTCCAGGTCGAGGTGATCCGAAAGCTGAGCGCCAAGGATGAAAGCCAGTACCCGATGAACGAGGTCTGGATCGTGCCCATGTCTGGCGGACGCACCCGCCGGGTGCCTGCCGAGTGAGGCGGCTTCAGGTTTACACCTCGCTCTGGGCGATGCAGCCGCATGACCAGACGGGCGTGAAACTGCCCTATGATCAGGTCTGCGAGATGGTTGCCGGTGCCGGCTTCGACGGGATGGCGATTGATCTGGGTGCGTCAGATGTCGCAGTTGCCCATGCCGTGCGCCCGCATATGGAGGTCAATGGCCTGACGCCGTTGATCGTGGCCTTCCCGAAGACGATAGACAGCCTCGAGGACACGCTGCACATGGCGGTCGATTTGGGTGCGCCCTTTGTCGATGTGATCGGTCAGGTCATGCCCATCGCGCTGGAGGACATGGTGCCGGTGATCGAGACATGGATTGCGATGTCCAACCGCATCCGAATGCCGATCCAGTTCGAGACCCATCGCAACTGCATCACCAACGATCTCTACACCACGCTGCAACTGCTCGACCGTATCCCCGAGATGCGCATTTGCGCCGATCTGTCCCACTACGTCGTGGATCGCGAGTTCTGGTTTCCCATGTCGGATCATGACCTTGGCCTGATCTCTCGGGTGCTGAAACGGTCGGACAGCTTTCAGGGGCGTGTCGCCAGCCGCCAGCAGATCCAGCTGCAACTCGACTTCCCGCAGCACCGCAAATGGGTCGATCTGTTCAAGGGATGGTGGCGCGAAGGCATGGCCGACTGGCGCGTGCGCAACGCCTCGGGCGATTGCATCTTCGTCTGCGAACTGGGCCCGCCCGAATACGCGATGACCGACGCAGAGGGGCGAGAGATGTCAAACCGCTGGCACGAGGCGCAGGTGATCCAGCGTTGGGTTCGCGAGATATGGGAGGATCTGGGCGGCGACACCTGAACCGGGTTCGGATTTGACACCCCGGCGTTTCGTGCCACAGTGCGCGCGATCAAGTTTTCAGGATACCACATTCCCATGACCACCCCCTGCATCATCTGCGTTGCCATCACCGGATCAGTTCCCACCAAGGCCGACAACCCCGCGGTTCCGACCAGCGTTTCGGAACAGATCGAAAGCACCCACGAGGCGTTCGAGGCAGGGGCCAGCATCGTGCATGCCCATGTGCGCAACGACGATGAAACCCCGACCTCCGATCCGGAGCGGTTCGCCCTGCTCAAGGAAGGGGTCGAGAAACACTGCCCCGGCATGATCGTGCAGCTGTCCACCGGCGGAAGGTCCGGCGCGGGCAAGACGCGCGGCGGCATGCTGCCTTTGGCGCCAGACATGGCGTCGCTCTCGGTCGGGTCAAACAACTTCCCGACCCGCGTCTACGAGAACCCGCCAGACCTGGTGGCATGGCTGGCCTCGGAAATGGTCACCCACGGCGTCAAACCCGAGATCGAGGCATTTGACCTGTCGCACATCTTCCGCGCCGACGCGATGCACAAGGCCGGCGAGATTGCCGACACGCCTTATGTGCAGTTCGTCATGGGTGTGAAGAACGCAATGCCGGTGGACCGCGAGGTGTTTGATTTCTACGTCCACACCGTCAAGCGACTCTTCGGTGACGACGCACCGTGGTGTGCGGCGGGCATCGGGCAGAACCAGATCGTGCTGAACGACTGGGCCATCTCGGCGGGGGGGCATGCGCGCACTGGGCTCGAGGACAACATCCGCATTGACCGCAACACGCTGGCGCCATCCAACGCCGCGCTGGTCAAACGCACCGTTGCTGTGTGCGAAACCTACGAACGCCCCGTCGCCACATGGCAGCAGGCACGCGAGATGCTCGGCCTGCGGCCCGTCGCGGCCTAAACGGACCCCGGCTTCTCTGGTTCAAAAATACCGCAGGCGGGCGGGGGCAGAGCCCCCTGCCCAACCGTCAATTGTCTTTTTGTGTCAGATGATTACCAATGAACATAGTGCCGACGTTGAAATGGCCACGTCGAATGGTCAAGCGCCTTGCCAATGTATTGAAGAACCACGCATGATCTCGAGTGCAACCTGTGGGGCCGGGTTTGGCCAGCGTCCGATCAGACAAATCATAACCGCCGTCGCCGGAAAGCTGGACATCATCGTCCATGCGTTGTGCAGGAGCCGTCAGAAATGGCCGGCTCCCGTGCTCTGACAGATACAACTTCTAGGCTGCAATCAGCTTTTGTCGTTGGTGGTCGCCTTCGCCGAAATGCGACATCAATTCTGACAATTGTATTGCCAATGTGTTGAGTTGCGCGCCGTCGTGCATCAGCTTGTCGGCCACGCTGGCGTTTTGCTGGGTGACTTTATCCAACCCAGTCATACCGTTATTCACCTCGTTCAGGCTGCTGGATTGATCCTGCATCCCGATGGATATGCTCTCGAGGGTGGTTGAGATTTCAGCGACCTCTGTCACGACGCGCGAGATTGCCGGTCCTGCCTTTCCGACCAGATCGGCGCCTTCTGCCACATGCGATGAGCTGTCGGAAATCAGGTCGCGGATCTCGCCTGCGGCCTCTGCGCACCGTCCGGCCAATCCACGCACTTCTGTTGCGACGACCGCAAAACCTCGCCCTGCCTCACCTGCGCGGGCCGCCTCAACCCCCGCATTCAAGGCAAGGAGGTTCGTTTGAAAGGCGATACCGTCTATGACCGAGATAATCTTGGAGATTTCGGCAGAAGATCGTTCGATCATGGTCATCGCGTTGACGGCCCCCTGAACAACCGCACCTGTTTCATCTGCGCCTTTTCGCACGGTTTTCGCCGTCTTGCTGGCGGTTCCGGCCTTGATTGCTGCCTCGCCGACCGCAGTCGTCAGCTCCTGAATTGCTGCAGCGGTTTCTTCAAGTGTGGCAGCCTGTGATTCGGCTCGGTGTGCAAGGGCTTTCGATGCGTTACCAACCTCTTCGCCGCGACTGCGCATCTGGCTTGCCACGCCATTGACTTGGGTGATGATATCGTTCAACCGCCCTACAGTGGAGTTAAAGCTTTGGCGAAGCGGTTCGAACTCAGCTGGCAATTTTTCTTCGATCCGACAGTCCAGTTGCCCCGCATCCAGCGACGAGAGTCGTTCCTGCAAGAGTAAAACCACTCGCGCTGCGTTCTTGCGCTGGATTTCCGCTCCCTGTTCGGACGCGACCGCAGCAAGTCTTTGTTGATCTGCCTCTTGCTGGCGAGCGGCAATTGCACTGACTGCATCTGCCCGCTTGATGATGTTGACCAACAAGACCGCAGTTTCGGCCAACACAATACCCGCGTGAAACAGGATCCTGCCAAAGTTGTCCGACTCCACCCCCGCTGGAAAGATAAGTGCCGGCATCAACAGGCCCAGAGATAGATGATGCACTGCAATCAAACTGGCCGCAAAGAGCAACGCGCCAGCGCTACCCAGCGTGGCGACAATTGCAAGCAGGGCAAAGAAAACCATATGCGAGTCGATCTGCCACGGGTGACCCGTGAAGGCAGCCGTCAAGATGACGCCGTGCAAAACAAAACAAAAGCTCAAGACATAATCCCGCAACCCCGAAGGAAACACCGCCGAGAACGCCCCCAAGATTCCAATCAGCACGCCTAGTGTCGCAAAGACCCACCAGCCATCTGATTTGACAAGGAGCAGACTGACCACCGCTGGCGCAAATGTAAGTACAAAATTCGCACATTGCTGGACGCTGCGTTCATCCAATTCGCCAAGCTGGCGGCGCAGGCTGGTGATCATGAGCATAGTGCTATTATCCTTTCGCCGGAAAGAAGAATTACTGCACCTGCGGCACGCAGTACTGCAGCGTCCGTAGGGTCAGATAGAATTACAAATGCCCCAAAAGGGGCCCGAACGGGGTAAACTTCTACTAAAGCGCTGCTTTCGATAATTTGCCCCACAGTCGGTCCGAAAGGTGTGCTTACCACAAGCACCAGACTGTCACTGTCCCCTGCAAGACTACTGCCGAGCGCTAAAAGCGGTCCCGTAGCTGCACAAAGCACGACGCATAAGACCAAAGCAATTCGCTGCATTCTAAAGCCTTCTTTCCCTCCTGAAGTCAGTCAAAAAGGTTCCCGGTTAGCAAATCCGCTAGGGGCCTATAACTCAATATATCCTAAGGAACAGAGAAGTCTCTTTAGTTGGCGACTCGCGAATGGGTGGCTCGTAATCTCAAAAGTTAGTAATAATTCCATCTTAATGTGATTTTAACTATCGAAAGATAATGAAAATCTACGTTCAAAGAACCGACGAAGACTTCAACCCGATGCGCTCAAGCCGACATTCCCCACGTGGCGTGCCAGACAGCGCCAGCCCAACAGCGCGACGCACTTGCCATGGGCCTCAAGCACCTTCCGGCGGAAGACGACATTGCGAAAAGGTCTCCCCGTGAGCCGCTTGAGCAACGGACGCCTGAATGGCTGGAACCTCTCGGCAAGCTCAACCGGCCGCAGATCATAGCGTGTTGCCTCAAACCGCTCCAGCTCTTGCGGCAGGCCAACGCCTACGATCCGGGCGATCTGCCTGCTGAAGCCACCGAACTGTGCTTCGACGCTGCAATTAACGGTCGGGCAGCGCCCCCTGTTTCCGTTGACGGAAACAGACGATGCGTTAACGCATCGTCCTTCGTCGCCGAAAAAAGAAAACCCCCGCACCAAGGATGCGGGGGCTTCCGATGTCTCAACCGATCACGTGGATCAGTCGTTGTCGCCCGACTTGAGCGCTGCGCCAAGGATGTCGCCCAGCGATGCACCGGAGGCCGACGAGCCATACTGCTCGACCGCTTCCTTCTCTTCGGCGATTTCGCGTGCCTTGATCGACAGGCCCAGACGACGGGTCTTGCTGTCCACGTTGGTCACGCGCACATCGACCTTGTCACCGACGTTGAAACGCTCGGGGCGCTGTTCGGCACGGTCACGGCTGAGGTCGGAGCGGCGGATGAAGGACTTCATGCCTTCATATTCCACTTCGATCCCGCCTTCTTCGATCGCGGTCACCTGAACGGTGATGATCGAGCCACGCTTGGTGCCGCCCACGGCTTCGGCGAACTTGTCACCGCCCAGCGCCTTGACGGACAGCGAAATACGCTCTTTCTCGACATCCACTTCGGTGACGACGGCCTGAACCATGTCGCCCTTGCGGTAGTTCTGGATCGCGTCTTCGCCACGCTCGTCCCAGCTGAGGTCCGAGAGGTGAACCATGCCGTCGATGTCGCCGTCGAGGCCAACGAACAGACCGAATTCGGTGATGTTCTTGACTTCGCCTTCGACCTCGGTGCCCTCGGGGTGTGTTTCTGCAAACACTTCCCACGGGTTGCGCATGGTCTGCTTCAGACCCAGCGACACGCGGCGCTTGGCACCGTCGATTTCGAGGACCATGACTTCGACTTCCTGCGAGGTCGACACGATCTTGCCCGGATGGACGTTCTTCTTGGTCCACGACATCTCGGACACGTGCACCAGACCTTCAACGCCCGGTTCCAGCTCAACAAATGCGCCGTAATCGGTGATGTTGGTCACGCGGCCCATGTGCACGGATTCCAGCGGATACTTGGCAGCGACCAGATCCCACGGATCTTCCTGCAGCTGCTTCATGCCGAGGCTGATGCGGTGCGTTTCCTTGTTGATCTTGATGACCTGAACCTTGACGGTCTCGCCGATGGCGAGGATTTCCGACGGGTGGTTCACACGGCGCCATGCCATGTCGGTCACGTGCAGCAGGCCGTCCACGCCACCCAGATCGACGAACGCGCCGTACTCGGTGATGTTCTTGACGACACCGTCCACAGCCTGACCTTCGGTGAGGTTGCCGATGACTTCGGCGCGCTGTTCGGCGCGGCTCTCTTCGAGGATCGCGCGGCGGGAAACAACGATGTTGCCACGGCGACGGTCCATCTTGAGGATCTGGAACGGCTGCTTGAGACCCATGAGCGGGCCTGCATCGCGCACGGGGCGCACATCGACCTGCGAACCCGGAAGGAACGCGACAGCGCCGCCGAGGTCGACTGTGAAGCCGCCTTTGACGCGGCCGAAGATCGCGCCTTCGACGCGGGCATCGTCTGCATAGGCCTTTTCAAGGCGATCCCATGCTTCTTCACGGCGCGCCATTTCGCGGGAGATGACCGCTTCGCCGCGCGCGTTTTCTGCGGACCGCAGAAACACCTCGACCTCGTCGCCGACAGAGATGTCGGGCGCTTCGCCGGGGTTTGCAAATTCCTTGAGATCAACGCGGCCTTCCATCTTGTAGCCTACGTCGATGATGGCCTGGCCCGCTTCGATTGCGATGACCTTGCCTTTGACCACGGACCCTTCGTCCGGTGTGTCCATTTCGAGGCTTTCATTCAAAAGCGCTTCGAATTCTTCCATAGATGCGTTCTGAGCCATGTGGCGTCTTTTTCCTTTACGTATCATTTTTCTGGCCGTGCGGTTGTCTCCGCCGGTCTGGGGTGATGTCCGCGCTTGCGGCGAACGGGATTGGTCAAGGCAATCGCAAAACAAAGAGGGCCGGTGTGTGCCGACCCCTGCTCGATCTTCGTCTCGCGGCATTGTTTGCCTTTTAGCGACGCGCGGGCCATAGCAGAGCGCGCGACACAGCGCAAGACCGACACGCGCCGGAACGCCGTTTCGGCGGGCTGGCGCGCAGCGTCCGGCGGATCATCCCCCGCGACGTGCTGCCACCGCGTCGATGGCCGCCGCGATGGCAGCTTCGATGCTCAGGTCCGAGGTGTCGAGGATCATCGCGTCTTCAGCCGGGCGCATGGGCGCGTCGGCGCGGTTCATGTCGCGGTCGTCGCGGGCCTGCACATCCGCCAGCACCGTGTCGAAATCGGTCTCAAAGCCGCGTTCGGTGAGTTCGGCAAGCCTGCGCTGCGCGCGCACTTCGGCGCTGGCGGTCACGAAAAGCTTGGCCTCGGCGCGCGGGCAGATCACCGTGCCAATGTCGCGGCCATCCAGAACGGCGCCCCCGGACCGGCGGGCAAAGGCGCGCTGGAAATCCAGCAATGCAGCGCGAACCTCGGGGATCGCGGCGACCTTGGACGCGGCCTGCGACACATCTGCTGTGCGCAGATCGGGATTGTCGAGGTCACCTGCCACAAGGGTTTGCGCCGCTGTGATCGGGTCTTCCCCCAGTAACATGCGCGCACCGACCGCCCGGTAGAGCAGCCCTGTGTCCAGATGTGCAAGGTCGAAATGCGCGGCGACTGCCTTGCTGATCGTGCCTTTGCCTGCGGCAGCGGGGCCATCAATTGCGACGGTGAATGGTTGCATCATGTCGGTTTCCGAAAGGTCATGTAATGGGGCATGCGCCCTTCGCGCAGCGCTTTCATCTCGTAGCGGGTGGAGTACCAGTCGCCCCACGGGTGCCGCCAGTCGCCCGGACCTTCGGCCAACCATTCGAAACCGGCCTTGGGCACTTCGATCAGGGTCTGGCGGACATAATCGGGAATGTCCGTGGCGACGCGAAATTCCGCCCCCGGAGCGAGAACGGCGTAGAGCGGCACAAGGTGGTTCTGCGTCACGAAGCGCCGCCGGTGATGGCGTTTCTTGGGCCACGGATCAGGATAAAGAAGGAACGCCTTGTCCACCGAACCTTCGGGCAGCACGTCGAAGAGATCGCGCGCATCGCCGGGATGCACCCTCAGGTTGGTCACACCCGCATCGCGCACCTTGCCCAGAAGCATCGCCACGCCGTTGATGAAGGGTTCACAGCCAATGATGCTCACATCCGGGTAGGTCTGCGCCTGATGCACGAGGTGTTCGCCACCACCGAACCCGATTTCGAGCCAGACGGGCCTGTCGCCGAACTGCGCCTTAAGGTCAAGCGGTGTGCGGTCGGGATTTTCCTCCCACGAGACCGCTCCGGGGCTGAGCGCGTCGAGGTCGGTTTCGAGGTAATCCTTCTGGCTCGGACGCAGGGTCTTGCCCTTGAACCGTCCGTAGAAGTTGCGCCACGGCGCGCCCGAGGGGTGTTTGGTATCATTCATGGCGGGCGGTGTAGCGATTGCGCCGGGCTCTCGCAACGGAGGTCTGCGGTTTTTGTCGGCATCACGGATCGATGCGGATCGACCCCAGAACTTCGAGCCGGTCGCCTGCGTGACGCACCACCAAAACTTCGCCCGACCGTGTCGTCTGGCCGGTCAGTGCGCGGATGTTGACCTGATGGGTGACAACAAAGGGACGGTCTGAACGGTCGGCCAGAAGGGTCAGCGCCTCGGCGGTCTGGCTGTCACGGGTCGAGAAATCCTGAAAGAACGAATTGAAGGCGGGCACATCCTGCACCGGGCCGAGGTTCAAAAGCTCTGCGGTCTCGCGGCAGCGACACCACTGGCTGGTCAGCACCACGTCAAAGCTGTGGCCCCTGTCGCGAAACGCCTGCCCGATGCGCGCCGCCTGATCACGCCCGCGCTGGTCGAGATTGCGCTGGGTGCTGCAATCGCCAACAGTCAAGTTGGCCGGGTCTCCGGTGCCCGGAGCCAGTGCGTGACGCATGATGGTGAACGCGCCTTGTGTGTCCAGCGCGTCCCAATCATTGGCGAACACGATCCCCGGCCACAAAAGGCCGAGGATCAGGATCAGTCGGTGGATCATAGCTGCGCGTCGAGGAACGACTGCAGGCCGGCCCAGCTGCCCTGATCTGCGTCGAGGTCATAGTCGCTCGATCCGTAGACGGTGAAGCTGTGACGCGCGCCGCCGAACACCTGCGCGCCGTGATCGACACCTGCGGATTGCAGCTGGTCCAGCAGGGATGCCAGATCACCCATGCCCGAGACCGGATCGGCAGAACCGTGGAACAGCATGATCGGCGCGGTGGTCGCCGAATAATCCTGCCCCTCGGGTGTGCCGAGCCCACCGTGGAAGCTGACGAAGCCGTCAAGGTCCGCCCCGGCGCGTGCCGCTTCGAGCACCGCCGCACCGCCAAAGCAATAGCCCATCATGACGTGGCTGTCGGTTGCGCCCGGAATGTTTGCGGCTTCTTCGATGGCGCCCATGAGGCGCATGCGAAAGGCATCGCGGTCACTGTACATGGCTCCCGACAGGGCGCGGTAGTCATCCATGCCTTGCGGGTCTTCGTCCGCGCCATAAACGTCGATGGCAAAGGCGGTGTAGCCAAGGGCGGCCAGCATTTCGGCGCGGCGTTCTTCGTACTCGGTCATGCCGTCCCAGTCGTGCACGATGAGGATGGTGCCCTTGGGATCAATCGCGGTGTTGGTCGCAACATAGCCTTCGTATTCGCGGTCACCCACGGTGTAGCGATGATAGTCGGCGGAAATTTCGGCCTGTGCGGCGGTCGCGGTCAGGGCCAGTGCGGCCAGACTTGCTCGGATCATGTCGGTCTCCTCTTTTTAGTCTCGGATGCCCATGAAGCATAGCGCCGACACGCAAAAGAAAAGGCCGAAGGACCGGAATGCGGGTCGGGCAAGGCTGCCCGACCCGAAGTGTTTTGCTTCAGACGGACGACTTGAGCGCGTCCACCAGATCGGTGCGTTCCCAACTGAAGCCGCCATCCGTTTCGGGCGCACGGCCGAAATGGCCGTAAGCCGCGGTGCGTTCGTAGATCGGCTTGTTCAGTTCCAGATGGGTGCGGATGCCGCGCGGTGTGAGGTCCATCACCTTGGGGATCGCCGCCTCGATGGCAGCGGCTTCGATCTCGCCGGTGCCATGCGTGTCGGCATAGATCGACAGGGGTTTGGACACGCCGATGGCGTAGCTGAGCTGGATCGTGCAGCGTTCCGCCATGCCCGCCGCGACGACGTTCTTGGCGAGGTAGCGCGCGGCATAGGCTGCAGAGCGGTCCACCTTGGTCGGATCCTTGCCGGAGAACGCGCCGCCTCCATGCGGGGCGGACCCGCCATAGGTGTCGACGATGATCTTGCGGCCCGTGAGCCCCGCGTCGCCATCCGGCCCGCCGATCACGAAAGTTCCGGTGGGGTTGACCCACCACTCAGTCTCGGAGGTGATCCAGCCATCGGGCAGGACATCGCGGATATAGGGCTCCACGATGGCGCGGATGTCGGCAGAGCTCTGGCTTTCATCGGCGTGCTGGGTCGAGAGCACGATCGACGTCACGCCCATCGGCTTGCCGTTCTCGTAGCGCACGGAGATCTGCGACTTCGCATCAGGGCGCAGCAAAGGCTCTGCACCGGATTTGCGCACTTCGGCCAGACGTTTCAGGATCGCGTGGCTGAACAGGATCGGCGCGGGCATGAGCGCGTCGGTCTCGTTGGTGGCATAGCCGAACATGATGCCCTGATCGCCTGCGCCTTCGTCCTTGTTCCCGCTGGCGTTTACACCCTGCGCGATATGCGCCGATTGCTGGTGCAGCAGGTTGGTGATCTCGACCGTGGCGTGGTGGAACTTGTCCTGCTCGTAGCCGATGTCCTTGATGCAGGCGCGCGCGATGTCGGGGATGCGCTGCATATAGGTTTGCAGGCGGGACTGGTCAGACAGCCCCACCTCTCCACCGATGACGACACGGTCGGTCGTGGCAAAGGTCTCGCAGGCCACCCGTGCTTCGGGTTCTTCGGAAAGAAAGGCGTCGAGGATTGCGTCCGAGATACGGTCGCAGACCTTATCGGGGTGGCCCTCGGACACGGATTCCGAGGTGAAGATATAGTTCTGTCTGGACATGAGTGCTCCATTGGGATCTGCCGTCACGTCAGGAAGCCGTTGTGACGGGAATGAGGCTTCGGGTTAAGGCCGCGTTGCGGTGCGGTCAATGGGGGACCGGCGTTTCAGGGCCAACAGAGTCGCAAATGCCACGATGAGCGCCAGAAATGCCGTCCAATCGCCGGTGCGGCTGTAGAGTGTCGGCGCAAGCGGCACGGGCAGCGGCACGTCCACAAACCCGGCACGCCCCAAGGGCAGCGAGGCCACGATGCGGCCAGCCGGGTCGATCATTGCGGAAATGCCGGTATTGGCCACGCGGATCATCGGCAGCCCCTGTTCGATGGCGCGCAGGCGGGCCTGTGACAGGTGTTGCTGCGGCCCGGCATTGACGCCGAACCATGCGTCATTGGTGATCTGGAGCAGCATGTCCGGGCGCGCAGGTGCGCCATTCACATCCTGCGGAAACACCGCCTCGTAACAGATCAGCGGAAGGGCTTTGCCCAAGGGTCCAAGGTCGATCAGCGCAGGCCCCGGCCCTGCCGAATAGCCCGCATCGGCCCGCGCGGCGAGGCCGAGGATGTTGAACCGCGCAAAGACCGGCGCTGCGGGCATGTATTCGCCAAAGGGCACAAGGTGGTGCTTGTCGTACAGGTCAGCCACCTGTCCCGTACCATCCAGCAAGACCAGGGAATTGTAGTAGCGTCCCTGCTCTTCGCGCTGGATTCCCAGAACCACAGGCGTGCCCGCGGCAGCGTCCGCGATCACTTCCATCGCGTAGCCTGCGTCATCGAGCAGGTTGGGCACCGCGGTTTCGGGCCAGACGATCAGATCGGGGCTCGGCAGTTGCGCCGTGAAATCCACCTGCCGGTTGAAGAACATCGGGATGAAATCGCGATCCCATTTCTGATGCTGCGGCGCGTTGGGCTGGATCAGGCGCACAGTGGGGCGGCCAGCCAAATCCTGCACCGGCGGGGCAATGACGTTGCCGCCGCCCCACAGGAGGATGATCCCACCCAGAGCGCTTAGACCGATTTTCACAGTCCGCGCCGTGGTGACACAGGCCAGCATTGCGGCAAGCGCCAATGTCAGCAGCGTCATCCCATGCGGACCGATGACAGAGTGCCACTGCGCAACCGGCGTCGGTGCCCAGAGATAGCCAACCAGCCCCCAGGGAAAGCCCGTCAGGATATAGGCGCGCGCCAGTTCGATTGCGGCCCAACACAGCACGATCCCGAACAGTTCGTGGTGCAGCCGCCGACCCGCCCAGAACGCAGCGGCCCAGAGAAGCGCCAGACCCGCCGCCAATCCGATCAGCGCAAAGGGCGCCATCCAGCCTGTGGTGGCTGCATCCACGGCAAAGGGTTCAACGATCCAATGCATCGACAGGGCGAAATACCCGGTTCCGAACAACCATCCTGTCCAGCCGGCAGATCGTGCGCTCAAGTCACTCCGTGCGAGATACAGAAGGCCGACCAGAGCGGCCAGCGCCAACGCCCAAAGGTCAAAGGGGGCCTGACCCAAGGCAAAGACGCCACCAAGACACACTGCGCCAAGGCGGCGAAAGACACGCATGGATCAGGCGGAGCGCGCGGCGGCTGGAGCAGGCTCGGCAAGCTCGCGGGCGCGGGCGGAGTCGCTGGCAGCCGTCGTCTTGAGCCGGACCCGCATCCGTTTGATCCGGCGCGGATCAGCGTCGATCACCTCGAATTCCGGGCCTTCGGGATGGGGAACCACCTCTCCGCGTGCAGGAACGTGACCAGCCAGCATGAAGACCAGACCACCCAGCGTGTCGATTTCCTCTCCGTCGATGTCGTCGTGATCGGTCAGGTTCAGCCCGATCTCGGCCTCGAATTCCTCGAGCGGGGTGCGGGCAAAGGCCATGTAGACCCCCGGCTTTTCGCGGGTGAAATTATGGTCTTCATCCAGATCATGTTCGTCCTCGATTTCCCCGATGACCTGTTCGATCAGATCCTCGATGGTCACGAGACCGTCGACGCCGCCATATTCGTCGATCACCAGTGCCATGTGCCGGCGTTCGGTCTGCATCTTGGACAGCAGCACGCCGATGGGCATGGAGGGCGGCACGAACAAAAGTGGGCGCGTCATGTGGGCCAGATCGAAATCGGCGCTCATGCCGTTGAAGCCGTGCTTGAGCGCGAGGTCCTTGAGATGCGCCATGCCTACAGGCGTGTCGAGCGTGCCGCTATAGACCGGCAGGCGTGTCAGTCCGCTTTCGCGGAAGACGTCGACCAGTTCCGGCAGGGTAATGTTGTCCGGCACGGACGTGATGTCGGCGCGTGGCACCGCGACATCTTCGACGCGCATGCGGCGCAGGTTCATCATGCCATCGATCGGAGACATTGACCGGATGATTTCCGGCTCTGGCGATGTGTCGACCACCTGTGCCGTTCCACCTAGCCACCTACGCAGACGGGAAAAGAATCCACGTCCCGGTTGAGTTTCTGTCATCTCACGCGCGCGATGCGCTGCGTTAGACGAGTCGTCGTTGTCGCCCATTTTTTCCTGTTCCGGTGAAGGCCAAAAGGCCCGTACTATTCCCTATATGGGTCCTCAATACCCATTTTGCCAAGTATGCTGGATTCCAACCCTTCCATGAGCGTGGCATCGCGGTCACGAACATGATCATATCCCAGAAGATGTAACACGCCGTGAACAATCAAATGGGTGACGTGATCGTGCAATGTCTTGCCCGCCGCGTCGGCCTCTTGCAGGCAGGTGTCATAGGCGATGGCGATGTCGCCTAGGCTTTCGCCCATCATCGGATCGGGGGGCGGTGGCGGGCTTGGCTGGCCCCCATCCTCGTCCGGGGCAAGGTCGCTGGAGGGCCAGCTGAGCACATTGGTGGGCGTGGGTTTTTCGCGAAATTCGGAGTTCAGTTCGGCGATGCGCGCATCATCGCAGGCCAGCACCGCGATCTCGTAGCCTTCGACCGGAAAACCAAGGAATACCAGCGTGTTGACCGCCGCGTTTTCGGCCAGACTGTCCAGCCCCGCCACGTCCCAGCGGGGGTCTTCGATCACGATGTCAGTCAGTGGAGTCACGGGTCATCCATTGGAGGCGGCACCCAGACCCCTGGCAGGTCTGGGGCAAGACATCGCTCAGGGCGATTCAGCGTCTTTCTCGTAAGCTTCGATGATCGCGGCCACAAGCGGGTGTCGGACCACGTCCTTGGAGGTGAAGTAGTTGAAGCTGATCTTGGGGATGGTCTTGAGCAGTCGTTCGGCATCGGCAAGCCCCGACGCGACGCCGCGCGGCAGGTCGATCTGGGTACGGTCGCCGGTGATGACCATGCGCGAACCTTCGCCGAGACGGGTAAGAAACATCTTCATCTGCATCGACGTGGCGTTCTGCGCCTCGTCGAGGACGACGAAGGCATTGGAGAGCGTGCGACCACGCATGAAGGCGAGAGGTGCGATCTCGACGGTCTTTTCCTCGATCATCTTGGCAAGCTGCTTGCCCGGCAGAAAATCGTTCAGCGCGTCGTAGAGCGGCTGCATGTAGGGATCGACCTTGTCCTTCATGTCGCCCGGCAGGTAGCCCAGCTTCTCGCCCGCCTCGACAGCCGGACGCGACAGGATAATCTTGTCGACCTGTCCGGTGATGAACATGTTCACGCCCACGGCGACGGCGAGGTAGGTCTTGCCGGTGCCCGCGGGACCGATACCGAAAGCCAGTTCGTTCTCGAAAAGCGACCGCACATAGGCCTTTTGCGCGTCGGTGCGGGGTTCCACCAGTTTCTTGCGGGTCTTGATCTCGACCGGGCCGCCTTCGAACATTTCGATCTGAGCATCGGGGCCGGGATCGTCGGGGGCCATGCGGAATTCGCGGTCGATATCACCGGGTGACACGGTGCGCCCCTGTTCGAGCCGCTGGTAAAGCGCCAGCAATACGTCGCGTGCTTCGGCCTGCGCGTCGGACGGGCCATGGATCGTCAACTGATTCCCCCGGCGCAGAATCTGCACCCCGAGCCGGGTTTCGATTTCGGTGAGATTGCGATCGTATTCGCCGCAAAGGTCGATGAGCAAACGGTTATCTGGGAATTCTACAAGCGCTTCTGACAAGGTGTCTGTGGTCACACGGGTCTCCGGTGCAAAGGTGTCAGGATCAGGGTGTCAAGTTCCGTCACGCAGTGCAAGCGGTCACCCTTCCCGTCACAATACGTCTCCGAACGCGGAGCCCCCTTTGAAGTTCCCAATCGCCGTGTTGCTTTCTGATGTGTTGCCCGAACAAACCGGCGTTCCATCCCGGTTGAGCCGTGGCGACAGGTAGCCTTCGACACCGTCGTCGATGATCCAGTGATCACAGCCGTTCGGGTCGATCCAGATACCGGCCTGCAACTGGCTGAGCGGTTTGGCATCAAAGCCGCGATCAACGCTTTTGCTTTCCCCTACGTTTTCACATCCGGCGAGGGCGGTACAAAGACCGGCGACGATGATGACACGGATCATGGCGGTGTTCCTCAGCGCAGGCACAGGATGTCCACCCGGCGGTTCTGTGCCATTCCGGCGGCATTTGCATTGCTGGCGACCGGGCGGCTCTCGCCGAAACCGCGCACCGAGTAGACGCGGGCGCCCGCCTGCTGGGCGACCTGCCCCACCGCACGGGCGCGACGTTCGCTGAGCGCGATGTTGGAGGCGTCGGAGCCACGGCTGTCGGTGTGGCCTTCGATGACAAAGCCATTGGCCGGGTTGCCGGCGAAGAAGCGGCGCAGGCTGTCGGTCCCGCCCGGTGCGATCGTGGCGCTGCCGGTGGCGAACATGGTGTCGGTGGGCACAACCGCGCAGCGGCTGACAGTGTGGCAGACGGGTGTGCCATTGCGGCGCAGATGCGGGCTCATGAAGCCTTCGACACCGTCATCCATCACCCAATGTTCGCAGCCGTCGGGGTCGATCCAGATGCCGGGGACATAGCGTTCGGCCTGCTGTGCAGACGCGATCTGCGGCACGGCCAGCACGATACTGATTACCAATGCGGACACCCGCCTTACCATTCCCGCATCTCCTGACACCGATGTTCAGCGCGGCTTTGACCCGCTGATTCATCGGCATACTACCAAAGACTGCGGTTCAGGAAAGAGGCAACCTCAACATATCGCGTGCTCACCACAGATGATGTGTCATTCCACCAACGCGCCCTTGAGCGAATTGCGCCCCGAATCGATGATCCTGACCTGGCGCAGATCACCGGGTTGGACCCCGTCAGCCTGAACATGGACCGCGTGCAGATGATCGGATTTTCCGACCATCTGGCCCGGAAACCGGCCGGGCTTTTCGAACAGAACGCCGACCGTCTTGCCGACCATCGCGTCCTGCACCGCCTTTTGCTGTTCGAAGATCAGGGCTTGCAGGCGCTGCAGGCGGTCGTCCTTGACGTCTTCGGGAAGCTGGTCGCGTTCGGCAGCTGGCGTGCCGGGGCGGGTGGAGTATTTGAAGCTGTAGGCATAGCCGTAATTCGACGCGCGGATGATGTCCAAGGTGGCCTGGAAATCCGCTTCGGTCTCTTCCGGGAAGCCGACGATGAAGTCGCCGGATAGCAACAGATCGGGGCGCGCCTTGCGCAGCTTTTCGATGATCGCCAGGTAACTTTCCGCCGTGTGCTGCCGATTCATGCGTTTGAGGATACGGTCGGAGCCGGATTGCACGGGCAGGTGCAGATAGGGCATGAGTTTCGAGCAAGAGGCGTGCGCCTCGATCAGTTCGTCGGTCATGTCGTTGGGGTGGCTCGTGGTGAAGCGGATGCGCTTCAGCCCGTCGATGTCGTTGAGCGCCCAGATCAGGCGGGCCAGCGACCAGTCGCCACCCTGCCCTGCGCCGTGATAGGCATTGACGTTCTGGCCCAGCAGCGTGATCTCGCGAACACCGCGATCGACCAGGTCGCGCGCTTCATGCAGGATGCGGTCGGCGGGGCGGCTGACCTCGGCCCCGCGGGTATAGGGCACGACGCAGAAGGCACAGAACTTGTCGCAGCCTTCCTGCACCGTCAGGAACGCGGTCGGGCCGCGTTTCGCCTTGGGGCGGTTCTTCAGAACCTCGAACTTGTCCTCTTCCGGGAAATCCGTGTCGAGCGCCTTTTCCCCGTTGCGCGTCTTGGCTTCAAGTTCGGGCAGGCGGTGATAGCTTTGCGGGCCGACCACCAGATCGACCATCGGCTGACGGCGCATGATCTCTTGCCCCTCTGCCTGCGCGACACAGCCTGCGACACCGATCTTGAGATCGGGCTTTTCGGCCTTGAGTCCCTTGTAGCGGCCCAGCTCCGAATAGACCTTTTCCGCCGCCTTTTCCCGGATATGGCAGGTGTTCAGGAGGATCATGTCCGCATCTTCGGGAGTCAGCGTTTCGACATATCCCTGCCCGCCAAGCGCCTCGGCCATGCGTTCGCTGTCATAGACGTTCATCTGACAGCCATAGGTCTTGATATACAGCTTCTTCGGTTCGGACACGGGCCAATCCTCCGGGGCAGGTTCAGGGCGTCGCGATACCGCATCTCACCCCTGTCTTGCAATGCACGGATTTTTCATCGAGTCTGTGCAAAACCCCCGCAGAGGCCCCCTCATGCGCTTTACAGGCATCAACGAATTTCTTTCCCAAAGCCCCGGCGCGCTGGCCAAGGGGCCGATTGCGCTGGTCTTTGCCGAGGACGCGGTCGAGATCGACAGCACGGTACGGCACAACCTGCATCTTGGCTTCAAAAGCAACATTCTGTTCATGCCCGCAGAATTTGATCTGGCAGAGGATATCGCGGATCAGGTCATTCGCGTCGACAACGACATCGCACAGCGCGGCAATCGCGAAGAGATCGTGAATGCCATCATCGCAAAGGCACCGGGTGTGTGGATCTACCTGTGCTACAATGCGGAGTACCTGTTTTTCCCATTCTGCGAGACCCGCACCATCGGGGAATTGCTTGCCTTTCACACCGAGGAACGGCGCGATGCGATGCTGTGCTATGCCATCGACCTCTACGCGGGTGACTTGGATACGCATCCAAACGCGGTCAGCATCGACAATGCCTATATGGACCGTTCAGGCTATTACGCGTTGGGACGGGCCGATCCGGTGACGACCTATCCCAAGGAGCGGCAACTTGATTTCTTTGGCGGGCTGCGCTGGCGTTACGAGGAACACGTGCCACCCGAGCGGCGCAAGATCGACCGGATCGCGCTGTTCCGCGCAAAACCGGGGCTGGAGCTGCGGGCCGATCACACATTCACCGACGAAGAATACAACACCTATGCCTGCCCGTGGCACAACAACCTGACGGCGGCTGTGGCGACGTTCCGGACAGCCAAGGCTCTCAAGCGGAACCCGGGATCGGCCTTCGAGATCGACACCTTCCGGTGGCACAACTCGGTGCCGTTCGAATGGCATTCGCGGCAATTGCTGGATTTGGGACTGATGGAATCAGGCCAGTGGTTCTAACGGAATTCAATCGGCGACGGGCACATCCAGCGTAACGATCGTGCCCACAGCACCGCGCGTGACCTGAAGCGTTGCCTGCAGTCCATCGCAAAGCCCCTGCACGATGCGGCCCCCCAGACCGTCCGAGTTGGGCCATGTCACGCCATCAGGCAGGCCAATCCCGTCATCCGTCACCATCGCGCGCATGCCGCCATTGTCGGTGCGCATGACACGCAGTTCCACCAGACCGGACGTCTGGTCGCGAAACGCGTGCTGCATCGCGTTGGTCAGCACTTCGGACAGGATCAGACCGATTCGCACCGCAGTTTCGGTATCGACCATCAGCGGTTCCACATGGATGTTCATGCGCACACCCGCGCGGCTGTCGAGATAGGCAATGGCATTCGCCACGCGGCCCAGATAGGCGCCCAGCTTGATCTTGCCGTCATTGCGTTCCAGCGTTGCGGCCGACATTTCCTCGTAGAGCAATTGCAGGCTTTCGACGCGGCGCGACAGGTCCTTGAATTCGTCGGGTGCGGAGCTGTTGCGCGCCTTCATGCGGATCAGGCCAAGGATCATCGACAGGTGGTTCTTGACCCGGTGCTGGATCTCGGCGGTTACGGTTTCAAATTGCTTTAGCCGTTCGGCTTGCCGGTCGGTCTCGACCTCGCTCTGGAGGCCAACGAAATAGACAAGCTCTCCGTTGTTGTCGATCACTGGCGAGATCAGGAGCGCGTTCAGGAACGGGTCTCCGTTGGAGCGCACGTTGGTCAACACCATCGAGACTTCCTCGCGGTTCGCAATGCCCCGGCGCAGTTCGGACACCGCGGCGGGCTCTGTCTGCGACCCCTGCAGAAACCGGCAATTCCGGCCCAGTGCCATTTCGGACGTGTAGCCGGTCAGCCGTTCGAAGGCGCGGTTGACATAGACAATTGGGTTGTCGGGCAGGCGCGGATTGGTGAGCACCATGGCGATGGTGGACGCGCTGAAAATCGCGGTGGCGTCCGCCTCGCTTATGTCGCCGGGTCGTAACGAAACATCTCTATCCATGTCAAATTACCTGATTTGCAAAATGGGTCCGGCAGCCTTCCACAGCGCCGTGATCTGAGGGGTGAAACGGGACATTCTACGCCCCGCAAAGAAATCCGGATTAATCCAGATCCTCGGTAATGATCCGATCCTCGGACACATCGAGGTCGTGAAGCGCAGTTTTGATGTCATCGATCATCGGTTCCGGCCCACAGATGTAGAACGGACCGTCCGCCTCGGCCACGATGGGCGCAAGATAGTCCTTGTCGATACGGTCGCGCGCAAGCTCGCTGTCGGGTTCGTCGGTCACGATGAAATGGCAGGTCAGCCCCGGCATCGAGTTGAACGCGTCGCGCAGGATGATGTCCTTTTCGGTCTTGTTGGAAAAGACCAACTGGCAATCTTCCAGCGTCCCGTGCGTCTGCAAGCGGCGTTTCAGTACCGCGATGAAGGGTGTGATACCGGCACCACCCGCGATGAACACACCCGGTCCCTTGTCTTCGATGGCACCCCACGCATCGGTGATCTCGACCTGGTCGGTCATCTTCAGATCAGCGATCCGCTTGGTCACGCCGTCATGGTCTGGATAGGATTTGATGACGAATTCCAGAGTTGAATCCGTCGGCAGGCCGGTAAAGGTGAAGGGGCGCTGTTCATCGCGCCAGCCGTCTTTGGCCAGCGCAAAGTCGCAGGCCTGACCGGGCGTGTATTCGTAGCCGTCAGGTTTGTTGAACACCAGATGATTGGTGTCGTGGGTCACGGGTTCGATGCTTTGCAGCGTCAAAGTATAGGTCATTCGCGCGATGTCTCCTTTGCGGAGCTTAACGAACAACCGAAAGCGGAGTTCCCTGACGGATCAAAGATGCTCGTATTGCGGCATCCCCAGAACGTGGAAGCCACCATCGACGCGGACGATCTCTCCGGTGGTGAAAGCGCCAGCATCCGAGGCAAGGTAGACCGCCGTGCCGCCCACCGCTTCGAGCGTCGCGTTGGACCGCAGAGGCGCGTTCATGTCGGTGTGCTTGTAAGTCTTGCGCGCACCGCCGATGGCTGCCCCTGCAAGGGTTTTCATGGGTCCGGGACTGATTGCGTTGACGCGGATACCTTCGGGACCAAGATCGTTGGCCAAGTAACGCACCGATGCTTCCAACGCAGCCTTGGCAATTCCCATTACGTTGTAATTCGGCGTCACGCGGGTTGAGCCCATATAGGTCAGCGTCAGCAATGTGCCGCCGTTTTCCACCATTAGCGGATGCGCGCGCCGCGCCACGTCGATGAAGCTGTAGGCGGAAATATCAAGCGAATTCATGAAGTTCGCCCGGCTCGTGTTCAGAACGCGACCCTGCAACTCCGACTTGTCGGAAAAGGCGATGGCGTGAACCACGAAATCAATCGTCGGCCAGCGTGCGGCCAGTTGATCGAACGCGGCATCCAGCGATGCGTCGTCGGTCACATCAACATCGACCATGAAATCCGACCCGACGCTGGCCGCGAGCGGTTCAAGACGCTTGCCGAACGCCTCTCCTTGGTGGGTGAAGGCAAGCTCGGCCCCCGCCTCGGCCATCGCCTTGGCGATTCCCCACGCGATCGAGCGTTCGTTCGCAACACCCATGATCAGGCCGCGCTTGCCCTGCATCTGTCCGGTCATGTTCGATCCAAATATTTCGACAGGAGCATTGACCCGTTGGTACCGCCAAACCCGAAGGAATTGGTCATCACCGTGTCGAGCCCTGCATTTTCCTCAAGCTTGGTCGCAATCTCTTCGGGTTTCAGCGCAGGGTCCAGCGTTTCCACGTTGATCGAGGGGATGATGAAATCATCACGCAGAGCCAGCAGGCAGTAGATCGCCTCCTGCGCGCCCGTGGCCCCTTGGCTGTGCCCGGTCATCGACTTGGTCGAACTGACGGGCGGTGTGCTTCCCTCGCCAAAGACGCGGCGGACCGCTTCGATCTCGCCCACATCGCCCACGGGCGTCGAGGTGCCATGCGCATTGATATAGCTGACCTTTCGGCCTTCCGGCAGAGACTTGAGCGCCCCGCGCATCGCCCGTTCGCCACCTTCGCCGGACGGTGCCACCATGTCGGCCCCGTCGGATGTGGCCGAAAAGCCAGTGACTTCGGCATAGATCGTCGCTCCGCGCGCCAAGGCTCGCTCCAGCGGTTCGAGAACCACCATCGCGCCACCGCCCGAGATCACGAACCCGTCGCGGCCAGCGTCAAACGCGCGCGACGCTTTTTCCGGAGTATCGTTGTACTTGGACGACATCGCGCCCATCGCGTCGAAGAGGCAGGACAATGTCCAATCCAGCTCCTCGCCACCACCCGCGAACATCACGTCCTGCGCCCCGAGCGCCACCTGTTGCGCCGCCATGCCAATGCAATGCAGCGAGGTCGAGCAGGCAGAGGTGATCGAAAAGTTCATTCCCTTGATCTGGTAGGCGGTCGCAAGGTTCGCGCTGACCGTCGAGGACATGGTCTTTGGCACGGCAAAAGGCCCGATCCGCTTGGTTCCGCCGGTTTTGAGAACGGTTTGGTGCGCGGCCAGCATCGCGCTGGTCGACGGGCCACCCGAACCGGCAATCAGGCCGGTCATCGGATTCACCACCTCGTCCGGTGTCAGCCCTGCATCCGCAATTGCCTGTCCCATCGCGATATGGGCATAAGCCGCGCCCGGCCCCATGAACCTCAGCGTGCGCTTGTCCACATGCTCTGACACGTCGAGGTCAATCGCCCCGGCCACCTGCGACCGGAAGCCATGCTCTGCCATGTCGGCATTCGCTGTGATTCCCGACCGGCCCGCCTTCAGGCTCGCGGCCACCTCTTCGGTATTGTTCCCAATGGACGAAACAATTCCCAATCCTGTCACGACAACACGGCGCATCACGGCTCCTTACAATTGTTGCACGCGTGTGTAGGGAAGCTGGCGCAGAGGAGCAAGGGTTTCCAAGGGCACAGGACGCCCGCGGAACCAACTTTACCGGACGCAGCAATCCGCGCGGGCAAAAACGCGTCTTTCCTGAACGGGTTGCATCCTAGGTCCCTCACCGGAGGATTTCATGTTTTCCAAAGCACCTCTTTGGCGCGACCAAGACGACACTTGCATCACTGGCAATCCTGGCTGACACAGCGGGACGCCCAGCTTTAGCCAAGGAGGTGTCACCCGTGACCGACCAACAGCGCCTTCAGGACTGCCCCGACTGGCTGTATCTGCTTCGGGATTACTACGAGCTGTACCGTCGCCTGTCCGCAGGAGGCAGCGCCTTGATCCGCAGCCACCAGAAGACCGTGCGCGACGGAATCGGTCGGGTGATAAAGGCCAATGCCGAGGTGCAGGAACATGCGGCGGTGAGCAAGCCAGTGACCGCCCATTGGCGCCGCGCGCTCGACAATGGGCGCATGGAACGTCACGCCCCCTTCATCCGGGCGCTGGAAAGCGTGCAGCATCATCTCGTCTGGCAATATGGCTACGAAAAAGTCCCCCGCGGGCTGGAGCGCAAATATGCCTATGCCGAACTCGTCGGCCCCACCGGTCCGGTGATCACCGACGAGGTGATCCTGGGCCTCGTGCTGTTCGCGCCGGGATGTACCTATCCGGCCCATGCCCATGACGGCATCTCGGAAAGCTATATCTGCCTGTCAGGCGCCGTGTCGGAAAACGATCAGGGCGTCTATGCGCCCGGATCTCTGATCTTCAACCCACCGCAGCAGCGCCACCGCATCACTGTTGCCGAACAGAACCCGGCGCTGTTGTGTTACGCGTGGACCGGCGACCGCGACAAGCTGGCCAATCAGAAGATGGTGTTCAGCCGGGGGCCAAGGAAATGATGACAGGTCGGCAAGAAAAACGTCCGCCCGCTGCAACTGTGCTCATCCGCTAGAGATGTTTTGACAAGTCCAGTATGTTGCGCGACGCAAGCAGGAGTGAACAACCGCCCTTTCCTGCTCCCTTCCGGTTACTACAGGGTGGGATGACGCGATCATGCCTGAAAGCTAGAGAAAACAGAAAAACTTTGTCCGGATTTTCAGCGATGATGTGCTCTTCCGCACACACCGTCAACTTGTCACGTGCCACTTTCGAAACGTCGCGCAAGGCTCGCAGGTTTGCTCGCTTACCGCGATCTGAGTGGCTTGTGTCATAGAGAAACGTAAGCTCTTGGTCGTTGACGAGATAGAACATCGCACATCCGACCTTGCCCTCCTGCAAGGCCCCGCGCCTTGTTTTGTATACGCTTTCGGCCTGTGAAATTGCAGTTTGCAGAAACTTTTCCTGAAGGGTTTTGTGCTCGGAACTGCCCGATGTCTCGGGAACCTTGTAGCGATCTTTCTTTTTGGCTGACTTCGACTTTTGTACAGTCCAGTCGTCGCTATCGCACATGTGAAACCTCATGACTGTAATGTCAGATCAAAAAGCTTTCCTCCATAAGACGCTGTTCAGCGCAAAAATGTCAATCAAGACGCGAATGCGGCCAATGGTTGCGGCATTCAGAGACGGCCCGGCTCAGCTTTCCGACAGCGCGACCTTCATGTCCTTGACCAGGTAGATGGTTTCGCCATCCGCCTCGACGCGGCCATCGGCAACCCCCATGGTCAGTCGGCGGGTCTGGATCGCCTTGGTGAAATCGACGTGATACGTGAGCATCTCGCGATCTGGCCGCACCATGCCGGTCAGCTTGACCTCACCGACACCCAGCGCATAGCCGCGCCCCTGCCAGCCGCGCCAGCCGAGGTTGAAGCCGGTCAGCTGCCACAGACCGTCCAGCCCCAGACAGCCTGGCATGATCGGATTGCCCGGAAAATGACACTCGAAAAACCACAGGTCGGGTTTGATGTCGAACTCGGCCACCACATGGCCCTTGCCATGCGCACCCCCATCGCCGGAAATGTCGGTGATCCGGTCCATCATCAGCATCGGTGGCTCGGGAAGCTGCGCGTTGCCCGGCCCGAAAAGTTCCCCGCGCGCGCATTTCAAGAGGGCGTCACGGTCGAAGCTGCGAGGAAATTCAGTCATGTTCGACAAGGCTCCCGGGATGGTTGGCAAAAGTCTGCTTTCCCTATCATTGCGTCTGCCGGGCGTGCAAGCCCGCCGCTCCGAGCGGCCTGAGACAAGTTGTTGCAAGAAATTTATTTGAACACTGCGACTGTCGCGCCCTATATACTTTACTGACAAGGAGCGAATTTGGCATGTCTCTACGATCCATCGACCGCGGAACCGAATGGTTGTCCAAGGGTGGCGTGCGCCCGACCCGGCAACGCGTGGCACTGGCGTCCTTGCTGGTTGGGGACGGAAAAAACCGCCATGTGACTGCCGAAAGCTTGTTTGCCGCTGTACAGAACACGGGCGAACAGGTTTCTTTGGCCACGGTCTACAACACGCTGCGCGCCTTCTGCGACGCCGGGTTGATGCAGGAAGTCACAGTAGATGGCGCGCGCAGCTACTTCGACACCAACACCCACGATCACCCACATTTCTTCTGGGAAGACGAAGGCCGCCTGACAGATGCCCCGGCTGATCAGCTTGAGATCGCCCGCCTTCCCCGCCCGCCCGAAGGGGCCGAGATTTCCAGCGTCAACGTGGTGATCAAACTGCGCCGGACATAAATCAGGTTCGTTTTCGGACACCTGCAGCGCTCTGATGTGCTTGTTACATCAGGTCTGAACTTAGTGCCCACAGGCGCGGTCTTTTGAGTGGTGTAGCAGACTTGTCTCAAAATCCGCCAATGCTTCAACAGGCGTACCAGCACCACTTTCTGTGCGGCCCCCACAACACGCAACCCCTTGCGCCTGCTCTGTTTTTTTCCAAAGAACAGCCCGCAGTCTGGGCGGCACATCACCGTTTTGACAAACATACAATTTTCCGAAATTCCGGTTTTTAAGACCCCATTCACACCTGCCCCGCCATCACCCTCCCCGGGGGCGTTTTGGATGAGTGGAGTGGGGCATGGGACCCTTGACCGACGTATTTGGAACGCAGACGTCTTCTGCGGGGCTTTCTTTTGGGTTGCGGGGGATTGTGGACTGGAGCGTGCAGCAGCC
>JBGRQD010000023.1:0-59085 GCA_041725935.1 Pelagibaca sp.
GGAGCAACCCTCGAACGGAGAATGCCGCGGGAGAGACCACCGAACCAGTCGGCTCACTCCGCGATCATGGGGTCTAAAGAAAAAGGGGATAAAGCCCGTTCTGGGGAAAATCGATATCGGACTCGACCTCTATCGAGTCTCTGACATTCCAAATCTTGAGACGTCGTAGAAGATCACCGTCGAAATGAAGATTGGAGTAGTCCGCAACATTGGACAGTTCCAAAAGGCCGCCCTTGGGCGGTCTTTTTTTGTTTGTGTCGATCAAACCTGTGCCCTATGTTTTTAATAGGGACCTCTGGCCGATTGCACGTTTGATTTTTGTCATGTTGGTTGACGGTCACGATTTGGTTGTCAAATGGTCAAATCAGCGGATTTTCACGGCTTTGGGATAAATAATATCAATGGCTTAGCGAGCCTCTATGGTCATATTTTGATTGTCGTTTCAGATCTGCCGACGTCGAGGGCATGGATGATGATCTTCAAGATGTGCTCAACGCCCAGTTCTCTGTCATCGAAAGAAAGATCGAAAGCTTAATTACACAGACAAAGCCACTTGCTGCAAAGGCGAACCTTCTACGGTCAGTCCCCGGAATTAGGCCCGTATCTGCTGCGATGTTGATCGCTGAATTGCCCGAGCTCGGTCGAATGACGTCCGGCGAAGCCGCTGCCATCACCGGCCTTGCTCCAGTCCCAGATGACAGCGGGGCGATGCGGGGCCGCAGAACGAATGCGGACGACGAAGGTCTCTGCGACATGTGCTATTCCAAGCTGCCCACGCGGCCGCCTGTCACAATCCAATTCTCAAGCCGGTCTCAAAACGTTTGAAAGAGCGCGGAAAGCTGCACAAACTGGTCATCATCGCAATCGCACGAAGGTTGGTCATAATCGCCAATGCGATCATCAAAACCGGCACACCTTGGCAGGTTCAGCCCTACCAATAGACAAAGTTGCCAATGAAAGAGAAGGAATGATACACGTCTGAAAATGTCGTGAAATTCCGTCACCACCCAGCAACCCCTTGGCATTGGTGGCTGTCCCGCTTATACGCCCGGTCTGATCCCGAACAGCCGGAGGCCCATGATGCAGGGTAGCGCCAATCTCAACATCATGATCAAAGCCGCCCGCAAGGCGGGTCGGTCGCTCAACAAGGACTTCCGCGAGGTCGAGAACCTGCAGACGTCTGCCGCGAACGCGGCGGAGTTTGTGACGCGCGCTTCGGCGGCGGCAGGGGCCATCCTGCGCGATGACCTGACGGGCGCACGCGGCACCTACGGCTATGTCGACCCGACGGGCGAGACTGAGGGCGAAGACCCGACGCGCCGCTGGATCGTGAACCCGATGGAGGGCAGAGCGAATTTCCTGCACGGGCAGCCGCATTTCGCTGTGTCCATGGCGCTGGAGCACAAGGGGCAGATCGTGTCCGCGGTGGTGTTCGACCCCGCAAAGGACGAGATGTTCTATGCCGAAAAGGGGCAGGGCGCCTGGCTGAACGACAACAAGCGGATGCGTGTGTCGAGCCGGACCAAGCTGGTCGAGGCGGTGCTGGGCCACGCGGTGCCTTTCAGCGTGAAGCGGACCTTGCCTGCCACGTTGAAGGATCTCGCACGGGTGATGCCGGAATGTTCGGGCATGCGGGCCTCGGGATCGTCGGCTTTGGATCTGGCCTATGTTGCGGCGGGTCGGTTCGACGGATTCTGGCAGCGCGAAGGTGCGGTGACCGATCTGGCGGCGGGGCTTTTGATCGCAGCCGAAGCGGGCGCCTTGGTCGAAGGGGTGCGTCCGGGGCAGGTGCCTTTGGAAGATGGCGCGGTTCTGTGCGCCAACGCCCAGATCTTCGCAGCGCTCGCCAAGGTGATCCGCCACGCCGATTGATGGGGCTATCCCGCGCGGGCGGCTTGTGTATCATGGAACCCCAAGGGATGGGGGTATGAGATGCGTCTGAAGGGCAGTCGCGGCAGCCGGAAGTTCGAAGAATATTTTTGTAGCCGACCTTTGTGCGAGCACATGTTTATCACGGTGTTGCACATCGGTGGCATCTGCTGTGGCGTCTCGTTCGAGGCGCGAAAGACCGTGAGATGATCGTCTACGCGGTGTCGGTCGGACAGGGCATTCTTGCCATTTCGCCGATCCCGGGCGGGGAAGGCGACTTTACCGGCGACATCAAGCATATCATCGCATGGAAGCCGTCGATCGTGATGTCCCTAGTGACTGAGGTGGAACTCGTTTCGGCAGGGGCAGCAGGATTGTGGCGTACCCTTTCGGACAGTGGAACCCGCTGGGAACATTTGCCGATCCATGATTTCGGCGTTCCCGATGCAGAGTTCGAGGACGCATGGCCCGAGGTCAGCAGGTCTGCGCGGCGCGCCCTGACGGGTGGAGGACGTGTGCTGGTGCATTGTCGCGGCGGGTGTGGGCGGTCCGGCATGGTGGCGCTGCGGCTGATGATCGAGATGGGCGAAGCGGCGGATGACGCCTTGAACCGGCTGCGACACGTCCGGCCCTGCGCTGTCGAGACAGAAGAACAGATGGCATGGGCCCTTGCCGCCACGCGTGAACCGGCGGTGTTCCTGCGTCACGAGGACTGACACGGACGAGCGCCTCGAATTGCGTGTCGGGAAGCCGCCGATCCCGAGGTGACAAGCTCGGGCGTCCGGAATTTTTATTTGCGACCGGCCCTTGCGCGCGATCGGTTTGCGCATGATCTCTTCGCAGCCAGACATGCAATGGCGCCGGCCTGTCGTCGGATGGGGGGGCCGATCTTGCATCGTTCAGTGGCGAATCGCGCCCGGCGCATCCGGGCTTGGAGAATTTGATCGTGACGCCGCACAGGCATGAGGTTCTTGTTCACTCGCTTGGGGAACGCGCTATTCCCGCAGCTGGTCTGACCAACCCGAAAGCGTGGTTTGGTTTCTTCTCAATTCGAACAAACGTGCCGGCTTCTTCGGCTTTCGCCGGGTCGCTGCGTGACACGGAATTTTCCCTCGCAGGCTTGGGTGCGTTCGGTGCACGGGGGGACCGCGCCAAATGATCGAAAATACATTTGCGCTTTTGTTCTTCTTGCCGCTGTCGGTGCTTCTCGTGGTTTTGCTGCGCGAAATCTGGCGCCATCAGGCGACCGGCCAGAGCGAAAATCACCTTGGCATGGAAACCAAAATCACGGGGGCTGTTGCATTGCTTTTGCTGATCGGCACGGCGCTGACCATGTGGCTGCAGGGTTAGCCAGCTTGGTCCTGGGGATGGCCAGCGCTTTACGGGGCGTTTGGCTGTCTTCAAAGGTATCGCAGCGTGATGAAGTGGATGTGAGGTGAGAGAGCATCCCTCTTCGGATAATAAATATCCTAGAAACAAGGGCCTGTTCAATGAGCATGGTGCCGGTTTATGGCTGCGATGGTAGCTCATGTTGTGGCATGGTGGTCACAGGGGCATCTTCGTCTTTTTCCAATGCAGTATGTCTATGTTCATAGTCTCGCCACCTCCGACGCCTCGACTGAGCACCTAGGGAGCTGCGATCTCTGCAGTTCCGTGAGGACGGGCTGATTGGTTCCGCTCAATTTCATCAATCCTGCGAGAGAAGTGAATCAAGCATTGCCAGCAGATCGTCGCGGGGTATCGGCTTTGTCAAAACCGGATGGCGCGTCGCTACGCCGTTGCCTTCGATAGCGGCTTCCTGTGGATACCCTGAAATAAGGAGAAGCTTCATCCGAGGGTGTTTGTGCTCGACCCGTCTGGCCAGTTCCGCCCCCTGAATCGCGCCGGGCATAACCAGATCCGTGATCAGCACGTCATATTTGCGTTTTCCTTCGATCTCGGCCCACGCCGCGTCGCCGGTCGGGACACGTGTGACGCTGTATCCCGAGCGGTCAAGGTGCCGGACCAGGATTCGGGCGACGCTGTCCTCGTCTTCCGCCAGAAGCACTCGTGCACCGTCCCCAGTTGAAACAACCGCGGGCGGCTGGTCCTCCTCTGCCTGATGCGCCGTTTCGGCAGCGGGGAACCACATGCGCACGGTGGTTCCGACACCGGGTTCGCTGTAGATTCGGCAGGTGCCTTCGGATTGCCGACAGAAGCCCAGCACAGAAGGAAGCCCCAGCCCCGACCCGTCAGTGATGTGCTTTGTGGTGAAGAACGGTTCGAACGCCCGATCGGCCACGTCTGGCGTCATGCCCTCGCCGGTGTCGGACACCGAGACGACGACGTATCGCCCCGGCGACATGTCCTCGTCCGGCCGTTCTTTGAGGTAGTCTTGGGTGATGCGCGTGTTCGCGGCCTCTATTGTCAGCTTTCCTTGTCCGCTCATTGCATCCCCCGCGTTCAGGGCAAGGTTCAGCAGCGCGTTCTGCAGCCCATGCGGATCGACCATGACGGGCCATAAGCCCGCTGCAGGGACGGTTATGATGTCGATGGACTCGGGCAGAACACGACGGAGCATGTTCGTCGTTTCCTGAAGGCTGCTGGCAATCACGATGCGTTGCGGCTCGAGTTGCGACTGCCGGCCGACGGACAGAAGCTGACGGGTCAGATGCGCACCGCGCATGGTCGCCTTTTCGGCGTCGTCTAGAAGGTCGGGGTCTGTCCGAGCTGCGCCCTCATCTCTCAACAATTCGATATTGCCGAGAATGACACTCAGGATATTGTTGAAATCGTGTGCGACCCCGCCCACCAGTCGGCCCAAGGCTTCGATCCTCTGTGATCGTGCCTGAATGCGGTAGGCTTCGCGCAATTCGCTTTCTCTTTGGGCGAGCGCGATTTCAAGGTCCTTTTTGGCGTTCGCGCGCGCCGAAAGCACCCTCAATGCCAGTGTGCTCAACAACGCGATGAACACTGCGGCCAACAAAGGGAAAACTGCGTCGGAAGCTGTCGGGCTATAATAGACGCTGGCCCGGAACGGCACGTCGAAACCGTTCGTCCGGATGACCGGCATATCCAGGTCGTGGATCAGGGTCACCGTCCGCGCGTCGGCATCTGCGCCATTGCCGACAAGAATCGTCAAGTCGGTGTCCGAAATCCCAATCTCGATCTCGATACGCATCACATGCTCGTCATGCAGGACCACATGATCGGCGAGCAAGGCAGCCGGCGTCATCCCTGCACCAATTACGGCCTCCGTTGCGCCCAACACCGGGTCTGCTTCACGCAGATAGACAGGGTAGAGCATCAGAAAACTGGCTTGAGATAAATCTTGGTCCTGGCTCAGGGTCACGGGGGCGGATGTCGTCATGACGCCGCGTGCCAATGCATCTCGCGCGGCTCTCAATCGTTCCGGGCTCGAACCCATGTTATACCCGAACACGTTTGCGCGGCTCGTCTCGGGCTCGACGAGAAGAACAGGAAAAAGCACATCCGTATTTTCCGCCGGGAACAACTGAAAATCCGGGTAACCGGCCTGTTCGTATTCTCCGTCTCGGAGAGCGATGAAATCGTTGATCCCGTTTCGCGATTCGATTTGCGGCATAAACGCAAGAGCGCGTTCCGGCACTCGATTGATCATTTCAGTCGCGTCTTTGTAAATCTCTGCGAAACTCGAAGGCGTCAGAGCGGGCGCGCGCTCCAGCGCGATCGCCATACTGGACATGCGCACCGACAGGGTGGCCAGCGCCAATTCGAGTTCACTGTGCACCGCCTCGATCTCGACTGCGGCATCTGAACGCCGCTGCTCCAGGACAAACAATCCAGAAACTCCACCGGCGATAAGGCTCAGGAACAGAACGATACTTGACTGAAGCACCCATTGACGCATCGTTCTTCCAATCGGCTTACCACCCAAGCATGAGGGAAGTGACGACCTGCTTTGTCAAGTGCGGTTGTCATCGCGGAGAGCTGCTGACAACGGTCGCTGAATCCGTGATGGCTTTGGGGCTGAAAGCAGGAGTGCAGGCCGCCCGAAAATAACTGCAAGTGAAGATTGTCCGCATCTCAGGGGAACCGCATTTTCGCGGTCCTCCAAGGAGATCAACGCCTATTATCGGCGTTGATAATGTGACCGCCCCCCGACCTGCTGAAAGGTGGCTCGATCGACCTGAACACATTGATAATACCAACGGCAAAGAGGTCTTTCTGTCTGATATCGTTCGGCACTACCCGCTTGACGAGTTCGCGAAGACCGATGATTGATCGCAAGTCATCGGGGACCGTAACACGGATGTTTCATCTGCCACGCTCCGTCCGGACGTGCTTTATCCCGACATCAAGCGGCTGGTGTGAAACAGACCCCGTGACTCGTGCCGCTGAATAATGCAGAAGTCCAACATTCGCAGCACGTTGAGGAGGTGTAAGGTGAGAGGCTGGACAACGACCCAAGCGGGGCTCGTTACGGCTGCTTCCTTCCGGACCTGACCGGGTTGGCGAGGTGCTTGCCCGCGCCAACCTCTCGACAATCCAAATAGTAGAGCCCCGCCTGGATTGCAACCCGTCGCGCGTGGCAAATCCAGTGGTCTGCATTGTTCTTTCCGTCCCCGCGTGGCAAGCGCAATCCGTGACAGCAAGGGTGGGACGCAATGCGCAGCGCGGAACAGGTGACTTTTGGCGGCTCGGGGCTGGATCGAGCGGCGGAACTCAGGGCAGACATCCCGGCGATTGCGGCGCTGTTGCAGGATGCGGCGACCAGGACAATTCTGATGTGGAAGGGCAAGCCGCTTGTCACCCAGTCGGATGGCACTTGCGTTCTGGTGCGGTTGCCGCTGGATCATCCAATCCTGAAAGAGGCGCGCGGCATGCCGATCCTGCTGGGTCGCGAAGACGGGGCTGCCCGGTTTGCGCATGATCTGTCGGACTGGGTTCCTGACACCGATCTGAGCCAGATCGGCGCGTTTGTCGACAAGAGCGTGCAGACCCACCCGACGCTGCCAGCGGATCATGGCTTTGTCGAACTTCGCGGTGTGATGACGACGCTGAGCGCGCGTGATGCGGAGCTGGCAGCGACCGCCAAAGCCATCATGGGCTGGCACGAGACACATGGGTTCTGCGCCCGCTGCGGTGCGCCGAGCGATGTGACGCAAGCAGGCTGGCAACGGGTCTGTCAGGCCTGCGGAGGCAGCCATTTCCCGCGCACCGATCCGGTGGTCATCATGCTCATCACCCATGGCAACAAGGTGTTGCTGGGCCGATCGCCGGGCTGGCCCGAGGGGATGTATTCCTGCCTCGCAGGCTTTGTTGAACCGGGCGAAGCCATCGAAGCTGCGGTGCGCCGAGAGGTCTGGGAAGAGGCAGGTGTGCGGGTCGGTGAGGTGCGCTACCTCTCCAGCCAGCCGTGGCCGTTTCCCGCGTCGCTCATGTTCGGGTGCCACGGCATTGCGACCAGCGAAGAGATCACGATTGATCCCAACGAGATCGAGGACGCGCTGTGGGTCAGCCGCGAGGAGGTCATGGATGCGGTGGCGGGCCTCAGAACAGGGCTGCTGCCTGCGCGCAAAGGCGCCATCGCGCATTTTTTATTGCGCAACTGGCTTGCCGATACGCTGGAATGAGGCAACTCTGGGTGAAACTGTATCGAACGGGGGCGATCCGATGCAAGTGACGGGAACCGAGGATGTGGCTGCTTCGATCGAGCATGTCTTTGCGGAATTGACGGCCTTCGACGCATTGGAGCGGCAGGCCATGCGACGCGGCATCGACGTGCGGCGACAGTTTCGAGGGGCCGAGCCAACGATTGGCGAAGGGTGGGAATCGACCTTTCGGTTTCGCGGCAAGGAGCGAACTGCCAAGATCACGCTGGCGGCCTATGACGCGCCAAACATGGTGCAGTTCGAAGGTGCGTCCGGTGGGCTCGAGACAAATACGCTGATCGAACTGGTGCCGTTGTCGCCCAATCGGACGCGGGTGAGCGTTGTGTTCAAGATGACACCCAAGACGTTGTCAGCCCGGCTTCTTGTGCAATCGCTCAAGCTGGCGCGGTCGAACATCAACAAGAGGTTCAAGAAACGCATGACCGATTTCGCACGAGGCATAGAGCACAAGCTGGAAAAAACCGCATGACATTTGCGAATTTTCTGAGCGTGCTGGCGCTTGCCTGTCTGCCGGTCTCGCTTTCGGCGCACGAGTTCTGGATTGATCCCGTCGAGTATTCCGTGGCGTCGGATGGCACTCTGGTGGCAACCCTGCGCGTTGGAGAAAATTTTGCCGGTGCAGAGCAACCCTATCTTGACCGCAGCTTCGAGCGCTTCGACATGCAATGCGCCGGTAGGTTGGCGCCTGTGCCGGGGCGCGCGGGGGATCGCCCTGCTTTGAATGTAGCGGCCCCACGGGACGGGTTGTGCGTGATCATCCACCAGACCACCGATTACCTACTGACCTATAACGAATGGCAGAAATTCGTGGATTTTGTCGAGCACAAGGATTTCGACGGTGTTCTGGCCCAGCATGCCGCACGCGGGCTGCCCGAAAGCGGATTTGTCGAGCTTTACAGCCGCCATGCCAAGAGCCTGATCGCGGTGGGTGACGGCGCGGGCAGGGATGCAAAGGTCGGGCTTTTGACCGAGATCGTGGCCGAGGCGAACCCCTATACCGACAACATGGCGGGTGGTTTGCCGATCCGGGTGCTTTACAACGGTGCGCCGCGTGCCGATGCGCAGGTCGAACTGTTCGCACGACCGCCCTCGGGAAGGGTCAAGGTGACGCTGCACCGCACGGATGCAAATGGTCGCGTCATCCTGCCGGTGCAGCCGGGCTATGCCTATCTGGCCGATGCGGTGGTCTTGCGGCCGCTGGAGCCGCGGGCTGAAAACGATCCCGTGTGGGAAAGCCTCTGGGCATCGCTGACCTTTGCCGTGCCGGAGTGACCGGCACAGCGTTTAATTCGTATGCCAGTCGAAAAAGCCGGGACCCGCTCGATCCAGAAGCGTGCGGGCCAGCGACGTGCCCATTTTGGCACCGTCTTCAATCGGGCCGCTGATCTGATCGGCATGTGACACCGAGCCGTCGGGGCGCAGCACTTCGCCGCGCAGATGCAGCGTGTCGCCGTCCAGTTCGGCCAGACCGGCAATCGGCGTTTCGCAGGAGCCGTCGAGTTCGGCCAGAAAGGCGCGTTCGGCGGCAAGGCGTTGGCCCGTCTGCGTGTCATGGATCGCGGCCAGCATCTCGGCCGCGCGCATGTCGTCGGCGCGACGCTCGATGCCGATGGCCCCTTGTGCGACGGCGGGCAGCATGTCGGTCGAGTCGATGGCGGTTTTCGGCACCTCGTCCATGCGCAGCCGGTTCAGACCGGCCATCGCGAGGAAGGTGCAGGAGGCCACGCCGTCATCCAGTTTCTTCAATCGGGTCTGCAGGTTGCCACGGAACTCGACCACGTTCAGATCAGGCCGGCGGTTCAGCAATTGCGCGCGGCGGCGCAGCGACGAGGTGCCCACGATCGCCGCTTCGGGAAGCTGCGCGATGCCGGTGAATTCCGGTGAGATGAAAGCATCCCGCACGTCTTCGCGCGGCAGGTAGGTGTCCAGCAGCAGCCCGCCGGGTTGCAGCACCGGCATGTCCTTCATCGAATGGACCGCGATGTCGATCTTGCCCGACAGCATGTCGTCCTCGATCTCGCGGGTGAACAGACCCTTGCCGCCGATTTCTTTCAGCGGACGGTCGATGATCCTGTCACCTGTCGTCTTGATGACGACGATGGTGAAAGCCTCGAAAGGCAGATCGAAGGCCTTGGCCAGCCGTTCGCGGGTTTCGTGGGCCTGAGCCAAAGCAAGCGGGGATCCGCGCGTGCCGATGTTTAGGGGTTTGGCGGGTGTGGGCAAGTCAATCGTCATGAATCGATCTTTATGCGTGTAAACTTGTCCTGACAACCATGCTTGTCTTGACATATGCTTTTCTACGGTTGATCCGAAGGCAACAGACAAGGAAAGACCTGATGAGCCAGTCAAAAACCATCCTCCGTGCCCTCGCGGGCGAAACTCTTCCGACCCCGCCGATCTGGATGATGCGTCAGGCTGGCAGGTATCTGCCCGAGTATCGCGCGACCCGTGCGCAGGCCGGAGATTTCCTGTCGCTGTGCTATAATCCTGAGCTTGCCGCCGAAGTCACCTTGCAGCCGATCCGGCGGTACGGGTTCGATGCGGCGATCCTGTTTGCGGATATCCTGCTGCTGCCGCAGGCGCTGGGTGCGGATTTGTGGTTCGTCACGGGCGAAGGCCCCCGCCTGTCCACGATTACCGCGCAAGCCGAGTTCGACAAGCTTGGATCGGGCGAGATGATCCATGACACGCTGAACCCGGTCTACGAGACCATCCGCATCCTGCGCCGCGAGCTGCCGGAAGAGACCACGCTGATCGGCTTTGCCGGCGCGCCCTGGACCGTGGCGACCTACATGATCGCCGGGCGCGGCACACCCGACCAAGGCCCGGCGCACGCGCTGAAATACGAGAATCGGGCGCTGTTCGAGGCGATCATCGAACGGCTGACGGAAAGCACGATTGATTACCTTTCTGCACAGATCGACGCTGGGGCCGAGGTGGTCAAGATCTTCGACAGCTGGGCGGGATCGCTTCAGGGCGAAGATTTCAACCGCTACGCGCTCTATCCCGCCCGTGTCATCACCGAGGAACTCAAGCGCCGGCATCCCGGCATTCCGGTCATCGCCTTCCCGCGTCAGGCCGGCGACAAGTATATCGGCTTCCATGCCGAGACCGGTGCGGATTGTGTCGCGGTCGATGACAGCGTCAGCCCGGAATGGGTCGCCGAGCATGTCCAACCCAGTGGCTGTGTGCAGGGCAACCTTGCTTCGCGTCATATGGTGACGGGCGGTCAGGAGCTGATCGACGAGACCCGCAAGGTGGTGGATGCGCTCCGGAACGGGCCGCATATCTTCAACCTCGGGCACGGGATCACGCCCGATGCGGATCCCGAGAACGTGCAGCTGATGATCGACACGGTGCGCAGCGCCTGAGTTTCGGCACCGCGCCAGGCATCTCCCACACGGGGGGTGTCAGCGCACATGGCCGCCGGGGCGTTTTGGCACGATGACCTTGCCCTTTCGGCGTTCGCGCAGAAACACGAACAGGCCCGCGCCAAGGATCATCGCGCAGCCCGTCCAGATCGAGGGCGTTGGCCATTCGGCAAAGAAAAGCCAGCCCCAGAAGATCGCCAGCGGCAATCCGATATATTCAAACGGCGCGATGCTGGCCGAAGGCGCCATGCGGTAGGCTGCCGTGATGCAATAGGCGATGATGCCGTTGCAGACCCCTGTCAGGATGAACAGTGGCCAGTCCTGCTGGCTGGGCCATGTCCATGCGCGCAGCAGGAAATGCAGGCTCGGCACGTCGGGGCCGGGATCGGCCTGTCCCTGACCGACGATCAGGTAGAACAGGCTCGAGACCACGAGAAACATCACCTGATTGTAGATGGTCAGCGCGGCTGCGGTGCTTTTGACACCAAGCGCGCGTGTCATCACCGCCATCGCCGCATAAAGCGCCGCCGCGATCACCGGCAGCGCAAACAGCCAGGGCGGGCCGTATTCCGACCCGTCGCTCCAAGGCTCCTGCATGACGATCACGCCCATGAAACCGAACACGATCGCGCCCAGCCGCAGGGGGCCGACTTTTTCCCCGAGGAAAAGAAAGCTGAACAGCGTGATGAACAGCGGGCCGACAAAGAAAAGCGCGGTGGTCAATCCCAGTGGCAGTACCGCCAGCGAGGCAAAGAAGGTCATGTTGGCCGCCACCAGCGTCAACCCGCGCAGGATGTGCAGGCCGGGACGGTTGGTGCGCAAAAGCGACAGTCCGCCTTCGAGATGCAGCATCACGAAGGAGAGGATGATCCCGATGGCTGTGCGGGTAAACACGATCTGGTGCAGCGGATAGCCGCCGGACAGCATCTTGATCAGCATGTCATTGATCGAAATGGCGAAGACGCCGATGCAGACAAGCGTGATGCCGCGCGCGATGTTGGAGTCGGTCAGGGTGGTCATGGTGCAGGCATAGGCCCGGTGGCCCGAAAGGTCAGGCCCAAAAACGACCTGCACAGCCCATGCGTTCTGGCGCACGAGTTTCGGCATTGCGTCTGCGCGGCGCTGTATTAGGTGTGCACCCTGCCTGTATGAGAAGGAGGGTGGCTTTATGCCGATGGTTCGGATCACGAATGTGCGCAAAGCCTATGCCACCGGGTTCGAGGCGCTGAAGGGCGTGTCGCTGGACATCCACGAAGGCGAAATCCTCGCGCTGCTCGGGCCGAACGGCGCGGGCAAGACCACGCTGATTTCGACGATCTGCGGAATCACGCAGCCCACATCCGGCACGATCACCGTGGGCGGACATGACGTTGTCACTGCCTATCGCGGGGCGCGGTCGCTGGTGGGGCTGGTGCCGCAGGAAATCAATCTTGAGCCGTTCGAGCGGGTAATGAACACGGTGCGGTTCTCGCGCGGGCTGTTCGGCAAACCCAAGGATGACGCGCTGCTGGAGCGTATCCTGCGGCAGCTTTCACTTTGGGATAAGCGCGACAACAAGATCATGGAATTGTCCGGCGGCATGAAACGCCGCGTGCTGATCGCCAAGGCGCTGGCGCATGAACCGCGCGTGCTGTTCCTCGATGAACCAACCGCGGGCGTCGATGTGGAGCTGCGCCGCGACATGTGGGACATCGTGGCGGGGCTGAAACAGTCCGGTGTGACGATCATCCTGACCACGCATTACATCGAAGAGGCCGAGGCGATTGCCGACCGGATCGGCGTGATCAACGGAGGCGAGATCCTGCTGGTCGAGGAAAAGACCGCGCTCATGACGCGGTTGGGGCAAAAGGAATTGCGGATCGAATTGCACGAGCCGGTGAGAGATTTGCCAACAGCCCTCGCAGATCGCGGTTTGCGGATCGAGGAAGACGGACAGGTGCTTGTCTATACTTATGATACGTCGCAGGACCGCACGGGCATTGCCACGCTCATCCGCGATATCAGCGATGCGGGATTGGTGCTGCGCGACCTGCAGACGCGGCAAAATTCGCTCGAGGATATCTTTGTCGGGCTGGTGAGCAAACAGGAGGATGCGGCATGAACTGGCAGGCCATTCGCGCGATCTATGTTTTCGAGATGTCGCGGTTCTTCCGAACGCTGCTGCAAAGCTTCGTGTCGCCGGTGATCTCGACCTCGCTCTATTTTGTGGTCTTCGGCGCTGCCATCGGCAGCCGCATCGACCAGGTCGAAGGTGTGTCCTACGGCGCGTTCATCGTGCCGGGGCTGATCATGCTGTCGGTGATGACGCAGGCGATCTCGAATGCGAGCTTCGGCATCTATTTCCCGAAATTCATCGGCACGATTTATGAACTGCTGTCGGCACCGATCAACTTCCTTGAAATCGTCATGGGCTATGTCGGAGCGGCGGCCACCAAGGCGCTGTTCATCGGTGTCGTCATCCTTGGCACCTCGGCGCTCTTCGTGGACCTGTCGATCCAGCACCCCTTCGCGATGCTGCTGTTTCTCGTGCTGACCTGCTTGAGCTTTTCCCTGTTCGGCTTTATCCTCGGCATCTGGGCGGGCAATTTCGAACAGCTACAACTGGTTCCACTTCTGATCGTGACACCTTTGGTGTTCCTCGGTGGGTCGTTCTATTCGATCTCGATGCTGCCGCCGGTCTGGCAGACAATCTCGTTCTTCAACCCGGTGGTCTACCTTGTGTCGGGATTCCGCTGGTCGTTCTTCGGCCTGGCCGATGTGCCCATCGGTTTGAGCCTGCTTGCCATTGGGGCCTTTACGATGCTGTGCCTTGCGGTGATCTGGTGGATTTTCAAGACAGGCTGGCGCATCCGGCAGTGATCAAATGCGTCAACGCCTCTGACCGTGTTCGTTGACTGAAACGCATGCGCTTTACACAGCGGCAGGTTGCCCCCGGCCACCCATGACCAGATCCATGCTCATGCCACCGATCCACATGCAGAAGAGGGCAAGCCAGGCTGTGCCTGCAAAGATCGAGCCGCCGGTCACGCCTGCGCCGATGGCACAGCCGCCGGCAAGCATGCCCCCGAATCCCATCAGCGCCGCGCCGATCATCGCGTTGCGCATCGGGGTCGAGCCTTCGAAACCCTGAAATTTCAACTCCCCCGCAAAGAAGGCGGCAAGGAAAGACCCGATCACCACGCCGGGCACCAGCCCAATGTCGAATTCGAAGATCGAGGACCGGTCGAGAAAGAACATCAGCGTGTTGGCCGAAGGGCCTGTGAAGGTGGCGCTTTCGATCTGCACGGGGTCAAAGGCGACAAGGCTGAGCGCATAGGTCAAGGCCCAGCCCATCGCTACGGCAAAGCCGACGCCCGAGGCAAAGACAAGCCGTTGCCAGCCGATCTGGTTGCGCCGCGACAGCTCAAGCGCCAGCAGCGCCGTGGCAAGGCCAAAGACAAGGCCCGACCCTTCGGGCAGGTGCAGGGTGATCAGCAGGTCCATGTTGCGCCCACCCGAGGTGATCCACAGTGCGGCGAGAGTATCGCGGATCGGGGCCAGCCAGCCGGTCAGGCTCATCTGGGCGACCACGGCGAAGATCAGGCCCGACACGACCGACCGCAGGTTTCCGGTGGCCGCGAGCACCAGCAACCGCCCCGAACACCCGCGCGCCAGAACCATGCCTGCGCCGAACACCAGCCCGCCGATGATGGCACCGGACCAGCTTCCGGGAACGGCCATCATGCGGGCTTCGGTGGTGTCGATCAACCCGAACATCTGCGCTGCCTGCACCCAAACGACGGCGGTGGAGAAGGTCAGCAACCAGACCGCGACCTTGTCCTGCATCATGCCGCGCGCGAATTCGACGGTGGCCGCGCGCAGGCAGAACCGCGAGCGCTGGGCGGCGACGCCGAAGGTGATACCGGTGAGCAGGCCGAACAGCGCGGCTGTGGGCGCTTCGCCGATGCGGTCCACAAGGGTGACTAGGTCCATGGCGCTCTCCGTCCTGAGTTTGCCATGTATGCGCTGGTGTGAATATGTGCGCCTTGATGTGGATCAGATTTGGGCACAGCATTTAACGGAATCGCAGGGATTTTTGGACAGTCTGGCCTTGGGCAAGTGGACGAATGCGATGTTCGAAGGAGAGTGCGGGCGATGTGACATCCTGAAAACGGGCAGGCAGGTGTCGCTTGACCCTCGCCAAAAGGAAAACGCGGGCGTAAAGGAAGGCGATGAAGCGCGTTGTTCCCCTTGCTGACGCGCGTGACCTGCCGCTCCACAAACGGCCCGTCACGCTGTTGTTCCTGATGGCAATTGCCATGCCTTTGTCTTTTGCGACGTGGTCGGCGCTGCTCAATAATTTCGTCATCGAGGTGGCGCAGTTCGACGGGGCCGATATCGGCTGGCTGCACACGGTGCGCGAGATTCCAGGCTTTCTGGCCATTGGCGTGATCGCGGTGATCCTGTTCGTGCGGGAACAGACACTCGCGATGATCTCGCTTGCGATGCTGGGGATCGCCACTGGGTTGACGGCCTATTTTCCGTCCATGGGAGGGTTGCTGTTCGTCACGCTGATCAGTTCGATCGGGTTTCACTACTACGAAACGGTGAACCAGTCTTTGCAGCTTCAATGGCTGCCCAAGGACCGCGCGCCGCAAATGCTGGGTCTGTTGGTTTCGGCTGCCTCGGCGGCGACGCTTGTGGCCTATGGCGTGATCGTGGTGACCTGGCGCGCCTATGACCTGAGTTACAATTTCGTTTACATGGTGTCAGGTGCGCTGACGCTGATCATCGTGGCCTATTGCGTGCTGATGATGCCGCATTTCGAAGCGCCCAATCCGCAGGTCAAGAAGTTCATCCTGCGCAAGCGCTACTGGCTCTATTACGCGTTGCAATTCATGTCCGGCGCGCGGCGGCAGATCTTCGTGGTGTTCGCGGCCTTCATGATGGTCGAACGGTTCGGTCTGGGGGTGGACCAGATCACCAAGCTGATGCTGGTGACCCTCGTGGCCAACATGGTGCTGGCGCCGGTGCTGGGGCAGATCGTGCACCGGTTCGGGGAACGCAACGCGATGGCTGTGGAATATGCCGGGCTTGTTGTGGTCTTTGTCCTTTACGGCGGGGTCTACTGGTTCGGCTGGGGGGTGATGCTGGCGACGGTGCTTTACATCGTGAACAACATCTTTTTCGCGCTGGCGCTGGCGCTCAAGACCTATTTCCAGAAGATCGCCGATCCGGGCGATATCGCACCCACAGCGGCGGTGGCGTTTACGATCAACCATATCGCTGCCGTGTTCCTGCCCGCGCTGCTGGGCCATCTCTGGCTTGTCTCTCCCGGCGCAGTGTTCGGGCTGGCGGCGGCAATGGCTCTGATTTCGCTGATGCTGGCACTGATGATCCCACGTCATCCGGAACCGGGAAACGAGACCGTGTTCTCGGTCTATGTTCCCGCCCCGGCGGAGTAAGCTTGCGGCAGGGGGGCCTTCGTGGCAGAGGGGCAGCAAAGCCGCAGCTCCAGAAAGTTGGATCCCATGACCACCTTCACCGCCTTCACTACCCTGTCCGACAAAACCATGGCCGAGGCGTTGGGTGAGGCGCTCGAGGACCTTGAACCCGCACCCTATGGCGTCGGCGTGTTCGAGATCGAGGATGGCAGCGGAATGTGGGAAGTGGGCGGGTATTTCATGCAGGCCCCGGATGACGTTGAGCTGGCGCTGCTGGCGGCGGCCCATGAGGCAAAGTCTTTTGTTGTCTCGGAACTGCCCGAGACCGATTGGGTGGCAAAGGTGCGACGCGAACTGGTGCCGGTCGCTGCGGGCCGGTTCTATGTCTACGGCAGCCATGACGCGGACACCGTGCCCGACGGTGTGGAGCCGTTGCTGATCGAGGCGGCGATGGCTTTTGGCACCGGGCATCACGGTACGACCCAAGGCTGTCTGCGCGCGCTGGACCGTCTGATCGAGGCGGGGGTGACCTGCAGCAATGTGGCCGATATCGGCTGTGGCACTGCCGTTCTGGCGATGGCCGCGGCGCGGGTCTGGCCCGAAACCGTGTTGGCAAGCGACATGGACGAAGTGGCGGTCGACGTTGCAGCGGCGAACGTGACCGCGAACGACCTGACCGGTCGGGTCATCTGCCTGGAGGCGCTGGGGTTCGAGCATCCGCAATTGCGTGACGCGGCACCCTTCGATCTGGTCTTTGCCAATATCCTCAAGCAGCCCTTGATTGATCTCGCACCGGATATGGCGCGCCACTTGTCTTCGGGAGGGTTTGCGATCCTGTCGGGGCTGCTGAACGAACAAGGCGACGAGGTGGCAGAGGTTTATGCGCAAAACGGCATCAATACCTGGCATCGTGAAGAGATTGGTGACTGGACGACGCTGACGCTGCAAAAAGCCGCTTCTTAATCGCGCCGCAATTTCAGTTTTTTGCGGATTTTCGCCGCATTTCGAGCGGAATTGCCCTGTTTGCCCCATTCCTGCCACATTCCACCCCTATCTCGGACACATCCGGTGGGGGCCGGAACAAAGGCTGCTTCACATGACCAAACAGCAGGACATGTTTGACGAACGGTACCGCCGCGTCCTCAAGCGCCACCGCCAATTGTCGCGTGGCTATGTCACAAAAATCGAGAAAACCGGTGTGATCGTACACAAACCGATCCGCCATGTGCGCGAAGCGGTGTCGTTCTCGGCATTGCTGTTGCCCTTCGGCATTCTGTTCGTGCTCAAGGCCGCGATCGTGGCGGTTCTGGGCGAGGAGGGATACCGACAGCAGGTCGACCTGCTGCGCGAGGGTGGTTTTGTCGAACAGATGGGGGCGGTGTTCATGCAGATCGACCCGATCACCGCGCCGTTGTCGCGGCTTCTGACTTATATCATGGGCTGAATGCGCCTGACACGGATGCGTCGGCTGTAAATGAGAAAAGCCGTGTCAGGTGCGCTGACACGGCTTTTTCATGTGGTCGGATCGGAAGTCTCAGAACGAGTTGATGTCGCCCCGTGTCAGGCCGATGTCTTCCAGTTCGTGATCGCTGAGCTGGCTCAAAGCGGTGCGTGTCTGGCGGGAATCGTTCCACGCGGTGAACGCGGTGATCAGCGATGTTGCAAATCCGCCGAAGCCTTTGGAGCTTGCAGCGTAAGTCGGGCGGGATGTGTCAAAAGCGGCCATGGCCATGTTCCTTATGTAAATAGGGGAGAGATCTTCTGACGGGCATCTAGTTGCGGAGTTTCGCGGCTTCAATTGTCGTTTTTGCATACATTTTATGCGATTTATGCATGGCTGTTGGCATGGTATTTCTGCGGTGCAGAAATACTCCAAAAGCGACATTTCTCACGTCGTTTTGTGCTCTCGAGGTTCAGAGTCGACCTCCGGTAGCGCGTTTTCGACACCGGCTTTCTTTTGGCATATTTGTTTTGAATGCTTGGCGTATGTTCGCCTTTCGTGCTAGCCGTGATTTAAAAGCAACAAAGGCGCGAGCAGAATGCGTGTATTGGGGATCGATCCGGGTCTGCGTTTCCTTGGCTGGGGCGTGATCGAGGCCGAGGGCAGCCGTTTGCGGCATGTTGCGAACGGGGTTTGCCTGTCAGGCACAGGGGATTTGGCTGTGCGACTGCTGGCCTTGCACAGGGCCTTGACCGACGTGTTCGAGCAGTATCAGCCCGAAACTGTCGCCATCGAGAAGACATTTGTAAACAAGGACGCTGTCGGCACGCTCAAGCTGGGGCAAGCGCGCGGTGTGGCCTTGCTGGTTCCAGCGCAGTTCGGGCTTGAAATTGGTGAATATTCTCCAAACTCGGTCAAGAAGACCGTTGTGGGTGTCGGCCACGCGGACAAGCGCCAAGTCGAACACATGGTCAAGATGCAACTCCCGGGTGCACAGATCCACGGTTCTGACGCGGCGGATGCGCTTGCCATCGCGATTTGTCACGCGCATCACATGACCGGACCGGGAATGAGGATGCGGGCATGATCGGGCGGATCGCGGGGCGGATCGAATACAAGGCGGACGATCATGTGCTGATCGACGTGCGCGGCGTGGGCTACGTGGTCTATTGTTCGGACCGGGTGCTGTCGCAGATCGGGCGGCCGGGCGAGGCGGCGGCGCTCTATACCGATCTTCTGGTGCGCGAGGATATCCTGCAGCTTTTCGGCTTTCCGACGCTGGTGGAAAAGGAATGGCACCGCTTGCTCATGTCGGTGCAAGGGGTTGGTGCAAAGGCGTCTTTGGCTATCCTTGGCGCGCTTGGGCCGGACGGGGTGAGCCGCGCAATTGCGCTGGGCGACTGGAACTCGGTCAAGGCGGCGCGGGGCATCGGGCCGAAAACCGCGCAGCGGGTGGTCAACGAGCTTAAGGACAAGGCGCATGGGGTGATGGCGATGGGCGGGTCCGCGTCGGTCGCTGCCACACCCTCCGAAGACGATGCGGTGATCGAAGCGGTGGTGTCCGCGGCAACCGCGCCCGCTCCGGTGATGACGGCATCGGTCCAGGCCGAGGCGCTGTCGGCATTGAGCAATCTGGGCTACGCGCCGGGGGAGGCCGCTGGCGCTGTGGCGCAGGCTGCCGGAGAGGCGCCGGGCGCGGATACTCCCGCGCTGATCCGGGCGGCGTTGAAGCTTTTGGCACCGAAGGGATAGCGGGATGGGGACGCTCATCGGCCCTTGCAGGCCTCTTCGCCCTGATCTAGCGACGAACGCCCGTCAGGGCTTGAGGAGCGGCCATGTCCACTGATCCGATCATGCGCCCCGAGCCCTTGCCCGAGGATCGTGACCGCGCCCTGCGTCCGCAGATGCTGGACGATTTCGTGGGGCAGGCCGAGGCGCGTGCCAACCTGCGGGTGTTCATCCAGTCGGCCCGCCAGCGCGGCGAGGCGATGGATCACACGCTGTTCCACGGACCGCCGGGCCTGGGCAAGACGACACTGGCGCAGATTATGGCGCGCGAACTGGGCGTCGGGTTTCGAATGACCTCGGGCCCTGTGCTGGCCAAGGCGGGCGATCTGGCGGCGATTTTGACCAATCTCGAGGCGCGGGATGTGCTGTTCATCGACGAGATCCACCGGCTGAACCCGGCGGTCGAAGAGGTGCTGTACCCGGCGCTCGAGGATTACGAGCTGGACCTCGTGATCGGCGAAGGGCCTGCGGCGCGAACTGTTCGGATCGAATTACAGCCCTTCACGCTGGTCGGGGCGACGACGCGGCTTGGCCTCTTGACCACGCCGCTGCGCGACCGCTTCGGAATTCCAACGCGGCTCAATTTCTATACCGAGGACGAGTTGCACGCGATCGTGTCGCGCAACGCGGTCAAGCTTGGTGTCGAGGCGGCCTCTGAGGGCGCGCGCGAGATTGCCCGTCGGTCGCGCGGCACGCCGCGGATCGCCGGGCGTCTGCTGCGCCGCGTGGTGGATTTTGCAGTTGTCGAGGGTAACGGCGTGGTGACCAAGGAATTGGCCGATGGCGCGCTGACCCGCTTGGGGGTGGACCGGCTTGGGCTGGACGGGGCGGATCGGCGGTACCTGCGGCTGATCGCCGAGAACTATCAGGGTGGTCCGGTGGGGATCGAGACCCTGTCTGCGGCGCTGTCGGAAAGCCGTGATGCTCTGGAAGAGGTGATCGAGCCCTATCTGCTGCAGCAGGGCCTGATTCAGCGGACACCGCGCGGGCGGATGCTGGCGCAGAAAGCGTGGACGCATCTGGGCATGGCGGCCCCACGCTCGCCGGGGCAATCGGACCTGTTCGGACCTGCCTGACTTGCCCGACCGGGCACACTGTGCCAGAGGTCGTGACTGCGTATTTGGAAAAAGAAGAAGCAGGGGGGCGGTGCCTCATGATGGATGCGGCCGAGGTCGAACGGTTTTTCACGCGGTCGGACGGGACATACCTGTTTGCCCGTTGGGGGCGGCCGATCGCGCCGATCGTGTTTGGGGTCGAGGATGCGACGCTTGGCGTGGTCAAAGGCGCGCTGGAGGCAGTCTGCGCCATGGCTGGGCACCAGATGGCCGAAACCGACCCCGAGCTTGGCGCCAACGTGATGGTGTTTTTCTTTCGTGACTGGGCGGAACTGTTGGAGGTGCGTGACCTTGATCGGTTGATCGACGGTTTGGCACCCTTGGTGGCGCGGCTCACCGAGGCAGAGGCGAACCAGTACCGGGTGTTCCGCTTTGACGAGGCGGGTGCGATCAAGGCCAGTTTCATCTTTCTGCGGATGGATGACGTGTTGTCGGCGCAGCCTGCCGAGACCCTCGCGCTCAGCCAGGTGGTGCAATCGGTGCTGTTGTGGTCCGATCTGGCCTTCACCGACCGATCGCCGCTCGGCGCGTTGGAGGACGGGCGTGTGGTGCTGCGACCCGAGATCGGCGCCCTGATCCGTGCGGGGTATGATCCGGTGCTGCCCGCGATGGCCGATGATCCGAGCCACGCCCTGCGCCTCGCCGCGCGGCTGCAAGCGGCGCAGGGAGGGGCGCATTGATGGTCCACGAATTTTCGGTCCGGGTCTATTACGAAGACACCGATATGGGCGGGATCGTCTATTACGCCAATTACCTGCGGTATATCGAGCGCGCGCGCTCGGACTGGGTTCGGACGCTGGGTGTTGACCAGAACGCGATGCGCGAAGGGGACGGCGTGGTCTTTGTCGTGCGGCGGGTCGAGGCGGACTACCTCAAGCCGGCGAAATTCGACGATGCGTTGCTGGTCCGAACGGTTGTCAAGGCCGTCACTGGCGTGCGATTGATCATGACACAGGAGGTTTTGCGCGGTGCGGATTTGCTGTTCCGGGCGGAGGTGACCGTGGTTTGCATCGGTGCGGACGGTGCGCCAGCGCGACTTCCGGCAAATATCCGCCGTCAGATCCCCTAGCGCGCCGGAAACCGGATGATCTGACGCCATTGTGTTGGCGTTTCCCCTGCAATTGCGTTAATGATGGTGGTAATCAGAGCCCGACGAAGCAGGGCCAACCGGCTAAAGAGCAGGCAGATGGAAGCAGAGACACTTGCGCTTGCGCAGGAGATTGATTTCTCCATGTGGGGACTTTTCGCGCGCGCCACCCTTACAGTGAAGATCGTCATGGTCATGTTGATCCTGTCGTCCTTCTGGGCATGGGCCATCATCTTCGAAAAGCTGATCGCCTATCGCAAGGCGCGGGCGGAAGCGGCCGAGTTCGATCGGGCGTTCTGGTCGGGTGAGCCGCTGGACGAGCTGTTCGACCAGATCGGGCCGGAACCTGACGGGCGCGCCAAGAAGGTGTTTGCCGCAGGCATGACGGAATGGCGCCGCTCTCACCGGGATGATGGCGGCCTGATCGCCGGGGCGCATGCACGCATCGACCGGTCGATGGACGTGGCGATCCAGAAGGAAGCCGAGGATCTGCAGAGCAATCTCGCCGTGCTGGCCACTGTTGGCTCGGTGACGCCGTTTGTCGGGCTGTTCGGGACCGTCTGGGGCATCATGCACGCGTTCGTGGAGATCGCGCAGCAGCAGAACACGTCGCTGGTCGTCGTAGCGCCCGGTATTGCCGAGGCGCTTCTGGCCACGGGCCTTGGGCTATTGGCGGCGATCCCGGCCGTGATCTTCTACAACAAGCTGTCGGCCGACAGTGACCGTATCCTTGCGGGCTACGAGTCCTTTGCCGATGAGTTCTCGACCATCCTCAGCCGCCAGTTGGACAGCTGAGCGATGGGCGGTGGCGTGGTCAAATCAGGCGGAGGCGGCGGGCGCAGGCGGCGCAAGGGCCGTGCCATGCCGATGTCCGAGATCAACGTCACGCCTTTCGTCGATGTGATGATGGTTCTGTTGATCATCTTCATGGTGGCGGCACCTCTTTTGACCGTGGGTGTGCCCGTCGAATTGCCCAAGACCGCCGCGTCGGCCCTGCCATCCGAGACCGAAGAGCCGCTGTCCGTCACGATTGCGGCGGATGGGTCCGTGTCGATCATGAACACCGAGGTGCCCCGCGCCGAACTGGTGCCCCGCCTGCGCGCGATTGCCGTCGAACGGTCGGATGACCGGGTGTTCCTGCGGGCTGATGGCACTGTCACCTACGAGGTGGTCGCGCAGATCATGGGGGCGCTGAATGCCGGTGGGTTCAGTTCCATCGGGCTGGTCACGGATATCGGGGGCCCGGCGCTTGACGGGTCGGATGGCTGAGGCGGGCAGTGCATACGGGCCAATATATCTCGGGAGGCGCCCATGGGATTCTGATCCTCTGGGCGCTCTTCGGCGGCATGTTCCGCAGTGATCCACCAGAGCTTCAGGTGGCTGATGTCTCGGTGATTTCCGAGGCGCAGTTCGCGGCAATGACGCAACCGCAGGCGGCCCCGGTTCTTGGGGCGGAGCCTGCGGCCTTGCCTGAACCGGAGGTGGCGGAACCGGTGCCCACGCCCCCGGTCGCGGAGACCCCGCCAGTCACGTCTCCTGACCCGGTTGAACCGCAGGTGACCGAGCCTGATCCGGTGCCGCAGCCCGTTCTGCCCACACCCGAACCAGAGGTGGCAGAAACGCCACCGCAGCCACCCGCACCCGAACCGGTGCCCGAGGTGGATGCGCCCGAGGTGGCTCTGCGTCCGATCCCGCGCCCCGCGCCGCGTGTTGCGCCCGAAGCGGTGCCCGAACCTGCGCCGGAGGCCGAGGTGGCCCCCGATGTGCAGGAAACGGTCGAACGTTCGGATACGCCCGATGTGACCGATGCCGAGGAACAGCAGGCCACCGCCCCCGAAGCGGCGGCCACCGAGATCGTGACCGAAGCCGAAGAGCCCGCCCGTGCGCCGACCGCATCGGTGCGCCCGCAAGTGCGGCCGAACCGTCCGACCCCGACGCCGCCGTCGCCGCAAACGGCAGAAGCGCCGGCGGATCCAACGCCAGCGCCGGCTGCCGAACCGACGCCCGCGCCGCAGCCGGACACGGCCGACGCCACCGCTTCGGCAATTGCCGGCGCTTTGGAAGAGGCGTTGTCGGGTGCCAGCACGGGAAGCGCGGCAAGCGGTCCGCCGCTCACGCAGGGCGAAACCGATGGGTTCCGGATCGCGGTGCAGGATTGCTGGGTGGTCGATGTCGGGTCACAAGCCTCGAACGTGACGGTGACCGTCGGTTTCGACATGGATCGATCCGGGCGGGTCGTGAGTTCAAGTCTGCAAATGCTGGCGGCAAGCGGTGGCGACGGGGCAGCTGTTGAAACGGCATTCCAGGCGGCGCGGCGCGCGATTTTGCGCTGTCAGGGCGATGGGTATACCCTTCCGCCAGAAAAATTTGATCAGTGGAAGACCGTCGAGATGACGTTCAACCCGGAAAGTATGAGGGTCCGATGAAACAGTGGGTCGCGTCAGTGTTGGCTGTAATGGTATGGGCGATCATCACGCCGGGTGTGGCTTTGGCGCAAAACGGGCCGCTCAGGATCGAGATCACCGAAGGGGTGATCGAGCCTTTGCCCTATGCCGTGCCAGACTTCGTGGGTGAAACGGCTGCCGCGCAGCAGCTTGCCCAGCAGATCGCGCGGGTCGTGGCGGAGGATCTGACAGGCACAGGCCTGTTCCGCGAAGTGCCGCGCGAGGCGCATATCAGCCAGATCACGAGTTTCGGCAGCCCGGTGCAGTTCGCCGACTGGAAGGCGATCAACGCGCAGGCGCTGATCACCGGCGCGGTGAGTTCGGAAGGCGGACGCATCGTGGTCAAGTTCCGGGTCTGGGACGTGTTCGCGGGAACCGAACTGGGACAGGGCATGCAGTTTGCCGGAACGCCCGATGGCTGGCGGCGCATGGCGCATAAGGTTGCGGATCAAGTCTACAGCCGGATCACCGGGGAAAGTGGCTATTTCGACAGCCGCGTTGTGTTTGTATCTGAAAGCGGACCCAAGGATCAGCGCGCCAAGCGTCTGGCCGTCATGGATTACGACGGGGCAAACGTGCAGTACCTGACCGGGGGCAATGCGCTTGTTCTGGCGCCCCGGTTTTCGGAAAACGGCCAGCGCGTGCTTTACACCAGCTATGAAACCGGCATGCCGCGGGTGCATGTTCTCGAGGTGGGGACGGTCCAGAGCCGTATCCTGCAGGGACAGGACGGCGTTATGAGCTTTGCGCCGCGCTTTGCTCCGAACGGTCAGACGGTGGTCTATTCGCTGACGCAGGGGTCGAACACCGATATCTGGGCCATGGACATCGGCAGCGGTGGGACGCGGCAGCTCACCAGCGCGCCGTCGATCGAAACCGCCCCCAGCTATTCGCCCGATGGCAGCCAGATCGTGTTCGAAAGCGACCGCTCCGGCACGCAGCAATTGTACGTCATGTCGGCCTCGGGCGGCGAAGCGCGACGGATCAGTTTCGGTCAGGGACGCTATTCGACGCCCGTATGGTCGCCGCGTGGCGACATGATCGCCTTCACCAAGCAGAATGCGGGGCGGTTCCATATCGGCGTGATGCGCACCGACGGGTCCGAAGAACGCCTGCTCACCGCGTCATTCCTCGATGAGGGCCCGACTTGGGCACCCAATGGCCGGGTGATCATGTTCGCGCGCGAAACCCAGGGCGCGCAGGGGTCGTCGTCGCTTTATACAGTCGATATCTCGGGGCGGAACCTCAAGCGGGTGCGCACACCCGAGGGTGCATCGGACCCCAGCTGGGGGCCGCTTCAGTGATCCGCGCGCGTCCACCAATCATTCGTGCGGAGCCTCAGAGGACTAGGCGCAGCGGAACGGCTGTGGTAATTTCGGACCAATCATAAGAAAGCAGGACTCCCAATGCGACTTACCGCAAAAATCACGATGCTGATCGCCGTTCTGGCCGTGTCAGCCTGTACCAACGCAAACCGGTTCGACAACGGTGCGGTGGATCTGAACGCTGCGACGGGCAATGCCGGTGGCATCCTGCCGGGCAGCGCAAGCGATCCGCGGTCACCCGCCTATTTCCAGCAGACGGTCGGCGACCGGGTGCTGTTCGCCGTGGACCAATCCTCGCTCAGCCCCGAAGCGCGGGCGACGCTGGATGGCCAGGTGCAGTGGTTGCTGACCAACTCGGACTACAACGCCGTGATCGAAGGTCACGCCGACGAGCAGGGCACGCGGGCCTATAACCTTGCGCTTGGTGCACGCCGCGCGAACGCGGTGATGGAGTACCTTGTCGCCCAAGGCATTCCGTCCAACAGGCTGCGCTTTGTCAGCTTCGGCAAGGAACGCCCGATCGAGCTGTGTTCGGAGGAGGCATGTTATGCCAAGAACCGCCGCGCCGTGACGATCATCTCGGCCGGATTGACAGGCTGACGGAGAGACACATGCAACTGACGGGTATCGTTCTGGGTCTTGCCTTGGTGTTTGCTCCGATTGCCGGACAGGCTCAGGAAACGCTTGCCGATATCCGTCAGGACATGTCGGTCCTCTCGGTCGAGCTGCAGCGGCTCAAGCGCGAATTGAGCACGACCGGCGGATCATCAGTCACTCTTCCATCGGGGGTTCTGGACCGGCTCGATGCGATCGAGAGCGAGTTGCAGCGCATGACGGCCAAGACAGAAGAGTTGGAGTTCCGGGTCAGTCGCGTGGCTGAAGACGGGGCGCGCCGTTTGGGTGACCTCGAATTCCGGCTCTGTGAGATTGAGCCAGGATGTGACATCGGCTCGTTGGGGCAAGTGCCGACCCTTGGCGGCGTTCCCGATGCACCCGCGGCCCCCGCGCCCGCGCCTACGGCGCCCGAGGCGGGTGACACTCAGCTTGCCGTTGGAGAAGAGACAGACTTTCGGCGAGCCGGGGAGGCGCTCGCCAGCGGTGACTTTCAATCCGCCGCTGACCAGTTTGCGGCCTTCCGCCAGACCTATCCGGGCGGACCGCTAGAGGCGCAGGCGCTTGTCGCGGAAGGCCGGGCGCTCGAAGGATTGGGCAATACCCGCGATGCCGCGCGGCGCTTCCTCGATGCCTATGCCGGGTATCCCGACGATGCAGCAGGCCCCGAAGCACTGTGGCGGCTGGGTGCGGCTCTGGGTGAGCTTGGCAACCTGGCCGAGGCCTGCGTGACGCTGAACGAGGTGTCTGGGCGCTATCCGGGCAGCAGTGACGCCATTGAGCAGGCAGATGCGGCCAAAACCCGGTTGAATTGCCAGTGACGGACACGCCGCTGGCGCAGCGGTTTGCCGACGCGATGGGGCAGCTTCTTGGCCCCGAATTCCCCTCTGATATCGGCCTTGCAGTGTCTGGCGGCGGCGACAGCATGGCCATGCTGTATCTCGCGCATAATTGGACACGGGACTATGGTGTCCGGCTCTGGGTGGTGACTGTCGATCACGGGCTGCGCGCCGAAAGTGCGGACGAGGCTGCGATGGTGGCCGAAGAGTGCGCCGCTTTGGGCTGGCCACATGCAACTTTGCAATGGCAATGGGACGGGCGCGGCAATGTGCAGGATTCCGCACGCCGTGCGCGCTTGGCGCTGATTGACCGGTGGCGCGGGTCTGTGCGCGACGTGCTTTTTGCCCACACGCGGGATGATCAGGCGGAAACGTTCCTGATGCGCTTGGCCCGTGGGTCCGGGGTAGACGGTCTGTCAGGCATGCGCGCCGTGAGGGATGTCGCACCGCATGCCGGGATTGTACCTGTGCTGGGAGATGACGAGATCACGGGGCAGGCTCCTCCTCGGCAGTGGGGCATGCCCGGATACCGCGTTGTGCGGCCCTGTCTCGATCTGGAGCGTGATGACCTTCGGCATTACCTGGCGGTCCTCAGGGGACGTTGGGTGGATGATCCCAGCAATGAAAACCGCGACTTCGAACGTGTTCGTGTTCGCCAATTGTTAAGACTTCTGGGCGAAGAAGGGCTCACGACCTCGGTGCTATCGGACACGGCGCGTCGCATGGCCCGCGCGCGCGACGGTTTGACGGCCCGGATGCTTGGCGCAGTGCATCAGCTCTGTTCGGATGCGCCCTTGGGACAGGTGCGGATAGACAGGGATGGCTTTGCCGCGCTGGACGACGAAACACGCCTGCGGCTGCTCACCGCTGGCCTGTGTTATGTGGCTGATGCTGAATACCGCCCGCGTGCCGCGTCCAGCGAGGCGTTGCTGGAGCGGGTGCTGTCCGGCGCAGGTGGCACTTTGCACGGTGCCGAAGTGCTGGTCGAAAAGGCGCATCTGCGGATCGTGCGCGAAGCGTCTGCCGTGCTGGATGAAAAGACCCCGCTCGGCATGCTTTGGGATGGTCAATGGCTTATGTCCGATCCCGAAGACAAAATGCCCGACGATGCGCGTGTTCGCGCCCTTGGCGAAGAGGGGTGGCGCCAGATCCCGGATCGGTCGGCGATGGCGGTGCCTTTCAGGGCTGCCATCGCCCTGCCATCAGTCTGGTTGGGTACGGAGCTCATGGCCTGTCCATCCCTGGGCATCGGGCCGAAGATCGAGGCAAGCCGGTTCGTGCTTGGGCGGCACGACACCGGATTCGAGGCATTTTGTCTTTCGCATTGAACCCAGCCTGCGCATGTCTATGTTATAGGCCAACAGACGAGGGCTGTTCCGCCCCCTGTCAGATTCAGGAGAAACTTTCTTGGGCAATGCACGAAATATAGCCTTTTGGGTCGTCCTATTCCTGCTGATCCTCGCGCTTTTCAATATTTTCTCTGGCGGCGGCAACACGCTCCAGAGCCGCGAGATCAGTTATTCGGATTTCGTCTCGGCAGTAGAGAACAACACGGTCAGTTCCGTCACCCTCGACGGTGAACAGGTCCGGTTCCGCAGCACGGACGGGCAGGACTATGTTGCAATCAAACCCGAAGACGCCACGGTCACTGATCTGTTGATCGACAACAACGTGCCGATCCGCGCTGAACAGCAGCAACAGTCGGGCTTCCAATCCTTCCTGTTGAGCCTGCTTCCGTTCCTGCTGCTGATCGGTGTCTGGATCTATTTCATGAACCGGATGCAGGGCGGTGGCAAAGGTGGGGCGATGGGCTTTGGCAAATCCAAGGCCAAGCTCTTGACCGAAAAGCACGGGCGCGTGACGTTCGACGACGTGGCGGGCATCGACGAAGCCAAGGAAGAGCTGGAAGAGATCGTTGAATTTCTGCGTAACCCGCAACGGTTCTCGCGTCTTGGCGGCAAGATCCCCAAAGGTGCGCTGCTTGTCGGCCCTCCGGGTACTGGTAAGACACTGCTCGCGCGCGCCATTGCCGGCGAGGCGGGGGTGCCATTCTTCACCATATCGGGCTCTGACTTCGTGGAAATGTTCGTGGGCGTCGGCGCAAGCCGTGTGCGTGACATGTTCGAGCAAGCGAAAAAGAATGCGCCCTGCATCGTGTTTATCGACGAAATTGACGCCGTGGGCCGTGCCCGTGGGGCCGGTTACGGCGGTGGTAACGACGAGCGCGAACAGACGCTGAACCAGCTACTGGTCGAAATGGACGGGTTCGAGGCCAATGAAGGCGTGATCATCGTCGCCGCGACCAACCGTCGCGACGTTCTGGACCCCGCACTGCTGCGGCCTGGACGTTTTGACCGTCAGGTGACGGTGCCCAACCCCGACATCAAGGGTCGTGAGAAGATCCTTGGTGTTCATGCCCGCAAGACACCGCTGGGCCCGGACGTGGACCTGCGGATCATCGCGCGTGGTACGCCTGGTTTCTCTGGTGCCGATCTGGCGAACTTGGTGAACGAGGCTGCCTTGATGGCGGCGCGTGTCGGGCGTCGCTTCGTGACGATGGAAGATTTTGAGAACGCCAAGGACAAGGTCATGATGGGGGCTGAACGCCGCTCCATGGTTTTGACCGCCAATCAGAAGGAAAAAACCGCCTATCACGAGGCGGGTCATGCCGTGGTCGGACTTGCGTTGCCGCAATGTGATCCCGTCTACAAGGCAACGATCATCCCGCGCGGTGGCGCGCTGGGCATGGTGGTGTCACTGCCGGAAATCGACCGTCTGAACTGGCACAAGTCGGAATGCGAAGAAAAGCTGGCCATGACCATGGCGGGCAAGGCGGCCGAGATCATCAAGTACGGTCCCGAAAACGTGTCGAACGGTCCGGCAGGCGACATCCAGCAGGCGTCGGCACTGGCCCGCGCAATGGTGCTTCAGTGGGGCATGTCCGACAAGGTGGGCAACATCGACTACCGTGAAGCGGCCGAAGGGTACAGTGGCAACACGGCTGGTTTCTCGGTGTCTGCGAACACCAAGGAAATGATCGAGCAGGAGGTCAAAAACTTTATCCAGACTGCTTATGACCGGGCCTTTTCCATCCTATCCGAGCGCAAAGAGGAATGGGAGCGACTGGCGCAGGGATTGCTTGAGTACGAAACCCTGACCGGTGAGGAGATCAAGCGCGTGATGCGGGGCGAGTCGCCACATTCCGGCGACGACGATGCATCAGGCGGTGTGCCCGAGACACCCAGCATCACGGCGATCCCCAAGACCAAGCCGAAGGCAAAAGCGCCCAAGGATGATGGCGATCTGGAACCTGAACCGAGCGTCTGATTCCGCAATTGCTGCGGACAGAAACCCCGGCATCCTGGTGATGCCGGGGTTTTCTTTTGATGGTCCCTCAAATTTCGGGTTGTCCTTCCAGAACCGTCGGAGTTCCTTGCGCCGGACAATTTTGGAGTAAGAGTGATGCCTGCATTGAAACCCACCGATTTCACCGCGACCGTCCGTTGGATTGGCCGCGTTCCGCTCGAGGGCGAGGCGATCCTGTCGGCGGTGACCGACCGATTGGACCTCGGGTTTGACGGGCCGGTGGGCGAACGTCACTTCGGGCGCACGCGGGCCTCGTGCAGCCGGGTCACGACACAGTATCCGCGCGGCACCGAGATCGCCAATGTGCGGCAGATGTCGGTCCTGTCGACAGAAGAACTGGCGGCCATCGCTACCGACATGGGGCTTGATTCGATCGATCCGGTCTGGCTTGGTGCCACCCTCGTGATCGAGGGCATTCCCGATTTCACATGGGTTCCGCCGTCATCGCGGCTGCAGGGGCCGGGCGGTGTGACGTTGATCGTCGATATGGAAAACCGTCCCTGTCATCTTCCGGCGCGCGAAATCGAGGCCGTTCATCCCGGCAAGGGCAAGGCCTTCAAATCCGCCGCACAGAATCGCCGGGGTGTCACAGCTTGGGTCGAACGGCCCGGAACGCTTGGTCTGGGGGATATTCTACGTTTGCATCTGCCGGATCAGCCGGTCTGGCCGCATCAGGACGCTGCCCGCGCGTGACGCAATCGGCGCGTTGTTTCCGATCGGCGACGAGGTGATTTGGATCCCGCCGCAGTTTGTCGCGGAAGTGTCGGTTTCACCGTGACAGCCCTCTGGTGCACAACTGTATGCGTTGGGCAAATGTCGTTCCGAACAGGGGAGCCCTTTCATGTCGTACAAATCGGATATCGAGATCGCCCGTGAGGCGCAGAAGCGCCCCATCATGGAGATCGGTGAAAAAATCGGGATAGGGTCGGAAGACCTGCTGCCCTATGGCCATGACAAGGCCAAGGTCAGCCAGTCCTTCATCAATTCGGTGCAGGATCGCCCGAACGGTAAGCTGGTCCTTGTCACTGCAATTAATCCGACGCCTGCGGGCGAAGGCAAGACGACCACGACAGTTGGTCTGGGTGACGGTCTGAACCATATCGGCAAGAAGGCGATGGTCTGCATCCGCGAAGCATCGCTTGGGCCGAATTTCGGCATGAAGGGTGGCGCTGCGGGTGGCGGCTATTCGCAGGTTGTGCCGATGGAGGACATGAACCTCCATTTCACCGGCGATTTCCACGCCATCACAAGTGCGCACAGCCTGCTGTCGGCGATGCTCGACAACCACATCTACTGGGGCAACGAGCTGGACATCGACATCCGTCGCGTCGTCTGGCGTCGCGTGGTCGATATGAACGACCGCGCGCTTCGGCAGATCACCTGTTCCTTGGGGGGTGTCGCCAACGGGTTCCCGCGTGAGGCGGGCTATGACATCACCGTGGCGTCTGAAGTCATGGCGATCCTGTGCCTGGCGAAAGACCTCAAGGATCTCGAAAAGCGCCTTGGCGACATGATCGTGGCCTACAAGCGCGACCGCAGCCCGGTTTTCTGCCGGGATATCAAGGCCGAAGGCGCGATGACCGTGCTGCTCAAGGATGCGATGCAGCCAAACCTCGTGCAGACGCTGGAAAATAACCCTGCCTTCGTACATGGCGGTCCGTTCGCCAATATCGCGCATGGCTGCAATTCGGTGATCGCGACGACCACAGCCTTGAAGCTGGCGGACTACGTGGTTACCGAAGCGGGCTTTGGCGCCGATCTGGGGGCCGAGAAGTTCATGAACATCAAGTGCCGCAAGGCGGGCATTGCCCCGTCAGTGGTGGTCTGCGTGGCCACGGTGCGCGCGATGAAGATGAACGGCGGCGTGGCAAAGGCCGATCTGGGCACCGAAAATGTCGAGGCGGTCAAGGCAGGCTGCCCAAACCTTGGGCGTCATATCGAGAACCTCAAATCCTTCGGTGTGCCGGTTGTCGTGGCGATCAACCATTTCGTGACCGACACCGAGGCCGAAGTGCAGGCGATCAAGGATTTCGTGGCCGAGCACGGTGCCGAGGCTGTTCTTTCGCGGCATTGGGAATTGGGGTCGAAAGGGTCGGCTGATCTGGCGCGCAAGGTGGCCGAGGTTGCCGAGGCGGGTCAGGCGAATTTCGCACCGATCTATCCGGACGAGATGTCTCTGGCGGACAAGGTCCAGACCATTGCCAAGAAGATCTACCGCGCGGATCAGGCGGTGATGGACCAGAAGATCCTCGATCAGCTCAAGATCTGGGAAGACCAGGGATACGGTCACCTGCCGGTCTGCATGGCCAAGACGCAGTACAGCTTTTCGACCGATCCGAACCAGCGTGGCGCACCTACCGGGTTCAGCGTTCCGGTCCGCGAAGTGCGCCTCTCCGCCGGTGCGGGGTTTGTCGTGGTGGTCTGTGGTGAGATCATGACCATGCCGGGCCTGCCGCGCGTGCCGTCTGCTGAAAGCATTCATCTCAATGATGCAGGCCAGATCGAAGGGCTGTTTTAAACTGATGGCGGGTGGACGCTCGGGCTTTGCCCGTCACCCCACCCGCCATCCCGCAAGCTGCGTCTGACGACCGTTTTTTCGCGGATGGGGTCAGACGCATTTGCGTATTTGGAAAAAGAAGAAGGACGGATCATGGGCGCTCAGATCATCGACGGAAAGGCTTTTGCTGCAAAGGTGCGTGGGCAGGTGGCCGACCATGTGGCGCGACTCAAGGCGGATCACGGGATCACGCCGGGTCTGGCAGTGGTGCTGGTGGGAGAAGACCCCGCAAGCCAGGTCTACGTGCGCTCCAAGGGCAAGATGACCGTCGAAGTTGGCATGAATTCCTACGAGCACAAGCTTGATCCGGACACGTCCGAGGCCGATTTGCTGGCGCTGATCGCGCAGTTGAACACTGATCCCGAGGTGCATGGCATTTTGGTGCAACTGCCCTTGCCAAAGCATCTGGACGAAGACCTGGTGATCAATTCGATCGATCCGGCCAAGGATGTCGACGGGTTTCACATCTCGAATGTGGGACTGTTGGGCACCGGGCAGAAGTCGATGGTGCCCTGTACGCCGCTGGGCTGCCTGATGATGCTGCGTGAGCATCATGGCAGCCTGTCCGGCATGGATGCGGTTGTGATCGGTCGGTCAAATATTGTCGGCAAGCCGATGGCGCAGTTGCTGCTGGGCGACAGTTGTACCGTGACGATTGCGCATTCCCGTACCAAGGATTTGCCGGATGTGGTGCGCCGCGCGGATATCGTCGTGGCCGCCGTTGGGCGTCCGGAGATGGTGCCGGGCGACTGGATCAAGCCGGGTGCGACGGTGATCGACGTCGGCATCAATCGGATCGATGCCGGCGAGGGCAAGACACGGCTTGTCGGTGATTGCGACTACGAGAGCTGTGCCGAGGTCGCGGGTGCGATCACGCCGGTGCCGGGTGGCGTTGGGCCGATGACCATTGCGTGCCTTTTGGCGAATACCGTGACGGCCTGTTGCCGGGCCAATGGCGTTGCCGAGCCCGAGGGTTTGACCGCCAGATAGTGTAGACGACGTGTAGGCCGGGCATTTGCCCGGCTTTACCGTTTCTGCGCCTTGGGCAGCACGCAAAGCATCTCGAACAGCAGGTTGGACGCGATCAGCGCTGTCGTGCCGGTGGTGTCGAAGGGTGGCGACACTTCGACCAGGTCACCGCCAACAAGGTTGAGGCCCGCACAGCCGCGCACGATTTCCAGTGCCTGCCATGTGCTCAGCCCGCCCATTTCGACCGTGCCAGTGCCGGGTGCGAACGCCGGGTCGAGGCTGTCGATGTCGTAGCTGAGATAGACCGGAGCATCGCCGATCCGCGCGCGGATGTCGGCCATCAGCGGCGCAAGCGATGTGTACCAGCATTCTTCGGCCGGGATCACAGTCCATCCCTGATCGCGCGCCCAGTTCCAGTCCTCCGGTGAATAGCCCGATCCACGCAGGCCGATCTGCCAGACCTTGTCGTTGATCAGGCAGCCTTCTTCCCAGGCGCGGCGGAACGGGGTGCCGTGGGCTTCCTTCTCGCCGAACATCTCGTCGCTCGTGTCCGCATGGGCATCGACATGGATCAGGGCAACGGGTCCGTGTTTTTCCTTAATCGCCCGCAGGATCGGCCAGGTCAGTGTGTGATCGCCGCCCAAAGTCAGTGGGATGGTGCCGTATTTCAGGATTTCGCGGTAGTGATCGGCGATAATGCCGATTGTTTTCTTCAAATCGAAGGTATTTACCGCGACATCGCCAATATCCGCCACCTGCATGCACTCGAACGGGGCGGCACCAGTGGCCATGTTGTAGGGGCGGATCATCCGGCTTTCTTCGCGAATCTGTCGCGGGCCAAGTCGCGTCCCGGGGCGGTTCGATGCACCGTGATCCATCGGAATACCGATGAAACACGCATCCAACCCTTCGGCGGTTGTTTGCGTGGGCAGACGCATCATCGTGCTGGGGCCGGAAAACCGGGGAGAAGTATTGCCGCCAAGCGGCTGGTTGTAGGTCGGCATTTACCTCTCCTTCAGAGATCCACGGGTATCATCGTGCCCATGAGACAGGCGATGTGGCGTTCGGTGCCTTTGGATTCCGCATAGACATCCGAGGTCACGACGATCAGCCTGCGCCCGGGTTTGATCACGCGACCGCGGGCGATCAGGAGGTCGCCGATGGCCGGGGCCAGCAGGTTGATCTTGATCTCGGCGGTCACGACTTCCTGCGTGTCGGGGATCAGGGTCAGGGCGGCGTAGCCTGCTGCGCTGTCGCCGATGGAAAAGGTCAGGCCGGCATGGCCAAAGCCCTGTTGCTGCCGCGTCCCGGGCAGGAGCGGTGCGGTGATGGTCGCCGTGCCCTCGCCGGTTTCGACAAGCTGTGCGCCAAGTGTCGCCATCATGGACTGGCGGTCGAAACTGGCCTGGATGCGCGGGTTCATGGTCATGTCGCCCAGTGAGCATGCCGCGTGGGTCAAGACAAGGGGGCCAAGCCCGGCATCGGGATTTTGCACGGGCGCGCGCCTGTCAGGATCGCCTGCGCGCCACGCGACATCAGCCGTGTCAAAACCGGGTCATGGCAGTGCAGCCCGCCGGTAAAGGCTCCGTAGGCGGGCAGGATCAGGCGGGTGTCGTCAAAGACAAAACAGGGCCGGGTCAGTGCCCGCCCGCGCAGGGACAGCGTGGCTTTGGGGTGGTAGTGCCCGGTAACCTCGCCCGGCGTCGGGCTGGTTTCGGCGATGTGGCGGAAGTGCAGGGGGGCAAGAGAAAGACTGCGACGATGGGTGCCGCCCAGTTCGACGGGGCCGGGATCGTGGTTGCCTTCGATCCAGACCCAGTCAAGGCCTGCTTGCAGAGCGGTCAGGGTCAGAAGGTCGGTTTCGGGCAACGCGCCTTGCAGCATAGGTGAATCAAAACTGTCACCAAGGCAGATCACGCGGCGCGCGCCGGTTGCGTGCAGGTCATTTGCTAGGCCTGTCAGCGTTTCCGTCGTCTCGTAGGGGGGCAGTTGCGCGCCGCCGTATCGCGCCGCGCGGGCGGATTTGCCAAGATGCAGGTCGGACACGACAAGCAGGTCTTGGGATGGCCAGTATAACCCGCCGGTCGGCAAAGCGCGGAGAGTCTGATCCCGGAAAGAAAATTCGAGCGCGTTCATGTTTTGTTCATCTCTCATACATATTCCGAAAGCAAGGGCAGAACGCCCCTGTCACAGCATGGCGGGCACCACCTGGTCGGGCGGGCGGTGACCATCGGCAAAGGTCTTGACGTTGATGATGACTTTCTCGCCCATCTCAAGGCGGCCTTCCTGCGTGGCCGACCCCATATGTGGCAGCATCACGACGTTGGGCATGTTGCGCAATTCGGGATTGCCGCGATGGCCGTGTTCGTAGACGTCGAGTCCCGCACCGGCCAGCTCACCCGCCTTGAGCATGCGGGTCAGGGCGTTTTCGTCGATCACCTCTCCGCGCGACGTGTTCACGATCACAGCGCTGGGTTTGAGCAGTTTCAACCGCCGCGCGTTGAGCAGGTGGAAGGTGGAGGGCGTGTGCGGGCAGTTGACCGACAGGACGTCCATGCGCGCGACCATCTGGTCGAGGCTTTCCCAATAGGTCGCCTCGAGCGCGTCTTCGGTTTCCGCACGCAGGCGGCGGCGGTTGTGGTAATGGATCTGCATGCCGAACGCGCTGGCGCGGCGGGCGACAGCCTGACCGATGCGGCCCATGCCGAGAATACCAAGCCGACGTCCGCCCAGACGCCCTCCGAGGAAGGCGGTGGGGGCCCAGCCCTCCCAATCGCCGCTCTGCATGACGTTCAGCCCTTCCTGGATACGGCGCGTTACGCTCAGCATCAGGGCAAGCACCATGTCGGCGGTGTCTTCGGTGACCACACCGGGCGTGTTCGACACGAGGATGCCACGGCTGCGGGCTGTGTCGACATCGATGTGATCGACACCGGCACCGAAATTGGCGATCAGGCGCAGGCGGTCTCCAGCCTGTCCGATCAGCCCCGCGTCGATGCGGTCTGTCACGGTCGGAACAAGCACATCTGCCGATTTGACCGCCTCGGTCAGTTCGGCCTGTGTCATCGGCGCGTCGCTGTCGCGCAGCTGAACGTCGAACAGTTCCTTGAGGCGCGTCTCGACGGCGTCAGGCAAACGTCGCGTCACGACAACACTCAGACGTTTTGATGGCATGGACGTGCTCCCGCTACTTCCCCGGCGTGTCAGGTTTTGGCAGAGTGTCTTAAAGGCGCGGCAGGTACAAGAACCTGCCGTCAAAAACAAAAAACCAAGCAAATCGAGGCGCATCACATGAGCTGGCATTCGTTCCGGGCGTTGACGGGAAAATCCCTGTCCGTCGCATTGATCGTGGGGATTCTGTATTCCGTGCCAGCGGTGGCAGCCGAGAAGGGGTCGGTGACCAACCTGCCCTTGCCGCGCTTTGTCTCGATGAAGGCGAACGAGGGCAACGTACGGCGTGGACCATCGCTGTCGCATCGAATCGACTGGGTCTACAAACGCCGCAGCATGCCGTTGCAGATCACTGCCGAACATGGCCATTGGAGGCGCGTGCAGGACCGTGATGGTGCAGGCGGCTGGGTGCATTACTCGCTGCTGTCGGGCGTGCGCACCGCGATTGTCGAGGTGGAGTTGCTTAACCTTCACGCCCGGCCCGATCCTTCGGCGCAGGTCAATGCGCAATTGTCGATGGGGGTAGTGGCGGAACTGCGCGAATGCCAGATTGAATGGTGCGAACTGACTGCCGGCGGTTATCGCGGCTGGGCCCGCAAGGGCGCGTTTTGGGGGGTCGAGCCACAGGACGTGTTCGATTGAGTTGAAACCAGAAAAGAAAGGCTCGGCTCAGGCGGCCTGATGCGTCAGGATCGCGGCCTCGGACGATGACAGGTTGCGTCGGGCGTAGGTGCCATAGGCTTGCGGGTTGAATTCGACATTCGGCAAAGCCTCTCTGAGGCGGGACCGATCCGCTGGGTCCAGGGTCGAAAGCGCTGCATTGGCGGGATGAAAACTTTCGGATTCGACGCCGTTGGCGAACAGGATCTCGTGCTGGGGCAACAGCATGTGGACGTAGGTGATTTCGCGCACAGTGAGGTCAACGGACACGCGGTCATGATCGACGAGATCGCGCGCTGCCACCAACACTTCGGGCGTGTTGAACAAATCCATTGCGACGCGCCCCTTGATCAGCATCCGGTGTTCCGGTGACACCAACAGGTCCTCGTCGGGTTCATCCAGCCCGAACAATCCGGCGCGAATGCGGATGGGGCGCAGTTTCGGCATCGCAAACAGCCGCGCGCCGCTCATTCGGCGTTGGCCCATCCACTGGATCGGCTGGCTTCCATTGTCTTTGGTCTGCACGTAATCGCCTTCGCGCAACTCTTCGATCAGCTTGATTCCATCGGGTGTGAGAATGCGCGTGCCGGGGGTAAAGCAGATCACGGCCCCCTGATGCTCCGCGTCGCTTTGCGTGACGGTGTTCGTAAGTGCGGTGTGCACGACCCAGAGGTCCCGGTTTCGCGGAGGCATGCTGTTGAGGAACATCAAAAGCGGCGGTTTGCGCGTGCCGGATTCAATCAGGGTGACAGTATAGGTGCTTTTACCGTCGGTGAGCACGAAGCATTTGTCCGCGATGGGATGATCGATCGAGAGCACATCTGGATCGCTTATATCCTCGATGGCCGCCCCAACCAGACGCCGCACCATGCGGGCGGCCCGTTTGCGCCGCTCTGCTTCACCCTCCGCATCGTCCAGTCGCAGCAGATCGTTGGGACCGTCTACGCGAACGGCCTCACCTTCCCAACCCCATGTCACACCGACCTTCAGGAAATCGACCGGAGCCGACTGAAGCGTGTCTATAGTTGTCTGCGACCAGGAGATGACGAACGTGCCGTTGAAAGCCGTTCCCATAAACCTGTATGCCTGCTCTTTAGTTTTATTTTTATCTTTAGGGTACGCAGCGTTGAACACGTTTGCAGGCAAAAACGTGCCGGGCTGCCTTGTGATGGCAAATTAATTTGACAGCGTGATTCTTCGGCAACGGGTCAGGGCGTGATGTGACCGGTTGGCGAATTTATTCGGCTGGGCTGAAGCCGACGATCAACTGCCGCAGCCCAAGTGCGGCCCCTGCAAAGATGGCAAGGAATGTCACCGGGGCGCTGAAGGCCAGCATGGAGAAGGCGCTTATGCCCTGTCCGACTGTGCATCCCAGCGCGATGACGGCGCCTGCACCCATCAATGCAGCGCCAAAGATCTGGCGGCGCAATTCACGCGGGTCTTCGCAGGCTTCCCAGCGGAAATGGCCCTTGACGAGCGAGCCGATGAAGGCGCCGAACCAGACGCCCGCAACCGATCCAACGGCAAAGCTGACCGGTTGTGCTGATCCGATCATCCACCACATGATGCTTTCGCCCAGAGGGGCGGCAAAGCTGTGCGACACGACGGGCAGCGCTTCGAACCCGGTCTGCGCGACCCAGGATGTGCCGGCCCAGCCGCTGATGATGGCGATGCCGACCACTGCGGACCAGATGGCCGCCTTTGGGTTTTCGACAAAGGCGCGTGAACTGGCTGACAGGATCAGCACGACGATGCCGATGCACAGGCCGATGACATTGGCGGAAAAGCCGGTCCAATGGGCGGTTGCATGGGCAATTCCAGGTGGCACATCACCCGGCAGAACCCGGCTTTGCGGGAACAGCGTATCGCGCAGAGGCGCCAGCGGCCCACTAAGAACGACATAGGTCGCGACACCCATGACGAGCACGATCACGAAGCTGCGCAGGTCGCCGCCACCCAGACGGGCCACCGCGCCGTAGCCGCAATTCCCGGCAAGGGCCATGCCGTAGCCGAACATCAGACCACCGATGACCGATGCCCAGGGCAGCCAGTTGATCGACAGGTAATAGGTGGTTTCCGCCTCGACCAGGCCGGTAGCAAGAAGAGCGAAGCTGCCGATGATCGCGGTTCCTATCGCAATGCCCCACATGCGAAGTCGCGTGTCGGACCCACCATACAGCAGGTCTTCGATCGCACCCAGTGTACAGAAACGGCCAAGTCTTGCGGCAAGTCCCAGCAGGACGCCACCAAACAAACCGATACCAGCCACAAGAATGTGTTCCGGAACGCTCTCCAGCATGTGCTGTCCTCCCAAGACAGGCTCCCGCGTCAAGTATGCGGCCAGTGCGATGTGAGAGCAAGAAAAGAGTAAGCGCGCGCGATCAGTCGTCTTTGCAGAACAATTCGTAGACGCATTCCAGCATCTTGCGCGGACGGTCATCCGCCAGACGGTAATAGATCGTCTTGCCATCGCGCCGGGGAATGACGAGTCCTTCCAGCCGGAGGCGGGACAATTGCTGCGACACCGCCGCCTGACGCGCGGCTAGCAAATCCTCAAGTTCGGTCACGGATTTCTCACCCGTCACAAGATGACACAAGATCATCAACCGGCCTTCATGGCTGATCGCCTTGAGGAAGTTGGACGCAGTGGTCGCCTTGTCGACAATGCGGTCGAGTTCTTCGTCGTTCAGATCTGGACTTAGCTGGGGAAGTGCCATGCCGTGCCTCTAGTTCCTGACCGTTTCCGATGCGCCGGGCGCAGAGAAATCGGTGGTGTCTTCCAACAGCCGTGTGAGCAACGGCCAGAAAAAGTCTTCGCCGGGATAGCCTTCGATACGAGCCAATTCCTCGCCATCGTCTACCAGAACAAATGTTGGTGTGAAAAGCACGCGCCGGGCATAAGTGATGCCCTCAGGCGCTCCTTCGCGCAGGTCTGCCCGAATAAGTGGCGCAAATTTCCCTTCAGCTGTCTTGGGATAGGACGGTCCGATCTCGGCGTCCCACCGTTCGCAATAGATGCAGCCGGGCTGTTCGACCATCACGAGGTACGGCTCTGCCGAGGCTGTCCCGGCCCATGCCGGACAGACCAGAGCAGCGGCAAGCGCGAGTGCGTGGAAGGCTTTCATCATTCACCAATTGACGACGCTATAACAAATTACCTAGTTTGAATATGTGAATAATTCAAGGAATCTCCGTCCATGTTCGACATTTCTTTCGCGGGCGCGGCACTGGCGGGGATCCTGAGTTTCTTTACCCCCTGCATCCTGCCGATGGTGCCGTTCTACCTGTGCTACATGGCCGGGATTTCGATGAACGAACTCAAGGGCGAAGAGGATGTGCCGCGCGGGATTGCGTGGAACCTCGTGCTGTCGGCCTGCCTGTTTGCGCTGGGCGTGACGACGATCTTCGTGCTCTTGGGCATGGGGGCCACGGCTGTCGGTCAGGCCTTTGCCGATTTCCGCGAACCCCTGCGCTATGTCGCGGCTGCGGTTCTGGCAGCGTTCGGCCTGCATTTCCTGGGCGTCGTGCGCATTCCGATCCTCTACCGAGAGGCGCGGGTCGAAGCGAAGGCCGAACCCACCACGCTTGTGGGCGCTTACGTGATGGGGCTTGCCTTCGGATTTGGCTGGACGCCTTGCGTTGGTCCGGCGCTGGCGTCGATCCTGATGATTGCGGGCGGCATGGGGGACATCTATCAGGGCGGTCTGCTGCTCTTCGTGTACGGGGTAGGGATGACAGCACCCTTCGTGGTTGCCGCGCTGTTTTCCGGCCCGTTCCTGCGCTGGACCGCGCGCAACCGCAGTTTCCTCGGCTATGCCGAAAAGGTCATGGGGGGCATGCTGATCCTGTTTGCGCTGTTGATCGCAACCGATACCGTGAACCTGATCGCGGACGCTATGTTGCGCTGGTTTCCGAATTGGTCATCACTGGGATGATCGCCAACCTTTGTGGAGGAGGACGGAAGATGAGACTTGTACTAAGTGGCGCGCTGGCGCTGATGATGGCGCTTCCCGTGGCGGCAGAGTTGGGGGATGACGGTCTGCACAAGCAACCGTGGATGCGGGACACGTTCAAGGATCTGCGCGAGGACCTTGAAGAGGCCAATGCCGAGGGCAAGCGGCTGGTGCTGTTCTTCGAACAGCGCGGCTGCATTTACTGTACCAAGATGCATGAAGAGGTGTTCTCGGACCCCGGCATCAGCGACTTCATCGGGGAAACCTATTTCGTGGTTCAGCTGAACCTGCACGGCGATATCGAGGTCACGGATTTCGATGGCCAGACGCTGTCGGAAAAAGACATGGCGCGGAAGTGGCGGGTCATGTTCACTCCGAACATCGTTTTCCTGCCCGAAGAGGTCCCCGAGGGTCAAAATGCGCTTGAAGCCTCGGTTGCGGTCATGCCCGGTGCCTTTGGCAAGGGGACGACGCTGGACATGTTTACATGGGTCGCGGAAAAGCGCTATCTCCTTGACGGGGATGAAGATTTTCAACGCTATCATGCCCGCATGATCCAGGAGCGCAACAACGGCAGCACGGACTGAGTCTGCAATATTCACACTCAATTATTCACTTCTGTGAATTTGTTGTTGCGTGAATCAAGGTCTGTGGCCTACGGTATACAAAGCCATATGTCAGCTCGGTCAACGGATCGGGCGGTAAGGGAGGGACAATGAAGCTAACAGGTATTTCCGCCGCAGTCGTGCTTTTCGCGACCGCAGCCATCGCCAACCCGGTCACGCCGGGTGACGTTCAATTCGACGAATACGGTGCCATCCAGGCATCGCTTTCCGGTGCCGAGGGCGACGCTGCCAACGGCGCGAAACTCATGACCAACCGGGGCAAGGGCAACTGCGTTGCCTGCCACGCCGTGACAGCGCTCAACGATGCGCCGTTCCATGGCGAGGTCGGCCCGACGCTTGACGGCATTGCAGACTACCGCACGGTAGAAGAACTGCGCGGCATCATTGCTAACGCAAAGATGACCTTCGAAGGCAGCGTGATGCCCGCCTTCTACAAGACCAGCGGCTTTATCCGTGCCGGCGACGGCTACACCGGCAAAGGCGCAAAGGAAGAAGACCTGACGCCCATCCTGACGGCGCAGGAAATCGAAGATGTGGTGGCGTTCTTGATGACGCTCAAAGGCAGCTGAGCTGCTGTCACTGAATTAGGAGACAAGACATGGATTTCACAAGACGCGAAACCTTGGCACTGGGTGGGGCGGCAGCGCTGACCTTCGTTCTGCCATTCCGCGCCAATGCTGCGGTTGAAGACGTGATCGCAGAATTCACCGGCGGTGCCGCTGTTGGTGATGCAGGCGTCGAGCTGACCGCGCCCGAGATTGCCGAGAACGGCAACACTGTTCCGATCGCGGTCTCCGCGCCCGGTGCATCGGCGATCATGGTTCTGGCAGCCGGCAACCCGACACCCGGCGTCGCGACGTTCAACTTCGGCCCGCTGGCCGCGTCGCACTCCGCAAGCACGCGGATGCGTCTTGCCGGAACGCAGGACGTCATCGCCATCGCCAAATTGGCGGATGGCAGCTTTGCCCAAAGCGCCAAGACCGTGAAGGTCACCATCGGCGGCTGCGGCGGCTAACGGTCACACACAGATTTCAGGAGAGACAAAATGGCATCCGGTGTAAAACCCCGCGTCAAGGTTCCCGGTTCTGCTTCGGCAGGCGAAGGGATCGTCATCAAGACATTGATCAGCCACCCGATGGAATCGGGCCAGCGCAAGGACGGCGATGGCAATCCGATCCCGCGCTCGATCATCAACCGCTTCACCTGCGACTTCAACGGCCAGAACGTCATCGACGTGACAATGGAACCGGCGATTTCGACCAATCCGTATTTCGAATTCGAGGCGACCGTGCCCGAAGCCGGTGAGTTCAAGTTCACCTGGTACGATGATGACGGGTCCGTCTACGAAGACGCAAAAGCAATAACGGTCTGAGCACAAGCTCCTCCCTGTTCCGGTTTCACGGAGCAGGGATATTTTTGGGAGGGAACAGAATGAAATACAAGGCAATGACCGCGTTAGCCGCGCTGGCCATCTCGGCCCCGATGCTCTTCGCGGGTGGTGCGGATGACGACACGCTCACGATCGATGGTCAGGAAATGATCTCGAAGACGGCGGCGCCCGCGCATATGGCCGAAACAGGCATCGACACCATCATGTCGGGCTGGCATTTTCGCGAAGACGACACGCAAGCCATGCAGATGGACACGTTCGACAACCCCGGCATGATCGCCGTGGATCAGGCGACGGACGCGTGGAACACGGTTGAAGGCACGGCTGAAAAATCCTGCTCATCCTGCCACGAAGGTCCGGAAAGCATGCAAGGCGTGCGCGCGGTCTACCCCAAGTGGAACGCCGAAGCAGGTGAAATGCGTACCTTGGCCATGCAGATCAATGACTGCCGCACCAACCAGATGGGCGCGGAAGCCTATGCCTACGACAAGGCGCAGATGACCGCGATGGAAGCCCTGATCTCGGTGCAGTCGCGCGGCATGCCTGTGAACGTGGCAATCGACGGCCCCGCCGCCGAATACTACGAAAAGGGCAAGGAAATCTATTACACGCGCTACGGTCAACTCGAACTGTCCTGCGCGAATTGCCATGAAGACAACTACGGTAACTACATTCGCGCTGATCACCTGTCGCAGGGTCAGATCAATGGTTTCCCGACCTACCGCCTCAAGAACGCGGCTCTTGTGCAGACGCACAACCGTTTCCGTGGCTGTATCCGTGACACCCGAGGCGAAACCTTCGCAGTCGGCTCACCGGAATTCGTCGCGCTTGAAGTCTATGTCGCCTCGCGCGGCAATGGTCTGAGCGTCGAAGGACCGTCGGTCCGTCAATAACTTCAAGGCCCGCGCCAAGAAAGGTGCGGGCTTTTCCCCTGTCCATCTTATTCACACATGCGAATGTGTGACCGGAAATCCAAGAAGGCCCTCCCATGATTTCACGTCGCGATTTCCTTCAGGTGTCCATGGCCGCATCGGCGCTTGTTGGCGCGTCCGGTTTCGGCAATTGGTCCCGGCTGGCCGCACAGCAGGCGTTGACGCAAGACCAGCTGTTGCAGTTTGACACTTTTGGCAATGTCTCGTTGATCCACGTCACCGACATTCACGCTCAGCTCAAGCCGATCTATTTCCGCGAGCCGTCGGTCAATATCGGGGTCGGTGACAACCGGGGGGTCGTTCCGCATCTGACGGGCGGCGATTTCCGCAAGCTCTACGGCATCGAAGACGGCAGCCCTTCCCACTACGCGCTCAGCTCTGGCGATTTCTCCTCCCTGGCCAAGGCTTACGGGCGCGTCGGCGGACTGGATCGCGTGGCCACTGTGGTCAACGCGATCCGGGCCGATCGGCCGGATGCGCTGCTGCTGGATGGTGGCGATACGTGGCACGGATCCTATACCTGCCATCACACCCAAGGGCAGGACATGGTCAACGTGATGAATGGGCTCAAGCCCGACGCGATGACCTTCCACTGGGAATTCACCCTTGGCTCGGCCCGCGTGCAAGAGATTGTCGAAGGTTTGCCCTTTGCCGCCCTTGGCCAGAACATCTTTGACGCCGAATGGGACGAACCGACCGAATTGTTCCCGCCCTACCAGTTTTTCGAGCGCGGCGGCGTCAAGATCGCCGTGATCGGTCAGGCTTTCCCTTACATGCCGATCGCCAATCCCGGCTGGATGTTCCCCGAATATTCCTTCGGCATCCGTGACGAGAACATGCAGATGATGGTCGACGAAGTGCGCGCCCAGGGTGCCGAATGCGTTGTCTGCCTAAGCCATAATGGCTTTGACGTCGACAAGAGCATGGCCAGCAAGGTCACGGGCATCGACGTGATCCTGACGGGTCACACCCATGACGCGCTGCCGGAACCCGTGCTGGTTGGCGACACCATCCTGATCGCCTCAGGCTCCAACGGCAAGTTTGTCAGCCGCGTCGATCTGGACATTCAGAACGGCCGTATGATGGGCTTCCGTCACAAGCTGATCCCGATCTTCTCGGACGTGATCACGCCCGACCCTGAAATGTCTGCCCTGATCGACGAACAGCGCGCGCCCTTCAAGGCTGAGCTGGAAGAGGTGATCGGCCAGACCGACAGCCTTCTGTATCGCCGTGGCAATTTCAACGGCACGTGGGATGACCTGATCTGCGACGCGCTTCTCAGCGAACGCGAGGCAGATATCGCCATGTCGCCCGGTGTGCGTTGGGGGCCGAGCCTGATCCCCGGCGACGACATCACCCGCGAGGATATCTGGAACGTCACGTCGATGAGCTATGGCAAGGCGTACCGGTCCGAAATGACCGGCGAATTCATCAAGATCATCCTCGAAGACGTGGCCGACAATATCTTCAACCCCGACCCCTACTACCAGCAGGGTGGCGACATGGTGCGCATTGGGGGCATGGGCTATCGGATCGACGTCAACAAACCGCAGGGCGAACGCATCACCGACATGGTGCTGCTCAAGACCGGCGAATCCATTGATCCGGCGAAGAATTATGTCGTCGCGGGCTGGGCGTCCGTCAACGAAGGCACCGAAGGTCCGCAAATCTGGGACGTGGTCGAAGCGCATATCAAGAAGCTTGGCACCGTCACCGTTCAACCCAATGACAGCGTCACGGTCGTGGGCGCGTAATATCAACCGGAGTATGAGATATGTCTGATATGCTCAAACCCTCCCGCCGCGCGTTTCTGCGGGGCTCTGCCGCGGCTGCGGCGGGGCTGACCGCTGCGGGCGCCGCGCGGGCGAACGCCCCCGATCCGCTGATCACCGAGGTGCAGGACTGGGCCATGTCCTTTGGCGATGGCGTCGATGCTTCGCCCTACGGACTGCCGATCCAGTACGAAAGCGACGTGGTCCGCCGCAACGTGGAATGGCTCACTGCCGACACTACCAGCTCGATCAACTTCACGCCGATCCATGCGCTGGATGGTACGATCACACCGCAGGGCTGCGCGTTTGAACGCCATCACTCAGGCGCGATTGAACTGCGCAAGGAAGACTACCGCCTGATGATCAATGGCCTGGTCGACACGCCTTTGGTGTTCACTTATGCCGATCTCGAACGCTTCCCGCGTGAGAACCATGTCTATTTCTGCGAATGTGCCGCCAATACCGGCATGGAATGGGCAGGCGCACAGTTGAACGGCGCGCAGTTCACGCACGGCATGATCCACAACATGGAATATACCGGCGTGTCGCTGCGCACCCTGCTGACCGAAGCCGGGCTTGAGGCGGCTGGTGACCTGTCCGACAAGTGGGTCTATGTCGAAGGCGCGGATGCGTCCTCGAACGGGCGGTCCATCCCGATGGACAAGGCGATGGACGATGTTCTTGTCGCGTTCAAGGCCAATGGCGAAGCGCTGCGCAAGGAACACGGCTACCCCGTGCGTCTGGTCGTTCCCGGCTGGGAAGGCAACATGTGGGTCAAGTGGATCCGCCGCATCGAAGTGACGGCGAACGCGGTCGAAAGCCGCGAGGAAACGTCGAAATATACCGACACTCTGGAAGATGGCACCAGCCGCAAATGGACATGGGTGATGGACGCGAAATCCGTCATCACCTCGCCCAGCCCGCAGGCGCCGATCACCCACGGATCAGGGCCGCTGGTCATCACTGGCTTGGCCTGGTCGGGCCACGGCGCGATCACCCGCGTGGACGTGTCCAAGGATGGCGGCAAGACATGGGAAACCGCGCGTCTGGCCAAGCCGGGCGAGAAGATGGCGCTGACGCGCTTTTATCTCGATACCGAATGGAACGGCGAAGATATGCTGATCCAGTCGCGGGCGATGGACGAAACCGGATATGTTCAGCCGACCAAGCATCAACTGCGCGAGGTGCGCGGCGAGAACTCGATCTACCACAACAATTGCATCCAGACGTGGCATATCACGCCCAACGGGGAGGCCGAAAATGTCGAAGTCTCTTAATCTTTTCGGCGGAGCCGCGATCGGCACCGTTGCCGTGCTGACCATGGCGGTCAACTTTGCCGACCGTAATATTGCCGGGTTTCCGGAAAACCCGCCTGTCATGACGGCCATCGCCGCACCTGTCGTGTCCAGCGGCCTGATCGCTGCCGCCAACGCGTCGACCGGCGCAGGCGAGGGCAAGTTCGGCTTGGGCCGTATGGCACTGCCCGAAGAAATCGCGGCTTGGGACCTCGATGTCAGCCCGGATGGCACGGGCTTGCCCGTCGGGTCGGGATCGGTCGAAGACGGCGAAATACTCTTTTCCGAAGGTTGCGCGGTTTGCCACGGCGAATTTGCCGAAGGTGTCGGCAACTGGCCCAAGCTGGCGGGTGGTGAAGATACCCTGGCCAATGATGACCCGGTCAAGACCGTGGGCAGCTATTGGCCCCACCTGTCCACCGCATGGGACTACGTCAACCGCTCCATGCCCTATGGCAACGCCCAGACGCTGAGCGATGACGATGTCTATGCCATCGTCGCCTATATCCTTTATTCGAACTTTCTCGTGGAGGACGATTTCGTTCTGAGCAACGAGAACTTCCTCGAGGTCGAGTTGCCCAATGCTGACGGGTTCATCATCGACGACCGTGCCGAGACCGAATACACGATCTGGCGCACCGAGCCCTGCATGGAAAACTGCAAGGAAAGCGTCGAGATCACCATGCGCGCAACCGTGTTGGATGTGACACCGCAGGAAGACGCTGCCGCCGAGCAGGCAGCTGTCGTGCAGACCGCAGCTGTGACGGAGCCAGTTGTCGAGACGCCTGCCGCCGAAGCAGCCGCTGTGGTGGCAGCTGCCAAAGCAGATGCCCTTGACCCGATGCTGGTTGCTGCAGGGGAAAAGGTGTTCGGCAAGTGCAAGGCGTGTCACCAGGTCGGCGAAGGCGCGAAAAGCCGGACTGGCCCGCATCTCAATGGCATCATCGGCGCGGATATCGGCGCGGTTGACGGGTTCAAATACTCCAAGGTGCTTGCCGAAATGGGCGGGACATGGACGCACGAAACCCTTGCAGCCTTCCTTGCCGATCCGCGCGGCTTTGCCAAAGGCACCAAGATGAGCTTTGCAGGCCTCAAGAGCGAGGACGATATCGCGGCGGTGACCGCGTATCTGGCAAGCTTCCAATAATCACGATCTGCGCGGCAAGGATCTACCCTGCCGCGCAAAACCCGTTAATGTAATTCTGAGATAAAACTACCGGCCAACATTATCTGTTGAGGTAACATGGCGAACACGTCCGGTCTGTTCATGTCCGTTCTCGGAGGCGCAGCGCTTGTGCTGGGGGCTGCCTATGGCTGGACCGCGCGGGATCATCGTGCAGCCGAACTGGATGCGTTGACCGAACGATTGTCCCAAGTTGAACGCAGCAACGCGGATTTGACTGAAAAGGCCGAACAGGCCACTGCGCTTGAAGCACGGCTTTCCACTCTCGAAACCGAATTGGCCAGCGCTTTGCAGGCTGTCGAAGATGCGCGACAGGCGGCAACGGCTCCGCCCGTCGTGCCTGAAGCAGAGCCTGAGACCGTTCTGGCAGATGCTGGTGATCCGAGCTTCGGCGACCCGGAAAGAGGCGAACAGGTGTTCGGCCAGTGCCGGTCCTGTCACCAGATCGGGCAGGGCGCCACCGACCGCATTGGCCCGCATCTGAACGGCATTTTCGGTCGCCGCGCAGGCGCACATGCCGATTACCGCTATTCCGATGACATGCAGATGATGGGCGCGGATGGTCTCACCTGGGAGATCGACACACTGGATGCCTATCTCGAAAACCCCAAGGCGCTGGTGTCGCGCACCCGGATGAACTTTGCCGGTCTGAAAGATCCGCAGGACCGGTCGGATATCCTTGCCTATCTGCGCCAGTTCTCGGCCAGCCCGCAGAACATTCCCGAAGCCGCACCCACAGCACAGGCGCGCGAAGTTGATCTGGCGCCCGAGGTGCTGGCGATCGTGGGAGACACGGATTACGGCGAATACCTCGCCAGCGAATGCAAGACGTGCCACCAGCAGGATGGATCGGACCGGGGAATCCCCGCGATCACGCAATGGCCCACCGAAGATTTCGTGGTCGCCATGCATGCCTACAAGAGAGAGATCAGACCGCACCCGGTGATGCAGATGATGGCAGCGCGGTTGTCGGACGAAGAGATTGCCGCGCTCGCGGCATATTTTGCCCAAACCGAGTAAGGCCCGGAGAGGCTGCGTCGGACGGGGTGTTTCAAAAGGGAGGAAGACCATGAAACTCAACAGACGCGCCTTTCTGGGCACAGGGGTGGCGGCGGCGACGCTCAGCGCTCCGATGGTGCATGCGGCGTCACACGGCAAACCCAAGGTGGTTGTCGTGGGCGGTGGGGCAGGCGGTGCCACAGCTGCGCGCTATATCGCCAAGGACAGCGCGGGTGAGATCGACGTGACACTGATCGAACCCAGCCGCAGCTATTACACCTGCTTTTTCTCCAACCTCTATATCGGCGGGTTCTGGGAGCTTGAGAACCTTGCGCATTCCTACGGAACGCTTGCGGCCGAGTACGGGATCAACGTCGTGCATGACTGGGCCACGGGTGTGGACCGCGACGCAAAGACCGTTGCCCTCGCGGGTGGTGGCTCGGTGCCCTATGACCGGCTGATCCTCAGCCCCGGCATCGATTTTGTCGACGGCTCTGTCCCCGGTTGGGACGTGTCGGCGCAGAACGCGATGCCGCATGCCTACAAGGGCGGCAGCCAGACCGAACTGCTCAAGGCGCAGATCATGGCGATGCCCGAGGGTGGCACCTATGTGATGGTCGCACCGCCCAACCCGTACCGTTGCCCACCCGGACCGTACGAACGGATCTCGATGGTGGCGCATCAGCTCAAGGCCAACAACCCGACGGCCAAGATCATCATCGCCGATCCCAAGGAAAGCTTTTCGAAACAGGCGCTTTTTGAGGAAGGCTGGCAAAAGCACTATTCCGGCATGATCACGCGGATTGGCCCTGATTTCGGTGGCGGCAATGTGACCGTCGATCCGGCGGCGATGACGGTCGATATCGACGGCGAAGTCGTCAAGGCCGATGTGGTCAACGTGATCCCGGCGCAGAAAGCAGGCCTGATCTGTGAAGCGGCGGGCCTGACCGATAGCAACTGGGCGCCGGTCGACGGGGCCAGCATGGTGTCGCGGATGGATGAAAACATCCACATTCTGGGCGATGCCACCAATCAGGGCGACATGCCGAAATCAGGCTACTCGGCCAACAGCCAGGCCAAGGTCGCGGCCATGGCGGTGCGGGGCGCGCTGACCGGCAGCCGCGTGTTCCCGGCCAAATACTCGAACACCTGCTGGTCGCTGATCGCGACCGAGGACGGTGTCAAGGTTGGCGCAGCCTATGAGCCGAACGAAGAGAAGATCGCCAGCGTGTCGAGTTTCGTCAGCCAGACCGGCGAAGACGTGGCCATGCGCAAGGCCACCTACGAGGAAAGCATCGGCTGGTACGAAGGCATCACAACCGACATGTTCGGCTGATCTTTTGGTCGAAGTGTTTGAGGGAGGCCGGGCATCCGTCCCGGCCTTTTTCCTTTTGGGAGGCCCCCGGAGTTTATCGGGCAAGATGAAGATCAGACCGCTTGCAGCCCTTTCATCGCGCCGACCAGTTCCGGGATCTTCTTCTTAAACTTGAAAAAGCCGGCGGTGGCATGGGGCCAGGCGCGGCGGTCGAAATCCCGCAGTGGGCGGACAAGGGGCAGCGCGCGGATGTCGTTCAGGATCGTTGCGGCGGGCCCGACCGGCGCGTAGGGCGTCACGATCTGTTCGGCACCAGCGGCACGGGCCCAATCCTCGATCTCCTGCGCGGATGTCAGACCATTGGTGAGCGATCCAAGCGAGGCCGACCAGCGTGCAGTGCAATCGGCCATCAGCGCGGATTTGAACGCCGTGACCTGCGGCGCAATGTGCAGCGGGCTGATCTGGCCGGTTGCGTCGAGTGTCGCGGTCGCCAGCGGCTTCAGGCCGAGATCAAACAGCCAGCCGGGGCTGAGATCATCCTCGTGCAGCAGCAGCACCGATGGTTTTGACGGGTCCAGCCTGTCGCCCACGGGTGCTTCCATACGCGGAGGATGGGGCGGGCCATCGAGCGGGGCGGGGTTGGAGGTCAGTTGGTGGAGCGGCATGAACCGCCCGTCCGTGTATTTCGAGATATTCGAGGCGGTTGCGATATAATTCTTGCCTTGCGTCTGCACCCCCGCCACCCAGCGCCAGCTGAGCGTGTTCGATGCCGGGTCACCGTCGTACAGATGCCGCAGGAAGAAATCCGCGCCCAGTTCCCATGGCAGGCGCAGGGTAAATATCCAGATCGACGCAAACCACATGCGGGCATGGTTGTGCAGGTAGCCTGTGTCGACCAGTTCGCGCGCCCAGTGGTCAAAGCACTCGATCCCGGTTTCGCCGCGACAGGCGGCTTCCCACTCGGCGCGCAGACCCGATTGGGTCTGAGCCTGATCCCAAGCGCGGAACAACCCCTGCTGGTAGCCGCCCCAGACCGCCGGGCGCATTTCCAGCCAACCTTTCCAGTAGGTGCGCCAGAACACCTCCTGTGCGAATTTCTCGGCGCTGCTCAGCGAATAGCGGCCCAGAACAGCCTCCAGCACCTCGGCCTCGGTGATCAGCCGGTGGCGCAGGTAAGGCGATAGGGTCGAGACCGAAGCGTGTTGCCCCGGCCCGAAATCGTAGTTGCGCTGCGCCGCATAGTCGCGTGCAGCCTTCGGCACGAAGGCCGACAGCTTTTCCAGTGCCGCTGTGCGGGTCGGGGGGAACAGGTCTGACATGCGGCGCGAAGTAACGTCGGCCGGCGCAGGGTCAAGGCCGGTTCGCGCACCGCTGCCCCTTGCAGCCCCCCCAACCCAACACTAGTCTTGGGTCAACTCGCAACCAGGCCCCCGTTCGGCGGGCTCCTCATCCAGGCAGGCACAGATGAAAGATCCCATTGACACGTACATGAATACCCTTGTCCCCATGGTGGTCGAGCAGACCAGCCGTGGCGAGCGGGCGTATGACATTTTCTCGCGCTTGCTGAAGGAACGGATCATCTTCCTGAGCGGCCCGGTGCATGACGGCATGTCCTCGCTGATCGTGGCACAGCTTTTGCATCTCGAGGCGGAGAACCCGTCCAAGGAAATCAGCATGTACATCAACAGCCCGGGCGGCGTAGTGACCAGCGGCCTTTCGATCTATGACACGATGCAGTACATCAAGCCCAAGGTCAGCACGCTTGTCATCGGGCAAGCGGCCTCGATGGGGTCGCTGCTGCTGACGGCAGGCGAAGCTGGCATGCGCTTTTCGCTGCCCAACAGCCGCGTCATGGTGCACCAGCCTTCGGGCGGCTATCAGGGTCAGGCCACGGATATCATGATCCACGCGCAGGAAACCCAGAAGCTCAAGACGCGTCTGAACGAGATTTACGTCAAGCACACCGGCCAGACGCTCAAGAAAGTCGAAGCGGCTCTTGAGCGGGACAATTTCATGTCCCCCGACGAGGCCAAGGAATGGGGCTTGATCGACGAGATCGTGGAAAGCCGCGTCAAGACCCCAGAGGCCGAATAAATCGTGATTGGGTCACGACGTCTCGGATGTGTTTTTGACGTTGTGGCCCAAGTTTTGCTGTCCTAAGGTTCTTGGAAGAAAATATGACACACGTTTAAGGGTAGTTGATTTCACAATCACATCCCATAGGTGAGTCAGGAAAGGTAAAGACATGGCGACGAATTCTGGCGGCGACAGCAAGAATACCCTTTACTGCAGCTTCTGTGGCAAGAGCCAACACGAGGTGCGAAAGCTGATCGCAGGGCCGACCGTCTTCATCTGCGACGAATGCGTGGAACTGTGCATGGACATCATCCGCGAGGAGACCAAGGGCGGTGGCCTGAAGTCGACGGATGGCGTGCCGACTCCGCGCGAGATCTGCGACGTGCTCGATGATTACGTGATCGGTCAATCCGTGGCCAAGCGTGTTTTGTCGGTGGCTGTACACAACCACTACAAGCGTCTGAACCATTCGCAGAAATCGTCGGATATCGAACTCTCGAAGTCCAACATCCTGCTGATCGGCCCGACCGGTTGCGGCAAGACGCTGCTGGCCCAGACGTTGGCGCGAATTCTGGATGTGCCCTTCACCATGGCGGATGCAACGACGCTGACCGAAGCCGGTTATGTCGGCGAGGATGTCGAGAACATCATCCTCAAGCTGCTGCAATCGTCGGAATACAATGTCGAACGCGCGCAGCGCGGCATCGTCTATATCGACGAGGTCGACAAGATCACGCGCAAGTCGGAAAACCCGTCGATCACCCGCGACGTGTCGGGCGAAGGCGTGCAGCAGGCGCTGCTCAAGCTGATGGAAGGCACGGTTGCGTCGGTGCCGCCGCAGGGCGGGCGCAAGCATCCGCAGCAGGAATTCCTGCAGGTGGACACGACAAACATCCTGTTCATCTGCGGTGGGGCCTTTGCGGGTCTGGACCGGATCATCAAGCAACGTGGCAAGGGCTCGGCGATGGGCTTTGGTGCGGATGTGCGTGACGACAGCGAACAGGGCATCGGCGAGACCTTCAAATCTCTTGAACCCGAGGACCTGCTCAAGTTCGGTCTGATCCCCGAATTCGTCGGCCGTTTGCCCGTCATCGCGACGCTTGAGGATCTGGACGAAGACGCGCTGATCATCATTCTGACCCAGCCCAAGAACGCGCTGGTCAAGCAGTATCAGCGCCTGTTCGAGCTTGAGAGCACAACGCTCACCTTTACCGATGACGCTCTGAGCGCCATCGCAAAGCGGGCAATCCAGCGCAAGACCGGGGCCCGCGGCCTGCGATCGATCCTCGAAGACATCCTGCTCGACACCATGTTCGAACTGCCGGGCATGGATGACGTTGTCGAGGTGGTGGTCAATGAAGAAGCGGTGACGTCCGAGGCCAAACCACTGATGATCTATGCGGATCAGAAAAAGGAACCTGCCGAGGCGGGCTGAACCAGCCATCGGTACTAATGTGAAAAGGTGGGCATTTTGCCCGCCTTTCTTTTTGGGGCGAGAACCATGACGATTACACGCATTTCTTCAGGTGGTGCTTTCGAGGCCAAGATCGGCTATTGCCGCGCCGTTGTGGCGGGGGACTTTGTCTTTGTGGCGGGCACGGTTGGGCAGGGCGACACGGTGGCCGAACAATGCCAGAGCGCGCTTGACGTGATTGCAGCGGCGCTGGACAAGGCCGGTGCGTCCTTGGCCGATGTGGTACGGGTGACCTATTATCTCCCGGACCGGCACGAGTTCGAGGCCTGCCACGACATCCTCGCCCGGACGTTCGGTGACAACCCGCCCGCTGCAACAATGATCGAATGCGGCTTGATCGACCCGAAATACCGCATTGAGATCGAAGTGACCGCGCTTGCGCCTGCTGCGTCATAGCTGTGCTGGACCTTGGCCCGCAAAGCACCCTATAAGGCGGTGAACAAACCCCGAGGAGTCGTCCATGGGCATTCTGAATACCCTTCTTCGCGCTGTCACCTGGTGGAACGGGCAGACGCTTGGCACACAATTCTATACGTGGCGCAAAGGCGAAAAAGTTGGTGAAGACACCCAAGGCAACATCTTCTACCGGTCCAAGGACGGGAAGAAGCGCTGGGTCATCTTCAACGGCGAAGCCGAGGCAAGCCGCGTTGATCCCGATTGGCACGGTTGGCTGCACCACACATTCAAGGAACCACCGACCGAACGCCCGCTGACCAAAAAGGCATGGTCCAAGCCGCATCAGGAAAACCTGACAGGCACGGCGCTGGCCTATGCGCCAGCAGGCTCGATCCGTCGTCCGGAACCAGCACCGCGTCAGGATTACGAGGCATGGCGCCCCGAATGATCCCGGCATATTGCCGATAGGAACGAAGTGCGCATGCCACGTCTGATCGCCTTTATACTGCCCTTGATGTTCGCTTCGGTCGCCGCGGCCCAGCTTGCCACGTCGAACGGTACCGGTGTCACCGTGCGGGCGCTCGACAAGATCACGGGCAGGGTGCAGGAACTGCAGATCGCCGCCGGTCAATCGGCCACAGTCGGGCGGATCAGTGTCACTGCCAATGAATGCCGCTATCCCGAGAGCAATGCCGCAGGTGAAGCTTATGCATCGCTCACCATTACGGAAATCGGCAAGGATGCGCCGGTGTATCAGGGCTGGATGATCGCCTCCTCACCTGCGCTCAATGCAATGGACCACCCGCGCTACGATGTCTGGGTGTTGCGCTGCACCACGTCCTGACCTGAATCAGCCAAGGGCGCTCGTGTCAGATCAGCGTCGAGTTGCAGCGCCTGCGCCAGATGTGCCCGATAATCAGCACGCGTGATCTCGACCGCGCCCAGTGACGCGAGATGATGGGTCAGGAATTGTGTGTCGAACAGAATGAATCCGGTCCTGCGCAACAAATCGACCAGCCAGGCCAGCGCGATTTTCGATGCATCCCGTTCGCGCGAAAACATGCTCTCGCCGCAGAAGGCGGCACCCACCGTTACGCCGTAGACACCGCCCACCAGACGGTCCTCCATCCACACTTCAATCGAATGGGCATGGCCTTGGTGATGCAAGGTTTCGTAGAGAACGCGGATTTCCTGATTGATCCACGTTTCGCTGCGATCCGCGCAGGCGTCGATCACCTCGGCAAAAGCGGTGTTCAAAGTCACGCTATAGTCGTCGCGCCGCAGTGTTCGGGCGAGGCTGCGTGAGATGTGAAACCCTTCTAGAGGAAACACACCGCGCTTTCGCGGATCGACCCAGAACATCTCCGGATCGTCGCGGTGTTCGGCCATTGGAAACACGCCGACGCGGTAGGCCTGCAACAAGAGCTCTGGCGTCACAGTCATGGCGCTCGGCCCTGAATGCCAGCGCAATACGAGTGTCCGAACGACCTCAAGGCTTCGTGTAAGTGCGCTCCAGCCAATGCTCGAGCCAATGGATATTGTAATTCCCGCTGCGGACGTCCGGGTCTTCAAGCAGGTCGCGGAACAGCGGCACTGTGCTGTCCACTCCGTCCACGATCAGCTCGCCAAGCGCCCGCGACATCCGCGCCAATGCCTCGTCCCGGTCCCGACCATGCACGATCAGCTTGCCGATCAGGCTGTCGTAATAGGGCGGGATCGTATAGCCGTCATAAAGCGCGCTGTCCATCCGCACGCCCAGACCGCCGGGCACATGATACTGCGTGATGCGGCCAGGTGAGGGCGAGAAATTCGGCAGTTTTTCCGCGTTGATCCGTGCCTCGATGGAATGGCCGTTGATGACAAGGTCATCCTGTTCAAACGACAGCGGCAGGCCCGAGGCCACGCGGATCTGTTCGCGGACCAGATCGACGCCAAAGATCGCCTCGGTCACCGGGTGTTCGACCTGAAGCCGGGTGTTCATCTCAATGAAATAGAATTCGCCGTTCTCGTACAGGAATTCAATTGTACCTGCGCCAGCGTAGTTGATCTTTGACACGGCGTCGGCACAGACCTTGCCGATCCGCGCCCGCTCTTCCGGCGTGATGCAGGGGCCGGGAGCTTCTTCGAGAACCTTCTGGTGGCGGCGTTGCAGCGAACAGTCACGCTCACCCAGATGGACCGCCTTGCCCTTGCCATCGCCAAAGACCTGCACCTCGATATGGCGCGGCGTGGTCAGGTATTTCTCGATATAGACTTCGTCATTGCCAAATGCCGCCTTGGCCTCGGACCGTGCGGTCTGAAAGGCGCGTTCCATGTCGGCAGCGGTATGCGCCACCTTCATGCCGCGCCCGCCACCGCCTGCGGTCGCCTTGACGATCACCGGGTATCCGATGTCCTCGCCGACCGCCTTGGCCTCGGCCAGATCGGCGACGCCGCCATCCGAGCCCGGCACGCAGGGCACGCCCAGTGCCTTGATCGTGTCCTTGGCGGTGATCTTGTCGCCCATCACGCGGATATGTTCGGCGGTTGGTCCGATAAAGGTCAGCCCGTGATCCTCGACAATCTGCACGAAGCGCGCGTTTTCCGACAGGAAGCCGTAGCCGGGATGGATCGCTTGCGCGCCCGAGATTTCGCAGGCCGAGATGATTGCCGGGATCGACAGGTAGCTTTCCGTGGACGAGGGCGGCCCGATGCAGATCGCCTCGTCGGCCATGCGCACATGCATCGCGTCGGAATCGGCGGTTGAATGCACGGCCACGCTGGCAACGCCCATTTCACGGCAGGCGCGGATCACCCTGAGGGCAATCTCACCGCGGTTGGCAATCAGGATTTTGTCAAACATGCCTGCGTCCCGTTCACTCGAGGATCACGAGAGGCGCGCCGTATTCGACGGGTGCTCCGTCTTCGACAAGAATGCGTTTCACGATACCGCTGCGGGGCGCCGGGATGTGATTCATCGTCTTCATCGCCTCGACGATCAGAAGCGTGTCGCCTTCGTTGATCTGCTGTCCGACCGAGATGAAGGCGGGCGAGCCGGGTTCGGCCTGCATGTAGACGGTGCCGACCATCGGCGACGTCACCGCGCCGGGATGTGAGGCGGGGTCTTCAGGTGCGCTTGGGGCAGATGACACTGGCGCGGACGAAGTCGGAGTGGCAGCTGGTGCTGCGATGGCGGTGTGTACGGCAGGGGCAGTCTGCGTGATGCGGCTGACGCGAACATTGAGGCTGTCGTCTTCGCCGTATTCGCGTTTGACCTGCAATTCGGTCAGGTCGTTCTCGCGCAACAGCTTTGCCAGTGCTTCGATAAAAGCCACGTCAGCTTCATGGTTGGTCTTGGTCATGCTGTCCCTCGCCCGCTTCCTGCTCTTCGTGCGGCCCCCCTTCGGTGGTTGGATCGGAGGCGCGCTTTACCTACGGGTACCACCCGCTTTGCATGCCTTTCCTTGCACCGATTACGGTGCGGGGGCAAGGGGCAGCAGCGATCAATCTCGGCTAGGGCAGCGTCGCAAGAGGTGGTAAAGCTGCACCCGTCAGCTGTCGGTCTGTGCCTCCCTTGCGGCCTCTATCCCAAGCGCTTGCTCCGAAATAAGCGCCTTGATCTGCATTTGCACTGCCGAGGGCGGAGCAGCCGGTGGGACAATTCCGTCGTCGCGATTGGCATTCGGCAAGCCTGCGGCGATGTATGGGTTCGCGAGGTCTGCAGGTTTCGTGGTCAGGTCAACGCGGTGCAGCGGCTTGAACGCCATTCCGGGCATGGTTGGTTGAAGTACAGGCATAGTCTTGCTCCGTTGGTCCGAAGCCCCCACTGTTTCAACATACCCAACTTCAAGGTGGAATGCGCGGACATAGTGACAACAGGGTTAATGGGTCGCCTGATCGAAAAAGGGCGGCCCGAAGACCGCCCTCTTTTCCTTGGATTTCGGAAATCCTCACCCCTTGTTCATGCGGTTTTCGATGAGGTCATCGACGACGGAGGGGTCTGCGAGGGTGGAAGTGTCGCCGAG
>JBGRQD010000024.1:0-57377 GCA_041725935.1 Pelagibaca sp.
CCTCCGCCCAGAACCCCTCCGGATCGGACACAGACCGCGCATACATCTCCTCGTACCGCGCCGCGTTGATATGGGCGTTTGCGATCATCTCGGCGGATGGCGGATAGGCCTCGGTGGTGCCATTGGTGATGGTTTGATCGTTCATGAAATAAGTCTCCCCTCGAGTTGTCCGATCCCCTTCGGACAGTCCGGCCTGCGATCACGGATGCGTTATCGCGGCCTGAGGGGATCATACGGGAAGTTGAAAACAAATAAATAAGCAAATAAAAATCAGTGAGTTAGTTGTAAAAATTTTTCAAGACGAAAGGAAAATACGTAAACAAATTTACCCGACGTAACGTAACGCCCTAAAAATCAAGGCAACTTGGCAATATCGGAATTTCGGCCGTTTGCGGTAACCGTGACACGCTGTAGCAGGGTGGTCCTGCGTGTTCGGGGTGTGACATATTGATCCGGCATGCTGCCGTATGCCGTTTTCTGCTGCTCACTTTTTCGCCACATGCCGAAATTTGCCTGCGATCTGCGCAGTGAGTCGGCGATGCCGTCATGCCGGGCTTTGTCGCGGTGAAGCACTTGGCGTAGACTGGGCGCAGCACGTGAAGGAGTCTTGATCATCATGCCAGACCTCACCCCCTTGGAACGCCGGATCGCCGTCGGGCGCGGTGACGCGCCCGCCGATCTGGTCCTGCGCGGCGCCAAGACACTTGATCTTGTCACCGGTGATCTGCTGGATGGGGACATCGCGATTGTCGACGGCATGATCGCGGGCACCTGCGGCCATTACGACGGGTCCGAGATCTGCGACCTGTCCGGCCTGATCCTTGTTCCAGGCTTCATTGATACGCATCTGCATATCGAAAGCTCTCTGGTCACGCCCTTTGAATTCGACCGCTGCGTGGCTCCGCACGGCGTCACCACCGCGATCTGCGACCCGCACGAGATCGCCAACGTGATCGGCGCGGACGGCATCCGTTACTTTCAAGAGGCTAGCGCGCATACTCTGATGGACATTCGTGTCCAGCTGTCCTCCTGCGTACCGTCCACCCATATGGAGACCGCCGGGGCCGAGTTGCTGGCCGCCGATCTGGCGCCGCTCATGGGGCATCCGTCGGGCATCGGGCTGGCGGAGTTCATGAACTATCCCGGCGTGATCCACCGCGATCCGCAGGTGATGGAGAAACTGCACCTGTTCGAGGGCGGCCATATCGACGGCCATTGCCCGCAGCTTCGGGGAATGGACCTCAACGCCTATATCGCTGCCGGGATTTCGACGGAACACGAGGCGACAACAGCGGACGAGGCGCGCGAAAAGCTGCAAAAGGGCATGCGCGTGCTGATCCGCGAAGGGTCGGTGTCGAAAGACCTGCATGCGCTGCAGCCGCTGCTGACCGAACGCACGGCGCCTTACATGTGCCTGTGCACCGATGACCGCAATCCGCTGGACATCGCGGAAGAGGGGCATCTCGACTACATGATCCGCACCCTGATCGCGCTTGGCACTCCGGTGCTAGCGGCCTATCGTGCGGCGTCCCTGTCGGGGGCCGAGGCGTTCGGACTGAAGGATCGGGGGCTGATCGCGCCGGGCAAGCGGGCGGATATCGTGGCGGTGGGATCGCTTGACGCGTGTGATGTGCAGACCGTGTTCTGCGCTGGGGTCGAGACCACGGCACAGAATTTTACCAAACGGTCAAATATCGCCCCGGTCGGCCTCAACTCCGTCAAAGCGCCACACCTGACCCCTGAGGATTTCCGCACCAAGGCGAACCGGGACGAGACCGACGTGATCGGCATTGTCGAGGGCAAGATCATCACCGAACATCTGCACGAGGTGATCGCGGTCGAAGATGGGGACAAGCGCCCTGATCCTTCACGTGACCTGATCCGCATTGCTGTGGTCGAACGGCACGGCAAGAACGGCAATATTGCCACAGGCTTCGTGCGTGGCTTCGGGTTGCAGCGTGGCGCGATTGCCTCGACCGTGTGTCACGATCACCACAACATCGCTTGCGTCGGGGTCGATTACGCCGACATGGCGCTGGCCGCCAACCGTTTGTCCGAAATCGAGGGCGGCTTTGTCGTGGCCGCCGGGGGCGAGGTGCTGGCCGAACTGGCGCTGCCGCTGGCCGGGTTGATGAGCCTCGAGCCCTTTGAAGAGGTGCATGACCGGCTGGTCGATCTGCGCGCGGCGGCGAAGGGTCTGGGGGTCACGCTCAATGAACCGTTCTTGCAACTGGCGTTCCTTGCGCTGCCGGTCATTCCCGCGCTTAAGATCACCGACCGAGGCATGGTCGATGTGACCAGGTTCGAGATCATCGCCTAGCGCGCTGCGGTCGCCAGCAATTCGGTGAGCAGCGGGTTGGGGTAGCGGCGGTCGAGGGTGACCGCGTAAAACAACTCGTGCAGGTCCAGCATCGCCGCCTGCACGAGATCGCCACGCGCAAGTTCATCCTGTACAACGATCGGCGGCACGACGGCAAGCCCGGTGCCGCGCAGGGCCAGAAGGCGGATCATCGCCATGTCGTCAACCTCGGCGGCGATGGTGGGCTTGACGCGCACACGCGACAGCAGCGTGTCAAAGGCGTTGCGGATCTGGGTGTCGCGGGTGGGCAGGATCAGCGGGTGATCGGCCACGAGGTCTTCGAATGGGCGGTTGCCGCGCACCCTGTCGGGCGTTCCGAACAGGCCCACGGTCTGGTCCGCCAGTTTTTGCGTGAGATAGGGGCTGATCGCGTCGCGGGCCGGGGGCGTGTTGGTCAGCACCACGTCGAGGTTCAGCGCATCGAGGGCAGCATAGAGTTCTGCGGCGCTGCCTGAGCGCAGGATAACCTCGACATCCGCACGGCCAAGGACAGGTTCCAGGAACGTGATCTGAAAGTTGCGCGACAGGGTGGAGAGCGCACCGACCCGCAAGGCGCGGGCAGGGCGCGCGGTTTCACGCAGGGTGTCGAGCAGTTCCTCGCCCGCCGCAAAGATGGTGTCGGCGTGATCCAGCGCGATGCGCCCCGCCTCTGTCAGATGCAGCGCGCGACCGCGCCGTTCGAACAGGGTCTGGCCGATCCGTTCCTCCAACTGTTTGATTTGCGATGACAAGGCCGACTGCGACAGGTTCAGCCGCTCGGCTGTTCGGGTCAGGTTGCCGTCATGGGCGACAGCCCAGAAATAGCGCAGGTGGTGATAATTCAGATCCGACATTCGTTCTGTTTAAGTGAACGATAATCCATGAACAATGTATTTTTATTCATCAAAGCGCCGCGATACCTCCCCCGTCAGGATCACGACCTCAAAAGGAGACCGTATCATGATCACCGCCTTGCCACTTTTGGCCCCGGCCTTTTTCGCCCTTGTCGGCGTGTTCTACATGAACCGCGAATTGCCGCGCGGATCGACTTTGCTGCGCCTTGGCGAATATGCCGGGTTGGCCGCGATGGTTGTGTCGCTGGGGGCGCTGGGTCTGCTGATCCGCGACGGATCGACCACAAGCGGGCTGCTCGGGGCGGCGAACATGGGCTTCTCGGCACGGATCGACGCGGTGAGCGTCACGATGCTCATGCTGGTGAGCTTTGTCGGCTGGGTCGTGATGCGGTTCGCGGTCACCTACACGGATGGCGAAAAGAACCAGGCGCGGTTTCTGGGCTGGCTCAGCCTTGGGCTGGCGTCGGTTCTGCTGCTGGTCACGGCGGGCAACCTGATCCAGCTGATCGTCGGCTGGGGTGCGGTGGGCCTTTGTGTGAACCGGCTGCTTCTGACCTATCCCGAACGGGCGGCGGCGCAGCGGGCGGCACGGAAAAAGGCGCTGTGCTCGGCGGCGTCCGACACCGGCCTGATCCTTGGCGCGTTTGCGCTGGCGGCGGCTTATGGCACGGCGGATATCGCCACCATCATCGAGGCCGCACGGGCCGGCGAAGGCGGTGGGGCGGCAATGCTCGCGGCGGGTCTGCTGGCGGTTTCGGCGCTGTTCAAGTCGGCGCAGATCCCCACTCATGGCTGGCTGACCGAAGTGATGGAGGCCCCGACGCCGGTCTCGGCGCTGCTGCACGCGGGTGTGGTGAACGCGGGCGGCTTTTTGTTGATCCGGTTCGCGGATGTGATGCTGCTGGCGCCCGGAGTGCTGTCGGTTCTGGTCATGGTCGGCGGCTTCTCGGCAATCTTCGGCGGGTTGGTGATGCTGACGCAGCCATCGGTCAAGACCTCGCTCGCGTGGTCGACGGTGGCGCAGATGGGCTTCATGATCCTGCAATGCGGTCTGGCGCTGTTCCCGCTGGCGCTGCTGCATATCGTGGCGCATTCGCTTTACAAGGCGCATGCCTTCCTGGCCTCGGGTGGCGCGGTGCAACAGGTGGCGTCAATCCGGCGGCCTGGCCCGGTGGCGATTCCCAACAACACCGCCGTGCTCAAGGCGTTCGCCATCGCGCTTGCGATCTATGCGGTCATCGGTCTGCTTTTGGGGCTGGACGGCAAGTCGGCGCAGGCCATCGCACTGGGCGCGGTGCTGGTGATGGGTGTGGCCTACCTGCTGGCGCAGGGTCTGGCCGACGCGGCACCAGAGGTGCTGACACGGCGCATGGCGGCCTATTCAGTGGCGACGACGCTCAGCTACTTCGCGCTGCAATCCATCGCGATCTGGCTGACCACGGGCGCACTGCCCGCAACCCCGGCCCCCGGTCCGCTGCAATGGGCGCTGATGGTGCTGACCATCCTCAGCTTCGGCACCGTGGCCTGGGCGCAGGCGACCTTTCCGAACTGGGCGACTCATCCTTCGGCGCAGGGGCTGCGGGTGCATCTTTCAAACGGCTTTTACCTCAACGCGGTCTTCGACCGGCTGACCGGCGGCTGGGCCGCGCGGCAGAAGTAACGCAGGGACAGGAGATCAAGACATGCTGACAATGGTTGAACGGTTCTCGGGTCCAGCACTTGAGATCATGGCAGGCGCCAAGAACGCCGCCGCACACATCCCGCCGCTCTGGTCGCTCGAGGCGACGGTGGCCGTGAACCCCTATGTGGGGCAGGCGGGCGAACCGCTGCAGATGGCCGCCGCACGCCTGGCGCGGGTCGCCGGGGTGCGGACGGTACCTGAGCGGGCGCATTTCAGAGCCAAGTTCGCGGCGCATGAATTGAGCGTGACCGATCTGGAGGCCGGTCTGGACGAGGTGCCGGAGCTTGGGCTCACGGTCGAAGAACTGATCGCGGCGATGGATCGCGAAGTGGCTGCGCCCGAAACCCTGCCGACGCTGGCCGATCTGGCCGAAGAGGTGTCGGACATCAACTGGCCAGACTTCGTGGCCGAGCGGATCGGGCATTGGGCGAGCGGGCATTACGATACCGGCCAGGCGCTCTGGCCTGCGCCAAAGACGCGGGCGTGGCTGTCCTGGCGGTCCTTCGCGCAGCGCGATCTGACGCCCGAGATCTTCGGCCTGACCGGCTTTGCGGCCCGGGTGGCGTCGATGTCGATGTCGGCGCGGGGCGCGCTGACCAAATGCGCCGAGGATATGGGGATCACGGCGGATGCCTGCGAAAGCTACTTCCACACGCTGCTGATGCGGCTTGGCGGCTGGGCGCAGCTGGCCTCGGGCGAGGCGTTCCGCGCGAACCTCAAAAATGATGGCAACAACGACATCACCGACCTTTTGACAGCGAAGCTGGTCTTCGAGGCGGCGCTGCTGGCGCGCTACAAGGACCAGATCGGGGCCAAATGGGCCGAGGTGCTGGAGGCGCATGCGCAACCCATCGTGCCAAGCGAGGACGATCTGATCGACGCGGCGCTTCAGGCGGCAGCCGATCACGCGGCGGCCCGTGCGCTGGACGAGACTTTGGCGCAGCCGGTGTCGGCCAAAGACGACGCGCCTAACGTGCAGGCGGCGTTCTGCATCGACGTGCGCTCCGAAGTGTTCCGCCGCGCGCTGGAGGCGTCGGGCGATGGGATCGAGACCATCGGTTTCGCCGGTTTCTTCGGCATCGCGGCGGCGCATCACGGCTTTGCCTCGGACGTTCTGGAAACGCGCGGCCCGGTGCTGATCAACCCCGGTGCGACCTCGGCCGCGACCGATCCGCAGGACAGCGATATGCTGACCCGTGTGGCGAAGCGGGTGACGCGCGCCTGGGGCCGGTTCCGGCTGGCGGCTGTCAGCAGCTTCGCCTTCGTCGAGGCGACGGGGCCACTCTACCTTGGCAAGCTGGTACGGGACTCACTGGCGCAGAAGAACCCGAGCCTGGGCGGCGATCCGGCTCCGGCCTTGTCCGACAGCATTCCGCTCGAGGAGCGGATCGGCATGGCCACCGCGATCCTGTCGGGCATGTCGCTGAAATCAGGCTTTGCCAAGGTGATCCTGCTGGCCGGACACGGCGCGGGTGTGGTCAACAACCCCCATGCCAGCGCGTTGCAATGCGGGGCCTGCGGTGGCCATGCGGGTGACGTCAACGCGCGGCTGGTGGCGATCCTGCTGAACGACGCAGAGGTGCGCGCCGGGCTGGTTGAAGCCGGCATCGAAGTGCCGTCCGACACCATTTTCCTCGCCGGTCTGCATGACACGGTGACCGATAAGGTGCGGCTTTACGAAGATGACCTGCCCGCAGGCCATACGCAGTCCGAGACCATCGTGGCGCTGAAACAGGCGCTGAAGCTGGCCGCCAAGGTTACGCGGGGCGAACGCGCGGCAAGGTTGCCGCGTGCGACGGATCAGGCGGCGGTCATGGCGCGGGCGAAGGACTGGTCCGAGACCCGTCCGGAATGGGGCCTTGCGGGCTGTTCGGCCTTCATCGCCGCGCCCCGGTCGCGGACCACGGGGCGGAGCCTTGATGGGCGGTCCTTCCTGCACAGCTATGACTGGCGGCAGGACAAGAATTTCCAGGTGCTGGAATTGATCCTGACCGCGCCGGTGGTCGTGGCGAGTTGGATCAGCCTGCAATATTACGGCTCGTCCGTCGCGCCGGATGCGTTCGGGGCAGGCAACAAGCTTCTGCATAACGTGACCGGCGGGATCGGCGTGGTCGAGGGCAATGGCGGCGTGCTGCGCGGCGGGTTGCCGTGGCAGTCGGTGCATGACGGAGAGAAGTTCATGCACGATCCACTGCGGCTCTCGGTGGCCATCGAAGCCCCGCGCGAGGCGATCAGCGAGATCCTCGAGCGGCACGCCGGAGTGGCGGCGCTGTTCGACAACGGCTGGCTGCGTCTCTTCGCGATGGACGACGAGGGCCGGTTGGGCTGGCGTTACACCGGCGGTGGCGAGTGGGTGTCGCTGCGGGGCGATCAGGCTGCGGCGCGGATTGCGGCGGAGTAAGCCGTTCGGACATCAAACGCCCGGTGGGAACCACCGGGCAGCGCCGTCCCGCCCCCACCGGGCCGGCGCTTTCAGCACCACCCCGACGGGACGGCGCGGCCCTGATACAACGGTCACCACTCGCTGATCTCGACCTCGACCCCCAGCCCGCGCAACACGTCCCAATAGGTCGGAAAGGTCTTCGACACGCAATACGGATCCTCGATCCGGACACCTTCGACCCGCATCGCCGCCAGGGCAAAGCACATGGCGATGCGGTGATCGGCATGGCTGTCGATGAGCCCCTCGCTCATATGGCCGGGCAGCGTCGGGTCGCCATTTACGATCAGGTCATCACCCTCGACCGAGGCCAGGCCCGCGCGCACCTGCAGCAATCCCTGATGCACGGCGTCGATCCGGTCACATTCCTTGACGCGCAGGTTTTCGATCCGGGTAAAGCGCACGGGCGTTTTGTTGAACGCGGCCAGCACGGCGAGGGTCGGGATGGCGTCCTGCATCTGCGATCCGTCGATCTCGGACGGCATGTTCGGGAAGGCCGCGATCATCTCGTAAGACTTGGCGTCGGGCTGGTTCATGTCCTCGGGGGCCACGCCGATGTCGATGCGGCCGCCGGTCAGCTTTTCGGCCGCCCAGAGGTAGGTGGCGGCGCTGGCATCGGGTTCGACGTGGTAACCGGTGGCGGTATAGCCGTTGGGGGCGATCACGATCTGGCTTTCCGACGGGAAGTCGACGGTTGCGCCGAAGGCCCGCATGACGGCGGCGGTGATGTGCAGGTAGCCCACAGCACCGATCTGGCCGCCGGTGATGGTGATGCGGGTCTCGCCGTCGCCCATCGCCGCCAACATCATGATGGCCGAGATATACTGGCTGGACAGCTTGCCGCTGACCTCGATCTCGCCGCTGTGAAAGGTGCCCGTGCCCTTGACCGTGACGGGTGGGCAGCCGGTCTCGGAACTGGCATCGACGCCCATTGCCTGCAACGTGTCGAGCAGCGGCGCGATGGGGCGTTTCTGCATGTGTTCGTCACCGGTGACGATGGTGGTGCCATCGACCAAGGCCACAGCGGCGGTCAGAAAGCGGGTCGCGGTGCCCGCATTGCCAAGGAACAGGGGTTCCTCTGCTGCATTCAGCGTACCGGTGCCCGTGACCTCGACCGTGGTGTCGTCGAGTTCGGTGATGCCCACGCCCATCGCGCGCAGGGCGGTCATCATGTAATGCGTGTCGTCGCTGCGCAGGATGCCCGTCAGTCGGCTGGTGCCGCGCGCCAGACCAGCCACAAGAAGCGCGCGGTTGGTCACGGATTTGGAGCCGGGCAGGGTGACGCGGCCCACAAGCGGCTGGGTCACGGGGGTGATGCGGGCAACGGGCAACGACATGGCAGGTCTCCGGTCGGACTGACAGCTGCGGGTTTAAGCGATTTGCCGCGCGTCGCAATCCGAAAGTCGAACTGCGTGTTGGAGTGTTTGACCTTTCCGCATTGCCGGTGACCCGCTGTGCAGGCGCAACCCTCGACATGCAGGGCAAAGACAGGCACATCTTCGGGCAATCCCAGATCACAGGAGCGCTCATGACGCCTTTTTCCTTTGCCACAGCCGACATGATCCGCTTCGGACGCGGTGCCGCGGTTCAGGCGGTTCCCGCGCTGGCGGCCTTGGGTGCGCGCGTCTTGCTGGTGACCGGCGCGACCCCGGCGCGGGCGGGCTGGTTGAAGGACGCGCTTGAGGCGGAGGGTGTGGTTGTGACGGTCTTTTCCGTCGCCAAGGAACCGGATGTTGCGCTGATCGAAAACGGTGTGGCTGTCGCGCGGGACGCTCGGGTCGCGGCGGTGATCTCCATCGGCGGCGGGGCGGTGGTCGACGCGGGCAAGGCGATTGCCGCACTTGCGCCTGCCACGCGTCCGATGCTGGACCATCTGGAGGTGGTGGGCAAAGGCCTGCCGCTGGACGTGGCACCCTTGCCCTTTGCCGCCTTGCCGACGACTGCCGGAACCGGGGCCGAGGTGACCAAGAATGCGGTGATCGCGGTGCCCGACGCGCAGCGCAAGGTGAGCCTGCGTGATCCGCGCATGTTGCCGGCACTGGCGATTGTGGACCCGGCGTTGACAGACAACTGCCCGCGCGGTGTGACTTTGGCGTCTGGGCTTGATGCCATCACGCAGGTGATCGAGCCGTACCTGTCGTCCAAGGCCAATCCGCTGACGGATGCGATTTGCCGCGATGCGATCCCCAAGGGGCTGGTCGCGATCCGCCGGATCATGGACGGCGAAGACCCGGACGCTCGGGATGCGCTGGCCTGGGTCAGCCTGTGCGGCGGGCTGGCGCTGGCCAATGCGGGGCTTGGCGTGGTGCACGGCTTGGCCGGGCCGTTGGGCGGGCTGTCGAATGCGGCGCATGGGGCGATCTGCGGGGCGCTTTTGCCGCACGGGCTGCGGGCCAATGCCGGGGCGAGCGATGATCCGGTGCTGGCTGCAAGGATCTCCGAGGTGCAGGGCTGGATCGCACAGACCCTTGGTGGAGCGCCGGACGACGCGTTCGACACATTGCACAACTGGTCCCGCGCGGCGGGATTGCCGGGGCTGGACGCGCAGGGGATCACCGATGCGGCGCGGGCCAAGGCGGCGCAGGACGCTGCGAGTTCGTCGTCGATGAAGGCGAACCCGGTCGCTTTGTCCGAAGAACAGCTATTGGACCTGATGGAGCGGGCGCGATGACGGACCACACCACCACACATGACGCGGAAGAGGACGCGCGCAACCGGGACATCCTCATCTACATCAACGGGGAGCTTTACCCGCGTGATGAGGCCAAAGTGTCGGTCTACGATTCCGGCTTCTTGCTGGGCGACGGCATGTGGGAGGGGATGCGGCTTTACGACGGGCATTGGGCGTTTTTCGAAGATCACATGGACCGTTTTTTCGACAGCTGCTACGCGGTCGGCCTTGATGTCGGTATGGACCGCGCCGGGATCGCGGAGGCGCTGCGCCTGACCGCCGAGGCGAACGGAATGACCACGGATGTGCATTGCCGGTTGATGCTGACACGCGGGACCAAGGTGAAGCCGTTTCAGCACCCGAGCCTGTCACGCTCGGGGCCGACGCTGGTGATCATCATGGAGCATTCGAAGCCCGCAGAGGCGTTGCAGGCGCAGGGCATTCGTCTCGCCTCGGTGCCGCAGGTGCGGGGATTGCCGCACAGTCAGGACGCCAAGTTCAACAGCCATTCCAAGCTGAACTGCGTCATTTCCTGCCTTCAGGCCGAAGCCGCGGGCGCGGATGAGGCGCTGATGCTCGACCCGCATGGGTTCGTGAACACCACCAATGCCTGCAATTTCTTCATCATCCGCAAGGGAGAGGTTTGGACCTCGACCGGGGATTACTGCATGAACGGGGTGACGCGGGCCAAGGTGATCGAGCTGTGCCGGGCCAACGGGATTCCGGTGTTCGAAAAGAACTATTCGCTCTACGAGGCCTATTCGGCGGATGAGGCATTCCTGACCGGCACCTTTGGTGCGCAGACGCCAGTGGCGTCGATTGACGGCAAGGTGATCGGCACGGGCGACAGGCCGCTGACCCAGCACATCCGTGCGCTTTACAAACAGGCGATTGCCAAGGGTATCGCGGTGCAAAAGGCTGGGTAGGCGACGCTAGCCGATGGCGTAGAGATCGACCTGCACACTGGCCTGATTGCGCGCACCGACACCCAGGAACAGCGTCCGGTTCACCCAGTCATAGCGCGCATCGCCGGTTTCCAGCCGCGCATGGGTGCGCATGTAATAAGACGCGGGATCAACGGTTTCGCCGCGCGCAACGGCCTCCAGCACCTCTTTCGGGCCATGGCGATAGCCGTAATTGACGATCTCGATGGTCGCGCCGTCGTCGGTTTCCATCGCGTAGCGCGTGTCGAGTTCGGCCAGCCCGTCGGCAAAGATCGTCTGCCAGTCAGCCCCGAGATTCAGGATGCGACCGCTCAGGCGCGGGCCGGTGACGGTGCCGCCGACAATCGGTATGATGCGCCGTGCGCCCGCGCGACCGCCGCCCATCTCGCGGATCGGGTCGAGTGTGACGTTCAGGGTGCAGACATGCTCGAGGTCTGGCCGGGGGAGTCTCATGACGATCCTTTCAGAGATAAACTGTTTACTAGATTAACAATATGGGATAACGCTGCCATGGACAACAGGAGATGACGCATGGCATCGCTGCGCAAGACGGAACGGCGGACCGAGGACGAGAGCCTTGTGGAAACACCGGATCTCGAAGAGTTCATCGGCTACAATCTCAAACGCGCATACGTGATCGTTCAGGCGGATTTCCGGCGGGCGTTGGGCGAAGACGGGTTCGCGCCACGGGTGTTTTCCGCGCTGTCACTGGTCGTGCAATACCCCAACGTGACACAAAGCGGGCTGGCGCGGATGCTGGGCATCGAACGCTCGGGGCTGGTGGCCATTGTCGACGAATTGGAAGGGCGCGGGTTGCTGAAGCGAACGCATGTGCCCGGAGATCGCCGCGTGCAGGCGCTGGTGCCGACCGACAAGGGCTCCAAGGTCTATACGGAGGCACGCGCGGCGGTGCGGGCGCATGAGGACGCGCTTTTGTCGAACCTCAGCGAGGATGAAAAAGCCACGCTGATGAGCTTGCTGGGCAAGATCCGCGCGCACGAGGGTTGATCATGCAAAACTGGGCCGGATGCGGAGCGATTGTCACGGGGGGTGCATCGGGTCTGGGGGCGGCCACGGCGCGGCGTCTGGCGGATGACGGACTGAAGGTCACACTGTTCGACATGAATGCCGATCTCGCGGCGTCCCATGCTGCCGCTATTGGCGGGACATTTGCGCATGTCGATGTGGGCGATCCGGCCTCGGTTGCTGCCGGGCTCGATATGGCGGTTGCCGCGCATGGAACACCGCGCGTGCTGGTGAACTGCGCCGGGATCGGCGGCGCGGCCAAGACCGTGTCGCGCGGGCAGGCACATGATCCGGCACTGTTCGAGCGCACGATCCGCGTGAACCTCATGGGCAGCTTCAACTGCGCCAGCCAGGTGGCGGCGCTGATGGTGGCGGCGGACCCTGTGGATGCGGATGGCGCGCGCGGCGTGATCGTCAACACCGCCTCGGTCGCGGCTTTTGACGGGCAGGTCGGGCAATTGGCCTATGCGGCGTCGAAAGGCGGCATCGTGGCGATGACCCTGCCGATGGCACGTGATCTGGCGGATAAGGGCGTGCGGGTCTGTACCGTGGCGCCGGGCCTGTTCCTGACGCCTTTGCTGCACGAATTGCCGGACGAGGTACAGGCGTCGCTGGGCGCGCAGGTGCCGTTTCCGTCGCGGCTGGGCGATCCGGCGGAATATGCCGCGATGGTGTCGCATATCACGCAGAACGCGATGCTGAACGGCGAAGTGATCCGACTTGACGGCGCAATCCGCATGGCGCCGCGCTGACGGTTTCCAAGGGGAGGGGGACCATGAACATCACCACAGATTTGACCGAGGCCGATTTCTGGCAACCGGAGTTCGACATCGAGACCCGTGTCGACGGCACGATCCTGATGCGCCAGAAGGGCGAACTGACCGGCTACCTGCCGACGCTTGCCGGTTATCTGGACAAATGGGCCGACCAGACGCCCGATCAGCCGTGGATCGCCCGGCGTGGAGCGGATGGGGACTGGATCAGGATCACCTATGGTGCAGCCCGCGATCAGGCGCGGAGCATCGGCGGCGCGCTGCTCGCGCTGGGTCTGGGGCCTGATCGGCCTTTGTTGATCCTGTCCGAGAACAGTCTGGAACATGCGCTGCTTGGCGCGGCCTGCTTTTATGTCGGCATTCCCTATGCGCCGGTGTCGCCAGCCTATTCGCTGGTGTCGCAAGACCACGGCAAGCTGCGCGACATCGCCACGAACCTCAATCCCGGTGCCGTGTTCGCGGATCGCGGAACGCCTTTTGCCGCAGCGTTCGAGGCCATCGCCGCCGAGGGGCGGCACGTTCTGACCCTGCGCGATCCGGTGGCAGGGTCCATTGCCTTTGACGATCTGCTGCAAGGCGATCCGCTGGTGGCGGACAAGGCGCGGCTGGCGGTGAACGAGGACACGGTGGTGAAATACCTGTTCACCTCCGGATCGACCGGTTCGCCCAAAGCGGTGATCAACACCAACGGTATGATCTGCGCGATGGAGGCGATGGTGCGTGATTGCTACCGCTTCGTCACCAGAACGCCGCCCGTGGTGCTGGACTGGGCGCCGTGGAACCACACGGCGGCGGGCAACAAGGTGTCTTACCTCGTGCTGACCAATGGCGGCACCTATTACATCGACGATGGAAAACCGGCGCCAGGCAAGTTCGACGAGACGCTGCGCAACCTGCGCGACATCTCGTGTACGTGGTATTTCAACGTGCCGATCGGATGGGACATGCTGGTGGACAAGCTTGAGCAGGACGCGGACCTGGCGCAGGTTTTCTTCAGGGATCTCAAGATGATGTTCTATGCCGGGGCGGGCATGGCGCAGCACACATGGGACCGTTTGCGTGCCGTCGGCCGCAAGACGACCGGGCGCGAGGTGCTGCTGTCCACATCGCTGGGGGCCACCGAAACCGCGCCCTTCGCGCTGTCCTGCACAGAGGTGCAGGAAAAGTCGGGCAATGTCGGCGTGCCGTCCCTTGGGTTGTCGATGAAGCTGGTGCCCAATGGCGGTAAATTGGAGTTGCGTCTCAAGGGGCCGACCATCACGCCGGGGTATTACGGTGATCCCGAGAAGACCCGGGCGGCCTTTGACGAGGACGGCTATTACTGCATGGGCGACGCGCTGCGCCCCGCCGATCCCGACGATCTGAGCAAGGGCTTCTTTTTTGACGGGCGCGTGGCCGAGAATTTCAAACTGAACACCGGGACATGGGTTGCCGTCGGATCGGTCCGCGCGGCGCTTGTCGATGCGATGGACGGGGTGATCCGCGACGCGGTGATCACCGGCGAAAACGAAGCCCAATTGGGCGCGCTGGTGATCCTCTCGGATCGGGCAGCCGGGATGACACCCGGGGATCTGAACGCGGTCCTGACCGAAAAGCTGGCACAGGCGGCCAAGGCGGCAACGGGCTCGGCCAGCCGGGTCCGGCGCATCCTCGTGCTGACCGAGCCGCCCAGTTTCGATCGCGGCGAGATCACCGAGAAAGGGTCGCTCAACCAGCGGGCGATGCGTGCCAACAATGCCGACGCCGTGCGCCTGTTGCATGAGGGTGGTCCCGGAGTGATCGCGGTCTGAGCACCGCTCTCAGTCCGGGCGCCCGACAGGTCTGAGGCTGTCGAAGCGCGTGCCGGTGGCCGCTTCGTATTCCGCCTCGTCCCAGAAGCCGATGAGGATGCCCACTTCGGCAGCGATCTTCTGACCTGCCAGAACTTTCGGTGTTGCGGTGATGCGGCTGTGATGCCGCGTCGCCCAGTCCAGCAACGCGGCCTCCATCCGGCGGCGGACCTCCTGATGGTCGGGCAGGTCTGACGCGCCCAGATCGTGCAGTTCCTGCGGGTCGGTTTCCAGGTCGAACAGGATTGGCCGGAAAGGGGCGCAGCGGATGTATTTCCAGCGTCCGTCATAGATCATCGTGGTATGCGCGTCTTCCTGCGGCACGCCAAGCGCCTGCGCCATTTCGGACCAGTGGTAATCATGTTCGCTGATCGCGTAGCGGCGGGAAAATCCGTCGGTGCCATGCAGGATCGGCGTCAGGTCGCGCCCTTCGAGGATATGGGGCTTCGGTGGCGCACCGAGCGCGGACAGGAAAGTCGGAGCAAGGTCGATCATCTCGACCAGCGCATCCGAGACGAGCCCGCGCGCGCTGTCGGCTTCGGGGCGGGGATCGTGGAGGATCAGCGGCACCTTGACCGCGACCTCGTGGTAGAAATCCTTGTCCCCCATCCAGTGGTCGCCCATGTAATCGCCGTGATCCGAGGTGAAGGCGATGATCGTGTTCTGGCTGAGCCCGGTGTCGTCCATCCATGCGAACAGGCGGCCCAGATTGTCGTCCAGCTGCTTGATCAGCCCCATATAGGCCGGGATCACATGGGTGCGTACGTGGTCGCGGGCAAAGCTGCGGCAGATTCGGGCGTCGAGATAGGCCTGCAAAAGGGGATGATCTGTGGCGCGTTCCGCATCAGAGCGGATCAGGTCGATGATATGCCGCGCGTCATACATGTCGTGATAGGGGGCTGGCACGATATAAGGCCAGTGCGGCTTGATATAGCTGAGGTGACACACCCATGGACGCCCGTCCGCCTGCGCCTCCTGCATGAAATCCATGGCCCGGTTGGTCATGTAGGCGGTCTCAGAGTGTTCCTCGGGCACATTGGCGGGCAGCCGCGAGTTTTTCAGCAGCCACGCCGAAAGCAGTTCTCCGTCAGGGTCGAGACCGGAATTGGCGAAATCCTCCCACGGGTTGTCGGACGAAAAGCCATGCGCCACGAGGTAGTCGTCATAGGCCGACCAGTTCTGTCGGGCGCTGTCGGGGTGCAGGCCGTCATCGCGCTCGAACGCCTCGAACCCGCATTCCGCGCGGCGCACGCCGATCTCGCTTTCGGGGTCGATGCCCAGCCACGCCATGCCTTCGGCGTCGGCCACCATATGTGTCTTGCCGACAAGCACGGCGCGGGCGCCGATGTCGCGCAGGTGATCGCCCAGAGTGGGTTCCCCGATCCGCAGCGGCATGCCGTTCCACGTGGACCCGTGGCTGCGCACGTAGCGCCCGGTATAGGCCGACATGCGCGACGGCCCGCAGACGGGCGATTGCACATAGGCATTGGTGAACCGGACGCCGCGTTGGGCCAGCGCGTCGATATGCGGCGTGTGCAGATGGGGATGGCCGTAGCAGCTCAGGTAATCAAAGCGCAGCTGGTCGGCCATGATCCACAGGACATTCGGGCGGTCGGACATGGGGCTGGGCCTCCTGAGGGCGGGTCTTGCCAGAGGTGTGCCGCAGCGCGCCGAGCCTGTCCAGAGTTCGGGGTGTTCCCCGCGCCATCAGGACGGCGCGGGGCAGGGGCGCATCACAGCGCGTCGATCACCCAGACCAGCCAGAGCGTGATCGGCGGGAAGGCGGCAAGGATCACCACGCGCACCATGTCGGTCAGCACGAAGGGCAGCGCACCCTTGTAGGTCTGGCCGATGGGCGTGTCCTTGGCCATCGAGTTGATGATGAAGAGGTTCATCCCCACAGGGGGCGTGATCAAGCCGACCTCCACGACGATCAGGATGAGGATGCCGAACCACAGGCCGAAATCATTGGGGCTCATGCCGAAATCGAGCACGGACATGATCGGGAAGATGATCGGCACGGTCAGCAGGACCATCGACAGGCTGTCCATCACGCAGCCGAACAGCAGGTACATCAGCAGCACCAGCGTCAGGATGAACCACGGCGAGAAACCCTGATCGCCGACCCAGACCGAGGCGATTTGCGGCAGTTGCGTCAGCGACAGGAAGTTGTTGTAGATGCCTGCGCCGAGAATGATGAGGAAGATCATCGCAGAAGAGGCTGCGGTCGACAGGATCGCCTGATTGAGCTTGCTCCAGCTCATCTGACCCGAAGCGAACGCGACCAGTCCGGTGCCTGCGGCGCCCACGGCCGCGGCTTCGGTCGGGGTGAAGATACCCGCGTAGATGCCGCCCACGACGGTGACGAAGATCAGGATGACCGGCCAGACCTGACCCAGCGCCTTCATCCGCTGGCCCCAGGGCACCCGGTCCTTGACGGCGGCGCTGTTGGGAGACCAGTGGACCCAGACGGAAATGGCGATCATGTAGCCGATCGCGGCAAGGATGCCGGGGATCAGGGCGGCGACGAACAGCTTTTCGATATTCTGCTCGGCAAGGATCGCGTAGATCACGAGGATCACGGACGGCGGGATCAGGATGCCAAGCGTGCCACCAGCCGCCAGCGCGCCGGTGGCCAGCGATCCGGGATAGCCGTAGCGGCGCAGTTCCGGCAGCGCGACCTGTCCCATCGTGGCGGCAGTTGCCAGTGACGATCCGCAGATCGCACCGAACCCGGCACAGGCCCCCACGGCGGACATGGCGACACCGCCCTTGCGGTGGCCAAGAAAGCTTTCAGCAGCGCGGAAGAGGGCTGCGGACATGCCGGACAGGGTGGCGAACTGGCCCATCAGCAGGAAAAGCGGGATGATCGAAAACGAATAGTTCGAGAACGTGCCATAGGTCAGCGTCTTGAGCTGGTTCAGCGTCATCATGGACGTGCCGATCACCAGATATGTGCCCGCGACGCCGACTCCGATCATCGCCAACGCGATGGGGGCGCGCAGAAACACGAGCACCAGCAGGACCGGGAAGGACCATAGGGCGAGTTCGATGTTGGTCATGATATTCGGTTCCTAGTCCGGGAGTCCGGCAATGCGCCGACCCGACCGCAGCACGCAGAACGCGGCCACGAGGATGAAGCCCACCGCGCCCACAAGGCTGGCGGCATAGCCCTGCCAGACGGGGATCTGCGCGATCAGAGTGGTTTCGCCAAAGGACAGCTTGTCCTGCATGCCCAGGTAAAGCCGCCAAGTCCCGACAGCGGCCACGACCAGCATCGCGAGGTTGAACAGCAGGTCCAGAACGCGGTCCATGGTTCTTGGCATCATGGGCTGGAACAGATCGACCCGCGCATGGGCCTCGGTAAACTGCGCCCAGGGCAGAAAGGCAAAAATCGCAGCGGCCATGCCGATTTCGGTCATGTCGTAGATGCCGCGGATCGGGCCGATGCCCAGATCGAGGGACAGCAGAGCACGCCCTGCGATCGACACGCAGGTCAGCGCGATGATGCAGAGCAATACGGCACCGCCTGCGATAGCAAGCACCCGTGCAATAAGCTCGACGAGAATCTGTAGTCGCCTGTACATGCCGATCTCCTGAAAAACGGGGGCCGCATTGCGCGGCCCGCCGTTGTCAGTGTTGCGCTTCGATCAGCCGCCGTGCTTGGCGATCAGCGACTTGGCCTCTTCGATCAGCGCCGCGCCGTCGATGCCCTTGGCATTCATGTCGGCAATCCAGCGGTCGATGACGGGCTGAGACGCTTCTTTCCAGCGGGCGACCTCGGCTTCGTCAAGCTCAGTGATCGTGTTGCCGGCATTGACCGCGATCTCGCGGGCCGGGGCGTCCATGTCCCACATGACCTGAGTGGCAAAGGCCGACAGCTTGGCACCCGATTCCGCGTCAATGATCGCGCGCAGATCGTCCGGCAGGGCCTCGTACTTGGCCTTGTTCATCACCAGCACGATTGCGGCGGTGTAGAGTGACTCCTCACCGGCGAATTCAGTGTGGTTGCTCACCAGTTCCGACAGGCGGATCGCGGTGGTCACCTCCCACGGGATCACGGTCGCCTTGACGACGCCCTTGGACAGAGCTTCGGGGATTGCCGGAAGCGGCATGCCGACGGGTTCCGCACCCAGTTCGGACAGCAGGTCGTTGATGATGCGGGTCGGACCGCGCAGGGTCAGGCCCTGCATGTCTTCGAGGCTGTTCACGCCATCCGCCGAGTGGATCAGGCCGGGGCCGTGGACCCAAGCTCCCAGAACCTTGACGTCGCTGTATTCGTTGCTTTGAAAATCTGCTTCGACCATTTCCCAATAGGCCTTGGCGGTCGCGACCGGGTTGGTCATCATGAAGGGCAGCTCGAACACCTCGGTGCGCGGGAAGCGGCCGGGTGTGTAGCCGACGACGGTCATGGACAAATCGACCACGCCATCACGCGCCTGGTCGAACAGTTCCGGCGGGCGTCCGCCCAGTGACATGGCGTCGAAATGTTCGATCTTGATGCGCCCGCCCGACGCTTCCTCGACCTGAGTGGCCCAGGGCTTCAGGATCATCGCCGGGACAGGTGCGGGCGGCGGCAGAAACTGGTGCAGGCGCAGTGTGACTTCCTGTGCATAGGCCGCACTGGACACCGACATGGCTGTTGCGGCACCAATCAGGGCGCCTTTTACAAAACTTCTTCTTTTCATTGGTAATCCTCCCAGATTTTTCATATTTGACCGTCTACCGTTCAGAACACCCCGTCACATCTGATCTGTTCGTGCAGGGAACGGAATGTCTCCACTGGTCAGGTGGTGGTAAGAAACGTGCATTTCAGATGTCTGTCTTCGGTGTGTCTCGATCTTCCAAAATCTCCCTCGGCATCACTTTCTGAAATTGGGTTCGCGTTTTTCCAAAAAGGCGCGCAGACCTTCCTTGGCACCTTCGGATGTCTGGCACATGGCGGCGGCAAGGCTTTCGGTAAACAGGCCATCCGACCGCGACATGTCCCCGATCCGGGCCAGCGCGTTGATCATCAGGTAGTTCGAGAACGGCGCGTTGTCCGCGATCTTCCGCGCCAGGTCATGGGCCATTGGCAAGCCTTCGCCCTCGGCCACCGAATAATGCGCAAGGCCGAGCGACAGTGCGTCGTCCGCGCCGTAGTTGCGCCCTGTCAGCATCATCTCGCGCATCCGATCCGGCCCGATGATGCGACCCACGCGCACGGTGGCACCGCCGCCGACAAAGATGCCGCGCCGCCCCTCGGGCAGTTGGAACCGGGCGCTGGGTTCGGCGATCCGAACATGGGTCGAGGCGGCGATCTCAAGCCCGCCACCGATCACCGCGCCGGTCAGCACGGAAATCACCGGCAGCCCGCCGAATTCGATCAGTTCGGACACGCGGTGCCAGTTGCGGGAATGGTATACGCCTTCCACAGGCGGGCGATGTTCGTGTTCGGCCAGATCCAGCCCCGAACAGAAATGCCCACCTTCGCCGCGCAGGATCACCGCGCTTACGCCTTCGGGCGGATGGGAAAAGAACTGGTCCAGATCGTCGATGAGCGCGTCGTTCATCGCGTTGCGCTTTTCGGGGCGGTCAAAGATCAGCGTGGCGATATCGCCATCGATCTCGACACGCGTGACGGCACCTGAACGCGTCGCTCCATCGTGCATGTTCTTCTCCCCCGGTCTTCCATGTGTTTGTTGTATATATAAACGGTTTTGCTGTATAGCGTTTTTTGACGGCACGGGTTTCATGCAGGGGGAGGGCAGTCATGGTCGATTTTTCAAAGGTGCAAGCCATTGATTTTCATACACATGCAGAGGAGCCGTGCAACCAATGCCGGGATGACGGGTATAACGAGTTCCAGTCCGGCATGGCGGCTTATTTCCGGAATCCCGCCGGGGCCGAAGGCATGTTGCCCACGGTTCAGGACACCGCCAACTACTACCGCGAGCGCAATATCGCGGCGGTGATCTTTCCGGTCGATGCCGAACGTGAAACCGGATTCCGGCGCTATTCCAACGAAGAGGTGGCGCAGCTTTGTGCTGAAAATGACGACATCCTCATCCCCTTTGCGTCGGTCGATCCGCACAAGGGCAAGGCGGGCGCCCGCGAGGTGCGGCGTCTGGTGCGCGACTTCGGCGTGCGCGGGTTCAAGTTCCACCCGACCATGCAGGGGTTCTACCCCAATGACCGCGAGGCCTGTTACACCGTTCTCGAAGCCTGCGCCGAAGAGGGGGTCATCACGCTGTTTCACACCGGGCAAACCGGCGTCGGGTCGGGCATGCGCGGGGGGATGGGCATGCGGCTCAAGTATTCCAATCCGATGTATCTGGATGATGTGGCGGTCGATTTCCCCGACATGTCGATCATCCTTGCGCATCCCAGCTTTCCCTGGACCGAAGAAGGGCTGGCAGTCGCGCAGCACAAGCCGAATGTCTATTTCGACATGTCGGGCTGGTCGCCGAAATACTTTCCCGAGATCTTCATAAAATACGCCAATTCGATCCTGAAGAAGAAGATGCTGTTCGGGTCCGACTGGCCCGCCATCACGCCGGATCGCTGGCTCAAGGATTTCGCCGATGTCCCGTTCAAGGACGAGGTGCGCCCGCTGATCCTCAAGGAAAACGCGATGCGGCTTCTGGGTGTGTCGGACAAGGCCGCCTGATCCATGACCGCTTTCACCGCGCCGACCGACGACATCCTGTTCTCGCTGCGGCATGTGGCCCAAGCGCATCGCGTGGCCGAGTGGGACGAGGACCTCGCCACCGACATCCTTGGACATTTCGCACAATTCGCGGAAGGCGTGCTGGCGCCGCTGAATGCGGTCGGCGATGCGCAGGGCGCGCGGCTCGAGAACGGGCGCGTGCGAATGCCCGACGGGTTTGCCGACGCTTATGCCCAGCTTGCAGAGGGCGGCTGGCAAGGGCTGCGCGCGCCAGAACGCTTGGGCGGCATGGCGCAACCCGCGCTGGTCGCGGCGGGTGTGTCCGAGATTTTCACCGGGGCGAACCACGCGATGCAGATGGTCTGTGGATTGGTGCCGGGCGCAATTGACACACTGTTGCATTTCGGCACCGCCGCGCAACAGGAACACTGGATACCAAGGCTGGCGTCGGGAGAGGTGCTGTCGACCATGTGCCTGACCGAGGCGGGGGCCGGGTCTGACCTGTCGGGCATCCGCTGCAAGGCCGTGCGCGATGGTGAGGACTGGCGGCTGGAGGGTGAGAAGATTTTCATCTCGGGCGGCGATCAGGACATGTCTGCCGGAATCCTGCATCTTGTTCTGGCGCGCAGCGGGACGATCGAGGACGGGCTGAAAGGCCTGTCGCTTTACCTGTGTCCGGCGGGTGCGGGCGTGACCGTCACACGGATCGAGGATAAGCTGGGATTGCACGCTTCGCCGACCTGCCAACTTGCGTTTGCGGGCGCGCGCGCCGAACTGGTGGGGACCGAAGGTGACGGGCTGCGGGCGATGTTCACCGTGATGAACCACGCGCGTTTGGATGTTTCGTTGCAAGGCGTGGCCCATGCGGCACGCGCGGCGCAGATCGCACGGGCTTATGCGGATGACCGGATGCAGGGGCGGCGCAGCGATGGCAGCCCGGCGCGGCTGTCGGATCATGCCGATGTGCAGCGGATGCTTGACGAGCAGGCGTCGCTCGCCATCGGGGCGCGGGCGATGTGCCATATCGCTTTTGTCGAGATGGCGCGCGCAGAGCGACCCGATCTCGTGTCGTTCCTGACGCCGCTCTGCAAGGTGTTCTGTTCGGAGGCAGGCATTCGCGCCGCCGATCTGGGGATTCAGATCCTCGGAGGCTATGGATACCTGAACGAATACCAGCTGGGTCAGGTCTGGCGCGATGCGCGGATCACGTCGATCTACGAAGGGGCCAACGGCATCCACGAACGCAGCCTTGCCACGCGCGGCCTCAGGGGGTCGGGCGCGGACCAGTTCGAAGATCTGATCCGCAGCTTGGGCGAAGGCTCTGAGCGGATGATGGCGGAGCTTGCGGATTGGGCAGGCTGGTGCCACCGTATGCGCGACTCCGCCGCGCCAGAGCGGGATGCGCATGCGTTTGTTCAGGCCACCGCGCAGCTGTTTTTCCAGGCCTGCTGGGTTAGATGCGCCGCTGTCGCTAACCATCACCCGCAGCCCGAACGCATCACTGTCCTGTCGGAGTGCGTTCTCAGTTCGTGAACAGCGCGCGGTAGTCGGTGGGCGTCTGACCCCGCGCCGCGCGGAACCGCTTGGAGAAATAGGACGGGTCGATGAACCCCAACCGGTAGCCGATTTCCGACACCGGCAATTGCGTGAAGGCCAGCAGGCGGCAGGCCTCCTGCATCTGGTGCTGTTCGATATAGGCCGTGGCGCCAAGGCCGGTCGCGGCGCGGCACAGGCGGCTCAGGTGTCCGGTGCTGATCGACAGCGCGCTTGCGAAATCCGACGCGGTCCAACCGTCCGCCATGTGTTTCGAGATCAGGCCATCCAGCGCAAAGAGGCGCGCATGTTTGGTCTTCTGGTCCGAGGCGCGTTCGGCCAGCCGAGTTTCGGCAAGGTTGGCGAGCACGGAATGTGCCAATCCCACAACCTGCTGCGCCCGAAAGAGGCTGGCATATTCCATCGTGTCGCGCAGCAACCGGGTGACCCGTTCAAGCGGTTTGAAGATGGGCCCGACAAAGGGGTCCGAGAGGGCGGTCAGGATCTGATCGGTGGCCGGAGACATGGTTCGCACGATGCTGACGGGGAACGAGAAGACCCTGCCTTCGGAACCGGGCTCAAAAGTAAATTCGTGAACGCAATGCTCTGGAATATAAATAAATCCCGTCTCGCGGACCATGTGTTTGTCGCCATCGACAATCGCGTCGATCCAGCCCTGTTCCACCATGAAAAGCTGCGACATCTGACTGTGTCGGTGCGGCAGAATCCGCCAGTCATGGATCGGAGCCCGCACCGAGAACGTCTCGAAATGGATCACGTCCGGGAACTGGCCCTGTTCACCATAAAGCCCGAAAGCGGGAATGATGTTTTGTACACTCATGTTCGAATAGTACCATGTCCGGCTCTTTGGTGCCATTACCTGATTTATGCGCGGTGCCTATCAAGGCAGGCAGTTTGGGAGGAATGCTGTCATGAAAACCGACGTTGCGATCATTGGGGGTGGGCCGTCAGGGCTTCTTTTGTCACAATTGCTCAACAAGGCGGGCGTGGCGACGGTTGTGCTTGAACGCGCCACGCGGGACCGCGTTCTGTCGCGTATCCGGGCGGGGGTGCTTGAAGCGGGAACCGTGCAGATGCTGCGCGAGGCGGGGGTTGGCGACCGGCTCGATCGTGAAGGCCATCCGCATGAAGGCTGCTTTCTGACCGATGATGACCTGATGGTGCGGATCAATTTCAAGGATCTGACCGGCACGCCCGTGATGGTTTACGGCCAGACCGAAGTGACCACCGATCTCTATGCCGCACAGGATGCGATGGGGGCCACGATCCTGCACGGGGTCGAGGACGTCGTGATCCACGACGCCGACAGCACCGCACCTTATGTGGAATACACGCTGGACGGTGTGCGCACGCGGTTGGATTGCGCCTATGTTGCAGGCTGTGACGGCTTTCACGGTGTCAGCCGCAAAACGATCCCCGAGGACAAGCGCCGCGAATTCGAACGGGTCTATCCCTTTGGCTGGCTTGGGATTTTGTCGCGTACCAAGCCCGCTCATGAAGAGCTGATCTATGCCAATTCGTCGAACGGGTTTGCACTTGCGTCGATGCGCAGCGACACGCTCAGCCGGTATTACGTGCAGGTGCCGTTGACGGACACCGTCGAAGAGTGGAGCGATGAGCGCTTCTGGACCGTTCTGAAATCCTGCCTGCCCTCCGATGTCGCCGACAGCATGGAAACCGGCCCGTCGATCGAGAAATCCATCGCGCCCTTGCGGTCCTTCGTCAGCGAACCGCTGCGCTGGGGACGGTTGTTCCTTGTCGGGGATGCCGCGCATATCGTGCCACCGACCGGGGCCAAGGGGCTGAACCTGGCCGTGTCGGATGTGCACTACCTCTATCAGGCGCTGATCGACGCGGTGAAAAAGGGAGATACCGCCGGGATCGACACCTATTCGGAGCGCGCGCTGCTGCGCATCTGGAAGGCGATGCGCTTCAGTTGGCAGATGACGACGATGTTGCACCAGTTCGACGGCGAAGACAGCTTTGCCGCGCAGATGCGCAAATCGACGCTGCGCCACTTGTCGCAATCGGAAACCGCGCGGCGCGATCTGGCCGAGAATTATATTGGCTTGCCCTACTAGGGCGTCATGCGCCTTTTGGAGGGTGGCGCCCACGGCGTGAGATTGTAATTTCAAGCGTCGGAAAGACATGCGAAACAGTGCGGGGAGGAGATTTGTCACTATGAAAACTGTCACGTCGAACGGCCTTACCCTGCATGTGCAGGTGGAGGGGCCGGATGATGGCCCGGTCGTGATGTTCGCCAATTCGCTGGGCACCGATCTGCGAGTCTGGGATCTGCTGCTGCCGCATCTGCCCGAGGGTCTGCGGATCGTGCGCTTTGACAAGCGCGGGCACGGGCTGTCCGATTGCCCGGACGCGCCTTACGACATGGACACTCTGGTGGCGGATGCGGAAGCGATCATCGACACGCTGGGCCTGCGGGATATCGCCTTTGTCGGCCTGTCCATCGGGGGTCTGATCGGGCAGGGGCTTGCCGCGCGCCGCCCCGAGGTGATGCGCGCGCTTGTTCTGATGGACACGGCTGCCAAGATCGGATCGCCCGAGATGTGGCAGGACCGGATCGATGCCTTGCGGACAGGCGGGATCGCGTCGATGGCCGACGCCATCCTGGACCGCTGGTTCGCGCCTGAAATGCGCAACGATGCGACGCGCCTTGCGCCGTGGCGGCACATGCTGACCCGCACGCCGATCGAGGGCTATATCGGCTGCTGCGCGGCCATCGCTGGTGCGGATTTCACCGACAGCACAGCCAAGTTGAGCCTGCCGGTGATGGCACTGGCCGGGTCCGAGGATGGATCGACACCGCCCGAACTGGTGCAGGCCACCGCAGACCTGTGCAACGCGGCATTACATGTCATCGAAAACGCGGGCCATCTGCCCTGCATCGAAGCGCCGGAACAGGTGGGCGCGTTGATCACCGATTTCCTCAAGGAGACTGGCCATGTCTGACCGGTTCGACCAAGGTATGAAAACCCGGCGCGAGGTGTTGGGCGACGCCCATGTCGACCGTGCCGAAGCAGCCAAGACCGAATTCGACCTGCCGTTCCAGACGCTGATCACCGAAGGCGCATGGGGCACCGTCTGGTCGTCGGATGCGATCAGCCGGCGGGAACGGTCGATGCTGACTTTGGCGCTGCTCGCGGCGACCGGCAATTTCGAGGAAATCCCGATGCACATCCGCGCCACCGCGCGCACCGGTGCCAGCAAGCAGGACGTGATGGAAGCGTTCCAGCATGTCGCGATCTATGCCGGTGTGCCCAAGGCGAACCACGCCATCAAACTTGCCAAACAGACCTTTGCCGAAATGGAGGCCTCCGATGACTGAAACCGCTGCGCTCATGCCCCGGCGCCGAGAGGTGCATCCCGATCCGTATTACCCGGAGTACAAGACATCCCTCACCCGGTCGCCATCGCTGCCGCTTCTGTCCATGGAATCCACCCCGAGCGAGGAAACCGGCCCGCGCTTTGGCCATAACATGCTGGGTGCGCTGGATAACAACCTGATCAGCAACTACACGCAGGGCAAGGCGCTGGCCGTGGGCGAGCGCATCCGCGTGCATGGTCGAGTGCTGGATGAGACAGGCCGCGCGGTGCCGCACACGCTGGTCGAGATCTGGCAGGCCAATGCGGGTGGGCGCTATCGGCATATCAAGGACACGTATTTCGCACCGCTCGATCCCAATTTCGGTGGCTGCGGGCGGACGATCACGGATGAGAATGGCTATTACGAATTCATGACGATCCGTCCGGGCGCATACCCGTGGCCGAACCGCGCGAACGACTGGCGGCCGATGCACATTCACTTTTCAATTTTCGGCCATGCCTTTGGCCAGCGGCTCATCAGCCAGATGTATTTCCAGGGTGATCCGCTAATCGATCTGTGCCCCATCGCGGCCACCGTACGCGACCGCAGCCAGCTGGACATGCTGGTGGCACCGCTGGACATGCAGAACTCGCGCGGCATGGATTACCTTGCCTACAAGTTCGACATCGTGCTGCGCGGGCGTCGCCAGACGATGTTCGAGAACAAGCCGGAAGGGATGTAAGCCATGACACAACCGCTTGATATTTTGGTGCAAACCGCCAGTCAGACCGCTGGGCCTTATGTGCACATCGGATGTATCCCGACCTTTGCCGGGGTAGAAGGCGTCTATCCCGAGGATTTGGGCCTCAGCCCCATCGAAGATGGCGCCAAGGGGGAGGTGATCACCATCGTCGGGTCGATCTATGATGGCACCGGCTGGGCGATGCGCGATGCGATGTTCGAAAGCTGGCAGGCCGACGCGGCGGGTGTCTATCCCGGTCAGGACGGGGCCGATCCCAAGGTGTCTGGCTTCTGCCGCTTTGCCGCTGACAAGGATACTGGCGAATTCACCCTGCGTACGGTCAAGCCCGGTGCGGTCAAGGGCCGGAACGGTCAGGTCTTCGCGCCGCATGTCTCGATCTGGATCGTGGCGCGGGGCATCAACATTGGCCTTAATACTCGCATCTATTTCGACGATGAGGACAACAGCGCCGATCCGCTTCTGGCCCGCATCGAACAGCGTCCACGTGTCGATACCCTTATGGCCAAGAAAACCGGGGATGGCACCTACCGGTTCGATATCCGGCTTCAGGGCGAAGGCGAAACGGTCTTTCTCGACTTGTGATGACCGGCGTTTTCGATCATCCTTGGCTGTCGGGCCTGTTTGCCGAAACCGAGCTTGCTGCGCTTTGGTCCGCCGAGGCGCAGCTTGCGCATATGATCGCCTTCGAGGCGGCATGGTCGCGTCATGGGCATCTGGCGGGGCTGTGGTCCGAGGCAGAGGGCGCTGCGGCGGCATCGGCGATTGCGGCGGTCTCGCTTGCCCCTGCAGAACTGCGCGACGGCACGGCGCAGGACGGTGTCTGTGTGCCTGCGCTCGTGCGGTTGCTGAAGGACCGGACCGGGGAAACGGCGATCCACAAAGGGACTACCTCGCAGGATGTGATCGACACGGCGACGGTGCTGTCGCTGGTTCAGAGCCTTGATGTGATCGACCAGAGGCTGGTCTTATTGGGGCAAGCGCTCAGCGATCTGGAAACGCGCTTCGGCGACCGCCCGATGATGGGCCGCACCCGGATGCAGGCGGCTTTGCCGATCACCGTGGCGGACCGGGTGCAGACATGGCGTTTGCCGCTAGAAACGCACCGCGACCGGCTGGCGCAACTGCGACCGCGTGTGGCGCTGGTGCAGATTGGGGGCGCTGCAGGTGACCGGGCGGCCCTCGGGGATGGGGCGGATGCAATGTGCACCGCCATCGCTCAGGAGCTTGGCCTTGGCACCACACCGCGCGCGTGGCACGCGATGCGTGATGGTATGGCCGAGGCAGCCTCAACGCTGTCGCTGATCACCGGAACGCTGGGCAAGATGGGGCAGGATATCTGCCTGATGGCGCAACAGGGCATCGACGAGATCACGCTTGCCGGAGGTGGCGGCTCGTCGGCCATGCCGCACAAGCAGAACCCAGTGCAGGCCGAATTGCTGGTCACGCTGGCGCGGTTCAACGCGGTGCAAGTGTCTGGCATGCATCAGGCGCTGATCCACGAACAGGAACGGTCGGGCGCAGCCTGGGCGCTGGAATGGATGCTTTTGCCACAGATGGTGCAGGCCACCGGACGCGCCCTGACCGGGGCAATTGACCTTGCGGGGCAGATTGTCGATATCGGCGGGACCGAACTCTGACCGGCGCCGCGCATGGCAAAACCAGCAGGACACACTTCATGAACGAAAACAGGGTCATCATCGCCGGCGGCGGTATCGCAGGATTGGCTCTTGGCCTGACGCTGCACCAGATCGGCGTGCCGTTCACCGTGTTCGAATCCGCAAAGGAGATGCGGCCTCTTGGTGTCGGCATCAACCTGCAACCGAACGCTGTGCGTGAAATCTTCGATCTCGGGATCACCGCCGAAGCGCTGGACCGCGTCGGCGTGCCTGCACTTGAATGGGCGCTGGTCGGCCTGAACGGGCGCGAGGTCTATTCCGAACCGCGCGGGTTGGGTGCGGGGTACAACTGGCCGCAATACGCCATGCATCGCGGGCAGCTCCACATGCTGCTTTACGAAACCTTGGTTGAGAGGGCCGGCCCCGAGGCGGTGCAGCTTGGTGTAAAGGTGGTCTCCTATTCCAAGGACAGCACAGGCGTGGTGGCCGAAGTGCAGATGGATGGCGCACGGCGGTCCGAGCGCGGGCGTCTGCTGGTGGCCGCCGATGGCATCCATTCCGCGATCCGCGCGCAGATGTATCCGGATCAGCCGCCGATCCATTGGGGTGGCGCTGTCATGTGGCGCGGCACCGTGCGGGCCAAGCCGCTGCGCACGCAATCCTCCTTTGTCGGGCTGGGCACGCATCGGCACCGCATGGTGATCTACCCGATTTCCCAACCGGATGAGACCGGCACCGCGCTCATCAACTGGATCGCCGAGGTCACGATGGACGAAGCGGGTGGCTGGCAGCAGGATGGCTGGTTCCGGCAGGTCGAGATCGCGGAGTTCATCCATCATTTCGAGGGCTTCCGCTACGATTGGCTGGACGTGCCCGCGATGCTGCGCGCCGCCGATTGCGCTTACGTGAACCCGATGATCGACCGCGATCCGGTGTCAAGCTGGGTCGATGGGCCGGTTGCTCTGATGGGGGATGCCGCTCATGCCATGTATCCGACCGGATCCAACGGCGCCAGCCAAGCCATCGTCGATGCGCGCGTGATCGGGGCGAAGTTTCTGGAACACGGTGTGACCGAAGAGGCACTGGTGTCCTATGATGCACAGCTTTGCGCGCCGGTGTCTGAACTGGTGCTGCGCAATCGCGGGGCGGGGCCGTTCGGCTTGCTCAACCTGCTGGATGAACGTTGCGGCGGTGTGTTCGATGACATCGACGACGTGATCCCTGCCGACGAACGCGCCGAGTTCATGGGCCGGTACAAGGCTGCCGCAGGCTTTGCCATCGAGACGCTGAACGCCGCCGACATGACCATTCCGGCAGGTGCACAGCTGAACGGGTGACTTGCAATCGGGTCCACTTCCAAGGCCTTATGCGGTGACATTCATCCCGCCACACCGGAGCCGACCCATGCCTGACGCCTTTCTCTGTGACTATATCCGCACACCCATCGGGCGGTACGGCGGTGCCTTGGCGTCGGTCCGGGCGGATGATCTGGCGGCGGTGCCCCTGGCGGCGCTGGCGGCGCGGAACCCTTCGCTTGATCTATCTGCGATCGACGAGGTGATCCTTGGCTGTGCCAATCAGGCAGGCGAGGACAACCGGAACGTGGCGCGCATGGCGGTGCTGCTGGCGGGCTATCCCGAGACAGTGCCTGGCACCACGATGAACCGGCTTTGCGGGTCGGGCATGGACGCGGTGCTGGCCGCCGCCCGCGCGATCAAGGCGGGCGAGGCCGATCTGGTGATCGCAGGCGGCGTCGAAAGCATGACCCGCGCGCCCTTCGTGATGCCCAAGGCGCCGCAGGCCTTTGCGCGGCAGGCCGAGATCCATGACACCACCATTGGCTGGCGCTTCGTCAACCCGCTGCTCAAGGCGCAGTACGGCATCGACTCCATGCCGGAGACCGCCGAGAACGTGGCCGAGGATTTCGGGATCAGCCGCGCGGATCAGGATGCCTTTGCCCTCCGCAGCCAGCAGCGGGCGGGGGCGGCGCAGCAGAGCGGACGGCTCGCGCAAGAGATCACGCCTGTGACCATTCTGCAACGCCGAGGCGACCCGGTGGTCGTGGACACCGATGAACACCCGCGGCCCGACACCACGGCCGAGGATCTGGCGCGGCTGCGGCCCTTCGTGCGCGAAGGCGGGACGATTACGGCAGGCAATGCGTCGGGTGTCAATGACGGAGCGGCGGCCTTGATCGTGGCGTCCGAAGCGGCGATTGCGCGGCACGGCCTCAAACCAATCGCACGTGTGCTGGGGGGGGCCTCGATTGGCGTGGCGCCGCGCATCATGGGGATCGGGCCCGCACCTGCGTCGGAAAAGCTGATGGCACGGCTGGGGCTGACCCAAAGCGATTTCGACGTGATCGAATTGAACGAGGCGTTCGCATCGCAGGGGCTGGCAACGCTGCGGCGGCTGGGCATCGCGGATGATGATCCGCGCGTCAACCGCAACGGCGGGGCCATCGCGCTGGGGCATCCGCTGGGCATGTCGGGCGCAAGGATTACCGGCACAGCCGCGCTTGACCTGCGCCCGGGTCAAAAGGCGCTGGCCACCATGTGCATCGGCGTCGGGCAAGGGATTTCGATTGCCCTAGAGGCGGCGGGCTAAAGCCGCCAGACCTCAGATCAACATGTTGCGCGGATCGCCGATGAGCCTTGCATAGTGCGACAGGAATCGCGCTGCGTCAGCCCCGTTGATCACGCGGTGGTCGTAGGACAGGTCGAGCGGCACCATCGGCACCGGACGAGGGGTGTCGCCCTCCCAGACGGTGATGGTCTCGGTCCGCGTGATGCCAAGGATCGCAACTTCGGGCGGGTTGACGATGGGAGTAAAGGCCGTGCCGCCGATGCCGCCAAGATTGGTGATCGTCATCGAAGCGCCGCCCATTTCGTCGGGCCCGACCTTGCGGGCCTGTGCGCGGGCGGCGAGGTCGGTGATCTCGGCCCCGATCTGCCACAGCCCCTTGCGGTCGGCATTGCGGATGACCGGCACCATGAGCCCGTGCGCCGTGTCAACAGCGATGCCGATATGCACGTAATCCTTGAGGAAAAGCGTTTCTCCATCGGCAGACAGCGATGCGTTGAACCGGGGAAAAGCGCGGAGGCACCGCGTCAGTGCCGCGACGTGGAATGCCAAAGCAGTCAGCTTGACACCGCGCGTCTGCGCCTCGGCTTTCAGGCTTTGACGAAATGCCTCGATGGCGCTGACATCGGCGCGATCGTGATGTGTCACGGCCGGGATCAGCGATTGCGCGGCCGCCAGATTGCGCGCGGCGATCTTGGCGAAACGGCTCATCGGTTCTTCGGTCACGGGGCCATATTGGCTGTGATCGACATTCCAGTAGGACGTGTCCCCTGCTGTAGCGGGGACCGGGGCGGCTGTGCCGTCCAGATCCTCGGGGCCGATGGTCTTGCGCCCAAGCTTTTTCGCCAACGCTTCGATCTCGACGCCTTTCTCGCGGGCAAGGCGTCTGGTGGCGGGGCTTGCGATGTACTCTGCCATGTCTGCTCCTTTACCAGCTTGCCGAGATGTATTGCGTTTCCATGAATTCCAGCATGCCTTCATGCCCACCTTCACGCCCAAGGCCGGATTGCTTGGTGCCGCCAAAGGGCGCGGCGGGGTCGCTGACCAGTCCCCGGTTCAGTCCGACCATGCCGTAATCGAGCCGTTCGCAGACCTGAAGGGCGCGCTTGAAATCGCCGGAAAATACATAGGCTACAAGGCCGTATTCGGTGTTGTTCGCGCGATGGATGACCTCCTCTTGATCGGTGAAGGTCTGTATAGCGGCAACGGGTCCAAATATCTCGTCCTGCACGCAATCGGCATCCTCGGACACGTTCGACAGCACCGTCGGTGGGTAGTAGAAGCCCTTGCCCTCGGGCGTTGTCCCGCCGCATTCGATCTTGGCGCCCTTGGCGACAGCATCGGCGACGAAAGCCGCCACCTTGTCACGCGTGTCTGCGTTGACCAGTGGGCCGACATCGACCGAGGGGTCTGAGCCATCGCCCATTTTGAGTGCCGACATCCGTTCGGTCAGCCGCTTGGTGAACGCGTCGGCGATGTTTTCATGCACGTAGATGCGGTTCGCCGCCGTACACGCCTCGCCCAGATTGCGCATCTTGGCCAGCATCGTGCCCTCGATGGCAGTGTCCATGTCGGCATCTTCCAACACCACGACAGGCGCGTTGCCACCCAGTTCCATTGCGGGCTTCAACACCTGATCCGCAGCCGATTTCAACAGTTTGCGACCCACACCTGTGGAGCCGGTAAAGCTGACCACCCGGACGCGGGGGTCGTGCAACATGTGATCCACCAGCGCGCCGGTCCTGCGCGATGGCAGCACGTTGACCAGACCCGGCGGAACCCCGGCCTCTTCCAGAAGCGGCATCAGCGCCAGCATGGTCAGCGGCGTTTCGGACGCGGGTTTGATGATCACACCACAGCCAGCAGCCAGAGCAGGCGCGATCTTGCGGGTGCCCATGGCCGCAGGGTAGTTCCAGGGCGTGATCAGCACGGCCAGGCCTGCCGGTTTGTGCTGCACGAGGATGCGCGCGCCAGAGGCCGGGGCGTGGGTGATCATCCCGTCCGCGCGCACCGCTTCTTCGGCGAACCAGCGGAAAAACTCGGCGGCATAGGTCGCTTCGCCCTTGGCGTCCGTCCCCGCCTTGCCGTTTTCCAGCGTGATGAGATGGGCGAAGTGGTCGAGCCGCGCTGTCATCAATTCCCACGCCTTGCGCAACACTTCGGACCGTGCGCGCGGCGTGCGCGCCGCCCAGTCGGCCATCGCCTTTTCGGCCGCGTCCAGTGCTTTGTCGGCGTCTGCAATGTCTGCCGAGGCGACCGAGGCGATCACCTCTTCAGTGGCGGGGTTGATGACGTCGAAACGCTCGGCTGTCTTGTGCCACGCGCCGTCGATGTAAAGATCGGTATAGTCCATGTCGGTCCCCCCGGAAGGTCAGAGCAGGTGGCGGAGCGGTTGCTCCACCCGGCCTGCGAAATCGGTCAGAAGCTGGATTGCGGCCTGCGCGTCCAACTGGTCAGCGGCGCAGTCGAGCGTGATGCGCAGACCCTTGCGCCGCGTTGTGATTGTTATGACGGGCACAGTGTCCGCGCCCAAATCTGCGCTGCGGATCGTCGTGCCCCGAAGGTCGCGCAGGATCAGGTCAGGCGCGTCGTCGGTTTCTGTCACATCCGAAAGGGTGCGGCTGTTGGGAAGGGCGTAGGTCTGCGAAGTGCCGAAACGATCCACAGCAACCTTTGCGGCGTCGGGCATGGCCGCACCTGCCAGAGCTGCAAGGATAGCGTCCGGATCGGTGAGGCCATGGGTTTCTGCGGCCCAAGAGGCGAACGCGGGCAGGGCATCGCCTGCCACCTTGGCCACGAGATGATGTGTGGCGGTGGCTGCAGTCGCGCTCGGTTGAGCCGATTTCTGCGGCAGCGCCTTGAGCACCTCGAGGTCGCGGACATGGAAGGGCTGCGGATGCCCAGCCTCGACAAGCCGCGACAGGTCGAGCCCCTGTTCAAGCGCCAGTCTGCGCAGTTTCGGCGAGGCGAGGATACGCCCATCGCTCGATTGCACCGCAGGTTTGAACGGGACAGGTTGCGGATCTGCCGGTTTCTCATTGGCCGGTTCAGGTTCGGGCTTGGCGGTCGCTTCAACCGCACTGCCAGCCGACGCAACAGAGCGGGACACCGGCGCGTCGGGTTTGTCGGCGCTGATGATCGCAACCGCCTGTCCGACCGGCACATTTTCCCCGGCCTCGGCCAAGGTAGCCGCCAGATAGCCGTCGGTCCCAGCTTTGACCTCCATCGTGCTCTTGTCGGTTTCCACCTCGAAGAGCACATCGTCCGCCTTGACCGCATCGCCGGGGGATTTCTGCCAACTGACCAACAGGCCGCTGTCCTGCGCCATGCCCAGTTGCGGCATGGTCACGGACTTGCCTTCGGGCAGCGCGTCCTCTGTGTCCTCCTGCGTCGCCAGGGCTGGGGCTTCGGGGGCAGGGCCCTCGTCATCGGCGCTATCGGAAATGCGGGCGATCACGGCCCCAACCTTGACGTCTTCGCCTTCGGCTGCGGACACGCCGGTCAGAAAGCCGCTGGCCTGCGCCTCGACCTCCATCGTGGCCTTGTCGGTTTCCACTTCGAACAGGGCATCCCCCTTGGTCACCGGATCGCCGGGGGCCTTGAGCCATGATACGATCTTGCCCGCATCCTGCGCCATGCCCAGTTGAGGCATTGTCACATCATGCGGCATGTATCATCTCCCCCGAACACAGCTTGCGCGCCATCTCGACCACGCGGTCCGGTGTCGGAACGGTGATGTCTTCCAGCGCTGGTGAAAACGGGATCGGCACGTCCATCGCGCCCATGCGGACCACAGGTGTGTCGAGGTGATAGAACGCCTTTTCGTTCAGGCGCGACGCGATTTCTGACGTGACGCCATAGCTCTGGTGGCCTTCGTCGATCACGATGGCGCGGCTGGTTTTCTTCACGCTTTTGATCAGGGTGGCTTCGTCCAGCGGCACGATGGTGCGCGGGTCGATCACCTCGGCCTCGATGCCCTCTTTCGACAGGATCGCAGCGGCTTTCTCGGCCACCTGCACCATCGATGAGGTGGCGATCAAGGTGATGTCCGACCCTTCCCGTTTCACATTCGCCTCGCCGAAGGGGATCAGGTATTCCTCTTCCGGCACCGGGGCCTTGTCCTGATACATCAGCTTGTCTTCGAAGATCACAACCGGGTTGTTGTCGCGGATCGCGGTCTTCATCAGGCCCTTGGCCTCGTAGGCCGAAGACGGCATCGCCACCTTGAGCCCCGGAATATGCGCCACGAGCGCCTGCAAGGATTGCGAGTGTTGCGCGGCTGAGCGCCGGGTTGCGCCCATATTGGTGCGCAGGACCAGCGGCACGTTGAGTTTGCCTCCGGACATATAGTGCGTTTTGGCCGCCTGATTGCAGAGCTGGTCCATGATCAGGAAGATGAAATCGCCGAACATCAGGTCGACGATCGGACGCGAGCCGGTCATGGCAGCACCGACGGCGATGCCCATGAAGCCGGGTTCGGCGATGGGTGTGTCGATGACGCGCTCGGTCCCGAATTCCTCGACCAGCCCGGACAGCACCTTGAACGGCGTTCCGGCCTCGGCCACGTCTTCGCCCAGCAGGAACACCGTGGGATCGCGGCGCATTTCTTCGGCGATGGCCTCGTTGACGGCCTGGGACAGGGTGATCTCTCTCATGTCGGTCTCTCCTCAGTCCGCGTACACATGCATGTCCACTTCGGACACATCGGGGTATTTGGCCGCCTCGGCATAGGCGACAGCCTCGGTGGCATCCTTTTCGATCTCGGCATTCATCGCCTCGATCTCGTCTTCGGTGGCGATGCCTTCGCTCACGAGGTGGGCCCGGAAGCGGATGATCGGATCGCGGTTTTCCTTCCAGTCCTTTTCTTCATCCTTGGTGCGGTAGTATTCGCGGTTGATGTCGCCCACATGGTGGCCGTGGTAGCGGTAGGTCTCCAATTCGATGAAGAACGGGCCTTCGCCCTTGCGACAGCGCGCGACCAGCTTTTGCGTCAACTCGTTGACCGCAAGCACGTCTTGGCCGTCGACCTTGAACGCCTCGATCCCGAAGGCCTCGGCCCGGGCGGTGATGGAGCCGGCGGCGATTTCCTCGGTCTTGGTGTATTCGGAATAGCCGTTGTTCTCGCAGGCATAGATCACCGGCAGGTTCCAAAGCGCTGCCATGTTCATGACCTCGTAAAGAAGCCCCTGCGCCGTGGCCCCGTCACCGAAGAAACAGACGGTGACATCGTCCTTGCCCAGCAGCTTGGCGCGTAGGGCCGAGCCTGTCGCAATCCCCATGGACCCACCCACGATGGCGTTGGCCCCAAGATTGCCATGGCTCTGATCGGCGATGTGCATCGATCCGCCCTTGCCGCGGCAATAGCCTTCTTCCTTGCCCAGCAACTCGCAGAACATCTCCTTGAAATTCGCCCCCTTGGCGACGCAGTGACCATGACCCCGATGGGTCGAGGTGATGCGATCGTCATCGGTCAGCGCCTCGCAGATGCCCACCGCCACGGCCTCTTCGCCGGAATACATGTGGGTGAGGCCCGGCATCTTGGCCGACAGGTAAAGCTGGTTTGCGTTGTCCTCGAAGGTGCGGATGCGCATCATCTGGCGATACATGCGCAGATAGTCTTCGGTGTTTGTCTTGGTCTTGGCCATGTCATGTCCCCTCCTGAGAACGCCGGGCTGAAGCCCGGCCTACATGTGTGCGTAGGCCGGGCTTCAGCCCGGCAGTCCGGTCAATACCGGTTGGCGATCGGCAGCACTTCTGCCGGGAAGAGGCTGATCACCTCGCAGCCGGTCTCCGTCACCACGACCTCTTCCTCGATCCGGGCTGCGGAATAGCCATCGGATGCCGGGCAGTACGTTTCGAGCGCGAAGACCATGCCGGTCTGGATCTCCATCGGATGGTCAAGACTGACCGCGCGGCTGATGATGGGCCGTTCGTGCAGGGCAAGACCCAGCCCGTGGCCGAATTGCAGACCGAAGGCCTGATCTTCGTTGTCAAACCCAAGCGATTGCGCTGTCGGCCAGACCTCGGCCACCTTGTCGGTGGTCACACCCGGTTTGATCATCGCGATGGACGCATCGATCCATTCGCGTGCCTTCACATAGGCGTCATTCTGCGACGGTGTCGCACGGCCCACGTTGAAGGTGCGGTAGTAGCAGGTGCGGTAGCCCTGATAGCTTTGCAGGATGTCGAAGAACGCCTGATCGCCGGGGCGGATCAGCCGGTCGGTAAAGTTGTGGGGGTGTGGGTTGCAGCGTTCGCCGGAAATGGCGTTGATCGCCTCCACGTCGTCCGACCCCATCTCGTAAAGCATCTTGTTGGACAGCGCGACGATGTCATTCTCGCGCACGCCGGGTTTCAGTTCTTCGTAGATCATGTGGTAGACACCATCGACCATCGCGGCGGCCTGTGTGAGCAGCTGGATTTCGTCCCAGTTCTTGATCTCGCGCGCCGCCAGCATGATCTGCTGACCGTCCACGACGTTGATGCCTTCTTCCTTGAGCGCGTGGAACATGGCGGTTTCGGCGTAATCCACACCAACCGGCATGTCGGCCATGCCTGCATCCTTGATCAGCTGGGCGATCATCTTGGCATATTTCTGCATCAGGCCGAATTCAGGCGGGATCGTGCCGCGCATACCGACAACACCCGCCAGACAGTGATCCGGCTCCAGCCAGTCGGAATGGCGCTTGTGGTGCACGGCCGCCGAGCCGAAGTCCCAGACATACGGGGAATCGTCGCCCGTCAGCAGGCAGAAGCGGCACATCTTGTCCCGTTCCCATTCGCCGATCTTGGTGGCTGTCACGTAGCGGATATTGTTCACGTCGAACAGCAGCAGCGACCCGGCCTGCGAGTTCTGCAGGGATTGCCGCGTGCGGGCCAGGCGGTAGCGGCGCAGGCGGTCGTGATCGACCCGGCGTTCGAAATCGACCGACGTGTGGCCCCAGGCGGGCAGGCGTTCCCGCCATTCCCAGTTGGGTTCGAGATCCTGCGGCGTGAGCAGGTTGGGCATGAGTGCGCGAGACATAAGAAAAACTCCGTAGGGTGCGTGCTTGCACGCACCGTCTGTTTGAAAGGGTCTAGGAATGGTGCGTGCAAGCACGCATCCTACGGCGCTACTGGATGCACCAGCCGCCATCGATGTGGATCATCTGGCCGGTCATGTAATCGCTGTCATCCGAGGCAAGGAACGACGCGGTGCCGGTGATGTCCTCGGGATAGGACACGCGCTTGATCTGGAGCGCATCGCGGACGATGTCCTCGTAAGCTTGACCTTCACGGTCCTTGAAGCCGATATCGACCAGGTCCTTGTCGAGCTGTTCCCAGAGCGGTGTCACCACCACACCCGGCGCATAGCCGTTGACGGTGATGTTATGCTCAGCCAGCCCGATCGCACCGCAATGGGTGAGCGCCAGACAGCCGTATTTCGACGTGCAATAGACCGTCACATCGACCAATGGTTTGCGCGACGCGATGGAGCCCACGTTGATCAGCTTGTAGGGATGCCCCTCCATTGGACCCTGTTTGATCATCTGGCGGGCGGTTTCCTGCATGCCCAGCCACATCGCCTTGGTGTTGACGTTCATGATCATGTCCCAGTTGTCTTCATCGATATCCATGAAGAACCGGGGTTTGTTGAGGCCCGCGTTGAACAGACCCACATTGATCGACCCGAACGCCTCGACCGTGGCGGCCACGGCGGCGGCGTTGTCTTCGCGCTTGGTCACGTCCATCTTGACCGCAATCGCCTTGCCGTTTCCGGCGGCGTTGATCTTGTTGGCCACGTCCTTGGCTTCGGCTTCGTCCAGATCGCCAATGCACACATTGGCACCCTGCGCGGCGAATGCTTCGGCATTGGCGGCACCCATGCCACGGGCAGCGCCGGTGATCAGGATGTTTTTGCCTTCGAGGCGATTGGGGTCCATGGTTTCCTCCCTAAGTGACCTGTTGTCTCATGATGTTTTCGGCACTCGCCTGAGCCCGGTCGAGCGCCTCGCGCGGGGAGACGATCCCGCGCAGCATGTCGTGAAGTTCGTGGCCGCAGATACGGATGATGTCCGAGATCTGCGGGATCGGCGGGCGCGGCCAGAATTGCAGCTCATCGCGCCAGGACATCTGGTCGACCAGCTCAAAAATTGGCGACAGGCGCCGCACTTCGGGGTCGGCCCCGACCGAGTAGCGGGGTGCTGTGCGGCTGCCAGCTTGGGCATAGAGCTTTTGTGCGCCGGGGGATGTGAAGGCCACAAGCGCCTCGATCGTGTCGTCGATCCGGTCTTCGGCCAAATTTGACGGGATGCAAAACACGTAGCCCCCCACCGGCGCGATGGGCGCACCTTCAGGGCCATGCGGATGCGGCAGGTAGCCGGTGTTGCCATGCGCGGCACAGCTGTCGTCGAGTTCGAAATACGGGGCCAGCAGGGTGTAGCCATAGGCCATCGCCACCTTGCCCGACGCATAGGGCCGGACCCGTTCGTACCAGGACATCGACAGGATATCGGGCGGGGAAAACTCCAGCAGCTGCATCAGGTAATCGGCGGCATCCATCGCCCGGTCGCTGTTGAGCATGGGTTGAAAGGCCTGGTGATCCAGATGGTCGGCGTCATAGCCGCCCGCGATTTCCGGCAGGTCGATGATCGGCTGACCGAACGCCGCGCAGGTCATCATGAACGTATGCCCCAGCGCCGTTCCGCGGGCCGCGTTCCAGGCCACGCCGTAGCGCCCGTGGCGGGGATCGTGGAAATGCCGCGCAGCGTCGATCACGGCGTCGGTCGTGACCGGCGGCTCCAGCCCTTCGGAGGCGAACCAGTCCTTGCGGTAGAACATCAGCTCGGGTGTGGTCTGGCTGGGCACACCATACGGGCAGCCGTCCCAATGCGCCGCCCGCCAGCCTGCGGTGTGGAAATCCGCCGGATCGAGCCGCGACACATCCATCACCTCGGTCAGCGGGCGGATCACGCCTTTCTTCACGAATTCCCCAAGCCACGGCAGGTCGATCGCGATCAGGTCATAGCGGCTCTTGCTGCGTTCGCTGTTGCGCAGCGCCTCTTCGCGCAGTCGGTCAATGGAAAACGCGCGCTGATGAATGTCGGTGCCGACAAGCTGTTCGAATTGCCGCTTGAGGTTCTCCATCACCATGAAGGTCGGATCGCCATGTACCAGTATCCGCAATCCGCCCGGCAGCTTGAGCGGTTGGGGCAGGACGACGGGCGGCACAATCGTGGCGCGGGTGGCCTGGTAGGAACCGCCGAAATAGTAGTTCTCGCCCGCGTCGGTTTCCGGGGCCCCGCCAAAAGACAGCCGCGCCATGCGGTCGATGCGGTCGGCCAATTGGCTGAATTGCTCCAGCAAGGCCGCGCTGGGATGCAGCGAAAAGCTCTTGCCGCTCTTGGTGCGGGGGCGCTGTTCCAGCAGGCCCGAGTCCTTGAGCTCGCCGAGCTTGCGCGTGGCGGTGGCATAGGGCACCCCGGCAGCGGCCACGATGGAGGAGGGGGACACAAGTCGCCCCTCGGAATGGCTTTGCAGCACGTGCAGGATCATGTTCAGATGAGGGTTTGGTGTGTTCGGCTCGATGGAGGTGTCCAGCTCGACCGTCAACGATTTCAGGAACGTGACAACCCGCTCCCATTCCGGACCTGTCGCCGCACCTTGCGGCACGGACGGCCGCTGAACGGGATGCTGTCCAAATTGGATATCTGATGAGGGGTTTGCGTTCATGGCCTCGGTTTCGTGTCTCGCTGATGATGTTTTGTGTGAATCGGGCATCGTATCTCTCGCTAAAATGTTCAAACTGAAAGCGTTCGGATATCGACTATAAGTCCAAAATGGAGCTAAATATATCCAAAATGAACAAAACAGAGCGTTTGTTGGTGGGTGAAATATTGCTGGATAGAAACAGGTTGCTTCGGGTCAGAGCCCGGCTGGGAGGACAGCTGCAATCGTGAGAACAACACCCCTAGGGAGGACTACGAAAATGAAAATGACATTCACCGCAGCGCTGTTTGCATCCACAGCAGTGGCGGGCGCCGCAATGGCGCAAGACGTGATGACCATCGGGATCACGCAGAACAACGTGGGCGTCGACAGCTATCAGACGACCTATGAGCAGGCGTTCATCGAAGCGGCGGAAGCCAATGACATGGTCGAAGCCGTCGTGCTGGATGCGGGCGGCGACGTGGCGCGCCAGATCGCGCAGATGGAAGACCTGATCCAGCAGGAAGTCGATGCCATCATCATCTGGCCGACCAACGGCGAGGCGGTGATCCCGGCAGTGCGCAAGGCGCAGAACGCGGGCATTCCGGTCATCGTCACCAACTCCAACATCGCCGAACAGGGCTTTGATTTTGTGGCCAGCTTCTCTGGTCCCGACAACATCACCCAAGGCTCGCGCTCGGCCGAGATCATGTGTGACAAGTTCAAGGACATGGGCATCGCGGACGAAGCCCGCGTCGTGCAAATCTCTGGCCAGCCCGGCTACACCACCGCCATTGAGCGGGCCCAGGGCTTTGAAGACCGTCTGCCCGAAGTGTGCCCCAACGTGACGCTGGTCGAAACACAGCCCGGCGACTGGAACCGAGAAAAGTCGCAGCAGGTGATGGAAGCGTTCCTGGTCAAATATGACGACATCGACGGCGTCTATGCCGGGGACGACAACATGGGCGTCGGCGCATTGAACGCGGCCAAGGCGGCGGGTCGTGAAGGCATCATCTTTGTCGGAGCCACCAATTTTGCCGTCGGCTACGATGCGATGGCTGCGGGCGATTACTGGGGCTCGATCTACCAGTCGCCGGTCGATGACGCACAGGCGGCGCTGAAAACGGCGATCGACGTGCTGAGCGGCGAAGAGGTGCCATTCCTCAACTACTTCGACACGCCCAAGATCACCCAGGACAACATGGACGAGTTCACAAAACCCGTCTTCTGATCTCCTCCCCGGACGCGCGGGGCGGCTTCGGCTGCCTCGCGTGTTTGGCTTCCTTTCAAAGTAAAATACAGGTGAGCGGGATGGCAGGAGTCTCGGGACGGTCATGTATCGTGACCGGTGCGGCGCAAGGCATTGGCCGTGCGATTGGTGAGGCGCTTTTGGCCGAGGGCGCAAATGTCTGTTTCGCGGACATCAACGCGGCCAAGGTGGCAGAGGTGGCAGACGCAAATGCGGACCGCGCCGGAGAAGCCGGGTGCAGGGTCACCCATGCGTCGGTGGATGTGACGGATCGCGCACAGGTTCAGGCGATGATCGCCCATGCGGTCGACCGCTTTGGCCGGCTGGACGTCAAGTTCAACAATGCCGGTGTGAACAAGCCGATGAATTTCCTCGACGTGACCGAGGAGAACTGGAATTTCATCATGGGTATCAATGGTCTGGGTTGCATGATCGGCATGCAGGAAGCGGCCCGCCAGATGATCTCCCAAGGCGGCGGCGGCAAGATCATCAACACCGCCAGCATCGCCAGCCGTCAGGGGTTCGACAACGTGGCCCCGTACTGTGCCAGCAAATGGGCCGTTGTCTCGCTGACGCAATCCGGCGCGCGCGATCTGGCAAAACATGATATAACCGTCACCGGGTTTGCCCCCGGTGTCGTAGCGACCGAGATGTGGGAGCAGGTCGATCAGGATCTGATGGCCATCGGGGCAGCAGAGCGTCCCGGTCAGGCTATGGAGGAGTTTTCGTCAGAGATCCTGCGTGGCAGGGTCGCCCGCCCCGAGGATATTACCGGGACGACAACGTTCCTGGCCTCCTCGGCCAGCGACTACATGACCGGACAGATCGTGATGATCGACGGAGGCATGACTTTGGTGTGACGGCACACGCCGGCACCTTGGGGGAGGAAAAAATGGCAGAGATGACGAAACGGGGCATCGGAGAAGTCCTCGCCAAGCAGGGCATCTTGATCGCCTTCGTGGTCTTCATGATTGTGTTTGCTCTGGCAAATCAACGCTTTATCGCAATCGACAATATCTCCGGTGTGATCCGGTCCTCAGCCATCCTCGGTGTGATGGCTTTGGGTGTCACCTTTGTGGTGATCGGCGGCAACCTTGATCTGTCGGTCGGATCGATGATGTCCTTTTCCACCATTGTGGTGCTGGATCTGCACGACAAGATCGGGCCGACGCTGGCCATTCCGGCGATGTTCGGCCTGACCATGGCGCTGGGCGCGTTCATCGGCTTCCTTGTCGGTTATCTCAAGCTGAACTCCCTGATCGTGACGCTGGGCATGCTCTCGGCCATTCACGGTCTGACCCTGACATGGTCGGGCGGTCAGAACATGGATATCGCCGACAAGAGCGGAACGTGGTTTTCGGTCTTCGGTCAAGGCAGCGTGGCAGGCGTGCCCGTGCCGATCCTGATCTTCGCGGGACTTGCGATTGTCCTGAGCCTTGTACTGGCCAAGACCCCCTTTGGCCGAAAGGTCTATGCAGTGGGCGGGAACGGCAAGGCGGCGACCTTTTCCGGCATCCCGCGCGCCCGCATCGTGTTCCTGACCTACCTGATTTCGTCCTTTTGCGTCGCCTGTGCCGGGCTCTTGCAGGCCAGCCGCAGTCTGGGCAGCCAGAACACTGTCGGGCAGGGGTTGGAGCTCGAGGTGCTGGCCGCCGTGATCCTTGGCGGCGCGTCCCTTCTGGGCGGGTCGGGCACCATCTTCAAGACTGTGATCGGGGTGCTGATCCTTGGGTTTATCCAGAATGGACTTCTTTTGATGGGGCTCGCGTTTTACGTCCAGTACGTCGTCACCTGGGTGATCATCATCCTGGCTGTCTGGCTGGACATCGCGGCCAAACGGGGCCGGTTCTGGTCGCAGATTGCCTGAGGAGCGGCGTGATGAACAAGCAAAACCTTTTCAAGCAAGGCGCCATCTGGGCCTTCATCGTGGTCGAACTGATCTTCTTTTCGGTTGCGGGATCGTACCTGTCGGTTTCTGACAGCGCCTTCATGGATTTCGACAACATGCTGCTTTTGCTCAAGCAATCGGCTCCGATCGGGATCATCGCACTGGGCATGACGATCATCATGATCAATGGCAATATCGACCTCTCGGTCGGCGCCACCTACGCTCTGTCGGCTATCGTGCTGCTGGACAGCATGACATGGCCCTTCATGCAGGGGATGGGCGATTGGGCGATCCCGCTGGCCTGGGGTTTTGCGCTGCTGACCGGCGTGGTGCTGGGCGCAATCAACGGTGTCATCGTGTGGAAAACCGGCGTCGACGCCTTTATCGTCACTTTGGGGTCGATGCTCGGCTACCGCGGTCTGGTCTTCATGTATAATGGTGAACAACCCACCAGCCATCTGAACTGGACCCTGGTCGATTTCGCCGAGGCACAGTTTCTGGGGCTTCACACCGCGACGTGGTTCCTGTTGGGGGCGGCGCTTGTCCTCTGGTTGCTGATGACCAAGACGGTGCATGGCCGAAACGCTTACGCCATCGGCAACAATCGCGAAGCGGCGGTGAATGCCGGCATCCGCGTCGGGCCGCATATCCTGCGGAATTTCATGCTGATCGGGTTTCTGGCGTCGCTGTCTGCGGTGGTGTTCTACTCGGAGTCGGGGTCGGTCAATCCGAACGATGGGATGCTCTACGAACTCTGGGCCATCACGGCGGTGGTTCTGGGCGGAACCAAGCTGACCGGCGGATATGGCTCGATCATCTCGACCCTTGGCGGCGTCATCGCGATCCAGTTGTTGCGCAAGGGGCTTGGCCATATCGGCGCGGACACGGAAACGGTGAACCTTGTCATCGGCCTGATCCTGATCGCCGTCCTGTTCCTTGACCGCCAGTTGAATCGCAGCAGCAGACAGGAGTTGAAGACATGAGTGATCACACCCCGGTTCTGCGGCTCGAGGATATCGTCAAGACCTTCCCCGGTGTCCGTGCCTTGGACGGTGTCTCCCTCAGCGTCATGCCCGGAGAAGTCCACGCGTTGATGGGTGAAAACGGTGCGGGAAAGTCTACCCTGATGAAGGTGCTGGGCGGCATCCTGCAACCCAACGAGGGCCGCATTTATATCGAGGAAACGCCCACGGTGATGACCACCCCGGCACAGGCCAAGGCCAAGGGCGTGGTGTTTATCCATCAGGAACTCAGCCTTGCGGATGAGCTGACCGTGGCCGAAAACATCTGGCTGGGGGAATTGCCGCGCAAATCCTTTGGCCGGGTCGATTGGGGCACACTTTACGCCGACACCAACGCGATCCTGAAGACGCTGAATGTGGGGTTTGACGCAAAAACCCGCGTCGGCGATCTGTCCATTGCGAACCAGCAGATGGTCGAGATTGCTCGCGCGCTGACTGTCGATCCCAAAGCGGTGATCTTTGACGAACCCACCGCGTCGCTGACAGATGCGGAAAAGGTGGTGCTGTTCGACGTGATTTCGGACCTGCAATCCAAAGGTGTCGGGATCATCTACATCTCGCACCGGATGGAGGAAATCTTCAAGATCACCGACCGGATCAGCGTCCTGCGCGACGGGCAGTATCGCGGCACGTTGAATACGCGCGAGACCGACGAGGACGAGGTCACGCAACTGATGATCGGGCGCAGTCTTGATCTGTCGCGCAATGCCGTACATCACGAAATGGGCGACGTGGCGCTCGAAGTGCGCGGGTTGAGTTGCGGCAAGCTGTACCAAGATGTCAGCTTCTCGGTCCGCAAGGGCGAGGTCTTGGGCTTTTACGGCCTTGTCGGTGCCGGCCGGACCGAGATTGCTGAAACGCTGTTCGGCCTGCGTGACCCCTCCGCCGGGCAGATCCTTCTTAATGGCCACGAGGTGCGCATCAAGTCACCGGTCGAGGCGATCGGCCATGGCATCTCGCTTGTCCCCGAAGACCGCAAAGGGCAGGGGCTTGTGCTGGGCATGAACTGCCGGGACAACATGACCCTGCCGCAGGTCGATGATCTGACCGCCGGTCCCTTCGTCAGCGACGGTGCTGAAATCGCGATCTTTGACCAGTACCGCGACAAGCTGGACATCCGCACACCGGGCTGGCGGCAGACGGTGGGCAACCTGTCGGGCGGCAACCAGCAGAAGATCGTCATTGGCAAATGGCTGTCGATGCGGCCCGAAGTGCTGATCGTGGACGAACCGACCCGCGGCATCGACGTGGGCTCAAAATCCGAGATCCACAACCTGATCCGCGATCTGGCCGCCCAAGGCTACGCAGTGATCGTCATCAGTTCCGAAATGCCCGAAGTGCTTCACGTGTCCGACCGGATCGTGGCGATGTATTCGGGCAAGGTGATGCGCGAATTCACCTCCGAGGAAGTGACCGAGGACAGTCTCATTCAGGCAATTTCCGGCATCACCGGCGACAAGGTGGCCTGACATGCGCGTGGGATTTGCGGGTCTTGGCCGGATGGGATCGCACATGGCCGCGAACCTTGTCGCGGCGGGGCATCAGGTCACGGTCTGGAACCGCTCTGCCGACAAGGCGCAGTCGCTGGCCGACAAGACCGGCTGCGCGGTCGCCGCAACCCCGGCGGAACTGACCAACGCGTCTCAGGTCGTGGTGACCATGCTGGCCGATGATCCGTCCTCCGAGGCGGTGCATCTGGGGCCGGACGGGTTGTTCGCGGGGCAGGGCGCGCAGGTCTTTGTGGAGATGGGCACGATGTCGCCCGACCACATCCGCGCCTTGGCCAATGCCGCCCCCGAAAGCTGCATGATCATCGACGCACCGGTGTCCGGGGCCACTCAGGCGGCCGCGGATGCGCAACTGCTGATCATGGCGGGGTGCTCTGACAACGTGGCAGCGCCGCTGATGCCTGTTTTCGACGCGCTGGGGCGCAAGACGATCTGTCTTGGCCAGACGGGCGCCGGGGCGGTTATGAAACTGGCGGTCAATTCGCTGATCCACGGGCTGAACCAGACGCTTGCCGAAGCCCTGACGCTGGGCGAAGCGGCCGGAATCGCACCCGAAACCGCGTTCGAAGTGATCGAGAACAGCGCCGCTGCCGCCCCGATGCTGAGCTACCGCAAGCCCCTCTATCTTAACGAGGCGGCACATGATGTGACCTTCACCGTGGCGCTTGCACGTAAGGACATGGAGGTGACGGCGGCACTGGCTGAGAGCCTCGGCACAGCGATGCCGCAAGGGGCTGTCACGCTCGACACGCTGCGCCGCGCCGACGGAGCCGGGTTCGGCACACGCGACATGGCGGCAATGGTCAATTTCATGCGAAAGGACAGGACATGAAGGCGGCACTGTTTGTTGGTGGTTGGGAAGGTCATACGCCGACCCATTTCGCGGACTGGTACACGGAACTGTTGCAGAATAACGGGTTCGAGGTTGATGTTCACACAACGCTTGAACCGCTGGAACGCCCCGACGATCTCGCCGATCTCGACCTGATCACCCCGATCTGGTCTTCGGCGCGGTCAGGCCATCAGGCGGAGTTCGGCAACATGACCAAGCCGCAAGAGGACGGGTTGCTCAAGCTCATCGGCAATGGCTGCGGACTGGCGGGGTGGCACGGGCATATGGGGGATGCGTTCCGCGACCGCCCGACCTATCACTTCCTGATCGGCGGTCAATTCGTGGCGCATCCGCCGGGTTGGCCGGACAACCTCCAGCCGAAGGAGGATTACATCGACTACGACGTGACGATCTGCCAGCCAGACCACCCGCTGGTAAAAGGCATCCGCAGTTTCCGCATCCGGTCAGAGCAGTACTACATGCTCACCGATCCATCGAACAACGTCTTGGCGACCACCACATTTTCCGGCGACCACCTGTGGTGGATCGAAGGCACGGTGATCCCGGTCACATGGACCCGGCGCTGGGACAAGGGGCGGGTGTTCTATTGCTCGATCGGTCACGAGCTGGACGATCTTAAGTTGCCGCAGGTGACCGAGATGATCCGACGCGGCGCCATCTGGGCGGCAGAGGGCAAGGCGATTGCCTGACCCAAAGAGCGCTGCCCGATCCGCAAGAACCGGGCAGCGCAGGCTGGCTTACCAGGAATTATAAGCCAGATACTTGCCCGACATCTCGAGCTTCACGCGGTCGCCTTTTTCGTGCGGCACGCGCGTCAGTTTCATGTCAAAGTCGATGGCCGACATGATGCCTGTGCCAAACTTTTCCTCGATCAGCGCCTTGATGGTTGGGCCGTAGACGCCGACAATCTCATAGAGGCGGTAGATGCAGGGATCGGTCGGAACCGACTGTTCCCAGACCTTGGTGGGCGGCTCTTCGAGCACGCTGGCGGCCTCTTGCGGCAGGCCCATCACCGAGACCAGCGCCTCTGCCTTGTCCTTGGGAAAGGCGTTCATCCCCATGCAGGCCGAATGTGTCCAGATCGGAGACATGTCGATCTTCTCGGCGATGCCCTCCCATGTCATGCCCGCCTGCTTCTTGGCGGACAGGATCATCATCGTCACGTCTTCCTTGGTCATCATGACTGGCACCTCGTAATTGTCTTTCATTGGGGTTCCTCCTTGGTCGTATTGCAAAACTTGAGTGTCAGAGCCCGAGGGGTGTCAGGCCCGGATGGTCGTCAGGGCGGCGACCCTGCGGCCAGTGAAACAGGCGGTCGGCCTCCGAAATGGGCACATCGTTGATCGAGGCATGGCGCACGGCCATGTACCCCAATGCGTCGAACTCCCAGTTCTCGTTGCCATGCGCGCGGAACCATTGGCCTGTCTCGTCATGCCATTCGTAGCAAAAGCGCACGGCAATCTTGTTGCCGTCATGCGCCCAGATTTCCTTGATCAGGCGATAGCCGTTTTCCTTGGACCATTTCTGGGTCAGGAAAGCCTCGACCTCAGCCCGGCCGTTCAGGAAAACGTCGCGGTTGCGCCACGCCGTGTCCCGCGTATAGGCCAGCGCGACTTTGGCCGGATCGCGGCTGTTCCACGCATCCTCGGCCATCCGCACCTTCTGCACCGCGTCCTCGAACGAGAACGGGGGCAGGGGCGCGCGCGGGGTTTCCTGATGTGTCACGCTGGTATCCTTGGTGGTTCAGTCGTTTACCGCCCGCAAGGGCGGCGGGGCGCTGGGTTCATCTTCGGCCATCGCTGTCTTGTCGATCCGCACGGTCTCGGGACGCTGGTCGGCATCCCCGCCTTGCTTACCCGCCAGTTCCTTGGATCGCTGGCCGAGGAACTGAACAAGGTGGTTGCGGATGGCATAGTAGTTGGGATGTTCCACGATCTCTGTCCGGGTGCGCGGGCGAGGAATGGTGATCTCGACCGATTCCGCCACGCGGGCAAAAGGCCCGTTGGTCATCAGCAGGATACGGTCCGCGAGCAGGATCGCTTCGTCGATGTCGTGGGTGATCATGAACACGGTCTGGTCCGTGCCGGCCCACACCTTGAGCAACTCCTCCTGAATGGTACCGCGTGTCAGAGCGTCCAAAGCGCCGAACGGTTCATCCAGCAGCAGCAACTTGGGCTGGTTTGCAAAGGCGCGGGCAATCGACACGCGCTGCCGCATCCCGCCAGACAACTGGCTGGGCTTGCGGTAGACCACGTCACCCTCCAGCCCGACCTTGGCGAGATAGTTGCGGGCATGTGCCTCGACCTTCTCCGCCGACCAGTCAGGATAGCGGGCCTTGACGCCGAAGGTCACGTTCTTGAGCGCCGACAGCCACGGGAGCAGCGAATAGTTCTGGAACACAACCCCACGGTCCAGCGACGGGCCCGACACTTCGAACCCGTCCATCTTGACCACGCCGGCTGTGGGCTCGGCCAATCCGGCAAGGATGTTCATGATCGTCGATTTGCCACAGCCGGAATGGCCAAGGATACAAACGAATTCACCCTTTTCGATCCCGAAGCTGGCGTTCTCGAAGACGGTCAACGTGCCGCCCTGACCATCCGGGTATTGTTGTGTCATGCGCTCGATGCTGAGAAACGGTTTGGGCATGAGAGCCTCCTTATTCTGCGTAAGCGACGGCGCGTTGCAGGACGCCGAAGGCGGAGTCGAGCAACATGCCGACAACGCCAATCATGAGGATGGAGAAGATGACCGAGGTCAGATCGAGATTGTTCCACTCGTTCCAGACGTAGTAGCCAATCCCTGTCCCACCCACGAGCATCTCTGCCGCGACGATCACCAGCCATGCGATGCCGATGGAAATCCGCATCCCCGTGACGATGGTTGGGGCGGCAGCAGGTAGGATCACGGTGAACGCGGTCTTGATAGGGCCAAGTTCATGGGTTCTCGCCACGTTGACCCAATCTTTGCGCACACCCGCAACACCGAAGGCGGTGTTGAGCAGCATTGGCCAGATCGAACAGACGAAGATCACGAAAATCGCCGAAGCCTCTGAATCCTGGATGATGAACAGCGCCAGCGGCATCCATGCGAGCGGCGAGATCGGGCGCAATACCTGGATGAAGGGGTTGAACGCCTTGTAGGCGATCTGGCTCATCCCGATGAGGAAGCCTAAAGGAATGGCGACCAGCGCGGCCAGGAAATAGCCCGTCAGGACGCGGTAGATCGAATAGCCGATCTGGATACCGATGCCCTTGTCGTTGGGCCCCGCATCGTAGAACGGGTTCGACAATTCTTCCCATGCCTTTGCGATCACCTGGCTGGGAGGCGGCACACCGGCTTTGGGCGCACCACCTCCGGTCAGGCGTTCATATTCGGTCAGTTCGCCCACGGCCTGCTGCGCCGGAATGGCGGCCTCCCATATCAGGAGGCCCACCACCAGCATGCAAAACGACAGGATCGCGGCGCGCTTGTTGATCGAAAGATTGTCCAGCATGGATCAATTCTTCCCGATCGCGAAGCTGGCGACATAGGCTTCGGGTTCCGCCGGATCAAAGGTCTTGCCCATGATCGTGTGCGATTTGTAAGTGACATCCGGTGCCTCGTAGCCGAGGTCTTCCATTACCTTCTTGGCATCGGCGGCGAGGTAGACCTGCTCGGCCACCGCGCGGTAGTCTATGTCACCCTCGATATAACCCCAGCGCTTCATCTGCGTCAGGATCCAGACGCCCATCGAATGCCACGGGAACGGGTCGAAATCGATCCGGTCGGGCACATTCTGTACGTTGCCCAAACCATCTGCAAAGGTCCCGGTCAGAACCTGCTCGATCACCGGAACCGGCTGGTTGAGGTAGTTCGTCGGTGCAATTGCAGCCGAGATTTCCTTACGGTTGTCGGGGTTCGAGGCGTATTGCGTCGCGTCGATGATCGACTTGAGCAGCGCGCCATAGGTGTTGGGCAACTCGGTCGCGAAGGACAGCGGTGCAGCGAAGGCGCAGCACGGGTGACCTTCCCAGATGTCTTTGGTCAGCAGGTGGATAAAGCCGATGCCTTCCCAGACCGCGCGCTGGTTGAACGGGTCGGGCGACAAGTAACCGTCGAGGTTGCCCGCACGCAGGTTCGCAACCATCTCGGGCGGCGGCACCACGCGGATCTGGATGTCCACATCCGGGTCGAGGCCGAATTCCGCCACGTAGTAGCGCAGCAGGAAGTTGTGCATGGAGTATTCGAACGGCACCCCGAAGGTGAAGCCCTTCCACTGGGTCGGATCGCGCTTGTCGAGATGTTCGTTCGACAGAACGATGGCCTGGCCGTTGATGTTCTCGACGGCGGGCATGATGTAGGGTTCCGCCACCGATCCGGCCCCCAGAGTCATCGCCAGCGGCATCGGTGTCAGCATGTGGGACGCATCATATTCACCTGAGAGCGACTTGTCGCGCGCCACGGCCCAGCCTGCGGTCTTGATAACCTGGGCGTTTAGTCCGTAGCGTTCGTAAAACCCAAGCGGCTGCGCCATGATGATCGGTGTGGCGCAGGTGATCGGGACAAAGCCGATGTTCAGATCGGTCTTTTCCGGTGCGCCCAGATTGTCGAGGATCGCCGCCTTGGCTTCGTTCATCGGAAAGACAGAGGCCAACGCCGCCGCAACCGTGCTGCCGCCCAGCATCCCCATGAAGGACCGGCGGCCGATATCACTCTGGCCGAAGACCGAGCGCACGATGGCGCTTTCCACCGCGCGTTCGAGCATCTGCTCGGAAGACATGCGTGTTGGGTCAACGTCTTTGGAGATGTGTGAATGGGTATGTCCGGCAGAGCAGCTGTCGCAGCCGCAATCAGCACCATGACGCAAATCGGTATCTGCGGAATATGGATTTCCTAGGCTCTTGATTGTCATGTGAAGTCCCCTGTCTGGTGGATTTTCCTAGTGGTTAACTGTATTCTGACAGCAGCCGGAGTTTGGCAAAACCGAGTGCTCAACATTTGTTCATTTTGGAATAAATTATTGAAATCAGAGGCTTGTAGGTATCTGGCGCAAGTCTTATTTTACGTAAAATCGTAATTTACGAAATTTCGTTAGACAGTTCTGCGCCGCAGCGGCAATCATGCGGCATGCGCGACGAACACTCCGGTTCCGATTCCCTGCTGACCGCATTTCCGGATGCGGCGCTGCTCCTGGACACGTCTCAAGACAGGGTTGTGGCGCTCAATGCGCCGGCGGCAAAGCTGCTGGGTGTGGATGCTACATCCGACCAAGCCTTGCGGTTCTCCAGCTTTCTTGGCGCGGCGCTTCCGAAATTTGTGGTCTTTGTCGAAGAGGTCGATCACCGCGGCGAATGCTGGACGCGGGATGTGCCGCTGTGCATGTCGAATGGCACGCCCCTGCGTTGCGAAATCCGGGCGCGCGGTGTGCCCGACCAACCGGGCTTTCTGTTGCTCAGCCTCACCGATCTTGATGCGTTCGACAAACGCACCCAGATCGCAGAGGCAGCCGAACTCCACCGCGCGGGGCTTCTGGAATGGAAACGTGCCGAGACTTTCTTTGCCGAACTGGAACGCCAGAACCAGTTGATCCTGAACGCCGCCGGCGAAGGCATCTATGGAGTTAACGCCGAGGGAAAGACCACGTTCGTCAACCGCGCCGCGCAAGAGATGCTGGGTTGGACGACGCAGGATCTGCTGGGCAAGGACATCCATTCGATGATCCACCATCATCACCTGAACGGCGAGGTTTACCCCTCGCAGCATTGCCCGATCTACCGGTCTTTCCGCTTTGAACAGGTGAACCGGATCGAGGACGAAGTGTTCTGGCGCAAAGATGGCAAACCGATCCGCGTCGAATATGTCTCGACCCCGATCTATGATCAAAAGGTGCTGGCCGGTGCCGTGGTCATCTTCCGCGACATCACCGAACGCAAGGAAGGCGAACGCAAGCTGCGCGAGGCGCTGGACGAGGTCGCTGCCCTGCGTGACCGGCTGGAGCAGGAAAACGAATACCTGCAAGAGGCCATCAGCAGCGAACGCGCCCATCACGACATCATCGGCAGCTCGCCTGCGATACGTCAGGTCGTGACCCGCATCGACCTTGTGGCGGGCACCGATGCCACGGTCCTGATCACCGGCGAGGCGGGCACGGGAAAGGCGCTGGTCGCCACCGAGATCCACAAGGCCAGCCCCCGCTCGCGGCGTCCGCTCATTCATTTCAAATGTGGCTCCGTCGCCCCCGAAGATGTCGAGGCAGAGCTGTTTGGTCACGTGCGCGGGGCCGGGCCCAATGCCACGCGCGACAAGCCGGGCAAGCTCGAACTGGCGCATGGCGGCTCGCTGTTTCTGGACGATGTCGAGGAACTGCCTTTTGAAATTCAGGGCAAGCTGCTGAATGCGTTGCAAAAAAGCACCGTAACCCGCGTCGGTGACACGCGCGAGAAGCCGCTGGATATCCGTGTCATCGCAGCAACGACCCATGCCCCGACAGACATGCGGTCCGGCAACCGCATCCGCGAAGACCTGTACCTGTTTCTGAACGTGTTTCCGATTTCCTGCATGCCACTGCGGGACCGGCTCGAGGATATTCCTCTCCTGGCGGCGCATTTGCTGAAACTGGCCTGCCGTCGCCATGGCCGCCCGGTGCCGGTGCTGACCGAACATGTGGTCAAGCAGATGCAGGCCTATCACTGGCCCGGCAATGTGCGCGAGCTGCACAACGTGATCGAACGCGCCGCCATCGTATCGCGCGACCGCAAGCTGGTGCTGGAACTGGGCGGGGGCGGGCAGGTGGCCTCTCCGGCCAATTCAACCGTGCGGACAGAGGCCGACATGCAGGAATTGATGCGCCGCAACATAATCGCGGCCCTGCGGGAAACCGGTGGCCGGGTGTCCGGTCCCACAGGCGCGGCAGCCCTTTTGGATGTGCAGCCGACCACGCTGTATTCGCGGATCAAGGCGCTCAACATCGACCGCGCGGCGCTTCAGACCTGACTCCGTGTCGCGCGTCGCAACGAAATCCCGCCGACCGGGTTGCGCAGCGCCGCACCTTGCGGCCTAACTGACCCGTAAGGTTGGGTCAGCGATCGGTACGGTTCCAAAGCCCGCCTGAAAACACGCAGAAGGTTGTTCCCATGTCTCCTGTCGAAACCCAGATGCGGCGCGAAGTGCTGGAGATCCCGGCAGCGGTGCAGCGTTTGCTGGATCATGGCGGCGATGACATCCGGCGGGCCGCTCGCGCGATCCGCGACCGTGATCCAGCTTTCCTCATCAGCGTCGCGCGCGGGTCGTCGGATCATGTCGCCACCTATCTGAAATACGTGGCCGAACTTCTGAACGGGACACCCATCGCGTCGGTCGGTCCGTCCATCGCGTCGATCTACCAGCGCCAGTTGCGTCTGTCGGGCAGCGTCTGCCTGTCGGTGTCGCAATCCGGCCAAAGCCCCGACATCGTCGACATGACCGGTATGGCGCGGCAGGGTGGTGCCCTGACCGTCGCGATGACCAACGATCCGGACAGCCCCTTGGCCGAGGTCACGGATCACACGCTCAACCTGCATGCCGGGCCAGAACTGAGCGTCGCGGCGACCAAGACGTTCGTCAATTCGGCGGTGGCGGGGGTCTGGCTGCTGGCCGAATGGGCAGACCATGCCGACCTGCGTGCCGCGATCCACGATCTGCCGCGCCGGGTGCAGTCGGCCATCGACCTGGATTGGTCGGCCGTCGCTTCGGCCTTGAGTGACCGCAATTCGATCTACTGCCTTGGGCGCGGTCCGGCCTATGCTGTCTCGAACGAGGCGGCGCTCAAGTTCAAGGAAACCTGCCAGATCCACGCCGAGTCTTATTCCTCGGCCGAAGTTCTGCACGGCCCGGTCTCGATCGTGGATCCCGGCTTTCCGGTGATCGCCTTTGCCGCTGCCGACGAGGCCGAAGGCGCGCTGGCCAGCGTGGCCGACGAGATTGCCCAGAAGGGTGCGACCGTGTTCGGGACCACGACACGGCTGCACCATGCCACATCGCTGCCAACCGAGCGCACCGCGCATCCCCTGACCGATCCGATCACGCTCATCGTCAGTTTCTACGCGATGGTGGAGCAGGTCGCCACGGCCCGCGGGATCGACCCGGACGCGCCGCGGCACCTCAGGAAAGTGACGGAAACCCGATGACAGCCCGCATCAAGGCCCTTACCGGCGCGAACATCCATGATGGCCATGTGCTCCATACCGACCACGCGCTGCTGCTGTCCAACACCGAAGGCTGTCGCATCGTGCCGGCGCGCGATGTCCCGCAGGAGTGCGAGGTTGTGGCGTTGGAGGGTGGTCTGATCACTCCGGGTTTTGTCGATCTGCAGGTCAATGGCGGAGGCGGGGTGTTGTTCAATGATGACCCATCCGTCGCCACGCTGCGAACCATCGCCTTGGCGCACGAAGGTCTGGGCACAGTGGCGCTCTTGCCGACGCTGATCACGGACAGCCCCGCCAAGACCCGCGCTGCCATCGACGCGGTGGCGGCTGCGATTGCCGAAGGCGTGCGGGGGATTGTCGGCCTCCACCTTGAAGGACCGCACCTGGCACTGGCCCGCAAGGGTGCGCATGACGGCAGCCTGATCCGGCCCATGGGTGACGACGATCTGGCACTCTTGATCGTGGCAGCAGAGCGTCTGCCCAACCTGATGGTCACGGTTGCGCCCGAGAGCGTGACGCTTGACCAGATGCGGCATCTGTCCGAAGCCGGAGTGATCCTTTCGCTGGGTCACAGCGATGCGGATCGTGCCGCCTGCCACGCGGCGTTCGATGCGGGGGTGCGCTGCGTCACCCATCTCTTCAACGCGATGAGCCAGCTTGGCAGCCGCGAACCGGGGCTCGTCGGTGCAACGCTGGAGCGGGAAGACGTCTATGCCGGACTGATCGCGGACGCCGTACATGTGCATCCAGCAACGATGGCCATTGCTTTGGCAGCCAAGCCGCGATCCGACCGTGTGTTTCTGGTGACGGACGCGATGGCCCCCGCAGGGTCAGCCATCGACCGCTTTGTCCTGAGTGGGCGCGAGGTGTTCCGCAAGGACAGGCGGCTGACCCTGTCCGATGGCACGCTGGCCGGTGCCGATCTCGACATGGCCACGGCGCTGGCGGTCATGACGGGGCAGGTGGGTGATCCTGTCGAAAAGGCGGTTGCCCGCGCGACATCCACGCCCGCCATGCTTCTGCGCGACACCGGCGGGGTTGGGCGGCTGGATGCCTCGACCCGGTGGGTGAATTACCTGCCGCCCGCCGATTCGGGCCGCGCTATCACGACGCGGCTTGGTGCAGACTGACGGCGCCAGCCGACCTGGCCGGTGCCACGATCCCCGCGCTTGCCATGATCCGCTGATGTGGGCGTGCCTTGAGGGCCTTGAGATGATCCGGCAGACACCCCAGACGTGCAATGTCACGGGCCTGCCGGCCATAGGCCGTTTCGGCATCCTGCATCCGCAACTCCGGGAAAAGCGTGAAGATCTCGCGGCGCACCTCTGAGTGCAGGGCGGCCATGGCAAATGCACCTGGAAAGAAGCTTTCGGACGGCGCGCCATTGGCAAAGACGATCTGGTGGTCTTCGAACAACAGGTGGAAATAAGTCACACTGCGGCAGCCTTGCATCACCCGCGCAGCGCCCCCCTGCATCCGGGCCAGATGGGTTGCCCGCACCAGAGTTTCCTCGCCATCAAGATTGAACAGAACCCCGTGCTGTGGCGACACGATCAGGGGTGCATCGCCCCCGGTCAGCGCCGGGGACAGCAGGATCGGCCGCAGCTTTGGCGCGCGGGTCAAATCGGCCACGTCCAGCTGGCGCTGCCCGATCCAGCGCAAGGTCTGAACGCCGTTGTCGCGGGTCACGATCCGGTCTCCGGCCTGCAGCGTGTCGATCCGGCGGTCGCCATCGGTGGTCAGGATGCGGGTGCCCGAGGCGAAACAGACCACGCCCGTGTTTTCGACCGTGAAAGAGGTCTTGTTGCCCGTCGCTCCGAGGATCACCAGACCACCGCTGCCAAAGCTGGCATTGTCGGAATAATCGGCACCGCCCAAACCGTCGTTCGACTGGTTCAGGATGCCGTCATCGTTGAAGTCGGCGGTCAGTTCCCAGATGTCATCGTAGAAGGCCGACAG
>JBGRQD010000025.1:0-55207 GCA_041725935.1 Pelagibaca sp.
CTCGTTCGCTTCATGATCCGTCCCTTCGTTGGGTCGGACTCTAATTCCAAATGGAGGAAAAATCCCGTGGCAGGTCAAGCGCGGACAGGTTCGGGTGCAGCCGCACGGGCTCCGGTGCAGGTAACGTCAGCTGAGCGTCCAGCTTGGCCTTTTGCGCCTCAAGATTGGACCTGTCACGCTTTCGTGCCGCCCCAGGTGCTCGTTTAAGCCACCTTTCGTTCGAAGGCGATCGGGCTTTTCCATCCCAGTGCTGAGTGGCGACGGCGCGGATTGTAGAAGCCGTTGATGTATTTAAAGATGTCTATCTCGGCTTGCCGCCGTGTTTCCCATGACCGGCGCCAGATCAACTCCGCCTTGATGGTTTTGAAGAACGTCTCGACGGTGGCATTGTCATAACAATTGCCCTTGCCGCTCATCGAGACCTGGAAGCCATGGTGGCGCAGGATTTTCTGATAATCGTGAGAACAGTATTGGCTGCCGCGATCTGTGTGATGGATGCAGCCCTTGGACGGTGTCCTGAATGCGATAGCCATGTTCAGCGCCCGGATCGCCAGGTCCCGCTTCATCCGATTGCTGACGGCCCAACCGATGACCCGCCGGGAATGCAGGTCCAAGATCACAGCCAGATACAACCAGCCCTCGCGGGTCCAGACGTAGCTGATGTCACCTGCCCATTTATGGTTTGGTTGATCTGCTGCGAAGTCTCGATCCAGCAGGTTGGGCGCAATGTTGAACTTGTGGTCGCTGTCGGTTGTGACCTTGTGTTTGCGTGTTCGCACGACCGATATGCCGTTCTGACGCATCAAGCGGCCTACGCGGCGATGCCCAACATCCAAGCCAATTTCCTTCAGCTCCTCCGTCATCCGTGGTCGACCGTAACTGCCCAGGCTGAGACGAGACTGTTCTTTGATATACGCCAACGTCACCATATCAGATCGCTGCCTGAGGCTGGCTGGCCGACTGCGGAACGCACGCAAACCGCGCATGCTGACATCCATAACCTGACACAGGCGCGCTGCCGGAAACGCATCCCGGTGTTCTTCGACAAACCTAAACCTCACGGCTTTTGGCTCGCGAAGAACTGGACGTCGGGCAAACGATCCACTGGATCGTTTTCTGATCCTCCTTACCTCTTTTTAAGATTTCCCTCTCCTCCTTGAGAATGCGGTTCTCGCGTCGAAGCCGGTCATTCTCTTGGGCGAGGCTCAAATCTTCCTTCGACACCACATCGGTATGCCGATGAGCTGTGATCCATTTGTTCAGCGTCGACATCCCGACGCCCAGATCATCAGCCACCTGCTGACGCGTTAGCCCGCTTGTCAGCGCTATGCGCACCGCATCTTGTCTGAATTCGTCCGTCCGTTTCAGTCCCATAGTCAGTCTCCTTTGTTGCAGTAAATGCTATCAAAGGAGCGGCATCAAACCGCGACACGTCCACAGAGACACGGGCGCGGTTCTGTGCGAGCCAGAGTTCGAAGGCGTCGATGAGGGGTTTTGAGCGATCCTGTCGAGCGTCATGGCGCTCGTCTGCGCTCAGGCCGCGCAGGTCTTTTTCGATACGGTAAAGTGCCTGAATTTGGGCCAGACCTTCCTGCGCAATCGGGGCCGTGCTGGACTGGGTCACCTCATGCAGTTTGCGGCGGGCATGCGCCCAACAATAGGCCAGTGTCACGTTCTGCGTAGGCCGTTTGAGCAGGCGGTTATAGCCAGCATATCCATCGACCTGTAGGATGCCGCTGAAGCTCTGCAAAATAGTTTCCGCGTGCTGACCAGATCGTCCCGGCGCGTAAGTAAACGCCACTCCAGGTGGATCATCGCCGTTCCATGGCCTGTCATCACGGACCAGCGCCCAGAAGTATCCTGTTTTGGTGCTTTTGCGCCCTGGGGCCAGAACCGGTGCAGGTGCTTCGTCCATGAAGAGCTTGGTGGAGCGCTTCAGATCAGCCATCAGGGCATCATAGACAGGGGTCAATTCGAAGGCCGACTTGCCCACCCATGCGGCCAGGGTCGAACGATCCAGATCGATCCCCTGGCGGCTGTAGATTTGCGCTTGCCGATAGAGCGGCAGGTGATCCGCATATTTTGAGACGAGCACATGGGCGAGCGTTGCCTCGGTCGGCATACCGCCCGCGACGATGTGGGCTGGCGCCGGGGCTTGGGCGATCCCGCCTTCGCAGGATCGGCATGCGAATTTGGGGCGACGGGTGACGATCACCCGGAACTGCGCGGGGATGATGTCCAGCCGTTCGCTGACATCTTCGCCGATGACATGGCGCTCGGCTCCGCAGGCGCAGGAGAGCTCGGGTTCAATGACCACTTCCACCCGCTCCAGATGCTTGGGCAATGATCCCCGGTTGGTCTGACGCGGCATTGGCGGTCGCACGGGCGCGGTGCGCTGATCAGCATCAATCTCAGCTTCCACCTGCGCGATGGCCGTCTCGATGTCTTCGAGCTCCAGCTCGTATTGGCCTGGGTCAATCTTCTCGGACTTGCTCCCGAAGAGCGCCTTCTTGAAGGCGGCAACCAGGACCTCGAGCCGGGCATTCTGATCCCGCTGCGCACGGATGATCGCCTTGAGTTCAGCAATGTCATTGGGCAAATCATCAGGTGCGGTCATGCCCGATTCCATAACAAAACAGGGGTAGAATGACCCCTGCAAAGGGTCCCGTGAGTCACTCCGCCGCAGAAGGTGCTGCGACCTCCAAAGGCTGCACGCGCCGCCAGTCCAAACCCGCGAACAACGCCTCAAACTGGGCCGGTTCCAGACGCATCACCCCGTTCTTGATCGCGGGCCATTTGAAGCTGTTATCCTCCAGTCGCTTATACGCCATCACCAGCCCACTGCCGTCCCAGTAGATCAGCTTCAGCCGATCTGCGCGCTTGGCGCGGAACACATATACAGACCCATCAAAGGGCTTCTGTCGCAAATGACCCTGCACCAGAGCGGCCAGCCCGTCATGGCCTTTGCGGAAGTCGACCGGATCACTGGCCACAAAAATGCGGACCTTGTGGGATGGCATGATCACGTGGCGATGGCCCGTGCTATCTCCGCGATCCGCGGGGCTGGCGTCGCAGCATCAAGACGAACAATGACGTCGCCCTTGATCACATCGAGCGTGCTTGAGAATGGGTTAGGCAGAGCCTCGGCGACCGGCGCAGGTGCCTCGATCCCCACAGGCACGAAGTCCATACCCTCCAAATTTGGCAGAACCAGCTTGCCCTGTCGCGCCATCCGTCGCCAATCAGAAACCGTGCTGGGGATCAACTCATATCGCTTCGCAACCGCGTTGACCGTCTCGCCCTCAATCAAAGTCTCCGCGACAATCCGAGCCTTCAGCTCCGGTGGCCAATTACGCTTCCCATCTGACCGGCGCGGAACCCTTGCCAGAAACTCGCTTGTAGCTCCCATCGAGAAACTCCCGACAAACCAAAGAAGCCTCTGAATCGCAGATCACACGTCAGCTCGAAAGTGTGGGGGCGGCGCACCGCTTACGCTTTTGCGCTGTTCCACAAATCGCTTGTGACGATAGATAGCTGTCCGGTGTACTCCTCTTGCTCAGGGATCATGTGGTGGATGCATCGTCTCAATCTTGAACCGATGCACTCTCACGTCTTCAGCGAAACAGCCCGTCACTGTTTAGCAACGCAATCCGCGAAGTATTCGATGCGACCGGTTTCGGTCTCCTGCTGCACCAGACCGTGAATGTCGATCTCAAACCCCGGGCATTCGCGCGCGAAGGTTCGGTTGAATTGCAGGTATTCGACGATCTTCTTGTTGAATACCTCACCGGGGATAAGCAATGGGATGCCGGGCGGATAGGGCGTGACGAGGCTGGTGGTGATCCGACCCTCGAGTTCGTCAATTGGAACGCGTTCCGTTTTACGCGCTGCAATGCTCGCAAAGGCATCGGACGGTTTCATCGCGGGTGTCAGGTCGCTGAGATACATCTCGGTCGACAGGATGGCGATGTCGAACTGCCGGTAGAATGAATGCACGTGCTGGCAGAGGTCGCGCAGGCCGAATTTTTCATATTGCGGTTGCTTGGCGCAGAATTCCGGCATGGACCGCCACAATGGCTGGTTCTTATCGTAATCATCCTTGAACTGCTGCAATTCGGTCAGAAGCGAATTCCAGCGCCCCTTGGTGATCCCGATGGTGAACATGACGAAAAAGCTGTAGAGGCCGGTTTTTTCAACGACCACGCCATGCTCTGCCAGAAACCGTGTCACGATCGATGCGGGGATGCCGGACTCTTCGAAACGGCCATCCATGTTCAGGCCGGGAGTGAGGATGGTGGCCTTGATCGGATCCAGCATGTTGAAGCCGCGTGCCATGTCGCCGAAGCCATGCCAGCTGTCTTTGCCGTCCGCTTCCTGAACCGCTTCCGCATCGGTCCGGCGCAGGACCCAGTTCTTGGGGTGATCGACACCTTCGTCATCCAGCTCTTCGGGACCCCAGACCTCAAACCACCATTCATCCGGACCATACTCCTCGTCCACCTTGCGCATGGCCCGGCGGAAATCGAGCGACTCCAGAATGCTTTCCTCGACCAAGGCCCGCCCGCCCGGCGGCTCCATCATGGCAGCGGCAACGTCACAGCTTGCGATGATGCTATATTGCGGACTGGTCGATGTGTGCATGAGGTAGGCTTCGTTGAAGAGGTGGCGGTCCAGCTTGGTCTCCTGGCTGTCTTGCACCAGCACCTGACTTGCCTGGGAGATCCCGGCGAGCAGTTTGTGAATGGACTGCGTTGCATAAGTGACCGATTGCCGTGGCCTTTCGCGCTTGCGGCCCATCGAATGGAAATTGCCGTAGAAGGGATGGAACGCGGCATGCGGCAACCAGGCTTCGTCGAAATGCAGGTTTTCCACGTAGCCGTCCAGCAGCTCCTTGATCGTCTCGGTGTTGTAGAGCACGCCGTCATATGTCGATTGCGTCAGGGTGACGATGCGCGGCTTGACGGTATCGGCATCGACATGGGTCAGCAGCGGATTGGCCCTGATCTTTTCCTTGATCGCGTCGATCTCGAATTCGGCCTTCTGGATGGGGCCGATGATCCCGTAGTGATTGCGGGTTGGCTTCAGAAAGACCGGGATGGCACCGGTCATGATGATGCTGTGCAGGATGGACTTATGGCAGTTGCGATCCACAACGACCACATCGCCGGGGGCAACCGTGTGGTGCCAGACCATCTTGTTGGACGTACTGGTTCCGTTGGTCACGAAAAAGCAGTGGTCCGCGTTGAAGATCCGTGCGGCATTGCGCTCGGATGCGCCGATTGCGCCGTCGTGATCCAGCAACTGCCCCAGTTCCTCGACTGAGTTGCAGACATCCGCGCGCAGCATGTTCTCGCCGTAGAACTGGTGATACATCTGGCCGATGGGACTTTTGAGAAAGGCCACACCGCCGGAATGGCCGGGACAGTGCCAAGAGTATGATCCGTCTTCGGCATAGTCGAGCAGCGCCTTGAAGAACGGCGGCTGGATCGCCTCAAGATAGGCCTTGGCGTCCCGAACGATATGGCGCGCCACGAAGTCGGGGGTATCCTCGAACATGTGGATGAAGCCGTGCAATTCGCGCAGGATATCGTTCGGAAGGTGACGGCTCGTCTTGGTTTCGCCGTAGATATAGATCGGCACATGCTCGTTCTTCCAACGCACTTCCTCGATGAAATTCCGCAGGTTGAGAACGGCAGGATCAAGGTCTGGACCCGGCGTGAACTCCTCGTCGTCTATCGACAGGACGAAGGCACTGGCGCGGGATTGCTGCTGAGCGAATTTCGACAGGTCGCCATAGCTGGTTGTCCCCAACACCTCGAAGCCCTGATCCATGATCGCATCGGCGACAGCGCGGATTCCCAAGCCGGAAGAATTTTCCGACTGGTAGTCTTCGTCGATGATGACGATCGGAAAGCGGAATTTCATAGATAGCTCCAATAGGATGGTCTGCTGATGCGCCCGTGATCTACGGGTATCAGGGCACAGATTCGGTCGAGAACGCGTAACTGGTTCAACGATGTAGAGAGGCAAAGGTTCCTCTTTCCTTCGTGTCACCTTCGGGGGCGCGGCTCATGTCTTTTCTGACTTTCCGTTCCGGTCACTGCTTGCGGTAACCTTCTTAAGGGTATGGATTTTTGACGCCTCTAAGTCGCAGCTCAAGCTGTGTTGCGACCAATGGATGACAGCACGTCATAGCCCGCCTGCGTTTGCTCGGATTTATAGAGCGTTTCGTCATGGTCGAACATGTCATTCGATGATTCTTTGCGACTGCAAAATGTCCATTTCCTGATACTACCCTGCTTGAGCAGGGTGAAGAAGTTCCGTGATCACCGCCCTTGTATCTCACGCAGCCATCCAAGAGTCGCATCGGTATCGCCCCCGGTTCTGTATTCGGCGCCCAGCGGACGGGACCATCCGGCGGCAGCGATCTGATCCAGCACGAAGCGATAATCGACTTCACCATGGTCAGGCGACCGCCGATCCGGGACCGAGGCGAACTGCACATGGCCGATCAGCGGCAAGAGCGCGGTGAACCGGGTGACGATATCCCCTTCGGTGCGTCCGACATGGTAGCAATCGAACATCATCTTCACCCCGGGCAGGCCAAGTTGATCCAATATCTCGGCAGCCTGGCCGGTGGTCCTGAGGAAATACCCCGGCGCATCGTGGCGGTTCAGGGGTTCAATCAACAACATGATGTCATCGGGGCAGGCACTGTGCGCATAGCGCAGGTTGTCCAGGTAAGTCGCATGGGCGTCCGGACCCTCGGCTCGGCCCGCCATGACATGGATCGCCTGTGCGCCGATGGAGACGGCATAGGCAATTGCCTGATCAATCGCCGCGTGGGCCTCTATCTCCCGACCGGTAAGCGCGCAGAGACCGTTTTCCCCCGGTTGGCCACGTACCGTGTTAATCCCGAGCATCGGCAATCCGGTTGCGTCAAGCGCTGCCGTGATCTCGGCGGCGGGAGTGTCATACGGCCAGTGACATTCGACAGCGTCAAACCCTGCGCGATGTGCAGCAAGAATGGCGTCGGGCAAGGTGAGGTCGGTCCAGAGGTAGCCAAGATTGGCAGAGAATTTCACGTGGTTCACTCCAGATCGGCCTCAGCCGCGATACCCTCCCCGTCGGCGTTGGTCGAGGATGCAATCCGTTGAGCCTAGAACATCGTGATCTGACGCGCCAATCCCATCGACCTAGAAGCGCGTAAATCGGATTTCGTTCATGGCATCAGGCTGCTAAAAGCTGTCCCATACCTGAGCGATCCTATCGGAAATCAGAAATAAGCGCCGCTTGAGAAAAGACCGGGATATGGCAGACACTTCACTGAGCCTCAAACGCCAAACCGCGTCCTGGTCGGGACGGCTGGCTTGGATCTTTGCCGGTCTCGCGGCCGCCATCTGCGTGTTGCCGCATATCAGCGTGCTGGTCGCGGCGTTCCTGGGATCGACCGAAACCTTGCAATCCTTGGCCGAGACCGTTCTCGGTCGGTACACCCGCACAACGATCGTGCTGCTGGTCTCTGTCGTCATCATGAGCACGATCATCGGGACGATCACGGCCTGGCTTGTCACAACCACCGAATTCTGGGGGCGCAGAATTCTGGAAGTCGCACTCGTCCTGCCATTGGCCTTTCCGGCCTATGTTCTGGCTTACGCGTACACCCATGTGCTCGACCATCCGGGGATTGTTCAGACAACATTGCGTGCGGTCACCGGATGGGGGCCACGGGATTACTGGTTTCCCGAGATCAGGTCTCTGGGCGGAGCTGCGGCGATGCTGACGCTTGTCCTGTATCCTTATGTCTACCTGTTGGCGCGCGCTGCCTTTGCCTCGCAAAGTGCGACGACCTTCTATGCCGCGCAGTCCCTGGGGCAGACACGGTTGGGTGCGTTCTGGCGCGTGTCGCTTCCGATGGCGCGTCCGGCGATTGCATCGGGCGCCATGTTGGTCGGGATGGAAACCATCGCCGATTTCGGCACCGTTTCATACTTCGGGGTGCAGACCTTTGCGGTCGGCATCTATTCCAGCTGGTTCTCCTTTGCCGACCGGGCGGCTGCGGCGCAGCTTTCCCTGGGCCTATTGGCCTTTGCCCTTCTTCTGGCGATCCTTGAGCGCATCAATCGCGGCGAAGCGCGGTACGCCTTTGGTCGCAAGTTCGAACAGATGCCACGCCTCGTTCTCAGCGGATGGCGGAATTATCTTGCGATGCTTGCATGCCTCCTGCCCGCGTTTTTCGGATGTTTCCTGCCGGTCATCATGCTGTCTGAAATGGCGGCCGGGTCTGAGCAGAGCCTGCTGAGCCCGCGCTATCTGAAGTTTGCTCAGAATTCCGTGACCTTGGGTGTCTGCGCGGCCGTGATCACGGTGGCGGTTGCGCTGCTCTTCGGCAGTCTTGCCCGGAACCGGCAATCATGGGCCGCGACGGCCGTGCTCTATATCGGTCGCATGGGCTATGCCGTGCCCGGCGGGGTCATCGCAGTGGGGTTGCTTGTGCCGTTTGCGTTCTTCGACAATACGCTTGATGCCTATATGCGCGAGACCTTCAACGTCTCGACCGGGTTGCTGTTCACCGGGTCAATCTGGCTGCTGGTCTGCGCCTACATGATCCGATTTCTCGCTGCTGCCATCGGGGCTTATGAGGGCGGTGTCGCAGTGATCAACCCGAACATGGACGCCGCCGCACGGGTTCTTGGGCAAAACGAATGGGGGCTGCTGCGGCGGGTGCATTTCCCGCTTTTGCGCCCTAGCCTGTTCACCGCGCTGCTGATCGTTTTCGTCGACGTGATGAAAGAGCTTCCCGCGACGCTTATCATGCGGCCCTTCAATTTCGACACCTTGGCCGTTCAGGCGCATCGTCTTGCTGCCGATGAACGTCTGTCCGGTGCCGCGGTGCCCAGCCTTGTAATCGTGGTCATCGGGACCCTGCCGGTGATTCTGTTGTGCCGTCGTATCCGGAACGAGCAGGGCCGAAAAAAAGAGGGCGCCTGAGCGCCCTCTTTCGAATGCTTGGTCGTTCGATTTACTTCCAGCCGACCTGATTGAAGATTTCCTGAGCCGTGCCAAGGTTCTGCGCAACTTCGGAAAGGTCGACATCGTCAGACCGGAACATGCCGAGGGTCGCGACAGACTCGGACAGGCCAACGCCTGGAACCGCCGGGTACTCGTCATTGCCCGCCGAGAAATACTGCTGTGCCTGATCCGACGACAGGTACTCGAGGAAGGCAATTGCGTTCTCGCGGTTGGGAGCGTTCGCCGCAACGCCGCCACCCGACAGGTTCATGTGCGCGCCTTCGGCGTTCTGAGCCGGGAACACCCAGCCGATATCTGCGCGATCTTCAGCGGAAAGTCCTTCCACTTCGGTGCGCACGGCACGTGCAAAGTAGTAAGTGTTCGAGATCGAAATGTCGCACTCGCCGGAAACAAGGGCACGCAGCTGGTCTGTGTCGCCGCCCTGCGGTTCACGGGCAAAATTGTCGACCACGCCCTGTGCCCATGCCTTTGCGGCCTCTTCACCGTGGTTCTCGATCACCGAAGCAAGCAGGGTCTGCGAGTACACGTTGGTGGAGGAGCGGTGGCAGACCTGGCCCTTGTACTGCGGATCAGCAAGCGAGACGTAATCAAGCGGCGGGTTGGTGACATCGTTCTTGTCGTAGAAAATGATCCGAGCGCGCTGGCTGAACCCGAACCAATGGTTTTCATCATCTTGCAGGCTGTCCGGAATGCGCGCCTCGAGGACATCGCTCTCGATGGCTTGCAGGACGCCCATGTCCTTGGCGCGTTCGAGGCGCGAGGTGTCCACTGTCAGCAGGACATCTGCAGGGGAGTTTGCGCCTTCGGCGTCCATGCGGGCGATCAGTTCGTCGGCATTGCCTTCGATGCGGTTGATCGTGATGCCGGTCGCTTCTGTGAAGTCCGAGTAGAGACGCTCGTCGGTGTCGTAGTGCCGCGAAGAATAGAGGTTCACCTCACCCTGTGCATAGGCTGCGGTGCTGATTGCTGTGGTGGCGACAAGCGCCAAAGTCGATGTTGTCCAAAGGACGCGCATGAGACTCTCCGTTGATGTTTATTTCTTACAGAAAGAGTCAGTTACATGATTCAGGACAGCGATCAATACATTCCGAGTAAAATTGTCGGAAATTTTTCTGCGGGGTTCTGAGAGGGGCGGTAGCATGCAAGGCATAGGGTTTGTGCGCGGAAAACCCGTGTCTCCGAGCCTCAGATCATGTTCAAATCTGTCTGGAAACCAATCAGAGGCATCAAGAACGACCCGCTGTCCGGGTCCACTGCCGCTGTATGGACATCGTCGATCAAGGCCAAAGCAGCCTCGTAAGACGCCGCACTGCCGTCGAACAGGGCCATCACTTGCGACGCTGCATCAAGGTCTGACAATCCGCGATCCAGTGCGAACTGCGCGCCCAGATCGGTCTTCATCTCAAGGTAGCTGCGGTCATCGGCCTGTCGCGCCACAAGGCTTGCATCGGCAGTGTCAGGAAGGTCGGCTTTTGCGCCATTCAGAAGCTCAAGGATAAACGCATCGCGGCTGACCGTCCGGGCGTCCAAGGCTGCTTCCCAGAACGAAATGCCTTCAAGGTCGGGCGCACGCCCCAGCACATTCTGATAAATCTCGGAAATGAAGCGCAGATTGCTCAGGTCTTCAGGATAGAGCGCGGCTGTCTCAGCTTGTTCGGCAAACAGCGCGGCAATGTCTTCAAGCGATGTGCCATTGGCATAGGCCGTGCCCCAGAAGCCCAACCCAACCGCATCCGGCGCTCGGTTGAAATAGGCGATGTACATTTCCACAAAGGCATCCAGGGAAGCCTGATCGAGGTCTCTGTGCCCGGCAAAGAGCCGCAGATCCATCGCGCCGTTGAAGATCGGATCGGTAAATTCGAAGTCGATCAGTTCGACATTGTCGAGAATGAGCGTTCCAATGCCTTCGGCGGTTCTGTCAGTCACTGTTAGTCCGGCATCCAGAAACGTGATGGTATAGTTGGACTGGCTGCCTGTGAAACGGACCGTGTCGACTCCTTCTCCGCCGTCAATGCGATCATGAAACGCGGTTGCGATAAGGTCGTCGTCTCCAAACGTTCCCTCAAGCACAGACCCAAGACGCGATGTTTCGGTCGCGCCCAGCACGGTTCGGGGGCCATCTTCGGTTGTCTCAACCTCGGGAGCAACCAGCACGACATGCGCAGCCGTCAAAGGTGTTCCGCGTTGGGACGTGTGGAACACGTCAACAGTCGTTCCGTCATCCAGCGCAATGCGTGACATATTGCTGAAGGGCTTGGTGATGGCCGCGATGGCCTCTTCGGCCGTGCCAAAGCCGCTGTCGAGCAGATGGATTCTGTCTTCGCCAAGATTGAAATCCGACAGTCGATTGCTTCCGTCGCCGGGGGCTATGACAAAAATGTCCCGGCCAGTGCCTCCGAAAGAGACATCGACACCGGGGCCACCTTGCAGCACGTCGTCCCCCGAACCCCCGTCCAGATAGTCATCGCCGCGTCCACCCATAAGCGTGTCGTTGCCATTCTGCCCGAACAGATCGTCCTGTCCCGCGCTTCCGCTGAGTTGGTCATTCCCGTCCGCACCCTGAAGCGTGTCGTTGCCGTCCAGCCCGTCGATGATATCGCCAAGGCCGGTTCCAAAAACCCGTTCCGCACCGGCGGTCGCAATCGCAGGCGTGCTGCCCTGCTTGTCAAAGCCGGAAACCTGATACCCGATATCGGCAAGGATCGCCTTGTCGAAGTCACTGATGGCCACCCGTGTTCCGGTGATCAGAATGGGATCAAGCAGAACGCTGTCATCGGCAAAACCGTCTTTGACATGCACGTGATCGTCTTCGACCGGAATCGGCTGGCCATTGTTGACGCGGAGTGCATTGGGACCTGCGAAGTGATCGTCAATGATCCAGCGATCGAACGCCCCGGAAGATCCGATTCCGAGGATGTGTCCGATCTCATGCACTGCGACGGACAGGAAATCGTTTTGTCCGGCAACCGGACCCGTGATGTCGAAAGACCAGTTCGATCCAAGATCAAAGGTGATCGACCCCGCCCAGGGTTCGAAATCTGTGACAGGCCCTGTCCCGCGAAAGTCCGGACTGATCCGCGCCGCGTAGATGTCGCCCGATGCATCGCCCCCATCTGGCCCGGCGATGGCAAGGATGGAGGAATTGAAATGCGCGGCACCGACAAAGATGAGGATGTCATCAATCGGTTGATGCAGGGTAACGGTATCTACAACAGAGGTGGTGGGATTGCGGATGCTGAACACGGTTCCCGCAGGCATTTCGGCAAAGTCATCCTGAATGATCGCTTCCCATTCTGCGCCAGCCGCTTCGAGTGCTGCGCGTCTGTCAGGATCATCAAAGAACCCGGTACTGTCGAACCGGTAGTCGAAGTGAAGCGTGAATGACACCTGCCGAAGTCCCTTGCCTCATGCGCATGGCACAGGCCAACGACCTGTCCTATTGCGCGTCCAATCCTGTAACTGGCGTTCAAATTGACCGGAAACTTCGGCGGTTTCGTGATCGCAATAAGGCGCTAACCCATCAAAAACGCGAAGATTTTAGATGAATTTTTGGGGCTGACACGTTTCTGGCTGTGACCAGGTGCGCTTGCCTCATAGTGTAAACCCCACTTGACGCCGGGATATTGGCGGGTGCAAAAGGAATTTTACGGTCCGGATGTGTCACAGCATTCGGTGAAAAGGGAACGCGGTGCTTCGTCAGAAAAATCCGCGACTGCCCCCGCAACTGTGAGCGGAGAGCGACGCTGAACGTGCCACTGGTGCCCTGATCGGGGCTCTGGGAAGGCCAGCAGAGCAGAGACCCGCAAGTCAGGAGACCTGCCGTGAACCAACACCCAGTCCGATCGCGGGGCGCGATGGGGCGGCGGCATCGTCCGTAGTGGTGTCTATCACCGTCTGCGGATGCATTGGCATTCCAGATTATCTTTATAAATCCGACGCGCAGCGTCGGGAAATGCTGGGATTCACGACATGACACGGCTCACGTCCAGACTTCTCCTGTGCTCCACCCTCGTCGCACCCTCCATGGTTGCGGCGCAGGATCTGGGCGGCACGGTAATCGCACTTGAAGAAATCGTCGTTTTCGGCGGCTTGCTTCCGACCGACCTCGACACCACGGGTGCCACCATCGACGTCGTCGATGCCGAAGACATCCAGCGCGGCGGAATCGCCGCCACCTCGGCGCTTGCGGACGTGCCCGGCGTGAGCGTCAGTGCCAATGGCGGTCTTGGCGGCACCGCCACTGTCCGCATTCGCGGGCTGAGCGGACCCTATGTGGGCGTTCGCATCGACGGGATCGACGTGGCTGATCCTTCGGCGCCGCAGACATTATTCAACTTCGGCACGTTGACCACCGGATCGCTTGACCGCATTGCCGTGGTCAAGGGCACGCAATCGGCGGTCTACGGGTCGGATGCGATCGCTGGTGTGGTTGAATTCGAAAGCTGGCGTCCCGAAGTGTCCGGCGTCTCTGGAAAGGCGCAGCTTGAAGTGGGCAGCTTCGAGACACGGGCCGCAAACCTGAGCTTTGGGTATCTGGATGACCGTGCCGAACTGGCGCTTAGCGTCGGGCGCGTGACCAGCGAAGGCTACCCGGTGCGCGACACGGATGACGAAGATGACGGGTTCGAGCAGAACACCCTGAACCTCTTTGCTGCCTATCAGGTCAGCGACACAATCCGCCTTGGTGTCAGCGGGTTGTGGGCGGACGGAACCGCCGAGTTCGACCGCTCCGCCACCGATCCCAGCGGTGAGATTGACGAGACCCGCCGTGGCTTGCGGCTGTTCGGTGAGGTTCAGACCGGCGCATGGCTGCATGAATTGTCCTTCAGCCGCTTCGAGACCGACCGGTTTGACGCTGACGGGTTCACCCGCGAATTCCTGGGGGCACGGGACACGGTCGAATATCTGGCGACAGGCGATCTGACTTCGACCATGTCGCTTGCCCTTGGGGCCGACTGGACGGAAGAGCGTGCCGAACTGGATGGCGATGACTATGACGCTTCGAACTCGGCGGTTTTTGCCGAGTTGAAAGCCACTCCGGTGGAGGCGCTCGAACTGTCGTTGACCCTGCGCTACGACGATTACTCGGATTTCGACGGTCAGCTTTCGGGCCGTGCCGCGCTGTCCTACCAGCTGAACGATGCAACGCTTGTGCGCGCCTCGGTAGGAACCGGCTATCGGGCGCCCTCGCTCTACGAACGGTTCGGGCTTTATGCCGGATCGACGCCACTGGACCCCGAAGACAGCCTGAGCTTCGATCTGGGGGTTGAACACAGCTACGGTGATCGCGGGTCCGTCAAGGCAACCCTGTTCTGGGCCGAGATCGACAACCTGATCGGGTTCGGTACCGGGCCCAACTGCCTGGCCTCGCAGGCGTTTGGCTGCTACATCCAGACCGATGGCACCACCGAAACGCGCGGTATCGAGTTGAGCGGTTCCTACGCGATCACCGACCGGGTGCGTCTGTCGGGCGCGTACACGCTGACCAATACCGAAAACAACGGTGACCGCGTCGTGCGTGTCCCGCGCCACGACTTTGCACTGGCGCTTCAGGCGGATGTGACGGACCGGCTTCAGGTCGGGGTCAACATGAACCGTGTGGCCGATGCTCTGGACGGGTTCGGTACACTCACGCCGCTGGACGATTACACGGTCTGGGATGTCTCTGCACGGTACGAGATCACCGATGCGGCCAGCGTGTACGGCGCCATCGACAACATCGGGGACGTGTCCTACCAGACGGTTCGCGGGTTCAACGCGCCAGAGCGGACCATCCGTTTCGGCATCGAAACCACGTTCTGAACGATGCGGCGTCTCCTGCCGCTGATGATCCTCGCGTTGGCCCCCGTCGGGGCCAGCGCATCCGACCTGCCGCGTGTGGTCTCGGTCAATGTCTGTACCGATCAGCTTGTGATGCTGCTTGCGGACCCCGAACAGATCGTGTCGCTCAGCGCGCTGTCCGGAGATCCGCGCAGCTCTGTCATGGCGGCAGAGGCGGGGCGCTACGCCAAGAACAACACCCAAGCCGAGGTGATCGCGGTTCAGAACCCCGACATCGTGGTCGCCGGGGCGTATAGTGATCCGTCGATGATTGGGCTTTTGCGGTCGATCGGGATCGAGGTGACACAGTTTCCGATCACGCGATCCTTGCGCGACATTCCGCAGGAGATCCGGCTCATGGGCGAGGTGCTGGACCAAGAGTCGAGGGCCGAGGCTCTGGCCACTGAACTGGAACAGGATTTGGCGGAACTGTCCAAGCCTGATCAAGACGCGCCGCTTGCTGCCTTCTTTCTGCCCAACGGCTATTCCCTCGGAGCAGGCACGCTCAGCCACGATATCCTGACCGCTGGCGGTGCGCGCAACCTGTCGGTGGAGCTTGGCTTTCAGGGCAATGGCACGCTCTCGCTCGAACAGGTGATCCTCAACCAGCCCGACATTCTGATCGGATCGCAACCCTTTTCCGGGTTTTCGCTGTCCGAAGAGGTCGCGACCCATCCCGCGCTGTCGGATTTTCCCGTGCTGAACACCTCGGTCGATTGGGTCTGTGGCACGCCCTTTGTCATGCAGGCCATTGCTTCGGTTCGGGATCAGATCGACCGTCTGACGGGGGCGGACTGGAACTGACGCCTAGTTACGTTCCGCCAAGTGCCAGGCCAGACGAACCGCGCCGTCGAGTGCCGTGCCTTCAGGCTCTGCAATCCGCGACTGGTAACGCACGTCAAGCCATGGAGCGTATCGCGGACCCAGCCCCCCGCCCATGCAGAGCACATCGTCACCTTCAAGGTCTGCGGTTCCAAGGCACAGGTTCAGATAGGCCGCGCCTTCGATGATCAAGCTACAGGCATTCGGATCATCGCTTTGCGCAGCTTCAAAGATGAGCGGAGCAAACTGCGCGTATTCCGCCGGGGGCGCGATGCGGGCAAACGCGATCATCTGACCAGCGTCATTGTCGAACCGGGCAAGCAGCTCTGCAACGAGCGGCGAGGTCGGTGCAAGACCGTCTGCAACAAGGGCACAGCGCTGCAACGCGGTGCGCCCAAGCCATGCGCCCGAGGCTTGATCGCCCAGGTGCAGGCCCCACCCGCCAAGTGTCCGGATGGTGTCGCCACGCTTGATCGCGACAAACGATCCAGTGCCGACAGCGACCAACGCGCCATCCCGTGCGCCAAGCGCGCCGATGGTGGAGGTGACCTGATCGTCGGTAACGCGGCAGTGCGTCAACGGCAGACGGGCGGCAAGAGACTTTGCATCCTCCGGTGTCACGATCCCGGCGAGGCCCAGATGCGCGGGCGTGTCGAGTAGACTGTCCAAAGGAAGACCCGCGCTGTTCGCAGCATCTGACAGCGCGGCGAGGATATGTGTGACTGTGGACTCACGATCGCTCGTGTAATTGGCGGCGCCGGCGGTTGCCGTGCCGATGACGCTTCCACCCGCTGCGCTGATCGCAATGCGGCAGCCGGTGCCTCCGCCGTCAATGCCAATCACGAGGTCTGATCTGTCTGTCATGCTCGACGCTGTAGCATGATGTGATGCGTCAGGAACCAATGAAAAACCGCCGGACGTGATGTCCCGGCGGTTCTCATCTTCCTGCGATTATCCCAGCACGGCTTTGACTGCGCGCAATGTGCCTTCAACGACCTGATCCGCTTCGGCGCGGGACAGGCAGAAGGGTGGGGCAAATCCAAGGATGTCCCCCTGCGGCATGGCGCGGGCGATGATCTTGTCCTGTTCCAGCAGCTTGCCCGAAATCTGCGCACCGATCTTGTCCGCCGGGTCAAAGAACACGCGGTTGTCCTTGTCCTTCACGAATTCCACCGCGCAGATCATGCCTTCGCCGCGCACTTCGCCGACATGGGGGTGATCGGCCAACGCATCGCGCATCGCCGAGTTCAGGTAGCCACCGACCTCTCCTGCATTGGAAATCAGGTTCAGGTCATCGAGAAGTTGCAGGTTGGCCACACCCGCTGCCGCACCGATCGGGTGGGCGGAATAGGTCCAGCCATGCCCGATGGGCCCGTTCTCGTCTGTGCCACGCTCCAACACGGCCCAGACCTTGTCGGACACGATGGACCCGGACAGCGGTGCGTAAGCCGACGTGAGACCCTTGGCGATTGTGATGATGTCGGGTGTGATGCCGTAATGTTCGGACCCGAACATGGTGCCCAAACGCCCGAACCCCGTAACCACCTCGTCGGCGATCAGCAGGATGTCGTGTTTGTGCAACACCTCCTGGATCGCCGCCCAATACCCGGCGGGCGGCGGCACGATGCCCCCTGTGCCCAGCATCGGTTCGCCAATGAAGGCGGCAATGGTGTCGGCCCCTTCGCGGTCGATCAGCGCTTCGAGATCGGCGACACATTGGTCGACGAACTGCGCCTCGGTCTGATCGAGGTTTTCGCGGCGGTAGTAATAGGGCGCTGTCGTGTGGATCACCTGTTCGACCGGCAGATCGAATTTCTTGTGAAACAGCTCAAGCCCGGTGAGTGATCCGGTGACAAGCCCCGACCCGTGATAGCCGCGCCAGCGCGAGATGATCTTTTTCTTCTGCGGGCGGCCAAGGATGTTGTTGTAATACCACACCAGCTTGACGTTGGTTTCGTTCGCATCCGAACCGCCCAACCCGAAATAGACCTTGGACATATGCGACGGCGCGCGGTCGAGGATCATCTTTGACAGCGTGATTGACGCCTCGGTGCCGTGCCCGACATAGGAATGATAATAGGCCAGCTCATGCGCCTGGGCTGCGATGGCCTCGGCAATTTCGGTGCGCCCGTAGCCGACATTCACGCAATAGAGCCCGGCAAAGGCATCCAGCAGGCGATTGCCGTCCCGGTCTTCGATAAACACACCCGACGCGGTCTTGATCACACGGTTCGGGCTTTCGCCGCGGGCGTGTTGGGCCAGGTGGGTGGAGGGATGGAAAAAGTTGTCTCGATCCCACTGATCAAGTTGGTCATTCCGCAGCATGTCGTTTTCCAGTCATTAGGTGTGACAAATCGTTGTGCACATCAGGCGGGGATTCCGGATCATGTCAAGAAAAGTGACCCCGATTCTGTGCATGCTTCGGTAATCCGGTTACCGAGTTGTGTACATCCTACGTGAAAATTTGCCGAGGACCAACCATGCCCGACGGAAAAGCCCCGTTCAGCCGCTTTGAATATGATCGCCGTATCGCGCTCACGCGCTCTGCCATGGACGCAGCGGGGCTGGATGTCCTTTTTGTCACCGACCCGTCGAACCAGGCGTGGCTGACCGGGTATGACGGCTGGTCCTTTTACGTGCACCAAGGCGTGCTTCTGAGGCTGGAGGGTGAACCGATCTGGTGGGGCCGCTTCATGGATTCGATGGGGGCGCTGCGCACCTGCTGGATGTCGGCAGACAACATCTTCGGCTATGCGGACAGCTACGTGCAATCCACCCTGAGGCACCCGATGCAGGATCTGGCCCTGCGTCTGCACGACATGAGTTTTGGCGCGGCGACCATCGGCGTTGAAATGGAGAACTACTATTATTCGGCCAAGGCGCACGAGGTGCTGGTGACCGAAATGCCAGACGCGCGCTTCGCCGATGCCACGGCGCTCGTCAACTGGCAGCGCCTGATCAAGTCACACGAAGAGATCGCGTTCATCCGCAAGGCGGCGCGGATTTCGGAACGGGTGATCGAGACAGCCATCGACAGCGCAGCGCCGGGTGTGCGCAAGAATGATGTGGTCGCCGATATCATGCACGCCGGGATCACCGGGGTGGACGATATCTGGGGGGATTATCCCGCCATCGTACCGTTGACCCCGTCCGGTCTGGATGCGACGGCAGCCCACCTGACATGGAATGGCGATCCGATGCGGCAGGGCGAGGCGACGTTCTTCGAACTCTCGGGCTGCTATCGTCGGTATCACGCGCCGCTGTGCCGGACGGTATTTCTGGGCACGCCGCCGAAAGAGATGCTCGATGCCGAAGCGGCGCAGATCGAAGGGATCGAAGCTGCGCTGGATATCGCGCGGGCGGGCAACCGGACCAGCGATATTGCACAGGTGCTGTTCGACGTGTTGCAAAGCCATGGCATCTACCGCGAAGGGCGCTGCGGGTATCCGATCGGGCTCAGCTATCCTCCGGACTGGGGCGAACGGACGGCATCGCTGCGGGTCGAGGACGAGACGATCCTGCAACCGGGCATGGTCTTTCACTTCATGCCCGCGCTCTGGATGGATACCTGGGGGCTCGAGACAACAGAAACCATCCTGATCACCGAAAACGGTCCGGCAGAAGCGCTGTGCAACATCGAGCGCAAGCTGTTCGTCAAGGATTAGGGCTATGGATCACCTGCGACGCACAACGGAGATTCTGGCGAACCTGATCGCCTATCCGACCATTTCGGCGGACAGCAACTTTGACATGATCCTGCACATGGCGGGGCTGCTGGAAGACGCGGGCGCGCGCTGCGAGGTGATGTCGTCGCCCTGCGGTACCAAGGCCAACCTGTTCGCCACGCTGGGGCCGGACCGCAACGGAGGTATCCTGTTGTCGGGACACAGCGACGTGGTGCCCGTGGCCGATCAGGCCTGGACCCGCGACCCGTTCCTGATGGAGGAGGCGCAAGGGCGTCTTTACGGGCGCGGAACCTGCGACATGAAGGGGTTTATCGCTGCGACCCTTGCAATTGCCCCGCATCTGGCAGCGCATGTGCGTGACAGGCCGCTGCATTTCGCCTTTACCTATGACGAAGAGGTCGGCTGTCTGGGCGCACGCAATCTGGCTGAAACCCTGTCGGAACGCGGTGTGACCCCCGGTGTGGCGATCATCGGCGAACCGACAGAGATGCGGATCATTGATGGTCACAAGGGGTGCAACGAATACACCACGCGGTTCAATGGTCTGGCGGGACATGGGTCGCTGCCGGATCACGGGGTCAACGCGGTCGAATACGCGGTGCGCTATGTCAATCACCTCTTGGGCCTCAAGGACGCCTTGCGTGCCCGTGCGCCCGGCAATTCGCCTTTCGATCCGCCCTGGACCACTGTGAATGTGGGGGCATTGGTGGGCGGTGTGGCGCATAACGTCATTGCGCCGTCTGCTCAGGTCGACTGGGAAATGCGCCCTGTTCAGCCGAGCGATGTGCAATTCGTCAAGGACAGCCTGCACCATTATTGCGAGACAGAGCTTCTGCCACGGATGCGCGCTGTTCATCCCGGTGCCTTCATCACCACCGAGGTGATCGGCGAAGTTGTTGGCCTGCTGCCGACGGATGACAACCAAGCCCGCCGGATCGTTTCGGAATTGACCGGAGCCAACAGCAGCGACGTTGTGGCCTTTGGAACCGAGGCCGGGTTGTTTCAGGCGCTGGGCACGGATGTCGTGGTCTGCGGTCCGGGGTCAATCGAGCAGGCGCACAAGGCTGACGAGTTCATTGCGATCGACCAGTTGGCGCAATGTCTGGGCATGCTGGAACGGCTTGGGGAAAGGCTGGATGGGTGATGCCGACTCTGGCCTGACGGTCAAGGATCGTCACGCGGCTGTTTATATCGAACTCCGGCAACGGATCTGTCTGCTGGACTATCCTCCGGGGGCACAATTGTCCGAGATCGCGCTGGCCGGTGAATTCGGCACAAGCCGCACGCCGATGCGCCGTGTTCTTGCGCGGCTTGAGGAGGAGGGGCTGGTGCAATCGGTTCACGGCGTCGGAACGATTGTGACCGATGCCGACATCACCGAACTGGAGCAGGCCTACAGGCTGCGCGTGGAATTGACCGGGCTGACCGGACAGCTTGACCCGGTTGCGCCGGACACCGTCTTCCTGACGCAGTTGCAGGGACTCATCGACCGCGCCGCACAGATGATCGTGTCGGGCACGCCTCGCAGCTTTACCGAACTCGACATGGATGTGTTCCAGACGCTTCTGCACCTGACGGCGAACGAACCACTGCGGCAGGTTCTGGAACGCCTTTACTATCAGACAAAACGGCTCTGGCTGGTCAAGGCGATCAAGGCCGAAGTGGATTTGCAGGAGGAATACGGGATTTTTCTTCACGAACTTCAGGCGATCCGGATTGCGCTGGAATCTGGTGATCTGATGGCTGTCGCGCAGATCCAGCGCGCGCATATCTCGATGAGCTTCAATCGCTTGCGCAAACAATCCGCGATCTGATCAGAGCGGAAGCCTGCATTAGCGCGGTTTTGCTTGCCGCCCTCCCCGGTGCCACCTCTGCCTTGGGCTTTCTATTTCCGGGTCATGTTCTCACCGGCTGATTGTCAGCCGTGTCGATACCGGATCGCGAACAGCGGCAACAAGGCCCCCAGAATGACCAGCCGAAACACGTGATGCGCCGCCACCAGCGCAGGCTCCAACCCGGTTTCGATGGCAAGTGCTGCCATCACTTCGACCCCGCCCGGAGCGAAGGCAAGAAACAGCGCAGCAGGCGGCATACCAATCAACTTGGCCGCAAGATAAGCCCCTGCAGCCGCAATGACGCACCCTGCCAGCGTGCTCAGCAGTCCGGCAAGAAACGCGTTCTTGAGCAAGGACCGGTCAACCCCGCTGAACCGCGTGCCGATCAAGGCACCCATGCAGATAAACGACGCAATGGTCAGCCAGGCAGGCGCAATCCCGGTCACGAAGCCGCTTCCATGGGTCAGCGCCGAGACCACCATCGCGCCAATCAGCAACGGCGCAGGAACGGCCAGCCGTTTCAGGCCCAGCCCTGCGGCAAGTGCCAGCAGCAGAACCAGCCCCAAATCAAAGGCCGAACTGGTGCCGTGATCCGCAAAGGTCGCGGTTCCGGTGACACCCCAGAACGAAATCAGGACCGGCACCAGAAGCGTCAGCAGGAACACCCGCACCGTCTGGATCAGCACGACCTGTGGCACATCTGCCCGTAGGTCCGCTGAAAGCCCCAGCACAAAGGTCAGATGACCGGGGGCCGACGACAGAAACGCGGTGACCCGACTGTGGCCAAAAAGCACCCGCAGGCTGATCGGGACAATCAGCAGGATCGCGATCAGCGTCAGCGTCAAAATCAGCAGCGACACCGGCCATGTCAGCGCAGCGGCGATCACGTCAGGTGTGACCGTGCTGCCGATCTGCGCACCTATGATCAGGAAGATGATGTCGCACAGGCGTGGGGGGATCTCGGTGCGCAGACCCATCAATGTCGCGGCTGCGACTGCTGTGGCTGGTCCCGTGACTGCAGCGGCGGGAAACCCGACGAGATGAAACAGACCCGCGCCCGCTGCGGCGATCAGCAGGGTCGGCAGAACAGGCGGCAGCTTCAAGTCAGTTGCCCTCATAAGTCCATCGGTAGGAAGGCGGGGTAGGGCCTTTGTTCCGGCCGCCCTGTTCTGTCTGCTCCCACGCGTGGGCGAGGATACCGACAGAGCGCGACAATCCGAAAAATCCGCGCGCCAACTCGGGCGGGCAGCCAAGTTCGGCAAAGATCACGGCGGTTGCACCATCGATGTTCATCGGCACTGGCTTGCCACGCTCTGCGGCCAGCCGGGCTTCGATGGCGCGGCCTATCGTGGCGTAGGCTCCGGACACAGCGCCTGTTTGGGCTGCGTCGTCGACAAGTCCAAGCAGTCGTGGCGCACGCGGATCGACCGGTTTGTGAAACCTGTGTCCAAAGCCGGGAATGAAGCGACCGTGCTTGTCCCGCCACGCATCCAGACAGGGAACCAAACCGTCCGGTCCGGCCTGTTCGATCTGACGGTAGAGCGTGACCGCCTGTTCGCCCGCGCCGCCATGCACGTCGCCCAGCATGTTCAGGCCAGTGGCCATCGCCGATTGCAGGCCGATGCCACAGGTCGCCGCCATCCGCGCCGCAGCGATGGAGGGGGCTTGCGGGCCATGATCGACCGCCGAGACCAAGGCCGCTTCGAACAGATCGGCGCGCGGGCCAGAAATGTCTTCGCCCACCACCATCAGCCAGATCATCCGGGCGAACCCCGTATTGCCGATCAGATCCTGCACAGGGTGCCCGCGCAGGTGAATGCGGCCCGGTTCCATGTCGATGATCCGGGTGCGCCACCAGTCGGCGACGTCATTGGCTCCGGTCAAATCACGCCCTCCTTGCGCAGCGTTTCGATCGTTTCGGCACTGTAGCCCATGCTTTCCAGAATATGTGTCGAGTCCTGACCCAGTTCCGGGGGCGGTGTCTTGACCGTCGGTCGTTTGCCATTGAATAGCGCGCCTACCGAGACAATGTCGACGGGCCTGTCAACGCCCGGCACGGTTTCAAACCGTTTGATGAAATCCCGACCCGTGATCTGCGGATGCTCCAGCGCGTCGGGCACCGACATCACGGCACCGGCGGGCACACCGATTGCATTGAGCTCTTCGGCCCAATCCCGCGCAGGGCGCGTGGTCAGCACGGTTTCAAGCTCCGCTTTCAGGCGCAGCCTGTGCGCCTTGCGGTCCTCGCGGGTGGCATATTCCGTTTGTCCGAGCAGGTCCGCACGTCCGAGATGGCGCGCCAGAAGTGTCCATTGCTCGTCCTTGTTGGCGGCGATGTTGATCAACCCGTCGGAACACTGGAATGCCCCTGAAGGGGCCGAGGTCGGGTTTTCATTGCCATGCGCGCAAGGTGCGACGCCCCCGACAAGGTGGTTGGATACGACCCATCCCATAGTGGCCAATACGGATTCGAGCATCGACACGTCGATGAACGCGCCTTTATCTTCGGCGTTCAGAGCGGCGCAGATCGCCATTGCGGCGGTCAGCCCGCCGACCGTATCCGCCAGCGGGTAGCCGACGCGCAGTGGGGCGCTTTCACTGTCTCCGGTGATCGACATCACACCGGACACCCCCTGTATGATCTGGTCATAGGCGGGGCGGTCCGCCCATGGTCCTGTTTGTCCAAAGCCCGAGATCGCGCAGTAGATCAGATTTGGATTGGTCTGCCGCAGTGTCTCATAGCCAAGGCCCAAACGGTCCATCACGCCCGGACGGTAGTTTTCGACCAGAACGTCAGACCCCTGCACGAGCGTCTTGAGCACCTCCTTGCCGCGCGGGTCCTTGAGGTTGAGCGTCAGGGAGGCCTTGCCTGCATTCTGCGCCAGAAAGCTGATCCCCATGCCCGCCGCCGAAAGATCTGGATCAGCACCGAGGTTGCGCGCCAGATCGCCCCGTCCCACGGCCTCAACCTTGATGATTTCGGCCCCGAGATGGGCAAGTTGGTGACAGGCGAACGGGCCTGCCAGCACATTTGTCAGATCAAGAACCCGGACCCCGCTCAGGGGTCCGGAGACTGTTTCAGTCGCCATCTGCAACGCCTTGCGCCCGCTTTCTGGCACGGTAGCCGCGATAGCTCGGCAGGACGACAAGAAGCATCGCCAGCACCAGGAGGCCCAAGGTCATCGGGCGTTCAAGAATGAAGTCGAAACCGCGATAGAGCTGCATCGCACGGGCAAAGTTGTTCTCGAGCATGGTGCCCAGAATGAACCCGATCAGGAGCGGTGCGAGCGGGTAATCCGCAAAGCGCAGGATCGTTGCGATCACACCGAAGCCGACCAGGATCAGCAGTTCCGTCGCATTGTTCTGGCCGAGGTAACTGCCCATCAGGGTGAAGAACAGGATGAACGGGATCAGGAACGTGCGCGGAATGGTCAGGATCTTGGCGATGTAAGGGATCAGCGGCAGGTTGAGGATCAAGAGCACGAGGTTGCCAAGGTACATCGAGATGATGACGGCCCAGAACACCTCGGGCGTGTCGGTCATCAGCCGTGGTCCCGGTGTCACGTTCAGCGCAAGCAAGGCGCCCAGCAGGATCGCAGTCGTTCCCGATCCCGGAATGCCCAGCGTCAGCAGGGGCACGAATGACCCTGTGCAGGCGGCATTGTTGGCGGTTTCCGGAGCGGCCAGCCCCTTGATCGACCCTTTGCCAAACTCTTCCTGTTCCGCCCCCTTGGCGATGTTGCGTTCGACGGCGTAGCCGAGGAAGGAGGCGATGGTGGCCCCCGCCCCGGGCAGGACACCGATGAAAAAGCCTTGCAGGGATTGCCGACCGATCACGGGGGCAATGCTCCGGGCTTCCGCGCGGGTGATGCGCATGCCGGTGATCTTGCCGCTTTCGCCTCCGGACCCACTGGCCGCGCGGGCCGGGTTCATGACCAGAAACAACGCTTCGGGCAGGGCGAACATGGCCATGGCCAGAGTGATGAACGAGAACCCGGATTGCAGCTCCATCATCCCGAAGGTGAAGCGGGGCGTGTTGGACAACGCACCTTCGCCGACGGTCCCCAGCATCAGGCCCAGCAGCGTCATCATCAGCGCCTTGGCCACCTGTCCGGTGCCTGCAAACGCGGCGATGGCAGACAGACCCACCACCATCAGGGCGAAATATTCCGCCGAATGGAACAACAGAGCGACCGAAGACAGCGCCGGGGCAAAGATCATCAACAGGATCGCGCCGATGGTGCCGCCCGCAAAGCTGGCGATGGCCGCGATCGTCAAAGCTTTGCCCGCCTGTCCCTTTCGGGCCATTGGGTAGCCGTCAAAGCTGGTGGCGACGGTGCCTGCGACCCCCGGCGCATTGAGCAGGATGGACGAGGTCGAGCCACCGAAAATGGCCCCGTAATAGACCCCGGACAACAGGATCAGCGCCGCTGTCGGGTCGCCGATGCCGATGGCAACGGGGATCATGATGGCGATGATCGACATTGGCCCAAGGCCGGGCAACATCCCGATCAGGGTTCCGATAACACAGCCCATGACAACCATCATCAGATTGAATGGGGTGACGGCCGCTGACAGTCCGATGAGAATTCCTTCGATCATGTCTAGGCCCCCTACATGAACATGCCGGGCCACGGGCGCAGGAAGATTCCTAGCACCTCCTGGACCAGATACCAGATCGACCCGGCAGCAATGACAGCCACAGGGATCAGGATGTGAAAACGACGTTCTCCGAGAATGATCGCGCCGAGAACGAGAAAGCAGACCGTCGATCCGACAAAGCCCAGCGGGCGCAGGGTCAGCGCATAGGCGACCATCAACGCCAGCAAACCCAGCGCCTGCCCGACATGATAGTCTCCGAGGCGGGTCAGATCGATCACGCCATCCTTCGGCGCTGCGCTATCTGCGGGGGCTTTCTTGGTGAACAGGACAATCAGTCCGACCACTATTCCCAGAACGGCCAAGATTTTTGGGAAAGTCGACGGCCAGACCGGGTTGCGCTGCAGGATGGGCGGCAAGTCACCGTCCATGGTGAAGAACGCGGCATAACCATAGATGCAACACATGGCGATAAAGGCCAAAGCGATCCAGCGATCGAGCGCCATTTCTCAACCCTCCAAGTGATTTTATTGAATTCCTGTGCGGCGGATGCCCTGTGCCAACCGATTTGGCAGGGCATCCACCTTGAAAAACAGTCTCGACCCGAATGGATCGTGACCGGGATCAGAGGAAACCGAGGTCCCGCATCAGATCGCCAATCTGCTTTTCCTGTGCTTCGAGGAAGGCTGCGAATTCGTCACCGGGACGGAAAATGTTCACGAGGCCCATGCGTCCGCGCACTTCTTCCCACTCGGGAGTTTCCATCATCGCCGCCAGCATGTCCTGATAGGCGGTCAGCTTCTCCTCGGGCAAGCCGGGGGCTGCGAAGAAACCACGCCAGTTGACGAATTGCGCATCGATGCCTTGCTCGGCAAAGCTCGGGGCCTCGTCGAAGGCGGGCACACGTTCCGGCGCGGTCACGCCGAGAATGCGGATCTCGCCTTGTTCGGCAAGGGCAACGGCTTCCGAAAAGCCTGTCGACAGCGCATCGATCTCACCGGAGAGCAGGCCCGCCATCGCTTCGCCGCCGGCATCATACCCGATATAGTTGAATGCAGTGGGGTCTTCGCCGGCCGCCTGCATCACGATCGCTGCAACGAGGTGATCCATGCCGCCCGGAACCGATCCACCACCGATCGCGAAAGCATTCGGGTCCTCACGGTACATCGCAAGCGCGTCTTCCATGGAATTGATCGGGCTGTCGGTGGTCACGACAAGCGCGGCGTAGTCACCGACAGTACCCGCAACAAGCGTCAGGTCTCGAAAGCTTTGCGAGATCTCGCCAGTCAGGGCGCGGATCACGATCGGGGTCGAATTGACCATGAGCGTGCCTTCGCTGCTGGCTGCGTTCTCGATCAGGTTGCCGATGGCAACACCGCCGCCACCGCCGGACATGTTTTCATAGGTGGCCGTTCCGACAAGACCGGCATTCATGAGCGCTTCGCCCGTTCCGCGTGCCGTGCCATCCCAGCCGCCACCGGCGCCGCCGGGAATCAGGAAATGCACCGATTCCATCTTCTGGTGCCCATCTGCATACGCGATGCTGGAAACGGCAACAGTTGCAGTGGCCGCAGCAATAAGCGCACGGCGTGACCACTCAAGAGTGTTCATTGATTATCCTCCCATTTGACAGGCGGTCCTCCGCCGCCCATGGTCGTACATCACCACACAAAGCTGACAGAAGCCTGACACGGGGCCACGAGGGGGAGACGGGGTGCGCTATCTTCTGGTCGAGGACAATCAAGAACTGGCCGAGGCCGTCGTCAACCGGCTGGCACTGGATGGACATGCGGTGGACCATGCCGCGAGTCTCGCCGAGGCCGAAGACTGTCTGGCTGTTGCGCAATACGATCTCATTCTTCTGGACGTGATGCTGCCCGATGGCGACGGTCGCGATTTCCTTGCCCGCAGCCGCGCGCATCTGGAAACGCCGGTCATCGTCCTGACGGCCCGGTCGCAAGTGTCGGACCGCGTCGGGGCGCTGGATCAGGGGGCGGATGACTACATCACCAAACCCTTCGATTTTTCCGAACTCGAAGCGCGCTGTCGCGCCGTACTGCGCCGCCGGGGCGGGGAGGCGCGGAACGAGATTCATCTGGGCGCTGCCGTGTTCGATCCGCTGGCGGGTACCCTGCGATTTGGGTCAGACACACTCGACCTGCGCAACCGCGAGATCAGGCTGCTCGAGGTGTTCGCGCGGCACAGAGGCCAGATCCTGTCCAAGGGCCAATTGATGGACCGGCTTTTTTCCTATGATGCCGAGGTGACCGAGAACGCCATCGAAGTCTATGTCGGCAGGTTGCGCCGCCGGATCGACGGGACGGGTGTGCGCATCGAAACCGTGCGCGGACTTGGCTACCGGATGGAGACCACGGAGGCGTGACCGGCACAGCCTCCATCGGGCGGCGGCTGACGCTGTTGCTGGCCGGTGTAGCGGCCCTTCTGTCGGTGCTCAGCTGGTGGATGGTGACAGGCCTTGCTCGGCAGGCGGCGGAACGCACGCAGGACAATGTGCTTGCGGCGTCTGTGACCACGATCGCCGAAACCCTGCGCAGCGAACAGGGCGAGGTGCGGCTCGAATTGCCCTATTCGGCGTTCTCGATGCTGGGCGCGATCAGCGAGGACCGAGTTTTCTATAGGGTTGCTACCGGCGACACGTTTCTGACCGGCTATGACGATTTGCCGGTTCCGACCGAGCAGGTCTCGTCCGGGGGACGGGTCATCTTCGATACCGGCGTCTACAGCGGTGAAGAAGTCAGGATGGCCACGGTCTCGCGCCTGGTTCTGGCTGGCACGCAGCCGGTCTCCGTCAAGGTCACGGTTGCCCAGACGCGGGGTGGTGTCGCATCGATCTCGGCAGAGCTGTCCCAGCTTGCCGCGTTCCTGTCGGTGGCGTTCTTTCTGGTTGCGGTGTCCCTCTCGGCCTTTGCCGCGCGCACATCGCTCAAGCCGTTGAACGAGATCGCCGCAGCCGTGTCGCGCCGGGGGCCGTCCGACTTGCGGCCCTTGCGCCGCGCGGCCCCGACCGAACTCGCGCCGCTGATGACCTCGCTCAATCGGTTGATGGACCGGCTGGGTCAATCCATTCGCAGCGCGGAAGATTTCATTGCCGAGGCTGCGCATCGCATCCGCACGCCGTTGGCCACGGTCCGGGCGCAGGCCGAAATCGCGCTTCGGTCGGCAAGGGATGAGGACCAGAAACAGCGTCTTCGTCAGATGATCCGCGCAGTGGACGAAAGTTCGCGCTCGGCCGGGCAATTGCTGGATCATGCTACCGTTGTCTACCGCTCCGACGATCTTGTGCGTACCCCGATCAAACTCTCGGAATTGGTACGCCAGACCGTGGCCGGGCTTGAGCCGACCGCCGCCATGAAGGACATCCGACTGTGCGTCGAGATGATCGAGGGCAAGGTGCAGGTTGATCCCGTCCTGATGGACAACGCGCTGCGCAACGTTCTGGACAATGCGATCAAGTACTCGCCACCCGAAACCGATGTCACGATTGCCGTGTCCGAAGGAGATCGCGAAATCCGCATCGCCGTGACCGATCAGGGCGCGGGACTGGGGGATGGTCCTGTCGATATGTTGACGCATCGGTTTCAGCGCGGCACCAACACGCAAGGTGTTGTCGGGTCCGGACTTGGGCTGACCATCGCCAAGGATGTGCTTGTCGCACATGGCGGCCGCCTTGAGCTTGAAACCCTTGAAGGGAATAAGGGAACATGCGCCACGCTTGTCTTGCCGTCCTCCTGAGCTGCCTTGCAACGGTCCTGTCAGCGCTGGAGATCGAGGATTACCGCCTGTTCCCCGGTACAGGGGATCGTGTCCTGCGGGTCGTCTCAACCGCAGACCTCGACGTTTTTGAGCCTTACCTGCTGGCGTTTCAAGCACGCCAGCCCAGCTTGTCCATAGATTACACCGTGGTGTCTTCAGCCCAGCTGTATCAGGCGATCCGGGGGGGCGCCGCGTTCGATCTTGCGTTGTCCTCGGCCATGGATCTGCAATTCCAACTCGCAAACGATGGATTTGCGCAAAGCCACAGGTCGGAAACCACCGCATCGCTTCCCGACTGGGCCAGATGGCGCGACCTGATCTTTGCCTTCACGGCGGAACCTGCGGTTGTTGTACTGTCGACCCAGCGGTTTGACGGGCTGGACCTGCCCACGACCCGGCAGGAACTGGTCACCTTGCTGCGCGAATACCCGGACCGGTTTGACGGTGCAGTGGGCACATATGACGTGCGAGACAGTGGTCTGGGCTATCTGTTCGCAACCCAAGAGGCCCGGTCAACGGACGCTTATTGGCGCTTGTCCGAAGTCATGGGGCGACTGAACCCGCAGCTTTACTGTTGTTCCGGTCAGATGATCGACGATGTGGCCGAAGGCAGGCTGGCCTTCGCCTACAACGTTCTGGGCAGTTATGCCGCCGACCGGCTTGCGCGTGACTCTGGTGGACGGGTTCAGATCCTCGGAATGCAGGATTTCACCAACGTGATCCTGCGCACGGCCATCATTCCGGCGACCGCACAGGAAACCGAAGCGGCTGGGGCGCTGATCGACATGCTTGCGGCTTTGGGGCAACGCGAAGCGCCCGGAGACTGGCCCCTGCCGCCGCTTGGCCAGACCGGCACCGACAACCTTGTCGAGTTCGGGCCGATCCGGCTTGGCCCCGCATTGATGGTCTATCTCGATCCGCTGAACCGCCGGGCCTTTCTGACGGAATGGGAAAACGCGATGGAACAGCGGTAAGCCCATGTCGCTCCAGCCGGTGGGCCGACCGTTGCAGGGTCTCAAACGTGGTGGCCTGCCGTCGTCCAGATGCACGAACGGCATGCAGTTATCGCCATTCCCGGCCCTTCCAGCCCTCTGAAACCGGGAAATATTTTGAAAACCTGCGCGCGCCATGGTTCTTTGGGCCATGGGACAAGACTTTTTGATCAAAGAAAAAACCCCGGCTTTGAGCCGTGCGCTCGCGGTCAAGGTCCACGAGATCTACCCTGATGTCGATGCCGACATTCTTGCCTCCAAGGTGATCGACACGTTCTGGCCCGACGGCACGCATCGGCGGAAACGCGGGCGCAAGCCGGGCAATGCGCTCTGGTCGCAGCGGGATGCGTTGCTGATCACCTACGGCAATTCCATCGTCGATGGCGCGCACAAGCCGCTGGACCTTCTGAACGACTTCCTGCGCCGCTACCTCAGGGGCGTCGTGAACGGGGTGCACATCCTGCCGTTCTTTCCGTTCACATCGGATGACGGTTTCGCGGTGACCGACTACATGGCAGTCAATGCGCAACTCGGTGACTGGCCGGACATCAAGCGCATCGCCAGCGAGTTCAAGTTGATGTCCGATCTGGTGCTGAACCACGTCTCAAGCCAGGGAACATGGTTCAATGCCTATCGGCAGGGTCAGCCGCCCTATGACCGTTTCTTTTTCGAGGCTGATCCGGCGCTTGATCTGAGCATGGTCGTGCGCCCCCGAACAACGCCGCTCTTGCAGATGGTCGAGACAAAGACCGGCCCGCGCCATGTCTGGTGCACATTCAGCCATGACCAGATCGACCTCGATTTCCGCAATCCCGAGGTGCTGCTCGAGTTCCTGCGGATCATCCGGACCCATATCGACAACGGGGTTCAGATCATCCGGCTCGATGCTGTCGCCTTCCTGTGGAAAGAGGCCGGATCGCCCTCCATTCACCTGCCGCAGACACATGCCATCGTGAAGCTGATCCGCCTGCTCTGCGATTATGCCGTCGAACCGATCGTGCTGCTGACCGAAACCAACGTGCCAAAGGCCGAGAACCTGAGTTATTTCGGCAAGCGGGACGAGGCGCATGTCATCTACAATTTCCCGCTGCCGCCGCTGATCCTGCACGCGCTGTTGTCAGGCAGTGCGGCCAAGCTCGACAGGTGGCAACGCTCCATGCCACCTGCGCCGTTGGGCTGTGCCTACCTGAACTTCACCTCCAGTCATGACGGCATCGGGATGCGCCCCGCAGAGGGGCTTTTGACCGCCGAAGACCAGATCGCCATGATCCGGGCAGTCGAAGCTGCGGGCGGACTGGTATCGATGCGCGCGCTGCCCGATGGCGGCGAGGCGCCCTACGAGTTGAACACCACCTATTTCGCAGCACTTGGCCAGACGTTCGACGGGCCGGATGCTTATCATCTGGACCGGTTCCTGTGTTCGCAGACCATCGTGATGTCTCTTGAAGGGATCCCCGCATTCTACATCCATTCCATGCTCGCCACGCCTAACGACATCGAGGCGGTGGAACGGCGGGGGATGAACCGGGCGATCAACCGCCACCGATGGGACTACGGGGCATTGCAGGATCATCTGGCAGAGGACAGTTCGGTTCACGCGCAGGTGCTGGGCGGATTGAAGCGGCGTCTGAAGATCCGGCAAAAGCAATCGGCGTTTCACCCGAACGCGACGCAGTTCACGGTCAACACCGGGGATACACGGGTCTTCGGCATCTGGCGTCAGAGCCTTGACCGGCAGCAATCCATCTTTGCGCTGCACAATGTCAGCAAGGACACCGTGGCGCTTCCGGTCAGCACGCTGAACATCATCGCGGATGAGGATTGGCGCGATCTGCTGTCAGGCGAGGTCATCCCCGACGCGGATATCATCCTCGGGCCCTACCAATGCCGCTGGATCAGCAATTCCGGTCACTTGTAGTCCTGCGCGTCCGCCGCTGCCGCCGCCTGCATGTCACGCAGGAAGGTGGGGTCGGCGGCATGAACCCGGTTCCAGGTTGCGATGAACGGAGTCTCGTGCGGGTTGTCGAGAAAGGTCTGACCTGCCCGCATGATGTTTTCGGCGAACAGCTCGATAGAGGCTTCCTCGGCATGCCGATCCACCGATAGGCCATTCATCTGCGCATCGCTGTAATAGGCGTCGAGCAGGTCCAGCGCGCTGCGGTAGTAGGTGGCCTTGAGGGTCCGGAACACGTTGGTGGTAAAGATCGTGCCATCGGCGGCCAGCTTGCGGAAGATCGCCTTGCAGATATCGGTCGACATTCGGTTGAGGCCGGTCTCTGCGTCCTCGGGGCTGAGTGCCTGATGCTTGTGATCATAAGCATCCGCGATTTCGACCTGGCACACGGCCTTGGGAGCCAGATTGCGCCATGCTTCGGACAGAACGCCGATCTCGAGCCCCCAATCCGATGGGATACGCAGATCCGGCAGGATATTCGTCCGCATCGCAAACTCGCCCGATAGCGGATAGCGAAAGCTGCGCAGGTAATCGAGATAATCGCGGTCGCCCACAACCCGCTTGAGCGCGATCAGGAGCGGGCTGACCAGAAGCCGGGTCACCCGCCCATTCAGTTTCTCGCCGCCGATGCGTGCGTAATAGCCCTTGGCCACCTGGTAGGGGAAGGTCGGGTTGGCGACGGGATAGATCAGCCGGGCCAGCAATTCGTTGGTGTAGGTGAGGATATCGCAATCATGGATCGCCATGACCGCGCTGTCCTGACAGCCGATCAGGTAACCGATCGAGGTCCACACATTCTTACCTTTGCCCTGTTCGCCCGGTGCGAGCCCCATCTCCTCGAGCCGGTTGCCAAGCGCGATCATGCGCGGGCTGTCATTCCAGATCACGATATGGTTCTGATTCAGGCCTTCGAAGAACTGTTTTGCATGGCGGAACTGGTCTGCATCGGCGCGGTCAAGCCCGATGATTATCCGGTGCAGATAAGTGACCTTGGCCAGCTCCGAAAGGATGTTCGGCATCGCGTCGGTTTCCAGCTCGGAATAGAGGCAGGGCAGGATCAGCGACATCTTCCGCGTCTGCGCAAAGGTCTCGAGCTCGTAGGTCATTTCCTCCAGAGAACGGGTCCGCAGGTTGTGCAGCGTTGCGATGTTTCCGTTCTGATGAAAATCAACCATTGCGCCTGTGTCCTTCCGCTGAACCGAGTGTATCGAGAATGGCCATCACGGCGGCGTTCCAGCCTACCGGCCCTACGCCCTGCGTGCGTGTGATCCGCCCGTCCTCTTCACCGCAGAGCGGCGGCAGCGGAGGCCGGTGTGGATTTGCGACAATCACACCCATATCGGCTTTTTGCAGCATGGTTCGGTCATTCGGCGCGTCCCCCAAGGCAAGCGTCAGGTCCGGGCGAAGTGCTTTGATCACCGCGTCCATAGCATCCGCCTTTGTGCCACCGAAGGACAGTGTCAGGAACCGCCCGCCGCGCTGGGCAGTGATGCCGCACGCTGACAGAGCCATCATGAAATGTTCGATTTCCCTGTCGCTGGCCGACCAGATCCCCGGTTCGGAATAGCCCCGCGCCTTGGCAAGCCGGCCCATGTCGGGCGGTAGGCCGGTCGCGTCGGTCAAGTCTGCAACCGACATATCCCCAAAACCCCGAAAGCTCTGCCTGAGTTCGGGGGCGATCCCGTCCAACGCCTCGCGCAGGGCAGCGTATGTCTCGGCCTTCTCAACCCCCGCCAGACCGATCATGCCCGCACCGTTTTCGACAATCGCAGGCTGTCCGCTCAAACCCATTTGGTCTTGCAGGATTTCGACCTCCCCCGCGGTCTTGCTGCTTGCCAGAACAACCGGCATCCCGAGTGCCGCAAGCCGCTCCAGGGCAGGCTTCGCTGCGTCCCAGCGGTAAGTGTCGTGATCCAGAAGAGTGCCGTCGAGATCCGAAAACACGACAAGTTTGGGAGGATTCTGCATGCCCCAGTTTCGGTCGCTCCTTTCCTTGGCTCAAGTCCAAAAGGGATGTTTGCGAAAGTCGCAGGCATGTTGCCGAAAAAACAGGCAGTTTTTGTGTTGAGGCCTGATGCGCCCTAATGAGATACTGATCTGTGAGGCAAGCTAAAGGAAATCCCTGACAACAGCTTGGAACAGCGTTGATTTTTCCAGATGTGCCGCATGGGCCGTTCCAGGGATCACGGCCAGCTGGCTGTCTGGCAGGCCGCGCCAGAGGGATTCGACCTGCGGCCAACGATAGGATTGATCGCCATCGCCCCATAGGACCAAGCTCGGCATTGAAAGCTGCGCCAGCGCAGTGCGCCCGTCCCAATGGCTCATGGCGTCTAGCCCTGCTTGCGCCGCTGGCTCTCTGGCCTGCGCGCCCAGTGTCGCCACTAGATTGAAGCCGGGGGCTGCATCCCCGTCCCGAAACCATGTCGCACCAATGCGACGGATCGTACAGGCAACGCCATCCTCGGCCAAACGGCGGCGCGACACGTCCAGCGGCTCGAACCGATCGGGCATAAGCCCCAGCGGACCCGTTCCGTACAGGATCAATTTTTCGATCCGTTCGGAAAACCGCGCTGCAAATTCCTGCGCGATCATTCCGCCCATCGAGTGACCCAGCAGGCAAAACCGCTCCAGCCCCAGCTCATCGACAAGCCCTGCCAGATGAGAGGCAAAGCCCTCGATCCGGTCGATACACCCGGCCGATGCGGCATCCCCGTAGCCGGGCAAATCCGGAGCGATCACATCAAAGCTGTCGGACATGCGCTCGAATTCGTTCTGCCACTGCGCAGACCCGCCAAGATATCCGTGTACCAAAACCAATGCCGGGCCTGTCCCGGCGCGGCGATAGGTCGAGCCATCAGCCCTCGTCACTTCATCTGTTCGGGCAACCACAGGGCGGTCTCCGGTATCAGGATCAGGACGAAGATGAGGACAACCAAAGCCGCGATGAAGGGCAGGCACCCGGTGATGACTTCTCCGATCGTGACCTGTCCGCGGCTGATGCCCTGGATCACATAGAGGTTCAGCCCGACGGGTGGCGTCAGCACCGCAATTTCCATCGTGATGGTGTACACCACGCCGAACCAGATCAGGTCGAACCCGGCTGCGGCCATCAGCGGAAAGATCGTGGGAAGCGTGATGAAGGTCATCGACACCGGTTCAAGGAACATCCCCAGAAGGATGTAGAACAGAAGAACGATGGTGAGCACCACGTAGGGCGACAGATCGAAGGCAAGGAAGAACTGTGTGAATTCATAAGGAACGCGGTAATAGGTCAACACGAAGCCGAAAAGCGTGCCCGCCGACAGCAGCAGGCCCAGATAGCCCATCGTCCGCATGGTCGACAGCGCGGCATCGCGAAACCCGTCCCACCGCAACCCTCCGACGCCAAAGGCCAGGATGACCGTTAGCAAAGCGGCGACCGCAGCGGCCTCGGTCGGGGTGGCAATGCCCGCATAAATCGCGACGGTGATGACAAGGCCGATCAGCGCAATCGGCCCCACGGTGGCCGCGATCTGGAACAGGCCCATGCGCACGGCGTGTTCCTGTGCGGGAATGTCATCCGGGTACAGGATGCCCCAGATCATCACCACGATGCAGAACATCGTCACAAGGATCAGACCCGGAATGACACCTGCAATGAACAGGTCGCCAATGCTCTGGTCGGTCACGATCCCGTAGAACAGAAGGATCAGGCTGGGCGGCAGAAGCACCGAAAGCGTGCCCCCGGCTGCAAGCACGCCGGAGGACAATTTCTTGCCATAGCCAAGCCGCAGCATTTCGGGCAGCGCCACGCCACCGATGGTCAGCGACCCCACCATCGACGACCCGCACACCGCGCCGAACCCCGCACAGGCCCCGATCGAGCCATAGGCGGCGGACCCTCTCAATCGGAAACCTTGATGCAGGAACTGGTAAAGGTTCGGTCCGATGTTGGATTTGCCGATCAGCTCGCCGAGGAAAACGAACAGCGGCACCGCCAGCAGTATGTAGTCGATCCAAACGCCCCAAAGCTTCAGCTGTGAGGACACGAGCGATGTCTCAAAGGTCTGGATTTGCCACAGAAATGGCAGCGATGCCGCTGCGAGCGCGAAAGGGATGGGCAGACCGATGCCGATCAGCAGCATCAGGAGCCCCAGCAGACCAAGCCCGACCTCGTACCATTCCATGTCTCAGATCTCCTGTGCCGGGGTGCGGATCAAGCGCGCGAGAAGCAGCAGCGCGTAAAGCGAGAAAACGACCAGGGAAACGGCACCCGGCGCCCAGAACATCCATCGGGGCCAAAGAAGGATTTCCGAGGATGCCCCGGAATTGAATGCGCTTTGGGTCGCGCGGAGACCGGCCAACGAAAAGAACAGACCCACACCGGCCATGATCGTCAGGTTCAGGATTCCCACGAGCTTGCGCCCCATCGGCGGCAGCCGGTCGGTCAGCATCGTGACCTTGGGATAGGCATCCTCGCGCATGGCATAGGCCAAGCCGGCAAAAGCGACGGGGAACAGCAGCAGTGCGGTCGCTTCGGTCACCATCCGGTCAGGTGCGTTCAACGCGTAGCGGGTGAAGACACCGTAGCTGATCCAGACCATCTGGATCACGATGATCAGCGCGCCACCCGCAGCCAGCCATACGACACTTCGTTCCACCACGCCTATGGCGCGATCAAGTCCCGTTTGCATGTCACATTTCCTTGCCCGTCAGACCCTCCGCCCGGCACAACGCAGGGCGAAGGGCATACCGATGATGATCAGGGTGCGTTTTCGGCGAACAACGACAGCACCGAATTTGCAAGATCGGCGCCGCAAGCCTCTTGAACGGTCTCGTTCCAGGTACCTTGGACGCTGTCGATCAACTCCATGCGCTTGTCTTCGCTGATGGCGACGGCCGCACCGCCGCCTTTCATTACGGCATTGCCGACCCGCTGATCGACCCAATCTTCATAACGCGGCTTGAGCCACTCCTCGGTCTCGCGGGCAGCAGCCGTCACGGCTGCCTGCTCATCCGGCGTCATGCTGTCGAACTTGGACTTATTCATCATGTACTGGATGTTGCCATAAAACAGGCTTGCATTGACCATGTAGGGCATCACCGTCCAAAGCTGCCAGCTGGAATAGGTCGCCACGCCCATGTTGATCCCGTCGACCACGCCGCGTTCGGCGGACTGGAACACTTCTTTTGGGGCGACAAAGACCGGTGCACCACCCCAGGTTTCGATCATCATGCTGACCAGCGGTCCAATCGACCGCACCTGTTTGCCCTGCAGGTCGCCCAGATCGGCAATCGGTTCCTCGAACCACCATTCCTGATCGTAGGAATAATTCGAGTTGAACAAAGGCACGAGGCCCACATTTGCGGACTCATCGCGGATCAACTCGGCATAGGCCGCATCCATTTCGACCTGATTTTCGAGATCGATGGCAACGGGGTAAAGCGATGTCACACGGTAGCAGGGCAGCCGTTCATCCGCCGAGATCCAGCTGATGTCGGACACGCCCCCCTGCAGCGCATCCACACCTTCGGACCAGCCGTGCAAGGTGGAGGATGGGAAGATCTGCACGTCGACACTGCCCCCGGTCTTTTCTTCGACCAGTTTGGCAAAATGGACAAAGCCATCATAGCGGATGTCGGACTCGTTCACATAAGTGGACAGGCGGATCGTGGTATCTGCAGCCTGTGCCGCAACACTGGCCGCAGCAAGCGCGCCGGCGGCTGAAACAACGGTTTTCCAGAAAAAATTCATCTCAAACTCCTTGTCGTTGGGATCGCGAGGCCGCGTACCGGCCTTCTTGCATCTATTTTTCGGACCTGTGCCGATTCGGCGCCATGCCGTGGCAGGGAACACGAGGATGATAGGGCCGGGCTTCGGACTGAGACCAATTCAAATGGAACATCAAACTATTCCGATATTGCATGGATAGTGAGGGCCGCCTAGCGTGGAACTGAAAGGGGGCTGGTGTGGACATAAACTGGCTGGGCGATTTCGTCTGCCTCGGGCGGACGCTGAATTTCACGCGTGCGGCGGAAGAGCGGAACATCACCCAATCCGCCTTCAGTCGGCGCATCCGGTCACTGGAAAACTGGATCGGGGTGCCGTTGATCGACCGCGCAACCTACCCTGTACAGCTTTCCGAAGCGGGACGGCACTTCCTCCCGATCGCGCAACAGACCGTGGCGCAGCTGACCGACACACGCCAAGCCATCCGCGAAGCGGAGCGCGGAAACGCATCATTCCAGCGGTTTGCTGCCCTGCACGCCATTTCGGTGAATTATCTGCAACCGCGTTTGGTCGAGTTCGAAACACGTCACCCAGAGCTTCGGACCCGTGTGCTGTCTGACACTTTGACCGCATGCTGCCAGCTTCTGTCAGAAGGCGCGTGTGAGTTTCTGCTTTACTACCGGCATCAGGACGTCGCACCGATTCTGGATGAAACACGTTTCGTGCGGAAGGATATCTGTACCGAACTGCTGATCCCCGTGGCACTGCACGACGCGGCCGCCCATCACGGGTGGCGATTGCTGGGCGACGGCAGCATCGCGGTGCCCTACCTCAGTTATGATCCCAACACGTTCCTTGGCACGGTGGTCGATCGCACCATCGGCACGCGCGGCACTGCGCTCTCGATCAGGTACATGGACGCGCTCGCAGAAGCTTTGAAGCGACGTACTTTGGCCGGAGCGGGCGTTGCCTGGCTGCCGGAATTCTCGATCCAGAACGAATTGGAGGATGGCACGCTGGTGCGCATGGGCGGCGATACGTGGACCGCGAAACTGACCATCTCGCTTTTTTGTTCGATCGAAAGGCTCGATGACATGGGCAAGATGATCTGGGACGAATTCTAGATTGAAATTGTTGGAATGGAAAAAACCGCTGGTCAGTCCGCCCACTGGGTGACGTTTCTCAGGCCAACTGTTTGGACCGATCCCGGGGTCAGTGTACGGGGTCGGTCCAAGATGTTTTGGGTCAGTCCTGCTGCAACTCGTAGAGATACGCCAGAAGGTTCTTGCGATCCTCCGCATTGCGCAAACCAGCATAGGACATTGACGTCCCGGGCGCATAGTCGCGCGGGTTCTCCAACCAGGCATCAAGTTCTTCCGGCGTCCATGCCTGCCCTTGAAGATCCTTCAACGCATTGGAATAGCGAAAGCCCTCGATCGAAGCTACGTCACGGCCAATGATATCGACAAGATGTGGACCAACACGGTTCTGTGTCTCATCCGCCACATGGCACGCCGAACAATGGCGCCACGCACGCTCACCGGCATTGGGGTCGCCGTCCAGGAACGCGACTTGCTCAGCGCTCCACTGGTCACTTGATACCTCTTCGGTGGCGGTTGTTTCCGCGTCATTTGCTGCTGCGGTGGTAGTGGCATTTTCATCACTCGCTGCGCTTTCAGCTTCGTCGGACGCTGCACTTTCAGCTTCATCGGACGCTGCGGTTTCGGTGCTGTCAGTCGCATCGGTTTCCGCCGTGGAAGCAACCGCATCTTCTTCGGACATGTCCGCTGTCGCAGTTTCTGTCTCACCATTTGAGGCTTCTTCGGACGTGTCGTCCGTAGTCTCCGTCGTGGTCTCAGCAGGCATTTCCGCCGAAGGTTCAGCCTCTTGCGGGGATGTCTCCTCGACCATATCTGCGGTTGCCATTTCGGTCTCTTCCTCGGCGGGCATCATGTCATCCGGGGTCATGTCAGAGGCCGTTTCCGTCTCCACGCTTTCTTCCGCCTGTGCGCTAGCGTCTTGCCGATTGTCTTGGCCCATACCCAATGCGGCCAGAAAGAGGATGATCACGAGACCTGCAATGGCCACCCCTTTGACGGCCTTTTCGCCGTCGATCGTTGAGTAATTCATTGTCCTGAAGCTCCCAGTTTTCACAAGTTTCAAGGTGTGGCACCGCGCCTGGATGCCAACAGCTGCACCCCGCGACCAATTGGCCCTCTGCCTCAATCCGCGCCGATGACCACTTGCGAATGCTGCACCACCGACCAGTCCTCATGCGCCTTTCGGCGGTAGACAGAGGTACACGCGGCCTTGAAGCGCTTCTGGCCTTTTTCCGCCATGACGCGATAGCCGACGACGATCAGCCCTTCTTCCGGTCTTGAAATCGTTTTTTCGGAAAAAGTGACATTATCCCATTCCGGCGTTCCACTGACGGCCGTCACTGCCTCACCGCCGCTGTGGAGATAAGGAGCGTGGCTCAGTGCCATCACGCATTCGGCGTCAACCTGCTCGTGGTAGCGATCTTCCGAAGCTTGCCAAAGGCTTTCTTCAAAGCGCCAGACCCTGTCATCATCCATCTTCTCGATCCCCTCATCATTCTGACGGCTAACCAAGGCGGTGCTCTTCAGTTCCAAGATTTTGAAGGCAATGTCTCAAGACGAGGCCGCAGAGGGTGCTTTTTGAAAAGACCTTTTGCCGACTTTAACCAGCTGACGTCAGTTCTCCCGGGGGGTACGAGCCGTCAACCAAAACAGACGCACCGGTGCATTTTCACATCGAGAGAATGAGCGAACTTAGACAGCTCGACGGTCCGGGAAGCATTGTATGGGGGCAGCCTCGTTAGGTGACGTCGCGTCGGATGGCTGAGAAGCATCCGTCAGGCGCCAAAAGTGTGCAAGTTTCTCCGGGCTACCTACTTGATTGGGCGCCAAAAGCAGACGATTGTTTAGGCGATAGACCCGGAATTTGAGGGTTTGTGGTTTCCCTCCGGAATTTGTTCTGTTGGCCTGAGGGTGGTGTCTGACAAATCACCTGTTAACACGCGCAGTCAGTGGAGCGCGCACCGCCGTTGAAGCGGAGGCGAAGGGCCTAGCGCGTTCACGTTGCCAGCCGTCCGGCATCAAGCACACAAGAAGCCAACCGAAGAAGGGAAGAGTTTTCTCATGTTCTGCGCATTTCCAATCAGGCTTCACTTGGCGCGATGACCCAACCACATTCATGGGTCCAGAACGGCTTGCTGCGCAAAACCAATATACCAGCCCTGCTTGCATTGTTGGTTGCGGTCGCTGGATGGTTTGCTGCTGAAACGCAGGCTCGCAACAATCATATCGACGCCCAGCGCGCCTCGATCGCGTCTCAGGTGGCCCTGTTGCGCGTGGATATAGAAGGTGCGGTGAACGGACCCATCCAGTTGGTACGTGGGTTGATTGCAGTCATCGCAACCGAGCCAGACATGAACCAAGCGCGCTTCGGGGAGTTGGCCGGCGGGCTCATTAGAAACGAACCCTTGCTGCGCAATGTCGCCGCCGCCCCGGACATGATCATCCGCCTGATGTATCCGCTCGAAGGCAATGAACAGGCGCTTGGTCTGGATTACAACAGCATCCCGGAACAGCGGGACGCCGCGCTCCGCGCGCGCGATCGTCGCGAGCTTGTCTTGGCCGGGCCGGTGAACCTGGTGCAGGGCGGCCAGGGATTTATCGGACGGTTCCCGGTGTTCCTGCGAAACGAGGACAACTCTCCTGTGTTCTGGGGGCTTGTCTCGGCAGTCATGGATCTCGACGTGTTGTATGATCAGGCGGGGCTGAATGACGATCTGCCTTTCTCGGTCACGCTCACTGGCAATGATGCGACCGGCTCGGAAGGCCTCAGATTTTTCGGGCCCGAGGTCACATCAGAAGACATGCCCGTCGTGGCGAGTGTGCAATTGCCGACGGGCACATGGCAGATCGAGGCATTGCCATTCGGGGGGTGGGACGCTGTGCATCCGCAGATCTGGACGATCCGCGCATTGTTGTTGCTGGCGGCCGCACTGGTTCTGGTGCCAAGTATTGGGATGGGGCGCTCGATGGAGGCCCGCCAACGCGCTATCGAAGACCTGGAGGCTGCAAATTTAGCTCTCCAGCATCAGATGCACGACCTTGAAACCGCACGCGCTGCTCAGACGGAAGCCGAGGTGCAGCTGCGTCAGTCCCAAAAGCTTGAGGCCGTGGGCCAACTGACGGGCGGAGTAGCGCATGACTTCAACAATTTGCTGACCGTGATCCTCGGCAATGCCGAGTTGCTTGCTGATGAGTTGAAGGATCAGGATCATCTGCGCAAATTGGCGGAAATGACCGCGAATGCGGCCGAGCGGGGGTCGGAACTCACGAGCCGTCTGCTAGCCTTTTCCCGAAAACAGCCCCTGCAGCCCCGGATGCTGGATATCAGCGCGCAACTCTTAAATAGTCTGGAGGGGCTTCTTCGCCGCACTCTACCCGAGACGATCACCCTTCGGATCGAGCGCGCTGAAAATCTTTGGATGGCAGAGATAGACCCAAGCCAATTGGAATCCGCGCTGTTGAATATTGTTCTCAACGCACGGGATGCTATGCCGGACGGTGGGCTGATCACTATCAAGATCGAAAACGCGGACCTCGATCCTGATGACGTATTGAACGAACCAGATCTCAACGCCGGGCAGTACATTATGATCACCGTCACGGATTCTGGGCAGGGGATGTCAGACGAAACTCTTGCTCGGGTCTTTGAACCCTTTTTCACGACCAAGGAGGTCGGACGCGGCTCTGGATTGGGGTTGAGCATGGTTTACGGGTTTGCCAAACAATCCGGCGGGCATGTCCATATCTGTTCTGAGCCGGAAAAAGGTACTTCGGTGACGCTCTATTTTCCCCGATCGCAGGGCGAAGGTGATCAGCAAGAGATCGGTCGGGAGGCTCAGGCGATTGTGGTAGGGACAGAGATCATCCTGATTGTCGAGGATGACGAACTGGTGCGCCAACATGTGTGCGCGACCTTGCTCGAGCTTGGCTATCGGGTGGTCGAAGCAGCAAACGGGCCGCAGGCGATTGAAATCCTGAAACAGACTCTCGATGTCGATCTGCTCTTTACAGATATCATTCTTCCAGGGGGCATGAACGGACGCGCTCTGGCTGATGCTGCTCAGGCGGTTCGACCCGAACTGAAAGTGCTTTTCACGTCGGGATATACCGAGGACACAATCATTCAGCACGGTCGGCTGGATCCGGAAGTTGAACTGCTCAGCAAGCCCTACCGCCGTTCTCAACTGGCAGAGAAGCTCCGTAAAGTTCTGGAACGTGACGGCAGGTATGCGCTGTAACGAGTTTGTCGTTGTCCGATGGCGACTTCGGGCCTGAAACGATTTCGGTGGAGGCCCTCTATCGGGGTCGAAAATCTATTCAAGCATCTCGCGCAACGAACCGGCCAAGGACCGCGGTTCCCTGAGGTCCAAGGCGGAATGGAGGTCCACAAGGTGGCTGCGCATCAGCTCTTCAGCGCGGTTTGGGTCATTGTCGCCGATCGCCTGAACCAGAGAATGATGTGCGTGCCGTTCGCAAAGCGCGCTTTCGCGCTTCCAGTACAGGGCAACGATTAGAGATGATCGGGCAATCAAGTCCTCGATGAAGCCAGCGATGGTCGCCTGGCCCGCGATCTGCGCGATCTGAACGTGCAGTTGACCAGACAGGTAAAGTGCTTTGCCCTGATCGCCTTCTTCCAAAGCCTTGTGCTCGCTGTCGATATGGGCACCAAGTCGCGCTATATCGTCAATACTGGCCTTTTTTGCTGCCATCCTTGCGGTACGTGGCTCCAACAGTTCTCTGGCTTCGAAAACTTCTCGTGCTTCTTTGGGCGTTGGTTTGGCCACGAATGCACCGCGGTTGCGATGGATTTCCACCAACTGTCCATGAGCGAGAGTCTGGAGTGCAGATCGGATGATCGTGCGAGAAACACCGTATATCTTTGCAAGTTCATCTTCCCCCAGCTTAATACCCGGCTCCAATCTCTGTTCGTGAATGGCTTTTGCAAGGGCGAGAGACACAGCGGTGCTCGAGGGCGTGTCTCCACGGTGTCCATCTGGTGCTGAAATCGCATCGGTCATGGGGCTGTCCTTTGCGAATCGTGATGCCATGTCACTCCCATGGCAACAAGCACGGCAAGCGCTGAGGGCAAAATTGCCCCAAAGTGTATACAATATTGTGCTCAATTAATGGGCGCACGCCCACCAAAACGACTGATCATACACCGTCGGGCGTCCGACACCTCAGTTTTCCTCTGGTTCTTCTTTCGGGTCTGAAAGCCTCCCCGTTTAGATGGATACAGACAGTTGGGGGTGCCATGAGCGCTGCAAAACAAGACCTTGAGTTGATCTCGCTTACCAAAAAGTATGGCGATACTGTCGCGGTCGACAATATCAGCCATCACTTCAGACCTGCGAGCTATACATGCCTGTTGGGTCCATCAGGCTGCGGGAAATCTTCGACATTAAGGATGATCGCTGGCCACGAGACCGTGTCGGACGGGTCCATTCTTCTGGCAGCAAGAGATATTTCAGCGCTTCCGCCGGCCCGTCGTGGCACTGCGATGATGTTTCAGAATTACGCGCTGTTTCCGCATCTGAGCGTTCTCGACAATGTGGCCTTCAGCCTCAAGATGAAGGGTACCGACAAGGCGGAGCGAGACAAGAAAGCCGGCGAGATGCTTGAACTTGTCGATCTGACGGCGCTTGCGGATCGGCGGCCTGCGCAGCTTTCGGGAGGGCAGCAACAGCGAGTTGCCTTGGCCCGAGCCCTGATCACGCGGCCTCAGGTGCTCTTGTTGGACGAACCATTGTCAGCGCTCGATCCGTTCCTCCGCATCCGGATGCGGAGCGAATTGCGGAAACTACAAAAAGAACTGGGCATCAGCTTCCTGCACGTCACGCACGGACAGGACGAAGCCCTAGCATTGGCCGACGAGGTTGTCGTGATGAACAAGGCCGTCATCGAGCAAGCCGGACCCGCCCGGGAGGTCTTCAACGCGCCGAAAACCAAATTCGTGGCGCAGTTTATGGGCGGTCACAACGTGATCGCGCTGCCCGAGGGACCGGTGGCCATCCGATCCGACGCAGTGTCTCCGACCAAACGCGACGCAGGCCGTATCGAAGCCCGCGTCGTGGCAGTCGAATACCAGGGCACGCACGTATCGATCCTGACCAAGGCGCATGGGGACAAAGAAATCACGGCCGTGGTTCCGGATGGCGAATTTTACGCCAATCCACACAATCCCGGGGATCTCATCGGACTGACTTGGGACCGAACCAACCAACACCACCTGACCGCTTGAACCGCGGCATCTGACACCAACAAGGAGAAGAAAATGACTCGATACACGAAAAGAAACGGGCTGAGCCGCCGGACATTGCTCAAGACGGGGATAGCAGCTGCGGCTGGAACGGTGGCCTCGCCAATGGTCTGGGCGCAGTCGAACATCGTACTGCGACAGGCTGGCACAGGCGTGTCCGCGTTTAATGAAATCGCAAACAAGGCGTTCGAGGATCTCGGCATTACCCTTGAAATGACAGCGCTCGACTCCGACAGCGTCACCCAGCGTGTGGCCACACAGCCCGACAGCTTCGACATTGCGGATATCGAATACTGGATCTGCAAGAAGGTCTGGCCGACAGGCAACCTTCAGGCGATGGATACCTCCCGGATCGCGAATTACGACAAGATCGCAGGAACCTTCCGGTCGGGCAAGCTGACCCCGACAAGCGAGATCGCCCAAGGTACCGCGCCGCACACTGTCGGTTTCGTCGAAGGGCCCGACGGCACCGATTTCGTCGATAACGAAAGCGGTTGGATGACACTCATCCCGACCATCTACAACGCCGACACGCTGGGCATCCGTCCTGATCTCATCGGTCGACCGATCAGCAACTGGTCCGAGCTTCTGAACCCCGAATTCCAGGGCAAGGCATCGATTCTCGACATCTCGTCCATCGGCATCATGGACATGGCGATGGTCTGCGAATCCATGGGTGAGATCACCTATGCGGACAAGGGCAACATGACCCGCGAAGAGATCGACAAGACGCTCGCCATCTTCACCGAAGCCAAGCAGAATGGCCAGTTCCGCGCCTTCTGGAAGTCGTTCGACGAAAGCGTCAACCTGATGGCTTCGGGCGAGGTCGTGATCCAGTCCATGTGGTCTCCTGCGATTACCGCCGTGCGTGCACAGGGCGTACCCTGCGTGTACCAGCCGCTTGAAGAAGGCTACCGGTCATGGGGCGGTGGAATGGGTCTTGCGGCAAGCCTCGAGGGCGCCAAGCTTGATGCGGCGTATGAATACATCAACTGGTATCTCTCGGGCTGGGCCGGCGGCTTCCTCATGCGTCAGGGCTATTACTCGGCTGTTCCTGAGACCTCCAAGCTATTCATGTCCGAAGACGAATGGGGCTTCTGGTACGAGGGCAAGGAATCCCAAGGCGACATCGTCAGCCCGCAGGGTGTCGTGCTGGAAGGTCCGGGTGCCGTTCGTGACGGTGGCTCGTTCCTTGACCGCATGGGTGCTGTGGCCTGCTGGAACTCCGTTATGGACGAGAACCAGTATATGGTCCGCAAATGGAACGAATTCATCGCGGCCTGATCACCTTATACCTTCTGGGGGCGCAGTCCTTGCGCCCCCTCCAGTTACTACTGACCAATCCGGTATACCATGCAAAAACTGCGCGAAAACAATGCCTTGATCGGATGGCTGATGATATCGCCCCTCGCCGTGGTGCTCGCGCTATTTCTGGTGCTGCCGATCATCATGATCACGGTGGTCAGCTTTTGGCAGGCCACCGAGTTCTCGATCATCCCGGCCTTTCAGTTCGACAATTACGAATTCCTGTTCGGGTCGCCGGTCACCTACACCGTCTTTCTGAACACCTTCAAATACGCCTTTCTGACATGGATTTTCACCTTTCTGATCGGCTTTACCGTTGCCTATTACCTCGCCTTCCACATCCGCAGCCTGACTTGGCAGGTGGCGCTTTTCCTGCTCTGCACGATCCCGTTCTGGACCTCGAACATCATCCGCATGATCAGCTGGATCCCCTTCCTCGGGCGCAACGGGATTGCGAATTCGACGCTGATTTCATGGGGCGTCATCGACGAACCGCTCGAATGGCTGCTGTTCAGTGACTTTTCTGTCATCCTTGCCTTCGTGCATCTTTACACGCTCTTCATGGTGGTTCCGATCTTCAACACCATGATGCGCATCGACAAGAGCTTGATCGAAGCAGCCCGCGACGCTGGGGCCAACGGGGCGCAAATCCTGTGGAACGTCATCCTGCCGCTGACCAAGCCGGGCATTATGATCGGCACCATCTTCGTGGTCACGCTGGTGATGGGCGATTTCTTTACTGTCCGGATCATGTCGGGCAGCCAGTCCGCCAATGTCGGTCGGCTGATCTCGAACGACATTGCTCTGTTGCAGTACCCCTCGGCCTCGGCCACGGCGATTGTGCTCTTGCTGACTGTGCTGATCGTCATCGGCATCCTTCTGCGCTTCGTCGATATCCGGAAGGAGCTTTGAGATGGAACCCAGACCGCGCTCTTTCTATGCTCTGACGGCCTTTTTCGCGCTGTTCATCCTCTTTCTGTATGGTCCGACACTGACCATCGGCATCCTGTCTTTTCAGGGGCCGGGCGGCGGGCTTACCTTCCCGATGCGGGGCGTTTCGCTTTACTGGTTCTTCGATCTGTTCGAGCAACAGGCCGTGGGCGACATCTGGGGCAGCTTCCGGCGCAGCCTTGCGCTTGGCTTCATGGTTATGATCACGACGATCGTGGTGTCGGTGATGGGTGGCCTGGCCTTTCGCAAAAGGTTTCCGGGATCTACCGTCCTGTTCTACCTGATCATCACCGCGCTTGTGATCCCGTCGATCCTGATTTCGCTGGGGGTTGGCTTGCTGTTCAACCAAGCAGGCATCAACGTGCATTGGTCGACCTCGGGTTTCGGCGCGCAGCTGACCTGGACGCTGCCCTTCGGGCTTCTGATCATGTTTGCCGTCTTCAACCGCTTCGACAAAAGCTACGAAGAGGCGGCTCGGGATCAGGGCGCAACGGCGTGGCAGACCATCCGCTACGTGGTCCTGCCCATCATCGCGCCGTCGCTGATCGGTGTAGCGCTTTTCGGCTTCACGCTGAGCTATGACGAGTTTGCCCGCACCCTGCTGACATCGGGCAGCAAGAACACGCTACCGCTGGAGATCTACGGCATGACCACCAACGTGACCTCGCCGGTGCTCTATGCGCTTGGCACACTGACCACGGTATTTTCGCTGGTCGTGATCGGGATTTTTCTTGGTATTGCGGTCTGGATGAACCGCCGCCGGGCCAGCAAGGGGTCGGACGCGGGTAAGGGTCTCGTATGATCGTCATCATCAACCCCAACAGTACCGAAAGCATGACCCATGCGATGCTGGCCACCGCGCAGAAGGCAGCCCCTGGAGCGCTGATCGACGCCTGGACATCGCATGATGGACCACCGGCTATTCAGGGGCCCGAAGACGGCGAGGCTTGCATCCCGCCGCTTCTGAAACTGGTCGAAAAAGCATCCGCCGCCGGTGCGCGCCTGATCGTGATCGGGTGCTCTGACGACACCGGCCTGACCGAAGCGCGGGACCTTGCGGCTTGTCCCGTGATCGGGGTCGGCCAGGCCGCCTACCATCTTGCCGCACTTGCGGGATCCCGGTTTTCGGTCATCACCACCCTGCCTGTGTCTACGCCCGTGCTGGCCGCCAACATCACGGCCTACGGGCTGGACGGGCAGCTGTCGAGGATACGCGCAAGCGGCGTGCCCGTGCTGGCGCTGGAAACTGACCCGGATGCTTCGACGCAAAGGGTTCTTGATGAAATCCGCGAAGCCCAGAGCCAGGACAATATCCAGTCGGTTGTTCTGGGCTGTGCCGGGATGTCTCATATCCCACGCGCTGCCGGGCCCGATATCACCGTACGCATGATCGACGGGGTCAAGGCCGCCGTGCAGATCGGGGCGCTTCTGTGACCTTGGCCCGGAACCACCAACCACCCCGCGCCAGGAGTGCCGCAGATGCGTAGATTGATCACGGCCGCTGCCCAAATGGGACCGATCGCCAAGTCGGAAACCCGTGCCGACACGGTTGGGCGTCTGCTTGACATGATGAGGGATGCCAAGGCGCGCGGGTGTGACCTTGTGGTCTTCCCTGAACTCGCCCTCACCACATTTTTCCCGCGGTGGGTGATCGAGGACGAGGCAGAGCTGGACAGCTATTACGAGACCGACATGCCCGGTGCAGCGACCCAGCCTCTGTTCGACGCGGCCAAGGCGCTCGGCATCGGGTTCTATCTGGGCTATGCCGAACTGGTGATCGTCAACGGTGTGAAGCACCGCTTCAACACTTCAATCCTCGTCGATCAAAGCGCCAACATCGTCAGCACCTACCGCAAGGTGCATCTGCCCGGTCATGCCGAACCGCAGCCGGGCCGTGACTTCCAGCATCTTGAAAAGCTGTATTTCGAACCGGGCGATCTTGGCTTTCCCGTCGTCAGGGCTTTTGGAGGCAACATGGGCATGGCCATCTGCAACGACAGGCGTTGGCCCGAAACCTACCGCGTGATGGGTCTGCAGGATGTCGAGATGATCATGCTTGGCTACAACACGCCTTTCGGCCATGTCGGGGATCAGGCACTGGACAGCCTCACGCTGTTTCACAACCACCTGTCGATGCAGGCGGGTGCCTACCAGAATGCAACATGGGTCGTGGGCACCGCTAAGTGCGGGGTCGAGGAAGGCTCGCCGATGGGAGGGCAAAGCGTCATCATCGCCCCCTCGGGCGAGATCGTGGCACAGGCCGTCACGGTTGAAGACGAAGTGATCACCGCCGCCTGCGATCTCGACATGGGCAAGATCTACAAGAAGACGGTCTTTGATTTCGCGGCCCACAGGCGCCCCGAACACTACGGCCTGATCGTCGAACGCACCGGCGCCATCCCACCCTCATAAAGGAAGACCGTATGTCAGTCGTAGTCAAAGGTGGCACAATCGTCACCGCAGATCGTACCTATGTTGCAGACGTTCTGATTGAGGGGCAGACCATTGCCGCAATTGGTCCGGACCTGACGGGTGACACCGTTCTCGATGCCACGGGGTGCTATGTCATGCCCGGAGGCATTGATCCGCACACGCATCTCGAAATGCCGTTCATGGGCACGCGCACGGCAGAGACATGGGAAAGCGGTACCTTCGCGGCGGCCTCAGGCGGCACGACTATGGTGGTGGACTACATTATCCCGGGCGAAGACGGCATACTTGCGGCTCTGGACGAATGGGAAGAGCGGGCCGCGCGGCAGGCGTCTTGCGACTACAGCTTTCACATGGCGATCACTGGCTGGTCTGAACAGATCTTTGACGACATGGCTGTCGTGGTCGAACGCGGCGTGAACAGCTTCAAGCATTTCATGGCCTATAAAGGCGCGCTGATGGTCAACGATGACGAGATGTTTGCATCGTTTACACGCTGCGCAGCCTTGGGTGCTTTGCCCTTCGTGCACGCGGAAAACGGCGATCTGGTTGCCTCGCTTCAGGAGAAATATCTGGCCGAGGGCAATACCGGACCCGAGGCCCACGCCTATTCCCGCCCCGCCTCGGTCGAGGGGGAAGCAACCAATCGCGCCATCACAATTGCAGATGCCGCGGGGGTGCCGGTCTATATCGTCCATACCAGCAGCGAAGACGCGCACGAAGCGATCCGCCGCGCGCGCCAGAACGGGCAACGCGTCTGGGGCGAACCGCTGATCCAGCACCTTCTGCTTGACGAAGGCGAATACGCGCATCCCGACTGGGACCATGCGGCGCAGCGCGTGATGTCGCCGCCCTTCAGGAACAAGAAGCACCAAGACGGACTTTGGGCCGGTCTGGCCGCAGGATCGTTGCAGGTGGTGGCGACCGATCACTGTGCCTTCACCACCGAACAGAAACGCATGGGCGTCGGCGATTTCACCCGCATCCCCAACGGCACCGGCGGACTTGAAGACCGGATGTCGCTCTTGTGGACCTATGGTGTCGAGACAGGGCGGCTCACCATGAACGAATTTGTCGGCCTGACCTCGACCAACGTCGCCAAGATCCTGAACATCTACCCCCGCAAGGGCGCGATCCTAGTCGGCGCGGATGCCGATCTTGTCGTCTGGGACCCGGCGGCGTCGAAGACCATCAGCGCGGCCACTCAGAAATCCGCCATCGACTACAACGTGTTCGAAGGCGTCGAGGTCAGCGCCTTGCCGCGTTACACCCTGTCGCGGGGTGACGTGGTGTGGGAGGCCGGTGCAAACAGCCAGCCGGAACCGGGACGCGGCCATTTCATCAAGCGCGACGCTTTCCCGCCGGTCAGTCGCGCTCTGTCCACGTGGAAAGAACTGGTCGCGCCGCGTCCAGTGTCACGCGACCCCAAACACATGCCCATCGGCGTCTGATCCAGAAAAGAGGAGGATAAGAAATGTCCAAGAAAATCATGTGCGCCTTTGGCACAGACATCGACTCGGTCGCCGGCTGGATTGGCTCTTATGGCGGCGGCGACAGCCCGAACGACATCCAGCGCGGTATCTTTGCCACTGAGGTCGGAGTGCCGCGACTCTTGCGCCTGTTCGACAAGTATAACCTGAAGACAAGCTTCTTCGCCCCCGGCCATTCCATAGAGACCTTTCCCAAAGAAATGGAGATGATCGTCGAAGCCGGTCACGAGATCGGAGCGCACGGGTATTTGCATGAGAACCCCGTGGCAATGACGCCGAGCCAGGAAGAAGAGGTGCTGGTCAAATCCATAGAGTTAATCAAGGGACTGACCGGAAAGGCGCCTCGGGGATATGTTGCGCCGTGGTGGGAGATGTCCTCCTCCACTGCAGACCTGTTGCTAAAACACGGGTTCGACTATGATCACAGTCAAAGCTACCGAGACTTCCAGGTGCATTACGCACGTTCCGGTGATGAATGGACACTGATCGACTATACCAAGACCGCCGGGGAATGGATGAAGCCGCTGAAACGCGGACCAGAGATCAATCTCGTGGAGATTGACGCGAACTGGTATGTCGATGACCTGCCGCCGATGATGTTCATCAAGAAGGCGCCAAACAGCCACGGGTTTGTCGATCCGCGGGTTATCGAACAGCTCTGGAAAGACCAGTTCGACTGGGTCTATCGAGAAATGGATTACGGCGTCTTCGCCATCACCATTCATCCCGACGTGTCGGGTCGTCCTCAGGTCCTTTTGATGTTGGAACGTCTGATCGAGTACATCAATGGCCATGAAGGCTGCGAGTGGATGACGTTCGAGGACATCGCAACAGATTTCCGCACGCGCTACCCGTTCGAAGGCGACGCTCGTCCTGAGGTGATCTGATGTGCAGCGCTTGCGGCTATCCTGCCGCCCCCGGTCATTGGACCGAAGCGGGGGCGGGCACACCGCATCACCGCCTGCGCGAACGCTTCCGCCGGGTTCAGGTTCTGCAAAAGGTGCTCAAGGGATCAGGCGTGACGGCCCATGATGGCGGCGTCATTCCCGGCATCCAGGTAATGTCGCTGAGCGGGGCGCAGACCATCGTGCCCGATCTGGACACCCTCTGGCGCGAGGTCGAACGGCTCCGCGGCCGTCCGTTCGATCCGCTGGACCCATGACCGACGGCACGGACGGTCGGCTCCGGCTCACGATCCTCGGGGGGTTCCTTGGCTCGGGCAAGACCACCTGGCTGCGGCACCAGCTGTTCGCGGGCAGCTTTGGTCAGGCGCATGTGATCGTGAACGAGGCCGCGGATGCGCCGGTCGATGACGTGTTGCTGGCAGCGGCCGATGAGATGACGCTTCTGTCGGGCGCCTGTGCTTGCTGCGACGGCCAAGACGATCTGCGACAGGCGCTTTTGGCGTTGTGTGATGCTCGAAGCCGGGTTGCGGAGCCTTTCGCGCGGATCGAGAATATCGTTCTGGAGACAAGTGGCCTTGCCGAACCGGCGGCGATCGCTGCAATGATCCAAGGCCATCCGGTTCTCGTGCGCCAGATTCTCGTGGCTGAGGTGATCGTGATCGTCGACGCGCAAAACGCAATTGCGCAGATCGGATCAGAGGCTCTGAGCCGCAAGCAGATCGAAGCTGCGGATCGTCTGGTGCTGACAAAGACCGACATCGCCGAGGCTTCGAATACGCTGAAACTTCGTGCGACCCTGCACGCCATGGCTCCGGGGGCAGAGCAAACCGGAGCGAGCTTTGGGAGCGATCTGGACCTGCCCGCCCTGCCGGCTGACACGCCGCGAGCCGTTCTTAAGGACGTGCCGGATGAAGCGGCCAACCCGATCCGGGCGCACCGGCTCAATCTGGGCGAAACGCCCGATTGGACCGCGTTCACCGTCTGGCTCTCGGCGCTGCTCTATGCGCGCGGCGATCAGGTCGTACGGGTGAAGGGTGTGGTGCGTACTCCGGCGGGTCGGCTCTTGCTGCAAAGCGTGCGACAGTCAGTGCAATCGCCAGAGATCCTGCCCGATCCGGACACGCCGTGTGACTCCGACAATTCCATCGCAGTTATCGGGCGCGGCTTCACCGAGGATCAGCTTACGGCATCCCTCGCAAGGTTTACCGCCTGAGGAAACAAGGCGCGGGCGGTGTGTACGCTGATCAACTCATCCGCTACATCTTCGGCGATGGCATCACCTGGTCTTTCCGCTGCATCGCCATAGCCTCCACCGCAGCGTTCGTAGGGCCGTTGTTGCACAAGCCTGAAGGCAAGGGATTCAATTTGCGACTCCATGCCGTTAGGCGCGCCGCATATCCTCACATGTCTGTCGATCAAACTGCTGTTCAAGCTTCCACTGCGCCAGACCGCCGGGATGGTGGCGGGCTTGTTGAAGCTGGCGGGGCTGGACTGGCCGGTGCTTGATTTCTCCACCCTGTGCCGCTTGCAGAAGACCCTTGCTGTTCAGGTCCCGTATCGCCGCGCGGATGGCCCGCTGGACCTGCTCGTGGACAGCACCGGGATCAATTTCCTCGGCGATGGCGAATGGCAGGCGCGCAAGCACGGTGTGCAGGGGCTACGCCAGTGGCGCAAAGCACACTTGGCCATGAACTTGACCAAATCCGACATCCGCGCTGTGGAATTCACGCCAAGCCGCGACGGCGACAGCCCCGTGCTGCCCGGTCTGCTGGGCCAGATCCCGGAGAGCGAACTGATCGGCACAGTGACGGCGGACGGTGCCTACGACACGCGCCGCTGCCACAAGGCTATCATCGGGCGCGACGCGATTCCGATCATCCCGATCCGCAAGAACGGACGGCTATGGAAAGAAGACTGCCCCGCATTACACTCCCGCAACGATACCCTGCGCGCGACGCGATACTACGGCCGGGCATTTTGGAAGCGCTGGACTGGATACCATGTCCGCAGCAGGATCGAGTCGAGGATGCGCTGCCTGAAATCCTTCGGCGAGCGCATCGCAGCACGAAACCCGGAGCGCCAGATCGCAGAAATCCACATACGCATCGCCTTCATGAACCGCTTCAACGACCTCGGCACCGCCGAGCTCGTCCGCGTGACCTTAAGTCAGCAGGGTTAGGGGCAGTCACGCCAAAGGCCGCGGAAATCATCAACGCCCCCACCAGCTGCGGGTGACCTTCTCTGACCGCCTTCATCCTGCAGTCGCTATGAGCGCGTTGTTCCGTCAGACCTGCGGTGCGATTAAAGTCTCCTCCCCACTTGCGCATTTCAAGCCCCCTCGGAAAGAAATTTCTACTCGCTTGGTCTGGGCGTTCCTTTAACGTGCGCCGAGCATCAGTCAGCAGGCCGCCTAAAGTGCTACCCAATGATACCCAAGCACAACTGATCCACGCACTCTCTATGGAGGAGTTATTGTCAAATCTGGTGTCCAAGCGATCATCATGCGGCGGTTAGCTGCTGGTTTATTGACTTGATGCCGTTG
>JBGRQD010000026.1:0-50491 GCA_041725935.1 Pelagibaca sp.
TGGAAAAGCCCAGTCGCCTTCGAACGGAAGGTGGCTTAAACGAGCACTTGGGGCGGCACAAAAGCGGGACAGGTCCACGCCTGTCCTCGACCGCGCTTGAGCTGTCGGACAGGCTTTTCTCCAAGACATCCAGCGCGTCATTGGCCTGACCGACCTGCTCCACATTCCGAGGCCTGGGGTTTTGCACCTGGAGTTCAGCCGCAGCAGAAAAATCCATCTCCAACTGCCGCCTTTCTTCCAAGACGACCGCCTGAACCACGGGAGCAATCTTTCCAGCTGCAAGATCCCCCACACTCTTCGGTTCTGCCTCGCCGCGTACAAGACCTGCGTCACCCACAGTGGATTCACCGCCCGATCCCTCATGTGAACGCGGCGTCCTGGGCGTTGCGCGCACACTCAAGGGCAGATGGCCCTGCAGCACCCTTCCTCCCGGCTCCGGAAACGGCAGCTCCCCCGTCTGCGCGGTGTGGATCGCCTTGAACAACCGGTCGTCGTAATATCGTATTCGCTTTGCGCGAATTGGCATTTGCGCATCGACGACCATGACGACCTCATCGAGCGGTAGACGGCGGGCCTCGTCCTCAGGCAGGAGCGAGCTTTCTTCGGTCCGTGTGGACTGGCTGCGCCCCTCGAACGGGTTCTTGCCGATGGACTGGGATCGCGTAATGACCGTCTTCGTCGTCTTGCCGACCGCCTTGCTCAACTCCTCGACCGTCTTCTCATCCGAGGGCGTCAGATAGAGTTTCACGCCCGCATTGCCCTGCAGGGCACGGCGGGTGTTCTCGCCATAGATCTCATCGAGGGCGGGGATGGTTTGCGTCACCACCGCGAGATGGCCGCGATAGGCCCGCAGCATTTCGATGCTCTCGACCACGATGGGCATCTTGCCGAGGCGATTGAACTCATCGAGCATGATCATCACGGGCCAGGGCTCGTCGGGACCTGGTTCCTTGTCCAGCATGGCGGAGAGCAGATCGGAGAAGAAGAGCCGGATCAAGGGCGCCAAGGGTTTCACCATGAGCGGCTGGACGACGAGATAGACCGAGAAGGGCCTCTTGCGGATCGTGCGGAAATCAAAATCCGACACCGCCGTCGCTTCATCGATGGCCGGGTTCTGCCACTGATCGAGCCCAGAGGTCATCAGAAGTGAGACGTAAGAGGTCAGCGTGTCGTTGTTGGTCGAGGCAAGCCGCGTGAAGATCAGCTTGGCGGCTTTGTTGTCCACCTCGTGAGCCCGCGCGAAGTATTCCTTCTGCTTGTTTCCGCCGGAAGCGGCGACGCGGTAGATCTCCCCCAGTGTCGGGCGCTTGCGCTGGAAAGCCAAGAGCCCTGCCGCCACGAAGAGATCGATCCCGCCCTTCAGGAGCCCCTGCACCCGGTCGTTGTCACTCTGCAGGAACAGCGTCGCGAGGAGCTGCAATTCCATCTGCTGGCGCGCGGGGTCCTTCAGTTGATAGATGCGCAGCAGCGGGTTGTAGCGGTGCGTGCGCATGCCCTCCCAATCGGTTGGGGCAAAGCGATAGACCTTGTCGCCCTGAGCTGCGCGGTGCCGGGCCGTGGCCTCAAAACACTCGCCCTTTACATCGAGCGTCACGGCGGAGCCCTGCCAAGTGAGCAGGTTCGGGATGACGAAGCCCGTGGTCTTGCCGCGGCCCGTGGGGGCCACGATCAGCGCATGCGGAAAGACCTGCGAACTGATGTAACGCCCGCGGGATGTGGGACTGCCCATCTTGCCCAGGAGGAAGCCGGTCCCGGGCGCACCGAAGAACCCATTGGCCTTCATTTCGCTCCGCTTTTGCCAATGGGTTTGACCAAAACGCGTCAGCGCTGAGCCAGACATGGCAAGGCTCAGCATCAGGCCTGCGGCGGCGAAGCCGCCGATGATCAGGTGAATAAGTTGCGCGTCCTTCGGGCGGCGATCGAGGATCGCCAGATAGTTCTGCGCGATATAGGCAAAGTCGATCTCGGCCCCGAAGCCGAGAGCCTGATAGCTCAGCACTGCGGACGCGATGGCATAGCCCATGACGGCGGTCACCAGCGTGACCAGCAGCACCCCGATGGCGCTCCACAGCCTTTCCAACGGCAGGCTCAATGGACCTGCCCGCGCTCAGACTCGCCATCCACGTCAGTGGCTCGGTGCCGTTCATATTCGATGTCGGCAAGATGATCGACCACCTGGCGCAAGGCCTCCGTGTTGGCCGTCGCGGCATCCGATTGCAGGTAGACCTTGGCGACATAGAGCCGGTCGAGGCGGTCCTCGAGAACCTGTTCCAGCGCGTCCGCGTCGCCGGATGTGAGCCGGTCCAATTGGCGGTCATCCAGAACCCGTGCGATTTCCGCCCGGAACGCCGCACGCTCAGCATCGGTGTCAAAGGGCGCGGTGAGCGCCCCACCCCGCTCATGGGGCAGCACGCGGTCCAGGTGCGGCGTCGCGAGACCCCGCACCTCACGCTCACCCCCCCGGGTTTCATGAACCCGCACATAGGTCTCGCCCAGCCCCTCGGCCAGATGCGCAGGCATGTCCGGATAACGTGTCTGCAGGTCCCGCGTGACAGCCACGGAGATCGGTGTGCGGCTATGGGCCCCCATGCGCGCGGCCGCCACCTCTCGGGCAATCCGGGCGGCAAGATCCCGGTCGACAATCCGTGCCCGGCCCTCCTCGTCTGTACGGATGACGTCGGTCGGGCTTTGCAGAAGCTCCGGGTAGGTGCTCAGATAGGCACGCTGCTCCTCCTCGAGCCGCTCCACGGCGCGGGTCTCGATCAGGGCCTCATCTCGTTCACTGAGCGGCGTCTCCAACCGCACGGACGCGGCAGTCTCTTCGATCCGGTCTTCGGTGAGATGCGCCCGCAGCTCTCGGGCCTGTTCGATCACCCCGTCCCGGCGCAGCACCTTTTCGTGTTCAAGAAGCGTGCCCAGCTCCACATGCACATCGTTGAGGATGTCGCGCGCCTGGTCCAGATCGGCGCGGCGTTCGAGGTTCAGATCGCGCGCCTCGGCCACCTTCGAGAGATCATTGGCGATCCATTGATGCTCGAGCGCCGCGTTTGGTGCCCCGGTCTCGATCCGGGCGACGACTTCCGATGTGCTGATCCCGGTGCCGCGCAGCACCGTGTCGATCCGCGATCTCAGGTCGGGCGTGGCCAGACGCTCCAACTGGCGCACTTCGATGTTGCCCTCGGAATAGATCCCGCCCTCGGACGGCGCTTCAGACAGGGTGTGCGAGCGCAGCCCCAAAGGCTGCATGTGCTGCACTTGCGCCTGGATCGCGGTGAGGCTTTTCTCAAGCGCAGGACGATCCGCATCAGGCTTCTCGGCGATCATGCCCTGCACCCGCGCGAGCTTTTCCGCATAGAGGCTTCTCAGATCCTCGAAACTTTGATCCTCGGCCATATACACATCTCCTGTTCGGTCCACCTGCCCGCCATGCGCCAGCACCTCACCCGCGCGGAAGAGCGCAGCGGCGATGTCTTCCCGGGCCTCCCGGGATGCCTCTGCGGCCAGCGAATGGTAGACGGTTCTGGTGTTGGCGATCTCCGCCAGCGTCCGCGTCAGATCCTGCCCCACGCGTTCGCGCTCGCGGGGTGCGCGCCCCTCTTCTTTCGCCGCATACACCTCGCTGGTGCGGGCTGGGTAATGCACAACCCCGCGATCGACACGCCGTGTGGCCTCCAGGCGCACGCCATACTTCTCCGCCTCCTCGACCATGGCGAGGCGGAAGTCGTCATAGTTGAAGCGATGGTTGCGCCCCAGAAAGAAGAACTCGCCTTCCTGCGAGCGGCGGTTCAGCACCAGATGCGCATGCGGGTGATCGCGGTCCTCATGCACCGCGATGATGTAGTCAAAATGCCCCACGTCAGTCTGGAAGAACCGCTCGGCCACATCCGTCGCGATGTCGCGCACATCCTCCCCGCGCGTGCCGATGGGGAAGGACATGAGCATATGGGTGGTCTGCCCCAGCTTGGGTTTGAAGCCGCCGTCCCACCGCTTGGCAAAGCGCTCGGTGAGGTCCTTGATGTCACCCGCCTCGAGCTTCGCCTTGCCATCCAGAAACCCGCTACTGTCCACGATATGGGTCGACTTCGTGGTGAGGTAATCGAGCTGGTTTGCAAGCTGCGATTTGGTATGCGTACCCCCGCCCCGGATCGCCTTGAAGACCGCCGGCCGATGCCCGGCAGCCGCGCGCATGAGCTGTTTCTGCTTGGCCACGTGCAGCCCCTGCATCGAGCCCCGGACGCGGCTCCAGCCATCCCGGAAGACCTCGCCCGTGACGGCATGGACGGCATCATTCAGCCGCATGGGCAAACTCCCTCAGCGCGACCGTGGCCTGCAGCTGCATCGCGTCCCGACGGCGGCGCAGAAGCAGATCGATCTCGTCAGCGGAATCGAGGATGAACCGCGCCAGCCCGCGCATCTGCGCGAGGCGCAATTCCGTGAACTCCGGGCCAGCGCCCTGCCCCTGCCGGTTGGCCTGCGTCATCTGTTTGGCGATCTGCGCGACCCCATTGCCGACCTCGTGCAGCGACGCCCTGTAGCGCGCCATCTCGGTCGCCATCTGCGCGTCCGGAACGAACACCCCGCCTGCCGCCTGAATGAGCCGCCGCAACCCCTCGGCCCGGCTCTCGATCCCCGCCTTCGCCAGCACCGCATCGAGGGCTGCAAGCTCCGCAGCCGTGACCTTCACACTAACCGCTGAGACCGGGATCGCAGCATCCGTCTGGCGCTCGGCATCGGCTTTGAGGGTGTACTGGATCGCCCGCGGAGACACTCCAAACCGCTCCGCCAACACGGTTGTCGACACACCTTCCGCAGCCTCGCGAACGATCTCCATGCGGTCCGCATCTGTGAGACGTTTTGAGCGCGACATGCGAAGAAAGCCTCCCTATTTCCTGCCACCTTCCACCTAGGCTGCCCCTACCTTACGATAATATACCTATCTGTCAATTATATACTTACGTCGCATTCAGGCTCAGGCAGCCTTGGTGTCCGTTTCACGCCGCGGCCCGCAGGGACGCGGCTCTGCCGCCCTCTCCACCGGGCGACACCTGTCCTAGCGGTCCCGTCCGCCAGACCCTCGGGCGGGCGCAAACCCCACCGACAGGGCGGGCAGGCAGGGTCAAGGAGGGCCAGATTTGGGTCCCCAAATCTCTGCTGCAAAAACCGGGAGGCCCTGGCCGATAGGTTTTTGCGGATGGCCCCCTTGAGGCTGACTGGCCAGTCTGTCGCAGCCTGATCCTTCCGGTCGGCGATCGTCTTTTGATCGCGCAACGACCGGAAGCAAAGCGAGGTCGCCGGTGGCGGCATCCCTGGAACAGGGAAAGGGCCGCCCCAAAATCGTCTTGGCGCGGCCCATCCTCGTGAGAGGATTTACGCCGTAGGTTCCTTGGAGCTCGGCGGGAACATCACCAGCTCCGAGACCGCGACCGGAAAGTCGAGCTTGAGGCTGAAGAACTCCGAGCCGTCCCCGCCCCGCGTGTTGCGGAACATGGCGCCCACGCGTTGGAAGCGGGTGCGTTCCTGGCCATCGGTGTCGGTGAAGTTGACGGGGACGGTGGCGACGTAGTGGTTGGTCATTTGGGTTACTCCTTGTTGCGATGGGGATCACCCGGCACGGGGCAAGAGGCCCGGTCGCAAGCGCAAATGCGGAGGGTCCGCGGCTCCGCCGTGGAAGCCGTATTTGTGCTTGCCGAAGCGTGAGCTGAGGGCACGATTGGGCCGACCCTGTGCGATCCACATCAATGAGCAAAAAAGGAGAGACCCGGATGGCTGCTGACACCACGCCGATGCCATTGACCCTGTTCAAATCCAGATGACGCGCCCGGTTGGCGCGTATTGCCGCAGCATACGCGGGCGCTTCGCTCCGGATTTCCGCCAGTTGGGGTCTGCCGATCTTCAGCCTCAAGCCCAGCTTCCTGTGCGGTACCGAAATGCGTGCAGCAATTCCCTCATTGCCACACCTCCAGGTCAATGACCGGGGGATGCGCCACTCGCAGGAGCTGATGCCGCCCTCCCTTGACGGATGCGCCAGAACGCGCCTTGCGTCGACACTCAGTGCGGGCATCGTGATGTCGCCATCCCGCTCGCTGATTTCGGTAAAAAATTCAGAGCGGGTCCGGCCAGCCCTTGTCTTTCGGTCGGGCCAGCAGCGCTGCCGCCACATGGCCCATGCGCCGGATCGCAAGCGCCACCGCGCCCCCTTGGCCGGTGACAGCCTCAAACGCACTGCCGCGGCGCGACCGCTTTTCCCCTCCCCAATGTATCGCTGAAACCGCGCCCAAAACGCGTCTGGCAAAGGTACTGACATGATCCATCCTCCCAAAGGGGATGAATCACATAATCACACGCATCGGACTACCCGCGGTTCAGGGGACGGCGGGACGATTCAAGATATGCAAGAGTTGCGTGTAGAGTTTATTGGCAATTATTGCCAATAATTTTAACGTACATTGTCATGACACGATATGATCATCAGACAAAGGAGGATGACCTATGGCAACCATGAACGTTTCGCTTCCCGATCCGATGAAGACCTGGGTTGAGGCGCGCCTGAAGGATGGCAGCTTCAGCAACACCAGCGACTATGTGCGCCACCTTATCCGACGCGATCAAGAACGCGCGCAGGCGATTGAGGCTTTGCAGCATGCGCTCGACGAGGGCGTGAAGAGCGGCGCGCCTGAACCGTTCGACTTCAAGGCGTTCAAGGCACGCATGCGGGAGCAACATGTCCGCAAGTGATTTGACGGGTTACAGGCTGACGCCAGCCGCCCAAGGCGATCTGCAAGACATCTGGCTTTACACATTGCAGCACTGGTCGGTTCAGCAGGCCGATCGGTATACCGACATCCTCGAAGACACTTTTGATCGATTGCTCTTTATGCCGGAAATGGCGCGCAAGCGCTCTGAGTTTGATCCTCCTGTCCGCATCCACCCAAGCGCAGAGCATTTGATCCTCTACCGGATCGAGGGGGATTGCCTCGTGATCTTGCGCGTCTTGGGCGCAGGGCAGGACTGGCAAGCGATCCTGCGAGCCGTGGATCAATGAAGATCGGCTATGCTCACCTTGCCGGATCGCAAGCGCCACCGCGCTTCCGTGGCCGATGACAGCTTCAAACGCACAGCCACCGCACAAACGCTTTTCCCTTCCTCGATATATCGCTGAAACCGCGCCCGAAGCGCGCCCAGCAAAAGTGCTGACATTCTCCATCGCCCCCAAGCAGGATGAAACACAAAATCACACGCACGGGACTCCCCGCACTTCAGATTTTCGGGCGGGTGACGGGACGCTGCAGGATGGTCTTGATCTTCCGTAGTCTGGTCAGCCGATTGCCGATGTCTGCACCCAAGCGGTTGACCTATATTGTCGCGGGCAGAAGTCCGGCCAGGTCGTCAAACACACTGTGCCAGTTGTCATCTGGAACCATGACAGTCTCTGAATGACGTCGGGAGCACCGATCGTTCATCAACAGAATTTGGTTGCTCCCGGATATCGAAGACACCGCAATAAGCCCCAATCTTATGATTGATGCATCACAAGATACCCTGGAGACGAGAATGATCTTATTGTGTCACGATGTTTTGCAGATAGGGGTCGGCAGGCCGATGGCCAAAGCAGCACGGTGAGCCTCAGATCAGAGAGACGCTGGCTCTGCGCCCCTCGGTAGAGATGAAGCTGTGCATTCACCATATAGCTGCCACAACCCGACACATGACCCATATGCGAGACAGTCACATGACATCCTTCGTAACGCCTGCAATCGATGACAATAAATGGATCGATGCACTAGAGATAATTTTCACGGACCTCATCGACCGCCGTGAGACCAGAGAACGGCGCATCATTCTCGAGGGCTTTTCCGGAATTTATGTCCGATTGGAGGAATTCGCAGAACAAGATCACACAATGCGGGAACCCACAGGAACAGCCCGGCAAAAATGCAACGTGGTAAATTTGGCAGCGTATAGGCCTGCACAACACCGCAAAAAAGCACGAGACCAAATAAGCTCTGAGCTCAAATAGGGGACACCAAGTGGCAGCAAGCCCGGAAAGCGACGCAAGGAGGGCCCGAAAAACAAACACTGCCACCAGGACACCCCAGACCCAAGAGACGGCAAAAGGGCCGCGCCAAGCGTGACGCATTCCGTGTGGTGGGACGCAAAAGATCAGCGGCGCAGACTCCTCGAACAAAGGTGCTTGCGGCCACTCGGATCGAATTGCGCGGCCGTTTTTGTATATGAGGCAGATCGTTGTAGGGGGCTTTCCCGGGTCGCCTGTGTGTCGCTCGGCTAGATGCGCGCCGTTTGGAGGCCCGACTCGCCCTACCGCAAGTCCCGGCTCAGTCGTGGTTCGACACGAAAAAAGTCAACTTGTGGCCCACTCGGGTGTCGCGCAGGGTCCTCGAAGTCAGGCACGACAGCCACTGAGGCTCCAGTTGCTTTTGTAAGGTTGGTCCTATATACAATATAAGAGCAACCAATTTAAGGAGAGTGTCATGACAGCGGCCTCCTTTGACAATTCCAGTGCATCAAATCAGCCGCCGAAATCCACGGAGCCAATGGCTTCTGATCGGGAAAGGTTCGTCGCCCAATCCGAGAACTGGATCAAAAGGATCGCGGAGGAGATGCCGGATTCCTTCTTTCAAGCTGCCATGTCTGGCAGATCAAGCTCTGACGATCTTGTGCAAGCCATGATGCATCCGCACTCGAAGACAGACGCCCAGATCACCCAAGTGCTCCTCATGAGATGCATGCGCGCCGTGGACCGGATGGTCAGCGGCATGCCAAAAGACTTGGTCTTGTCCACTCTGGCCGCGCCTTCCGATTTCGGAGCTCTGGCACGCGCTTTGAGTGATCCACGAATCTCCGCGCCGTCCTTGCATACGGACCCTCTCGCTGGCGCTGTTGGGCGCTCCATTGCTCACCGCCGCACGCTCACGGAGATGGCCGGGGAAATGCTGTCGAGCTCACAGGTCGAAGATCTCCTGGGCATCAGGCGCCAGGCCATCGACAAGCGGCGCAACGCATACAAGTTGCTTGCCCTGCGGGTGGCATCGGACTGGGTCTACCCGGGATTCCAGTTCGGGACAGAAGATGTGCTTCCAGGTTTTGAAGACGTTCTTCAAGCGCATGCGGGCGATGACCCCTGGGTAATCCTGGATATTCTCCTTGCCCCGGATGCGACGTTGGGCGGTCGGACGTTGCTTCAAGTGATTCAACAGGGAGATGCGGAAGCGGTTTCGCGTTATCTTGCGCAGCAACGTGGTGACGGATACGCATGAGCAAGGCGCCGCGCGGCACGACGGGGGAGGCGCCAGGCCCTCCCCCCGATCTGCACCAGCGCAGTCTTCCGTTTTTGAAGATTTCTGCGGGCAAACCGCTTTACCGAGTGCATAGATCGACATTCAGACCCGTCTTCTATGGACCAGGATCTGGAAACCCGCCGAGCTTTCGCTTTGACTGCCTGAGTGGGCGTTTCGGTGTTATCTATATCGCTCCCGGTCCTGATGCGGCCATGATCGAGACGTTGCTGCGCAATCCACAGCGGCGGACGGTGAGCTACAACGACATCAAAGAGAGAAGCTTCTCCATCCTGCAAGCATCCCGTGATTTGCATTTGGTGAAAGCCATGGGTGAGAATCTGTCTCGCCTCGGGACAACAGCCGCGATTTCAACAGGGCCGTATGATCCGTGTGGTGCTTGGTCCGATGCGTTGTTCGATCACCCCGAGGGGCCGGACGGCATACTCTTTTCGTCCCGTCACAACCCCGACGAGCCATGCATTGCACTCTTCGAAAGACCGGACATCACGCTTGACGAGATCAAGACCACGCCGCTCCCTGATCTGCTGAACGAGGTTGGTGCGCTTCTCGACAGGCATGAAAAATCGATCTTCGGAGCCCCATAGCCAAAGCCCGACAGGATGCGGGTGGCGCATTCAAAGGGCCTACCTAATGATGGCGTCCGAGAAAAACTCTCGTATCTACTCTGATTTTCCCTGGCAGGATCAAACCGAAAATGTCCCTGGCATCATAGGGCTGACACGAGTTTCATGCCAGCCCCCTCAGAGGCCAAGTCCCTCCATGCCGAATGCGTCACGCCAAGCGCGACCTTCTCCCGTCAACTCCCCGCCGTCTTCGTCGCCGGGTCCGCAACCCGCATGACAGTCAGGCCTTTCGCTTCCGCCTTCTGCCCGAGGTTCAACGCGACCCCGTTACCGCCGAAGAGAACAACCCCCGTCGCCGCGAACTTGTCGTCCAGCATTTCGTCGTTGCACTTGAACGGTGCCGCCCGCCCGTGCGCGGACCAGCGCGGATCGAAGCGCGCCTGCGCGACCCCGCGTGCCCGGGCCCACCGGGCCGCAATCATCTCCGCCCCGTGCTTGCCACCCTTGTGGCAGAGGAAAATCTTCTGGTTGCGGTTCTGCTTGATCCGCTCGCGAACCTTGTCGAGCGTGTTGAAGATCACATCAACATCGGTCCAGTCGGTGGCGCCTGAGACGATCAGGGGCACCCCCTCGACTTTGGATTTCTCGGCAGTTTCGCGATCGTGCTGTTCCAGCAACTGCCGTGCTTCGAAAACGGCACCCGTCTCTTGCGCCCGGACGCTTGCGCGCGACCCGGCTGCCGGGATGAAGGCGTGCCCGGTCTCGATCTCGTAGCATTCCGCCGCCGCCTCGCTCATCACCTCGATGGCGCCGACAATCTCGCGCAGCTGCAGAAAGCGCGCCTGCGCCTCTTCGAGCGCGGTCTCGGCGATCTCCGATCCGTCGTGGGATTTTGCCAGCGCGCCGATCTTGTCGGCGGTGCGGTCGATCTCCTTGCCGAGCGCCACCTTGCGGCGCTGGAGGATCGTCGCGAGCCCATGGGCCAGCGGTTCGATTTCGGCTTCGAGCCCGGTCCCGCGCAGCTGCCCGAGCAAAGCCTCGAAGCTTTCGCGGATGATGTGGTCGGTCAGGATGTGATCCTCGGGGATCGGGAGCTGTGCGTCCTTCTCGGTCAGTCCGAAAAGCGCGATGGTCTCGTAGGTGTTTGCGGTGTCGTAAGCCATGTCTGGTCTCCAGTCTTCGGTTGTGGAGCCACCACGTGAGTGTGGGGGCATAACGATATGCCTGGTTTCCGAATCTGCCCGGGTCAGGGACGGCGCAGCCGCCGGCTTGCCGGGCGCAAAAGTTTTCCGAGCGCAACACCCGACACATGGGCGCCCTTACGCACGGGACCGCCCCATTCCACAGGCTCTGCCCTCGCCGAAAAGTTTTGCGATCCTTGAGGCGGGCTGATTTGGGGGCCATCCGGAGGATATGCTTCCGCACTCATGTGTGTGTGTTTTGACGCCAGATTTGCCCGACCCGAGCAGGCAAACGGCCCGACCGGACGCGGGAGACGGATGGAGCGGCGGGATTGTTTTGCCGCGCAAAACAGAGCAGAGCGCAATCCGGCGGAGCGGCCGGGGAGGGCCGTGCTCGCGAGGCGGGCAAACCGGGATGCCAGGTGCCGCGCCGCGGTGAGGCCGCATGGCCGAATGCGCGACGGACCGAAGGGCCGTTCTTCCCTGCTACATGGCTGCCGAGCAGGGGCCGGAAGGCGTATACCGAGGTTCATGATCCGGGTGCGCGCACTTCCAAAATGACATCATTCGGCAAAACGCAGATACCCCCGGTAGAGGCAAATACATGAGCGGCAGCACCCAGAAAAGTTGCGCTTCAAGCCATGATTTTCGATGCGCCACTGCCGCATCACTCTAATGTTGTCTTCGTCACCGTGACCAGTCCCGGATGAAGGTGACGGTCAAGACTGATCGCAGTAAAAGGCGGGTGATCGGGTGACGGTGCCCCTTTGCGGTACTGCGGGTTCAGGATGGTCTCAAGCCAACCACCCTGTTCCTTGGTACTTTCAGCCGCTGCTGCGAAGGGGGCGACCCCCTCGAACCTGCTCGATCCATAGGCACCGCGCTTGACAAAATGATCCTGCCGCGGCCGCCCTCGGAACGGGCTGGAATCCTCCAGTCTTTGAAGGATCAGGCAGCCGCGGTGCTGCCTCCTGCCTTGCCCGCCTCGGATCTCGTGATCAGATAGTCGCAGGCGCGCTGTGCATCCGCTGCATGCTTGAAAATTGCAGTCTTGTCTGAGCGCAGGACACGCAGCCAATTGTCCAGATAGGCTGCGTTCATCTCCAGCGTATGAGCTGTGAAGCCAAGCTCCTGACCCAGAAAACAGGAGGTGAGCTCGGCGACGATTTCTTCGCGCGCATAGGCCGTGTTGCCGAACCGTGCATGACCGTAATCCCGGTTCAGACGATGGCGTGCTTTGGTGGCATGGGCCAGTTCATGCGCCCAGACGCCATAAAAGGCTCTCGGGTCGTCAAACAACGTGATCTCAGGCATGTAGACCCTGTCGCAGGCCGGCATGTAATAGGCTTCGCGCCCAGTAAAGACAGTCGGTATGTCGATGGCATCAAAGAATGCCTGCATATGCGGGATCGGCTGATGTGAGGCATGGGCCGGTGGTGTGACTGGGGCGGGATGAAACCGATGCGGCAAACCCTCGATCTGGTCGGCATTGAACACGCGATAGGATTTCTGAAACCGAAAGGCGCATGCTGCCTCCGCATTTCCTGCATCATCTTCGTCGGACGCGTCGCTTTGTGTGCGTGCCTGCCCGTAAAAGACGACCACCGCAGATTTTTCCCCCTTGCGGATTTTTGCGCCCAGCATGTTGGCCTGCGCAACGGTCATCCAATAGGGTGAGCGGTACCCGGCCATGAGGGTGCGCAAGGTCAGCAGGAAATTATTGATCCCCTGATAGGCTTCACCGCCATGCCGCAGAGGCCGGCCGTTCTCGCCCGCGGTCCAGGGCTGGCGCCAGGGCAGCACCCCGCGCTCAAGGATGCGGATCAGTTCATTTGTAACGGCTTGGGAAGCGTCGAATTTCGGCGTGTCTTTTTTGGTCATGGATAATCTCCGATATCTGAAGGAGCGCGCGGCAGCCGCACGCGGATCGAAGATGCGTTTGTGAGAAGAGTGCAGAGCCCAGCAGGAACACGGCCGGACCTCTCTTTTGCATGCTCCAGATCCGAAAAATCCAAAGCCAGCTTTCGCTTTCTGAATCCGCCGACCAGGTGAAACAGTGCACATAGCCACGACCCTGACGTCCCACGCTGCGTCATGTTTATGCATGTTGTCGAAATAGGTCGTGTCCGGGCCCGGCATCACGATTGCCAGTCTGCCCCTGGCACATACGCCGTGTCACTTCCGCTTGCTGCAGTTTGCAGAAGGACCAACTTCCGCACCTCCCCGAACAGGTCGAACACCATGCGGCCTGCTCCCCTCGGATGGAAGGGCGACGCCGTCGCTTCGACTGGGGATGCCGACCAACATTGTTGACAGTGGGGTCGGAGGAGTGTTGGCGCCTCAGCAGGCTGCGCTCAACGCGCAGCAGCTATAGCCTCAATGGCCAAACGGAGCGCGCGCGTGCCGCACCATCCGGCACAGCGTGACATCCATCGCAAAATACTGCGCGATCCGGCCACGCAGATCGTCGGGAAGAAAGCTGTCCAGATCGATCCGCGCTGGATCAATCAGATCGGCCGGCAGCAGGTCGCAGGACCCAGCAACCGCGACCCGCGCTTTTGCATCCTCGCGCGAGGCGTTCATCCAGGGCAGGTCGATCTCCTGCCCGACATGTACCTGCAGATCCGCAGCCAGAGCTTCGAGGTTCCCGACCTCGTAGACATGGGTAAAGGCGATATGGCCAAGCTGTTCGGCCTGCGGCTGCCAATGCGAGTCGAGATCCTTTGGGTCTTGCTGCAGGATGAAATCGACGAAATCGCGAAAACTGATGCCGCGCTCGAAATCCTCCGGCGTCAATTCATCACGCCCGAAAACCGTGCGATAGGCTGGCCCCACTGTGTCCTCGATGCGCGGATCGGTCCGGTGCAGAACGAATTTCTCGATATAGGCGCTGACCAGCCGATCGAACGGATCGCGGATCACCACGAAGCGCATCCAGTCGGGCTCCGAAAGCGCCTTACGGATATCCTTCTCGGATCGGTCGGCGAATTGCATCCCCGTGCGGTTGGTGTCGAGCTTGATGTGAATGTCTTCACCCGGCCCCAGATCGACCCCGCCAAGCGCCGCCACCAGCCGCTTGAGCGACGAACAGGCATTCTTGGCAATCGGCAGGTAGACCAGCCGCAGGTCGTCCACGAGCATCGCCTGCGATGTCGGCGCGCGGTAAAGGGCCTGGGAAAGCGTCGTGACGGCGCGCTCTGGCCTGCAGGCTATCGGCAATGCCGCAACCGGTCCTATGAGGTCTTGCGTCACGACATGCGACATATGATTTACCTCACCAAAACGCTTTAAAAACTCTCCAAATGGATATCACAACTTAACCAAAGCCAGAATAATTTCGCAATAAGATATCATTCTCCGGAATGTTCATGCGCGGGACACAGGGCCCAAGCCGAAAAACAAAAGCCAGCCGGCATGAGACCGGCTGGCTGTTCTATGCAACATCGGCAAGAAACTGACGGGTTAGACGATCGAGGGAACATCCAGAACACCGACAAGCGGCATCAGGAAATCGCCGTTCACCGTATCTTGCGCAGCGCCATAGAGCAGCTCGACGGCGTCGACCGCATCAGCAAGGCTTTCCGCGCTGCCATCGAAGAGGGCCATGATCTGTGCTGCGTCATCGACATTCGACATGCCGCGATGCACCGCGAACAGGGCACCCAGATCGGTTTTCTGATCCAGATAGGCCCGGTCGGCGCTGCCCTCCTGCACACCGTTCAGCATCGCGAGGATAAAGTCGCTGCGCTCTATAACACCCTCGTCAAGCTGTTCAGCCCAGAACAACAGGCCATCAATGTCAGGAGCGCGACCCAACACATTGTCGTATACGTCGGAAACGAACCTCAGATTGTTCAAGTCTTCGGGATAGGTGGCCAGTGTTTCCGGCTGCGTGGCGAACTCTGCGGCGATCTCCTCCAGCGACATGCCACTGGCAAAGGCAGTACCCCAGAAGGCCAAGCCAACCGCATCCGGCGCACGGTTGAAATAGGCGATATACATCTCCACGAAGCTTTCAAAGGCCTCCTGATCCAGCGACGTATGGCCGCCGAATTGACGCAGATCCATCGCACCGCTGAACATCGGCAGCTCTGTCCCAAAATCGATCAGTTCCACATTGTCGAGCGCAATCGTGCCCAGTCCACCATCGGTGCGATCTGTCAGCGTGACCCCGTCAGGACCGAAGCGCAGCGTATAGTTGGTCTGCTCTCCGGCGAAGACAGCCGTGTCCACGCCGTCCAAACCATTTATGCGCCCGATGCTTGACGTTGGCATCAGCGCATCATCATCCGCTGAAGTGCCCTGAAGGACACCCGGAGCACGTGGCACGCTCCCTTGGCCTCCGTCGGTAACAGGCGGTGTGACGGGTGCTTCCACCTCGGCATCGGGATCCGGCACCGGCGGTTCGGGATCACTCACCACGGTTTCCGACGTTCCCGCTCCATCGACAAAGCGCAATTCGACGCTGAGTGATGCACCGCGATCGTCTTCGGTGATGGTATACCTGTCGCTGGTCGCTCCAGAGACGGGCTCTCCATCGCGCAGCCATTGGAACGTTGCATTGGAGGCCGTGAACCCGTCCCGGTCGAACACCGCATCGGTCCGCGCCCAGAGCTCTGCACCCTCAACGGGAAAACCCATAATGACCAGCTTTCCGATCGGGACCGAATTCACGAATTCGGGCTGCGGAACGGGTGTCTCGATCGGCGTGTCGTCCACCGGATCGTCATCCACAGGCTCAGTCACGGGAGGCTGTGTCACAGGTGGCTGTGTTGTGCCGCCAGGAACTGCCGCTTCAGGGTTGCTGGTGATGGTCTCGCGCGTACCGCCAAAATCGAGATACGTCCACTGGACAGAAATCTGCGCACCGCGATCCGCCGTGCCGACAATATAGGTCTGGCCCGTAGCACCGGGAATTGGCTCACCGCCACGCAGCCATTGGAACGAAGCGCTGCCGTAATTGATGCCATCCGCATCAGCAATGCCGTTCGGACGGGCGATCAGGGTTTCACCAACCAGCGCGTCACCCAGAATGACGAGGGGCCCTACTGGTGCAGAATTGTTCGGATCAATGACACCCGGGTCCAGCACCGGAGTACTGGGAGTCGTCGGAGCTGCCGGAACGGTGACGGGCACGGCGGGTTCCGGTTTGCTGGTGATGATCTCCTGCGTGCCACCATTGTCCGTATAGCTGTAGCGAATGCTGATCTGGGTACCTACATCCGTCGAGGACACGACATAGGTCTGCTGGGTGGCACCGAAGATCGGCTCGCCATCCCGCAGCCATTGAAAGGACTGCGTGGAAGAATTGATACCATCCGCATCGGCGATGCCGTTTGGACGGGCGATCAGGGTTTCGCCAATCAGGGCATCCCCCAGAATGACGAGGGGTCCTACTGGTGTAGAGTTGCTCACGTCAGTGCCTCCTACCGAGATGTTGTGTGGTGCCCAAGACGGTCAGGAGACCGTTCAAGGCAATGTGCGTCGTCTCGAACCCAAGCGCGTCCTCGCGGGCACGCAATATCCGTGCCATGGTGTCCTGTTGGGGTTCCTTCATGTCGAAAACACCAACCCAATGGCCGACGCCCGCAAATCCGAAGCCACTTTTGTATGCTATCTGCCCGTCGCCTTCTTCATAACGGTCTACGCCGCCATCCCTGTAAGCGGATTGGGTATCATCAAACGGCATGGTTTCAAGGGAGGCGACATGCTCTTTCGGCAAATTTATGCGCAAATGTGGTGTTTCTACTATATTTGGCGGCGTTTCGTTGCGGCATGCTCCACCCCCTTCGGACCACATGACAGACGCCAAATCCTTAAGATTTCGCGAAGATCCCGTCCAACCAGTTTGCGCAGACTCAAATGACACGCCAGCATCCTTCTTGTGTCGGCACCCGAGAAAGCTCTGCTTTTCCCGGCACCGTTAGCCATTGAAAACGTCTGATGATGGGATGGCTAAGCGAAAACTTGGGCGCAATCATGATGAGAATAAGATTCTGAGCCTCGGGATTACGGACGAATTTAGGCTCCTGTCGCGACATCAGCTGTCATCTCGGATTGAACGTCCGGTGTCAGAAACGAAGGCAGGCTCAGTGCCAGCAACACCAGCTGCCCCGTGACCGCGTAAATAACCAAACAAGCAAGGATCCCATATCCGCTCAAGGCTGCAAAAACAGAAACAGCAAGCGAAACGAATATCGAACTCAAAAGGCGAGGAAGAAGGCCCATTGTCATTCCTATCTTTGCCACGGTTCTCTGCGCGACCTGAAGGCCCAGAGCGCCGATGATCGACGACCTGCGCGTTGCGTCTTTTGATCAATGCAGGGATGGGGCTTACAAGACTAGCTGTCGTGATTGCCTAGCCATCTGGACAGGTCTCCGGCAACACGCCGGAATCCTGCCTCTGCGACACGTCCTAAGTCCGCGCAATCTTGATAAGACGATGGACCCAAGCAAACGCATGAATGCAATGAAAACTCTGCGGTATGGAAGCTCTTGGATTGGGATGATTTGAACCTTGTGCGCCCCAGCGTAGAAGCGGAGCCAGCACAAGAAAGTGCCAGCAGGATATATCTCCGCTGGCACATGTTGTTACAACGGCCCCACCTCACGTCATGAACGGATCATCCACCACGCCGACCAGCGGCATCAGGAATTCGCCAGACGCGGGGTCGAGCGCCTCGGCGTAATCGGCGTCCATCTCGGCGCGGGCGGCCAGGACACTTGCAGGCGTGCCAGTGAACAGAGCCATGCTGTCGCGGGCGTCGTCGACATCGCTCATGCCGAGGATGACCGAGTAGTAGATCCCCAGATCAGTCTTGGTCTCGAGATACTGCGCATCCAGAGCGCGTTGCGCGATGGTCTCGGCGCTGTCGCCCGGCTGCGGGGCGGCGTCGACCCCTTCGAGGATGTCGAGGATGAAGCGGCCTTGCGTGATCACCCCCCGATCCAGCAGACCGACCCAGAAATTCAGCCCCGCCTGGTCGAAATCGCGCCCCAGCACGTTCTGGTAGACCGCGCTTGCAAAGGCCACGTTGTCGGTCAGGTCCGGATAGGTGGCCTGCGTCTCGGACTGTCCAAAGAACTCGTCGGCGATTTCCTCGACCGTGCGGGCGCCCTTGGCCAGCACCGTGCCCCAGAAGAAAAGCCCCACCGCGTCGGGAGCGCGGTCGAAATAGGCGATGTATATCTCAACGAAGGTGCGGAAATCCTCAGGCGTGAGTGTTGCGAAATCAGCGAACTGGCGCAGATCGAACAGCGTGAGATCCCCTGCCCCGCCGTCGAAATAGCTGCCGCCTTCGAAGTCGAGGAATTCGAAGCCTTGCAGCGTGTCGGTGCCGTCGCCCGCGTCACGCCGGTCATCCAGCACAAAGCCGTCAGGTGTGATCTGCAGCGTGTAGCTGTCCTGATCGCCGGAATAGCGCGCGGTGTCCGTGCCCTCGCCCCCGGTCAGCGTGTCATCCCCCGGACCGCCGCTCAGGCTGTCATCACCGCCGCCGCCCGAGAGTTCGTCATCCCCGGTTGTGCCAGTCAACGCATCCGGCCCGTTGCCACCCGCCTGAGAGAAATCCTCGAGCAGTTGCCCTGCCCCCAGAAGCGCGAAGTCGTCCAATCCGGCAGTATCGGACCCGGTCCGGTATTCGCCCCGGATCTCGATGGAATCGAGGGCTGCCAGCACAGCAGTGATTTCGGCATTGGTGGCGGCAAGACCAGTGTCGGAATCGAACCAGCCGCCGGTGCTGTCCAGCGCAATGGTGTAATCCGTCCAGTCGAGACCCGGCTGGGTGTCTTCAGGCAGATCGATCACCAATTCGCGCCCATCGGTGGCGATCAGCTTGGTATCGACATCGTCGAACTGGCTGCTCAGGCTGGTCTGGAATAGCGAGTAGTTCAGCGATCCACCGGAGAAGCTCGAATAATCACCCGAGAATTCCACCGGTGTCTTGAAGAACCAGACATCGCCGGAGGGTCGGTCACTGGCCTGCAAGTACCCGTTGGTCTTGCCGCCCGTGGCAATCCACATGGCGTCCTGCCCGTCTGCAGTGATGCGCCAGCCATCGTCACTGGTGGCAAAGCCGTCGCGGTAGGGGTCGGGCGCGTCGCCACTACCCCCGGCCCCTTCGAGCGAGGTCAGGATGACATCGTCCAGCTGGGCGGAGTCGGATCCTGTCCGGTATTCACCCCGGATTTGCAGGGATTGCACATCCCCAAGAACGGCGGCGATTTCCGCATCGGTGAGCATCGCATCGGTGGTCAGATCGAACCAGCCCGCGGCAGCCGTCAGGGACAGGCTGTAATCGGTCCAGTCCTCACCAGGGTTCTCGTCCAGCGGAAAATCGAACCCGATGGAGCGGTCGGCCCCCACGAGGATCACATCGACGGCGTCAAACTGGCTTGTCGCGCTGGCCTGGCGGATAGAATACTCCAGCGTGCCGCCCGCGAAGAGCGACAGATCGCCGGTAAAGGGCGCACCGCCGACGAAATACCAGACATCGCCCGACACGCGATCAAAGGCCTCGACATAGCCGCCCATGCCACCGCTGAGCGGCACATGGGTGAAATCGCGCGCATCGGCATTGGTGTTCCAGCCGCCGTCACTGGTGTTGAAATTTTCAGAGAGAATTGTTGGCATAAACTTAATACCTTTTGAAAATAAATTTACTGATACGGCACATCCTTTGAGGATCATTTCGGGTCTGTAAAGTGGATTTTGAGCCAGCCTTCTCACATTTGTTTGGGCGCCTGCTTGAGACCGGCCCGACGGTCCCGAATACCCTGACAGGCGCAATAGACCTCGTGTTCCACTTGCCGTAACACCCTCGCCCAAGGATCAGAAAGTCAGGACGGCAGGAACAGATGGCACAGGTTTTCTTCGATATCAGCGATATCGTCACGTATATCCGGCATCACAGCTCGATCAGCGGCATTCAGCGCGCAACAGTGATGATCATCGCCGAAGCGGTGCGCGTGCAGGGACCAGAGAATGTCTACCTGTCCTTCCTGCGCCCTGGCGAGGACACGCATCTGTGCTGTCCGGCCATCGAGCTGATCGCAATGCTGGAACGGTTCGACACCAAGGCGCTTGGAGCGGCGTTGCACCTGAAGACCAAGGCCGCAAATACCCCGGCGGATCCCCCCTTTCTGCACCGCTACCGCGACAAGCCGCTCAAGCTGGCCTATCACCGTTTCCGTCTTGCCCACGCGCTGCGCATCGGTGACACGCGATACCTGCTGAGACGCGGGATCGATCCGGCCGGCGTAGGCACTCCGCCCGCACCGGCCCTGCTGCCCGCAGCACCGCGTCTGCGGCCGCTTTCCGAGGTCGCTCGACCGGGCGACACGCTGTGTGGTCTGGGCGCGATCTGGGGCATGCCGGATCTGGTCACAGCCTTCCGCGCCGGCAAGGGTCTGGGCCTGAAGGTCCTTGTCATGGTGCATGACCTCATCCCGATGAAGCTTCCCGAGATGGCCGATTTCAAGGCTGCCCGCAGCTATTACGACTGGTTGTCGGAGACCCCGGACTACTGCGCTGGCTATCTGGCCAACTCCGCCTCGACCGCCCGCGACCTCCAGGAGTTCCTGAGCGTATTGGGCGCAGACCTGCCGATCCATGTGACGCCACTGGCGCAGGCACAGCTTGGGGTCGACCCCGCCCCCAAGCTGAATGGCGGGCTGCCCGCTATCCATGCCACGATGCTGGCGCGCAGCCGCGCGGCGGGCGCGGTGTCGACCACCGTGCGCGAAGCGGCCTTGTTGCCTTACGTGCTGTGCGTCGGCACCATTGAGCCGCGCAAGAACCTCTGGCGGCTCTCCCAGACCTGGGCGCACATGGCCCGCGACCCGGAGCTTGAATTGCCCCGTCTGGTGCTGGCGGGCAAACGTGGCTGGTTGACCGAAGAATTCCTGGGGATGCTGGAGACCACCGGCGGCTTGGGCGGCTGGGTGAGTTTCATCGAGACGCCGAGCGACGCCGAACTGGCCTATCTCTACCGCAACTGTCTCTTCACCGCGACGGTCAGCCTTTACGAAGGCTGGGGCCTGCCGATCGGCGAGGGGCTGAGCTACGGCAAGACCGGGGTGGTGTCGCGGACCTCGTCCATGCCCGAGGTGGGCGGCGACATGGTGGCCTATTGCGACCCTGCGTCGATGCAGAGCATCGAGGCGGCGGTGCTGCGCTGTCTGGATCTGTCGGAGCGCACAGCGCTGGAGGCGCGGATCGCTGGGACCCCCCTGCGCAGCTGGGACGATGTGGGTCGAGACGTGATGGCGGCGTTGGAGGGATGAGGGTCGGATATATTCGACATCAGCGTTCCTGCGCCTTGCCGTAGACCTGTCCGCGGTCTCGCTTGCACACCGCAATCACGACAACGACCAATTCGGTATACCGGACTTCGTAGACCAGCCTGTCGTCTGACGATGCCAGCTTGATCTTGTAGCGCACCAGACTTCCAGACAGGCGCGCGGCAGGCACATGTGGCGCGATCAGGTGTTCCGTGGGCTTCTTCTTGAATTGGGCGCGCACTGTCGCGCCCCGCTTGTCCCATTCCTTGAAGGTTTCGGTCTTGAAGCGCTGCTCACAGGGCGTTCAGATCGACCGAAACTTCGGCCATATCCCGACGTTCATCGGCCAAAGCATTCAACTCTGCATCTTCCCAAGCATCGCTTCGTATTCGGCCACCGGCACGCAATAGAACGCCGCCTGGTTGCGGTTGAGGATCGCAATCGCATGCCCCTCGGCCGCCGCCACTGTACCCATCGGATCCCGCTTCAGCTTGGTCACATTGGGGGTTATGTCGGCGCAGAGACGTCGGGGCATGATGGCGACTCCTTCTGATCATGCTAAAATTAATGCTCCGAAGAAGCCACGTCCTCAAGATGAACGCTATTTCCCAGCGATGCGCCACTGTCAGGATGGAACCGGGCGGCAAGCGCTGAAGGGATGATCCTTGGTTGGCAAAATGTTTCGTGCACGAAGCATTGGGTCCGGTTCGGACCCATTCGGGGTCTGTCAGGAATGGGTTTCGACGTTTTCGATGCGTCTATCGAAACCCAATCCCCTCGAGAAGTCGCTCTTCGAGAAGACTTGCCCCGTAGACATTGAGATGATCACTGTCACGCATGGTAAAGACGCCACTCCGAGATGGGCTGCAGGTTCGCTGCGCTGGGGGACAGAGGAGATCGAAAACCGGCAAGACCCGCAGGTTGTCGTGCTCAGCAGCCAGGCTCTGCAGGGCACGCTCGACATCCACAACAAGCGCATGGAGTGGTGCTCTCGGCACGGCGCAGGATTGCAGATCGTCGCGGGCACAGCCCCGGATATCGGCAAAACGAAAGGCAGGGGGTGGTCCAGGGATAACCACCGTGACAGAACGCGCGGCCATCTCTTCAAGGAAAGTCCCCAGCGATGGGAGCCAAGTATCGAACACATCTTCTCTCACCGCCAAGGGATCGGTGCGGGTCAAGTAGAGACGGCCGAGCAGCACGACATCCCCCGGCTGCATCCGGTCGCGCATCATGTCAAGCAGCGCGAGGCGGGAGGTCGGATTGTCCTCCGGAAGCGGAGGAAAGAACTGACCCACGGTTTCAACAAGATGAAATCCGATCCCGTGCTTTTGGTGCAACTTAACCAGAAGGCCCTGAAAATGGCCCGCATGGGAATCTCCCATCGCCCAGATCATCGGCGCATCACTCCCGGCATCCGGTGGGAAGGTACAGCGCTCGAACGTGTCGTCCCGAAGCGGGCGGCGCCCATCATCGACGACACAGGTCGGATCGTAGGGATCATCACCAGAGGGCAACGGCAGGTTGAAGGTCTCCATCGCCATCAGCGAGTCCAGCGAGGGTGCTGGAGCTGGTTTCGGGGTGACGATCAGCGCAACAGCCAGCACACCGGAGGCGGCCAGCCCGTACGGCACATCCCAGCGCTGCCCTGAAGACCAAGGCCTGTGGCGCAGTGGTTGTTCCACCAGGTGATAGGACAGAATAGACGCCCCGAAGAGACCCCCGATCAGGGGTGCTGGCTGCGTCCAGGAAGCATCAGGCGCCAAGCGCTGGAACACCAACAGTGGCCAGTGCCAGAGGTAGAGCGTATAGGAGATACGCCCGAGATAGACTGCCACCGGGTTTTGCAGGAGCCAGGTCCGGTCGGGCGCGGCGATCAACATCATCGTCAACACGACCACCAGCGCGGTCATGACCCGGCCATCCGGTTCTGCCAAGGCCAAGCTGCCCAGGAGCCCAAGCAGAAACAGCCCTTGCCAGCCAATCCACACCCCTGAGGACTGTGGTGCAGGGGTAGCCTCAGGCCGGGAGTTGAACAAGAGCGCCAGAGCAACCCCGGCACCCAGCTCCCAGAACCGTGTGTGCAACAGGTAGAAGGAGGCAATGGGCTGCGTATCACGCAGCGCGAGAAAAGCCGCGAAGGACAACCCGGAGAGCAGGACGATACCCCCCAGCAGAAGGCCAGGACTGCGGGCCCGAAGACCCCACCAGAAGAGGGCTGGAAGCAGCAGATAGAACTGTTCCTCGATGCCCAGAGACCATGTGTGAGTAAAGGCGTTGAATCCGATATCGGCGGCAAAGTAATCGAGCTGCTGAAAATAGAGATAGATATTCGCAACCCCGAAAAGGGCCCCAGCTCCGGTCCTGAGAGACACTTCCGGGTTGGTATCGATCGCAAGAAGTACTGCCGAGGACGCCGCGACGCAGAGGATCAGTCCCGGCATGAGCCGTTTGATGCGCCGGGTGTAAAAGCCTCGCAGAAAGCCCCCGATGGGCTGAGAGGCGTTGCCCATCAGCGACAGCGCGATCACGTAACCCGAGATGACGAAGAACACGTCGACCCCCAGAAACCCGGAGGACAAGGCCATCGGATCGGCATGGTTGACGATCACGGCAAGCACGGCAAAGGCCCGCAGGCCATCGATATCCTGGCGGTAGGTATCCATGATATGTATTGGATTGGACAATCTGTGGTGGAGTCTGCGCCCGCCTTACGCGATGCGTTTCACAACCGCAAGGCGACCCCCTGGCAAGCAACGTCCAGTCATCCGAATATCCCACAGGACAGGCCGCTTGACGCCGACCCCTCACCCCGCTGCTGCGCCCATTTCTTGCAGAAGCCAAGGAAGGCCATTTCCGGATTGCGCCCCTTTGCCGATGTCGCGCAGCCCGGCCTCGTCTGAACGGCAGGCACGGGAGGGGTGATGCTGCCCTGAAAAAATGTTTCGCGCGCGAAACATTGTGACCGGATCGGACCTATTAAAGGCTTTTTAAGCCGTGATATTTTCGCTTGTTGTACCCGCCGGCATGCCACGCAGAGATGGGCATGACGCATATTGAATCATCACAAGCCTAATGTAACATGTAACGGGCAAGGAGACGATCATGACCACGCCTGTTTCAGACCGCGTGCAAAAGCATCGCGACGCCCTGCGCGCGGCGGGGCTGCGTCCGGTGCAGATCTGGGTGCCCGACACCCGACGCCCGGGCTTTGCCGAGGAATGCCGCAGGCAGGCCGCGCTGATTGCCGCGGCAGAGCGGCAGGACGCGGACCTGTCTGGCTTCATGGATGCGGCGGCGGCGGATCTGGACGATTGGACCTGAGGCGCGGCGACCTTGTCACGGTGGCGCTTCAGGGCGCCTATGGCAAACCCCGACCCACCCTTGTCATCCAATCCGACCAGTTCGCAGGGCTGGGTTCCGTGACGATCCTGCCCATCACCTCGACCCTGCTGGAGGCCCTTTGCTGCGCCCGACGGTAGCGCCGACGCATGAAAACGGGCTGCGCGCGCCTTCATAGATCATGCTGGACAAGCCGATGACCGTGCAGGCCGACAAGATCGGGCCGGTCTTTGGTCATCTGGACGAGGCGACCATGGTCAGCGTGAACCGTGCGCTGGCGCTGTTTCTCGGGCTGAGCGATCAAGGCTCCCCGCGCTGCTGCGCCCATTTCTTGCAGAACCCAAGGAAGGCCATTTCCGGATTGCGCGGCGTGCTGCTGGCCCAGGCGCGCCATTCGGCTTCGATGACGTGCACGTCCCAGCCGGGGGCTGCGGCGCGGGCCATGTCGTAGACTTCCGGGTCGAGGGCCGGGATCTCGACCGCATCGGAGCGGTCGTCGCCCACGGTACCGCGCGAGCGGGCGACGAGCTGGTCCTTCACGTCGTCGATGCGGATCTCGTAATCCGGCATGTGGCTGTATTCCTCGTCCTCCTTGGCGATGGCCAGCACGAGGCGGCGGAATTCGCGCAGGGTGGAGCCCGAGCCGCATTTCTTCTGCAGCACCGCCATCGACACGCGCCATTCCTTCTGGCGGCCGCAATGCTTGCGCGCCAGCTCGTAGATGCGCCGCTCCAGCGGTTTGCGTAGACGGAAATACTCGCGGCTGAGCGTCAGCACCTCCTGCGCGCGGATCGCGTTGAAGACCCAGTCCGACAGCTTGACCTCGACCTCCTGCATGCGCCCATCGCGGGTTTCGCGCACGATCTTGGCGCGTTCGATCAGGCCGAAGGTCTCGAAGATTTCCTGCCCGCCGGTGGTGATGTTGGTCGAGATCCGCGTGCCTGCGAGCCGTTCCATCGCGGCCTTCAGGAGGTTGTAGCCACGCCCCGTGGTCATGCGGTTGGTGGCTTTCAGCAGGTCGGCGGCCTGGAAGCGGATCACCTGCTGGGGTTCCTTGCCGTCGTTCATGCCTTTGATGAGCGAGGAGATGCAGTAGATCAGGATGTCCCGGTCATGCACCGTGGCCAGCCCGTCGACCGAGGGCTTGATGTCGATGGTGACGCCGTTGTGCTCGTAACGGCGGGGCCGTGTGTCGGGTTTGGTCGAGAGCGAGAAGATCGGGTGCTCCATCGATCCCATGTCGCCCTTGGGGGCGGCATCGAGAATGTCGCAGACAAAGAAATCCCCTTGCGGATGGCGATCCGGCAGCAGCGGATAGGCGGTTGGCCCGGTGGACATGGCACGCTCCTCAACGACACTTCACACACAGAGCACCGTACAACGACATTTCACACACGCCAAGACCCAAACGACATTTCACACACGGTCCCTTCGACACTTCACACACGCTTCAGCCGGAAAACACGAGTCGCCTCAAGGGGTTATCCACAGGCTTTCAAGCGGGTTCGCAGCACGATTCGGGAATCACCACTCTACACACGGTGAATCACCACTTTACACACGTAGAATCACCACTTTACACACAGGGGGTATCTGGAAGTGATTGAAGTTGCTTGGAAAAAGAGGCCTCGAAGGAGGCTTAACACGAGTCTAACACTTATTAACACTCAGGAAGGCTTCCGGAATGCTGCCAAAGGGCAGTGAACAGATGGATGCGGTTCAGCCTTTTTGCATTGAAAAAAGACGGCGCGTCCTGAAGACAAGGCTCTGAGGAACGACGGTTTTTCAGGATGGTATCCTTCGTACCCGGCCAGAGAATAGCTGGCCAGGTCACGCTAAGGCTCTTCGTGTCAGCCCTGATCGGAGTTGTCCGACAGGGTGATCACGGTTTCCGCGTTGAACATGCGGCCCTGGATGAAGTCGCCGTCGGTCTGGCCGCTGACGCTTACCCGGTCACCGACATCCACCTTCTGGTAACCTGTGTCATCGAGCGGATTGTAGGTAAGCTCGTCGGTCTCTACCGTGGTCTCGGTGCCGCCCACAGACAGGGTAAATTCCTGCTCGTCGGGGGAGACTGCGGTGACCATACCGCGCATCGTCGTCATGCCGCTGACCATCCGCTTGGTCACGGTCCAGGGATGGGTCCATGCGACTCCGCCCTCTTCGTCGGCGGCGCTGGCATAGAAATAGGTGTTCAGACTGTCGACATAGACGCTGCTGGCCTCGATGGCGCGGGCCTCGTAGAAGTCGTTGTCGATGCGCCCGTAGACAGTCACGTCATCACCGTCCAGCAGGCCGTAGGCATCGCCGTAAGTGTCCCAGTCATCCATCTCGACCGTGATGACGCCGTCGCCGTAATCCAGCGTGAAAGCAGAGGCGGTGGGCGATGCAACGGTGCCGTTGATGCTGATCCATGAATCGTCCGTCCGGGCGTTGGGATCCTGTGCAGCCACCGGCCCGCTGACAAGAGCGATGGCTGTCATCGTGCAGGCTATGAGCTTGGGTTTGCAGGTCATGATCTTCTCCTCGTTTTGGATCGGGCTGCGAGATGCAGCGACAGATGGGGAAACGCGCAAAATTTGGCGCGTGTTCCACGTCTTGTCCCGTCAGGAGCAGGTGCGTGCGGGTCTCAACGGCTTGGATTTTACCGGGTGCGATGCCGAAATCGGGTGCCCGATGCGCCGTCTAGAACGACATCCGCTTCTTGAGCGCGGTCTCGTAGAGCGGCGTCTTGTGGGGGGCCTTGGCAAGCGTCTCTCGGACGCGGCGGGCATGTAGGGAGTGTGTCGCGTCCTCGGCAAAACTGTTGGCGATCTCGGCGATGCCTTTGGCATAGAGCGCCGGCGTGTGGCGGGCTTCCAGCCGGGCACGGCCGGTCTGGCCGAGGGTGGCACCGAGGGAGCGGTCGGCATTCACGCGACGGACCAGATCCTGAAGTGCTGTGGTCTCACCTTCCAGCGGGATCTTGAACACCGTGTCGTCGGGCAAGGAACCGTACCAGCCCAGATCGGTGACCACGGCGGCGGCGGCGGCGTTCCAGATGCGCAGCTGGCTGCCCGATGCCTCTCCCATGGTGGGATAGCGCAGGTTGAAGACGAGATGCGCCTCGGCGAGCGCCGCGTCGAGCTCGGGTTCGGGCACGAAACCATGCACCTCAACGCGATTTTCCAGACCGAAGCGTTCAAGCTTTTCACTCAGCAGCGGGCGGTCCCAGACATTGCCCATGATGTCGAGGCGGAAGTCGATCTCGTCCTTCAGCGGCCCCAGCGCCTCCAGCACCTCCCAGAGGCGGCGGTTGGGGCCGATATGGCCGAACTGCACCAGCCTGAGCGGACCGTCCTGCGCGCGCCTGGACGAGGGTGCCGCGCTGGACGGGCGGAACGGCAGGTCAAGCTGGTAGGAGGGCACGATGCCGGCGGCCTTCACCGCCTCGAACGCGGCGGGGGTGTGCGACAGCACCGCGACGGCACGATCCAGGGCAAGGTGAAAGCCGGGATAGGTGTCCGACAGCACATTGGCACCTGAGCGGCGGGCCAGCACCTCCTGCGCGGCAGCCAGCCCCGGTTCGTCGTACCAGCGCAGCATTTCGGCCTCGTAGGTGTCGCGCGGGAACCCGGCAAAGCGTATCGCGTCGTGCAGCATCTCCTGGATGGCCAGATCATGCAGCACGATGATCGATGGCACGCGGCGCGCGAGTTGCAGGAGGCCCGAATGGAAGACCCAGGAATTGCCGATATGGATGAAGATCGCATCCGGTCCGTCGCCATGGCCTGCCTTTGCGAAATCGCGCGGCAGGGTGCGGTGTGGGTCGAGTTTGCGCACCGGGCAGATCGCGTCCACCGACCGGTCCCAGTGGCGCGCGTCAGTCCAGACCGTCAGATCCGTGGCCGCAGCCAGTTCCGGCAGGATGCGATAGGTGTAATGGGCGATGTCGGTATTGGCCTCGGGGATGGGCGAGACCCAGTGGACTTTGGGTTTTCTTGCGGGTTTCATGACGCGGTCCCCGGCAGCGGGGTGGAGTGGACGATGCGCAGGAACGCCTCTTGCGAGCAGGGCAACGTGAGGGTGGCGGCGCGGCCCGAACCGGTCATCACACCGACACCGGCCTGGTAGAGATGCAGGCGCAGACTGCCCTGGTCTTCGGTGCCAGCAGGGTCGAGCCGCAGGGCGATCTCTCCGCTCGTATGAGGCGCAACGGGGGTAGTGATCGGCTGCATCAGGTGCTGGTGGCGCAGGGTGCCCTCGGTGCCGATCCATTCGGCCAAAATGCAGATGGCCTGATCCCCCGAGACCGACCACCATTGGGTCGAGCGGTTCGTAGCGGAGATGCGGGTAAGGCCCGTGGCGTCTTCGATCGACGCGACGGAGAGCGCGCCTGCCATGCGGGTCGGGTCGCCATGATAGAAGCGTTTGGGCAGGCCGGTGGCTTTGCCCGCCTTCTGCGCGAGGTAGAAGATGGTTTCTCCGCGCAAGCTCAGATCGTCCTCTCGGTCGACCAGAAGCTCGGCGGTGCGGGGATCGACCTTGCGATCATAGACATCGACCGTGCGCAGCGACACGGTCTCCAGCCCCGCCGCCTGCCCCAGTTCGGGCAGCTCTTGGGGTGCGTATTCGCGGTTGTGCCGCCCGTAAACGCCGCCCGAGGGCACGAAGATGCCGAAGGAATAGGGCGCGGTGCCGTTCAGCATCTTGTTCACGCCGCGATGGCTGACGACATTGGGGGTGGTCAGCAGGATGTGCCCGCCGGGTTTCAGAACGCGCGCGGCCTCGGAGAAGAAGAAATACGGGTCGAGCGCCAGATGTTCGAGGATCTCCATCCCCGTGACCAGATCGAAGCTGTTGTCGGCATAGGGCCAGGGATCGCGTTCGGAATTGGCGGCCTCAAGCCTGATGTCGAAGGACGGGTGTTCCCCTGAATAGGCGCGGATGCTCTGGTGATAGGGATCGGGGCCTTCCCAGAGGCCCGACATCTGCACGCCGGGAAAGTGGTTGGCCAGCAGCGCCTGGAATACCAGCGGCGGGAAGACACCCACATCGAGCGCAGAGGTGACCGGAATGCCATCCAGCGCCCGTAGCGTGGTCATGTAGCGCGTCCAGTGCGTGCCGAGATAGCTGGCGAGGCCGGCATCGATCGGGGGCGCGTCGTCGCCCAGCAGGCCGGGCAGTTCGTCAAAGGCATAGGCCGAGAGCACCTCCTCGATGCTGTCGAAGGGCAGGTCCTCAGGGGGCGCAGGAGGCGCGATGGCGGCTTTAAGGGTTTGGACCGCCTGATCCTGGGGTGACAGCTCTGGAGCGGCCTCTGCGGCGTTCTCCGTGGGGGTTGCGGCCACCTGCCCCGTATCGCCGGGCAGGGGTGTCGGGTGAACGGCCTGATCGCTGCGCCCGGCCAGGGTTTCGACCACATGTTCCCAGGTGATCTGCATGTCGGTGTAGCGCGCCAGACCGGCCTGCCCCATGCGTTCGGCGAGCGCTGGGTCGGACATCAGTTCCTCGAAGGCCTGACCCAGTTCCGCGGGCTTGGGCGAGGTGATGCGGCCCTCCTGCCCATCGGTGATGAATTCCAGCGGTCCGCCTGCGTCGGTGACGGTGATGACGGGCCGTGCGGCCAGCATCGCCTCGAGCGTGATGTAGCCGTAATCCTCGTCCTGCGGCACGAAGACCACCGCGCGGGCCTCGGCGTAATGGCGCAACAGGGTTTCGTCATCGACCCGGCCCAGCCATGTCACCCGGTTGGCCACACCCAGTTCCAGCGCCAGCGCGTGCAGATCCTGCTGGTAACCGGGGTTTTCGGCCACACCGGCGATCACCAGACGGATCTTCGAGCGTGCTGCGGCGAGCCCCCGCAGGATCAGTTCCAGCCGCTTGGACGGGTTGATGCGGCCAGGCGCGAACAGGTAGTCTCCGTATTCGCCCTGCCATAGCCGTTCGGCATTGGGCGGCGGGTGGTAGAGCGGTGTCGCCTCCAGATCGAGATACTGGTTCAGGCGTTTCGCCACGTTGCCGGAATTGGCATAAAGCGGGTGTGGGCTGGCGCTAAAGGCGGCGCGGTCCTCGGCATGGATGAGTTGGCGCAGCGCATCGCCATCGGGGTCGTGCATCAGGTCGGCATCGCCTGCCGACCAGAGGTCATAGGCCGAGCGGTGCTGGTGGATGATCCAGAACAGCTTGTTGGGGTGGTTGGCGAGCCAGGCGGGGAACTTGAGTCCAATGGCCAGATCCACCGGCACGCCCTCGAATTCCGAGATGTCATGCATCCGCGCGGCGAGGATGTGATCGGCCAGCACCTCGCCAGGATACCATTTGAAGGGCAGCGTGATCTCGGTCGCCTCGTGGCCGTATTGGTTGAGGGCGGAAACCAGATTGGCGGCATGCCGTTCGGCCCCGCCCTGCACGAAGGGGACCTGTGTGCGAAGAACACCGATGCGCATGGTCTTACTCCTCCTCAGCTGGTTTGGGCTTGGTGCCCAGCACCGCGAGGTCCTGCGGACCAAAGAGCAGGAAGGCCAGCTCGTCGTTGAAATCGGGCGTGTCGAGGAATTCCTTGAACCGCGCATGGGGGTTGAGCGCACGTACCTCGACGGGGTCGAACCCGGCGGTATCAAACAGCACGGTCAGCACCTGTTCCGGCATTGGTTTCAGATGCGTGGGATCGGTGTGGAAGGTCGTGGCCCCCACCAGCACGTTGCGGGTGTGGGGTGTCTCGAAGAGCAGGATGCCACCGGGTGCCAGCACGCGCAGTGCCTCGCGGGCGATCCAGGCCACAGCGTCGAAGGGCAGATGTTCGACGAGGTGATGGGCCGAGATCATCGCAAGGCTGTTGTCTTCCATCTCCGCCAGTGCCTTGAGCGCATCGCCCAGACGCACATCCAGCCCCTGCTCTTTCGCCGCTTCGATCTGCACCGCGTTGGTGTCGACGCCAAACCCGGTGATCCCGGCGCGCTTGAGCAAGCCCAGCCATTCGCCGCGGCCGCAGCCGATATCCATTACCGGCTTGCCACCTGTGCGTATGACGGCGGCTTCGACATCGGGCAGGTAGATGCGCAGACGGTCGGCGATCTCCTCGACCGAGCCACGATAGCGGTTTTCCAGCCGGTGATAGAAGCCGTTCTTGAAGGCATCAAAACCTTCGGAGGCCGGCAGTCCGATCTGTGGTGGCGGGGCGGTCAGGTTCTCGGCAGCAACGCCCACCCGCTGTCCAACCTGGTCCACCCGGCGCGACAGGTCCGCAAAGACCCGAGCCATCAGCGATGTTTCGGCTCGGAGGGTCTCCTGCAAAAGCGCGCGTTTGTTGCGGAATTCGTGGACAAGGCTGTCGGTCAGGACATTGTGCTGATCGAGCCGCTGTTGCAGAAAAGCAATATCGTCGAGCAGCCTCGCACCGATCGCATCACTGTCCCGAAGCATGTTTCGGAGCTCTGCGATGTTGCGGTCCTTGTCGTCTGAACTCTGCCAGATTTCGTGGATGTCACGCTCGAGGCGGCCCAGTTCGCCCTCGACATGGTCCAGGCGCAGCTCGTCGCGGTTGATGCGCGTGCGGGCATCTTCGGCCATGTGTTCGGTGCGTCCCAGTCTGAAGACCGCCGAGACATAGCGTTTGAGGCGTCTGATCGGGCTGGGTTTGCGGCGGCTGGTCATGCTCATGGATTCTGCCGGTGTTGTTGGGGCGACGGATATCGCGGATTTTTCTGGCTTGGTGATTCTGGTGCTGCTCGGGAGAGGGGTGTCGCGCTCCAGCTTGCTGGTTCTTATGGGGCTGGGGGTCATGGGCGGCGCGGTCACCTTGGCGGGCGCGGCCAAGCGTGTGTCAACCGAAGGCCGGTGCCGGGTCGGTCCTTTTGCGGGTTCGGTCGGATGATCCTGTGTCATGTGCGGTCCCCTGCCCTTTTGTCTTGGTTTCAAGATGTTCTGCTCATCTTCCCGCATGATCTTCGGGCCGCATGGCGTTTGTGCCATCGCGCATCCTGCGGAGCCTTTCAAGCCGATCTTGACCCTGGATTGCCGGGATTATGTGACCGCGTGCCGTGACTTTACTGTCCGTTTTGGGCCTTATAGGCCGCCCATGCCTCTTCGAGGATCACGCCCTGTTGCACGCCGCGAAAGCGCGCTTCTGCTGCGATCTCCCTGGCCACATCCGGCATCACCTTTGCGTGGACCTGACCGGTTCGGGGGCTGGGTTTTCGGCCCCGGCGCTTCTGGGGGCTTCGATCGACGAAACCGTGTTTTTCGGCGGCTTCGTCTGTTTTGGCGACGGTTCCGGGGCTTGTATCTTTGGGCTTCGATCGCAGTTTTCCGGGGGTCAAGGAAATCCCGAATGGATTGTTGTCGGACATGGGTTAGCCCTCCTCTGCCAGACGTTTGTAAACTTGCATGGCGAAGGCACGCGCATTGTCGCGGGCACCGACCATATTGCCTTGTGCGGGCATGGAATAGAGATCACCGCCAAAGGCGAAGAGACCGGAAAATGCCGCTCGCTCCATCAATGGCGGGTCAATGACGTCGACGCCTTGCTCGCGCAGCGAGGCCTCGATGCCCTTGTGCTGCTTTGAGACAATCGCCTTGGTCATCGTAAAGACGACGGCATGTGGAATTTTTCTGTCGAGGGCTTCCTCTTCTTCTGCGATGAGCTGCAGCGCGCGCGCGCCGATTGTCGCGTCGAGCGTCGTTGCCCTCATCGGCGTGAGTACGAGGTCTGCCTGGCTGATGGCGCGGCTGACGAGCCGTGACGCGACGCCTTCGAGATCGACAATGACGATCTGGCCGTCCTGATCGTGCGATTTGATCGTTCGCACGATATCCGCTTCTGTGATGTTGGACAGAACGTTGATTTTTTTGGGGAGCTCGGATTGGCCAGCCCAGAGGGAAAGCGATCTGTTGGGGTCGCAGTCGAGCATCGTGACGGGCACGCCTTCATGTGCAAGCTCTGTGGCCAAAAGCACGGCTGTCGTTGATTTCCCGGCACCGCCCTTGGGAGAGGCCACGACGATGGTTGGCATTGATGGCTCCTCTTATTTTTCCGATAAAAGGTCTTACCGGATTTATAATAATATCCGATTTATAGGAAAATCTGATTTATTTGTAAATCGGGTTAAAGCAAAAATCGGGTGTTCTGAGTTACCGGATAGGTTTAAAAACCAGATTAACTAAATAACCAGATGTTTCTATTTATCGGGTATCCTGAAATACCGGGTAATAAAAAATACCAGATAAAAATAAAAATCCGGTAATTATATTTACCAGATAAAATAATGAACCCGCTCACATCCTGAAGATGCTTCTGATGCGCTCCGTTCGGCACGCAATGACCGATCCAAAGGAGGTGGCGCGTCGTGCCATCCCGTCCTGATCAGCACCAAAGATATCAAAAGAGCACTAACTTTGCCCGCCTTTTGTTGCAGTTGCGCAACCAGAAGCCCAAAAGGAAGATAAAAAACCCTTTATAAACAATATTATACCATAACTAGCGGTTTGGGGTGTGTAAATTGCTATACATTTTTGCTTGTTCTGCGAGAATCTTATTATTACAAGACTGCACAGTTGATCGTGAAATGACAAATTTATACAAAATTTGTACATTGTTTTAATCGCGACAACAAAGATCGTTGATGGGGCCGAATAAATCGGGCACCGAAATTTAAGAGGAAGACAAGCTATGGCTCTCGACCTAAGCACGCTGACGACCGAGCAACAGCTCGCAGCGATTTACATCGGTTACTATGACCGCGCGGCGGACCCGGTGGGTGAAGATTTCTGGGAAGGCGCCGTTGCCAACCCCAACCTTAGCCTTGCGGACATCGCCACTGATTTCGCAACGCAGCCCGAAACGCTGATCGCGTATCCATTCTTGGAAGACCCCACTGCTGAGCAGGCGAACGCATTCATCGCAGAGGTCTACCTGAACCTCTTCAACCGTCAGCCTGATGAAGCCGGTCTCGAATTCTGGAGCGACGCGCTGCTTGCAGCCATCGATGGCACCGGTGCTCTGTCCGTTGGTGAGATCATTCTCTCCATCATCGAAGGTGCTCAGGACTCTGCAGAGGGCAATGACCGCACAACGATCCTGAACAAGATCGAAGTTGCCACATCCTGGACCGACGCAGCTGAAGCCGCGGCAATCGACTACACCAGCGACACAGCCGCTCAGAACAGCGCCAAGTCGATCATTGAAGGCGTGACCGACGCGCAGGCAACCGTTGCTGCGGCCAAGCAGACCATCGACAACTTCTTTGTTCCGGCGCCGGTTCCGGGTGAGGAATACTTGTTGACATCGGCAACCGACGTCATCGATGGCACGGCCGATGACGACGAGTTCAACGCCTACATCCAGCAGAACCCGTTTGCTGGCGGCATTTCCAACTCGCTGTCTTCCGCTGACCGTCTCGATGGTGGCGCGGGCAACGATCGTCTGTATGCGGAGCTGACATCGGAAATCATTGGTGTCTCATTTACAGACTCTACTGATATTCAGCCGCGTATTACAAATATCGAAGAGATTGATATTGAGGCGCGTGATGCTGCGTTTGGTGACAACGACATCGTTGTTGATGCCAAGAACATCAACGGTCACAACGAAATTGGTTCCTACTACTCCGATGGCGACCTGACGATTGAGAACCTGACGACACTGACCGCTGGTGGTACGGCCCGTAATACGTCCGAAATCACCGTGACCATGGATCACACCGACAACTTCAACAGTGATTTTGACGCATCCGATCTCGAAGTCTATTTCGACAATGACTATCTGTTGTCGGGTCAGGAAGCGCAGGGTCAAATCTTCTACTTCCTGTTGGACGAAGATGCGGAACTTGCGGGTAACCCGAACCGCCTGAACAACATCGACGTTGATGGTATCCGTTTCACAGTAGGTGAAGGTGCTGACGCAGTCGAAGTGACTCTTCAAGCCGATGCTGCAAACGTAGCGGGCACGCATCAGGGTTTCGTGAACGCATTGCAGGCACCGCTTCAGGCCCTGATTGCTGACGGCACCCTGCCGGCCGGCACCACGCTGACGCTGGATCCGACCATTGTCGAAACAACCTTTATCGATGATGGTTCGGAATCTGATGATATCCCGGCAATCGTTCTGACATCGGGTGACGGCACATTCATCGAGGCAACTGGTTTCTCGCGGATCGAGGAGGCAATCGGCGAGTATGACGTCTTCGGCCGCTTCCGGTCATCGAATGAAGTTGAAGATCAGCCGATCTCCATTGACATCGATCTGCACAAGGCAGGCCGTGGTGGCGAAGGTGGTGACCTCATCATTGGCGGCAAGGATACAGAAACAGCCGACGGCATTGCCGATGGTATCGAAGTGTTCAACATCAACGTTCTGGGTGCCGGAAACGAAGACCCGAATGGTGGCATGACCAAGCCGTCCGATCTTGGCACGATCACATCGACGGGCGATGAACTTGCTCAAGTCTTCATCGCAACCGATCCGGTTTTTGCTGCGGGCGACTCCTATGCCAGCCTGACCGTTCGTAATGGTTTCGATCAGAATGATACATTCATCGATACTGACGGTGACGGTATCACGGACAGGTTTGTCGACAACGCGGAGAATGGTGACCTCGAGTTGATCAACGCGGATGCCTTCCTTGGTGATCTGACGCTCGGTGAAATCGCGACTGCGACAAACCCGGTCACTTTTGCCGGCCGGATCACCAACGCCGACACTATCACGGCGCAGGGCGGTGGCGATGTATCGCTGGCGCTGCTCTATGATGGCAATGAGACCGCCCAAGCGTACAATGTGACCACAGGTGGTGGCGACGATACTGTCAACATACTTCTTGATGGTGACGCGCTTGACTACGCAGGGTCTTCTCTCAATGTGTCGACCGGCGGTGGTGAAGATGCGATCACTGTTGATTTCGATTTGAATGACGGTAACGACGTTTCGACTGGCTCCAACCCTGACAATGGGAACAACAATGAGCAGCTGAACCAGGCGATCCTCAATGATGTGACTATCGACGCAGGTTCGGCGGACGATACGATCACGCTTTCCGGTATCGGCAAAGCCAACATCGATGCAGGTTCGGGTGACGATTTCATCGACACATCGGGCGACGAATCCAATGGCAACTCCGCGCGGTGGGCGTTCAACTTCGATGCCATTCGCGCTGGTGAAGCAACTGGTGATCTTCCGAGCATTGCTGCAGATGAACTGCCGGGTGAAGCACTGTCCTATGCCTATATCGGTGGCGCAACCATCACCGTAACCCTGTCGGGTGCGGGTATTGATGGTGATCTGGCAGCCGGTGGCGGTGTCATGGCGACAGACGCAGATGACGCTGACGGTGCGATCCAGTACGAAGATGGTTACGAAGCATCTGTGGAACTCAACGAATTGCTGAGTGGCAACGAGTTCTACGGCACGCAGGCGGACATCAACGCGGCTGTGATGGAAGCGATCACTGAGGATGCAATCCTCAGCAAGTTGCTGAAGGTCGAAATGGGCCCGAACAACACGCTGATCATCACATCCAACACTTCGGGTGATTTCGACGCGTCCGATCTTCGGATCGATATCGAACAGGTCGACTACGAAGAAGCCAGCGATTGGTCTGATGTCGAAGCGGAGGCACGTGAACTGTTCGCGGATTCCACAATCGAGATCGATAGCCTCGATGATGCTAATGCGGTTGCACCGGGTGATCTCGGCACAAGCGCAGAAGCAGATGCTTGGTACGATGGTCTGAGTGTTGAAGGCGATGCTGCCAACTCCACCGACGGTGCTGTCGGCGAGGGCATGAGCAACCTGCACCGTGAGGGTACAGCCTCTGATGAAGAGACTGACACTGTCATCGACGCAGGCGCAGGGAACGATCTGATCGTTCTGAGCACGGATGCGGTGGACAACACCATTCCGGCGTTCACGCTGAGCGGTGCCAACGCGCTGATCAATGGTGCAAGCAACGAAACCATCGTTCTGACCGGTTCTGACTTCGGCAACGACACTGTGATGAACTTCACAGCCGGTGCAGAAGAAGGCCGGGACTTCCTGGACTTCGGCGCATACCTGACCAGCATGGAAACCCCGTCGGGTTCCAGCCAGTCCGAGCGTTTGATCACCACCACACTGGATTACGGTGTTGACGCATCGCCGGCAGGTGACATCGATGCCAACGAAGTGGTTGTGGTTCGCTACGAAAACGATCCCGACGACGACGACACGTTCGCAAGCCTGTCGGCATCCGACATCGAAGGTCTCTTTGATGGCGATGACTACGACGATGGTGCGCTGGATGCGGCAGACTTCGATGTGGTCGACAATCAGGACGATGACGACGTGATCGACGGGGATGCGAAAGCGATCCTCATGGTCGAGAACGAAGGCAACCGTGGTGAGTACAAGGTGTTCGAACTGTCCTGGGATGCCAGCGAGGATGACGGTGACGAAGGTGTCTCCGCGAACCTTCTCGGCAGCCTCGACTTCGGCGACTCGCTGGGTCTGGACGCGTCCAACATCCTCGACACCGCAGCCTACAGCGCCTTCCTCACAGCTGGCGGTGGCACCACCGGTGGTGGCGGCACAGGCGGCGGCGGCACAGGCGGTGGCGGCACGGCAACCGAGAACGTGAACGCTACCGACAACGCCCCGACGGCTGACGATGCGGTTGATGAGACCTTCGTCATCGAAGAGGACGGGACCTACACGGCGACGATCACCGATTTCGATCCGGCCAATGACAGCCTGGACTTCCCGGATGGGGCAACACCGGCCGTGACGCCGGATGCCTTCCCGAACGGGGAAGCCGTGCTGACATGGACCGACGGAACGGACATCATCACCGTAGAGCTTGTTGGCCTCACGGCGGCGGAAGAGCTTGGGCTGACATCGCTCAGCGGCTTCGACATCGTCTAAACGATCGGAAAATACTGGCCGCTCCCTGAGGGTTCAGGGGGCGGCGTCTCTCAACACAGCGGACATAAGGGTAAATATACTATGGCACGCGTAATTCTGAGCGCTGGTGAAACATACAACACCGCGAATGACGACACCCAGATCCTCGGCTCCGGCGGCACCGAACAGGTTGTCATCCTGAACGGCGTCACAGGCGCCACGGTTGATGGCAACGTGGAACGGGTCGATTTCTCCGGCGCGATTGCAGACTATACATTCAGCTCCACGGGTGGTCAGCTGAACGTATTCGATACCGACGGCAACCTGGTTGCCCAAATCTCGGATTCCGGCGGCAAGCAGGTCGTCTTCTCCGACGGTGCGCTGGACGTGGCAGTCGACGGCACCGGCCTGACCGTGGGTGGCGAAGACATCCCCGGGGTCGATCTTGCCGATCCGACCGCACCCGTGGTCCCGGCTGCGATCACACCGGCGCCGGGTGAGGTCGACGGCACCACGACATCTGATGCGCCGACCTTTGGTGATGGCGACACTGGCGGTGGTGACACCGGTGGTGGCGGTACCGACGACACCTTCACCCTGACAACAGGTGTGGACAGCGGCAGCGCGTTTACCGGGACTGCAGCGGATGACACGTTCAATGCCGCTCTGGGCACGTTCAACCCGTTTGATGCAATCGATGGCGGAGATGGAACCGACCGTCTGAATGCGCAGGTCAATACTACTGACTATGGCAGTGACGTTGATCTTGACAGCGACACTGCGAATATCGAGCAGTTCTATCTGCTGACAACTGTTGCAGCTAATGATTACGACTTTGCCAATGTGACGTCGGCAACACAGATCTGGACAGATCGCAGCACGGTTACAGGATCGGATTACATCAACATCGAACAGGCCGTGACGGCGGGTGTTAATGAAACTGCGACTGCAGCCGATACATCGACTTGGACCTACTCAAACGATGCCTTGGGTGACGATGACGCCACACAGGCAATGGTTGTGAATGCAGCTTCTCAGACTGTTGCTGTTGAAGTTGGTGGTGCAGATGTCATCACTGGCCTTGCCATCACGGCAACTGGTGAGAACACCATCATCCTTGGTGGTACAGACTTGATTGCGGCAACAATGACCGATCTGACGGTCTCTGGCGCTGGGTCCATCGATCTTGACATGACGGCGAATGCTGCAGCGGATCACACTGTCACGCTTGGCGGTGGTGACGATACACTGCGTTTCGATGCGGCTAACCTCGATGCAAGTGATACGCTTGACCTTGGTGCAGGAACGGGTGACGTTCTTGCTCTTATCGAAGGTGGTGACAACTCGTTTGACGACACTGAACTCGGGTTCGATCTGAGCGGTGTCAGTAATGCAGAAGGCCTTGCGCTTATTGATGATGTGACGCTGGGTGGTGATGCTACCCTCGACCTTGCGGACTTTGACAATGTGACGTTCGAGGACGAACTCGATGCAGGCACGGCTGGTGATGCGCTTACGCTGGCAACATCATCTGCGTCTCTGACAGTTTTGTTCGAAGGCGATGCAGGTCAAACCACTGCTGCTCCCGACTTGATCGTGGACGAAAATGTGACCAGCCTCACAATTGAGCAGTCGAATGATGGTGGTCTTGTTGAACTGAATGGCTTGACGAATGAAAGCACGACAGATGATGACACTCTGGCCACGCTGACCTTGTCCGACACGTCTGACGCTGGTGATGGCACTTTCACTGTGGCTCTTGGAGATGGTACCGATCCGACAGCCGGTCTGACGAGCATCGTCCTCTCGGGCGGTGCCGAGAGCAACTTCATCATCGACGCAACCAATGCTGATTATGATGCTCCAGTCACAATCCAGATTGATGACTCTGGCATCGACGATGTTGCTGCAGCCGATGCTCTGGATTACACAAACGACGATGCAACGGTTCGTGAAATCTTCCAGTTTACCGGCGACAACATCGGTGACGTCACAATCAGTGACTTTACCGTTGGCGCATCCGGCGGTGCGGACCGTATCGATTTCAGCATGTTCGCAGCGGTTACGGGTATTGGCGATCTCGCTATCAGTGTTTCTGGTGGTAACATTGAAATCACTGCGCAGTCGGATGAGTTCGATGGTACAATCGAATTGACAGGCCTGACCGACATCAACGCTGTCGAAACAGATGGCTTCATCTTCTAAACACATTGATCCCTCGCAAGAGGATCACAGGATCAGGGGCGCTTCGGCGCCCCTTTTTCGTGCCGTGCTGAAACAGCAAGAACCAAGGCGGCCTTTTCTTGAAATGGCCGGATAACCGGGGCACTCTCTCGAAAGAGATATTTTATCTCCTTATTATTTGCCGCGCTTTCGCGTCCCAATTTCAAAGGTATCTTTCCCATGCCCCGTATCCTGCTGACCAACGAGAGCTATTTCGCCGCGACCGCCGGATCCCGGATCATCGGATCCGACGGAGCCGAACAGGTGGCGGTCTTTGACGGGGTGACCGATCTCGAGATCGCGGGCAATGTCGAGCGCCTCGATCTTGCGGGGGATATCGCCGATTTCACCTTTTCCGCCACCGGCGCCACGCTGAGCGTGTTCGACGCCGCCGGCCGGCCCGTGGCCGTTCTCGCCGATGCCGGGGGCAAGCTGCTGGCCTTCCGCGACGGGGCGGTCAACCTGTCCTTCGACGCGCCCAGCCTGACGCTGACCCTTGGCGGTGTTGCCGTTCCGGGTGTCGACCTGGTGACCGGGGCGCTCCCGACCCCTGCGCCGGTCGTGCCGCAGCCCGGTGCGGTGGATGCGGGCACCCTGTCGCAATCGCCGGATTTCACCCTCGTCAACACTGCGCCCTTCTTTGCGCTGACGCCCAATGCGTCGCAGGTTTCCGAAGGTGATGTGGCGACCTTCATCCTGACCACCACGAATGTGGAGGCAGGTACGGATGTCGATTACACGATCACCGGAGTCAGTGCCTCTGACGTTGTTGGTGGGTTGACCGGTACCGCGACCGTCGGGGCAGGGGGCACGGCCAGCATCACGGTTCCGATCGTGGCGGATGAGCTGACCGAAGGGTCCGAGACCCTGACCCTGTCGCTCGACAATGGGCAGGCCTCGGCCAGCACCGTGGTGCTCGACACCAGCGTCGCGAGCGCCAACAGCTATATCTCGGGGCAGGGCGGCAATGGCGTGACTTCGGATTTCAACATCGAGGTGGTGTTCGAGAGTGGGTTCTCGTCCGCCGAGCGCGCAGCCTTCGAGACAGCCGCCGATTACCTGTCGGCGCTGATCACCGGGGATCTGCCGGATGAGGGCGCGATCGATGACATCCGCATCACGGCAGTGTTGGAACCGATTATTGGTGATGATGGCCAGCCCGATGGACCGTTCGGTATTCTTGCCTTTGCTGGCCCGACCGTGCTCCGCCCAGGCAGCTTTCTGCCGTCAGAAGGGAGAATGACCTTCGATACCGCAGATTCAGCACGGCAAGTGTCGGATGGCACCTTCACCAATACTGTGATGCATGAAATGGTCCACGCTCTGGGGTTTGGGACAATTTGGGCTAATTTTCCGGGTCTCGCCACATCGGGTGCGGACGCGCGGTTCACCGGCGACAACGCGATTGCCGCCTATAACGCGGAATTCCCAAGCCTGGCAGATGCGGATCCCTCATCCGATTTCGGAGTGCCCCTTGAAAGCGAAGGCGGGCATTGGGCCGAGAGCCTGTTTACCACCGAGATTCTGACGCCAATTCTCGATGCCTCCACAGACTACATGTCGGCCCTGACCGTCGCCTCCCTCGAGGATCTGGGGTATGACACGATCTTCGATGTCAGCATCCCGGGGGCGACCATGCCGCAGCTGAATGATTTCATGTTCGCCTGATCAGGGTTTCGTTTTGCAGGCCCGTGCAAACTTGGATAAGAGCGCCAGAACAACGGACTGATTTGCAGACAGGAGACCCCCATGGCCACAGTGACCATCGACGGCAAGGAATACGACACCGAGGCGCTCTCGGAAGAGGCGCGCAACAACATGCTCAACACCAAGTACTGCGACGACAAGCTGGCCGAGCTGAAGCGTGAGATGGCGATCGTGCAGACGGCGCGCAACGCCTATGCGCAGGCCCTGCAGCGCGCGCTGCCCAAGGACGCGTAAGCGCGTCTTTGCTGCCGGTCCTCCTGCCTCGGGCCGGCATACGGCTTTTTCATCACGGCGAGCTGGGGTGGATGGCAGGCCAATTGCATGAACCCTTGGTCTGGTGTATTGAATTTGACAATTAGACGGTATCGGAGCAGGCACCATCGATACCTCGTCGCTTTAAGTCGAAAGGACGTTTGCGCATGAAAGCCACGTCGCCCCTCAAAAAAGCTTATGGACGGTTCAAGGCGATCATCTTCGCCACCGTGATCTTCAGCTTCTTCTCGAACCTTCTGATGTTTGTCGGGCCGCTTTACATGCTGCAGGTCTATGACCGCGTGCTGGCCAGCCGGAACGAATTCACCCTGCTTATGATCACCGGGATCGCCGTGGCGCTTCTGGTCACCTACGGTATCCTGGAATTCATCCGCTCCAAGATGCTGGTGCGCGCGGGGTTGCAGTTCGACGACATGCTGGCCAACCCGGCCTTCAACCGCGTGGTGCGCAAGCAGTTGCTCGCGCCGAACTCGGGTGCGCATGCCACGTTGCAGGATGTCGATCGGGTGCGGGAATTCCTGACAGGGCAGGGCATTCTGGCGTTCTTTGACGCGCCTTGGGTGCCATTGTTCCTCGCCTTGGTGTTTGCCTTCCACCCATGGCTCGGCTTGGTGGCAACAGTTGGAGCGATGATCATCTTCGCGCTGGCGCTGACCAACGAATTCGCCACGCGCGGTCTCTTGCAGGAAGCGGGCAGCGCCAACGCTGGAGCGGCGCATTTCGTGAACACAACGGTGCAGAACGCCGAAGTGATCCGCGCGCTTGGCATGGAAAAGCCTCTGACGAACCGCTGGCTCAAGCAGCATGAATCCGTGCTCGATGCGCAGGCAAAGGCCTCCGGTAGGGCAGGGGCCATCATGGCCTCTACAAAATTCGTGCGTATGTCCCTGCAGATCGCCATTCTGGGCATGGGTGCCTATCTTGCAATTCAGCAGCAGATTTCACCTGGTATCATGATCGCGGCTTCCATTGTGATGGGCCGGGCCCTGGCTCCTGTCGAACAGGCGGTGGGACAGTGGAAACAATTCGTGGCCGCCCGCCAGGCGCATAAGCGACTGACCGAGATTTTCGAGACACTTGGTGACGAGGAGCAGCGCATGCAGCTTCCCGCACCCAAGGGCAATCTTGTCGTGCAGAACCTCATTGCGTCTGCACCGGGCTCCAAGAAGCCTATCCTGAAGGGCATTTCCTTTGCAATTCCGCAGGGCGAGGTGTTGGCGGTGATTGGGCCTAGCGGCTCGGGTAAGTCGACACTTGTGCGTCATCTTGTTGGAGCGATGCAGCCGCAATCGGGTGCTGTCCGCCTTGAAGGTGTCGAGCTGCACCATTGGGACAGCGACCAGCTGGGCCGCTATATGGGCTACATGCCGCAGGACGTGAAACTGTTCCGCGGCACTGTGTCGGAAAACATCGCGCGCTTCATCGACAATGTTGAGGATAAGGAAATTGTGGCTGCCGCGACACTGTCCGGAGCCCATGAGATGATCGCCACGCTCAGCGACGGCTATGACACCGATGTGGGTGATGGCGGCAATGGACTGTCCGGCGGCCAGCGGCAGCGTGTGGGCCTTGCCCGTGCGGTCTTCCGCGAGCCGAGCCTGATCGTGCTGGACGAGCCGAATTCCAATCTCGACGCGCATGGCGAACAGGCGCTGGCCAATTGCATCCAGGAAATGAAGAAGCGCGGCAAGACCGTGATTCTGGTGACGCACAAGGCCAACCTTCTGGCGCTCTCGGACAAGGCTCTCATGTTGGTCAACGGCCAGATCGAGAAATTCGGCCCGACCCGCGAGATCTTCGCCCAGGCTCAGCAGCAGGCGCAAGCCCAGCAGGAGCAGCAGAAGAAAGAGACAGCTGCAGCTGGAGCCGCTTCTCCTGCTGTTGTGAGCATGACGGACAAGCCGCGCGCCTGATCCGATCCCATCTTTAGACGATTGCTCTTGAGGAGCTGATACGCCAATGGCCAAGAAACCAAGTCCCAAACCAGTCGCTCTGGCGGGGTATGTCCTGATCTTTCTGACCTTCGGGGTTCTGGGAAGTTGGGCTGCCGTGGCCAAGCTCGACAGCGCAGTTGTGGCCCCCGCGACGATCTCTCTCGAAGGCAACCGCCGTGTCGTGCAGCATTTCGAGGGCGGGATTGTCGAGGAAATCTTGGTCTCCGAAGCAAACCGTGTCGATCAGGGCGACGTGCTTCTGCGTCTGAGTTCTGTCGAGGCGCAATCGAATCTTGATGTCCTGTCGACCCGGTTGGATGTGGCCCGGATGATTGAAGCGCGTTTGCTGGCCGAACGCAAGCTTGCCGAAGACATCGTGTTTCCGGCTGATCTCGTGTCCGGTGAGAACCAGATTGTCGGCTCTGTGCGCGATGACCAGCGTGATCTTTTCCGCGAGGGTCGTTCGATCCTGAAATCCCAAGAAGACATCCTGCGTGCGCGGATGGGCCAGATCGAGGTGCAGATCGAAGGGCTGGAATTGCAGAAATCCGCCTTCCAGCGTCGCATCGAGAATTACACGGAAATGCTCGATCGGATGCGCGACGGCGAAAGCCGTGGCCTGATCCAGGGCAACGTGCTGAGCCAACGCGAAGACGAGATGATCGAGATCGAGGCCAATCTGGGTCAGGTGATCTCGGACATCGCACAGGCCCGGGCCAGCATCGGCGAGACCGAGTTGCAGATCTTGCAGTTGACGCAGGAATATCGCCAGCGCGCCAACACGGAGCTGGAACAGGTTCGGGCCGAGATCAGCGAATTGCAGGAACGTCGCAAGGTTGCGGCCGATGTACTCAACCGCACGGAAATCCGCGCGCCGGGGTCCGGGTCGATCCAGAACCTCAAGGTGCATACGGTCGGGTCGGTGGTGCGTCCCGGCGATATCCTGATGGAGCTGGTGCCCGAAGATGAAGAGTTGGTCATCAACGCGCGCGTGTCGCCGATCGACAAGGACAACGTGGCACCGGGCCTCTTGACCGAAGTGCGCTTCACGGCGTTCAAGACCAAGCTGACGCCGATCATGTTGGGGTCGGTCGAAAGCGTGTCCGGTGACGTGATCACACCGGACAACCCCAATGAGCCACCGTATTTCCTCGCACGCGTGACGGTCGAAGAGAATGATATCCCGGAAGAGATCCGGGATCGGATCACGGCGGGCATGCCTGCCGATGTGATCATCACGACCGGTGAACGGACCGTGGCGAATTTCATCGTCTCGCCGTTGATGGACGCCGTGCGCAAGAGCATGACTGAGGAATAATTGCGAGTGTAGGTAGGGTTGCGTCTCTGTCTGTGGGCTCAATGAAAAAGACCGACGCTCTTTCCCGAGCGTCGGTCTTTTTCATTATGGGTATTTGTCCGTGGCGTGGATCAGACGATCATGTCGAACTGCTCAAAATCTGCCGAGAGGCCGATGAACGAAATGGTCCGGCCATCTTCGGCTTCCCACTGGATATACCCAGTATCACCACCGACGACGGCCGTCCGGTCAATCATGATGACTTCATTCGCAAGTTCAATAAAACCGATATCGCCATCTTTTGCTTCGAGAAACTCGATCAGCCTCAGAGCGAGGTTATCAAATTCCCGGACGCTGGTGCTGCGCTCTGCGGCGTTTGTATCGATGAGGTCGAAAAGGGCGAAGCCATCAAATTCATTGATATTGAAGTTGGCCTTGATGGTCGTCTGACCCAGCTGGAACTCTTCCATGAGCGGCTGCCAAGTCTGGATGATCTGGGACAGAGACGCCGGCAAGGTGTCGGTGTCTGCAACGATGGTATCTTCGCCACTCACGGCGTCCATCGGCAGTTGCGTGTCGTCCTCGAGGCCTGTCGGGACCACATGCGCCTCTTTTTCAGAGGCTTCAGCCTTATCGCGGACGATGGCCGCGGTGGAGGCCTTTGTCTTAAAGATCGCCGCTTCGTCGATTACGTCTGCCGTCAGATGCGACAAATCTTCTTCCAACCTGACAGAAACGATCTCGGATTGAGAAGAGGCGATTTTGGTCTTGTCCTGCAGGTCATCCAGCCCCAGGAATTCTGCCAGCATGGTCAGGATGTTGGTGTCGACTGCATGCTCCGCCAGGCTCTGTTCTGAGGCTTGCTGCGTGTCCGACTGGTAGTCGAGGGAAGCAAGCTCCTTCAGGCCGTCGAGCACCTTGCGCTGATTGTTGAGCAGCACCGTTTCTGACATGAAGCCCATGGCGATGGCGATGGTGCTCAGGCCAAGGCTGAACCCGTTGGTCTGGGCGGTCAGTCCCTGCTGGTGCTGCATGTCGCGCATCTGGGAGGGGCTGTCATACTGGACATGGCCCGTGTCGATGTCGCCGTCCCGTGCCATTTGAGTCCAGTCCAGATTGGTCTCGTCAGAGAGCAGGTCGATGGCCGTATCGGTGTTGGTCTCGACCGCAAACATGCCGTCAAAATTCAGCAAGGCGTCGCTGTCAACTTCGGTTTCTTCGGGGCTCAACAGGACCAGGTCCTCTGAGGCAAGGAAGAGCGTCCAGATCAGGGCCGCGAGCATTGCCGAGGGGTGCAAGCGCACTTTGCCACCGCGCTCAAGCCGGATCACGCGACGTTCGGGATCGTCATCGGACCCACGAGCCGGAAGGGCCTGGTTGGTGAAGTCTGCGATCAGCGCATTGAAATCGGCGCCTCGCAAGGGCCGCAGGGCATTGGGGCTGTCGAGGACATAAATCCCGTCGATGCGGCACATGTGGATGAACACCTCGCCATTGGCGTGGCAAAAGACGAACCACGGATCACCCTCATCGGTGACACCACGATCGGTCTCGACCGGTACATTCGCGGCACTGAGCAGCTGGCGGACCCGGAACAGATCGGCAAGTTCCTGGTTGCCCCAGTCCTTTTTCGGGTCGGGAAACAAATCTCCAAATGTGCTTCTTGCCAAGTCGCCGAGACTGACGGCACCATCTTCGTTGATCCGGAACGAGAGAGTATCTGCTTCATCGCTCAGGAAACCATGTGCGGAAGGAGTGTCGCCTTTGTTCCTGAAGCTGAGGATCTTCGCCATCTGCAGACTGTCCCAATCAATCTAAATCGTAATGCACTGTACCCCGGATCGACATCACGATCTAGGGGAGATACTAACATGCGCCTCTATGGTATAGCACGCAGGCCCTGATTGTCAGGTCAGCCTGCGTCTTCGAACAGGATCTGGTAGGTCAAAGGTTCATAATGCCGTAGAAGCTCACGTACAAAGCTGCGCGGCTCTTGATCCAGTGCCACGGCCCATTCCGCGTAACGATGCGACGGGATCTTCCCGCGGCCATTTTCCAGCTGCGAAATGAAGGTGTAATAATCAAGCGACAGGCGATCAGCGAGATCACGTTGTGACAGGCCTTGGGCCTCGCGCAGCGATTTCAGCCAAAGACCCAAAGTCGCTCGCTGTTCTTTTGCCTCTTCAGGCGATGATTTATGCAGCTCTGCAAGCATTGTTGTACCCTTAAATGGCAGCTTCGGGTGTCAAGCGCTCGCCCTTCCGAAACAAGCACATCCAGTGATTCACTATACAGCAGGATTTCGCCGATGGCAAACACCGTCATCTATTTGTGAAACAACGTGAACGCACAGCTCTGATCATTGTGGCTCTGGCGGATGCATGATCATATTTTAATCGCAGGTTGGCCATTGCGCTCGTCGCCGCTGTCAAACCCTGCTTGTCTGGGTGGACCGAAATGCTGCCGCTGTCTTTGCGGAACAGCTCGGAGCCAAAACAGAGATGGCCGGGAGAGTCTGAACGGCCGGGATCAGTGGGTCTTCCGCAAGACAGCGGCGTGGTGTTTTGAGCCGGGAGAGCGCCATGACAAGACAAAGGTGCCGGACCCGTAGCCGGGCCATCTGGGAGAAAGTTGCGTTGGTCGCAATCAAGTCGTGCAGACCCTGATCGAGCTGGGATGGTAGTCCGACGTTCATCCCGGCCAGAGCAAGCAGCGGCGTGCAAGCGTTTGTCGGTGATCGCCCACGACCTGAGCCGGAACCGGTGATCGACATGAAGGTGCCGACTGCGAAGATCGGTGAACTGACCCTGGTGAGCGATGCCGCAATGGGCGTACGCATCCCCACCGGCGTCTGCTGCTATGTCCGGAGCTTGGCGGTCAGCGATGACAGGCATTGGTCCAAAGGGGCGTCGAACGGCCTGTTGGCAAGCGCAAAAGACGATGGGTGTCATCGTGAAGTTTGGTGTCAGATGTCAGGCCAACGAAGCGGGCCTGAAGGTCGCGCTGTTCCAACGATTTGGTTGTGCTGAATGATATCGTCGTGCGTGTTGCGGCTCCGTCAATAATTTTCATGTCTCGATCACCGTTCCCGTGAAACTTCACAAGAGGGCGGACATAAAGCGGCAGCACCAGCCGCTACACATGACCACTCGGAAGACAAAAGTGCTGGATGTTATGTACTCGACCCCAAATGCAGTGCCACAACATGGGGTGAAAGCCGAGCCAGAAAATTCATCAGTATCCGCTGCTGTCGGAGTTTGCGAAGCACGGCCGCCCCTGCTCTGTCCAGCTTGCCAGGACTGCAAGCGGTCTTGCTGAGAGCCATGCCCGAAACTTTGCTTCATTTCCCACTTCTGTCCGCGACGATACAGACAGTTTGGGGGCAGGCAGTTGATCCCATCAGGACCTTCTCAGAGGACGCCACATCTCGTGATGTGCCTTCTGAAAAACGCCATTCGTAGCGCAAGTCGATCGCCGCACTGTCCAGCGGGACCCTTCGGCGGTGGGGGAGGTAGGTCGGGTTATTGACGCCTTCTACAGAGCCCTTTTTCGAAGATTTTTGGCGTTTTTTCATGTGGACCTTTCTGCCTTGCGGGGGGCGGCCAAGGGGCATGTTCCTTGATGCTTCATGTGAATTGAGTGCAAGATTTCAGTCTGTGATTCATTATTCCATTTCTTTACTCGTTTGGGGAACCACAGGGCGCGTGTTGTCTATCCAAAGGATTGTATGAAAAACTTTATATACAAGTAAATTTATTACGCTTGTATATAGATGCGAATATTACTTTTTATTATAACTTAATCCTGCATATCTACATTAATTTGATATGTTATGCTTTCCTGAAGATAAGATTTAAGTCAATAAAAACAGTATCTTATAGTGAATTTTGAGATGGTATATAAAACACTGTATATTTTCGCTTGTCGCACTTCTTTTCGCCAATTAAACCCACCTTCGGAGCTTTGTGGCGGGCGTCTCTGAATCGCATTTATAATGCGTGTTTGGTGAGTCTGTTGTAATGCTACATGCAATCTTTTTTAGGGCGCGCCGTTGCGTCCCTGAACCTAAAAGGAAGCTACACTTATGGCGTTCAATCTAAGCGCATTGACTGCACAACAGCAGGCTGCGGCAATCTATATCGGTTACTATGACCGCGCACCCGATCCCTATGGTATGGACTTCTGGGAGGGTGCAGTCGCAAACCCCGTGGTTCCGCTTGTGGATATTGCAACGTATTTTGCGGCCCAGGAAGAAACGTATGCTGTGCACCCGTTCTTCGTCGAGCCGTCGGCCGATGCTGCAAACGCGTTCATTTCCGAGCTGTATCTGAACCTGTTCAACCGTACGCCCGATGCGGCTGGTCTGAATTTCTGGAGTGAAGTTCTGCAGGGGTCGATCGCCGGTACAAACGCGTTCTCGGTTGGTGAAATCATCCTCGAGATTATCCAGGGCGCGCAGAACACCATCGAAGGTCAGGACATCACAACCCTGCTGAACAAGATCGAGGTCGCAAACGCTTG
>JBGRQD010000027.1:0-45356 GCA_041725935.1 Pelagibaca sp.
CTTCCTGTGCCCATAGTTCGTCTCCTTTGTTGCAGTAAATGCTATCAAAGGAGCGGCATCAAACCGTGACAGGTCCATACCGTACCCCGGTCGCCTCCAAAGAGCGGTGCCGCAATCACACCATGTTTTTCAACAAAATAAGCCCGTAGCACAGGATGCTGCACCATGCGCCAAAGTCCGCTCTTCGAGCCACGACCAACAACGTGACGAAATCAAACGAGTTTCGCCGCTCTGCGACCCGACCTTCCTCTGACATTTATCGACAATCCCAATGCCTGCCCCGAGATCGAACGACCAAAGATAATAATCGACAAATTTCGCACCGATAATTGAGTTCTGTCGAAAAGCGCTGACCCCGCCGCACAAGATTATGAGCGGGTACGAACACGCTCACTAAACAACAGGCCGTTGGCCGCCGGTCGTTCAGAAAAGAAGGGAAAATTCGATGAAATACATGTTGCAGTTCCGCGAGGTCGCTGAGGAATGGGGCAAACACAACGATCCCTCGCAGCACGAGGCCTATTTTGGTGGCTGGGGCGCATTCATTGGCGAGATCGCGCAATCGGGTGTGATGGTCAGTGGTGAAGGGCTGCTTTCGCCGGAAACCGCGACGACGTTGCGTATCGAGAATGGGACGCGTCACGTCTCTGAGGGCCCTTTCGCCGACACCAAAGAGGCGCTTGGAGGATATCTCATCATCGACGTGCCTGACCTCGATACCGCACTCGACTGGGCCGCAAAGGCACCGTGTGTGACGGTCGGGTCGGTCGAGGTTCGCCCGGTGCTGCCGCCGCCCCGCGCCTGACGGTTGGCGCGCGCCGCGATGCTACCGGGTCGGCGACGCTCGCGGCGCGCGAATACAAGGTCCGAACACGCTTATCCGTCGACAGACCGTCGGCAGAAAGCCTTACTGAGACTTAAGGAGACTAAGATGAACTATATGTTGCAATTCTATGAAACCGCCGAGGAACGCGGTAAAAGAAACGATCCTGACCATTCCGAAGCTTACTGGGGCGCTTGGAACGCCTTTATTGGCGCACTCGCCCAGTCCGGCGCAATGGTCAATGGCAATGTGCTGCAGACGCCGGAGACAGCGACGACTGTGCGTGTCGAGAACGGCAAGCGGCATGTCGTCGATGGCCCGTTCGCCGACACCAAGGAGATGCTGGCCGGCTATGTAATTCTCGATGTGCCTGATCTCGACGCTGCGCTCGAATGGGCCGCACGGGTCCCCTGTGCATCGGGCGGGTCGGTCGAGATTCGCCCTGTGCTACCGCCGCCGTCCGACTCGTGATGGACGAAGTGCGCCGTGAGACCGACGCGCAAGCGACGCTCGCGGCGTGCGAGTCCTACGGCAAACTGCTCGCTATCCTTTGCTCGCGCACGCGCGACATTGCGGCCGCCGAGGACGCCCTGGCCGATGCGTTCGCAGCGGCGATCGCGCAGTGGCCACGGGATGGCGTGCCATCAAACCCACTCGGCTGGCTGCTGACCGTTGCGCGGCGCAGTGCCGGCCATACCGCCGCGCGGCGGCAGACAGCCGACCGCAACGCAGCGGTGGTGCAAATGCTTGAAGATGAACGCAACGATCCAACCTCGGACGACTTTGGCGACGACCGGCTGAAGCTGATGTTCGCCTGCACCCATCCGGCAATCGCGATGGACGCGCAGGCGCCACTGATGCTCCAGACAATCCTGGGACTCGATGCCGCACGGATCGCTGCGAGCTTCATGGTCGCGCCCGCCTCGATGGGTCAGCGGCTGGTGCGTGCCAAGCGCCGCATCCGCGACGCCGGCATAGCGTTCGCGATTCCCGAGGTGGAGGAAATTCCCGAGCGGCTGGCGGCGGTGTTGTCCGCGATCTACGCAGCCTATGGGACTGCCTGGGACGACGTGGCAGGTGCCGACCCACGATTGGCCGACGTTGCCGACGAGGCGATCTGGCTCGCGCGGCTGACGGTGCAGCTCGCGCCTGGCCAGCCCGAGGCGCTCGGCCTCCTTTCTATGATGCTTCACTGTGAGGCGCGGCGGGCAGCGCGGCGAGGGCCTGACGGCTCCTTCATCGCGCTACGTGACCAGGACGTCGCCTTGTGGTCTCGAGGCATGATGGTCGAGGCCGAAGCGGCCCTGCGCACCGCAGCCCAAGCGGCAAGGCCGGGGAGGTTCCAGACCGAGGCCGCAATCCAGTCGCTTCACGTGCAGCAGCGCATGACCGGGGAGCGCCTGCAGGGCCCGCTCGCGCGTCTTTACGATGTGCTGGCGCAGTTCGCGCCCACCACCGGCGTGCTGGTCGCGCGTGCTGTCGCTGTCGCAGAAAACGGCGATGCTGACGCCGCGCTGTCGCAGCTCGACGCGATCACTGATGCCGAGACCTATCAGCCATGGTGGGCGTCGCGCGCCCGCATCCTCTGGCTCTGCGGTCAGGAGGCAGCCGCCCGTGAGGCGGCGTCCCGCGCAGCCGGTCTGAGCAGCGATCCCGGCATCCGGCGCTTCCTGTTGGCCGGTGGGTATCGGGACGGTTGATGCAACATTTGTCAGAGCTCATCGTTTCGGGCACCGGCGAGTTCGAGGGTTTTGACAGCTCCAGATTTCTGGAAGCCGTCATTGGTGCAGTCGAAACGAAAGTTCACTTCGTCCCGCTCTGCCGACCTTCACCCTTCGAAAATGCTGCACACTGCACGAATGGCCGGTCTGTTGAAGCTGCACGGCGGCGTTGGAGGTCATCATGAACGGCAGCTATGGGCCGTCCTTGTTGGTCAGTGATACCAGCATAGCGCCGATGCTGCGATCGATCTAACGGCGGCAGTGAGCCCTTCTTAACCGCGTGGGACGTGGATGAAATTTCAGTGACACCGTTGGGGAACCGAAGAGACCTGCTCTAAGCCGCCGTTCGGCAAGGACATCAGATGCTGCGGTGCGGCCCGTCGAACCTGCCATTCGCTGCGGGCGCACAAGCCGTCGTTGAGCGGCCCCGCGGCCGTGGTTATCCGAAGACCGTGGCTATCTCTGAGTTGAGCGGCGCAATGCTCGCACCGCAACCATTCGCCCGCTTTCTGCCACCGTGCCAGCGACGAGAGCCCAGAACGGATCGAAAAGAATGACCGCGCCCGCTGTCGCGGCGATCACGGGGTAGCAGGACGGCTTGCAGTTGAAGAGCCTCCGGCTCGCGGCGAGCTCGAACGACGCCACCAGGAGCAACGCGCCGAGACCGGCTGCGGGGATTGCCGCAAGCACCGCCAGACCGATGCCGCCAGGCATCAGGGCTGTTGCAAGCAACCCCACACCGAGGAAGAGAGGCGCGCCGCCGGTCCTCGCCCCGAACCGGTGATATGCAGCAACGCCGCCGGCACCGTGGCACATCGGCAGAGCGCCGAACGGCGCGAGCAGAAGGTTGCCAAGACCAGACGAGATCGACAGGCGGCGTGGCGTGACATGGCGTGCCGCCTCGCCGAAGTAATCGCCGGCGATGAGGGCCGTCAGGATGATTGCGTTCGTCAATGTCAGGGCGAGCTGCGGCAGGACGAAGATGGCGAAGCCCTGTTGCATCTCCTCCCATGATGGCAGGCCCACGAGCGTCGGCATGGCCAAGGTGGTCTTCGCGAGCGGAAGCGGCTCCAGATCGAAGGCCCAGCCGGCCAGCAGAGCGCCAGCCATAGCGATCGCAGCGGATGGAAGTCGCGTGCGGAGCAGGACCGCGATCAGCAGGACGAGTGCCGCGCCAACCACTGGCGCTGTCGCCAAGAGTTCGAACGCCACCAGGGACAACGTGATGCCGAGGCCGAGTTGCAGGCCCGCCAGAACCGATTGCGGCACAAGGCGACCGATCCTGTCGATCAATCCGGTGCTACCAAGGATCAGGAGGATTGCGCCGATCATCACACCGCTCGCCGCAAGGCTTTCCGGCGATACTTCCGCCGTCAGCAGAACCGCCGCGACCGCTTTCATGGGCTGCACCGGGATCGGCAGGCGATACCAGAGGGCCGTGGCGATGTAGGAGACAGCGAAGCCAAGGACGACCGGCATCGGGGCAAGGCCGACCACAGAGATCGTTCCGAGCATCAAGGGCAGGAGTGTGCCCAGATCGCCAAGAGCGCCACTCGCCTCCCGTAGATCGAACCTGAATCGCACGCCGCGCATCGACCCTGACCCTCTTCAATCGTTGTGCCAAGGTATACAAGCGTGGGCCCACTGTCGAACGGACCGTCGCACCTGCCAGGGCGCTACGTCACGATAACGAGCGCAGTCAGTATCGGCTCGGCGCCTGACCCCACATGCCGAAACACAATACTGGCTGTCGCCGATCACACTCTCCCGCACATGTTGGACCGAGAATGGTCCCCATGTTTTTACGGGAACGGGTATTTCACATTCAAGATCGCCCAATGTCTCAGCCACGTTGCAATCCCGGATTTGAATCATATGGTAAGAGTCAAAGGTATAAGTGGGAGTGACGGATATGAGACTGAGTGCGCGGAACAAGTTGGCCGGAACGGTTGCGGCCATCGACAAGGGGGCCGTGAATTCGACGGTCCAGATCGACCTTGGCGGCGGCAAGATGGTCACGGCGATGATCACCAATGCCTCGGTCGAAGAGCTGGAGCTCGAGGTCGGCAAGACGGCCTATGCCATCGTCAAGGCATCCGACGTGATCGTCGGCGCAGACTGACGTGAGAGCGATGGAAGGCACACTTTGCGGCCTGAACCGGTCGTCTCGACCGTGACCGGGATGCCGTAGACGCGGCTCAGGTTGAGGTCGGTCAGCACGTCGTTCGCCGCACCATCGGCGGCGACATGCCCGTTGTGCATCAAGAGGACACGCGCATTCAGGGCGAAGGCCTGATCCGGGTCATGAGTGGACAGGATCACGCCGCGCCCTTCGCTGGTTGCATCACGAACAAGCATATCGATCTGTGACAGAACCTGCGCCTGGTTGCCGAAATCAAGGCTGGCCGTGGGTTCATCCATGACGATCAGCGGCGCATCCTGTGCCAGGGCGCGGGCGATCAGAACAAGTTGCCGCTGGCCGCCGGACAGGCGCGAATAGTCGCGATGTGCCAGATCTCCGATGCCCAGACGCTGCATGGCACCCAGAGCGCTGTCGCGGTCCATGTTGCCGGGTTGGGCAAAGATGCCCAGCCGCGCGGTGCGTCCCATCAGCACGACATCCAGCGCCTCGAACGGGAAGGGAGGCGCGTGGGCTTGTGGCACGTACGCGATGCGGCGCGCGATTTCGGCGCGGGTCTGGGCGGTGATCGGTTTCCCCCCCAGCAGGACATCTCCGGAGAGCGCTGGCAGCAAGCCAAGCAGCGTGCGGAAAAGCGTGGTCTTGCCGCACCCGTTCGGCCCCAGAAGACACAGGATATCGCCCGGAGCGATGGCAAGGCCGAGGTTCGAACCGATCCGCGTTGTCCCGTAGCCGATGGCCAGATCGCGCGCCTCGAGCATCATGACCATCCCCTGCGGCCATGCGCCAGAAGCCAGACAAAGAAGGGTGCGCCGATCACGGCGGTCAGGATGCCCAAGGGGATCTCGACCTGCGCCATCGTCCGCGCGAGCGTGTCGACGATCAACAGATATCCCGCGCCGATCAGCACCGACACGGGCAGCAAGCGCCCAAAGCCCGGGCCGACCAGCATGCGCGCGATATGCGGGATCACAAGCCCCACCCAGCCGACAACCCCGGCAAGCGCGGTGACGCTGGCGGTGATCAGCGTGGCGGCGGCGATCACCAGAAACCGCGTGCGCCCGGCCTCGACGCCAAGCGCGCGGGCTTCCTCGTCGCCGAGGCTGAGCACGTTGATCCGCCAGCGCAGCAGCGCCAGGGGAACAAGACCGATGAACACCATCGGCAGCGCCGGACGGATATCCTCGGTCGTGATGGCGGCCAGCGAGCCCAGCAGCCAGAAGGTGATCGCGGGCAACTGGTCATAGGGGTCGGCCATCACCTTGAGCAGCGAAGTCGCGGCCCCCGCCAGCGCGCCGATCACAACTCCGATCAGCACCAGCGTCAGGGTGCGGTCCGTGTTGCGCACGGCAGAGGCCACCAGAGTCACCACCCCGACCGCAAGCATGCCGCCGACAAAGGCCGAGGCCTGAATCGCGGCCACGGGAAGAGACAGAAAGATCCCCGCCACAGCACCAAGGCCTGCACCGGCGGACACGCCGAGGATGTCGGGCGACACCAGCGGGTTGCGGAACAGCGCTTGGTAGCTCGCTCCGGCCGCGGCAAGCGCCGCGCCGACAAGCAGGGCCGCCGCTACGCGCGGCAGGCGGATGTTCCACACCACGATCTGCGCCTGAAGATCGCCATGACCCAGCAGCGCCCTGATGGTCTGAGCGGGTGTCAGCCCGTAGGGACCGACCATCACAGCGCCGAAGGCCAGCAGGATCACCGCGCCCGCCAAGGCACCGGTTAGCGTCAGGCCGGGTCGGCGCAGGCTTACATCGGCGGTCGTCCCTCGGCCCATTCAAGCAGCCTCCCCAATTCCTCGTCGCTGAGATCGACATGATAATAGAGCTTGTAGAAGGCGCGGGTATCTTCGACCAGATCGCCCTGCCACTTGTCGGGATAGAGCAGCCCGGCCATCCAGATCAGACCCATCATGCGGTTGAGTGAGGGCGGCCGGTCGATCCAGCCGAACGGTGCCGTGGGTGACAGGTAGACCTGCCCCTGCCGGACGGCGTCGATCCCCTGCCACAGCGGGTCGTCGAACACCTTGGCGTAGAAGTTGCGATCCCATGTCACGATGGTGTCCGGGTTGGCCACGATCACCTGCTCCATCGAGGCATTGACCAGCCCGCGGGATGCCCCGCCATCATCGGCGACGTTGCGACCGCCAGCGCGTTCGATGATCTCGGTATTGATCGAACCTGTCATCCCTGTTTCGAGCCCTTCTGGCCCGCGCGCGAGGTAGACGCGAGGACGGTCGTCTTCGGGCACGTCCTCCAGGATCGCGTCGATACGAGCAAAGGTCGCCTCGACATCGGCGGCAAGCGCTTCGCCCCGTTCGGGCACACCCAGCGCGTCGCCCAGAATGCGCAGCGCCTCGGGTGTGTTCTCGAACCGTCCGTCGATGAGGATATAGGGGATGCCGGTCTGGTCCTGAACGCGGTTGGCAAGATCGATATAGGTGTCGCGCACCGATCCGAAATCTATGATGAGATCGGGTTTGATCTGCAAAACCCGCTCGAGGTTGGCCTCTCCGCCGCGCCCGGTGATGCGCCCGGTTTCGGGAAGGTCGCGATAGGGCTCCGCGATGTAGTCACGCTCTTCCGGGCGCAGGGCACGCGGCCATCCGGTCAGGGCTTCGGGTTTCAGGATGTAGACAAGGATCGACGCCGGAGGACCAGCGGCAAAGACGGTGTTCACCTCGTCCGGTATCTCGACAGTGCGCCCGGCGCTGTCGGTGACGGTGCGCGCTTGCACCGGAACGGCCAACAGCATCAGGATCATCAGCAGGTATCGCATTTCAGTCTCCTTTCGGGAGGGCGGCGGCATCGAACCCGTATCTGCCAAGCACGGACTGACCGGCTGGGGACAGGATGTGCATGGCGAGTTTCCAGGCCTCGGTCGGGGCGTCGCGCAGCACGATCAGGCCATACTCGGCGCGGACCTGAAGCGTTTCCGGCAATTCGACGATCTGGAGCAACGGCATCTGACTGCGCGCGAGTAGCGTGTTGGTGTGGTAGGTCAGGAAGATATCGATCTGACCAGTTTCGATCAGCCAGGCATAGGCGTTGCGCCCGTCGGGTGGCGTGGCGCTGTCAGGCCCGCCGGTGAGGGACATTGCCTTGTCTCTCAGGGCGTCCGCGTCGCCCGTCTTGTGAAACAGGGCATGGGCATAATCGCCCGACGGGTCGGCCCCGGGTGTCGAAATGCCAAGACGGATCGCTGGGTCACACATCACCGTCAAGGCAATGTCAGACGATATGTCGAGGTCCGGTCGGGCCAGCAAGCTCAAGCGGTTGCGTGCAAAAAGGGCTACGGGGCCGCCCAAACTTGCGGCTTCCAGAACCCTTGGGTGGTGCATGTCCGCAGAGGCAAAAACATCTGCCGTCTCGCCCGCCTCGATCCGCGCGCGCAGGGTGCCAGACGGGCCGAATGTGGCGGCGACGCTGGTCCCGGTCGACATGGTGAAAGCGCGGGCAACATCTGACAGCGCAGCATCAAGACTGCCTGCCGCATAAAGCGACAGCGATGCCGCCGTTCCCCCGTTCACTGCGGGCTACCCTTGCTTGGCACGGGCGCGGGACGCAGAGGTCCCAAATCTTCCGTTCGGCCCATCATGAGCCCGGTGCATCCCCGGATGTCGGGGGCGCCTTGGGGAGAAACCCCTGGCGGTCAGGCTTGATGTCGATGAGCGGTGTGCCGTTCACACAATCCAGTCCCCGCACGTGCAACGTGCCGTCTTCGATCCGCAGAAGTTTGACGATCGACGTGCCGATCGGATTGGGACGCACCGGCGAGCGCAGGGCAAAGGTGCCGAATGTCCTGCCATCGCTGCGCGGGCTTTGCCGCGTCAAATCCCGGCGGCTCTGATCAAGCCAGTAGAGCACTTCGAGGCCTTGATACTCGTCCAGTCCCTCCAACGCATGGTGCCAGATCGGATCAATGACGATCCGGCAGTCCGGACCGTCGATGCTGCCCTGTCGAGGGCAGGCGTCGCGGTCTGTCCAGGGAGTGTGGATCACACCGATAAAGCGCAAGGTTGCATCCGTTGGCGGGGACAGCGCAACGCTTGTTTCATTGGGACGGATATCATCGGCTGTGCTTGTCATTTGGTCCGGTTCTTATGCGGTTGATTGAGGATTTCGCACAAGTTTGGGAAACTATGCAAGATTATGCAATGCTTTTGAAGGCGTGGCTCTTGACTGAAGCTTCGTTTTCAAAGTTTTCGTCCGTCATCGGCACAGACCAAACCTCTACCGACCGTTCGCAGGCCGCGGTGCAGCTTCACCAAACCTGCCATTCGTGCATCGCGCAGCATTTTCGAAGGGCGAGTGACGGCAATGCGGACGGACCAGACATTCGCTGCAGCTGCGCCAATGGGTGCTTTCGGCAGGTCTTACCGTAGGCCCTTAGCAAGTAGCCTCGCCGCGGAGGACGTTTCAAATGTCTTTGGCAAAATAGTGCAGATGTGGCCGCAACATCGGTTGATCTAAATATGTCGTCGTTTCTATGGGTGCGTCCAACTCCACAAAGCCAAGCTTGGGGTACAGGTCTCTCATTTCCACATTTGGAGTGAGCGTGTCTGCGATCAGGCGTTTCAGACCCATTTTCCGGGCAACATCCTCACGCGCCTCGATCAACGCGCGTCCAGTGCCCGTTCCTCTGGCTTTTTCAGTGACAAAAACCCTTTTGAGTTCCCCGGTATCTGGCCCAAGGCACTTCATCATACCACAGCCGACGATCTCGCCCTCCGGAGAGCGGGCAATGACCAAGCATCCCTTTGGAGGCAAGTAGTCATCCGAGTTTCCCCAAAATTCAGCGAGTGCGCTTTTCGGTGCCGCAAGATCAATGTCGAAACCCATGGCCCGCATGCGCTGTACAATTAGCTCATAATACTGCGATAAAATGCCGTTCAGTTCGTCCTTGGCTGGCAGTTTTTCGCAAGTCTCAATGCTGATATTTTTCATGGCCCGTTTGCGGTGTCCAAAGGAAGGTCGTTGAACAAACGATAGGCGAGGAACGCGGGCATGTCAGCTTCCTTCAATACGTTGGCATTTGCCCACTTCATGCCTTTGCTATCATAGCCGTCGTTTAATGAGCGCGCAGCATTTGTCATCAAGGGCTCTGAGCCGTCGATCGCTGTGCTCGTGCCGCGAGTAAGCTTTCGTCAGGAGCGGACACCAATGTCCTTCCTCACCTTCCGGAGAGGGGACGAAGCTGACGTCGCCTTCCAGTGACGCATAAAGCGAGGTGAGTGGACAAGCGTCCCAACGGATCGGCATAGCCCTCCAGTTCTCACGGCGGGGATGTCGGAATTTGGCGATTGGCGTGCGCCACATTGCCGGACACATTCCCTGTTTCCGTCTGTCAGCGCTTGACACTATATTATATTCTTTGATTTGCTATGAGATGCAAATGATATCAAAAACTTAGCGTATAATCCTACCACCCCAGTCAGTTTTGCAAGGACGTCATGATCGGAACCCTCTCGTCGACCCCGTGTCAGACGCCTATAAGGGTTGCCGACAGCTCGGGTGTGATCTCGGAAAACGGGCCCGACCAGACGGTTGTGCCCCGTGCGAGGATCACCGCTCGGTCCGAGACCTGCGCCAGTTCCCGTACCGATTTGTCGATCAGCAGGATCGCTGTCCCGGTTTCGCGTTTCAGCCGTGCGATGGCTGCCCAGATTTCCTGACGGATGATCGGGGCCAGGCCTTCGGTCGCCTCGTCCAGGATCAGCAGGCGCGGGTTTGTCATGAGCGCGCGTCCGATGGCCAGCATCTGCTGTTCTCCCCCGGACAGCGACGCGGCGCGTTGGTGCCTGCGTTCGTCAAGGCGGGGAAACAGGTCAGCGAGGGTTTTCAGCGTCCACTCACCGGGCCGCGCGGCGGCGGTCAGGTTCTCCTCGACCGTGAGATCGCGGAAGCAGCGCCGTCCTTCCGGGGCGAGGCCGATGCCAAGCCGTGCTGCCTTGTGGCTAGGTAGGCCGTGCAGATCCTGTCCGTCAAAGCGCAAGGTCCCGTCCGCTGCGATCATCCGGCAGATTGCCTTGACGGTCGTGGTCTTGCCCATGCCATTGCGCCCCATCAGCGCCACCACGTCGCCCTCGGCCACGTCGAGCGTGACGCCGAACAACACCTGCGCCACGCCGTAGCTGGCGGTCAGATTCTGCACTGACAGCAGCGTCATGCCTCTTCCCCCAGATAGGCCTCGCGCACAGCGTTGCTGGACCGAATCTCGTCCACACTCCCCGAGGCGATCACCTGTCCGTAGACCAGCACACTGATCCGGTCGGCCAGCGCAAAAACCGCGTCCATGTCGTGTTCGACGAGCAGGATCGGTGCCTCGCTCCTCAACTGGTCAAGGAAGGCGGTCATCTGGTGCGATCCCTCGGCCCCCAGCCCGGCCATCGGTTCATCCATCACGAAAGCCTTGGGCGCCAGGGTCAGCGCCACGGCCACCTCCAGCTGCCTGCGCTGGCCATGAGACAGGGCGGCACAGCGCATGTGTTTCTGGTCGATAAGGCCGACGCGCTCGAGCGCGGCTTCGGCCTTGGCGGTCAGCGCCCGGTCCGACAGCGCGGGTGTCCAGAACCTCCAGGGCCGCCCGGATGCGCCCAAGGCGCCCAGAACGACGTTCTCCAGAACGGTGTCTTCCATCGCCAGCGCCGAGATCTGGAAGGTCCGGCCAAGTCCGGCGCGGGCGCGGTCTGCGGTGCTGTCCTGCGTCACGTCCCGTCCCATCAGGTGCACGCTGCCAGAATCTGGCGGCAACCCGCCGCAGATTTGCGCGATCAGGGTCGATTTGCCCGCGCCGTTGGGGCCGATGATGGCGTGGATTTCGCCCGCGCGCAGGTCGATGGACACGTCATCGGTGGCGGTCAGCGCGCCAAAGCGCTTGTTCAGGTTACGGGTGGCCAGGATCGGGTCAGACATGCGCGCCCTCCTTGCCGGTCAAAAGGCCGATGATCCCACCACGCGCAAAAAGCACGATGGCCAGCAGGATCAGCCCCAGATAGACATGCCAGAACTCGGTCAGGCCCCCTAGCCAATGTTCGAGCGCCACAAACAGGCAGGCGCCGACGACAGGGCCATAAAGCCGCCCGACGCCACCGATGATGATCAGCACGATCAATTCGCCCGAAAGCTGCCAACTGAACATGGTCGGCGACACGAACCGGTTGAGATCGGCAAAGAGCGCGCCCGCAAGCCCGGTGATCGCGCCTGAAATCACGAAGGCCACCAGCTTGAGTCGCACGGGGTTCAGACCCACGGTCTCGACCCGCGCTGGCACCTGCCGCGCAGCATTCAACGCCATTCCGAATGGCGCATTCTGCAGGCGCGCATTCAGGAACAGCACGACGCAGAGAAGGGCAAGGCACAGGCCGAAGAACTGAATCGGCACAAGCGTGTTCAGGCCGGGAAAGCCATTGCGCACATAGATCGACAGCCCGTCCTCGCCGCCATAGGCGCTCCATGAAATGGCGAAATAAAAGAACATCTGCCCGAAGGCGAGGGTGATCATGATGAAATAGACCCCCGATGTCCGCAGGCTCAAAAGCCCGATGATCCACGCCGCCAGCGCTGAGATGACAATGGCAACCAGCCAGATCACGGGCATGGACTTGGTGCCGGGGATGGCCAGTCCGATCAGGTTCAGCGATGTGAAGGTCTGCGCATGATAGGCCAGAATCCCCATCGCGTAGCCACCGATACCAAAGAACACGGCGTGGCCAAGGCTGACCAGCCCGCCGATGCCCAAGGCGATGTTCAGGCCCACGGCGGCAATGGCGAGGATCACGGCCCGCGTCACAAGCGTGATGGTGAAGGGCTCGTCCACCACCAGTGCCCAGAGCGGCACCGCGAACAGGCCAAGCAAGACCACCCAGTTGACCAGACGTTCTGGGATCATGCGCGGGCTCCGAACAGGCCGGTGGGGCGCCAGACCAGCACGAGGCTCATCAGGATGTAGATCGCCATGGACGCCAGCGCCGATCCGGTCTGTGTTGCGGCCCCCGGCTCCATGAAGAGCTTGAAGAGTTCGGGCAGAAAGATCCCGCCCAGCGTGTCGGTCAGCCCCACCAGCAGCGCACCGATGAACGCGCCCTTGATCGACCCGATGCCGCCTATCACGATGACGACGAAGGCAAGGATCAGCACCGGTTCCCCCATGCCGACCTGCACCGATTGGATCGCGCCCACCAGCGCGCCCGCCAGCCCGGCCAATGCAGCGCCGATGGCAAAGATCATGGTGTAGAGCCTGCGGATGTCGACCCCCAGTGCTGCGATCATCTCGCGGTCGTTTTCGCCTGCGCGGATCTGGATGCCGACGCGGGTGCGTTCGATCAGCGCCCAGAGCCCCAGGCCGACCAGCAGGCCGACCGCGATCAGGAACAGGCGGTACAGCGGATACTGGATGCCGCCGGGCAGGGTGACGGGGCCGGACAGGGCATCCGGAATATCAAGAAACAGCGGAAAGGATCCGAAGAGCCAACGCGTGCCTTCAGAAAAGATCAGGATCAGGGCAAAGGTGGCCAGCACCTGATCCAGATGCGGCTTGCCGTAGAGCCTTCGGATGACCGTCATCTCGATCAACGCTCCGGCGATGGCGGCCACTGCAAGAGCCGCCGCCAAAGCAAGAGCGAAAGACCCGGTTGCCCCAGCCACGGCAGCGGCTGCAAAGGCACCGATCATGTAGAGCGATCCATGCGCAAGATTGATCAGCCCCATCACACCAAAGATCAGCGTCAGACCCGCGGCCATCAGGAACAGCATCACGCCGAATTGCAGCCCGTTGAGGACTTGCTCGATGATCAGAAGTGTCGACATGCCTGCCCGTGTTGCGGTGTGCCAAAGCTGCGCTCTGGCACACCAAGTGAGGTCTTACATCTTGCATTCGGCGGCGTAGGCGTCGCCGTGGTTCTCAAGCGCGACACCGATGATCTTGTTGGTAAAGACATCGCCTTCCTTGATGACCTCGCGGGCATAGATCGTCTGGATCGGATGCTGGTTCGGACCAAACTTGAAATCACCGCGCGTGCTGTCGAAATCAGCGGCGCGCAGCGCTTCGCGGAACGCGTCGGCGTCTGACACTTCGGCGGTGTCCAGCGCCGACAGGATCAGGTTTGCCGTATCAAAGCCCTGGCTTGCGTAAAGCGACGGCAGGCGTCCGTATTCGGCCTGGAAGCTTTCGACAAAGGCCGCGTTGGTCGGGTTGTCGATGTCCTTGTTCCACTGGCTGGTGTTCACCACGCCAAGCGCCGCATCGCCCACCGCTTGCAGGATGCCCTGGTCAAAGCTGAACGCCGGTCCGACCACCGGAAGATCGACACCGCTGTCTGCATATTGCTTGAGAAAGGAAATCCCCATCCCGCCGGGCAGGAAGAAGAACACACTGTCCGCGCCCGAGGCCCGGATCTGCGCAATCTCGGCGGCGTAGTCTGTCTGGCCCAGCTGGGTGTAGATCTCGCCGGCCAGTTCGCCTTCGAAGGTGCGCTTGTAGCCCGTCAGGGCGTCCTGACCCGCCGGGTAGTTCGGGGCAAGGATGAAGCTGTTGGAGTAACCTGCGGAGGTGGCATAGGCGCCCGCCGCTTCGTGCAGGTTATCGTTCTGCCATGCGACGTTGAAATAGTTGGGATGACAGCCCTGACCGGCCAGCGCCGAAGGGCCCGCATTGGGCGAGAGGTAGAACTTGCCCTGCGCGGTGACGCTCGGGATGACGGCCATGGCAAGGTTCGACCAGATGATCCCCGTCAGGATATCGACGCGTTCGGACTGCACCATCTTGTCGGCCAGCTGCACGGCGATGTCGGGCTTTTGCTGATCGTCCTCGATCACGACTTCGATATCGTCGCGGCCCGATTGACCGATGGCCAACATGAAGCCGTCGCGCACGTCGATGCCAAGACCGGCACCTCCGCCGGAGAGGGTGGTGATCATTCCGATCTTGGTCTCGGCAAAGGCCGATGTCGCGCCGATCACCATGGCCGCCGTGGCCATCAGAAGCTGTTTCATCTGGTTCTCCCTAGTGTTGTCGTCCCGTGTGATCGAACTGTTGATTGCCACCGGACCGGCGGCGCAGTTCTGATCCAAGACGTTTTGTCTTTGAATGTGTTGAACAAAGCGTGCCGAAAAACAAGAGATCTGTGCGAATAACACGGGCCTTAACGGATGGGCCTTCGACTTTGCCGGTATTTTACCGGCCGGTAAAATTTGCGATCAGGCCCGCTGGATGCTGAGCCGGGCTTGCAGACCAGTGGCCGAATTCTCGAAGGACAGCGCGCCGTTGTGCAGCGCCGCGATGGTCGCCACGATGGACAGGCCAAGCCCGTGCCCCGCGATATAGCCCGTGTTCTCACCGCGCTCGAACGGGGCGATCAGGGCTTCGACATCCCTGGCCAGCGTGTCGGACCCCTCGTCCTCGACCACGATGGTGGCGGTCTGGGCGTTGGTCTCGATGGCGATGCTGGCGCTGCGTCCGTATTTCAGCGCGTTGTCGATCAGGTTGGTGATCGCCCGTTCCAACGCAATGGGTCGCCCGCTGATGATCACCTGCCGCCCGGTTGTGACCACACTCTGACCCTGCCGCGACATGAACAGGGACCGTCCCCCCTGAACCACCACATCGCGCGGAGGCACAAGCCTCACCGGATCGCCCACATCCTTGTAATCCGACACGATGGTTTCCACGAGCGAGTTGAGCGACAGCTTGCGTGGCGCCTCGGCGTTCATCTCGGCACGGGTGTAGGTCAGGGCGCTTTCGATGATGCCGGTCATCGAGTCGATGTCGGATTCCAGCTTGCGACGCAGCTCTTCGTCCTGGATCAGTGCGGTGCGCAGCCGCAAACGCGTTGCCGGAGTGCCGAGGTCATGGCTCACGCTCGACAGAACGGCGGCGCGGTTGGCAAGCTGTTTACGCTCGGCTTCGAGAAACGCATTGAGCGACTCCACGATGTCCTGCAATTCGGTCGGGCCCGTAGTCTCATAGCTCTCCGGACCACCAAAGCGACGATTGCGGAAGGCCTGCGCGAAGGCGTCAAAGGTTTGCGTCGTGTTTCCGATCAGCGTCACGAGGGCCGCCACTGCCAGCAACGCGATCAGCACCGCTATCAGGCGCAGGTCCATCGGTGCCGCGGCACACCCCCAGATCGCGCTGCCTTCGACACGGTGCCATGGCCCGTTGCCGTAGCGGGCAAACAGGATCGGATCGCTGCAATAGGTGGCGAATAGGCGGGTCAGCGCGGCCAGTTGCGCGGGCGCGCTGGGCACCGCGTCGGCCTGAATGTCGGCAACCGGGTAGCGCAACACGTCTGACACCGCGCCGATGCGCAACCCGCCATCCACACCCTGCAAAGACAGCACCGTGACATAGGCGGGTTGCGGTGTGCCCGCGATCCGTTCGAACTTGCCGGTTTCCGCCAGCACCGCATCCTCTGCCGACAGGGGCGTGACCGTCAGGGCAGGGTGGGTGTCACGTCCGGTTCTCAGCGCTTCGTAGGTCAACAGCCCGACGGTCTGCGCGGCAGTCAGATGGTCGGACCAGGAGTGCGTCGACCGCAGCCAGAGCGCGGTGGCCAGCGTCGCCGAGACCATCGCGACCGCCACCCACAGCAGGGCCAATGTGCGCAGCCGGAATACTCGGGCCATCAGTCGGACTCGGCAGTCACATCGACGGCGAACACGTAGCCGATGCCGCGTTCGGTGCGGATCATCTCGGGGGATTTCGGGTCGGGCTCGATCTTGGACCGCAGCCGCCCGACCAGCACATCGATAGCGCGGCCAGTTGAATCAGGCTGGTCCTGATCGCCGGTCACGTCCAGCGCCGTGGCGATTTCCTGACGCGTCAGCGGGATGTGCGGATTGGCCAGAAGTACCTTCAGCAAGGCCGTCTCGCGGCGCGACAGCGACACCTGGTAGCCGTCGGGGGATCGCACCTCGTCCTGTTTGCCGTCATAGACCCAGCCGCCAAAGTGGAAGGTCTGGATGCGCCGCCGGTAGATCAGCGAGGAGGACCGCCGCGCCCGGGACAGCACTGCGCGGACCCGTGCCAGCAGAAGTTCGGGGTTAAAGGGCTTGGCCACGTAATCGTCTGCACCGGTCTCGTAGCCTGCCATCCGCTGGTGATCGGCGGACAGGGCTGAGACCATGATGATCGGCACGTCATGGTCGCGCCGCAGCCCCTTGCAGATCTCCAGCCCGCTTTCATCGCCCAGCATCACGTCCAGCAGGACAAGGTCGATCCGCCCGTCATCAAGGTGACGATGCACCTCGGCCTCGGTCGCGGCGGGCAGGGCGATGCACCCGTTCTGGCGCAGGTACTGGCTCATCATCTGGCGCATGTCGGGGTCGTCATCGACCACCAGAATTCGTGGAATCGCCACCTGTCACCCTCCTCCGGCCTCGACGTGTCACCGCCGTGGCTCCTCGTTGTTATGTAACAACAGGAAACGAAATCTCGTCCAGTGTAACAGCGTGTAACGAGAGGCGGGAAAATCTGCACGTCGTTTTTGAAAACCCGCTATGACGTGATTGCAATGCTGGGGGCAGTTTCGGCAAAGATAAGCACCTGATGCCAGAACTGGCACAGATATTGGGAGGACTATACACATGAAATCCGTATTTTTCGGCGCTGTCTCCGCCACCGCTCTGATCGCATCCGCAGTACATGCCGAACCCAAGGCAGAAGTCCTGCATTGGTGGACATCGGGTGGTGAAGCGAAATCGGTCGCTGTTCTTCAGGAAGAATTCGCCGCACAGGGCGGTGTCTGGACCGACATGCCTGTCGCAGGCGGCGGCGGCGACGCTGCGATGACTGCATTGCGCGCGCGCGTCCTGTCGGGCAACGCACCGACCGCCGTTCAGCTCAAGGGCCCGGCGATCCAGGAATGGTACGAAGAGGGCGTTCTGGCCGACATCTCGTCCGTGGCCGAGGCAGAAGGCTGGGCCGACGTGCTGCCCGCCTCCATCGCCGGTCACATGAAGTGCGACGGCACATGGTGCGCGGCTCCGGTGAACGTGCACCGCGTTGACTGGATTTGGGCGAACGCCGACGTTCTCGAAGCAAACGGCATCGAAATGCCGACCACATGGGATGAATTCAACGCCGCGGCCGAAAAGCTCGAAGCGGCTGGCATCATCCCGTTGGCGCATGGCGGGCAGGCGTGGCAGGACGCAACCGTGTTCGAAGCCGTAGCGCTGGGCATCCTTGGCCCGGACGGCTTCCAGAAGGCGTTTGTCGATCTGGACATGGATACGCTCAAGTCCGACGAGATGAAGGCCGTGTTCGACCAGATGCGCACCATGCGCGGCTTTGTCGATCCGAACTTCTCGGGTCGTGACTGGAACCTTGCAACCGCGATGGTCATGAACGGCGAAGCGGCGTTCCAGATCATGGGGGATTGGGCCAAGGGCGAATTCATTGCCGCTGGCAAGGCGCCGGGCGAAGACTTCCTCTGCGCGTCCGTGCCGGGTGATGGCTTCCTCTACAACGTTGACAGCTTTGCCATGTTCGACGTGGAAGGCGAAGACAATCAGGCCGGTCAGGAACTGCTGGCAGAACTGATCGTCGGCAAGAACTTCCAGAAGGTGTTTAACCTGAACAAGGGCTCGATCCCGGCGCGCACGGACGTGTCGCTCGAAGCGTTCGACAGCTGTGCCCACCTGTCCTCCAAGGACATGACGGAAAGCTCGGAAAACGGCTCGCTCCTGCCCAGCTATGCCCACGGCATGGCGCTGCGCGGCGCGCAGGCCGGTGCGATCACTGACGTTGTCACCGCACACTTCAACTCCGACATGTCCTCGGATGACGCCGTCAACATGCTGGCCGACGCGGTCGCCAACAGCATGTAAGCGCAATCTCCCGCCCCAAAGCACCCGCTTGGGGCGGGACTTTCAGGGACAGATCCAATGACCAAGTGGCTTGAAGAAAACACGCCCAAATTGGTACTGGCGCCCTCGTTCATCGCAGTTCTGATCTTTGTCTATGGCTTCATCGCCTGGACCGCCTGGATCTCGTTCACGCGATCGCGCCTGCTTCCAAGATATGACATCGAAGGCGTCATCCAGTACGAGCGCCTGTTCGCCTCGCCCCGCTGGGACACCGCGCTGAACAACCTTTTCGTGTTCGGCTTCCTGTTCATCGTAATCGCGATGGTGCTCGGGCTGATGCTGGCGATCCTGCTGGATCAGAACATCCGCACCGAAGGCGCGCTGCGCACGATCTACCTTTATCCGATGGCGCTGTCGATGATCGTAACAGGCACGGCATGGAAGTGGCTCCTGAACCCTGGTCTGGGCATTCAGGCGATGGTCCGAGGCTGGGGGTTCGAGGAGTTCACCTTCGACTGGCTCGTGGATCCGAACATGGCGATCTACACCATCGTTCTGGCCGCGATCTGGCAAAGCTCGGGTTTCGTGATGGCGCTGTTTCTGGCTGGTCTGCGGTCGGTGGATGGCGAGATCATCAAGGCCGCACAGGTGGATGGCATCCCGACATGGCGCATCTATACCGCCATCATCATTCCCTCGATGGCCCCGATTTTCCTGTCGGCCTTCATCGTTCTGTCGCACCTAGCCATCAAGAGCTTTGACCTTGTCATCGCGCTGACGGGCGGTGGCCCCGGCTACGCGACGGACCTGCCCGCAACCTACATGTACGCGATGGCCTTCTCGCGCGGCGATATCGGTCAGGCGGCCAGTTCGGCCATGATCATGATGATGGTCGTCTTCGCGATTGTCGTCCCGTACCTGTATTCAGAGCTGAGGACCAAAGATGACTGATCTGTCCATGTCTCAGGCCACGGGCCAAAACCGGACGGGCAAGATCATCCTGCGCTGGGTTCTGTATCTTGCGCTGGGTCTGTTCGCCCTGTTCTACCTGATGCCGCTTTTCGTGATGATCACGACGTCGCTGAAAAGCCTTGATGAAATCCGCACGGGCGACCTGATCGCCCTGCCGAGGGACGTGACGTTCGATGCGTGGAGCACCGCGTGGTCAGGGGCCTGCACGGGCATCCAGTGCGAAGGCGTGCAACCTTACTTTTGGAACTCGATCCTGATCGCCATCCCGGCGGTGGCCATTTCGACCCTGCTGGGCGCGATGAACGGCTATGTCGTGGCGCAGTGGAAGTTCCGGGGTGCCAACATCATCTTTTCGCTGATGCTGTTCGGCTGCTTCATCCCGTTTCAAGTGGTGCTTTTGCCGATGGCGCGGATGCTGGGGATCATGGGGATTGCCGGCACCATTCCGGGGCTGATCTTTGTCCACGTGATCTACGGTCTGGGCTTCACCACGCTGTTCTTCCGCAACTACTACGTGTCGATCCCGTCGGAACTGACCAAGGCGGCCAAGGTGGACGGGGCAGGGTTCTTCCGGATTTTCTGGTCAATCTTCCTGCCGCTGTCTCTGCCGATCATCGTGGTGACCGTCATCTGGCAGTTCACGCAGATCTGGAACGATTTCCTGTTCGGCGTGTCGTTCAGCCAGGCCGGCACACAGCCCGTGACAGTCGCGCTCAACAATATCGTCAACTCGACCACCGGCGTCAAAGAATACAACGTCGATATGGCCGCCGCGATCATCGCCGCGCTGCCGACGCTGTTCGTCTATGTCGTCGCCGGCAAGTATTTCATCCGCGGTCTGACCGCCGGATCCGTGAAAGGATAATCCCATGTCTCCGATCCTGGACATCAAGAACCTCTACAAGAGCTATGGCAGCACGGAGATCCTCAAGGACATCAACGTGTCCATCGAACCGGGCGATTTCCTTGTGCTGGTCGGCCCCTCGGGCTGCGGCAAGTCCACGCTTCTGAACTGCATCGCTGGGCTTGAGCCGATCAGCGGTGGTTCCATCGCCATCGGCGGTAAGGACATGACCCAGGTCAGCCCCAAGGACCGCGACATCGCGATGGTGTTCCAATCCTACGCCTTGTACCCGACGATGACCGTCGCCAAGAACATCACCTTCGGCATGAAGGTGCGCGGCGTCGATCAGGCGACGCAGGACAAGAAGCTGGCACAGGTCGCGGCGCAGTTGCAGATCGAACCGCTGCTGAACCGTCGTCCGGGGCAATTGTCCGGTGGACAGCGTCAGCGCGTTGCGATGGGCCGGGCACTGGTGCGCGATCCCAAGCTGTTCCTGTTCGACGAACCGTTGTCGAACTTGGATGCCAAGCTGCGCGTCGAGATGCGGACCGAGATCAAGGCCCTGCATCAGAACCTTGGCGCGTCGATGGTCTATGTGACCCATGACCAGATCGAGGCGATGACGCTGGCCACCAAGATCGTCGTAATGAAGGGCGGCGTGATCCAGCAGATCGGATCACCGTCCGAGATCTACAATCGCCCGGCCAACCTTTTTGTGGCCGATTTCATGGGCAGCCCGGCGATGAACCTGATCCCCGCCAAGGCGCACCGCGCCGCCGAGGGTACGCGGATCGAGATTGCCCGCAACTCCGGCGATCCGATCGTGCTGACCGACACCAAGAACCGTGATCTGCCCGAAAACGTGATCCTTGGCGTGCGTCCCGAAGACATCGCCGACCCCGATCTGCGTGGCTCTGAGGCCACACAAGCGGCGGACTGCCTGATCGACATCGTGGAACCGGCGGGGGCCGACACGTTTGCGGTGATGCAGCTTGGCGGCAAACATGTCACAGCGCGATTGCATGCGGAAACCACGGCCAGACCGGGACATTCCAAGCGGCTGTCTTTCGATCTGGGCAAGGTGTCGTATTTCGCGCCCGAAACCGGGTTGCGCCTGAACTGATCAAAGACCGGGTGGTCAGTCCTCGAACGACCACCCGGAGGCTTTCACCTGCTCGTTATTTGCGCCCAGCACGGGTGCGGTGCGGTCCAGCGACAGTGTCGATGTGCTGAAGATAATGGGCGTGCGCACACCCGGCACGCCTTCGGGCATGATCTTCATCTCGCGGTGAATAATCTGCGGGTCGTCGAACACCTCTCCGACTGTGTTGATCGGTGATGAGGCGACTTGTTTTGATTTCAGCGCCTCAAGCAAATCGGCCTTGGTCAGCTTCGCGGTCTCGGCCTTGAGCATCGCAATCAACGCGTCGCGGTGTTGCACCCGCTGGGCATTGGTCCGGTATTCCGGATTCTCCGCAATGTCCGGACGCCCCACAATCTCGCAAAGGCCCTGGAACTGGCGGTCATTGCCCGAGGCGATGATGATGTCACCATCCGAGGCAGGAAACACCTCGTATGGCACGATATTGGGATGCTGGTTGCCCATGCGGTTCGGGGATTCCCCCGTAACAAGAAAGTTCATCCCCTGATTGACAAGGCAGGCTGTGCCGGAATCCAGCAGGCTCATGTCAAGATGCTGGCCCTGACTGCTCTTGTCCCGTTCGCGCAGCGCCGCTTGAATACCGATCACCGCGTAAAGCCCGGTATAGATGTCGGTCACAGCAACTCCCACCTTCTGCGGCTCGCCATTCGGGTCGCCGGTGATCGACATGAGGCCGGAAAGGCCCTGCACAAGGTAGTCATAGCCCGCGCGTTCGGCATAGGGGCCGGTCTGGCCAAACCCGGTGACCGAGCAATAGATCAAACCGGGATTGATGGTAGACAGGCTGGCATAGTCCAACCCGTATTTCGCCAGACCACCGACCTTGAAGTTCTCGATCAGGACATCCGCCTCGCGCGCCAGATCCTGCACAAAGGCGCGGCCTTCCTCGGTCGTGAGGTCTGCCGTAACCGAATATTTCCCCCGGTTGCAGCTGTAGAAATAGGCGGCTGAGGGCGTTTCTTCGCCCTCGCGTTCGATAAAGGGTGGCCCCCATGTGCGGGTGTCGTCGCCCTTGGGGCTTTCCACCTTGATCACGGTTGCGCCCAGATCGGCCAATGTCTGGCCCACGATCGGCCCGGCAAGAATGCGGGCCAACTCAAGGACTTTGAGCCCCTCCAGCGGTGCTGTCATCAGAAAAACGCCTGCAACCCGGTCTGCGCACGGCCAAGGATCAGGGCGTGCACATCATGCGTGCCCTCGTAGGTGTTGACCGTCTCAAGGTTCTGCGCGTGGCGCATGACGTGGTACTCCGCCATGATCCCGTTGCCGCCATGCATGTCGCGGGCGTGGCGTGCTATGTCGAGAGCCTTGCCGCAATTGTTGCGTTTGATCAGGCTGATCGCCTCGGGGGCGGCGGTGCCTGCATCCAGCATCCGTCCCACTTGCAACGCGGCGTGCAGGCCAAGCGTGATCTCGGTCTGCATGTCTGCCAGTTTCTTCTGGAACAACTGCGTCTGCGCCAGCGGCTTGCCAAACTGTGTCCGGTCCAGCCCGTACTGACGCGCCCGGTGCCAGCTGTCCTCGGCCGCACCCATCACGCCCCAGGCAATGCCATAGCGCGCACGGTTCAGACACCCGAACGGCCCCTTGAGCCCCTCGACATCCGGCAGCAACGCATCTTCACCGACCTCGACATCCTTCATCACGATCTCGCCAGTGATGGACGCGCGCAGCGACAGCTTGCCGTTGATCTTCGGCGCGCTGAGGCCCTTCATGCCCTTTTCGAGCACGAAGCCCTTGATCTTGCCGCCATGCGCCTCGGACTTGGCCCAGACGACGAACACATCCGCAATCGGGCTGTTCGAGATCCACATCTTGGCCCCGTTAATGACATAGCCACCCTCGGTTTTCTTGGCGACGGTCTTCATGCCCGCAGGGTCGGACCCGGCATCGGGTTCGGTCAGGCCGAAACAGCCGATCAGCGTGCCTGCCGCCAGTCCGGGCAAGTATTTCCGGCGCTGTTCGTCGGTGCCATAGGCGTGGATCGGATACATGACCAACGAGCTTTGAACGCTCATCATCGACCGGTAGCCGCTGTCGATGCGTTCCACTTCGCGTGCGACGAGGCCATAGCTGACATAGCCCGCACCAAGCCCGCCGAATTCCTCGGGAATGGTCACGCCCAAAAGGCCCATCTCGCCCATCTCGGCGAAAATCTCGGGGGCGACCCCTTCGTTCAGATACATGTCCGTCACGCGCGGCAGCAGCTTGTCGGACGCATAGGCCGCCGCACTGTCGGCGATCATACGCTCTTCATCGGACAAGGTGGCGCGTAGGCCCAGCGGGTCTTCCCAGTCGAATTTGGCAAGTGAGGGTCCGTGACCCGCGTGTGTTGCATCAAGCATGTCCATGCTCCTTTTTCATGTCAGCAGCCGCAGCCGACCCGGCGATATGCCCAAGGACCGTTGCGGCCAGTAGCCCATTACCGGACAGATACCCGCTATCGCCGGAACCTGAAACACCCACCGCTGCCCCGCCTGCCGCAAAAAGGTTGGCGAACACGCCCACTGCCTTGCGGCACACACGGGCCTGTTGGTCGATCCTCAACCCGCCCTGCGTGTGAAACAGCGCCCCGGTCACCTTCACTGTACAATATGGTGGTTTGAGCGGTTCGCCAAGGAAACTGCGTCCAAAGGCGTCAGGTTTGTTGGTGGAAATCTCGGTCAGCGTTCTGGTCAAAGCGTCTTCCGGCAGGTTCGTGAGCTTGGCCAAGTCGCCTATCGTGTCGGCGGTGCGGATCGCGCCGATGGCCTCGGCATCCTTGAAATCCTGGAACTGCCGGGCAATGCCTGCGATCCGGCTGTCGAAGATCGTCCACGCGATGCCCTCGGGCTGTGCCAGCACCGCGCGGGCGGCCTCGGAATAGCCTTGGCTTTCGTCCCAGAACCGATCCCCGTTCAGGTTCACCTGCACTCCGCCTTGGGTGATGACCGCCCAGGTGATCAGGATGCCCTGCGGATGCGCGACATTGCCGTGGCCTTGGTAGGCCCCCAGATGCAGCGTTTCAGCGCCAAGCGCGTCGCCCCATTTCACGGCGTCGCCCTGATTATAGTCGTGCCCGAACCATAGCGCGTTTTCGATCTCGGGCATGAAGCGGCGCACCATGTCGCGGTTGCCGCCATAGCCGTTGCACGCGAGGATCAGCGACCCGCACCCGATGTCTTCCGTACCGTTCGGACCCTCCAAACGTACGCCCCGGATCGTGTCGCCCTCGACGAACAGCGTCGTTGCCCGGCGGTTGCAGATGATGTCGATCCCCTCCACCTCGCAGGCGGTGCGCAGCCGGTCGATCAGTTCGCGCCCCGCGCGCGTCGGCAAGCCATGCATCCGGCGGCGGGAATGGCCGGGATAGTCGAAATCGGTGACAACCGAGAAGGGTAGGTCAAAGCGATCCGCCAGCCATTCGATCACCTTGCCTGACTGCCCTGCGAGCAGATCGACAAGGTCTTGCGGGTTCTCGCCCTTGGCCTTTTTCTGGATGTCCTTGGCGAAAAAATCAGGGCTGTCGTCAATTCCCGCGTCGCGCTGAAACCGCGTGCCCGCTGCCGGGATCAAACCTGCTGACAAAGCCGTAGACCCGGAAGGTGCCGCATCCGCCTCGACCACCAGAACCTCGGCCCCGGCATCTGTGGCGGTGAGGGCAGCGACCAACCCGCAGGCCCCGGCACCGACAATCAGGATCGGCACATCAAGATCAAAGCCAGCGGAAGGAGGCGGCAAGATCGACATCTCTCAGTCCTGCCCGCCCGACTCGTAGCGTTTCCCGAGGGCCAGCATCTCGTCCGTGCCAAGCCGGTCGTTCAGCCCGTTGAAGTCGAACATCCGTTCGGCAAATGCGCGGTTGCTGCCGGTAGCCTGCAGGCTGGCATAGTATGCCTCGGCGGTGCGGGCCAGCGCGCGGACGATGCCGCCGGGGAAGATCACGATGGAAAAGCCCATCGCCTCCAGATCGGCGGCGTTCTGGATCGGCGTGGCCCCGCCTTCGACCATGTTGGCCAGAAGCGGCACGCGGTCCTTGAACCGATCCGCCACGGTCTTCATCTCGTCCACCGACCTCAGCGCCTCGACAAAAAGCGCGTCTGCGCCCGCCGCGACATAGGCCTCGGCGCGTTCGATGGCGGCGTCAAAACCTTCGACTGCCACCGCATCGGTGCGCGCAATGATTAAGGTCTCGTCGCTGGCCCGCGCATCAGCCATCGCAGTGATCTTGCCGACCATTTCGGTCGTGGGGATGATGGATTTCTCGGCCAGATGCCCGCAGCGTTTCGGATAGGTCTGGTCCTCGACCTGCAACGCATTGGCCCCCGCGCGTTCATAGACCCGCATCGTGCGCTGCGCGTTAAGCGCATTGCCGAAGCCGGTGTCGGCGTCGATAATCACGGGCAGGTCCACGCGGTCCCGGATCAAGGCCATCGTGTCGGCCATTTCGCTGACGGATGTGAGGCCGATGTCGGGCCGCCCCAGCCGCGTATAGGCCACCGCTGCCCCGCTGAGATAAAGCGCCTCGAACCCGGCTTGCGCCGCCAGCGTGGCGGTCAGGGCGTCATATACTCCCGGAGCGACAAGGATCTGCTCGGAGGCAAGGCGGGTTTTCAGGCTCATGTCAGGGTTTCCACCATCTCGGCGCAGGTCACGTTCGGGCAGACCGATGCAAGCGACAGCAATGTGGCGTCATGCACCTCTTGTTTGAACGCGGCACAGCCATCAGAAAGCAGGATCGTGTGCAGATTGCGCAAATGCGCGTCGCGCACCGTGCTGGCCACGCCGCCATTGGTGACGATCCCGCCGATGATCAGCGTGTCGATATCCAGAGCACGCAGGATGTATTCCAGCCGCGTCTGGTAAAGCGCGGAATAGGCCACCTTTTCAATGGTGTAGTCGGCAGGCGCGAGGGCATCGACCAACGCATGACCGAACTTGTCCGGCGCGAAATCGCCTTTGCCAAGGAACGGTCGCAGTTCTTTCAGGTGCGGCGCGATCAGGGGTTCGTCATTCGGCCCCGGCACCAGCGTGAACTGCGCGCTGATATAGGTGCCGCCCTTGGCGCGGAGGGCATCTACGACGGGTTTGATCCGGGCGGGCAGGGCAGAGATCGCCTCAGCGCCTTGACCGGCGCGGCCATAGGCGCCTTCGGGATGCAGAAAGTCGTTCTGCAGGTCGATGGTCAGAAGGGCCGTGCGCTTTGGGTCGATTGTGTGGGCCATATCTCAGTCCTCGTCCCGAGTGATGATGGTGTTGCCGCAAGCGTCGACCTTGGCGGTCAGGCCGGGATCGACCAGCACGGTCGTGTCCGGCTGCACAAGGATCGCCGGGCCTTTGATGGTGGCTCCGACCGGCAGGGCGAGGCGGTTGTAGATCGTGGTCTCGTGCCAAGCATCCCCGAAATGCACTTTGCGCGTGCCGGTATGCGCCGCCTCGACGCTGCCGCCCTTTGGGGCCAGCGTTGTCAGGTCGAACTTCGGGCGACGCCCGATCACCGCAGTGCGCAGGTTCATCACCCGGCGTGTGCCATTCTTCAGGAGCCGCCCGTAGGTGGCTTGGTACGCCGCGTCAAAGGCCGCCTCGACCTCGGCTACCGTGGGTGCCGCGACCGAAGTGCCCTCCCTGCGGATCGGCAGGGGTACGGCAACCGTATGGGTCTGGCCGACATAGGCCATGTCCAGCTCGACGATGATGTCGCGTGCCTCGAAACGGGATTGCGCGGCATCGAGCAAGCCCATGCCGTCGTCGATATGGCGCTGCATCACTTGGCGCAGCGCATCGGTATCCAACGTCGCGGTCAACGTGTTGATTGTCTGCACGAAGTCCTGCCGCATGTCGGCGATCACGCAGCCCATCGCGCTGGTCACACCGGGATATCGCGGAACAATCGCGCTGCCGATGCCGACTTCTTTCAGGATCGCGCCGGTATGAAGCGCACCGCCGCCGCCAAAGGGCATGAAGGCAAAGCGTTTCGGATCGAACCCGCGTTCGATGCTGACCAGACGGATCGCGCCGGCCATGCGCGAATTGGCGACGCGCAGGATCGCTTCGGCAGCCTCGATGGTGTTGAGGTTCAGCTTCTGCCCAACATGCAGGTCGATGGCGCGGGCGGCGGCATCAACATCCAGACGATCAAGCTTGCCGCCGATGGGATTGTCCGGGTCGATCCGGCCCAACACGACATTGGCGTCGGTCACGGTCGGGCGGTCATTGCCCTGACCATAGGCAACCGGGCCGGGTGTCGATCCGGCGCTTTCGGGACCGATGTTCAGCAAGCCACCCTTGTCGACCCACGCGATGGACCCGCCACCGGCACCGATGGTCGTGATCTCGATCATCGGATTGCGGACCACCATGCCGAAGTCGATCGAGGTTTGCGGCGACAGCATCGACTGTCCCTTGGCAATCAGCGCCACGTCAAAGCTGGTGCCGCCCATATCGCCGGTGATGACGTTGTCGAACCCGGCGGTCGTGGCAATATGCCCGGCGGCGATCACGCCAGCGGCAGGGCCTGAAAGTGCTGTGCGAATGGGAAGGCGACAGGCGGTGTCGGTGCCCATGACGCCGCCATTGGATTGCACGATCATGAACTCGCCGCCAAAGCCATCTTTGGTCAGGGCTTGGTCCAAGCGGTTGATATAGCCCGACACTTCGGGTTGCAGATAGGCGTTGAGCGCGGTGGTCGAAAAGCGTTCGAATTCGCGGATCTCGGGCAGGATTTCCGAGGAACAGCTGACGTGATCGTTGGGCCACATGGCGCGGACGGTTTCGACCGCCTTGGCCTCGTTCTCGGCGTTGGCATAGGCGTTGGCGAACAGGATCGCGATGGCAAGGCAGCCGTCGTCGATCAACTGCTGTGCCGCGGCTTTGACTGCCTCCAGATCGACAGGCGTGCGGATCGTGCCATCGGCCAGCGTCCGTTCGGGAACCTCCAACCGTAGGTTTCGCGGGACAACAGGTTCGAAGTCGCCGCGCAGGCCCCAGGTGCGGGGCCTGTCGCGGCGGCGCATTTCCAGAACGTCGCGGAGTCCGTGAGTGGTGATCACGCCGATCTTTGCGCCTTTGCGCTCGAGCAGAGCATTGGTTCCGGCGGTGGTGCCATGCACTACCGCCGCGACGGTAGAGAGGTCGTCGATCTGCTGGCCGATCCCATCGAGAAAGCCGCCCGATTGGTCGGGCCGGGTGGTGGGCACCTTTGCGACCTGCGCGGTGCCGGTGGCCTCGTCTAGCACGAAAACATCGGTAAAGGTGCCGCCGACATCGACGCCGATCATCTTGGTCATGCTGCGACCTCTTTCCATGCGGGGCCGTAAAGATCGGTCGCTTTGTCCGGCGTCAGGTATCCCAGCGCCACATCCCGCGCGACTGCGCTTGCATCCCGGTCCGACGCCGCGCCGAAGCCACCGCCGCCGGGTGTCTCAAGGCGTACGGCTTGGCCCTTGGTCAGCTTGATCCCGAGCATCTTTGACGCCAGCGGCGGGGTCTTCCAGCCGTCGGACTGTTCATAATGAAATACGTTCATCGCGCCGGTGCCGCCGCCCTGCACGCCTTGCGGGGCGAAGCGACCGCGTTCGCCGAACAGAAACGCCTCGGCGGTTTCCTCAAGCACCTCAATCTCGTAGGTGGCACCTAACCCGCCGCGATGCGCACCCGCGCCTGCACTGTCGGGGCGGAGTGCCCATTGGCGGAACATAACGGGGTAAGCCGCCTCCAAGATCTCCATCGGCGGGATGGTCGCCGTCGAGATCGGGGCGTTGCCGTGGTTCAACCCGTCCGATTCAACGCTGCCGCCATGCCCACCGCCATAGAAGCTGAACATCACCCAGCGCTGCCCATTTGCGCGTTTCCCAGCAATCGACAGCGCGTTGATCGTACCATAGGCGTTGGCGACGACCCGGTCAGGGGCGACTTGGGACGCGGCGCTGAAGATCACGTCAATCATGCGCAGGATGGTTTCGGTGTAGCCTCCAACAGGCGCGGGAAATTCGGCTGACAGGAGCGATCCGTCCGGCACGCGGACGTCGATGGGGCGCATCACGCCTGCGTTGGCGGGCAGGTCGGGAAAGATGTGCTTGATGGCGACATAGGCGGTGGCAACGGCTGTGGGATAGGCGATATTTACGGGGCCGGCTGTGACGGGGGCTGTGCCGTCAAAGTCGAGCACCATCCGGTCGCCGCTGATTTCCAGCGCGACCTTGATCGGCAGGGCCACATCGGTGATCCCGTCATTGTCGAGGTAATCCACTGCCTCCCAACGCCCGTCAGGCAGTCCCGAAAGTTCCGACCGCATCAGCGTTTCGGCCCGGTCGCCCAAGGCGTCAAGCGCGGCAGACACGGTTTCGGGCCCGTATTCATCCAGCAATTCGTCCAGCCGTTTGACGCCCAGATCCAGAGCCCCCAACTGCCCGTTCAGATCGCCCATCGCGGATTGCGGCAGGCGGGTGTTGCGCAGCAGGATGTCGATGATGTCCTGCTGGATCACGCCTGCGCGGGCCAGTTTCACAGGCGGCAGGATGAACGCCTCCTGAAACGCCTCGGTCGCGGACGGGTTGTAATTGCCCGGCACAGCGCCGCCCACATCATGCCAATGACCGACGCTGGCGAGGTAGCAGAAGAGCTTGCCGTCCCGGAAATAGGGCCGTACGAGCCGCATGTCCGACAGGTGGGTGCCGCCCATATGCGCGTCGTTGAAAATATAGATGTCACCATCGGCCAGATCACCCGCCTCGGCCGCCTTGTCGATCACCGCCTTGACGGCGAAGGCCATGACACCGACAAAGATCGGCAGGCCGGATTTGCCCTGCACCAGCGTGTCGCCGCTCTCCGCGTGGTAGAAGCCGTGCGAGGCGTCATGCGCCTCGGCGATGATCGGGTTGAAGGCGGCGCGAAAGAGGGTCGCGTCCATCTCGTCGGCGATCTGTTCCATGCGCCCGGCCAGAACGGCGAGGGTGATCGGGTCGATGGCGGCACTCATTGCGCGCGCACCTCGGCCATGTCGTTCCAGACGTCTTGCCGGATGATCTTGCCGCCAGAGAGTTCAAAACGGTCGATAAAGCGGATGCCTTCGAACGGGGTGCCGTCCATCCATTCCCCGTAAAGCGTGCCGCGCGCATAGACGACAGCCACACCGCCGCTGTGCATCGCATCAACCCCGTCATAGGTCTTTTTGACGAACCGATAGCGGCCCTTGGACCAGTCGATCAGCTCGGACAGCTGCGTCATCGGCTGGGTGGCGGGAAAGACCATCTGGAAGCCGTCGCCCAGCATCCCCTGCGCCGTGTCCAGTTCGCGGGCTTCCATCGCGGCGAGGTAATCGCGCACGATCTGGGTTGGATCGGGCAGGGCGGACGCGGGTTTGCGGTGCTGACCGCCGCGAGCATAGGCATCGGGCGGGTATTCGTGCAGCATCACGGTGATGGCCTCGTCCGGGGCAGGAACAACGAAACGAATCGCATCCGTTAGGGCCGATGTGAGGCGGGATTTCTCGGTCGGGTTATATCCTTCAAGGATATGTGCTTCCACGATTGGCATATGGCCCTCCCCAAAATCTGCACTTTTCGTATAACAGGTTTTGGTATATTGAAAGACCAACAATCGAAGAATCTTCGCTGGATCGTTCAACTGGCCACGGGGATCAGCAACCAACAGGGGCCGCGCTGTCGTGTCGATCAACGCGCATTCCGGACTTCCAGAAGGCGGTAAAGCCCGCCGGGTTTACCTGTTGTTGCGCGATGAAATATCAAATGGCGCTTTCAAGGACGGCACACGCCTACCCGGCGAGCACAGGCTGGCCGAGACGTTCGATGTGTCGCGCATCACCATCCGCCGCGCTTTGGACGCGCTGGCCGCCGATGGCTGGATCGAGAAAAAGACCGGGGCGGGGTCGGTCGTGAGGGCGCAGGAACAGTCGGGCCAACGCCTCTCCGCCGATTTCGCCACCCTGATCCCGCATCTTGTCGAGATGGACCGCAAGACCACCGCGCGGCTATTGTCGTTCTCCTATGACAGTGCCCCCTCTGCGGTGGCCGAGGCGCTGGGCATTCCTGAAGGGGCGGATGTGCAGAAGGCGGTGCGCGTGCGGTCCTCGGGCGGCACGCCGTTTTCGCATCTCACCACCTATGTGCCGAAAGACATCGCGCTCAGCTATGACGAGGCCGATCTGGCCACACAGCCGCTTTTCCGTCTCTTGGAGCGCAGCGGTGTGAGCGTGGAAAGTGCGCATCAGACCGTGACTGCCGCGCTTGCGACGCCGGATGTGGCCGAGGCGCTGGAGGTGTCTGTCGGATCGCCGCTGTTGTTCGTGCAGCGGATTGTGCGCGATGCGGGCGGGCAGGGGGTGGAGCATCTGTCCGCGCTCTATCGCCCTGATCTGTTCCGGCTCGAGATGGACTTGGCCCGTGTCGGCGCTGGCGAAGCGCGGCACTGGGAACCGGTGATCGGGGGCACATCGTCATGAGTGGGCGCCGTCTTCTCGACAAGCTGTGGGATGCCCATGAAATCCTGCGCCGCGAAGACGGGACCAGCCTGCTTTGGGTGGATCGGCATCTGGTCCACGAAGGCTCGCATCACGCCTTTGCCAAGATCGCGGAACGCGACCTGCCCGTGGCCGAACCCAGCCTGACCTTTGGCGTTGCCGACCACTACGCACCGACCCGTGGTGGCCCTGCGACGGATGCGATTGCGCGGATGATCGACACGCTTTCGGCGAATACGGCGAAGCACGGCATCACCTGTTTCGGTCTCGATGATCCCCGTCAGGGCATCGTGCATGTGATCGGCCCGGAACAAGGCCTGACCTTGCCGGGACTGCTCATCAATTGCGGTGACAGCCACACCTCGACCCACGGCGCGTTCGGGGCCTTGGCCTTTGGCATTGGTGCCACGGAAGTGGCGCATGTGCTGGCGACGCAAACGGTCTGGCAGAAAAAACCCAAGGCGATGGGGATCGATGTGACCGGGCGTCTTGGGCCGGGGGTCGGGGCAAAGGACCTGGCGCTGGCCTGGATCGCCAAGCTGGGGGCCGATGGCGCGCGGGGTCATGCGATTGAATATACGGGCGCGGCTGTACGGGCGATGTCGATGGAAGGGCGCATGACGCTGTGCAACCTGTCCATCGAAGGCGGTGCCCGGTTCGGCATGATTGCGCCGGATGAGACCACGTTTGACTATGTGAGGGGACGGCCATTTGCGCCGACCGGAGCGGAGTGGGATCGCGCGGTTGAGCTATGGTCACTGCTGCCATCCGACTCCGACGCTGAGTTCGAAACCACAGTCTCCCTCGACGCTTCCGAGATCGCGCCCATCGTGACATGGGGCACGTCGCCCGAAGACGCGTTGCCTGTGACGGCCACCATTCCCGACCCGTCGCTTATGCAGGGCAGTGCGGCGGACCGCGCGCGCAATGCGCTGGACTACATGGGTCTGACCGCCGGTCGCGCGCTGACCGAGATTGCCGTGGATCAGGTGTTCATCGGCTCCTGCACCAATGCCCGCATCGAAGACCTGCGCGCGGCGGCCGCCGTTCTGGCAGGTCGGCGCGCCAAGGTGCCGGGCTTCGTGTCGCCCGGTTCGCAACTGGTGAAAGCACAGGCCGAGGCCGAAGGGCTGGACCGCATCTTTACCGACGCAGGTCTCGACTGGGTCGGGTCGGGTTGTTCGATGTGTGTCGCGATGAACGGCGATCACGTGGGGCCGGGCAAGCGCTGCGCCTCGACCAGTAACCGCAATTTCCGGGGTCGTCAGGGGCGCGGCGCGCGTACTCACCTGATGTCGCCTGCGATGGTGGCGGCGGCGGCGGTGACCGGGCATCTGACTGATGTGCGCGATCTTTTGCGCGGGCGCGAGGTCGCATGAGCGGGTGGACCACACATACCGGCCCGGCCGTGGCGCTGGATCGCGAGAACGTGGACACGGATCAACTGATCCCGGCACGATTCATGTCGACGCCGCGTTCCGAAGGTTACGGGCCTTTCCTGTTGCACGACATGCGCCATGACAGCGACGGCACCCCTGTGCCGGACTTCCCGTTGAACGTGGTGCCCAACGCCAGCATCCTGATCTCACGCCGCAATTTCGGCAGCGGATCGTCGCGCGAGGCCGCCGTTTACGCGCTGGTCGATTTCGGCATCCGCGTCGTGATCGCGCCCAGCTTTGGCGATATCTTCGCCAGCAATTCGGTGAACAACGGCCTGCTGCCCGCGCGGGTGTCCGAGGCCGATGTGGACGCGGCGATCGCATTGCTCGCCGATGGCCCGCAAGAGGTGAGCGTTGACCTGACCGACCGAAAAATTCGGCTGGGCAACACCACGCTGGACGTCACGCTCGACGATGTCTGGCAGCAGAAACTGATCAATGGTTGGGACGATATCGACCTGACCCAGACCCATAAACAGGCCATCGCGGCATTCCGTGCGCAGCACGTGCAAGGCAAACCGTGGGCCGTACCAGTCCAACAGACCGACTTCAGAAGAGCGGGGCGGGACACCGTTTCGCAGTAACACAGGCCATGATGGCCGAAGGGTGTAGGAGGAACTATCCATGACGATGAACTTGCTCAAAGGCTGCGTTGCCGGTGGGGTGCTGCTTGGGTCCGTGGCCCATGCGGAAGAGACGATAACGGCGGTGCATGCGTTTCCGGAAACGCTGATCTATACGCAAAGCTTCCTGTCCTTCGTGGACAAGGTGAACGAAGCCGGTGCGGGCGTGATCCAGATCGAAGTGCGCGGCGGCCCCGAGGCCATCGGCATGATGCAGCAGCCCGACGCGGTGCGCGATGGCATCGTCGACATGGTCTACACGCCAGGTTCGTTCTACGGCGGTGCGCTGCCCGAGAAAGATGCGCTTGTGGCATCGAACCTGACCGCCATCGAGACGCGCCAGAATGGCGGGCTCGATTTGATCGACCGAATCCACCAGGAGCGGATGGGGGTGAAATACCTTGGCTGGTTCGACAGCGGTGTGTGCTACAACCTCTGGACCCGCGATGAGCCGTCGTTCGATGATGCGGGCAACCTCGAAGTGGACGGTCTGCGCCTGCGCGGCAACGCAGTCTACAACGCCTTCTTCACCAATTACCTGCAGGCGCAGGTGATCGACCTGCCGACCGGCGAAGTCTATTCGGCACTGCAGAACGGTGTGGTTGACGCAACCGGCTGGACCCAGATCGGCCTGATCGACCTCAAGTGGAACGAGTTCCTGAACTACCGGATCGAGCCCTGCTTCTTCTCGACCGATCTTGGCGTGATCGTGAACATGGACACGTGGGACGGTCTGAGCGACGAGGCCAAGACGATCCTTCAGGACACCGCAATCCAGCACGAGATCGACAGTGTGAACGCCCTGCGCACCAAGCGTGACGAGGATTTTGCCGCGCTCGACGCTGCAGGCATGACCGTGGTCGAACTCGAAGGTGAGGCCAAGGCAAACTATCTTGCCGCTGCCCGTGAAACCACATGGGCGCGCATGAAGGAGCTGATGGAAGCACAACCCACAGCGGTTGCGGGCTATGACGACCTGATCGCCAAGTTCTACGATCCGGCCGCCGACAACTAAGACACTCGGGCCGGGGCATGTGTCCCGGCCCACTTTTTATGCGAACGGAACATCCCATGCGCGCCGTGATCCGGGCCTATGACGCCCTCTTGTACACGATGGCTTTCATCGCAGCCCTGACACTGGTCTGGCTGATGGTGTCGGTGGTCGTGTCGGTGCTGATGCGCAATCTGGGGATGCAGCCCTTCGCGTGGCTGTTCACGTCAGCCGAATATGGCATTCTTTACATGACGATGCTGGGGGCACCATGGCTCGTGCGTGAAAAGGGCCATGTGCATATCGAACTGGTGACTGCTGCCCTGCCGCCCACCTTGCGACGGTTTGTCAGCCGATTTGTGGCGGCGCTCTGCGTGTTCGTCTGCGTGGTGCTGGCGTGGTACGGGCTGCAATTGTTCCTGACCAATATCGAGCGTAACAATTTCGACGTGCGCGCCTACTACTACCCCCGTTGGCTGCTGACCGGGACCTTTCCCATCGCGTTTTCTGTCATGGCGATCGAATTTTCCCGGTTCGTGTTCGGGTCAGACCTCATGCACTCGGGTGAAGCGGGGATTCACGAATAATGGAATGGTTCGAAGCGCTTGGTCTGCTGGTCGGCAGCATTATGGTTCTCATGGCAATTGGCATGCCCGTGGCGCTGGCATTTCTGGCGGCCAACATCATCGGCGCATGGGTGTTCATGGGCGGAGAGCGCGGGGTTGTCGCGCTTCTGAACAACGGCTGGGGGGCGCTGACGATCTTTGCGCTGGTGCCGATCCCGCTGTTCCTGCTGATGGGCGAGATATTCTTCCAGACCGGGCTGGGAAGTCGCATGTTCTCGGCCATCGACAAGCTGCTAGGGCGTCTGCCGGGGCGGCTGAGTTATGTGACCGTGATCGGGGGAACCGGATTTTCCACGCTTTCCGGGTCTTCCATGGGGTCTACCGCGCTTTTGGGCTCATTGATGGTGCCAGAGATGAACCGGCGTGGGTACAAGAGCCACATGTCCATCGGTCCGATCCTTGGCACCGGGGGGCTTGCCATCATCATCCCGCCTTCGGCGCTGGCGGTTCTTCTGGCGACGCTGGCCAAGATCGACGTGGGTGCCTTGCTGATCGCGGGGGTGATCCCCGGGCTGATCTTGGCCAGTTTCTATATTGCCACGATCTATATCCAGACCCGCATCGACCCCGAGGCGGCCCCCGCCTATGACGTGGACCCGATGACCACAGGCGAAAAGATCACCATTCTCATGCGAGACGTGGTGCCGATGATCGGTCTGATGGTGGTCATCGTCATCATGATGATCAACGGTATCGTGACACCGTCCGAAGCGGCGGCTTTTGGCGCGCTGGGCGTGCTGATCCTTGCCGCATGCTATCGCTGCCTGACATGGGACTCGATCAAGAAATCGGTGCGCGGCGCGTTGCGGGTGACGCTGATGGCCTACCTGATCGTCTTCGGCTCCGCGACGTTCAGCCAGCTTCTGGCGTTTTCGGGCGCATCGCGCGGGTTGATCACCTGGGCGACCGGGTTCGATCTGGATCCGACGGTCATGCTTCTGGTGATGTTCGGTGTGTTGCTGGTTCTGGGCATGTTCATGGAGCAGATCTCGATCATGCTGCTCACCGTGCCGATCTTTTTCCCCCTTGCGGCGACGCTGGGGTTTGATCCGATCTGGTTCGGCCTGATCATGCTTCTGGCGCTGGAGATCAGCTTTACCACGCCGCCTTTCGGGCTGCTCTTGTTCGTCATGAAAGGGGTGGCCCCACCCAACACGACCATGCGCGAGATCTATCGTGCCGCGTTCCCGTTCATCCTGTGTTCGCTTCTGGTGGTGGCACTTTTGATCGTATTCCCGATTCTGGCCACGTGGTTGCCCGGCCTGGGTTAGATCACGACGCTCTGATAACTGTGAAGACGTTTGCAGAAGGGCAAGTCCACGGGGGTGTCTGCGCGTGCCGTGAAACAAAGCCTTCAAAAAGCCCAGAAAACAGGCATTTCGCAAGTTTTTTGAGCGAAAACCCCCTGTTGTGGCGTGATCGGCTTGCGTGTCCGGCGCTGTTGAGCAAGCGTAAAGCATGACCGAACACTCTGTATTTGACGAAATGTGGGGCCGTGACGACCAAATTCGCGCGCCCTATCAGAATTTCTTTGACTGGTTTGACAAAGAAGATCCCAAGCGTTTGCGCGCCAAGAACCGCGAAGCCGAGGACCTGTTCCGCCTGACCGGCATCACCTTCAATGTCTACGGCAGGTCCGAGGCTGAAGAGCGCCTGATCCCGTTCGATATCATCCCCCGGATCATCTCAGGGGCCGAATGGGGAAAGCTGTCGCGCGGCATCGAACAGCGGGTGCGTGCGATCAACGCGTTCCTGCACGACATCTACCACACGCAGGAAATCCTCAAGGCCGGGCGCATCCCGCGCGAGATGATCTACCAGAACGAGGCGTTTCAACCCAAGATGATGGGCGTCGATGTGCCGGGCGGCGTGTACACGCATATCGTTGGCATCGACCTTGTCTGCACCGGACCGGGCGAATTCTACGTGCTCGAAGACAATGCGCGGACGCCCTCCGGGGTGAGCTACATGCTCGAAAACCGCGAGACCATGTTGCAGATGTTCCCGGAACTGTTCTCCAAGAACCGCGTGCAGTCGGTGCAGCAATACCCGATCGACCTGCGCCGGTCGCTTGCCGCCTGCGCGCCCAGCATGGCGCAAGCCGATCCCACGGTCGCGGTGCTGACGCCGGGTATTTATAACTCGGCCTATTTTGAACATGCCTTCCTTGCCGACCAGATGGGGGTCGAACTTGTCGAAGGGCATGACCTGCGAGTGATCGACGGGCGCGTTGCGATGCGCACGACCCGTGGGTACAAGCCCATCGATGTGCTCTACCGCCGCGTCGACGATGATTTCCTCGATCCGCTGAACTTCAATCCCGACAGCCAGTTGGGTGTGCCGGGGATCATGGATGTCTACCGTGCGGGCGGCATCACCATCGCCAACGCGCCGGGCACGGGGATCTCCGACGACAAGGCGATCTATTCCTACATGCCGGAAATCGTCGAATTCTACACCGGCGAACGCCCGCTCTTGCAGAACGTGCCGACATGGCGCTGTTCGGAACCGGACTCGCTGGCTTATGTGCTCGACAACCTCGAAGACCTTGTCGTCAAGGAAGTGCACGGTTCGGGAGGCTACGGCATGCTGATCGGGCCAACTGCCACCAAGAAAGACATCGCCGCCTTCCGCCGCAAGCTCAAGGCGCGGCCCAAGAACTACATTGCCCAGCCGACGCTCAGCCTGTCGACCGTGCCGATCTTTGCCAAGGCAGGTCTGACCCCACGCCATGTCGATCTGCGGCCCTATGTGCTGGTCAGCCCGGATGGGATCAAGATCACCCCCGGCGGCCTGACGCGCGTTGCGCTCAAGAAGGGATCGCTTGTCGTGAACTCGTCGCAGGGCGGGGGCACGAAAGACACCTGGGTCCTGGAGGAGTAGCGGCATGCTGGGAAAAACCGCGAATGGCCTCTTCTGGATGTATCGCTACATGGAGAGGGCCGAGAATACCGCCCGACTCATCGAGACCGGCCAGCGCATCGCTTTGACGCGGCTCAACCAGACCGACGAGGAATGGCTGTCGGTGCTGCGATCCGCCGATTGTCTCGACGGGTTCAAGGCGGCCCATGACGAGGTTTCGCGCGATCTGGCGGTCGACTGGATGTTGCGCAGCAAGGACAATCCATCCTCGGTGGTGTCCAGCGTGAACTCGGCCCGGCAAAACGCGCGTCTGGTCCGCACCGCGATCACCGGTGATGTCTGGGAGGCCGTGAACTCGGCCTACATGTCCCTGAAAAAAGCGCTGGCCCGCAAGGTGTCGGAGCGCGATCTGCCCAGTGTGCTGCGCCTGATCCGGCATCACGCGGCGCTGGTGCGGGGCGTCACTCACGGCACGATGTTGCGCAACGACATCTACGATTTTGCCCGTCTGGGGACGTTTCTCGAACGGGCGGACAACACCGCGCGCATCCTGGATGTGAAATACTATGTCCTGCTGCCCTCGGCCCGTGCGGTGGGTACGTCGCTCGACAACGTGCAATGGGAATCGATCCTACGCTCTGTCTCGGCCCGAGGCGGGTTCCGGATGGAATACGGTGCGGGCGGCGGACCGCGGCAAATCGCGGATTTCCTGATCCTCGACCGCCGGATGCCCCGGTCACTGGCGTTTTGCGCTGGCAAGCTCTGTGACAATCTCGGCTATCTCGCCGATGGGGGGGACGCCGGTGCTGGCTCGCGCGAAAAGGTCGACGCGCTCCGTGACGGGCTTTTGTCCCAGCGCATCGACGACATTTTCGAATTCGGCTTGCACGAGTTTCTTCAGACGACCCTCAAGGAATTGTCGGCCATTTCGCGCCAGATCGAACAGGATTTCCGCTTTTATGCCTAGGCCCCAACAGGACAGCCCAGCATGCGCCTGAAAATCGAACATACCACGGTCTACACGTTTGACACGCCCGTGATCTATGGCTTGCAACAATTGCGCAAGACACCGAAAAGTTCGTACAATCAATCGGTTGTGCACTGGCGGACCGACATTACCGGTGGGCGCAAGGAAGTCACGTTCGAAGATCACCATCACAACACGACCGAGCTGATCAGCTTTGATCCCGATGTCACCGAATTGCAGGTCGCCAGTTCCGGCGAGGTCGAGATCACCGACAATGCCGGAGTTCTGGGCCCGCATCACGGCACGACGCCGCTTTGGCTCTATGACATGACCACCCCCCGCACCGAGCCCGGGCCGGGGACACGGGCGTTGATCAAGGGCATGGATCCCGACCCCGGCATTTCAGAACTGCACGAGCTGTCGGACCGTATCCGCACCCAGGTGTCCTATTTGATCGGTGCCTCAGCTCCGGACTGGAGCGCCGAAGACGCGATCACGGCGGGGCAGGGCGTCTGTCAGGATCACACCCACATCATGATTGCCTGTGCGCGGGCCCTTAAACTCCCGGCGCGCTATGCCAGCGGCTATCTCATGCTGAACGAAACCAATGTGCAGGATGCGATGCACGCCTGGGCCGAGGTGCATGTCGAAGGACTTGGATGGGTCGGCTTCGACGTGTCCAACGGTGTTTCGCCTGACACGCGATATATTCGCGTTGCGACAGGTCTGGACTATTCCGAAGCGGCCCCGATATCTGGTATGAGGATCGGCGGCGTGAACGAAGTGTTGCACGTCAGCATCCACGTGGTTCAGCAATAAAGGCGACCCAGTGACATATTGCGTTGGAATGATGCTGCGCAGCGGCTTGGTCTTCATGTCGGACACCCGGACCAATGCCGGTTTGGACAATATCTCGACCTTCAAGAAAATGACGATCTGGGAAGAACCCGGAGAGCGTGTGATGACCCTGATGTCTGCGGGCAATCTTGCCACGACCCAAGCCGTGGTCAGCCTGCTCGAGGAACGCAGCAAGCACCCCGAAGATCGCACGCCGTCGCTCTTGAAAGCGCCGTCGATGTTCCAGGCCGCCTGCATGGTCGGTGACACGCTGCGCGAGGTCATCAAGGGCCTGCGCGAAGGCGGCCCGCGTGCCGACAGCGCCTTTGAGGCGACGCTGATCTTGGGCGGGCAGATCGCAGGTAGCCCGCCGCGCCTGTTTCTGATCTATCCGCAGGGCAATTTCATCGAGGCCGGAGAAGACACGCCGTTCTTCCAGATCGGCGAGATCAAGTACGGCCGCCCGATCCTCGTACGTGCCTATGACCCGGATATCAGCTTTGCCGATGCGCTCAAGCTGTTGCTGGTGAGTTTCGATTCCACGCTCAAGGCGAACCTATCGGTGGGCGCTCCGCTGGATTACTTCTGCTACAGGACCGACAGTCTCGAGAAAAAGCACGTGGGCCGGGTCGAGGCGGACAATCCCGAATTCCAGGCAATCTCGACTCAATGGGGCAATGCGCTTAAGCAGGCGCTGGATACATTGCCGGATGTCCACCTGAACACGAACTAAAGCCTACAGCCGAAAGTCCTGTCATGTCTGCTAGCCCTGTTATCTGCGTCGGCGGAGAAAACCTCATTGATCACGTCACCCGCGATGGCGCGGTGTCCGCACTGGCCGGCGGGTCCCCGTTCAACGTGGCCATGGCGCTGGGGCGTCAGCAGGTGAATGTGCATTACCTGACACCGATTTCTACGGATTCATGGGGCGACAGGCTCGCTGATACGCTGCTTGCTTCCGCCGTCACGCTCAGCGGTGGGCGTGTGGAGGCCCCCACGACGATTGCCCGCGTGACTGTGACCAACGGCATCCCGTCCTACGTGTTCGAACGCGACGGCACGGCGGAACGCCTTGTCACCGCGACCTCACTCGCCGCCTCCATGCCGGCCGACACAACCGCCCTGCACACCGGATCTTTGGCCGTGACCGATGGCGCCGATGCCGACGCGTGGGAAAAGACCTGTGCCACCGCCTTTGCGGTGGGCACGCTTGTGTCGCTCGATCCCAATGTGCGCCTGTCGGTCATCACCGATATTGACGCCTACCGCGCCCGGATCTTCCGCATGATGCAGGCGACCCATGTGCTCAAGCTTAGCGACGAGGATCTCGAAGGGCTGTGCCCGAACATGCCGCAGGATGCAGCACTCGACCATGTGCGTGCGAACACCTCGGCATCGCTTCTGGTCATGACCAAGGGACCGGACGGCGCAATGGCGCTCTGCGGCGATACCCGCGTTAACATGCCTGCGCCACCCGTCCCCGGCCTTGTGGACACCGTTGGGGCTGGTGATACCTTCATGGCAACGCTTCTCGCCGGTCTGACCCGGGTTCAGGCGGTGTCCCCGGATGTGCTGATGACCCTTGATGCGCCCAGGATCGACGCGCTGCTCCGTCGCGCGGGCATGGCCGCCGCGATCAATTGCAGCCGTGCAGGCTGCAACCCACCCACCCTGCAAGAGCTGGACGCCGCGATGGCCACTGCCGGCTGATCGCATGGACCTCTATCTCGATACGGTGGACCGCGAGGCATGGGCCGATCTCATGCCCACCGGACTGTTCCGGGGCATCACCACCAATCCGTTGCTGGCTCAGCGCGCCGGGTTGGACTACCCGTCGATCAACTGGAAAGACATGGCCCAACGCGCCCGCGATCTGGGGGCGCAGGAGTTGCACGCCCAGGTCTTCGGGCCGGTGGAAACCCATGTCGATTGGGCCGGCAGGCTTTACGATGCGGGGGCCGCTGCGGGGCTGCGCACCGTAGTCAAGATCCCGATGACAGAAAATGCGCTCAGGACTGTGCCCGCGATCAAGGCGCTGGGTGGGGCGATCCTGCTCACCGCCGTCTTCGATCCAAAACAGGTGATTGTCGCCAAGGCGCTCAATGCCGATTTCGCGGCACCCTATTTCGGACACATGTCGGAGGCCGGTTTGCCCGCGCTGGATCACGTGACGCAGATGCAGGCCACCGCAGGTGGACAGCCCCGCATCCTTGTCGCCTCCCTGCGCAACGCCGATCAGATCGTGGCGCTGGCAGCCCGAGCGCTCGATTGTTTCACACTCGCACCCGATCTGGCCCGCAGCCTGCTCAGCGATCCCATGACGGATCAGGCGGCAGCCGCGTTCGAAGCCGCAGCTCTGGGGACAACCCTATAGCGACAGCCGCCGCTCCTTGGCGCCGCCCCGCCTGCGGGGTTTTGGCAGGGCCAGATCCAGCGGTTGAAGAGGTGCCTCCAGCGAGGCTTTCAACAGCGCACAGAATTCCGCGACCGCCGGGTCGGTGCCCCGGAACGGCTCGGCGGCCATGTAGGCACAGGTGGCCTCGGTGATGTAACAGGCCTGCGCAGGCAGCCCGCCAAGCCATTGCATATAGCCCAATTGCCCAATTTCCCGCGCGCGTTCCGGCGTGCGTGGATTTACCTGCAACTGGGTCAGGGTTCGTTCGATCGACATAATAGCGCCCTCCGCGCTGGGACAGGCCGCATCGAGGTCGCAGGCATATATCGCACCATCAAGGCGCAAGGCATCTCGACCTCCGGTGCACCCCGCCCGGGTTCAGTTCACGTATGATGGCAGGTCTCCTGACTCGTGGATCATCATGCGGATCGCACCTTCCCAGACCCTCCGGCCCAGTGGTTTTGCGCGATGCACTCACCGCTTACAGTTGCGGGGGCAGTCACGGATTTTCACCGTATTCCCTATTGGGACAGCGCATGACACGCTGCCCACCATCTCTTTCACTGTCACAGAAGCTGCGATTCCAATCAATCGGCTTTGTGCGGGCTTGCCCAATTCGACGCAGGGTCGGGGCGCTGCATACGGGTTGTTAAGACTTCGGTGCCAGAACAGGGCGGCACTTGGGCGATATGGCCCAATTCATCCCGCAAAGGTCCCGCCCGATGGTCGTCTTCCTGTTGCTCCGCCTGTTCCGGCTCCAAATTGACCGCATGTTGCCCCATGCCGGGTCGCGAACCAGGCCGCTACATCGCAAAGGGCTGGTCAGAAACACCCACCAACTGCATCAGGAACCCGTCACGCGCGCCCTCGAGGATATCGGCATAAAACGCGTCGCTTTGGCTGATCCCCGCCTCAAGACTGCTGTCCGATCCATCGAAGGCCTGCATGATATCAGCCGCATCAGAGAGGTCAGACATACCGCGTGTCACGGCGAAATGCCCGCCCAGCATCACCTTGTTCGCAAGGTAGGCGGCGTCAGCAGGGCCGCCGGTTTCGGCCTTGGCCCCTTCCAATATGGCCTGGATAAAGAGCGCAGGCGCAAACCCGGTTTCGGAATCGAGCACGCTCAGCCAGAACTCCATGCCCGTCGCATCAGGCGCGCGCCCAAGAACGTTCTGATAGACTGCGGTCACGAAGGACGGCATGTCCTCCAGCGCCCCGTAAAGCGCCCGTGTTTCGGGCTGATCGAAGAAAAGCGTGGCAATCTCGTCAAGTCCAAGCCCCCCCGCCATCTGATCTCCCCAGAAAAAAAGCCCGACCGCATCGGGAGCGCGGTTGAAATAGGCGATATAGAGCTCGGTCAGCGCTGCCATCGCATTGCCCTCCAGCCGCGCCATGCCGTCGAACATCTCGATCGTCAGACCGTCCTCCGTGAAAGGCGATACTTCCCGGTCGAAATCCACCTGCTCGATGTTGCGCAATTGCACCGGCCCCGCGCCCCCGAGCCGATTCTCGATCCAGACAGTGCCATTGTCAAAGCGCAGCGAAAAACTCTCCTGATCGCCACTCATCATCACCGTGTCGAACCCGTCTCCACCATCGACCAGCACGCCTCCCGCCTCTGGTCGGATCACATCGTCGCCTGCCGTTGCGCCGTCTGTGGGGCCCGTTCCATCCTCTTCCCGTGCGTTCTGCGATCTTTCCGTAAACGGCGCGACAAGCGGTTCAGGCAAAGTGACGCCCATCTGCTCTGCGACCCATTGCGCGATCTGCGGGTAGTTCTGAGCGACGGCTGGATGGATGGAGTTGGGGAGGTCGATGTCCTGGGGTGGTTGGGTTCCGGTGATCGTGGTGTAGTGCATCAGGGCTGCGAGGAAGGAGAGGGTTGGGGTGGCGTGGCCTTCGTCGTCGAGGAAGAGGTCCTCGGCGGTGAGGCGGGTGAGGCCGAGCGACGGGGTGTCGAGCATCTGTGCGACGCCGGTGCCGACGCTGATCAGGCGGATGTCGAGATCGGGGCGGGCCTGCTGGAGCATCTCGGTGAGGGAGACCCACCAGCCATGCCATTCACCGGTCATGAAGTCCGTCCAGGCGGCGAACTGCGCGGCGCTGGAGGGGAAGCCGTCCATTTCCGGCCAGGTCTCGTAGATGTTGATTGCGGCGCCGGGCGCGCGGTCTTGGGTCCAGTCGATGATGCGCAGTGCGGCCTCCAGCGGGGAGGTGGTGGGCTCGTGCCAATAGGGGCTGTCCGGGGACTGGTCCTGTACGAAGTTGACCGCCGAGAGGGTGATCTGGTAGAACTCCGCCTCCGCGAAGCTCTGGCCGGATTCCGGGTCCCAGGGCGAGTCGACCCCCTCGACCCACAGATGCGGGTCGGGCGGCAGGTCGTCATGCCGGGTCAGCATGCCGGTCTGGATGGCGGTGGCATAGGAGAGGCCAGCGGCCTCGGTGAGCATGTCGGTCCAGTAGGGCACCGTGACCTCAGGATTGCCCGTGGCCCAGGCAAAGAGGTCGTTGCCGAAGACATATTCCCGGACCTCGTCCAGCGGCTGCGGGGCCGGGCCGGGACGCGGTTCAGGCGTGGGTTCAGGTGCGGGACGCGGGGCAGGTGTCGGCGCGGGAGCCGGTGTTGGCGTGGGTGTCGGCGCGGGAAGCGGCGCGTCATCGTCCTCCTCCACCGGGGTCGGTTC
>JBGRQD010000028.1:0-37541 GCA_041725935.1 Pelagibaca sp.
TCTTCATCGGAATCTCCTCGTTCATACTGCCGAGAAAATTCTACTTCCGCATCCCCTTAAGATTGGGGAGGATTACCGCTGCTCTGGATCGGCAAGCCCATCCTGGCGCAGGAAGGGCTCTATACCGGAATGTACGGGGCACGGAAGCAGAGCTGCGGATAAAAGGGGTTGCGTGAATACGCTTCAGGCTCCCTGTCGAAAGACAAGCATAATGGTTCAGCCTGTCCTATCGAAAAGAGGCCGTTGATCAGTCGATGGTCTCCGGCACATCTGGGGCCATTCACTCATCACAAAGCGCATTGACCATAAACGCGCTATTCAGCTTGAAGTAGAGGTGCTCATTCAGTTTTGCCCTAGGGGCTACACGCCAGCCATTAGGACATCTACGGCCCGGGTGATCAGATCGCTCTGGTCCGCAACACTCCCGGTGCGGCGCAGGCTCGCCCGTCGAACGCCCGCAATCAGGCGTGTTGCAAGCACCAGGCACCTGCCATCGTGTTGGAGTTCAGGATTCAGATGGCGCACTGCAGGGTAGCCGGAGAGCAGCGGAATGACGACGACAGAGGTATCGGGCGGCAGTAGGTCGCTTTCGACAACGACCATGGAAACACCATTGTATTCCGCGACATCAAAGCGGGTCAGGTTTTCCATGAAGATCCGCCAGAAGCTGTGATAATATCGGCCAGCGGATGCCCATGACGCTCGTGCCAATCCGATTGGGCCTCAAATGCGTCTGCGTTCTCAGCGAGCCACTTCTTGCGGCGAGATTCGGCGACCGCCTTGATGAGTGCCGCCTCGGCCACCGCGGAGACGTTGATCCCAAGTTCCTTTGCGCCATCGAGCGCCTCGATATCAAGTGTCAGAGAGGTCTTGCGCTTGGCCGCAGCTACCATACGATCACACTCCATTTTGGTACCGTCAAAATATACCGCATTACGACGCGACGCAAGCTCGGTAGGACAGAACCGCGGATCGACCCTTCTGATTTGGGACATGACCATAAGCCCCGCGTAGAAGCAGTCTCAGGACTTGAGGTGCGGATTTCAGAATTACCGGACAGCGATTACGCTAAATCCCGGACAGCCGTTTCAGTAATTCCCGGACAGCTCGGTCACGGCTGATCCTCTGCCTGCAGTTATGTTTCTGATTGTATCGTTTCGCTGTTTTTCAGTTGGGTCAAGTTCTTGTTTGATCTTTTCTACGCATGCTGTCGCCCTTGAGGTCGATGCGGTGGGCGTTGTGGATGATCCGGTCGAGGATGGCGTCTGCGATTTTGGGCTCGCCGATCATGTCGTGCCATCCCGAGACTGGTAGTTGCGCAGTGATGATTGTGGATCGCCTCTGGTAGCGTTCCTCGAAGAGTTCGAGCAGGTCAAGGCGCTGTTGATCCGTGAGCCCATGTGCCCCCCAATCGTCAAGAATGAGCAGTTGGACGCGGGCCGCCACCTCGTTTGATGCATGGTTTGCGCGAACCAAGGTTCGTGGAAACAACATTCTCGCCGTGTTCTTGTCATAATGAACAGTTGAACATTCTGCCTGTTTTCCTCTCCGCCCTGAAGGTGGTGGTGAAGAAACCTTGCAGGAAACACCAAGGTTTGCCCCCCAAGCGATTGACACTCCGGGCCAGACACTCCGTGATGGCGCGAAGACGAGGCCTCGGGAATTCTGGACCACCTATGCGCAGCGCAACATACGCAACGGCACTGACCCTGATGCTGGGTTGGCTGCTCTGGATCGGCAAGCCGATCCTGCTGCCGGTCTTTGCGGCCGTGATCTCGGTTTATATCCTGTCGACCGCGGCGGCCAGCATGAAGGCCGTGCCGGTGCTGGGGCGTCTGCCCGACTGGGCGCGGCGGGGGTTGATCCTGATCCTCTTCACCATCGTGGTGGTGCTGCTCTTCATTCTCGTGATCAACAACCTCGTGCAGGTGGTGGCGATCCTCCCGCAATACGAAAGCAATCTCGAACAGCTCATCAGTGACAATGCCAGCCTCCTGGGGATCGAGGACGAACCGACCTGGGAAAACCTGCGCAGCGCCACGCTGGACCAGATGGATGTCCGGGCGTGGATGACGCCGGCGCTGCTGTCGCTGCGTGGCTTCGGGATCACGCTGTTTCTGGTGGTGCTTTACTCCAGCTTCTTCATCGCGGAACGCGGTGTGATGGCGCGCAAGGTCATTCTCGCCATGGGCGATGAGGAGATGGGAGAGCGCGCCATCCAGCTCCTGTCGCGGATCAACGAACGGATCGGGCAGTACCTCTTCGTCAAGACCGTGATCAACGTCATCCTCGGCGGTTTGTCCTTTGTCATAATGCTGCTGCTGGGGATCGAGTTTGCGCTGTTCTGGGCGGTGCTGATCGCGTTCCTGAACTACATTCCCTATATCGGCTCGATGATCGGAGTGATCTTCCCGGTGCTGCTCAGCCTTGCGCAGTTCGGCACGCTATCTATGGCGGGCGCAGTGATGGTGTCGCTGACGGCGGCGCAGATCTTCGTCGCCTTCGTGCTGGAGCCGCGCATGATGGGCCGGGCCTTCAACCTCAGCCCCTTCGTGGTGCTTCTGGCGCTGGCCTTCTGGAGCACGCTCTGGGGCCTGCCCGGAGCACTTCTGGCGGTGCCACTGACGGTGAGCCTTGTGCTGGTCTTTGCAGAGCTGAAAACAACCCGCCCGGTCGCCGTGCTGCTCTCAGCCAGTGGCAAGCTGTGATGCGGTTTCCATCGGCGACCAGAGACGAGCCTATTTGGCTTTCGGGCCAGCTTTCTTGTGCTCAAGGTGCTCTGGAATAGCAGAGGTGTTCAGCAGCCCCATTCTTCGCAATGAAGGCTTTACGGCATCCTTCATTTTTTGCGGAGCAATTCGCTTGGCTATCTTGAAGAACATTGATCTGCGAACCTGGCTCGGATGTATGTTGCTCGAATGTCTTTCCGTGACGTCGGGCGCCTTTTCCATATCCGTCGCATCCGACGACAGGATCTTCACGCGTGTTCCGCAGAACGCCAGATACGTGCGACGATCAAAGGAGTGTCCTGGATGAAAGGGCACCATGATTTCGGTACAGCTGGAGAACCCGCTCTCTCGCATGACGTTGTACAGAGACACTTCTGAGAGCCAGAAGCTTTCACTGTGCTCCACAGACGCCCAAACATCTGCCAGTTTCTCTTCTTTCGTGGCACGGGCATCGTGCTCGACATAACGTGAGCCGGAAATCCTGCGCCCGTCGAGATCAACAGTCTCGTCGGCCTTAGTGGAAATTAACGTATCAAGGAGAACGATACCACGACAGCAGCTGCGCATCCGTTCGATGAGTGCGCACGCATCTTTGCTGGTAAGATGGTACAGAATGCCAGAGCAGATGATGATGTCAAACATCCCGTAGCGCTCGGCGCTCAGGTTGTTCACGTCGTCCATGTAGAACTTGACGTTCTCCAGCTTCAGAGATTTGGCTGCGAAGGCTGCCTTTTCGATGTTGGCTTCACGTAATTCGATACCCACGGCGGATGCTCCGTGGAGGGCGAATTCAATGGCGTAGTGGCCCTCAAGGCAGGCAAGGTCCAGAACGCGGCATTGTTCAAGCGGCTTTCCCACCGCATCGACAGCAACCTGCATGATCCGGCGGAGGCGATGGTCTGCCTGGTCCGGTTTGGTATATCTGTCGTGGCCAAGCTTGACGGCCATGGCAGACCACGGTCCGTGCATCTTTATCACGTCCTCGATACTCTCGCACCGAGACTTAAATTCTTCCATCTTACCTGCCCAAAGCCGACATTCATCCGTGAGCTGCCGACTTTGGCATTATTCGCCAAAGCAGTTTCCGCCTGCACATGTTTCAGGCTGTTCATTCGGCAGGACCGGTTGCGTGCATGAGTTGGCTACGAGACCGAAGACTATCAAGTCCCCCAAGGCACTAATTATGAACGAGGAATGATCGGGCGGCGGGTCAGGAGAATCTGGTCGGCCCGTTCCAGATCGCGGGGCAGGGTGATCTTGAAATTCGCCTCATCCCCCTCGACCACGCGCACGCTCAGCCCGGCGGTGCGGACGATTTCCACATCGTCTGCGGCATTGGTGTCACCGCTGGCATGCGCTGCCCTGATCGCAGCGTAGCGAACCGCCTGCAGGGTCTGCGCGCGCCACAACCTGTCGCGGGGCACCGGGCTGATCGCATCGCAGCCCTCGACCTGAGCCAGCGGGTCCAGCACCGCCGCGATCAGGTCAGGGGTGCAAAAGGGCCGCGCCGCGTCATGGATCAGCACATGTGCACTGCGGCCTCATCCTCGCGCAAAATCGAGTCTCCTATGCAGCATGACGACCGGAGCAGTCATATCATGGGGGCCAGATACCCGGATTGTGTCATGCTGGACCGCGCAAGGGTGAGGGCTGGCTACCTGATAGGTCACGAATGCCGCCCTCACCACAAGCGAGGTATAAGACGTGAATGGACAAGGGCACTCACGTCTCGGGCAAGGATGGACGGGGAAGTCTTTCCTTGCAGGGTCACCAAGCGAGCAGACTTGGTAATCTTATAAGAGTCTGGTTTTTTTATAATTACAATATTATATTAAGATAGTCTAATGGTGCATTAAGAACGCTTTATCCCTAATTCGATTCTAAAAGAATCCTGCACTATAAAAGCTCCACTAATCTCTAAAAAAATATTTTGATATAATTTCCCACTTATCCACCAAAGAAAGTGGCGACATCACCGTGTCGCATTCCGTCTGTGGGCTGCGCCGTCCATGATGGGCGTCAAGAGGCGACGTTGGAGTTTGCTTTTCTGGCAGTCCGAAACCGCGTCCATCCGAGCAACCTTTTCAGGTGAGGGTTCCCATCCAGCAGTGGAGCGGGGCCTTCATGGGGTGGGTGACCCCGGGAGTGCTGGTCCGAAAGCAATTGCCATAAGGGCTGCGGGATGGAGAAGCGCGTTCGGCAAAAGCATGAGCGACGACCGGATGGAACGTCGGCGTCCCGCGACCCAGCCTTACATGGCGAAGTAGCCGGTGATCTGCTTGGCGCGCCGCGACGGAACTCCGGCGGCATCTGCGTATCGCGGCCAGTCGGCGATGGCGGCCCGAACCGGATCAACGAGCGCAGCGATCGCTGCGGGTTTCATCCCGAGCGTGCGCCCAACCGCCTCTAAGTGCTTGCGGCCGGGCCGAAGCCCCTCTCCGGCAATCGCGAGATGGTGCTCGCCGCCGGGACCGTCGGAGAAGCTGACGTCGTAGGCCGGCGACAGGCGCCAACTGCCTTCAGCGTCCATCAGGAAGGCGTGGTTCTTCAGATGATCATCCCGGTTGTGGGTGAGGACGTTGAAGGTCATCCTGCGGAACATTTCGTCTTGGTCTTCAGCGTGCCGGGTGGTCCAGCGCACCAGCTTCAGGAGGTTTTCGTAGTCGATGGACGGCTGGCGGAAGTCGACGTCGAGCAGGCTTGCGGCAGTGTGCATATGCACCCGTCCAGCGCCGCTGCGGTCGAAGCGCTCAACGGCGAGGAAAGTATCGCCGCGCCTGGAGCGCAGCAACATGGTCCAGGGCATGGCTATACCGGCCGCCCGCGCCATCCTCGCGTAGGCCTCTTCCTCTTCGCTCGCGGTGGGGCTGTCAGTTGTCTTCGGATGCTTGATCAGCACCTGCCGTTCGCCCCGCTCCGGGGTAAGTCGATGGTCGCGCACGCGCCCGGTCTCTTCATCGAGTAGGGCCACGAATTTCGGCCGGGCGCCGGCAGAGCCGCCAGCCGCCGCGCGGGCCTTGGAGAGGTCCTCTACCGACGCGTCCTCGCCCATGCTGGTCGCGAGGTCAGCGAACCATTCGAGGTCGATGCTGTTCGGTTCGACCGATCGCTCCTCGGGACGGTAGATGAGGGCGCCCATGCCATGCGTGCCGACGATCGCCAGACGGTCGACGGGGGTGATGGCGGTGCGACCGCTGCCGCGGCGCTCGAGCTCGCGGTCGATAAGCAACCGGCCCCAGCCGTCAGGGAGCGAGTCGCCGAAGACCCCGGGCAGGCCCTCGAAGGCTGCCGGAGTGCCAGTGCGATAAAGTCCGGCCAAGGTCTTGATGTGGTAGGGCGAGATCGGCAGCGGGTCAGCCACGAACGCTGGGTCCCATTCGACCGCGGCGGAGCGGCGGGCGGAATCCCAGGCAATCTGCCCCACAGGGTGGACGTTGTTCGGCTCGAAGGCAATCTCGACGTGGAGGCGGCGGGCCATGCTCAGGACCCCTTGCGTTTGCGGACTCGCTGTCGCGCCGCGGGCTTGTCGAGATCCTTGAGACGGGTCGCCTCAACGGCCGGGAAGAGGGCGCCGAAGCCAGCAAGCGCGTCGAGCGCGTCGGCGAGGGCGATCAGGCCGGCGAGACTGATCTGCCCCTGCTGCTCGAAGCGCTTCAGGCTCGCCAGCGGAACTCCGGACCGCGTGGCCAGGTCGCTCTGGGTCAATCCGAGCGCGAGCCGGCGGTTTCTGGCAGCCGCGCGAACCCTTTCCTGCATCTCGGACGGAGTGTCGAGATTGAGTATAAGGGGCAATATATTATCCATTATATGGTTTAAATGATTTTAGAGATAATATATTAGCCGAAGGACGGAGACAAGAGAGAGATGGTCTTGGCGCCCCGCACGCGATGACGGTGTCCGTTCCTTGGGATTGCTGTCATGCGCAGTCTGCATATCCAGAACTGCACTTCACCGTGAGTTCACACGCCAAGCAGAATGCGTCAGCATCAAGGCCAGCATAGCCCGTATGTCTTCGAGCGCCGCAACTGCTTGCCGACAGCCTCCTGAAGCAAGACACCCATCTGGTCGATTGCCGGGATCGGCTTCCAGATCGTCGTTGCTTTCTCCCGCTCGACACCGGCTTTCGTTGTCCATCGCGTGACCACTTCCCGGATCGGCTCGCGATGGTTCCACTGCCAGACGATCTCGTCGAGATATCGCTGGAGCTGTTGTCGACCAAAGTGGTGGTAGACGCCGACCAGAGCGCGTTGCATCTGGGAGTTGACTGCCTCAGCCATGGTTTTCCCAAAACTTGATTCCTCTTGTTGCCATCGGTCATCAGGCGCGTCGTTTCGGGATCAATCCATTTCAGGAAAACTGGCTCGAGCATCGCCCTCTTGTCATCGGAAACGACCCTGGCACGCGCCTGTCTGTCGCGAGAGGCGGCCACGAAAATCATCGGCTTCCCAGTGCCCTTGCCGCGTGGCTCACAGGCCCCTGAAAGGGATTTCGGGGCTCCCCCAACATATGCCTCGTCCACCTCGGCAATGTCTTGCAGCAGCCCGAGCTCGCCGTTCCGATCGCCCATCATTTCCCGGATCGCCTGCCCCATCTTCCAGGTGGTCTTCTGGTTCACGCCGAGCAGCCGTGCCATCACGCCCGAGGAGATGCCCTTGCTCGATGCGAGCACCAGGAACATCGCGCAGATCCAGATACGCAAGTTGAGCTTGGTGCCGTGCATCGGCGTGAGCGAAGTGACCGTGAGCGGGAGACGGCAGTCCCGGCACTGGTAGAGCCCAGGTCGGCAGGTTCGGCCGCATAGCGCCGACGATGCCACCGATCCACAATGCGCACAGTGCCTGCCGGTCAGACCAAATCATGCCCTCCAAGAAGCGTCGCGCGTGCATCTCGCTCGGCATCCGCTTCCATATGTCAGGGATCGACTTTAGTTCGGTGATCATCAGGGCTCTCCGCTCGTTCGGCCAACCGAGCAATGTTGGCCCGGCGCGTGCTCGGCGAAGAACAAATCTGGAAAACCGCGCGAAATGCGGCGAGCTGGTGGAAAAGAGAAGCCAAGTCAGCGCCTTGCGCCATTAGCTGCTTTTTTGCGTGGATAAGCGGGTATGATTTTGAAAATGATAGATGGATATGGGCCGGACATAAGTGACGCAGTGTTTGCCCTGGCAGGGAGCACACGCATCCTGATCCTTGCGGTTTGTATTGACCATTTTGAATGCCTCCGTCCGAGGCAGTTCTCGAAGGTTGCATGTTTTGCCATCGATTTTCTTTCGGCCGTACTGGCTGTATTTGTGTTCTACTGGTAGGCTGGGCCAGCCCTGTCGCAAATGTGTTCCCCGGGAGGTGCCCACTGTGATGTACAATGTCGGCCCTGATCGTTTTTGTTGAAAAAGGTTGTAGGTGGGCTGGCTGCCTGGGGTACAGAAACTGCCGACATAGTCACGATTTACATTGTCGAAAGCCCACCTACACGAATATCGTAAGAGCCTTTGCGAAGGGCACCAAGAGTGCAAAAGTCGACCAGTCATAATTTTTGGTTTTATATCTTAATTCAAATCAAAAATTTACGACTTTAAACGTATAAGAGTATATTATGATATATTTCGTGCATAAGAAAATGCGCAGAAATAAAAATAGAGAAACAGGGTGATTGACCTTGAGTGATCCCGGGGTAGGCTGAAGTGTCGCCTAGCAGGATTTCGGTTTCTGCTCTTAACTCTAGCCCCTGGCCAAAAGTCAGGGGCTTTTTTTGTACACCAACCGTAATTCCAAGATGTTCAGATACCATCTCTGCGCGGGGGTTCATCGCGAAGAATGAACCGAGAGCATTTATGCCGAAATTTTTCTGGCATGACGGGCGTTTTACGCAGAGCAGTCACCGTGTCTGGGGTCATCCGGTGCAAGGGATGCAGCCTTCGCAAGATCATGCCCGATTTCCGCGGCACTTTGGGTATCGCATTGTTGGAACGCTCTTTGACGGGTTCCGATCTTTGTCCAAACGATGTCTGGATACGCTTGTGCGGTCTTCAGGATGTCGGTTCCCGTTTTGTGCGAAGCATCTGTTTGGCGCGTTCCAGGTCGCGGGGCAGGGTGATCTTGAAATTTGCCTCACAGCCTTCGACCACGCGGACAGTGAGGCCTGCGTCGCGCGCCGTTTCCACGTCATCTGTGGCTGCCGCGTTTCCCTGGGCATGGGCTTCGAGAATGGCGGCAAAGCGGAACGCCTGCGGGGTCTGAGCCCGCCATAGGCTGTGACGGGACACCGGATGTAGTGCGTCATGCCCGTCGGTCTGCCAAAGCGCGTCCACCACCGGCAAGGCGGCAAAAGCCCCTTCGACCTCCGACAAGGGGGCCAGCACCGTTGCGATCAGCCTGGCGGAACAGAAAGGCCGCGCCGCATCGTGGATCAGCACATTCCGGGGGTTTTCCGATTGCAGCGCTTGCAGTCCCAAACCCACCGATGCAGCCCGCGAAGGACCACCCAACACAGGGCGACCAAGCCGTGGATCGGCAATTCCAGCCACAGCTTGATCGTAGAGCGCGTGGTCGTCCGGATGGATGACCACGCGCACCGACTGGATCCTGTCGGAGGCCATAAAGGCCTGTATGGTGTGCCACAGCACTGCGTGTTCACGGAGTGCAAGATATTGCTTGGGCAAATCCTGCATCATCCGGCTCCCTCGACCGGCGGCAACGATCAGTGCGGTATTGGTCATGGGTCTCGTCCTTTCTGGCCGCGCCATATGCGTACATATCAAGTATTTCGGCGGGGTATGCATCCTCCGTCTCGCTGGTATCTTTTGATGCAACGATCCTGCGGACGGGATGTGTCATGGACTGCGGTCATACGGTCTTTTGCGAGACATGCGTGGGTGGAGCCGAGCAGGGCGGAAAATCCCGTTGACCGGGCCCAAGGCCACACACATAACAGCGACGTGATGCAACAAGTGTGACTGTGTGGTTTTCTCGTGGCGCTGCAAGGCTGCCCTGCGGTAGGGGCCCCCATCGGAGCGTCGCCACCGTAGCTCCTGTTCGGGTGGCAGGGAGCGATTGCGGTGATCGGTTTTGTGGACTGGCTGGTCAAGTGTGCCATGCAGAACATTTCGGATTTCAACCAGGGCGTTTCGGGGCTCGAGAGCCGTGTAATTGCTTATGCCCCTGGGGCATGTAACGAGGATGCAGATGGCTGAGCAGGAAACGATACTCGTAAAGCTGACGGTTGACGGCAAGACAGCCCATGATGTGGAGGACTTCGTGATCGAGGAAGCCTTGTCCGAGGTTCCGAGCTACAAGGTCACGATCCTTGATCAAACCTCCTCGATGACGGTGTTTCTGGGCAAGCCCTGCAGCATCGATCTCGTAAAGGAGGTTTATGCGGATGCCAAGCCGCGCGCTTTTGCGGGGATTGTGATGTCGGTGGAGCGCACGGTTGCCAGCACTGGCTCTCCGGCGCTTGAGCTTGTCATTCGCCCGCCTCTTGCCGTGCTGGCCTTGAGCCTTGGCAATGCGGTTTACGAGAAGAAGACGGCGCTCGATATTCTCAAGCTGGTTCTCGAGCGCAACAACCTCAAGAAGCTCAAGGTGACCGGCAGCACACCCACCGTCAAGCGCGCTCTCGTGATCCAGTATAACGAGAATGATCTGGATTTCGTGCGCCGTATCCTGGCCGAAGAAGGGCTGGCCTTTTACTTCAACGATGGCAGCTCTGCCGACACCCTCGTCTTGCATGACACACAAAAGCCGTTCCCCACCAGTCTCAAGGGCATCAAGCTCACGGATGCTGAGCTGTCCGATGTCGAGCGGATGGAGGCGCATAGACTGACGCTCCGGCAGCGTGTGCGGCCGGGCAAGGTGGAATTGCTGACCTATGACCCGGAAAAGGCGGACAAGGCTCTGGCCTCGGAGACCCTCAGACTGGGCGCCAAGATGTCGGAAAAGCCGGGGATTTTGGAATATCGCCCTGTGCCTGTCACTCCCGGCAAGGTGACCGGCACGGAGATCGACGTGGCCTCGGACGCGTATCGACGGGATGAGTTTGGTCTCACCGGGACATGCGAGCATCCGGGAATGCATCTGGGGCAGGCGCTCAATATCGTGTCTGCGGGACATGGGGAGCTTGCCGGGGATTACGTGATTGTCGGGATTCACTACCGGCCGGTGCGTGGCAATGCGCTGCTCTGTACCTTCGAGGCGATCCCGAAGACCCACAAGGCTGTGCCCGAACGTTTGCCCAAGCCTGTGATTTCCGGAGTGCATAATGCCATCGTGATTGGTGGGAACGGGGCCAAGGCGGGAACCCCTTTCTGCGATGCGGAAGGGCGTGTGCATGTACGCTTTTTCTGGGACAAGGAGAGCGAGAACACCGTCTGGCTGCGCGTCGCCGAGCCTTATGCCGGCAAGGGGTACGGCGCACAATTCATTCCGCGGGTGGGGCATGAGGTCCTGGTGTCCTTCCTGCACGGCGATCCGGATGCGCCGATCATCACGGGGCAGATCTACAATTCCAAGAACAAGCCTCCCTTCATCGCGAAGAACACGACGCGGTCCGGCTTTCGCAGCCAGCTGGAGGGAGAGCCCAATGAGTGGGAGTTCGACGACAAGAAGGACAATGAGCTGATCGCGGTTCGGGCCGCGCGGGATTACAACCTGATTGTCAACAACGATGTCCTGCGGGACATCAAGAAGTTCGAGACCACCAAGATCGGCGAGACATGCAAGCTCGAGGTCAAGAAGGATTTTGTCACCACGGTCACCAATGCGATCAAGGTGAGTGCCAAGACCCGCACGGCTGATATCGAGACCAATGACAAGGTTACCGCCAAGACCATCACCCTGGAAGCCGACACCAAGCTTGTCTTGAAGGTGGGCAGCTCGTCGATCGTACTGACCCCGTCGGCCATCAAGATATCGAGCCCGAGTCTGACCGCCGAGGGCAAGTCGAAAGCCGACTTCAAATCCAGTGGACCGCTCAGCGTCAAGGGCATGAAAGTGGATGTCAAAGCGGATACGGCCTTGGCCTTGCAGGGTCTCAAGACCGATCTGAAAGCCAGTGCGATGCTTTCGGTACAGGGTGCGATATGCGATGTGAAGGGTTCAGGAATGGTGAAGGTGCAAGGTGGCATATGCATGATCAATTGATGGGCGTGTGATGCTTCGAAAAATCCCCTTCGACACCAGCATCTCTGTGCTTGAGCGGTTTGCGCTCAGTGAAGAGGCGAAGCAGGTGGTTCACGCGGACATGTCGCCGGAACTGGCGCTCCAGACATTATATGAGAAGGCCTTTTTCGTGGATCTTGTGCATTACTTTGCGCATGGTCTGCCGCCACGGGAGGGTGTGTGCTGGGCCCTTGCCGTGCAAGCTGACCTGCTCGCTGAGACATCTGCGCAGGAGCAGGCATTGCGCGCGCAGGTGGCAGACTGGGTGCGTGATCCGCAGGAAGGCACCCGCGTGGCCTTGATGCTGGCTGCCGAGGATCGCGGTCACGAAGACCCGCTTGGCTGGCTGTGCAATGCCGTGGCCTGGAACGGCTCGGGCAGCATCGGTCCCATAAAAGGTCCGGTGGTTCTGCCGCCGGCCGGGCTTCATGCAAGCGGGCTTTTGGGAGCGATCTCTCTGCTGGCCGGGGACACCGAGGAAAGCCTGGCGGCTGCACGGCAGGCGACATATGCGCGGGGTATGGAAGTCGCTCGCGGCGGCTGGCCTGGCGTACTCACCTGAGGACACGGAAAAGATGCCCGGAACACCTGCTGCCCGTATCACTGACATGCATGTCTGCCCGATGGTGACTGCCATCGTGCCTCACGTTGGAGGTCCGATTGTCATGCCGGCCGCTCCCACGGTTCTGATCGGAATGCTGCCTGCGGCAGGCGTGGGAAGCATGGCTGTCTGCGTCGGTCCACCCGACACTATTGTGAAGGGCAGTGCCACTGTTCTCGTGGCCAAGAAGCCTCTCGCGCGGATGGGGGATCAATGCGCGCATGGCGGCACAATCATCCTTGGATGGCCGACAGTTTTATCAGGGTGAATAAAGAGTTCCTAAAATCCTTTGAATTTTTCATAATAATTATATTCTCAATAAATCATAATTTATTTTATTGAACCCAACGCGCAGTTGTATGTTCGCGCGCTCCCAGCCAAACCTAGAATTGCGAGTAATCCATACACTTGGCGTGCAGTCTTTCTGTGCGTAACGGCATGTCTGCGCAAATTTAAGAATTATGGTTGGAGCATAATGCTGGTGTCTCGATGGACCGCCTTTATTGAAATCTATGTCAAGGTCATTTTATCGATCCTGTTTGTGATCGGGGCGATGCTCCTCCTTCAAAGTTCGCTCAACCACCTCAAACTCCGCGCGCTTGTGGCGGAGGCAACATCTTCACGTTTGCAGATTTCCGCAGCGGCGATCGAGGCGGCCATTGTTCGGGCCGATGCCTTGGGGTTTGCCATCGACGAGATGTCGGGATTGCAGGCTTTTGTTGATCGCGAGCAGAGCCGTGATCCGTCCATCGCGCAAATTCTGATCGTATCGCCTATCGGGAGCTCGATCCTGTCGAGCGGTTTGCAGGAAATACCGGGCTCGGAGCGCGACGAGGTCATGCGGCGCGTCCTGGCCAGCGGAGACAGGATCACGCGACTTGACGTGGGCCCGCGGCTTTATACGGGTCGGCTGCTTTATGACAGCAGCGATGCCGTCATGGGGGCGGTGATCCTGACCAGCCCGACGGAAACCTTCATCGACCAGGCCCGCCTTGCGTTTCATCGCATGACAAATGCCTATCTGATCATTTTTGGAATGATCTCGGTGCTGATCGTGCCGTTCATTATTTTCCAGTTTTCCGCCGTGCGTCACGCCTATCAGGCGCTTGTCACCGACGCGGATGCTGTTTTGGGGCATCAGCCGGAGGATGCAGAGACCTTGCGCGCTGCGATTGATGCGGGAGCTGATGCTTATGCGGCGGCAGAGGCGGAATTCGAGGCGATCATGTCCGATGATCCGCAACAGGCATCGGAGAGGCCGGCATGAAGATTGTGCAACCTGTGTCCCTGATGCAGGGGTTCTCGCGGCGTTTGTTTCTCAGCACCACGGTGGCGATGATCCTCGCGGCCGCGCTCAGCCTGATCGTGACAGTGTCGGAATTCAACGCGGGCCTGCGTCCATTTCTGGAAGACAAGACGCGGGCTGTTGCGGTCGCCGTCCAGCGCGACATCGAATATGCGATGCAAATCGGTATCCCGTTCGACGAGATCCGCGGGCTCGACACCTATATCGACGACCTCATCGCAGCCCACCCCGAGGTCAAGGCGATGCGCGTGGTTGCCGTCACCGGCAGTGACGAGCGCTCTTTGGGGCAGGCAAGTGCGACCCTTCAGGAAACGGATAGCGGCGGGAAATGGGCGGCGGACCTCATCGAGGACATCGGTGAGGCCACGGCCAGTCTGCTCGGGCGCTCCGGTGGTATGGAGACTGTTTGGGTAGATGTGATGCGCGATGGCCTGGTGCTTGCGCGTGTCGAGGCGACCATCGACGAAGCCTATCTCAACGGCAAGATGACGTCGGTTTTCTTCGACACGCTGGTGATCCTGATCGCGGTGTCGCTGGTTGCGCTGGAAGTGGTGGTGGTGGTTTCGGCCTCTCAGCTGACCGAGCCGTTTCGTCTTGCGGAGGCTGCGATCACGCGGCGGGCGTCCGGCGATTTGCGTCAATACCAGGTGGGGCGGGGCTCGCGGCGGATTGCGGAGTTCATCCAGGCGCTCAACGCACAGAACGCGCGTCTGCGCGAAGCCCTGACCGCGGCCCTTCACGAGATGGGTGAGGGCGCGCGCCGTGCAGCGCTTTCGGCCTTCGGGGAACGGCGGGGACTTCATATCATCGACAAGCGCAGTGGCGCTTCCATCATGGATGCCCGCATACCGCTTTTCGTGTTCTCCTTTGCGGAGGAATTGCAGAAATCCTTCCTGCCGCTCTTCGTGGCGGAGTTTCACTCCGAGACGGATCTCTTCGCGCGGGACATCATGATGGGCTTGCCGATCTCGGCCTTCATGTTCGTGATCGCCGTCTTCACGCCCTTTGCCGGGCGTCTCGTGGACAGGTTCGGCAACAAGACGCTGTTCATGGCCGGTCTTGTGCCGGCGATTGCAGGCTACCTGATCTGCTTTTTTGCGGCGAGTGCCAATGACATCCTGATCGGACGCTCGATGACGGCGATTGGCTATGCCGTCATAACGATCAGCTGTCAGAGCTATATCGCGGCAGTTGTGGTTGCGGAAAACCGGGCGCGCGGGATGGCGATCTTTGTCGGTGTTCTCATGACGGCCACCATGTGCGGCACGGCGATCGGCGCAATCCTGGCGGATTGGCTGGGCTACAAGCCCGTCTTCCTGATTGCCACGGGGTTCTCCTTGCTGGCCGGTGTTCTGGGCTGGTCCATGCTGAGCACGGACTTGCCGGCGCCCGAGGTCAAGAACGTGCCGCAGGGTACCAGCCGCAGCCCGCTGGCGATCTTGATGCGCAACACGCAATTCGTGCTGATCGTGCTTTTCTGTGCGATCCCGGCCAAGGTGATCCTGACCGGGGTCCTGTATCTTTTCGTTCCGATCTATCTGGCCAGTCTCGATGCGACCCAGTCCGAGATCGGGCGGATCATGATGCTGTATTCCCTGATCATCATTCCGATCAGCCCTCTGGCGTCCGGTTTCGCCGACCGCCTTGGCACGAACCTGTGGATGGTCATCGGGGCGACGGTGCTGTCGGGCATTGTGCTGCTGGGTCTTTATCAGAACGCGAGTGTGGCGGCGGTTCTTCTGGTTGTGGCCGCTTTGGGCGTTGTGCATGCCTTCCTCAAGGCGCCTTTGATTGTCGCTGCGATGGAGGCGGCCGAGCAGAGCCCGGACATCACCCGCACTGGAGCGCTCAGCCTGTTGCGCACCAGCGAGCGGATCGGGTCTGTGATCGGGCCCATCGTCGTGGCGGCGCTGCTTGTCCGGCTCGAATACGGCCAGGTTGCAGCCATCATCGGTGTGACCGTGGCGGTCATGGGACTGGTCATGGCGGGGATTTCCCTCAAGCGTGGAAAGAGGTTGGCCCATGTTTGAGCGTCTTCTTGGCGGCTTGGCTTTGATTGCGGGTTGTAGCCTTCTGGCACCGATGCCGTCCCTGGCGCAGGCTCAGAGCGGGTCTGATATGGTGGAACGCCAGGTGCATATGGTTGTCTGGCGGGGCTGCGAAGAGGCCTGCAAGGGCTTCATCCGGTATTTCGAGGATCGCGATCTGCCGGTGCGTATCGAGGTGACCGATGTGGCGCGCGACCAGGACCGGTTGCCCGAGGTGCAGGCGCGTCTGATTGCCGAGCGCCCCGATCTTGTCGTGACCTGGGGCACCACCGTGTCGGGGTCCATTCTGGGGACCCGGGCTGAGTATGGCAGCGGCTCGGCCTTGGGGGATATTCCGGCGCTTTTCATGATCGTGGCGGATCCTGTCGGGTCTGATCTGGTGGCGAGCTATGAGGCCAGCGGCAGGGCGCATGTTTCGGGGGTGCGCAACCGTGTGCCCGAAGAGGTCCAGCTGCGCTTGATGTTCGATTATTTCCGGCCCGATCGGCTCGGTGTCCTGAACCATCCCGGCGAGCTCAATTCAACGCTCAATACCGAAAAGTTGCGCGACCTAGCCCAGGAATCCGGGTTCACCCTGATCGAGCATCTGTACACGCCGGATGCCGAGGGCGATGTGCCTGTCGATCAGATTCCCGAGGCGATGGCGGTGCTGAAGTCGAAAGGGGCCGAGGCGATCTATGTCGGTTCCAGCTCTTACAATCTCGATCACCAGAGAGAGTTTGTCGCAGCCGCTGCGGCGCTCGATCTGCCGGTCTTCTCGGCCTACACGCAAATGGTGCAAGAGGGCGGGGCGCTGATGGCCATCGGCACCAGCTATGCCAATGTGGGGCGTCTGGCCGCGCTGCAGGCGGCGGCCATAGTGCTGGAAGGCGAAGCGCCCGCGGCGTTGCCGATCAAGGCGTTGAACCGGTACTCGATCCTTCTGAACATGAGCTCTGCGCGGCAGCTCGGGCTTTATCCGCCCCTGTCCCTCATTGGTGTGGCGGAGGTTGTGCAGTGATTTGCGATGCCGCTCTCGGAACGCGCCTTCTGCCGGAGGCCCTGTCATGGAGCAGTTGAAGGCCCCTATCGCCGGGGATCTCGCCTTTGGCGTCTACCTGAAGGGAGAAAAGCCTGTCTACCGGGGTCTGCGCAATGCGTTCAACGCAGCGCAGGCGGCGTGGCGGAGCCTGTCGGAAACCCAGGAATCCCTGGAGGACCGGGAGTTGGCGGCAGCCAATACGGCGGCCTGGGCGGCGCTGGCAGATCATTGTGAAACCTGCCTGAAGGAGACCTCCAAGGATCTCGAGATCCTGACCTGGTTCACGGCGGCGCAGCTGCACCGCGACAATCCCCTGCAGCATTGCGCCGCCGCCTTGATCCTGCTTGCGGATCTTGTCGACGAGAGCATCGAGGATCTGCAACCGATGCCGCCTGCCGAAAAACTCAAGGGCGATACCGATGAGGCGCGGGCGTCAGAGATCGCCGAGTTGCGGCTTCGACCGTTCGTGCAGCTGGTTGGGGAGGTCGAAGGCAGCGGCTTGCTCGCGGCTCCGATGACCGCGCATCGGCTGATCGGCGAGGTGACCCATGGCAAGTATATCCTGGCTGAGAAGAACGGCACGATGGAGGCCTTGCGTGCCGAGGCCGGTGCCGCGCTCGAGGCGGAAGCCGGCGCGCTGATCCAGAAGATCGAAGCGCTTCAGGAAATGGAGCGTCAGTTCGACAGGCTGGATGTCCGGCTCAAGAAATACGCCTCTCAAAATGGCCAGATGCCACCGATGATCGGCTATGGGCGTCGTATGGCAAGTGACATTCTTGCGACGGTGCAACGGCTTGTGGACGGCATGGGCTTTCCCTGGCCTGGTGCTGCTGAGGTGGCAGCGCAGAACGAGATACCGGAGGATGCCCTGCCGGAAGGTGAGACGGTCGGCCCCGCGCCCCAGGCGTCCGGTGCTGCGGCCGGGCCCGGGTTTGACCCCTCTGCCAATCTGGCCAATCGAACGGATGCGCTGCGGGCCATTGCCCGTCTTGCGACCTATTTCCGGACGACCGAGCCGCATTCACCGATCTGTCTTCTGCTCGATCGTGCCGTGCGCTGGGGCCATCTGAGTGCTGCTGAGCTTTACCGCGAGATCCTGACCGACGGCAGTGTCGGCATGGCGCAGATGGCGTTGATGACGGGTCTCGAAAGCCAGGGTTTTTCCGACACATTTGGCAAGCGCGGCGCAGGAGCCGCAGGAGGGATCGAGCATCCCACCCTGTCTGATTATGCCTCGGCCCTGCCTGTGCCGATTGCTTCGGCGGCGCCGGCTGTTGCGGTGACCCGTCCTGCTGCACCCCGCACCGAACCCGCCCCGATCTCGCCCCCACCGAGCGTGGACCCCGTTGTGGAAAACCAGGCGGGTGTTTCGAAAGAAGCAGGGGCTGACGAGACTGAACCCGATTTGCCGGTCGATAATTTTCAATGGTAAATCAATCACTTAACTGCAAAAATAACAAAACCAAGAAAGAAGGTACTTACTATGTCCGGACTGTTCATGCGGATCGACGGGATCGACACGTTTCCTGGAATGGCCACTGTCAAGGAGATCGCGGGAAAGAAAGGGTTCTTTCCGGTCGATGCCTATTCGCTCGGGTTCTCGCGCTCGATCTATATAGCCGTGGGCTCGGCGGGAGACGCGGAAGTCGGCGTTCCGGCGATTTCGGATCTCGTGGTATCTCGCGGTGCTGACAACGCTTCTGCCGTGTTGTCGACCTTGTTCTTTGCTCCTGGTGACAAGGGCAAGACATTCGAAATTCTCGAAACCAAGCAGAAGAACGATGGCAAGGGTCTGATCCCGGTCAAGATCGTCACTGTGGAGCAGGGCCGTTTCTCCTCCTACGACGTGACCCCCGGGATGAACACCATGAGCATTTCGTTCACCACCGTGTCCATCACCTATTACGTCGAGGATGAGGCTGGAGCCGTGACCAAGGGCGATACCGTCAAGTTCGACCTCAAGACCGGCGAGCTCGTTTCGGGCAACGCCGAGGCTCAAAAGTAATCTCAAGGAGACGATAGCATGGCACTGAACGCACAACAGAAGCGTGTCAGCAAGAACCGTGTCAGCATCACGTTTGATGTTGAGGATGGGGGCTCGCTGCAAAAAAAGGAACTGCCTTTCATCATTGGCATGATTGGCGGGTATTCCGGTGACCGGGAAGACAAGGAGCCCTTGGAAGACCGTACATTCTACTCGGTCGACAAGGACAATTTCAACGATGTCATGGCGCGGGTCGGACCGAAGCTGAGCTATACGGTCGAAAACAAGATCCAGGATGACGGGTCGGAGTTCCAGGTCGAACTCGACTTCAAATCGATGAAGGATTTCGAACCGGATGCGATCGTCGACAAGGTCGAGCCGCTGCGCAAACTGGCGGAAACGCGTGAAAAACTGATGACGCTCGTGGCCAAGGCGGATCGCTCGCGCGATCTGGAAAAAGTGCTCAAGGAAATTCTGCAGGATGCGGACATGGTCAAGGCGCTTGGCGACGAACTGGGCGTCAGCACTCAGAAAGATGGAGAGTAAACGTGTCGGAAACTGAAGCAGGTGGCGGCGCAGCGCCAGCCACGCAAACCGAGGCAAAGGTCAGTCTGCTGGACCGGGCGCTGGAGGCGACGTCCCAGACACCCGTAGATCAGACCAAGGAACTCCTGTCTGTTTTGACATCCCAGGCAATGGAAGGCTCCATTGTCTGGGATCAGAATGTCGGTGTGACGATCCGCAATGCCGTGGCCGCGATCGACAAGCTGATGTCCAAGCAGATGTCGGAGATCATACAGAACGACAAGTTCCAGCAACTCGAAGGTTCTTGGCGCGGGGTTCAGAAGGTTGTCCGGAATTCCGAGCTCGGCTCGCAGCAGAAAATCAAGCTTGTCGACTACAACAAGGAAGAGCTTCTCGAACAGTTCGAGGATGCTCCGGCCGTAGACCGCAGCCCCTTGTTCGAAGCCTTGTACCAGGACGAGTTCGGCACGGCGGGTGGTGAGCCTTACGGTCTTCTGATGGGGGATTATTTCTTCGGCTATGGCGATGAGGATGTGGCGCTTCTGACCTATATGGCGGAAACGGCTGCGGCCTGTCATGCCCCCTTCGTGGCGGCGGCGGGTGCCGATATGTTCGAGTACAAGAGTTTCGAGAGCTTTGCCGAAGGCCGGCCGGTGGCAGCCGGTTTCGACTCTCCGACATACGCGGCCTGGAACGGTTTTCGCGACAGCGACGAGTCCCGCTATGTCACCTTGACCTTGCCGGCAACGCTTGCGCGCCTGCCCTACGGGGCCAATGGTGGGAAAGCGAAGACCTTCGATTACCATGAATTGGCCACGGATGCGGACGGCAACCAGCGCCCCGCAGACAACAGTGAATTGGTCTGGTCCAACGCGGCGTATGACATGGCGCTCAAGATGAACGAGGCGTTCACCGCGTTCGGGTGGTGTACGGCGATCCGCGGTCTCGACAATGGCGGCAAGGTTGATCAATTGCCCAACCTGACCTTCAAGTCGGATGCGGGGGATGTGCAGCAGGCCTGCCCGACAGAGGTGAACCTCACCGATGAGCGGGAAAAGGAACTGTCTGATCTCGGGTTCCTGCCGCTGGTGCATTACAAGAACACCAGCCATGCGGTGTTCATCGGCAGCCAGACTGCGCAGCGCCCAAAGACCTACGTGGATCTGGATGCAACGTCGAATGCCGCGATTTCGGCGCGTCTGCCCTATATCATGGCCTCCAGTCGCATTGCACATTACCTGAAGGTGATGGGTCGGGACATGCTGGGCTCCAATCTGGAGGCCAATGACATCAAGTCCCAATTGCAGTCCTGGATCGACCAGTACACCAATGCGGGCGCGATGGGGAATGCAGAGCGCTCCAAGACACCGCTTGCCGAAAGCACGATCGATGTGATCGAGCAGCCAGGCAAGCCGGGAGCCTATTCCGCCGTGGCCTATCTCCGCCCCTGGTTGCAGCTTGAAGAGCTGACGACCTCGGTGCGCATGGTCACGAAAATTCCGGGCGGGTGATGGATCCTCTGTGACCCGTTCTTCGGATCTCATACCATTTCCATCTCCGCTGTCCTCAGAGACGGCGGGGATGGAGGCCGTTCCAGATGCTCTGCTGGATCGTCTGCAGGCGCGCTTTGCCGATATGGATACGTTGACATCTTTTCTGCGTCGGGCGGTTCTGGACCTGGAGGATTGTCTTTCCACGCAACTGACCGCAGTGCTCGAGGCCCCTGCGTTCCAGCAGATGGAAGCCCGTTGGGCCGGATTGGCCAGTGTTGTCTGGGCCAAGCGTGGTGCGTCATCGGTGAAGATCAAGATTCTCGATTTGAGCTGGGAAGAGCTCTCGCGGGACTTGCATTACACGAGCGAGATGCGCCGATCGGTGCTTTACAAGCTGATGGGCCAACGCGAGCTCGACACTCTGGGGGGGGAACCTTTCGGGCTTGCGATGCTCGATCATGGCCTGTCGATGAGTCTCGAGACGGAGTTTGACGATCTCTACACGGCCCAGCTGGTTTGCGAACTGGCAGAGTCTGTCATGTGTCCCATCATCATGGGTGTGGCAGAGGATTTCTTCGGTGAAACCGACGCTGCCTGGCTGACGGATGCACGTCGGATCACCAATATCCTGAACGGCGAAGACTATCGCAGCTGGCAGACCCTTCGCGGGCTGCCCAATGCGCGGTTCCTGGCGCTGGTCATGCTCCGGACACAGTTGCGGGGGCGGTACGAGGATCTCGATATCGGGTTCCGCTTTCATCAATGGCCCTCCGAGAGCGACGGGCTTTGGGGATCGGCAGGGTATGATTTCCTGCGCACGGCCATTGCGGAGTTTCTGCGCTGTGCCTGGTTCGGGTTTCTCAAGCTTGTCGGCGCGACCCCGGGAGAGGGAGCGGTTCTGGCCCTGACCCAACATCCGATCCCGAGAGGGTGCACTCGCGGCGGGCGGGCGCAACTGCGCATGACCCGCAATCTTGCGCATATCTATTCAGAGCAGGGCTTCATCCCGGTGGCCGAAAGCCCCAAGACCAACCTGCTTTATTTCGTTGGAAATCGTTCGGTGACAGAAACGTGGGGCTCGGCGGCTGCCGAGATTGTGACCCAGTTGCAATCCGTGATGATTGCGTGCCGGATCGTCCATTATCTCAAGGTGCAGATCCGCGCGCTGATCGGACAGGTCAAGACATCTGCGGAATGCGAGCAAATCCTCAACGACTGGTTTGATCCCTATGTCTCGGGCTCCAGCAGCTCGAACGAATTGCAGGCGCGCTTCCCGTTGCAGGGCGCGCGTGTGCGGGTCACGGAATCCGCCAGTGACCGGGCGCGGTTTCAGTGCGAGGTCATCGTGCGTCCGCAGTACCAGATCGACAATGTGCTGGGTGATATCACGCTGCGCACCGATTTTGGCGTGGGCAAGTCTGGGAAGGCGGCATAGATGAGTTTTGCGTCTGCCTTTCTGAACAGGCCCGATGACCAGAGCATCGAGGATCGGGTCGGATTTCATATCGAAACCCTGCTCCAATCGATTGCACCCGAACAGGTTGTCGGGCCGGAGCTGCCCCATGTGCGCCTGTCGAACCTGTGTTTCGGTGTGCCGATGGACTGGGCCTTGGGGGAGGGTCAGCGCAACACGCAGGTGCGCAGCATGTTGCGGGACCGGCTTGAGAAATTCGAGCCGCGGTTGGCGCTGATGTCGGAAATTTCCCTGCAGGAAGACACGACTGAGAATGCCGTGACTTTCTACATTTCTGGTGCGGTGCGCAGCCAAGGTGGGACGGACAAGGTCGAGATCGTCAAGACCCTGTCCCGGATGGATCAATATGCCGAAGGGGCTGGCTGATCCGATGGACCAGATCCTCCAATATTACGAAACCGAGCTCGATTATATCCGTCGAGCCTTTGATGCGTTCGAGGCCACCCATCCGCAAAAGGCCAAGGCGCTGGGGATCAGTGCCGGGCGCTCTGCGGATCCGGATGTCCAGCGGCTGGCGGATTCGGTGGCCCTGCATGCGGCCCGTCTTGCAAAGCGGCTGGATGACACCCTGCCGGAAACCGCGCTTGATCTGATCCGCATGCTGGCGCCCAGTTTCCTGTTGGGTGCGCCCAGCTACGGCACTGTGAAGCTGGTTGCGACTGCCGAAGAGCTGAGTGATCCGGTCACCCTGAGGTTTGGAACACGCATGCCGGTGACGCTGGCTGACGCCCGCCCGGATTGCCTGTTCACGGTTGCCCGTGATGTTGATCTCGCAGCCTGCGAGATCGGCGACCTCAGACTTGAACGCGCACCGCTTCGGTTTGATGTGCCCCAGGGGCTGCGGGGGTGCGAGGCTGTCATTTGCATTACTCTGGAGCCCTTTGATGCAAGCCAGGGATTGAAAGATGTCGGGCTCGAGAGCTTGGAACTTTACGTGTCGGCTTCTGGAGGGCGCAAGCACCGTCTGATCGATGTGCTCAGTGGAGACGTGCTGGGTGTGGGCTATGCGGCTGCCGGAACAGGTCTGGAGCGGGTGCGGCAGAGCCACATGTTGCCACTGGACGGGTTCGGACTCACGATGGGCTGGGAGACGGGCACGTTCTTGCCGCGAGAGGCGGCGCAGCCTCCGGCGCTCTCGCGCCTGCGGGATTTCCTGGCCTATCCGGACAAGGCGTCGTTCTTCACACTTGCACAGACCGATGGGGGGTTCAGCACCATTCCCACAGGCCCGGTCGAGCTGCGGTTCTTCCTGTCCAGCGAGGGGGCACAGAAGCTGTCTTCGCTGGAGGTCGGCGATCTTTCGATCAATGTCGTGCCGGTCGTGAACCTCTATCTCGATCAGTCTCTACCGGTGCGGTATGATTATGCCCGGACACAGGTGCCGGTCAAACCGGTTTCGGCCTCGCACATGAATGTCGCCTGTCTTCAGATCCGCGATATCCGAAAGTTGACCTCGGAGGGGGAGGCGTTGCTGCCACGGATCACCTCATTCCGACGACGCGATGTCAATACCTTGCCGGTCTGGCAGGAGCGCTGCACCGTTGGCGAGTTCGATCTCGCGCGTCGCGAGGTGAGTTTCTCGGTCGAGGCCGGTCTTGGGCCCGATCCTGAGCCTTTGGATTTCGTGGCTGATCTTTATTGTTCCAACGGCAAGGCGGCGTTCGCGCTGCGGCCGGGCACGCGGGTGTTCTTCAGCGATGATCGCCTTGCCGAGACACCGTTTCAGGTGCTCGACGAGCCGAGTGTTCCGATCCTGCCTGACATGCGTGCCGAGCGCCTTTGGGATGTGCTCTCGCTGATCAACGGGAATTTCACCACCGTGTTCGACGCACAAAGCCCGGTAGAGGCGCTCAAGGAGGCGCTGCATCTGTGCGCCCCATCCGGATATGCAGATGTGGCCAACGCAATCTGGGACGTGACGGTGACCCGGTCCATCGCGCCGGTACAGATCGGCCGCAAGGTGCTGTTGTCCTCGGGCAGCCATATCGAGGTCGTGCTTGACATCGAAGCGTTGCCCTTTGCACGGCATGTTTTTGCAACCGCGCTGCATCTCTATTTTGCGTCTCTCATCAGCTATGATCGGTTTTTCAAGCTGAGCCTGCGGGAGCGTGGGCGCTCTCATCCGTTCAAGGTCTTCAAGCGTCAGCATGGAGGCCAGATATGCGGATAAAGGACATGACCGCCCGGGTCTTGATCGACCTGCCGCTGGTTCAGGCGGACCGGCTGGAGGTTCCGCATTACACGCGCGCCTTGCAGGAGGGTGCCTTTGATCCCTATCCGGATGGCACGCAATCCGGGGGCGCGCTGGCGCAGAACAGTGGGATCACCGCGACGGCGCTGGCAGGGGCGCCTTTGACCAGCTTTGACAGCGCCCTTCCGGATCATATCCAATTCGCGATGCTCTCTGCCTTGCACGCTGATGATACCGGATTGCGTGATTTCCTGGCGCTCTTTGATCGTCGGTTGCTGGCGCTCGAGGTGCGCGTGCGTCGGGCCTCGGTTCTGGTGGCGACGCAGGATGACCAGGGCCGCAGCTCGGCTTCAATCCTGTCTCGACTTTTGCGCATGATCAAACGCAGTCCGGAGGACACCCGCTATCTCAGGCTGCTCATGCCGCTTCTGTCGCGCACCCGCAGCCTGGAAGGCTTGCGTGAGATCCTGGGATGGTGGACTGGCTCTGCAGTGTCGGTTTCTGCCAGGTTTGACACCCTGCGCCCGATCGACAGCGACAGTCTCAGCAGCCTGACCAGTTGCCGGCAGGCGGCGGCGGCGCTGGGGCAGGGGGCGCTGCTGGGCCGGTTTGGCCGAACTCCGATGGGGCACATTTCTGTGCGGATCACCTGCGCCGACCGCGCGGCGCTTGATGCACTGATTGGCGACACGCAGGCATTGGCCGAACTGCGCTCGGTCACGATGCAATATCTGCGTGATCCGGTGCCCGTGAGTTTTTACGCCACGATCATGCGACGTTGTCTCACCGCGCCGCGGCTTTCGGCGCATCCTGCGCGGGCGGATCGTCTTGGCGCATATAATCTTTTGCGGCCCGAGCATCGCCCCGATGCGCGCGCCAGTATCAAACTCACTCAAATCCCAGCATAAGGTATGTTCCATTGGCCAGCCTGACGAAACTCGTTGCCCGTCTCTCCCCATCCCTGAAAGCCGATCTTGAAAATGCGGTGGGCGAAGCCATCAAGCGCAAGGCTGCCACGGTCGAGCCAGCGCATTGGCTTTACCACATCATTTACGGCAGCAATGCCGCTCTGCGGGCGTTTCTGGAGGATCAAGGCGTCAATCTGTCGGAACTCCAATCCGAACTGGAGCGGGAGATGCCGCACGGATCGGGCAATGGACAACAGCAGCCGACCCTGTCCGGCTCCCTGAGCAAACTGATCGAGCAGGCCTGGCTGCATGCCTCGGTCGAGATGTCTCTGGGTCAGATCACGCCTGAGGTGTTTCTCCTGGTCTCCCAGCTGCCCAACACGCTGGGAGCCAAGGCGGTGACGCTGCAGGGCCTCAGGCCGATGTCCACGGATGCGCTGGGAGCCTTTGCGGGCGAACAAAGCCGGAGCATCGCTGCTCTGTCCCGTGAGGGGGGCGGTGGCCCTGCAACCGGTGGCGCAGACGGGACCGCCTTGCAGAAATATACGGTCAACCTGACACAGCTCGCCCGGGATGGTGCTCTTGATACGGTTCTGGGCCGCACCAATGAGGTCGCCAAGGCCATTGATGTGCTGTTGCGCAAACGTCAGAACAACCCGATCCTTCTGGGCGCGCCTGGGGTCGGCAAGACGGCCGTGGTCGAGGGCCTGGCGCAGAAGATCGCCTCTGGTGAAGTGCCCGAACAGTTGCAGGGTGCCGATCTTGTCAGTCTCGACATGGGTCTTTTGCAGGCTGGAGCGAGTGTGAAGGGCGAATTCGAGGAGCGCCTGAAAAACGTCATCAAGGAGGTCCAAGCCTCAGAGACGCCGATCATCGTCTTCATCGACGAGGCGCATACGATGATCGGCGCGGGGGGCACCGAAGGACAGAACGATGCCGCGAACCTTTTGAAGCCGGCCCTGGCGCGCGGTGAGTTCCGAACCGTGGCGGCCACAACCTTTGCCGAATACAAGAAATATTTCGAAAAGGATCCGGCCCTGTCGCGCCGTTTCCAGCCCATCACCATCGACGAGCCGTCCCGCGATGCCTCTGTCAACATCCTGCGTGCCGTGGCCGAGGGGTTGAGCAAGCATCATGATGTGCTGGTGCGCGAAGAGGCCATCAAGGCCGCTGTGGACCTGTCGATCCGGTTCATGCCGTCGCGACGTCTGCCCGACAAGGCCATCAGCCTGATGGACACGGCCTGTGCCCGGGTCGCCCTGTCACAGCATGCACGCCCGGTACAGATCGAGACGCTTGAGGAAGAATTGCGCTTCGTAGAGGCTGAACTCGCCAAGTCGGAGGCGGATGCGCGCATGTTCGGCAATGCCGGCTTTGATCCGAGTGCGCTGAACTCCAGCATCGAGGATCTGCAGGCCGTGGTCACGGACCGGATTTCCATGTGGGAGGATCAGAAGGCGAAGGTGAAGCAAAGGCTTGAAGCGGCACGCGTGGCTTCGGGCGAAGAGGACAGCATCGCGCCGGTGGTCGAGACCGGGGAGGAGGCGCAAATCATCCTTGTGCATCCTTGGGTGACTCAGGCCACCATTGCAGAGGTTGTCTCGGACTGGACCGGCGTTCCGATCGCCAATCTTGGTGCCAGTGAGGCCGAACGTCTTCTGACATTGGAGGACACGCTCAAGGAGCGGGTGATTGGTCAGGATGATGCCATTGCGGCCATTGCCCGTTCACTCAAGATTTCCCGTGCCGGTTTGACGGACACGCGCAAGCCCATTGGCGTTTTCCTGATGTGTGGCCCTTCGGGTGTGGGCAAGACCGAGACGGCCCTGGCCATCGCCGATCAGGTCTTTGGGGGGGAAGACGCGGTCACGACCATCAACATGACTGAGTTCAAGGAAGCTCATAAGGTGTCGATGCTTCTGGGTGCGGCTGCGGGGTATGTCGGCTATGGCAAGGGTGGGGTTTTGACGGAAGCCGTGCGTCGCAGGCCCTATTGCGTGCTTTTGCTCGACGAGATGGAGAAAGCCCATCGCGAGATCCAGGACATCTTCTTTCAGATCTTCGACAAGGGGCATATCTCCGACAGCGAAGGCAATGATGTCGACTTCCGCAACACGATCATCATCATGACATCCAATGCCGGTGGTGAAGAGATCCGTGATTACATCACCGGGGCTGATCATGATCCAAGCTCACAGGAGCTGGCCGATCACCTGCGTCCGCTGTTGCTTGACTGGTTCAGCCCGGCCTTTATCGGTCGAACCGAACTGATCGCGTATCGTCCTCTGACACCTGAGGTCGGCAGCAAGTTGACAGAGCTTCATCTCAACCGGATCAGGAAACGGATCGCCGCGCAATACGGGGCCGTGTTCGACTGGGAACAGAGCTTTGTCGATTATGTTGTGAGCGCCAATTCCGACCCCTTGTCCGGAGGACGAGCGCTCGAGGCGATCATCAACAAGAAATTCCTGCCGCGGCTTGCAGAGGAATGCATTGCACGGGTGATCGAGGACAAGCCGATGCGATCAATCACCGTGGCGCATGACGGCGCGGATGTTGTTTTGAGCATGGAGTGATCTTGATGAGACGACGCATCTTCCGGAGGACCTGCTACCGGCTCTGGGGGCTGGTGACGGTGCTTGGCGCCTGTGTTCTGGGTCTGCCTGATCCGGTCCGGGCCCAAAGCGCTCCTGTGCTGCGGCTTGCGACGCAGGACTTGCCGCCCTACCAGATGATCGAAGGCGACGCGATGACCGGCGTTGCCGTGGAGCGCGTGCGCTGTGCTCTGGATGCGATGAACGTCTCTTACGAGTTGCACATGACGGTCTGGGCGGATGCGCAACTTGGCACGCAGACCGGGCGTTTTGACGGGTTCTTCGTGGGCTCGGCCAGCAATGCCCGCGCCAATTACGCTGTGCCCTCGGAGCCTGTCGTTTCCGAGGATCTGGCCTGGTACCTGCCATTGGGGTCCGACATTGATCCCAATGACCCGGAAGACGCGCTCTCGGCGCGGTACAGCGCGAAATTCGCCACCTCGAAATGGCAGCTTCTGCATCGCAACGGCTACAATGTCGTGATGCGGCCACGCGATGCGGAATCGCTTTTGAACATGCTGATTGTGGGGGATATCGACGTCGCCCTCGAATACGAGTTGATCTTCGCCCATTACATGGAAAAACGTGGATTGTTCGAGGATCAGTTCCGGAAGATCCCGTTTGGCCGCCAGGATATGAGCGTTCATTTCTCCAAGCAATATACGCAGGCCAATCCACTTTTTCTGACCCGTTTCAACAGCCAGATGCAGCGCTGCATGTCGGAGCCCCAATGACGTTGAGTGTTCAGCTTTTGCAGATCCCGCCCACTGAGACGGTGATGAAGCGCGAGTTTTATCTCACGGGGGCGTCCTTCACGGTTGGACGTGATTTTGGCTCAGATATCTGTCTGCCCGATCTGGCCGAGACCCTTGCGCCGACGCATCTGGTCGTCAGCAAGACACCATCAGGCGGCTATGCGGTCAATGACACCAGCATCACCGGAGCCCTCATGAATGGCCGGCCCTTGCCACCAAAGCAACCACAGTTGCTTCAGGATGGGGATGTCATCAGCTTTGCGGGCTACAAGCTCCTGTTCGGCATCGTTGAAGCCCTGCGTGAAGAGGAGCCTGCAAACGCCTTTCCCGAACGGAGGTTCATTGTTGAAACGGACATGTCCGCTGATACGCCGCTTCTGCCCGATCACGAGATCGAGGAGAGTTTCTTGGAACCTGATGCGGGGTTCTCGACCCATGAGATGGATCTGGATCCCGATCTCATGTTCGACCCTTTTGCTGAGGGGCCCGAGATGCGGGAACCGCCCCGCTCCGAGTCCCATCCTCAGCCTGTGGTGCCGGAACCGGCTTTTGCCGACGCGGGGGAGGTCATGGAAATGAGGCGGTATCAGGCATTGCCTGCGTTCCAGAACGCCCATCTGCACACGACACTTTATCGAGAGCAGGTCTCCACGGCGATGGAACGGGCGCTCGAGCGGTTTCTTGACGAGATGGACCCCGCTGTCCTGCAGGAGGATTACGACGCGTATATCCCGCGTCTTGTGAGCCGCCAGAAGCGGTACTGGAGCATTCATTCCAGGCAGTTTTCGAGGAAAAAAGCCAGTGGGGAGTTTCGGCGGACCTTCATGGCGCTGTTTGCAGAGGAGATGCGCAAGCTATGAAGGTGTTTCGCCATATAATGCCGCTTGCAGCGACATGTCTGCTTGTCGCTTGCGCTGCGGAGCCAGAGCCACCGATGCCGGTGAACAAGACGCTCAGCGTGCAGGCCGGACCAAATGTCAATCAATACAACAACTCAGCCAATCCAATTGTCGTGCGCCTGTACCAGCTCAGTTCGCGCAGCGAATTCGAAGCAGCCGATTTCTGGGGGGTCTTCAACGACAATGCGCCTGATCTTGCGGGTGTGGTGCTCGACAGACGCAGCCTTTCCCCGCTCTACCCCGGCGAGACCCGCCTCGTGGCCTTCGACCTGGAGCCGGACGTGTTCTATCTGGGGGCCTTTGCGGAGTTTGCCGATTTTGGCACTCAGCAGTTTAGGGCGGCCGTGCCGATCGATGCCGAGCGGCTCGACAACGGTGTAACGATTTCAGTCACATCGTCGGGTGTGTCGATCCAGTTCCGCAATCCTGTGGATGAGACGGAAGAGGGGGAAGAGAAGAAAAAAGGATTTGGCCTGCTTGCATGGCTCTTTGGAGGAGGCACGTGATGTATGGCAGTATAGTCTGGTCAGAGGGCATGTTCATTGCTCCGCAACATTTCCAGCATTTCGACATTGCTCTGCAGCGTTATGTCAACGAAGTGGCCCAGCTCGATCTGCTCGCCGGCGATTACGGCGTCAGCGAGCTGGAGCTGAATATCGACGCGCTGGCCATCGGCAAGTTTGCGGTGCGTGCTGCCGCGGGAATTCTGCCGGACCGCCTGTTCTTTCGGCTTGCCAGGGAACTGATCATCGACATTCCTGACGGGCTGGTGGACGAGATCATCCATATCGCGGTTCCGCTGGCGATCACTGGGACCTCCCAATTCGGTGATATGGGCGAGACAGCTCGAATGATCAGGACCCGCCGGGATCTGCGGGACCTGAACGATCCCGACAATGAGCCCGTGGAGACAGAAATGGCGGATGTGGGGGCAAGCCTGCAGCTGGGCAGTGTCGATCTGTCGGGGTTTGCCACAATTGCGATTGCACGTATTCTGGAGAAGACCGCCGAGGGACGGGTGGTCCTCGATCGCGCTTTCATGCCCCAGGCCGTTGATCTGCGGGCCTCGCGCATCCTGTCGGAGCGCCTGGAGGAGACCATCTCGCTGGCGCGGGTGCGCGCGGCAAATGCTGCAGGGCGCGTGGCTACGCAGACCGGCATGCGCAGCGAGGCCAGCCTGATGACCGAGCGGCTCGAGCTTCAGGTGCTCAACCGCTGGCTGCTGGTCTTGCAGAATGCAAGACATCTGGGACGTGTCTCGCCGCGAGCGCTGTTCGGCCATCTTGCCTGCCTCTCGGTCGAGCTTGATGCCATTCTGGGTCAGGCCACCCCGGAGACATTGCTATATGATCCGGCAAACATGGCTGAAAGCTTCGAGGAGGTTCTTGGAAGCCTGCGTCGCAAGCTGACGCTCGAAAAACCCGCCAGCGTCATGGTGCTGTCCTGGAACACGGAACTTTTTGAAAATCGCCGGCTTTTGCGCCTGATCATCCCTGCCAAGGTCCTTGCCGAGGAGCGGCGTCCGATCCTGGCGCTTTCGGGCCCTGATGGGGCAACAGCGCTCGCGCAACTGGGTCCGTTGGCATGCAAGCTTGCTGGTTTGTCGGCCATGCCGGAGCTTGTTTCGCGTGGCTTGCCTGGCGTTGACCTGACACCGCTTTCCGCGGCTCCTGCCGAGCTGCGATCCCGCAGTGATGCGGCATTTTTTGCCATAAACACCAGCAGTGTTCATTGGCAGCGCTTCTTTGACAAGCGCGAGGCGCTTGCTCTGCACGTGGATGACCGGATCTCCACGGTTGACGCGACCCTCTACATGCTGGGTTGAACATGAGCAGTCATTTCACAGACACATCCCAGTCCAGTGTCACGCCGGACGGTGGGTCCGCGCAACCTGCACCCGCCAGCATGAGCCGGCTTTCGCCGGTCTCTGCCACGGATCTGCAGAATTTGGACCGGGCGTTGCGGCATTACACGGGGTCTGGCAACACGCTGATCAATGCCTCTGCCGATCTGCTCGCGGTCTGTGGGGTGATGAGCCGCCTGACGCCGGGTGCAGAGCTCAACACGACCCGAATGGAACTGTCGCGTGCGATCATCGATCTGAAATACCGGGTCGTCAATCTCGACTACCCTTCTTCGGTTGCCGAGAATTTGTGTCTGCTCTTTGCCATCACACTGGATGAATTTGTCATGCTGAGCCCGTGGAGCCGGGAAAGAGGCTGGGAAAACCGCACCTTGGTCGCGGATCTGTTCGGGTTCCGCGACGGTGGAGACCGGTTCTACAATATCGCCGAGCGGGCCTTGATGCAGCCCAAGGCGTTGCGCGAATTCCTGGAAATCCTCTACCTGTTCCTCAAGCTCGGTTACCGTGGCAAATACACACGCGGTACCGAGAATGAGCGCGATCGGTTGATCCACCGCATCGAAACAGCCCTTGTTCCTCAGCCTGCGGAGGCAAAACCCGTGGGTCGGGCGATCCGGGACACCAAGGCTCCCGGGCGCCAGATCTCCACATTGCGCAAGCTGGTCGCCGCCATCACCATCATTGCCGTGATATCCGTGGGCATCTGGGCAGTACGCAGCCAAATGGAGCATCATATCTATACCACATTCCAGGAACGACGCTTTTTGGCCGAGACCGAAAGTGCCGTCGATTTCATCTTCAGCAGTGAAAACGGGTCTCTTCTTGCCCGGCCACGGCCATGAAGCCCGGTCCCTTGCTGAAATCCGCGGTGGTGGTCTTTGCGACCCTCATGCTGGCGCAGCTTGCCTATCTGGCTTTGCGCTTTTTCAGCGGTGTGGTGTTTGGCTTGCCATATCTTGTCTGGCTTGGTGTGGTATTGCTGCTGTCGCTGATCGGGGCGCTTGTTGTTATTATCTACCGCAAGCGCATCTGGGTACATGATCCGGTGGCGGTCGAATTGCGGGCATTGCGGCAGGCGGCGGCCAAACAGTTCCGTCAGGCCAGGGCCCGCGCGCGCATCATCGATCGCAACCCGATGGGGGTTCCCTGGTATTTCTTCCTCGCGATGGAAAAACCGTCTCGATCAACTGTGATGGCTGAGCTGGGCTATGTCGCGTTTGGTGATCCGCTGGCCCACAAAGGCCTGAGCTTCACCACATGGACCTCACCGACGGCAGTGGCTTACCGGATCGAGGTGGCACCTGGAACGGATCTGTCCTTTGATGTGCTGAACATGGTGCTGCGACACCTGATGAAGAACCGACCGAGCCTCGCCGTCAACGGTGCGTTTGTGGAATACGAGCTTGCGGGCTTGATGCAGACGGCAGCGACTGAGACCGGCAATGCGTCGACGATCAATCGCATATTGAATGTGGCCACCGATCAGTTCGGCATTGATGTGCCTGTGCATGTGGCTCTTGTCGGTCTCGAGCATCTCCCGGATCTCGCCCGTGCGGCCATCCTGACCGATCATCTGGGCTCCGGGGTGATCTTTGGTGGGTTCCTGTCGCCTGAAGAGCCAAATCTGACGGCACAGGTGGACCGGTTGTTTCAGGATCTGACCGAAAGCCTGACAGCCACCCAGTTCTCTGCGTTGCAAAAGCAGCTTTCGCCGGAGTTCTGTGCATCCTTGCTCAATGCGCCGTTGCAGCTTGCCTTGCTAAAGGCACAACTGAATGATCGCGTGAGCAAATTGGCGCAGCCCTTGCCGCCTCGGCGGATGCCACTGAATCTCCAAAGCATTGTCTTTGTCGGAGCCCGCTCCGGCATGCCTGCCGTTGACCCGCTCAGCCAGGTTTCCGGGCAACGGTTCTTCAATGGTCCCCCGGCCATGTCTCTGCAGGAGGCCGCTCCGGACAGTGTGACAACTGAAAATGCAGGTCTGCTGGCCACGGCCTATCACCGGGAGAGCTTCATTGCCGAGCCAAACCGGCGCTACGCGGTCCAGGCAAAGCTGAACAGCGCGTTCTGGTCGGTTTTGCTTGCGGGGCTCGTCGGACTGTTCATTCTGGCGGTGTGGGAAAACCACCGCAGCTACGAGCGTGTCAACGCAGAGGTCAACGCGGCCTTTGACGCGTTCTATTCCAATATGGGCAGCATCACCACGGATGGTGATTTTCTTGTAGAGCGTGTTCTCATGCTCCAACCGATCCGAAACAGCCTCAGCGCCTATGAGGGGCTGAATGGGCAACATTATCGCCGGTTCCTGCCCAGATGGTCGATGCAGGAGACATATGAACGTCTCTATGAAGAGGAACTCACGCAAGGGCTGCAGGCCACGCTGGTTGACTTCACCGAGAAGGAAACTTTTGTGTTCAACGAGCTGGCCGACGGTGTTCAACTTATCCGTCTGGCTTCGGTGGAAGCGCAGTTCCATACTGATCAGCGGCGCTACAAAGAAGAGCTCATAGAGTATTTCTCCGCCGGCTTGGCTGAACAGGGTGAGGTGTCTGGGGAGTTCCAGAAGCAGTTGCAGGCCACGCTAGAGGATCTTTTTGCACTCAATCAACCGCCGCAGCAACGCAATGACAGCTTGCGCGCCGTGGTGGCCAAAACCCTTGCAGGGTTGGACACGGCAGAGCTGCTTTACGCCTCGCTGATGCGGCGCAGCGCCTATGCCGAGCGGGTTGATCTGCGGCAATTGATTGGCCCGCGCTTTTTTGAGGTGTTTATGCCAATCGAAGATCCACAAATCTATCTGGTGCCGCGTGGCTATACACGGCCTGGCTTCGATGCGCTGTTCGAAAGCGGCAACATGCCAGAGTTGTCCGAGTTGTTGAGCCGCTACGAAGAAGTGATCGGAGCCCTCGATAATGCAACGGAAAACGCCATTCTTCGCCGCGTGGCGCAAAGCTATACGGCCGATTACATCTCCAGCTGGAGTGCTTTCATATCGGCTTTGCGGCTTCGGGACGCTGAAAGCTGGGGAGATGCGCAAGTCCTCATGCAGGCGCTGACCAACCCGTCTGAAAACCCGATCGACCGTCTTGTCCGTGCCCTTTCGGACAATACCGACATACGTGTTTATCTTGATGCTCCTGCGCCCGCTGCCACAGATACTCCCGAGCCGGCGGATGCCGCCCCTGTTCTTGCTCCTGCATCAGCCAGTGTTGAGGCTGCGGCGGGATTCAATATCCGAACGGCGTTCCGCCCCTATCTTGATGCTCTGCGTAGAGAAGACGAACAGAAAAGCCAGTTCGATCTTTTTCTGACCTATGCTCGTGACGTGACGCTTTGGTTGGAAGAGGCTGGCAGCGCCGCCAATGGGGCAGGGCAGTTTCTCTTTGAGCGTTTCCAGAATGCCGAGAGCGTCAATCCGCTTGCTGTGCTCAATGCGTTCGTCACCCGCTCGGAGCTGGAGATCATCCGAAGTTTCGGGCGCAGCATTGCCAACACGCTTGACGACAGCGCCATGCAGTTCGTCTACGAATTCATCGATGGCCAATGGCAGCGACAGATTCTTGCGCCCCATGGGGCGTCCCTGACGATGGCCTTTCCGTTCAATGCCTATAGCGATGCAGATTTTCCATTGACGGAATTTGCAGATCTGTTCGCACCGGAAGGCAAGCTGGCGAGTTTTGAGGCAACCTATCTGTCACGGTTCAAGACGGATGATGGGGTGTTCCTGCCGCAATCGACCTTCCTTCTGACGGGAAATGCGGATCTCACGCCCGGCGCGAAAGCGGCATTTTCACGGTTCAACCAGATCACTGCTTCGATGTTCACGGAGGACAAACCCTATCTTGAATTCTCGGTACGCACCGGCTTCATGTCCAACACACTGAGCCAGGTGATGGTATCGTCAGGCGTCACCTTGCATCAGTTTCGGCATGGTCCCGTATTCTGGGACAAGCAGGCTTGGCCGGTGGCGGGTTTGCAGAACAGTGACCTGAACTTGCGGTTTTTTGCGCGCTCTCGGGCGGTGTTCGATGAGACATATGGAGGGCCCTGGTCCTGGTTCAGACTGGTGCAGGACGGATCAGCGTCTTTGAACCCGTCTATGGGTCTGGCGGAGGCGTCTTTTGCCGGGGATATCGGGACTGTGACACTGCAATTTGATGCCCCAGTCCGGTTCACCCCGTTTGCGCCGGGCTTCTTTTCAGAGGTCCCGATCCCCGAACGTCTTTTCGCGTCGAGCCGTTTGGATACGCAGTGAGCCGGTCGTGATCGGCGAATAAGTCCGATGTGCAGTATAATGGTCATATTTGGCAGGGCTGCGGCTGATACAAGTTACCCTGAAAGACTCTATGAAAATACCAGAAGAATGGCGTGATGTCGCGCGAGAACGATTGTTTTACGGAGTCGCCGCGGTCATTGGCTTGGTTTCGGTCGTGGCGTTTTTTGCCATTGGCGGCGGTATAAAAGAGCGACTCGTTTTTGCCCTGATCGTCGGGATTGCCCTCACTGGGTCTGCGCTTTCCAGTCTGGGTCACAAACGTCTCTTAGTAACCGTTGCAACAATCGTAGTGATCTTGGCTTTAGTCAGCAGTTGAGCATGTTGTTTTCGTCATTGGTTCCACGACGGACAAAGCCAAGCGGGGCGGTGAGCCTCGACGCGCGCGACTACAGACGGTCAATTACGCACTGCGTGGTCTCGAAGCCGATACCCCTGATTTGGTGGCACCGGCTTACGGTCGACGCGTCTGGTGTGCTCTTGCCCATGGAGTCCACCCGCAAAGACGTTCCCCGACCTCATTATGCTCTACGATCTACGCCCGCGTCGCCTCAGTCAACACATCTGCCCGCGATGGTTGAATGGGCTGCGCCCAATCACACGCGTTGGACCGTCTGGTTGGCTCTGTCACGCATCCAGCGGTCAGCGCGGCGCTGAAGATCATCGCGATCCGCGTCTTGCAGGTCGTGGTGGATATCCCGTGCGGTTTTCAGAGCGGTGATGCGGGCGTTGGCGCGGCGGATGGCCTCTTGGGTCCGAGCGTCGCGACGCCCGCGGCGTATGGCTACCCAGACGCGAACCGCGATGCCCGCGGCGAGAGGGTGGCCACGCGCGCCTGCGTGCGACCGACCCTCACCATCGTTGCGGCGAGGACCGCGCCAATCACGGCATTTGGCCTGACCGGTGATCGTCGATCCGGGCGGCTCTGGCGCGCCATGCGGCGCAAACGACAGCAAGGAAGACAGTGGCACCGATCTAGGGCAGAAGCGCGGGGAGCCAACCGTCCAGATCAGTGTCACCTCATGGCCAAATGCCTCCATCTCGTCCGCCCACTAATGCCCGCTGCCACAAGCTTCAAAAATGACCAGACAGTGCTCCTGCTGAGCCATGAACGCAGAAAGCTGTGCGCGCGGCTGCCTCCCCGGTTGGTGGGCGAATTGCGTTGATGGCAGCGGCGCGGCCTCAAAAGCGACATTTCGGTCACTATCAAAAGAGAACGCCTTCTCAGCTTGGACCAGGGCACAGCCAGGTTTTGCTGAAACAGTTGCGCAGCCTATGATAATGGGGCTGCCTAGGCGCCATGTCCGCGCCCGCAGAGCGCCGTCACCCCCACTTTTCTGGGCGACCTGTGGGCCGGTGGCGGCGCATCAGATACATCAACAATATTCATAGATCTTGCGGTCTGCGCCGGGTCTGGGCTTTACCACGTGTCGTAGAGCGAGACTCGTGACGAAACGCGCCTGCATTCGCCTTTGTCGCTGTGTTCTAGGCGCGCGCATCGACACGGGCACCGGCAGCGCCCCCAACCATTTTCTCAATGGTCAGCCACCACTCGGGGCGCTGCCACCCCACTCGGGGGGTATGCCGCTCTGCGTCATGCGCATTTCAGTTTCCATTATATCTTCATTGGCGCAGCTAATTTAGCCTTAGACCCCATGATCGCGGAGTGAGCCGACTGGTTCGGTGGTCTCTCCCGCGGCATTCTCCGTTCGAGGGTTGCTCC
>JBGRQD010000029.1:0-33305 GCA_041725935.1 Pelagibaca sp.
GCCGGCCAGGGTGTCATTGCCACCATCGCCAATGAGCGTGTCATCGCCTGCGTCGCCAGATATGGAATCCGCCCCGGTAAGGCCATCATCGCCATCGAGGTAGTCGTTGCCAGCACCGCCGACCAGCGTGTCATCGCCATCCTGACCAAAGAGCGAGTCATTGCCGTCGTCGCCGGACAGGCTGTCATCCCCGGTCCAGCCGTAAACGACATCGTCACCCAACCCGGCCACAACCGTGTCGTTGCCCGTTCCGGCATCTATGGTGTCATTGTTGGTGCCACCATTATCCAGCGCATCGACCATGTCGCCTTCGGGATCGCCCGTATAATCCGCATCGATCAGGTCCGCGCCGGCGGTGCCCTCGACGATGAAATCGCGCGCGTCGGGCAGGCCCATCGCCACCAGCGTGTCGATGTCCGACACAGAGGCTGGCAACAAGCCTACCAGCGTGATGCTTTCGCCGCCGGGGAAGGTCAGGATCGCGTCGCCGCTGCCGTCTCCGTTAGTGTCGGTCACCACCACGTCGCCCGCATGCACCGGCGTGGTGCCTCCGTCCGACGTCAGCCCTGAGATATCCAGCTGGTCGTTGGTCGTCCCATCGCCACTGTCTGTCAGGTCGAAGGCCTCGACGCTGTCTGCGCCCGATCCATCGGCCAGAGTGATCGTATCACGGCCACCGCCCAGAATGACATTCTCGATCTCGGTGAAGGTCGTTGTGTCGGTCCCGTTGCTGATCGTGCCCGCTTCGTCCCCGGTCATGTCGACGGTGACGCCCGCCGTCAGTGCGCTCAGATCAACCGTATCGAAATCAGTGCCGCTGGTGACAGCCTCGCCACCCGTGATCGTGTTGTTGCCGAAATTGTCTCTGACAAGAAACGTATCCGCATCCGCCCCGCCATCAATGCTGTCGGTCCCGGACCCGCCGTTCAGCGTGTCATCGCCGTCGCCGCCAAGGAGTGTATCGTCACCGTTCCAACCGGTCAGAAAATCGTTGCCTTCGCCGCCTTCGGCAGAGTCGTTTTCCCCACCGCCGTCGAGCCAGTCATCGCCCGTGCCGCCGTAGAGCGTATCGTCGCTCGACCCGCCCATCAGGCTATCGTTGCCGGCGCCCCCGCTCAGAAGGTCCTCACCGGTGACGCCGGACAGCGTGTCGTCCCCGTCGCCGCCATCCAGCATGTCGTTGCCAGCGTTGCCGCCGGTGAGGCTGTCGTTGCCTGCGCCACCCTCCAGCGTGTCCGCCCCGGCGCCACCGTCCAGCGTGTCATTCCCGTCGCCGCCATAGAGGCTATCCGACCCCGCCCCGCCTGTGATACTGTCATCACCGCCATGGCCAAAGACGAACATGCCGGAATCGTCCGTGGTGATCGTGTCGCCGTGGGCGTTCGACCCCTCGATATGCTCGATCCCCGACAGGACATCGCCCTCTGCCTCGCCCCCGGACTCTGCCGTGCCGTCGGTCAGGTCGATCTGCACGCCTTCCGTGCTGCTCCAGTAGTTGATCCGGTCGAACCCATCGCCGCCGTCGATCGTGTCGGCACCTGCCTCGCCCGCGATCGTGTCGTTGCCCACCCCGCCCGAGAGGCTGTCATCGCCGGCACCGCCGTAGATCTCGTCGTTGCCCGAGCCGCCCTCGATCTGGTCGTTCCCGGACCCGCCCCACACAGTGTCATCACCGCCGCCCGCCTGAACATCGAGCCCAGCCGTGTCGGAGAACCCGAGAACGTTGTCGGCCTCGTCGGTCAGGATAAGCCGCTCGATCTCGGTGAAGGTCGCGGTGTTGGCGCCTTCCGTGATCGTGCCCGCTTCGGCACCTGCCATGCCGACGGTAACGCCCGTCGTGAGTGCGCTCAGATCGATGGTGTCGAAATCCGTGCCGGTGGTCGTCGCTTCGCCACCCGTGATGATGTCGTTGCCGAAACTATCTGTGACAAGGAACGTATCCGCATCCGCGCCACCGTCGAGACTGTCGTCGTCGGTGCCGCCGTCCAGTGTGTCACTGCCGTCGCCGCCAAGGAGCGTATCGGTATTGCCCGCGCCGAAAAGGCTGTCGTGGCCGGTGCCGCCGTCGAGCGTGTCATCGGTGTTCGCGCCGGTGATCGTATCGTTGCCGGCTTCACCGTAGAGCGCGTCGCCGAAGCCTTCACTTTCGTCCAGTGTTGTGATGACGTCATCGCCATCGCCGCCATAGACCGTGTCAAAGGATTGCTGCACAGTGATTGTGTCGTTGCCCGCGCCACCAAAGATCAAGTCTCCGTCAGGAGCACCTTGCCCGGAGCCGACAAACACATCGTCGCCATCACCAAGATCAACCGTGTCGCCGCCATCGGCGTTGAAGCCGCCTTGCGCATCGGTCACGGTGTCATTGCCAGCACCGGCCAGAATGCTGTCGCTACCCGCGCCGCCGGTGATGCTGTCGTCACCGTCGCCGCCCTCCAGCGTATCCGCCCCGGTGCCGCCGTCGATGGTATCGTCACCCGCGCCACCAAAGATCGTGTCCGACTGGGCACCGCCCGACAGCACATCGTTGCCCGGCACGTTCTCCAACGCCACCGAGGTGTCGTTGGTCGAGACGATGGACAGGTTGTCGATGCCGAAGGATTCGTTGCTTAAAGGGCTATCCGTTGTTGCGCCGAAGCCGACGGTGATCTGGTCGCCGGTGTAGTTCTCGGCCTCCAGCCGGACGCGCCAGACCTCGTCGTCCCATGTGCCCGAGCCCCCGAGGGGGCCGGATTGTGTCTGTACGAAGCTGTAGGTGTAATCGACACCACCGATGGTGATCGTGCCCGTACGGTCAGCGTCAAAGGCGGGATCGTTGAAGTCAAACAGCTCGTTGGCGACCTGATCGCCATTTACATAAAGCTGGAAAGCATCGAAGTCCGGGCCTGTCGCTGACGTTCCGTTGCTATCCCAGGTGTCGAAAATCAGCAGGTCGAACTCGATGGCGGCACCGTTGTAGCCATCGGCGAGGTCAAATGTCTTCTCGGTCAGCGGCCCACCGCTGCTGTCGCCCGCCGTGCCTTCAAAGGGCCCGAGGAAATCGCCCAACGGCACGGAACTGCCGCTGCTGTTGTCGGTCCAGCCCGAGGCACCGCCGGTGAAATCTTCTTGTGCGACCAGAACGGCATCAACCGCCGTTGCGCCATCGCCATGGATCAGGTCGGCCCCGTCGCCGCCGTCTACGGTATCATCGCCAGCGCCCGCATAGATCGTATCGGCGCCGCCATCGCCCGTGACGCTGTCATCGCCCGAGCCTGCAACGACCTCGTCATTGCCGGTGCCCGCGATGATCGTGTCGCCGCCCGCGCCGCCCATCAGGTCGTCGTCGCCGTCGAAGCCAAGGATCAGGTCGGCATCGCCGTCCGCCGCCTCTGCAGCCTCGAACATCTGGATATTGTCCAGTCCTACGCCCTGGTTGTTGTCCCCACCAAGCCCCGTAAAAGTCAGCGTGTTCGATCCGTCGCCCGACCCGCCGATCAGGTGGAACTCGTAGTTGCCCCAGCCGCCATCCACCGCGTCGATGGTGCCCACGACATCGCCATTCCAGATCACCTGTATCTGGTTGTCCAGCGCGGTGCCGTCATCGCCGTCGGCATTATCGCCCACGTCAAAGCTCAGGACATAGACCTGACCGTCGCTGACCCCGGCAACGGTCTGGCTGACGACCATGTCCTGACCTAGGGACGCCTCCATATCCAGCCAGTTTGTGCCGTCCGTTGCCGACAGCCCACCGCGTGCGTCATCATGGAGTTCGATCTGGTTGCCGTTGGCGTCGGTCCAGCCGGTGATACTGCCTCCGGGCGCGGCATAACCCCAGCTGACCGAATTCATCCCGGTCGTATCCTCGAAGGACCCGTTGACGATCAGGTTCGGCCCGGTGGTGGTGTAGTCGTCACCCGAGATGGTGTCGTTCTGCCAGTTCCCATCGATCGTGTCGGCACCCGCGCCGCCAAAGCCCACGTTGTTGCCACCGCCCAGGTAAATCTCGTCGTTGCCACTCTCGCCATGTACGGTGTCATCACCGTCCTGCGCCCAGACCACGTCATTGCCGTCACCCGCGCGCACGGAATCGCCGTCGCCTTCGCCTATGGCATCGCCGTTGTCGATCCACTCACCGTCCGCATCGAAATAGAATTGGCCGATCTCGTCATTGCCGGAGGTGCCGTCGATCACGCCATCGGGTGTCAGTTCAACGATGCTCTCGATTTCGCTGAATTGCAGCGTGTCGCCCGAATTAAAGGTGATCGTGCCGCTTTCGGCGGACGTGTAGGTGATGAAGTCGACGTGGCTGACATTCAGCGTATCGTTGTCGTCCCCGCCCTCACCGCCAACAATGGTGTCGCCGGCATTGCCCCAAATCTGGTCGGCATCATTGCCGCCGTTGATGCTGTCGGCGCCTTCGCCGCCCGCCAGTATGTCATAGCCGACGTTGCCCGTGATCGTGTCGCTGCCGAGGTCGCCGATAATACGGTCCTGATCCTCGCCGCCGCGCAGGTCGTCGTTGCCCGCGCCGCCGTCGATCCAGTCATCGCCTTGCTCGCCGGTCAGCAAATCATCGCCGCCATAGCCGAAGATCAGGTCGTTGCCGCCTTCCCCGAAAATCGTGTCATTGGCGTTGTCCTCCCAGCCGCCTTCCAGCTGGTCGGCACCATCGCCGCCATAGATCAGATCAGCGCCCGCACCGCCATAGACAGAGTCTGCGCCGGTTCCGCCGTCAAGCGTGTCGTTGTCGGTTTCACCGAACAGCCGGTCGGCGCCATCCCCGCCGGAAATGCTGTCATTGTCCGCACCTCCATAGGCAAGGTCACTCCCGCCCTGTCCAAACAGAAAGTCCTGGCCACTGTTGCCATAAAACGTGTCTGCGCCATCCCCGCCCAGAAGAACGTCATCGCCGCCATTGCCGTCCAGCACGTCGTCGCCTGCCGTGCCTTCTGCGATGTCCTGGCCCTGCGATCCCCCGATGGAGGTGAAATAGTCCAGCTGCGTCGTGCCGCCAAAATTGGCGTCGGTGCCGGTAACGCCAGCTTCGCCTACGGTAAAGGTCGTCGCGCTGTCCGAAATCGTGATGATCCCGCTGGCTTGATTGACTTCCACGCTGAAAACGGAGCCGAGCCCCGAGAAATCAAGTGTATGGCCAATTGCGGATTCATTGATCCCGCTCCAGAAGGCCGTCGAATTCCAGTTCGACGTCGTGACTGTATATGTGGCCATACTAAGGAACTCTCACCAGGTCGTCATCACTTTGGTTAAACGACGACACAGCCTTAAGGTTTAGCGAGACTGGCTTACCCAAAGGTGAAGGGGCCCAAAAACACTAGTGCCATCGCAAAGCCGATAATTTCTTGTCGTTCGTATCCGGTTCTGGGCAAAGTCGCCGAAAGCAACGATCTGCCGCCCAAGACCTCGCCAGGTGTTTGGATACACCCGAATTACGACCACATTTCTGCGCAAAGATGGCGGCAATATGGGGATTGGTGGAAACTTCGCATCGCTAGAGACTTGCAAAAACAGTGCGGTTTCAAATCGGAAAGCGATCTAGGTCAAAATCGCGGAAAACATGCCCGCATCGTCTAACTGCTCCCGATCGGGAAGATCGCGCAGGCTCTCCAAGCCGAAGACGACAAGAAACTGTTCGGTGGTCACGAAGGTATAGGGCGCCCCGCGTCGAGGCGAACGTGGCCCGGTTCCGATCAACTCACGCGCATGCAGCCGACCGATCAGGTCGCGGCTGATCTCCTTGCCGAAGATGTCCTTGAGCCCGTCACGGGCGATTGGCTGGTGGTAGGCAATGGCGGCCAGGACCGCGACGTCGAATTCACTCAGGTCGAGTAGCTGATCCTCAACGTCCGCCGCAGCACGAATTACGGGCGCATAGGCGGGCCGGGTCCGAAACATCCACCCGCCGGCAACCTGAGCAATCTCGAAGGCCCGCCCTTCCAGATCTGCGGTGAGGTCCGCGACCAGCAGGCCGACCGAGACCCCCTGCCCCACGACCCGGGCCAGGTCTTCGCGCGGCACCGGCGAGGCGGAGGCAAAGAGGACCGCCTCGATCCGGCGCATCCATTCGCGCCAACGCAGTTCCGGCGGCAGGTCGGACAACTCTCGGTCAAGCTCTGGTTCCGGGCGATCCTTCACCATTCCTAGACCTTCAGTGGTCGCATGGCCGAAACGCAAAACCGGTACCCACTTTTGCTGGCCATCGCTACACCCCGTAGAGCCGGAAGGTGTCGCGGCCGGTCAGCTCGCGCACCGCGCCGAGATCGACCAACCGGTCACACAGCCGCCGCGCGGCGCGATCTGCTAAGGGCAGCGCCGTGGGTGCAACCGCATCACGAGACAAGAACATCTCGACCGCCTCGCCTGCTGCCTTTGCCCGAAGCTTCGGCGCAACCGCTTTCAAATGCGCCGCCCGACGCGACAGACCCGCTGCCTGCCGCACGGTGTCTATCACGGACGTGATCAGGGCCCGATGACAGGTAAAGCGCAGGTCATCCCCACGTTTGCGCATGTCGGCGCGTTTCAGGCCTGAGGCCATCAGCGGCACGAGATGATCCCAGCCGAGTGCCCGAGCGAGGGCCGCGTCCGCGAGGATCAGCGCAGACACTTCGGCTCGTGGCGTTTCGGTCAACACCGTCTGCAGCACCATTGCGGCTCGATGAACCGGCGCCCCCTTCCCCGCATCGAGCAACGTTTCGATCTCGCCCGCCTCAAGGCTCGGGACAGCCCGTCCCAGAGCCTTGATCGACACCGGCCGTTCCACCGCACGCCGCCAAGCCAGACAGATTTCCCCCGCCGGTCCCGGCAGATCGCCGGCGCGCAGCAGGTGCACCGCATCGCGCAACTCCGCTTCCCGCTCCGACCGTCCAGAAAACGCGACGCAAGCCGCGGCCGCGCGCAGGGCGAGCCGATCCCGCAACAAGGCTTGGGGGACCCGTTTGTTTCCCAACACAAGATGCAGATGGGTCAGCGCCGCCCCTGACAAAAACGCAACATCTTCAAGGGTTTCAGGACGTGCCGAGGTGACCCACGCGGGCATTCGAGGTAAGGTATCCACGTCGCTCGTGTTATCCGGTCGCGCAAAAGTCATGCCCAGAGCCTACACCAGCGCGGCGCTTTTATCCAGAAATTGTTGCATTTACCGCCCCACGGTACGGCTCTCTGATATGTCCAATAAGTTTGCCTTATCGGACATATTATGGTATGGTGAAATGCAGCTTAATTTCATCACTGGATGCACAATAAAATGGCCTCAGAGGATGAGAAATCGACATCATCAAACTCTGTCGCTCAGGACGACGAGAGGGATCAAGAAAATAGCGGCGACATCTCCCTACCCGCCCACGTCGCGGGCTCAGGCACGCTTGACCGTCTGGTCGACGCCGCCCGTGACTATGCCCGCGCTGCGGCCTCTGACAACACGCTGAAGGCCTATTCCAAGGACTGGGCGCATTTTGCGCGCTGGTGCAGGATGAAGGGCGCTGAACCGCTGCCCCCCTCGCCGGAAATAATTGGACTCTATTTGGCTGATCTGGCTACCGGGTCAGGCCCCTCCCCTTCGCAGTCCGCGCCCGGATCGCAGTCGGCGTCCCGACCCCTTTCGGTCAGTACGATTGAGCGTCGCCTGTCTGGCCTTGCGTGGAACTATGCGCAGCGCGGCTTCAACCTCGATCGCAAGAACCGGCACATCGCCACGGTGCTGGCCGGGATCAAATGCAAGCACGCGCGTCCACCGGTGCAGAAGGAAGCGATCCTGGCCGACGACATCCTCGCGATGGTGGCAACCTTGCCCTTCGACCTGCGCGGGCTCAGGGATCGGGCGATCCTGCTCTTGGGCTATGCCGGCGGCCTGCGCCGCTCGGAAATCGTCAGCCTCGACGTCCACAAGGATGACACGCCGGACTCGGGCGGCTGGATCGAGATCCTGGAGAAAGGTGCCCTACTCACACTCAACGCCAAGACCGGTTGGCGCGAAGTCGAAATCGGCCGTGGCTCCAAGGATCAGACCTGTCCTGTCCATGCGCTGGAACACTGGCTGCACTTTGCGAAGATCGACTTCGGCCCGGTCTTCGTCGGCACCTCGCGGGATGGCAAGCGGGCATCGGAAACGCGACTGAACGACAAGCATGTCGCGCGGCTGATCAAACGCACGGTCCTGGACGCCGGTATCCGCTCCGACCTGCCGGAGAAAGACCGCTTGGCGCTGTTCTCCGGCCACAGTTTGCGCGCTGGCCTCGCCAGTTCCGCCGAAGTCGACGAACGCTACGTCCAGAAGCAGCTCGGGCACGCCTCAGCCGAAATGACCCGCCGCTACCAGCGCCGCCGGGACCGGTTCCGGGTGAACCTGACGAAAGCCGCAGGGTTGTAAGTAGTCTTCACCTCCGACACCGTCAGCGCAGCCCGCTTCGGTCAAAATGCTATCCGAGCAGGCAAAACGTCTTGGCCTCATGCAGGGGAACCGAGCTGTAGCTCGCTATGACCGGCGGACGCGAATCCAATCGATGCCAGCGCCAGAAAAACCCTTAAAGGCCATATTTGCCGTTAGATACGCGGATTTAACTGATACTGCCCAAACGCAACAGGATAGCGGGTGGATACAGTAGTGGATAGATTTTATCTCTATAAATCATATACCTACGTAAATTCACCGACGCCCGCACCTATGGGAGCTGTGGATAACTTACACACAACATTTAGATTTTTCTTGCCGGACTCAGTAGATCGTGGCATTTCCATTCTGACGGCAAAATGCGTCAGTTACGCTGTACACCGTCAGAATGATCAAGAGCCTTAATAAAGGCCAAGAGTAGGCGGCAGGACATGGATGATCGTAACGTTGGATATGCGCAAGGCATAGGTTCTTCTGACATCGGAGCGTTTGCCGACAGTCTGGCCGATTCCTTGGATCGTCAGATGAAGATCGCGTTCGAACCCGAAGAGCGGAAATCTTTACGGCGTTTCAGTTCCACCGAAGTTGCCGGCCTCCTGCGCGTTAGCACCTCCAATCTGCGCAATCGGCACAAGGACGGTAGCTTCCCAGAAGTCCATACCGATAACCGCGGGCATCGGTCCTACACAGCCCAAGAAATAGACGAATTGCGCAATATCCTAGAGCGCACAGGAAAGAACGCTGAAGCTTATCGACCGGGTCGTCGTGATGGCGACCGTCTTCAGGTGATATCTGTCGTAAACTTCAAAGGCGGTTCGTCAAAAACGACGGCGACGATCCATCTTGCGCAACGGTACGCCCTGCGCGGATACCGTGTGCTGGTTCTGGACCTCGACCCCCAGGCAAGCTTGACCACGTTTTTCGGCTTTCGGCCCGAACTCGAGTTCGCCGAAGGCGGCACTATCTACGACGCCTTGAAGTATGAGGACCAGGTTCCGCTCTCGCAGGTTATTCAAAAAACCTATTTCCATAAGCTCGACATGGTGCCTGCGGGTTTGATGCTCTCGGAATACGAAACCGAGACCGCTAACGCACTTGCACGACGGGTGCAGCCCATCTTTGCCGAGCGCCTTGCCTTGGCGCTTGAAGAGGTAGAGGCAAACTACGACATCGTCCTGATCGATTGCCCACCTCAACTCGGATTTCTGACATTGACAGCCTTGGCAGCCTCGACGGGGCTTTTGGTGACCGTCGTGCCGGGCATGCTTGACATCGCATCCATGAGCCAATTCCTGAAACTCGCGTCAGAAACGATAAAGGCCGTCGAAGAAGCCATTGGTCGGCGCGTTACCTGGGATTTTGCCAAGTTTCTGATCACCAGATACGAACCATCGGACGGGCCTCAGACCCAAATGGCAGGCTATCTGAGATCAATTCTGGCCGGGCAGGTCATGACTGAGCCGATGCTGAAGTCAACGGCTGTCTCGGACGCGGGGATGACCCAGCAGACCGTTTACGAAGTTGATCCGAGCCAATTCATCAGAAAGACAATCGACCGCGCCCTGATCAGCATGAACGGCGTTGGCGATGAACTGGAGCAAACGATCCAAATGGCATGGGGGCGCCGCTGATGGCCCGAAACATCTTCAATCAACCTGCGAAAGATGAGACGGAGAGCCCGGCTCCATCCCCTACCCCACCAAAGGCCGCAAAGCTTCCGGGCTCTGTTGGCGGATTGCGCGACTCTTTGCGCGAGATCACCGCAAACTCGATCCGCGACATTGAGCCCGATCAGATTGACATGGATGGTCTCCGCGATCGGTTGGTGCTCGAAGATTCCAGCATTGATGAATTGGCCGAGAGCATTCGCAAGCATGGCCAACAAGTGCCAATCATGGTCCGTCCGTCAGCCCAACCGGACAGATACCGTATTGTCTACGGCCGTCGCCGCCTGGCGGCGATCCGTAAGGTCGGTGGAACGGTCAAGGCGATCGTTCGAACTCTGGATGACGACGCTTCTCTGATCGCTCAAGGTCAGGAGAACAACCTCAGGCTTGACCCCTCTTTCATAGAAAAGTCAATATTTATCAAAGAGATGCAAGAGTCTGGGTATAAACCCGCTGTCATTCAGGACGCTCTTGGCCTGACGCGACAGGGCGTATCCAACCACAGGGTCGTAATAGAGCAACTGCCAGACGGACTTGTTCAACTCATTGGCCCAGCACATGGAATTGGACGACGGCAATGGGCTGATCTGTCTGCCTTGTCGGTTAATGTGGATTTGGTGGACATCGCTAACGAGACAATCGCGGCCCTACCCGACCACACTCCGAGTTCTGAAAAATTTCAGGCGGTCTACTCGGCTTGCTCAAGCAAAGCGCGTAGCGAGAAAAAGCTGCCATCCCGAGGTGTAACGTCGGTCATCAAAGATGAGCACGGCTCTTCTTTGGGGACGCTGACCATCGACGAGAAAATGGTCGCCATCAAGGTCACCAAAAAGAACAATCCAGAATTCAGCCAATGGCTTGAAGAGCGCGCGGGAGCCAAGCTTTTGCAGCTCTTCGAACAATGGCGGAATGAGAGCGGCTCTGGGTCATAACCCGGGCCACACACAGGAACACGAGCAGAGGAGAAAAGCGAAGACCCGAAAGAAAAGAGCCCCCCAAAGTTTCCCCTGGAGAGCCCTCATCATCTGATTAGCATCTTTGATGTAGCAACCTCCAACACACCGGTCAAGAGTCACCGCTTTAGCGGGCGAACTTTTATTGCCTTTTTCCACGACAAATCGAGGGAAGGGACTGGGATAGTGTGGGCCGCACGGTCGTCGTGAACAAACCATGGCATTTACAAAACTGTCGATCGAAACCGCGGCTGCTGATGCAACCGGCGGCCCAATTCTTACATCTCAGACCGACGTCTGGACCATCTTCAGAGCACTGAGGGACGCGCGCAGCGCGTTCGGTCTTCGTCCGGGCCACATCCACACTCTCCAAGCCATGCTCAGCTTTCTGAAGCCTGGTCATGGGGAAACGGTTTTTGCATCCAACAACTCCATTTGTCAGCGCGTGGGCGGGATCGACGAACGGACGCTCCGCAGACACATCAACCGCTTCGTCGAGCTAGGATTCATCCAGCGCAATGACAGCTCAAACAGAAAGCGATACCGCGTTCGCTCATCCGGCGGCGATTGTATCAGTTATGGTTTGTCTCTGACCCCCCTATTCCGGCGAGCTGGCGAACTCATCGCCGTTGCTCAAGAGATGGAAAACAATCGGCGTGACCGGGTATTCATCCACAAACAGATCCTTACAAAACTTGCCCATCTGGATGAATGCGATCCTGGCAACTCATTCATCCACGAGGCACGGAAAGCTCTGCGCAGGAAGCTAAGCCTCCTCGAATATCGCACACTGCTGGCAAACGCAGACGCAAAATGCGAGAGTTTGTCTACCTTCCTGAACTCACCAGAAGCGACGGAACTGCCCGCCAATGACGGACAAACTGTCCGGCATCAATCAAGGTCGGAAAAAGAAAATACAGATCTAGAAGTCGATATGACGAATGAGGGTCTGAAACCAGATTTTCTAACATCGGTCTGCGATCAAGCGGCATCGTTCTCCACAGAAAAACTTAAAAACTGGTTGGACATTGAAAGCCATGCTCGAACACTTGCTCCCATGATGGGAATTCACCCAGAAACATTTGAAAAGGCAAAGACTGCTGTTGGCGCAAAAAAAACGTCATGCGCGATCTTCATCATGCTGCAACTCGGACAACGCATCAGGAATTTTGGGGCATATTTTCACAGTATCACCTTGGGCCAAAGACAAGACCAGTTCGATCCAATCGTTTTGCTGAGGCGACTTTCCGATGCCCATGCGCGATGTGTCTGATGTCCACCGCGGTGGACGTCTGTCAGAAGGTGACCCTCGCGACCCTAAGAATGTGCAAACGACAAAAAAGGAGATTGCATAGAATGACCGGCCGACATGCATGTGCTGATTTCCTGTCCTCATACTGAGAGATGTCCACCGCGGTGGACATCTTCGACTGAGTTCCCGCATGAACCCGCCACGCGGTTAAAGACAGTTCTGCTAGAAGTCATTTCTACCCGTCCACATCTGTGGTGTGGATAGCCTCCGACGCAAGACAGGATCGAGAATCAACGCTTACAGAAACCCAAATTTTAGCTAACCACGAACAGTGTCCAGTGGAGCGGGCAACCAGAAACCACCAGCCGTCAGTTCTCTACAAATGTAGAGGGCCACCCGCTCCGAGGTCATCATTAATTTTACGGCATCGTCTCGGACCCGCGAACTCTCGATCATTGTTTCCGGGCATGCATCACAGACCAATCGGCACACTTCAAATGTCGGGATTTTTGATGCGCTGAACCTAATCGGCATCTTGTCGGAGACGGTCATATAAACCCAGGTCACGGATTCATCGGATGTTGGACAGGGCAGGGCGCGCCCGTTTCCGAACTGTTCCGACACACGCTATGAGCAACGCCAAGGTCTACACGTGGCGCGCGAAGTATGCTGGCATGGACGACAACCTGGTCAGCAAGGTAAAGGCTATTGCCTCAAAGAATCGGCGGCTGAAGTGCATTTACACCGACGTTAGAATGCAGAACAATTCACCGAAGGCAGCGCTTGGGAGAAAATGATACGGCCAGTTCAACGCCGAGAATTGACCCCGAAGAGGTTTGCTCGAAGGACTTCATGGCCGACCGAGCGAGCGAGGGTCGCCTTTTCCGGCTGCTGAACGTCTTGGATGATTTTGCCGAGAAAGGGCAGGGTGCCCAGATCGACTTCCCGCTGCTTGCAGAGTGGCCTGCTTGGGCCAAGAAGATGGGCAGTGCCCTGACCTACATTCAGCCAAGCCAGCCAAATCAGAATGCCGATGCAGGGCGCTTAAACCGGATGGTTCGGAACACATGGCTGGACTTGTACAACTTAGACAACCTGAAGATGCTTCAGAAGAGTGCCACCAAGTTGCTCTGGTCCCAAAGCGATAAAAGGCCCATCTTGGTCAACGGTAGAATGACGCCTGCGCAGTAAATGAAGATGTCCGCGGAAATTCTACGGCCAATCCCCCTCAAAACGGCGGAAATACCATAAGTGCCCAAGAATACTTTCCAAAATCCGAAAGCAATCGAGTGACACGGCGCATGAATTCACTTGCTTGAAACATGAATAGACGCCGCACAAAAAACAATAACTATCTGAAATAAATACAAAAAATACGGAAAGAGGCGGATTTCTACCTTTTTGGCGTCATTTGCGGCCAAGCGTCTGCACGCAGGGTTTTTCCCGCCGCAGGGATATGGGGCTTTAGCCGCTTATCGGAAGAGGACTTTGAACCTGTCACACTTTACTGTCGCCCCAGGTGCTCGTCTATGCTCCTGCGTCGCGAAAGCGGATCATCATCGGTGACGGGCTGCAACCCCACCTGCAGACGCATCGACGCCCACCATCGGCGAGAGATCCTGGCGGTCCGGTGCATCCTGCCTGTCGCCGGTCTTTTCGCTCATGGCCCTGATCCTCTTGCTTTCTAAGCTTTCACCTTATCCAAATCGTGACCCGGGTGCGATCCAGTACACCGGCGGAGCGAGGCGGCATCAAACCCTCTGCGCTCCAAGTATACCCGCGAACAAGGGCTTGGCTGAGGAATGAGCCGCCGACCGGCAAATCTCTGCGCCTTTGAACTTCCCAAGCTTCCGGTCTAGGCTAGGAAGGTGACCCACGGTTTGCCGAACATAACCTGCCGTTGTTGTCCGAGACACAGCGGCCTGTGTAGCCCAAGATGGTAAGAAGTATTCTTCCTCTTGCCGCGCTGCTGCTTGGGTCGGCGTTTCTCGTGTTCGCCGGCGGCGTCAACAGCCTCATTCTTCCCGTAAGAGGGGACGCCGAAGGGTTTGCCGCGACCTCACTCGGGCTTCTCGGAACCGGTTGGGCCATCGGATACATTGCCGGATGTCTCCGGACCCCAAAGCTCGTGGCCAGGGTTGGGCACATCCGTGCGTTTGGGGCGATGTGCGCCCTCGCGGCCATAGCGGTGCTGCTGTCGCTGGTCCTTATCAATCCATGGGTGTGGATTCCGGTCCGGGCCCTGTCCGGTTTCTGCTTTGCCGGAGCCGCCATGATCGTGGAAAGCTGGCTGAACGAGAGGACCGAAGCAGCTTCGCGTGGTCGAATTTTTGGCCTTTACACCATGGTCAACCTTACGGCGACGACCGCCGGCATGATGGTTTTGACCTTGGGAGATGCCAGAGGGTTCTTCTTTTTTGTACTGGCCGCGATGGTCTATTGCCTGGCGCTTTTGCCAACGGCGATCTCTGCCACCACAACGCCCAGACCGCTGACACAAGTTTCCCTGAACTTGCGCGGCCTTTGGAAGAACTCGCCCATCGCGGTGTTTGCGGTTCTGATGGTGGGCGTGTCAAACGCGGCCTTCGGTACGCTGGCGGCTGTCTATGCGGGCCGGATCGGCTTTTCCATCAACCAGATTGCCCTCTTTGCCAGCATACCGATCCTCGCCGGGGCAGCTGCGCAAATCCCGGTCGGTATTACGTCCGACAGATATGACCGGCGCGTGGTATTGATCGTGATCTCTGCAATCGCTCTCGTGGCAGATGGTCTGTTCGTGTTTTCGGGTGTGACCCATCCGGCGTTCGTAATGGGTTTGGCAGCCCTCTTTGGGGCGACGGTCTTTGCCATGTACCCGGTCATTGTTGCGCATGCGAATGATCACGCGGAACCCGGAACGTTCATTCAGGTCAGCGGCGGTCTGCTTCTTGTCTTTGGAATGGGGTCCATCGTCGGTCCGACGATCGCGGGATTTGCTATGGCGTCGTTCGGAGCGCCCTATCTGTTTGCAGTGACCGGCGTGGCCCATGTCTGCCTTATCCTGTTTGCGCTTCTGCGCCTCAAGATACGCCCCGCGGTTGCACAGGCAGATAAAGTTTCGTTCCAGGCCAAACCCCTTGCGCGGGCTTCCACCCCCGAAACGGCCGCCCTGTCGGCGGATCAGGCGGAACTGGATGCCCATCAGGACCCAGTTGAAGAGGATGCGGTGACCGACGTTGCAAACGAGTCAGGGCGATGATCCGGGGGTAGGGTTCGCGAACCGCGCTGGACTGGCGCTTCCGCCATTTCGTAATCGCTTTCAGGTTGGTCCCGAAGTCGCGCGCTTTCGTTCGGATCTGTAGGATTGTAAAATTCCCGGAGACCGCTCTGCGTGATGCGGCCCTCACAAACGCGCGGCTTGTGCAGAATTGAGAGTACGGGGCGACTAAAGTGAAGAGTTTAACTCTGGCGTTGGGCGCAGGCACGCTCGATAGCGGCACCTTGGCTCGCGCGGAGGGCATAGCCGCGACGAGGAAATGTCTCGATCACGTTTTTGGCCTCGGGGGCAACGCGGGCGAACTTGCGGCGGATACGGCAGATATGGATGTCGACCGCCTTGTCGAACGGTTGGTACTCGGAAAGCCCGTAGAGCAATTCGAAGATCGCGGTGCGCGGCAGCACGCGTCCCTGGTTGGAAGCGAGAAGGCAAAGCACCGCGTTTTCCTTGGCGGACAGCTTGACCGGAAGTGACAGAAATTCTGGATCGCGCCCGTCGAGATACACCACCAGGTCACCGATCGTGATGTCGTTGCGGGCCAGATTGTTGCTACGCCTGAACGTGGTTCTGAGACGTGCGGCGATCTCGCGGTCGTGAAACGGCGCGGCGAGGATGTCACAGGCACCGGCGTCGAGCAGGGCTGCATCCCTTTCGGGTGCGCGTTGGTCGACAAGGATGAGAATCGGGTTTTCGCATCCTGATCGACGCAATGCGATCACCTGATCAAGCGTGTTGTCCTGCTGTCCCAACACAAGAGGAATGCACCGCGCGGCCTCTGTGCTCAGGCCAGCCAACCCGCGCACGCCTGCATTTGAGGGGATTAACTCGGATTGGATCGCTCCGCTCGACAGAGCGGTGAGGAATCTTTGCTGCCGAACCGCGTCTGGATCATGCATGAATATCTTCATCGACCTGTCGTCTCCTGAAGCAGGTTTGCGAAAAACAATATCTGTTACCTATACATCTGAACGAGATCGGAGCAACAGGGTTAATGCGCTTCTTTCAAAAGTCGGGGATGAGGTGCGCATCGCTCCTTGCGAAAACAGAATTTTTTAAGATAAAGTGATGATAGCTTAAGGAACTGGCCGCTGCTGGTGCGGATTCTGCTCCAGATTTCATCCTGTCTAGCGAGCGCCTTCGGGGTCATCAGTACTGGCCGGGGCCGCATCGCGACAAAGCGGACGATCAGTCTCGGGGACGAAAACCAAGCTTTGAGCAAATTTTGCGAAAAATGAAACCTTCCTGAAACGTGCAGCACCCTTCTTCATATCAGCACCGCCGCGGCCGTGCTGTCCCGGAGAAACCGGGTTGAACCGAAGAATGAAGGAACTGAACCAATGACATCACTCATCACCAACTCCTCCGCCATGAACGCCCTGAACGCGCTGCGTCAGGTCAATGATAACCTTTCGACGGTCCAGGGTCGTATCTCCTCGGGCCTGCAGATCACGTCGGCCAAGGACAACGCGGCCTACTTCCAGATTTCCGAGACCATGAAGGGCGATTCCGGCTCGATCTCCGCGATCAACGAAGGCCTGACGCTGACCAAGAACTCCATCGCCACGGCCCGCCTTGGTGCTGAAACCTTCCAGGATCTCGCGAACCAGTTCGTCGAGCGCGTCGCCTTTGCGCAGGGCGCAAAAGGCGGCTACGATGAAATCCAGAAAGACTTGGGCGAACTCGTCAAGCAGATGGAAGTCACCGTCAAGCAGTCGACCTTCAACGGCGACAACATGGTGAATGCGCAGACTGCAGCAGTTGGCGCCAATGCCACGGTGAATGCTCTGGACGGTACTATCGGTACCCCAACCGCAGAGGTAACGGAGACCCGCAACGTCGTGACCGGAATCAGCCGCGCAGGGGGTGCGTTCGCTGTAACCACCACGGCGGTGGACACTGTTGACCTGTCGGCGATGCTTGCGGACTTCAAGGGACTCGCAGAGGGCTTCGGGGCTAATGCCGCCGCTGTCACGGAAGCAACGCCGGGTATTCGCGACGGCGAGGTCTATCTCGCGGGCAACCTTGCATCTGCTGAGGGTCTGCTGACCCGTGCAACCGACGCAGCAACGCAACTCGGCCTATCGGAAAAGACAATCGAGGTGCAGCAGGACTTCCTCACTCGTCTGTCCGATAACATCGACACAGGCGTCGGCTCGATGATCGATGCGAACATGGAAGAGGAAGCGGCTCGCCTGCAGGCACTGCAGACCCAGCAGCAGCTCGCAACCCAGGCGCTCTCGATCGCCAACCAGGGCCCGTCGAGCATCATGGCGCTCTTCCGCTGATGAGAGGGCGGGCCAAGCCCGCCACCATCGCACCAGGCCCCGGCTCCCCCCGGGGCCTGCCCCCCCAATCATGCATCGCCAGAAGGTGAGACATCATGAGCCTGTCCGCATATAAACGTACCCTCAAGGATACCGAAACACCCCGCCAGATCGAACGGCGCATCCTGGTCCGCATTACGTCAGACATCGCGACTTATGCCGACCGCTACGACGCAGCAGAAAACCGATCCGAGCGCCTTGGTGTGCTCTCAGATGGATTGCGCGACGCGCTTTTCGACAATGTCCGCCTGTGGTCCACGCTCAAGACAGACGTTCTGAGCCCCGGAAATCAGTTGCCCAACGAACTTCGTGGCAACCTTGCCAATCTTGCCACCTTTGTCGAACGGCATACCGCCGCCGTGCTTGGCGGAGAGGGTCGGGTCAACGCGCTTCTCGAGGTCAATCGTCCGATTGTCGCCGGACTGTCTGGCCAAGCTGCGGAGGCCGCGTGATGGGACTGCGTATCAGATTGAAATCCGGCGAACGGGTCATCCTGAACGGCTGCGTCATCCGCAATGTCGGAGGCAGCCGCATGGATATCGAGGTCGAGAACCGTTCGGATGTCCTGCGGGGCGACGAAATCATCTCCCAAAAAGATGCAAACACGCCGGTCAAGGGTATTGCCCATGCGATCCAGCATGCCCTCGCAAGCCGGGACCATCGAGACGAGCTTTTACCGCACATCTCCAGTAGCCTGAACGCAATCGAAGCCGTGTTGAACCCGGTGGTTGCGCCCGCGATAGATGCCGTGCGCGATTGCATCAACAAAGAGGACTACTACGGCGCGTTGAAGTCCCTCGGGCCTTTGCTCGCCAGAGAGAGGCAGCTTCTGAGTATCGCAGACCGGTCGGGGGCATCTCCCGGAGCCGTGGCATGATCTCGACAGGTGGTCTGTCGCCGATCCTGGCAATTGGACTGATCGCGAAAAATCGCGATCAGTTCGAAACGTCGCTTCGCAATGAGCCGGTCGCGAAGCGCGAGATCGAGGCCTTCCGGGAGCGGATTGGCGACATCGGATCTGTCGACGAGCTTTTGAAGGATCGGCAGGTTTATGGCTTCGTGATGAAAGCCTTTGGACTGGAGAGCGAGATCTTTGCAAAGGCCATGATGAAGAAGATCATGACCTCTGATCCTCTCGACAAGAGCTCTTTGGTCAACAAGCTTTCTGACAGCCGGTACCGCGAGATCAACACGGTCATGGGTTTCGACACTGACGGCAATGTCGCCAAGCTCGATTTTGGCTCTGCCGCCTGGACCGACGCTCTGGTCGAACGCTATGTCGACCAGCGGCTGATTGACGGTCAGATGGATGCCAACCCGAGCGTCGGCATTGCACTGGATTTCGAACGCAAGGCTCCGACGCTGACAAGCTGGTACAAGGTGCTCGCGGACAAGTCGATGGGCCAGTTTTTCCGCACTGCCTTCGGCCTGCCTGAATCTGTCGGTCAAGGAGATGTCGACTCTCAAGTGCGCTTGTTCGAGAAGCGGATGAAGATCGAGGAACTGCAAGACCCCGCCGTGCAACAGAAGCTTGTTCGCCAATACGCAGCCATCGCCGGCGCTCTCGATCCCGGCCCAAGGCAAGCTGGCATTCTCGATCTTTTTTCGAATACCGGCGGAGCCTGGACACCCATCACGATCAATTTTGAGGCCGTCAGCCAATTCTCGGCCTCAAGCTATCGGCGCGGGCTCTGAGGCCAGGCACCCGAGGCGCGATTACTCCAGAAGTTCGTCTTCCTGAGTGGGCAGGCGGATGATTTCCTGACGGGCCAGATCGTTCGCGATGTCGATGAGCGCGGATTGCGCTTCGCGCGTGTCGCGAGCCCGCACTGGCCCCATTTCCTGCATTTCGGTCCGCAGCATCTCCTGCATACGCAGCGTCAGCGTTCCCATCATCCCGTCACGGATGTTCTTTTTTGCGCCGCGCAACGCGAGCGCAAGGAGTTTGCCATCGGCCATCCGGATGATCCGTTGCAGCGCATTTGTGTCGAGCCGGATCAAATCGTCGAAGGTGAACATCTTTTGCTTGATGGCGACAAAGTCTGTGGGTGCGCGGACTTCGAGTTCTTCTGACAGCCGATCAAAGACAGCACCGTCCATCTTGTTGAACATGTCGGCCATGCGCTGCTTTGAATCGTGGCTGGTCTTGCGCGAGGCGGCGGCAAGAAGCTCGTTGCGCACTACGTTCTCGAGTGTCTCTGTCACGTGACGCGGCAGCATGTCGATTCGGATCATCCGCGTTGTGATATCGGCCATCCTCTCGGGTCCGAACAGAGGCACGACACGCGCGGCGACGTCGGGTTTGACCTTCGTCATGATCGCGGCGATTGTCTGATCGTGCTCGCCTTTGAGCCAGCTTGCGATGGTCTGCTCGTTGAGGGTGGACAGCGCTTCCCAGACGTTTCGGCCGTTGGTCGGCCCCTTCAATTCGCCCATGATCTCGGATACCTGATCTTCGGTCATGAAATTCAGAAGAAGCCGCTCGGCCATCTCGATCGATCCCTGAACGCCGGCGGAACCAGAGACGTTTTCCGAAAATTCCTTGAGCACGGTTTCGACCGTGGCAGCCGGGATCGTGCCGAGCGTCGACATCGCAGACACCAGCGCCTGAATCTCTGGTGTCGACAACTGACGCATCAGTTCAGACCCCCGCGACTCGCCGAGGCAGATGAACAGGATTGCGGCCTTTTCGATGCCGCGCAGGCGAATGTCGTCAGGGGGAAGTTTCATGGGATGGCCTGCGTGTTCGGTTTCAATAAGACGCGTATGACTGGATAAGCGAGCCGGCCAGCATGTACCAGCCGTCGATGAGCACGAAGAAGATGACCTTGAAGGGCAGGGAGATCATGACCGGCGACAGCATCATCATGCCCGCCCCCATGAGGATCGAGGCGACGATGAGGTCGATGGCGACGAAAGGCAGGTAGATCAGGAAACCAATGGTAAAGGCCCGTCGCAATTCGGAGATCATGAAGGCAGGAACAAGTACCGACCACGACACGTCAGCCCGGTCGCGTGGGCCTTCCGGCGGTTCGGCCGCCATCGCGGAGAACGGAGGTGCTACGAGGGCCTCGGCGCGGCCACCTTCGGAGGCATACCGTTCGAAGAGTGCGATGTCGATTTCGCGTGTGTTGGCGGCCATGAACCGATGGAAAGGCATGGCGATGCGCGATACGGCCTGTTCCTCGGTGATCGAGCCCTCTAGCAGCGGTGCGAGCCCTTCCTCCCAGCTGGTCTGGAAGACGGGCTGCATGACAAAAAAGGTCAGGAACAGCGCGAGCGAGGTGATGACGAGGTTCGGTGGCGACTGGTTGAGGCCGAGCGCCATACGCAGCATCGACAGCACGATTACGAACCGCGTGAAGCAGGTCATGACGATCATCAATCCGGGTGCGATCGACAGAACTGTCAGGAGGCCGATCAGCTGGACAAGCCGCCCGGATAATTCGCCACCGCCCTCATCCCCCATGCTTTGAGACAGGTCGCGCAGCAGTGGGCCGATCGACTCCATCGGCGTGCTTTGAGCAAGCACGGGACCTGCGCAAAGACCGATCAGACAGGCAAGAGGGAGTGTCCCGCGCATTGTCAGCCAATCACCGAAACGTAGTCTTTGACGATCTCGGTCAGCGTGATGCCGATCCCGTCCTCACCAACCTTGACCAGGTCGCCACGCGCGACGAGGCGATCGTTGATCATCACGTCCAGAGGCTCTCCGATCTTGCGGTCGATTTCGATCACTGACCCACGGGCGAGGGACAGAAGCTGCGAGATGGACATGCGTGCCTGGCCAAGGACCACCTGCACGTTCAACGACACGTTCAGCATCGAATTGATGTTGTGACCGTCTGGGGTCTCTTGTGCGGTGCTGGCCTTGGTGAGGTCGTCAAGAAGGTTGGACTCTGTTGGGTTAGACATCTTTGGGACCTTCTTCTGCTTTGGGTTTTGAGGAGGATGCAATATCGGCGACGAGAGCGAGAATCGATCGACACAGCGCCGGGAAAGAATAGTGCGAGCGGCCGTTACGCCAGCTTGCCCGGACCTCAGACGGTTCGAGCGCTGCGTCGGGTACGACGCGAATGGTTGACCCGTCGCGGTCGCTCGGGGATGCAAGTTCGGCGGCAAACCCGTCTGCGAAAATTGGAGATACACGTATCTCAAGAGTGGGGCTTCCTACGGCGCGTTTGACGATACGGGCGATCTCTGCGTCGATCCGTTGGTGCCCAAGTGAGCGAAGGATCTCCGGCAGGATCGTTTCGGACACGTCCCGCACATAAGCTGCCATCTCGGCTTCAAGGCACGCTCGGTGCGTCGCCCGATCCTCGATCAGGGCCGCGATCTCTGGCAGAAGGTGCTCAAGCGCTTCAGCGCGCCGCGCCTCGAGTGCCTCGCTAATTTCTGCGCGCCCTTCTTCGATACCTTGTGTGAAGCCTTCCTCAAAGCCTTCCTGTCGCGCCGCCTCGACCGCCGTTGCGAGATCGTCCGGGCTATAGACCGGGACGACACATTCAGCGATGCGCCGTTCTTCGTCGATTTCTGCATCGAAGTCGCGTGTGAATAGCAGATTAGCCATCGTCATCAGCGTCAGCCCTTCTGGTTGATCCACGCGCGGATCGTGCGCATGGAGGCTTCTGGTTCAGTTTCGACCAGGTGGCTGAAGTCATCGACATACTGTCGCATCACGTTGCCGGAGAAGGACGAGAAGGACACGAAGTCATCTGCATTCTGCGGGCCATCGGCAAATCCTGTGCCGTCCGGGACTGAAAAGGCGCTGCCCATCGCCATCGGACCGGCAACGGCCATAGCCATTGGTTCATCCCCGAGCCCGCCAAGCGCTGGCAATCCACCGCTTGCCTCTGCCTCGCGCGGTGCGGAAAGCTGCTTCAGCGCCGGTCGGACGGCGAGGAGCAGGACAAGCGACACGGCGGTCAAGCCGATGAGCGCTCGCACGATTGTCCCGAGGTGGAGTGCAAGAAGTTCGGACAGACCGCCGCTTTCGCCTTCGAGAAGTGCGAGGTTTTCGGCGAAGCGAAAGCTCTCGACTGTCACCAGATCACCGCGCCCTTGGTCGATCCCGGCAGCAGTCCGCACAAGAGAGGCCAGCCGTTCAAGCTCTTGTGGGCTGCGCTCCTGGTAGGTGGTTCCGTCCCAGATGCCGTTGATGACTGCTGCCACGGTCAGCCGCTTGATGCCGCCGGCTTCGGTAACTTGTTCGGACCGGACCGAGCCGATGGAGAATTGACGTTCCTCCGATTGCCGAGACCGGCTCTCTGAACTGCCGCCGCCGCCTCCCGCCGGATTGATGGTGGCGAGGTTGTTGGCGACATCCACCGCTCCGGGGTCTGCATCGTTTGACCGGGACTCTTCGCTGCTCGAGGTGATCGTGCGGGGGACCGACGTATCGGGATCAAAGCTTTCCTGAACAACAACACGACGTGTGGAGTCGAGTTCGGCCGTGACGCGCACCCGCACGTTCTCGGCACCAACATGTGCCCCGAGGATGCTCTCGATGTTGCGCCGCAGGCGCTCCTCGATCTCGAGCTGTGCGTCGCCGATCCCTACTTCGGTGCCTTCCTCGGCCAGAATGGTCTGACCGCTGGCGGAAAGCACGGTCACGCGCCCGGGATCAAGATCCGGCACTGCGGCTGCGACGAGGCTTCGGATCGCCAGGGCCTGGCGACGCTCCATTGCGCGTCCGGGTCGTGTGCGCACGATGACGGACGCCGAAGCCTCCGGTCGTTCCTGTGAAAAGGTTTCACGCTCTGGCAGAACAAGGTGAACACGGGCATCCTCAACGATGTCGAGGCTCTTGATCGAACGGGTAAGTTCGCCTTCGAGCGCGCGAAGACGGTTCACCCGTTGCAAAAAGCTGTTCATCCCGATTGCGGAAACATTGTCAAAAAGCGACCATCCCGCTGTATCTGCGGGTGGCAGACCAGCTTCGGCCAGTGCCATGCGGGCTTGGGGGATGTCTGCCTCGGGAAGGCTGATCATCGTGCCATCATTTGAAATGCGCGGCGCAAGGCCTGCACGCTCGAGTTCGGCGAAGATCTGCGAGCCTGTTGCGGCTGTCGCATCGGTCACCAAAGGGCGGTAGGTTGGAGCCATGGCCACGCTCAAACCTACCCCGATGGCGAGGAGTACGCCGAGGCCGGTCAGCCCCAGGATGACGAGGCGGCGGCGGCCGAGTGCTGCGAGATTTTCGATGACGTTTTTCACGGGTCCTCGGAATCTGACTTGCCTGCCGACGGAATCATCGGGAGGTTCTTGCGAAAAATGATGTATATCGAATTTTCACCGATCTCAAGACAATCGTGATCCCGGACGCTTTTTGAAGCCTTTCTGCAACGCCCCACGCCCTATGGATCATAAAATATTGGCTAAAACGGTCTTGCTGTGCCGAAAGTTTGATGGCGGGGCTTCCCAAGATGATATCGACAGGTTAGTAATTTGCGAAAAGCATGCTAGCCCGGAGTTCGCATATCATGTCCAGCGCCACCGCGATTCCCGAAGCTCCTGCTTCCCGGAGCAGGATTATCCTCATCGCCGTTGTCGCGGCGGTCTTCATCGTTGGTGCCGGTGCCGGCATCGGCCTTGGCACTTTCCTCAAGGACGAGGCTGCGCCGGAAGAGACGCCTCGCGCTGATCTGCCGAAGGAGGAAAAACACGAGGGCAACCGTCAAGAGATCGAAATCGGACGGATCACTGTTGTCATCCCGGCAGACCGGGCAGGTGGTGGAAAACTCCATCTGCTGATTGCACCTCTCGTGGTTGCCTATCCCGAGGCCGCGGCCGGAGATCACGACAAGGAGGGACAGGCGACGATGCCGACCGCAGAGCTGCGGGATGCCTTCATCGAGTATCTTTCGCAACTCAGAGAGAGTGATGTCCGGGGCAGTGCAGGGTTTGCCCTGTTGCGAGAAGAGCTTTTGCGCCGGGCCCGTGCTGTGGCGCCAGACCTGAACGCGACGATGGTCCTGATCCAAGACTTTGTTATCCAGTGAGGGAGAACCCGGATGGAAGACGCAGCCCCACAAGAGATCGAAATCGGCCTGATGGCGCCTCAGACCCGGCTCGTCGAGGAAGAGATCATCGCAAAGGCTTCGGCCGGTTTTCAGCCGCTGCCGATGCTGGACGTCATCTTTTCCCGTATGGCGCCCGCGACTGCGGCCTCGTTCCGTGCTCGCGCGAACCTTCTGACAGACGTTCGCTTTGACCGCACGACCTATGCCTGTTGGGGTGAAATCGTTACGGAGATGGATCCGCATGCAATCTGCGCGACAGCAGAAGCGCCAGAATGGAATGGGGCGATTGCGCTTTCCATGGACAGCGAGTTCGTTTTCGCGGCGATGGAAAAGCTGACAGGCGGGATGCCGGTTCCCGGTGGCGCGCCCGCCCGTGCACCAACCGGGATCGAGCGCGAGACGATGCGCCATCTCTTCCGCCTGATCCTTGAAGACCTGGGCACGAACATGTCGCGGATCGCCGAGGTGCGGCTGAACCTTGAAGCCGTCGAATCGCCCAAGGAAATCGGTGCGATCCACGGGGTCAACACGCCCTGCGCGGTTGGCCGAATGGAGGTCCGGCTCGACGAATGCGAGGGCAGCTTCAGCGTCATCATTCCGTTGCGCACACTCGATCCTGTGCAAGAGCGGTTGTCGACAATGTTTCTCGGCGACAAGCTTGGCGGTGACACGTCGTGGCGGGACCACATCGAGAACCGCATCACCGGCTCCAGCGTCGTTGTCACGGCGCGGATTCACGAGAAACAGATTCCGCTTTCCCAGATCCTGAACTGGAAACGGGGCACGCAGATCGACTTCGGGATCGCGCCTGATCAAGAGGTGACGGTGATGTGCTCCGGTATTCCGATTCTCTTTGGGCAGGCAGGCCGTCTCAAGAGCGGCAACATCGCGCTGCGGGTCGAACGCGAGGCGGGCGATCCGGTAGAACCCATTTCACCTGAAGCATTGGAGGCATTATGACACCCGACATGGACCTTATCGAGGTCGCGATCCTTGCCCTTCTGTTGGGCGGGATCGGTTACGGCTTTGTCCTGTCGCGGCGGCTGGAAAGGCTGAGCCGCGCCCTGGTCGAATTTGGCCCGGCGCTCGCGGCCTTTTCTGCGGCCGTTGACCGGTCAGAGCAATCGGTCAATGACATGCGCGAAGAAAGTATCCGCCTCAAGTCAGTTGCGGCCAACGCCAACCGGTCCGTGGGTGTGGAACAGAGTGCGAAAAGCGCAGCACCGAATGAAGACCGGGAAATCCTGATCAATTCACTTCTTGAAATCGTTCGGGGGAGGCGTCGCGGATGTTGAAGACTATCAAGATCGGTGCCGTTGCCTTTGTCGGGCTTGTCGGTGCCAAGACGGCCTCGTTGTTGCCGGAAGATGTGTTGGCGCTGATAAAGCCGGCTGACGCCGCCGTGTCGGATGCTGCAACGCGCCCGGGTGTGGACGTTGTTTGGGATGGGACAGGCACGATGCGGCGGTCGCTGCTCAGTGAACCCGCCAGTCCGGAGGCCGGACCAGGGGATGCGTTGCCCGAACTTCTGGTCGCGATTGCGACCGAACATGATGCGCTTGCCGCCCGTGCGGCCGAGCTTGACCTGCGCGAAGCCGAAATCGAACTGGCACGCTCGGCTGTTCTGGCGCAGAACCGGCAACTTGAAACCTTGCGAGAAGAGTTGAGCCAGCTTCTTGAGCAGGCACAGGACAAGAACGAAGCCGACGTCACACGGCTGGTCAACATTTATGGTGCGATGAAACCAGGAGAAGCGGCGGCGATCATGCAGCAAGCGGACCTGGAGCTTGCCGTGCTGGTCATTTCCGCGATGTCCGAGCGCAACTCTGGACCGATTATGGCCGAAATGGCACCGAACCGCGCCAACGCCATTTCTCGGGTCATCCTCGAACGGTCCCGTTTGCCCGGAGACCGCATGCCCGTCATTGTCCAACTTGACTGATCAAAGATGAGCGTGAGTGTCTGAACACGGCGTGCACCGGCAAAAACATCGGTGCACGACAACGGATATCCAAGAGCTTCAGGGATGGTCTGATCAGTATTCGTCGTCGCGCACTGTCTTAGCTTTGCCAGACGGGCCGATCACGGTGCGGGTCGAGTTCCACTTGACGACACGCCCGTCGTGCTGCGCCCGGCTTGAGATCACAAGAAGCTTTTCCGGGCCAAGCCGACTACTTCCGGAAAAATGGACTTCGCTCTTAGGTAGGGCGCAGGCCAGAACCAGTCTCTTGATGTCCTGTAATTCCGCTTCTTCACCGTCGTCTGCCAGAAGATAGCCGCGGACTGCGTCGCCTCGTGCTTCGAGCCGCAAGCTGCCGTCTGCTTCTTGGGTGACCGTCCCGGTTCCGCCTTCGTCATCAAGGAAAAGCTGGAGCTCCTGTAGGACGCTGACAATGTGAGTCGCATCCCCTCGATTGAAGCCGCTGCAGATCAACAGGTTCCGGGACTGTTGGGCGTCGATGGGGGAGCTTCTGCTCTGCATGAGAAAAACCTACAGGGATGAACCTTGAACGGCCAGTATCTGTGTCAGCAGAGTTGCCGAGCTTCACAAAAATACCCCAAGGAATTCATGGGGCTTACCTGTTACACAGGGAATTTTGGATTTGATGGCCAGCTCTGTCAACACCTCCAAATCAGGGTGTTCAAAAGATAGAAATTAATCTGCGAAAAAATGTTGATTATTTTCGCAAATATGTGCATGGTCATTACAACAAAGTAGCAACTTGTCACCACGTATGTGTTGCCAGAAATCGGGTGCTGGTCGCGCTGATAGTGATCAGCGATCACAGAGACATACGTTCTATGGTAGAAAGAGAAAATAGTAGATGTCAGTTTTAACATCCGCGAAAAGCGAAAAAGCCAAGCTGGGAACGTCTGGCTCTCTCCCTGAAGCCGGTGGTCTCTCCTTTGCGCTTGAGACCATTACGCCGAAGCAGGCGAAAGACTACCTCGCAACTGCCGAGGCAGGGCGCCGCCCCGACGCGCGCGCTGTCGGGAACTACGCTCGCACGATGAAGGCCAAGGCTTGGGTTGTGAATGGTCAGCCCGTCATTTTCGACAGCACGGGTCACTTGATCGACGGCATTCAGCGCCTGTCGGCCTGCATCGAAGCGGGTGTACCGTTTTCTACAATCGTGGCGCGCAACGTGCAGGGCGACACGCTCCACACGATCGACCAACATCGCGCCCGGTCTTATGTCGCTGTGCTTGAAGCGCGCGGAACGTACCGTCGGCCTGCCTCTCTTGTACGGTTGATGGGAAAACTGATCCGCATCGAAAACGGAATGCTCGGGCTTTCCGCAATCCCAATCAGTTGGTCGCGCTATGACCGCGTGCTCGAAGCCAATCCTGAACTCATTCAAGCTGTTGATCTTGCGGACCGATACCGTGGATTGAAGCTGCATTCGCAACCGGTTGCTGTGCTTGCTTTCATGGCGTTGCGCGCGGGACATGGGAAAGCTTTTCGCGATTTTCTCGTGGCGCTGGACAACGATGATGAGGAAGGCGGGTCTGGATTCGACGGCGCAACGAACCTCCTGTCCACGATCGAAGCGATGCGTGCGGTGGGGGATGTCGACACCGACCAGATGATCGCGCTTGGCATTCTTGCCTTCAATGACTGGGTCGAAGAGGGACGTCGTCGGAAGGTCTACAAGTGGGCGCCCGACCGGCGAGCGCTGAGCGAGGATGGTGTCGAAGATACGGATGCAAGCACGGACACGGTAATCAAGGGAAAACAGCGGTTTCTTCCCAATCTTGGTTTGCCGACGATGAATGATTACCCCGGTTTGCGCGAAGGTCACGTGTCAGATCCGTCGCGTGGCGATAAGACCGAAAGCCGCCTTGTGGCGGAGCTTCGTGAAACCGCAGCAAATGCGCAGGATGGTGTCCAAGTTCGCATGGTCGAGGTCACGCCCGAAATTGCACGTCATTGGTTGCGAGAATTCAACGATGGCAACCGGCGTACGCAACCGACACAGGTTGACGCCATTGCGCGCGACATCAAAGCGGGCCGTTGGATGGTCAACGCCCAGCCGATCTGCTTTACCGCCGATCCCTTTGCTACAGACGCAAAGCGCGGCGACACGCGGCTCTTGAATGGTCAGCACCGGCTTTACGGTATCATTGAGGCTGACATGTCCATCGAGGTGCCGGTGGCAAGTGGTATCGCGGAAAGTGCCTTTGCCACTTACGATACGCATTCCCGCAAAGCGGTGTTCTCGTCGGGAGGGCCGCAATCCGACCTTCGTGTTCTCGCCGGCGCGGCGCGTTTCCAGTGGCGTGTGGACGAAGGGCTCAACCCTAATGACCGGGCCGTTCCTTCTGCTTCCGAGTTGAAGGAAACGCTCGAGCGGCATCCGGGTCTTGCCGACTGGTTCCCCGAGTCGCGCAAGCGGCAGGTGGCCGAGTTTGGATCGTCGGGGGTCATGACGTTCGTGCTCTATCACCTGCGACGGGAAGATCCTGAGGCAGCCGAGGAATTCTTTAAGGACCTCTTCACTGGTGAGAACCTGACCAAGGAAAACCCGGTGCTTGCTCTTCGTGAGCGTATTCGGCGCACCCGAAATCTCGAGGGAGAGAAACGTGGTTCGCGTCGTCAGGTTCTGTCGCTTCTGCTGGAGGCTTGGGACGGCTACCGCGAGTATCGCAGAGACAGCATGTCCGCAGCGGATATTGCAAGCTGATAAGCCGATCCGCCGGTTGTTGCGAACATGACCCTTCGTGCTCGACCAGGCTTCCAAGGATCTGCAGGAAGAGTCTGGCGATGCGTTTCAACCTAAACAATGCAACGACGAAAACAACACACCTCGGCGTTGATCGCGCCGAGGTATTGAATTCGCGCAAAAAGAATGCTTGTTATGTTCCATTGGTGGACAAAAAGGTCGCCTGACTGAAGCGTACGGGGCTTTTGGAAACACGCATCGCTCTGCCTCTCGCCGGATCGGGCTTTCCGGCGCATTTGTTTCATTAAATAGTTTGGTCATTTTTCACGAGGGGAAGTTTTGAGTTAGGAGCTCTTTTCGAATGGAGAGATTTTTGTCCCAACCCCGAATTCTTGCGGTAGACGACGAGGCAGGCATCCGTGATCTCTTGCGAGCTTCGTTGGAACGGGAGGGCATGGAAATACGCTGTGCGTGCTCCATCGCCGAATTTGAGAAAATGGCAGAGTCCGCCACAGCGGATGTTTATCTAATCGATCTGACGCTTCCCGACGGTAGCGGCTTGAACCTTGTACGGTCTCTACGGGAGAGGGGCGAAAGCGGTATTATCATCCTCTCGGGACGAGGCGAAGAGACGGACAACGTTGTGGGTCTTGAACTGGGCGCTGACGACTATGTGACAAAGCCGTTCCGACCGCGTGAACTGGCGGCGCGTGTGAATGCAGTCATGCGGCGGTATAGGAGTGCTCCCCCAAGCCAAGAGCCCAGCAAACCGGAACCGATGCCAGAGATAGAGACCGATTATCGCTTCGGCGATTACACGGTCAGCACGTCCGCCCGAATGGTCTGGAACGCTGAAGGAACGGAAATTCCGCTCACCACGGCTGAGTTCGAGTTGCTCTGTGCGCTAATCGAGCGGCGGGGACGTGTGGTGAACCGGGATCAACTGATGAATGCCATCAAGGGGCGTGACTGGGATGCCTATGATCGGGCTGTAGATGGGCTCGTGAGTCGGTTGCGAAAGAAGCTTCCGGTCACTTCCGGTCGCGCACATTACATTCGCACGGTCCACGGCGTTGGCTATTCCTTTTCAGGATAGATTTGTTCCCTCAATATTTTGAAGGCCCTCGACGAATACGTCGGTCTTTTCCAATGTGACGGAGAATTCAGGCGTGGCATGAGGTCAATCTTGTGATGCGGTCGCCTCCGCCGGGGTGTTCACCGTCACCAGTTCAATGGTGATGCGCCTGTTGCGGGCATCGCTGGGATCTTCCGGAATAAGCGGCGTAACTGCGGCGCGCCCGCTGACCCGGGTGAACCTTTCGGGCGATATACCGAATGTCTCCAGTGCTCTGCGCGCTGCGTTGGCACGATCAGCCGAGAGTTCCCAGTTGCCATAGCCACCGCTCCCGCGGAACGGAATCGCATCGGTATGACCTATGATTTTGATGTTCATTGGAACCGTCGCGATCACATTGGCCACTTCGCTCAGGACCTGGCGGACAACATCGGTCAGTTCAGCGCTGCCCGACTGAAACATCGGTCGTTCGCCGAGGTCCAGGATCTCGACAATCACACCATCCGCCGATCTTGAAACCATCAGGCTGCCCGCAAGACTTTCAAGCGGGTTACCCTTTGCCATCGTGTCCGTGAGCGCAGACAGCATCGCGTCTACCTGATCGAGCGGATCCTGTGCCTCTGTCGTATTTTCCGATGAGGCCTGAGTGGTTTGCTCCAAAGCGGTCCAAGGATTCGAGTTCGCTTCTTCGGCGGCCTCAGCCTCCGAATCCAGCGGCAACTCGGCGGGCGGATCCTCCCAAAGCGCGCTTTCAGGCATCGGAATCACGTCGTTCTTGTCCCGAACCCTCGCCGCTTCCGGATCGTAGCCGAGGATATCGACAAGCGGGACGCTTGCAGGCGTGAAGTAATCCGCGATTCCCTCAAGTTTCTCCGGTTCGCTGATCGAAAGAATCCACAACAGGATGAAAAACGCCATCAAGGCCGTCATGAAATCGGCATAAGCCACCTTCCATGCCCCGCCGTGATGACCTTTGATCACCTTCTTGGGTCGCTTGATGATGATGGTAGGCGGGGTGTTTGGAAGGTTGGTTGGGTCTGCCATTATGTTGTCTCCGCAGGGTGCAACGCATGTTTTGCGAAAATAAAAACAGAAAAACGTATTCGGGTATATCCCCTTCGCAGCAAAATTTGCGAAAAATGTTGTGTTTGTGATTGTGAGGTGCCATTAATCTGTCTGAACAAAGTGCGGAGACGATGCAGCACGATGAAACACATGCAGAATACTGATTGCGACGGTGCCACTCTCGTAACGGATACATTGTCGCAAGATCGGGCAGACCAGCTTGAATGGATCTCGCGTTGGCAGACGGATCGACAGCCTGCTGCCCTCGATAATTTGCTTCGGGCCCACGCGTCCGTGATTCGGTCAATGGCCCGCGCGTGGACGACGCAAGCGCACCAATGGGACGATCTGATCTCGGAAGGCAATCTTGCGCTGATCTGCTGTATCGACGGCTATGCACCGCGCGAAGGCGTGCCCTTTTTTGCCTACGCCCGCCCGTTTGTGCGCGCAGCCATGCGCCGGGAGGTTTTCAAGAACGCCGCTGTTGTCGCCATACCCTTGCAGCATCGCCGTGCTGCACGCGAAGGTCGGCTTGGGGATCGAGATTTGGCCACTTTACGTGGTGCCGCGCAGCCGCACAGAATGGGCGATGCAGAGACATGGGAGCTTTGCGCGCCTGAGGAACCGGCGGAATTGACCATGATCCGCACCGAAGAAGACTTTGCACGCCAGCGGATCATTGATGCCGCTTTGTCGCGCCTCAGTAATACGGAACGCCTGCTTGTAGAAAGGTGCCGGAGCGAAAGTGACATGCCGCTTGCGGCTGTCGCGGCCAGTGTCGGCACCAGTGTGGACAGGATTCGCAAGATGGAAGCACGTGCTTTCGCGCGGATGAAAGCACAGTTCATCCGTAGCGGCGTCACCTCGGCCCAGGTTGGAGATGAGCCGTGATGCAGGCGGTGGCTCTGCCGCCGGCGATGGGTGCCGTCGTGCCTACTCGCGGAACAGGCAGCGGAACGGATGCCAAGACGACATTCGATGGGCTTGTTGGTGAGGCTGAAGCCATGGAGGTTTCAGGCGGTTTATCAGATAGGCTGTCGGAGGCGGACCCGGAGGAGCTTGAATCGTCTGCCCAGCCAAGTGATGCCGAAGATGGTGATTTGGCAGAGCATGATGTGCCTGATCTATCTGATTTGCCGGTGACCACCGAGGATGTACCTGTTCCTACGGAGGCTGTTGAACCTATAGAATTCGCGCTGCAATTGGGTGAGCAAGACCCAATGACGGACTTTGAATCCTCGGAAGACCTGCCGGCCGACGGTGCAGAGACAACGCCGATCTCAGCCACTGTGACCGCCCCGGAAGGGGGCGCTGTGCCCGGCATCGTGCCTTTGAAGGTGGGCGATGATGTGATGGCCACCAATGAGATGCCACAGGAAAATGCGAAAAATACCGTGGTCATTGACGCACCCAAAGTTCCCTCAGAACTGACTGCGGTCAAAAGCGAGCCCGGCAAGATCGGACAGGCGCTCGTCGCCCCATCGCAAGACCTGCCGGTCCAGATGGAAAACGGTGTTGAGGTCGGGCGAGTGACGACCAAATCGGGCAAAGCGCCGATTGACTCCGATGCTGGTTTGGTTCTCTCAACATCTACTGTGGGAGGATCACCCTCAGGAACCGCGGTCGATCCGGTCAAGGGTGGCA
>JBGRQD010000030.1:0-32037 GCA_041725935.1 Pelagibaca sp.
CATGAGTATCACCGGAGCCACCTCCGCTGCCAGCATGTCGCACGCCACGCTCGTGGGGGCGCGACCCGGTCCAATCGCGCCTCCTCAGCCCCCGGGGACAGCGGTTGGGCCGGACTTCTCTCAACGGGTGGGCGCGGCTCTTGAAAGCGTCAACGCGCAGCAGGGCAAGGCCAGCCAGGCGGCCCGCGATTTCGAGACCGGCAAGACCGATGACCTGGCCGCGGTGATGGTCGAACAGCAAGTGTCCTCGCTGGGGTTCCAGATGACGCTCCAGACCAGGAACAAGGCCCTGACGGCCTATCGCGACATCATGAACATGCCGGTCTGATCCGGCCCTACCCCTTTAGACACGACGCAGACAGAACAGGACAGATCGCATGGACGGACCCAGATCGACCTTGCCCGCACAGGCCGGAGGGTCAAACCTGATCTCGCGCGCCAGGCTTGCGCTGTCACGGGCCGATGGCTTTGTCGCCCAGCCCGCCTTGCGCCGGGCGCTGCCGGCGATCGCGCTTGTGGTGCTCGTGTCGCTGGGCCTCATGGCCTGGCTGCTCCTGGCCCCGGCCGAGCGCGTCGCGCTGCAATCGGGCCTGCCCGAAGCGGAAAAGGCGCGCGCCCTCGATGCGCTGACCGCAGGCGGGATCGACGCGCAGCTTGATCCGTCCTCCGGCGTCTTGACGGTGGCCGCCGCCGAATTTCACCGCGCGCGGATGCTGCTGGCCACAGAAGGCCTGCCGCAGGCCAATGTCGACGGGCTGTCAGTGATTTCGGAAATGCCGATGGGCACATCACGGCAGGTTGAATCGGCGCGGTTGCGGCGGATGCAGGAACTGGATCTTGCGCAGTCGATCATGGAATTGCAGCCCGTCCGGGCCGCCCGCATGCACCTTGCCCTGCCCGAGCGCAGCGCCTTCGTGCGCGACCAGCAACCACCGCGCGCCTCGGTGTTCCTGGAACTGGCCCCGGGTCTCACGCTGTCGCAGGCGCAGATCACCGGCATCGTCAGCCTTGTCTCTACCGCCGTGCCCGAGATGCCGGCGGCCAATGTGTCGGTCGTCGACCAGACCGGCGCCCTGCTGACCACCGAGGAGCAGGACCCGATCCAAGCCGAGGCAGACCGTCAGATGCAGCACCAGCAGCGGCTCGAGCGGCATTACCGCGACCGTGTGCTGGCGCTTCTGACGCCCATCGTCGGGGTCGGCAATGCCGCGGTCGAAGTGACGCTGGACATGGACTTCACCCGGTCGGAAGTCACCAACGAGGAATACCTGCCCGACACCGCGCTGCGCAGCGAGCAGAGCACCAACCAGCAGACCAGCGGGTCCGCGGTTGGGGGCATTCCCGGTGCCGTCGCCAACACGCCGCCCAACGAGGCGGAACTGGCCGCCGATGCGCAGGGACAGTCGGACACCCGCAGCACCACCAATTCGTCTTCTTCCATGACCCGCAACTACGAGGTCAGCCGCCGCATCGAGACCCGGCAGCCACAGACCGCGCAGATCATGCGGGTGCATGCCGCCGTTCTGCTGCACCAGATGCCGGCGGCTCTCGATGAAAACGGACAGCCCATCGAGGCACCGCAGACCCCGCCGATGTCGGAGGTCGAGGCGCTCGCCAAAAGCGCCATCGGGTTCAGCACGGAGCGCGGTGATGTCGTCACCGTGACCAGCGCTCCCTTCGTGGCGACCGCGCCCCTGATGCCGGTGGCCAAGTGGTACGAGGCCAGCTGGCTGCCCGATCTGGGGCGTATCCTCGCCCAGCTTGCCATCCTGGCGATCATTGTTCTGGGCGTGGTGCGCCCGCTTCTGGATCGCCTTCTGCCGGCAGCCACAGCCGAAGGGGCCGCCGCGGGCATGGTCTATGGCGATGCGGTCGAGGTGCCCAAGGGCGAGACCCTGTCCTCCCTGCGCCAGCGCATCGAGACCTCCGCTCCCAGTGCCGATGATCTGAACGACGCGATCACCTACGAGGAAAAGATCGAGCTGCTGCGGCACATGACGAGCTCTGAAACCAACCGCATCGCCGGGGCCTTCAAGGCGATGCTGGCCGCGCCGAAAGAGGAAGGCACATGACCGCGGCGCTGCCGGCCCCGGACGCTCTTGACGGGCTGAAGCTGAAACCGGTGCACAAGGCCGCGATCCTGATGATGGTTTTCGGTGAGGATACGGCGGCGCAGATCCTGCGCACCCTGTCGCCGGCCGAGGTGCAGACGCTGGGCGAGGCCATGTACACGGTGCAGGGCATTGACCACGACACGGTCGATGCGGTGCTGAATGAATTCCTGGTTGCCGTCAGCAACCAGACCGGGCTGGGCATCGGCGCGAACACCTATGTGCGCGACGTGCTGGACCAGGCCCTGGGCACCCACAAGGCGCAATCGGTGCTGTCGCGCATCGTGCCGACCAACAGCGAACGCCCGATCGAGATCCTCGACTGGATGGACCCGTCGGCGGTGGCCGAGCTGATCGTGGACGAACATCCGCAGATCACGGCGCTTGTCATCGCGTCACTGGAATACGCGCAGGGGGCCGAGGTGCTCAAGCTGCTGCCGCCCGAGCAGCAGCCCGAGATCATCCGCCGGATCGCCACGCTCAACACCGTGCAGCCCGAAGCGCTGCGCGATCTCGAAGAGGTCATGCGCGCCAAGTTCAAGGCCAACACCACGCTGCGCGCCTCTCAGATCGGCGGCGTCAAGGCGGCGGCGCGGATCATGAACTTCACCCGTCAGGACATGGAAGAGCGCATCATGAAAGAGCTGCGCAAGGCCGACAAGATCCTGACCGAGGACATCCAGGACAACCTCTTCGTCTTCGACTACCTGATCAAGTCCGATGACCGTTCTCTTCAGGCGGTGCTGCGCGAGATCGACACCGAGGTGCTGGTGCTGGCGCTCAAGGGGGCCGATCCGGCGTTGCGCGACAAGCTGCTGGGCTGCATCTCGCAGCGGGCGGCGGCGAACGTGCTTGAGGAAATGGAGGCGATGGGTCCGGTCCGGTTGAGCCAGGTCCAGACCGCACAGAAAGACATCATCACTGTCGCCCGGCGCCTGTCGGACGAAGGCCGTATCACGCTGGCCGGGCGTGGCGGCGAAAAGATGGTCTGATCCGCGATGAGCGCCGCCCCTGCCGCCAAGGCGTTGACCGCCGATGACCTGCTGGCGCTGGTGCGCCGGTCGCCGCAGCAGTTCCAGAAGAAAAATCCGGTCGGCAGCAATGATGCCGGTGTCGTGCACAGCTTCGTGCCGCAGACCCCGGTGCGCCGCATCGACGAGTCCCGTCAGGCCCCGATGCCCGACCCCGAAGAGGATGCAGAGACCGCCGTCGAGACACCTGCGCCGGAGACCGACACGGAGGCTGGGGCCGAGGCCGAGAGTTTCAGCCCGGCGGCCCCTCCCGAGGTCATCGACATGGAGGCCGAGCGGCAGGCGTCCTGGCAGGCCGGGTATGATCAGGCGATGCAGGAAATCGACGCGGCCCGCCGTCAGGCCCGCGAAGCGGCTTTGGCCGAGGCCCGTGCCGATGCCGACGCCACGCTCGAGGAGGTCCGTACCGCCTTCGAGGCGGCGCTGGAACGGTTGAACAGTGCCGAACAGGAGGTCGCGGCCACTCTGACGAAACATCTGGAAAGTGCCATGCGCATCCTTGCCTCCGAGCGCGCCGGGCAGAAGATCGACGACACGCCGCAGCCGTTCCTGCGCCGCATCGAGAAGATGGCGCGCGAGATTGCCGCCGGGGCCGAAAGCCTTGTCGTGCAGATGAACCCGGCCGACCTGATGGCGATCAAGCCCCATATCAAAGGCTTCAGCCCGCTGTCCAAGGCGCGGCTGTCGCCCGATCCCAAGCTGGGGCGCGGTGACCTGCGGCTGAAGATGGACGAGGTCAGCTTTGCCGACGTGATCGCGGAACGCCAGGGCGGGGGGTTGAGATGACCGATCTGCTGACCCGGATCTGCGAAACCGCCGAGGCGGCTGCACGTGTGCCCGAGCCGGTCTATGGCGGGCGGGTGCTGCGCTATGACGGGCTGATCCTCGAATGTTCGGGATTTCCCGCCAGCCCCGGCGCGCGCTGCCGCATCGAGACCGCGGACGGTGTGGGTGCCACAGGCGAGGTGGTCGGCTTTTCCAACGGGCGCAACCTGCTGTTTCTCGACCAGCCCGGCGCGCGGATCACCTGCGAATGTCGGGTCTACAAGCTGGCCGGGGGGCATGACATCCGCATTGGGCCGGAAATCCTCGGTCGTGTGGTGGATGCCGAAGGCGTGCCGCTTGACGGGCGTCTGGCCCCCGACTGCAGCGAGACGCGGGCTCTTGCAGGGCGCGAACAGAACCCGCTGGCGCGGCTGCCGGTGGACCAGCCGCTGGATGTGGGGGTTCGGGTCATCAATGCGGCGCTGACGGTGGGTCGGGGTCAGCGGCTGGGCATCATCGCCGGATCGGGTGTGGGCAAATCCGTCCTGATCGAGATGATGACGCGCTACACCAATGCCGATGTGATCGTCGTCGGGCTGATCGGGGAACGGGCCCGCGAGGTCGGCGACTTCGTCGGCAAGGTCATGACGGCGGAAAACCGGGACCGCACCTGTGTCGTGGCGGTGCCTGCCGACCGCTCACCGCTTCTGCGCCTGCGGGCCGCGCATCGCGCCACCGCCATCGCCGAGTATTTCCGCGATCAGGGCAAGCAGGTCATGCTGATCATGGACAGCCTCACCCGTGTCGCCCATGCCCGCCGCGAGATCGGTCTGGCGCTTGGTGAACAGCCCACCGCCAAGGGCTATCCGCCCTCGGTCGTGTCGATGATCCCCGGCCTTATCGAACGCGCCGGTCCCGGCCTGCCCGGCCAGGGCAGCATCACCGCCTTCTACACCATCCTTGCCGATGGCGACGACACCACCAACGACCCGGTGGTCGACACCGCCCGCGCCATTCTCGACGGCCATTACGTGCTGTCGCGCAAGCAGGCGCAGATGGGCATCTATCCGGCGATCGACCTGCCGCACTCGCTCAGCCGGGTGATGAAGGACATCGTCACCCCCGAACATGACGCCGCCGCGCACAAGCTGCGGCGGATGATTTCGCTCTATCTCGAGAACCGCGACATGATGCTGATGGGGGCCTATGCCAAGGGGCAGGATCCGGCCCTCGACGAGGCCGTCGCGCTCTGGCCGAGGATCGAGGCCTTCATCCGGCAGGGCATCCACGAACCTGCCTCACTCACCGACAGCATCGACGAGCTTATGACCCTCACAGGAGGCGCCGCATGACCGCCCGCAAGATCCGCATCATGTCTCTCATGGCCAAGCAGGAGCAGCGCCAGGTCGGCCAGCTCGCGCTGCAGCTGGGGGATCTCAAGACCCGCGAAATGCAGCAGTTCGACATGCTGGACCGGCTGGGCCAGATCCTCGAACAGACGGGCACGGCCCCGCGCGAGGTGATGACGCCGGGCCAGTTGCGGACCCGGCATTTCATCGGCAGCACGCTGGTGCAGCAACTCGAGGAGATGCGCGGCCGGATGGCCGAAACCCAGACCCGGAGACAGGAGGTCGAGGCGGATCTGAGCCATCACCACCAGCGCGGGCGCATCCTCGGTGACCGGATCGACCAGACCCGGCGCGAGGGCGATGCGCTGGCGGCGCAGGGCTGACACGGGCCCGGACTTGGCACCGGATTTGCACTCTGCAGACAAGACGGCACAGCGAGAAGGCCCTGAGACGTGTTTGCATTGCACATGACAGAGACACCGGTTGCAACAGGCGCAAAAGCCCTGCGTGCACCCGAGGCCGGTCTGGCCCCGGACGGTGCTGTCATGCCTGATTTCCAGACCTTTCTCGGGCAGGCCCGCGGTGCGGTGCCGGGGACCGCACCGCTGGCCAAAGCTGGACCGGTTGTGCCCGGTGAGGGCGTCCCTGCCCTGCCGATCGAGCGCCTGCCCCGGACCGGGACGCGGACGGCTCTGACAGGACAGCCCCCCGCCCTTGCGGGTGATCTGCCTGCGCAGCCCATGGGGGCACTCGACGCTGAACAGGCCGGACAGGATGGGGCCACGGCACATGGGCCGACGCCGCCGCGTGCTGCTGATATCCCCGCGACCGCCCTGCCCGAGGGCCAGCCCGTCGCAGATGACATGGAACACAGCCCGTCGCAGTTGGTTGAACACCCGGAGACGGTCCCGGCGCGGGCCCTGTCACCGTCCGCTATCCCGGATGACGGCCTCCCTCAGCCGACATCCGGGATACCGTCCGGGCCAGCACAGATTGATGTCACGGAGGCATCGGGCGACACCGCGCGGACAGCGGTTGATGAGATCTCAGAAGAGATTGGCCTGCCCGAACAGGGGGCCACCGAAACTGCGACCCTGCCTGATCTGGCCAACGGCCCATCAATTGATCTGACTGACACCCCCCCTGCCGATCTGCCGCGTGACGCCGATGATCCGGGACAGGACAGCGCGACCCCGCTGGCTGCCGTCACCGAACAGGGCGCGCTGCGCCGTACGGCCGGGGAGGCCGCGGCCCAGACCCCGACTGTGGGTACGGACACCCGCGCGCAGGCCTCTGCGGAGGCCCTGCCCCGTCCGCTGCCGGTAGAACAGCCCGTCGGAGAGGCAGCGTTTGCCCGCGTCCTGACCGAGGTGTCGATCGCCGCAGCGCCCATCCCGACCCCTGCGCAACCCGCGCAGCAGAGCGCCTCTCCGGTGCCGGTTCAGATGCAGGCTCCGCTTGATCTGTCCCAGCCGGACTGGGCGGACAGGCTTGTCGAGGACGTGTCGCTTCAGGCGATGGGACGGGGTGATACGCTGACCCTCACCCTGACACCCGAACGGCTTGGCACGATGCAGGTCCGGCTCGAGATGCTGGACGGCCAGACCCATGTCCATTTCATCACCGACACACCCGAAGCGGCCCGCCTGCTGACCGACGCGCAATCCCGGCTGGCCGACCTGATGTCGCGCGCCGGTGTCGATCTGGGCAGCCAGTCGGCCAGCACCGGCCAGGGCGGGCAGCAGAACGACCGCCAAAGCCAGGGCGCGCCGATGCAGGACGGCTTGTCCGTCGCGCCGCAGGAGAGCGTCGCCAAGACAGCGATGGCCGCGTCCCGGCCTGTCGCGCCCGCCTCCCGATCCACCGTTGATGTTGTTGCCTGAGGTTCACGATGTCGGATGCTTCCCTCCCCAGCCTTGATGGCCGCCCGAAAGGCGGTTTCTTGAAAAAACTGATCACCTGGCTGCTTGCCGCGGTCCTGTTGTCGGGCCTTGGGTTCGGGGCCGGTTTCTACTACGCCGATGCGCCGCTCTCGCCCTCGCAGGAGGTGCTGCGGCTGATCGAGAAGGACGCGGCAGAGGCCGCCGAAGAGGAAGAGACCGGACCCTTGCGCGTGCCGCGCGAGGTGCCGCAGACCGCACAGTTCGAGACGAGCTATTATGAGTTTCCGGATGCCTTCACGACGAACCTCAAGGGATCGCGCCGCTTCCTGCAGGTGGGGGTTGGTCTCTCGACGCAATACGATGCCACGGTGATCGCCAATGTCGAACGCCACGCGATGGCGCTGCGGTCCGACATGCTGGCGGTGATCAGCGGCTTCACCGAGGAAGAGGTCGAGGCCGAGGGCGGCCGTGCCCGCCTGTCGGGGGCGCTCCGGGAGACAATCAATGCCCGGCTGGTCAGCCTCGAAGGGTTCGGGGGTATCGAAGACGTGTTCTTCCGCACCTTCGTCCTGCAGTGACCGCGACAATGGCAAAGTTCAGTCAGAACGGCACTCACAAGCTGAGCGCCAACGAGGTCGCGGCACTGGTCGACGGCCTGCTCGACATGGAGAACGACGGCAATGGCGTTCAGGAAAACGTCAAACGCTACAAGTTCGGCAGCGACAACCTGTCGATCATGGGGGATTACTACGGTCTGCGCATGATCAACGAACGGTTCTGCCGCCTCGCGCGGTCGGTGTTCCTGCCGTTCCTGCGGATGCATCCGCGGATCTCGTCCTTCCCGCCCGAGGTCAAGACCTATGACCATTACTGCGACGAGCTGGAGAATTTCGTCAGCCTGACCACCAGCCGGATGGATGCACTGCGCAGCCACCAGCTGATCGTGCTGCCGCCCAATTTCGTGTCGCTGCTGACCAATGCCTATTACGGTGGCAACATCGCCTACCTGCCCAATGGGCGCACCGAATTCACCGCCACCGAGAACCGGGTGATCCGGCTGGTCACCGAGGGTCTGCACCGCGCGCTCGAGGGCGCATGGCGGGATGTCATCCATCTGTCCTTCACCAACCCGGTGCACGAGGACAACCTGCAATTCGCCACCTTCGTCGAGAACGACGAAAAGGTGATCTGCTGCTCGTTCATCATCCAGCTGCCCGAGGCCGACCCGGCCACGGTCGATCTGATCTACCCGCTGCAGGCGCTGAAACCGATTGCGGCGCATCTGCGGTCGCGGATGCAATCCGACGTGGTGGATGACGATATCCGCTGGCGCGCCCGGTTGCAGGAGGCGGTGCTGGCCGTGCCGCTGAACATCACCGCGCGTCTGGCCGAACCGCGCGTGCCGATCGCGGCGCTGACCGGGCTGAGGCCCGGGCGCATCGTGCCGGTGGATCTCGCGCTGCGCCCGCAATTGCTGGTCGAGGGCATGCCGCTTTTCGAGGTCGAACCGGGCGAGCAGTCCGGCAAGGCCGCGATCTCCCTGACCCGACGCATCGAACTTTAACCCGAGGATTTCGCAATGGCCCCCATGGATGACATGGACACCGCACCCGACGCCGCCACCGATGCGGCCCCTGCCACCCCGGTTGAGGAGATGCCGGGCAATGTCGATCTTGGCATGCTGGCCAATGTCAGCGTGCACATGACCGTCGAGGTCGGCAATGCCCAGATCACGCTGCAGGACCTGCTGCGGCTCAACGAAGGCTCGGTTGTCGAGCTGGACCGGATGGCGGGTGATCCGCTGGATATCCTGATCAACGGCACCCAGATCGCCAAGGGCGAGGTGGTGGTTGTCGGCGAGAAATTCGGCATCCGTTTCGGCGATATCGTCGACCCCAGGAAGCGCTTCGAAACCGTCTGAGGCGGTGTCCACATGGCATGAAACCTGCACGCCGGGGGATAATAGTCCCCGCAGGAGAAGTCATTTGGACATCATCACATTGGACCGGATGCTCGTGATTGCCGGGTTTCTCGGGCTGCTGCTGATCCTCTGGGCGGTCGCGCAGAAATATCGCGGGCCGCTGTCGCAGAAGATCAAGTCCGACAGCCTGATGGATGTGCAGCAGGTGCTGTCGCTGGGCGGTGACACCCGCGCGATCCTGATGCAGGTGGACGGCCAGCGCGTGCTTGTGGTGACCGGTCGCAAGAGCGGCACCAGCGTCGTGACCCTTGCAGGCAGAACCGAACCGGAGGATGTGGCATGATCCGCGCCGTCCTTGCCCTGAGCATCCTGATGCTGCCCGATGCGGCCCTTGCCCAACAAGGTCTGCCGGTCCTGACCCTGTCAGGGGATGATGGCACCACCTATTCTCTGTCGCTGCAGATCCTCGCGCTGATGACGGCGCTGACCGTGCTGCCGTCCATTGTACTGGGCATGACCGCCTTCACCCGCATCATCATCGTGCTGTCGATCCTGCGTCAGGCCATGGGCACGATGCAGACCCCGCCGAACCAGGTGCTGATCGCGATCGCGCTGTTCCTGTCTTTCTTCGTGATGCAGCCGGTCCTGACCGACATCTACGACACGGCCCTTTCGCCCTATCTCGACGGGCAGATGGACCCGGAACAGGCCATCACCCTGGCCTGGGACAAGCTGTCGGGCTTCATGGTGGCCAATACCCGCCAGAACGATCTGCTGATGTTCTCGGAGCTCGCAGGCCACGAACCCTATGCCGATTCTGCCCAGGTGCCGGTGTCGGTGCTGCTGCCCGCCTATATCACCTCGGAACTCAAGACCGCGTTCCAGATCGGGTTCCTGCTCTTCCTGCCGTTTCTGGTGATCGACATGGCCATCGCGTCGATCCTGATGGCGCTTGGCATGATGATGCTGTCGCCGATGATCGTGTCGCTGCCGTTCAAACTCTTGCTGTTCGTGCTGGTCGATGGCTGGGCCCTGACCATGGGCTCGCTCGCCAGCAGTTTCGCCGGGGGGCTGTGACATGGATTTCGACACCAATATCCAGCATCTCAAGATGGCCTACTGGACCATCCTGATGACCGCCGGGCCGATCCTGATCGTGGCCCTGGCGGTGGGTCTGGTGATCGGCATCCTGCAAGCGGCGACCTCGATCAACGAGGCGACGCTCAGCTTCGTGCCCAAGCTGGGCATTGTCATACTGGCGATGGCCGTCAGTTCGAGCTTCATGCTGACGCAGCTGACCGATTATTTCGAATTCGTCTTCGACACCATCGCAACGATGAACTGACCATGCTGGGCGATCTGGCTTCGACCTCGACCGGTGTTCCGGGGCTGGACCTGGCCGAACTGACGGATCTGGGCCTGCAATTCCTGTTCGCGATGCTGCGGATCGGGGCGTTTGTGCTGTCGGCCCCGCTGTTTGCAGCACGGTTCGTGTCGCTGCCTGTCCGCATCATCATCTCGGTCTGCATCGCGGTCTGGATCGTGCGGCATGTTCCGATGCCGGACGCAGGGGATCTGGCGTCGCTGCAGAGCGTGACGTGGGTGCTGCGCGAACTGGCGATCGGGCTGGCGGCCGGGCTGGTGCTGCAGATCTATTTCACCGCCGCCGTGATGGCCGGCGACCGGATCGCCAACACCGCCGGTCTGGGTCTGGCCGCGCAGATCGACCCCGCCACCGGCAGCCAGACGCCGGTGATCGGCCAGTTCTTCATGCTGTTCCTGCTGGCGGTTTTCGTCGCTGCGGACGGGCATCTGGTGGCGATCCGGCTGGTGCTGCAAAGCTATACATTGCTGCCACCCGGCCCCTCGGAAACGGGACTGGGCTTTATCGATGACGGGCTGGCGGCCACCGGCGAGATGTTCACCGCGGCCGTGCGGCTGATGATGCCGGTGGTGTCGGTTCTGATCCTGCTCAATATCGTCATCGGGGTGATCACGCGGTCCTCACCGCAGCTCAACATCTTTGCCTTCGGCTTTCCGCTCACCATGACCGTCACGCTGCTGCTGCTGTTCCTGACCACCGTGACGCTGGGGGATGCGCTTCTGGATCATATGGCACAGGCCTTGCAGCACATGGGCGACATGCTGGGGGACGGCACCGATGGCCGAGAGTGAAGACGGACAGGAAAAGACCGAGGAACCGACCCAGAAGCGGCGCGATGACGCGCGCAAGGACGGCAAGATCACGACCTCGACCGAGATGTTCGTCTTTGCCACGCTGGGGGTGGGCACGCTGATGCTGCTGCTCGGCAAATCCACCCTGCCTGACCTCGCCGACCACTGGAAGGCAGGCTTCGTGATCGACCCCGGCCAGTCGCTCGAGAGCCTGATGATCCTGCGGACCGGGGATCTGTTCTGGTGGGTGCTGGCCTGTGGGCTGGTGCTTGGCATTCCGATGATGATCACGGTGCTGCTGGCGCAGACCGGCATGGGTGGGCTGAACTTCGCGCCCAAGGCGCTTGGGGTGAAGCTCGAAAAGATCGACCCGCTGGCCGGGATGAAACGCATGGTGTCGATGAAGGCGCTGGTGGATCTGAGCAAGGCGGTGCTCAAGGTGACGCTGCTGCTCGGGGCGGGTCTGCTGGTGCTCTACCCATTCCTGCCGGCGATCATGGGGATGACCATGACCGATCCGAATGTTGCCACCGAGCTTCTGGGATCGGTGCTGGTTCGGGTGATGGCGGCGCTGCTGATCGCGCTGGCGGTGATCGCCGCGATCGACCTGGGCTGGCAGATTCACTCGAACACGAAATCCCTGCGCATGTCGCGGCAGGATCTCAAGGACGAGATGAAGGAATCCGAAGGCTCGCCCGAACTCAAGGCCGCGATGCGCCGCAAGCAGATGGAAGCCTCGCGCCGCGCCTCGGAGCGCAAGGCGCTGGCGGATGTGCCGCTGGCCACTGCCATCATCACCAACCCGACGCATTTCGCCATTGCCCTGCAATACGATCCTACCGCGGGCGGCGCCCCGGTGGTGCTGGCCATGGGCAAGGGCCCGATTGCCAAAGAGGTCATCCGCCGCGGCCGTCGTGCCGGGGTGATGACGCTGCGCGTGCCACCGCTGGCAAGGGCGCTTTATTTCTACGGCGCGATCGGACGGGAAATCCCCGAACAGCTTTACACCGCGGTTGCGGTCATCCTGGCCCATGTGTGGCGACTGGAACAGGGGCAGCCCGAACCGACACCGGATGTCGATGTTCCCGACGCGCTGAGCGTCGATGAATTCGGCCGCCGACAGCAAAGGACATGACCATGACACGACGCCCCCGTTCAACCGGAGAGATGATCTCGACCCTGTGCTATGTCGGCGTGGGCCTGTGGACCCTCGGCACAGCTCTCGAGGCCCCGTTTCCCAAGGCGGCGCTGCTGGGATCCTGCGCCGTGGCCTGTTTCGCCGGGGCCCTGCGCCACCATATTGCGCAGCTGTTCGACCATGGGTAACCCGCGCGTCGGCGTGTTTGCGCTGGGTCCAGATCGAAAGTATGCCCCGCTCTGCCAAAGAGCACAGCCGTGCTATTTTATCATGGTAAATCCTAGCAAAAGTGCGCAAATATGCTAAAAAGCCGATGTCATTTTGCACATGGCTGACGGCCGGGCAGTGCCGCAGAGCAGAACTGGAAAAAACATGACGCTGAAGCTTCTTCTTGCCGATGATCACAATCTCCTCGTGGAGGCTGTCAGCACGATGCTGAACGCCATGTCCGATTACGAAGCGGTCACCACCGACACGTTGAACGGGGCCCTGGCATTGCTCACCGAGCATGGCGATTTCGATGTCGTGCTGCTGGATCTCAAGATGCCGGGCATGATCGGACTCGAAAGCGTGCAGAAAGTCATCAAGACGGCAGGGGACGGCAAGGTGGTTCTCTTCACCGGCATGGTGGACCGGCATTTCCTGAACAGCGCGCTGGAACTGGGCTGCAAGGGTCTGATCCCCAAGACGATGCCGCTCAAGTCGCTCGACAGCGTGATCCAGCTGATCATGTCCGGCCAGGTGTTTGTCCCGATGGACACAGCCAGCGTGGGCGGCGACAGCGGTGGCAAGGATCACGACCTGTCGGACAAGGAACTCTACGTGCTGCGACTGGCGGCGGATGGCCTGACCAACAAGGAAATCGCCCGCGGCATGGATGCCAGCGAAGTCACCGTGAAGATGCACATGCGCTCGATCTGCAAGAAGCTCGGCGCCCGCAACCGGGCCCATGCCGCCATGATCAGCCGCGAGCGCGCCCTGATCTGACCACCCGGTCCGGGCAGGCCCCGAATGTCCGGGCCTATCGAAAAGACAAAAGCCGGTATCTTTGGCAATAAAATATCCCGTTTCGGATATGAGGATAGATTCCTATCTTTGGATAACCGCGCGATTGATGGCTCTTAGATTTCGCCTCTATATGGCGGAATACGCAATCATCACTCCTGTGGAATTCTTCATGAAGCGCAAGTCTTTCAAAGATGTTCCGGCGTTTCCGGTCCTGTATCCTCAATATGTCTTTGAGAACAGAGCCCGAAATAACATGGAAAAGGCAAAACCGCAGCTGGATATGGATTATGTCCGGGCGCTTGTCATTTTGATTGCAGGTATTCTCGTTCTGATTTCGATTTGATATTTTCCAATACGTCCAGGCCACCACTCCGGAATTACCTTTTCAGATATTTCATTTCAGATTTTTCGTGCCGACATCACGACAGCAGACAGGCCCTTCCCGGGTTGACTGACCTCCTCGCCCTCTTGTCCGCCCGGGGTGTCGGCGCCGCACCCCGGCCCTTGCGGATCACGGCGAGGCGCCCGGGTTCAATACGCAAAACCCACCGACATGGCACGAAGCTTGCACCCTTTCCCTCAGGTCGCGGCGGTGTTTCGGCATCGCGGAAACGCCGCCTGCCGAATCTGCCACCGGCCTTCAGGGCCTTGTCCGACCATCAGTGATCGAGCCCCGAGAGTATCCAGTGCCGCACGTCCCCATTCATTCCCCGAGGCTCGATGTCCCATGGTTCTAGCGGAGCGCGGAAACCTGTCGGTTGATGACCTGCTCGAGATCTATCCCGACATGTCGCATGACATCTTCTATCTGAGTGCGGCGCATAATTTCAGAGTGCGGTTCGGCGTCTTTCTCGGGGAAAGCATCCACTCCTGCGAGACCATGACGGCCGGTGACGTCTACCAGATGTCCATCGATGCCAACTGGATCGAGGTGTTCCGACTGTCGGAGGATGACACGGTCTTCTGCCTGCCGTTGCAGGCCCGTGCGGATCTCTACACGCTGGAGCCCTATGCCTACCTGATCTTCATGTCCGAAAGCGGTCAGACCTTCGATCTCTGGCCGGTGCGCATTTCCGGGATCGACCATATCATCACCAACGCGCCTTTCAGGTTTGCCGAGGAATACACGCTGATCGAGATTCACGACGATCCCGGCGCCTCGACCCTCCGTTCGACACAGGGCGATACCGTCACCCGCACGCGTCCCTGAGCAGTGCCGCGTCCTGCTGGCAGGACGCGGTACACAGATGAACAGGGGGCCTGCACCCATCGAGATCCGTCCGGACACCAAAGACCGGACCCTGCAGCGCAACGCCGTCATCGCCGATACCGCACATCGGGCCAGCTTTGCGACATGGGCAATGGCGAGACGGTGATGATGAAGGATCTCTCGGCCCCGATCTTCGTGAATGCAGAGCATTGGGGTGGTATCCGGCTGGCCTATTCCGCCGACTGACGGCCGCATCTTTGGCGTCGGGATGTGGCACAGCGCTTGCAGATCGCAAGGCATGTCGCACATGATCTTCACCCGCAGGCAGGCCCTTGCCGCGCTTGCCGCAGCCACGGGGTTTGCCGCCCCCGCACGGGCCGGGCTGATCGTCGGCGCCAGCGGCCCGCTCATCGGGCGGGCGCCGGGGCCGGTGGTCTCGCTCGATCGGCCGCAGCGCGCGCCCCAACCCCTCCCGCAGGACAAGACCGTGCGGGAACCTATTGCCGCGGCACCGCCGCGCCTCGACGGTGTGGTCTCCGTTGCGCTTCTCAACGCCCATACCGGTGACCGGATCACCGCCCTGTTCGATCCGGCGGGCCAGAGCGTCAGCGCGCAGGAAAAGGCCCGGCTGGACTGGTTCTTCCGGGACTGGCGGCAGAATGAAATCCGGCCGATGGATCCCGAAACCCTGGCGATCCTTGCCACCCTCGTGGGCAGCGCCCGTCGCAAGGGATGGGACGGAGAGGTCCGGGTGAATTCGGGCTACCGCTCGCGCAAGACCAATGATCAGCTGCGCCGCCGCGGCATCGGTGCCGCGCGCAATTCGCTGCATCTTCAGGCGCGGGCGATCGATTTCTCTTTCCCCGGCTTCGAGATGAAGACCCTGCACAGGCTGGCAGAGACACAGGCTTCGGGGGGTGTCGGGCTCTACCGGTCCTTCGTGCATATCGACAGCGGCACATCCCGGCGCTGGTGGGGCTAGGGCCGTCCCGGCAGTTTCGGGAGCGTGCCTTCGGCAAGGTCCACACGCTCCCAATAGGCGCGCAGGTCGGTCCGGGTGCCGGTCGGGCGATGCGTCTGAAACCGTCGGTCGGATGTCACCGGCACAGCCAGCGTGACCACTGGCGCCGGTTCCTGATCCCCCTGGCCCGGTGGCGCAAGCGCGGCCCACATTCGGTTCACCCGCCCCAGATAGGCGGCACCCCGGTCGGGATCGCGGGAATGATAATACCGCGTGGCGCCCTCCCAGGATCCGGTCTCGTCGTAAAGCTGCCTGAGATAGCCCGCCGCGTAGGTCACGTTGCTGTGCGGATCGAGCATGAAGTCCAGACCGGCAAAGCGGTCGCCATGCCAATGGTAATTGAGCTGCATGCAGCCGATATCGACATTCGAGATATCGGCCCCGATCACCCGGTCCAGATGGGCCTGCATCTCGTGCCGGCTGTCATAGTAATGGCTTTCACCCTGCACATTGGCGGTCCAGGGCCAGGCGCGAAACCCCGCCTGCCCCCGCGCAATGCCGGATTCCGTGCGGGCAATGGCAACCAGCAGGCCGTCGGGCACCCCGTACTGGCGGCTGGCCTCGACCGCGAGCGCCTCGCAATCTGGCGTCGTGGCGCGCAGGGGCACCGCGCTGACAAACAGCACAAGACACAGAACAGGCACAGGACATCTCATGTGTCCGCATCTGCAAGCCGCGGGCCAGACGCCCCTATCTGAGATAGTCGAACAGGCTTTTCTGAGTGATTTTCACATAGCTCTGCTGTGTCGCGTCACGTGACAGCAGCGATTGCTGCAGCTTCGTCAGGGCAGCGGCCAGGTCCAGATCCTCGAGCTGTGCCGTGGCTTCGGCCATCATCACCTTGCGGGTGTCGATCACCTCGGCCTGGGCGCTCGCATTGGCCGACAAAGCGCCGACGCGGGTGCGCTGGTCAATGAGGGTGTCGCTTGCCGCCTGCAGACGCGCGATCACGGCGGACCGGGTCTGATCGGCAGAAATGACCGCGCGGGGCTGGCCATTCTCGGGGGTCACCTGCATCACCGGGCCGCTGCGCAGCGCTGACGAGGTCACGCCCGAGATCGCGATCTCGCCATTGGCCGACAGCACCAGCCCCCCCGTGTCGGGGTCGCGCAGGGCGCTGACACCGGTGCGCGCGGTTTGCGCATTGATCGCATCGACAGCGCCGGACACCGATCCGGCGGCGGCGTCGAACCTCAGCGCCACCTCTCCGGCAGGACCGGTCAGGGTCATCGACCAGTTGCCGGGCGCACGGGTCAGGGTGGGCTGCACCAGCATCGTGTCTTTCGATGTGACCCGATCCGAGGGAAAGCTGCCATCGCCACCAAGGGCAGAGAGGAAATCATCAATCGCGTCGAAGACGGTTGTCCCGGCCTCACCGCCGAACACATCGGCCCCGCTGATCCCTGCGGCCAGGCTGAAGGATTCCGACACCTGCAGCCGGATCTGCCCCCCATCGCCACGGTAGGACACGCCCTCGGGCCCCTCGACGAAGGGATCGGCCCGGGTCTGGAACCCGCCGAACAGCGCCTGCCCGGTTTCATCCCGCGCATTGGCCAGCCCAAGCAGGCTCTGCCGCAACTGCGTGACCTCGATGCCGATGCTCTTGCGCTCGTCCGAGGCCAGGGTGTCCGACGTGGCCCGCAGGGCCAGATCGCGGATGCGGCGCTGCACGTCCGTGGCTTCCTTCAGGACGATATCGGCCTGATCGAGGCGGGAGCCTACCCGTTCGACATTCGTCGAAAACCGGTCGAGCGCGTCTTTCTGTTCGTTGACCGCGGACAGGCGCAGCGCCCGCACCGGGTCGGCCGAAGCACGCGGATCGTTCTTGCCCGACGAGATCTCACCCTGCAACCCGGCGATCCGGTCGGTGATCTCCGACAGGCTGCGGGTGTTCAGCGCGTGAAACAGCGGTGTGGAAAGTGTCATTCAGAACCTCATATCGCCTGCAGAAGCGTGTCGAACAGCGCGCGGGCGACGGACATGACCTGCGCGTTGGCCTGGTAGGCCTGCTGCTGCTGCATCAGGTTGGCCGCCTCTTCGTCAAGGTTCACCCCGCTCAGATCAGCGACCGCGCGCTCGGCGCTGTCGCGCTCGACCGTGGCGATGGTGGTCCGGTTCTCAGCCGCGCTGACCTGCGCACCGACCCGCTGCTGGATGCTGGCAAAGCCGGTGGCATAGCCGCCCTGTCCGGTCAGGCTGTCCTGCTGTCGCAGATTGGCCAGGGCTTCGATGGTGCGCCCGTCGCCCGGAGCGGCGGTGTTGGCGGTGATCCCGAACCGGTCGCCGGTTTGCGGCGTGCCGGTCAGCATCACCTCGATGCCCCCGAACTGCGCCCGCCCGGACGGATCAAGCAGGCGCGAGGCCAGATGTGCGCCGGTCGCGCGGTCAAACAGACCGACAAGACCGGCCTCGGCATTCAGCACCCGCACTTCGCTGTCCTGTTGCGGCGCGGGTCCGTTGGCCATCTCCCCCGACAGGCGCAGCGCACCCGGCCCGGTCAGCATCACCAGAAGGTCCTCGTCCGGCAGGCTCGACAGGCGCAGGGTTTCGCCCGCCTCCGGTGTCACGCTGCGCAGATCGAGCACCCGATCATCGGTTGCCGTAAGGGCAAGGCTGCCACCGGAAACCGAGGCGGACAGACCCAGCGTGTCGAAGCCGGCATCCGCCGCACCGCTCTGGGCGGGAATCCCGAAACCTTCGGCCCGCGCGTCGAAATGGATCTCGACCCGGCCATAGGCGGTGTTGATATAGCCGGTCCCCGGGAAGGTGGCCGGCAGGACGACATTGCTCGCCGTCACGCTGACGGTGTGAGACACGCCGCCGATGGAGACGGTGAAGCTCGAAGGCAGGTTGCCCGCATCGAACGGCTGGCCGATGACGGCGGTCATCGGTCCGTCACCGACACCCATGCCGAACCGCGCGGCATCTGCGGCATCCGGCGGCAGGCGCAGCGCGTTGCCATCGAGATCGCCACCCATCGTTTCCAGAACCAGACGGTTCTGAGCATCGAAGCCGGCGGTGATGCGGCCCTCTTCGGGACCGCTGACCACAGGTGTGCCATTGCTCATGCGGACCGCGTAGACCTGTTCGCCAAGCGCCACGCGCATCACCGCGCCCTCGGGAGGCAGCGCGGCAAGCGGCGCGCCGGTGATCCGGCTGGCAGGGGCGGTTTCGCGCAGATCGGCGGCCAGCGCCCGGGCAAGTGCCGGACCGGATCCGACCATCGGGTCGGCTTCGGCGGTGTGCACGCGCCCATCGCTGCCCGTGATGCTGATCTGCCGCGGGGTCAGGTCACCGGCCAGCGGATCTGCAGGTGTCAGGGTGATCGCGCTGCCCGCAGCGCTGCTGGTCCGGCGGATCACCCCGTTCTCGAACCCGTCCGTCTGGGCCGTGATCACACCCCCGTCTTCGCTCAGCGCAAAGGGCACCGCCCCCGTCAGGGTCACCGTGCCCGAGATGCGCGCCGCAGTCTCGGGACCAGTGCCAAGGGTGACGCTGTCCAGAGCCATGCCATCGGGCGACAGGCGGGTGAGCGTGATCGGATCGGGGCCTGTCATCGCAACTGAAGCGAGGCCGATATCCGCCCCGTCGGGCTGCACGAGGATCAGGCGGTCCCCGTTGGGCGACAGCTCGGCACGGATGCCGGTCAGCACCGTCTGGGCGTTGATCGCGGAGTGCAGCGCTCCGGGGCCACCTGCCCCGAGATCCGCGCTGATGGAAATGGGTGTCAGGTTCTGCCCGGCGAGCCGCAGGCTCAGGTTGCCCGATGCGGGCAGATCGAGCGCCACACGGGTTTCGGCCCGCGCGGTGACAGGCAGGGCCTCGGTCAGGGTCTCGGCGATCCAGCTGGCGTTGGCCCCGTCGGGTAGCTGCAGGTCGATCGACTGGTCGGCGCCGTCAAAGCCGATCTGCGCGCCCGCGCGTTCCGGTCCGGCCTGCGGTCCGATCCATGTGGCAAGACCACTGCCCTTTCCCAGTGTCAGGGCGTAATCGCCAGCGGCGGATTGACGGTCCAGCCCGACCGCTCCGAAAGGCGCGGCCCCGTTGAGGTACTCGGTCGAATAGACCGCCTGCGGGTCAAAGCCGTTCTGCGGTGTCAGCAGCGCCGCGGCCTGCGCCGGGCTGAGCGGTACGCCTGACAATTGCCGCCCGTCGCTGGTGAACACGGCAAGATCGGCGGCAGGGGCCGCGTCGGCCACGACGACGCCGGTGGCGCTGCCAAGATCGGTGACCAGCGATGCGTTGCCGGGCAGGTTGCCCCCGCGCGCCATCAGGGTCAGGGTCGGTGCATTGTCCAGCGCCAGAAGGCCCAGATCGCCAAGGCTCTCGCCACCGGGGGTCAGGATGTCGCCTGCGTTGAGCGCCGTCACCGCGCTCCGCAGGTCGGGCAGACCGGACAGGTCGAAGTTCTGAACCCCCGACCCGGTTGTCACGGTCAGCGTCAGCGGCACAGCCCCGTTGGGCGGGGTCAGGTCCATCGCCGCAAGGCGGGGCTGCACCGACAGGTCAGCGCCTGTGGCCCCAGCCGGGATCACCCCGACGATGCCGGGGGACACGAATTCCACCGGACCGGCAGAGAGCAGGTCTGCCAGATCCGGTAACCCCGTTACGGTCTGCGGGGTGGCCCGGGCCGTCAGCGTGGCGGCCCCGAGATTCTGCGCCGAGGCGCTGGCGGTCAGCGCGGCCGCCGTGGCCAGATCCTGCGGCGTCTTGGGCACAAAACTCATGTTGATCGCCGCATCGTCGCGCCGGGTCAGGACGATCCGGTCACCATCGAGCGGTGTGCCGCTGATCGAGACCCGAAGATCGGGCAGGCTCAGCCCGTTGGTGCCCTGCGCCAGCACCTGTCCATCGGCATCGCGCGCATCCCAGAGACCGGCCGTCGCGTCATAGACCAGCGTGATCGGCCCACCTGGCATCGCATCGGGAAGCCCGGCGGTGATCTGCGCCACCGCATCGCCGCGCATCAGGGCACCGGGCGTGGCGGTCCAGCCGGTCATCGAAAAGAGCGGACCGCCCGTATTGCCCGCAGCCGTCAGGCCAACCCCGTGCAGCGCGTTCATCTCTGCCGTCAGTTTCCCGGCCCAGCCATCGAGATCGCGCTGTGCCTGTGCAACGGCGCCCTGCGCATCGGCCAGCCCGGACAGCACGCCGCTGCCCGCCGCCATCTTCACCGCTGGTGCGTCGGGATCGGCCTGCACAACTGTCAACTCGCGGGCCGATGTGGCGCTGACCCGTCCTGCACTCGCGCGGTCGAGCACAATGGGTCCGGCACCGTCACTGCCCAGCCGCACCTGTGCCATGTCGTCGGCGCCGATCTCGATCTCGATATCCACCAGTTCGGCCAGACTCGACAGCAGGCCATCGCGCTGGTCCAGCAGCAGGGTCCGGGCCATGTCATCCGACGTGAGCCCCAGCTTGCGCTGCGTGTCGGCCAAGCCCGTCAGCAAGCTCGTGACCTGTGCCGCGGCCTGATCCGCTTCGGCACTCACACCGCCCTCAAGCGTCTGGAGGCCACGGGCAAGGTCGGACACGGCCATCGCCAGCGATTGCCCGGCGCCGATCGTTGCATGGCGCAGCCCCTGATCGCCCGGGGCAAGGGCCAGACCGTCCAGCGCATCGAAGAAGGTATCAAGCACATCCGGCAACCCGCCATCGCCGGGAAGCAGCCGGTTTTCCAGCGCCCGCAGATGCGTGAGATAGGTTTCCGCCGATCCAAGCCGGCCCTCGGCCGTGCGGCTGCGGTCGGCCAGAAGCGTGTCGAAGGCCCGGCGGATCTCGACCACATCGACCCCGGTGCCGGGTGTGGTTTCCTGCAGCATCGCTGTGCGGCGGTTGTAATTGGGCGTGTCGACATTGGCGATGTTCTCTCCGGTCACGGCCAAAGCCATGCGATAGGCCAAGAGCCCACCCCGTCCGATGTTCATCACGTCAGCCATGTCTTACTCCCCGGATGCCTCCAGATGGGCCGAGAACTGTCGATAGATCGCCTCTGCAAGCCCAAGCCCCGCGCGTCCCGCAGAGACTTCGGCCAGTTTCGAGTCCAGCATCGACTGCACGTTGTCCGTTGCGGAACTGTCCAGTAACGATGGTCCCAACGACGTGCTGCGCGCGGATTTTAGGATCTGGGTCACGAAAAGCGCCTCGAACCCTTCCGAGGCGGAGCGCAACCGCTCTTCCGAACGCTGCGCGGCGGCATCCCCTCTGGGGGTCAGACCGATGGGGGCGGATGTCACGGACAGGTCTGTCATGGCACGCTCCCGGTCAGATGATGATCAGCTCGGCGCGCAGGGCACCGATGCTGTGCAAGGCCTCGAGGATCGACACGAGATCTGATGCGCTGACACCCACCGCGTTGATCGCATCGACCAGCGAGGACAGCGACACACCCGGATCAAAGACAAAGGCCGGGTTGTTCGCCTGATCGACATCGATCTCGGTATCGGGCAGCACCACCGGTTCACCCGGCACGACCACGTTGCCGTTTTCACCGTTCACCACCGTGGCCCCCTGGGCCACGTCGAAATTCTCGTTCACCCGCACTGTCAGCGACCCGTGCGAAATGGCCGTGGGTGTGACCCGCACAGTGCCGCCGATCACCACGGTGCCGGTGCGGGAATTCACCACCACCTGCGCCGGCGGTTGGGCCGGTTCGACCTCGATCTGCTCCAGCATGCCCATGAAGGGCACCCGCGCGCCGGGATCGGCCGGGGCACGCACGCGCACCGAACTGCCATCAAGCGCCACCGCGACGCCTTCACCGAATTGCGCATTGATCGCATCGGCAACCATGCCGGCCGTCGAGAAATCCGGCCGGCCCAGGTTGAGCACGAAATACTCGCTTTCCAGAAAGGCCGTGTCGACCATGCGCTCGACCGTGGCCCCGCGCGGAATGCGCCCCACCGTCGGCACATTGACCACGACCGATGATCCGTCACCGCCCTCGACTCCCAGACCGCCGACCACGAGACTGCCCTGCGCGATCGCGTAGACCTCGCCATCCGCCCCCATGAGCGGCGTCATCAAAAGCATCCCGCCCTGAAGTGACTTGGCCTTGCCCGAAGTCGACACGGTGACATCCAGGACCTGACCCGGCTTGAGAAAGGGCGGCAGTTCGGCGGTCACCATGACGGCGGCCACGTTCTTGGCGTCCAGATCATTGGCGCTGACCTCAAGGCCCAGTCGGGACATGATGGATTGCAGCGATTGCCGCGTCAGCCCCAGATTGCCGTCGCCCGACCCCGACAGGCCGACGACAAGCCCGTAGCCCACCAGCGGGTTCGACCGGACACCGGCGACATCGACGATGTCCTTCAGGCGGTCCGCCATGGACAGCGAGGGCCAGAGGCACAGCAGCAGAGCAAGGATGCGGATCATCGCTGCCTCCTCAGAACGGCGCAACAGTGTCGAGCGTGCGGCTGAGCCAGCCCTTCTTGCCGGAATCCGCGATATCCCCGGCCCCCACATACTTGATCTCGGCATGGGCGATCCGGTCGGAGCGGACGATATTGTCAGCAGAGATATCCTCGGGGCGCACAAGGCCGCGCAGACGGATATATTCCTGCCCGTTGTTCAGGGTCAGTTTCTTCTGGCCAACGATCTCGAGATTGCCACCCGGCAGGATGCGCGTCACCGATACCGACACCCGGCCTGTCAGGGAATTGGACTGCGAGGCATTGCCCTTGCCCGAAAAGCTGCGCGCGGTGCCACCCGTGAGCCGCGCGTCGTCAAAGCCGAAGGACACCACGTCGGGGATATCGACCTCGAAACTGTCGCTCTTGCTGGAGCCCGAGGCCTGCGACTTGCTGGCGGCAAAGCGTTCGCTGAAATCCACCGTCAGGATATCTCCGACCTGTGCCGCGCGGCGGTCCGAGGCGAAAAGCCCCTTGGAGGAGGTCGAATAGATCCCGCCCGTCGGCATCAGCCGGTCCTGCGCCACCTCCGCAACCGGAAAGACCGGCGCGTAAAGGTCGCTCTCGGCCTCTTCGATCTGGGTGGAACACCCCGCCAGAACACCCAGAAGGGCTGCGGCATATGCGAGTTTATACATGTCTGGTCACTTACAATTTGTTGGCGAGATAGCTCATCATCTCGTCGGAGGCCGAAATCGAGCGCGAGTTGATCTCGTAGGCGCGCTGCGCCTCGATCATCTCCACGAGCTCCTGAACCACGTTCACGTTGGAGGTCTCGAGCGCGCCCTGCATGAGGCTGCCCGCGCCATCGGCCAGCGGTGCGCCGATCACCGGCGCGCCGCTTGCGGTGGTCTCGACCACGAGGGTTTCGCCCACCGGCTCAAGCCCGCGCGGGTTGGTGAACTGCGCCAGCGTCAACTGGCCCGCCTCTTGCGGTTCCACCGCATCGGGCAGCACCACGCTGATGATGCCATCGCGCGAGATGGAAATGCTCATCGCCTCGGCGGGGATCTGGATCTCGGGCTGCACCACATAGCCGCTGCTGGTGGTCAGCACCCCTTCGGCATTCTGCGAGAAGGTGCCGTTGCGGGTATAGCCGATGCGCCCGTCGGGCATCAGGACCTGAAAGAACCCCTTGCCGTCGATCGCCATATCCAGCGCGTTGTCGGTCGTGGTCAGGCTGCCCTGGGTGTACATCTTCTCGGTGCTGACCAGACGCACCCCGGTGCCCAAAGTGGTCGGCGAGGTCTGCGCTGTCGCCTCGGATGTCTGCGACCCGGCCGGACGCCAGGTCTGGTAGAGCAGGGATTCGAAATTGGCGCGGTCGCGCTTGAACCCCGTCGTGTTGACGTTGGCCAAGTTGTTCGAAATCGTCTGGATCCGGGCCTGTTGCGCATTGAGGCCGGTCTTGGCCACCTGCATCACGTTCGAGGACATCGGCATTGCCTTTCATGGAGACTGTTACTCCATGCGCTGCAAGCCCCGTGCCAGAAGCCGCCGATTGTCCGATCTGCGGGTTTACCCTTCGGGAGCCTGCAAAACCCGCGCCCCGCCTTCGTCGAGGTCGCGCGCCGTCATCACCATGCGCATGCCCAGTTCGAACTGGCGCTGCATCTCCATCGAGGACAGCAGCTCTTCGACCGGGTTGACGTTGCTGCCTTCGAGCGTGCCCTGCAGCACCTCGGCCCGCTGATCCGGCGGCGGCAGCGCGCCCTCAACCGGACGGATCTGCCCGTCGAGACCCTTGGTCAGTGTCAGGTCCTCGGCCGGGATGATCGTGGCCAGAACCCCTGCCAGCACCGCCTCGCCCCCCACCGCATCCAGCGGTTCGATGAAGATCTCGCCAATGTCGGTGATGCGGATGTTGCGATATTCCGGCAGCTGGATCGGGGCCAGATCAGGACCAAGCATGGCGTCGCCCGCCCCGTTGCGCAGCGTGCCGTCAATGTCGCGGCGCAGGTCACCGCGCCGCGACAGGGCCGGGTCGCCCTGTCCGGGCTGCACGTAGAAAAACCCCTGATCGGCAATGGCCACGTCAAGCTCTTCATCGGTGCGGTTGAGCAGGCCCAACTGGTTGGAAAAGCCGGCCTGCCCCGTTTCGAGGTTGAACGCCTTGGGAGCCATGCTGCCCGCCATGTTGAGATAGAAGGTCTCTCCCTCGTTGGGCAGATCGCGCCGGAATCCCGGCACCATCTGGTTGGCGAGGTTCTGCGCCTGCGTCACCTGGCTGTCGCGATTGACGGCCAGCGCGTTGAGCGCGGTATAGATCAGGCGGTCCATGGCGGTCTCCGGTCGGATCGGGTCAGATCAGGTCAGGCGTCACGAACGGATGTTCATGACGGTTTCAGACATCTTGCCATTGGTCTCGAGCGCCTTGGCGGAAGCCTGGTAATTGCGCTGTGCCATGATCAGGTTCACCAGCTCTTCGGTCAGATCGACATTGGCCTGCTCGATCGAGCCGGACCGGATCAGCCCGAAGCCGCTTTCGCCAGCCCCCCCCAGACGCACGGCACCCGAAACGCGGGATTCGAGGTACGTCGCCCCGCCGATGCTCGTGAGGCCCTGAAGGTCGTTGAAATTGCCCACCACGATCTGCCCCAGCGACACCGCCGGTTCAGCGCCGTAGCTGGCCCAGACATTGCCGTCATCCCGGACCTCGAGCGATGCGAGGCTTTGCAGGCTGCGGCCATCATGGCCCACCGAAAGAACCCCGAACGCTCCCCGTGTCACCTCGGAATTGGCGAGGTTCAAAGAGAGGGGGCCAGCGGGCAGATCAAACGTCATGGCATCCAGACCGCCGGTCTGAACGCCCTCCCCGTCGAAGGACAGCACCGCGGCGGGATCGGCCGGTGTGGCGGTCTCACCATCGACGACGACCTGCACGCTGTAGGAAATGCCGGGGTCGGCTGCATCCGGGGCGTCGGCCAGGATGAAATAGGCACGGGCCGGAACCGCCACGCCGGTTTCGTCGAAAAACGGCACCGAGGTCGAATGGGCGAAGGTGGTGTCATCCGCTGGATCGAAAGGCGCGGCAGGCACCGCGGCCTGGGTGCCCTGCGCCCCATTGTCGGTGACCGACAGGCGCATTCCCAGATCGACAGAGGTGGTCGCGCGCGGCGTGCCGCTCTGTTGCGGGATCTGCAAGAGCTGCGTTTCGGTTGTGCCGAGCCGCGCACCATCGACTGCGGTCGGATAGACCATCAGGTGATGTCCCGTCGCGTTGGTGACATAGCCATCCACGTTCATGCCAAAGGCCCCGGCGCGGGTATAGGCCAGCTTGGCATCGTCCTCGACCCCGGTGCGGACCTGAAAAAACCCCGGCCCCTGGATCGACAGGTCGAGCACATTGCCGGTGGCGCGCATCGAGCCTTGGGAGAAATCGACACCGATACGCGATGTCACGACACCCTGTCCGACCTGCGAAGCCGGGCGACTGTAGGGCGAATTCGTGTAGATGTCCGAAAACTCGGCACGGCTGCCGTGAAAGCCGATCGTGCCGACATTGGCGATGTTGTTCGAGGTGACGGAAATCTCGGTCTGGGCGGCGTTCAGACCCGAAAGGGCGGTGTACAAAGCCATATGCGGGCTCCTTCAGAAACAGGGATAAAAGGGGGATCAGCGGATCGAGGTGATTTCGAGACTGCTGCGCAGGCCGTAATCCTCGACATCCAGCGTCAGGTTCTCGCCGTCCTGGGGCAATTGCACCCCGACGACACGGGCATAGACAAAGGGGGATGCGGGCGCGGGGCCATCGGTCGTCACGGTCACCCGGACCGCATCGCGGGACTGCACCAGATCGTCCGGCAGGGTGCTCCAGTCAAAGCCCATAAGCCCGGCAGGCTGCGCGCCCATCTCCTGGCGGTGCAGCTCTTCTCCGGTGCGGGCATGGCTGTAGAGCACGGTGACGGCGCTGGCCGCCTCTGGCAGGTCGGCGACGCCGTGAATGCTGCCTTCGGCATCGGGCCGGGCGGTGGTGCCCGGCACAAGCACATGCTGGCCCATCAGCGACGAGGCGGTGGCGATGCGGTTGCCGCCGATCTGGTCGCTGATCCCGGCAAGCGTCTGGTTGACGGTTTCCAGCCCCGACACCGTCGAGAACTGCGCCATCTGCGCCAGGAACTCGCCGTTTTCCATCGGTGCAAAGGGATCCTGGTTCTGCAGCTGGGCGGCCATAAGGGTCAGGAAATCCTTCTGCCCCAGATTGTCCGACGAGGCCTTGGTCGAGGTGTTCGGCAGAAAGGTCGGCCCTGCCCCGGTCAGCGCGGTTGTTTCGGTCATGAGGATGGCCTTTCTACTGGCCCATCTTGACGGTGCGCGCCATCAGCGTGCGCAGCGTCGAGACGGTTTCGAGAATGTTCTGGTATTGACGGCTGGCCTCGAGCATCTCGACCATTTCCTCGTCTGAATTGACGGTCGATTCAAAGACATAGCCTTCGTCATCGGCGAGCGGATGATCGGGACGGAAGCTCTTGACCGGTTCGCGGTCCAGCGACACCACATCCCGCACGCGGGCGGTGGACAGACCGTCACGCCCCATCTGGTCGGAATAAACCGTCTCGAAGACCGGGCGCATCGGGCGGAATGCGCCATCGCGGGTCGCGCTGATCGCATCGGCATTGGCCATGTTCGACGAGATCGTGTTGAGACGTGTCATCTGCGCCGACATGGCGCTGCTGGCGACATCGAAGATGTTCTTGACGGTCACGCGTCATTCTCCCTTGATCGCGCTGGTCAGCCCCGAGATCCGGCGGTTCAGCAGGGTCAGGCTGGTCTGGTAGCGCAGGCTGTTCTCGGCGAATTCCATCTGCTCGACGGCAAGCTCCACGGTGTTGCCATCCAGCGACGGGTTGGTGGGCACCCGGTAGCCGGGCTGGTCCGCACCGGGTCCGGCATGCGCGAAATGGCGGGCATTGCTGACCGTCATCGGACCATGCCCCAGCCTGCCGTTCAGCACGCTCTGGAAATCAACGTCCCGCGCCTTGAAGCCCGGGGTCGCCGCATTGGCGATGTTGGAGGCCAGCATTTCACCGCGCTGTCCCCGCAGGGTCAGCGCGCTGGCAAAGACATTCAGGTGATTGCGAAACGTGTCCGGCATTGCGCAAGCTCCATCTGGTTCGGCGGTCGGCACCGCGGTTGGTCCGGTCCTTGCAGGCAAGCGCCACGGGACCGTGCCCCAACTCTGCAAGTCCAGTGCCAACCCGGATGAGGAAAGGAAAACCCATGCCCGACAGCACAGCGCGCGCCGCCGCGCTCAAGCCCCTGACATTGCCGCGCAGCCTGAGCCGGGTGCTGAGCCGCCTGCTGGCGCTGTCGGTGCAGGACAGCGTGCCGCTCGCCAAGGAAGCCCATGCCAACGCCCGATGCCCACGCCAGCGTGTCATCGCAATGCGCCTGCGCGTGCGGCTCCTGCAGGAAGCGTTGCAGGCGGTGCAGACCCCGGTGAAAGCACCGCCCGAACCGGTGATCGAGATCGTCCCGGAGCCGGAACCCGAACCGGTGGACGCGCCCAGGAAGGCCCCGGCCAAGACGGGCAAACTGGTCAGCATGGATCTCGAAGGCGGGGCGCTGGCAATGATGATGCAGGGTCTGGGGGACAGCGATGACGAGGATGACGATGATTTCTTTTCCAAAGACTGACGGGGACCGCCCCTTTTGTATCTTTGGATACCAAGTTGCTCTTTTGCGATCCCTCAAGACCCTTTGCTCGCTTTGATTTCAAGCCTCTGCATGGGAATGTGAGGACGTTATCCACCCGCCCAGGAGGCAGTACAATGAGCTTGATCCGGCATCCGAACGACTTTGCTCGCTCGCAGACGATGGTCCCAATCGCTCACGGTTCTGCATCGACAGCCCCAATTCATGCACCGGCCCTGCCGAGTGGGTGGTGGATCATCCCGATGGCCACACTTGGCATGGCCATGTGGTACTGGATCATCACGGGTCTCTTCGCCCTGATTGGATAATCTCTCTTAAGTCCTGGCTGCCTCAGAAACCCGGTCCCTCGTGGACCGGGTTTCTCTTTTCGTGAAACGGAAAAACGCCTGGCCCCCTGCGCGGATCATCCTGCAGGGCAGGTCGGAAGCCGGGCATCGACAGGAAGCGTGGCGCACCATTCCTCGAAGGCCTGCAGCGTCTTGTCCTGCACCTTGAGGCGCGCAGCGGGCTCCAGCCGCAGCGCGACGGCATCGCGCAGAAGTGCGGCGTCAGGCACCTCGAAGGCGGCGGCCAGCGCAAACCATTCCAGCGCCCTGGGGTCCTGTGACGGGCTGCGCAGCTCCAGCGCCACACGGCCCAGCGACAGGAATGCCGTCACCTCTCCGTCGGCGGCAAGCGCCTGCAGATCCGCCTCGAGCCGGTCGGCCAGACGGGTGCGCGCAGGGTCGGTCAGGCGCGACAGAAGATGGTCCGACAGATCGATGGCCCGCGCCTCTCCGGCGAACCGTGCCCGCCACGCCCAATAGGCGGCCGTCACGTCATCCTGCGGCACACCCCGCCCCAGCGCCTGCAGCACCGCGAGGTTGACCTGGGCCACCGGGTCACCGTCCTGCGACAACTGCCTGAAGATCGACACGGCCTCGGCGGCGCGCCCGGCCTCGGCCAGTTGCACCGCGGTGGCGAAATCGGGCTTCGGAGCCGCCTGCCCGCCCGTGGCAAGAGCCAGCAGCAGCCCGGTGAGGATCGCGCAGCGCCTCATTTGCCCGCCAGCATGACAAGCTGGAGATACATGACCCGACGCCGTTCGCCATGTTGGCGGTTCTCGTAGACCACGATGCGCTGGCGCTGGGTCTCGGTGGTTTCAAGCTCGATGCTCACCGTCGTCGGAAGGTAAACGTTGTAATGCGCCAGAAGCCCCTTGGGATCGGCGCGCAGCGTGTCGCTGAACTCCGCGTCGATCCAGGCCCGGGCCAGCGCCCGCCCGAGGATTTCCGGCAGATGCCGTTCGACCCGCGCGATGTCCTGCAGGTGGATGCTGTGGCGCACAAGGGCGAAATCCGACGGCGGCACGCTTGACCTCGGCTGCGGCCCGCGCCCGGACAGGCGGGACAACATACCGGAAAACAGTCTCGAACCTGTCAGGGTCATATGAAAATCCTGCGATTGCCACGGATCGGAAAACCAAGGGTCATGTCGGTACAACGGCGCAGCGCATCAGAGTGTTAGCCCCGGATGGCGTGGTTCTTGCTGCGGCGGCTTCATGCGGATGTTGCGCCCTTCCAGAACGACCCTGTCGTTCCTCCTGCCCACGCTGGCCCTGCCTCTTGGCATGCTGGTGGCCAGCGTTCTGGCGGTGACGCAGCCTGTCATCGTGACCCCCGAACCGGAACAGGCATCTGCCGAACCGGTCGAGGCCCCGCCACCATCCCGCATGTACCACGCCTTCCTCAGCCCGGTCACGGTGAGCCTGCCCGCGAACGGCGGACGGCTCAACGTGCTGCTGGGTGTGGCATTGCCGCAAACGTCGGACCGGGCACTGGAGAAAACCCTGCAGGACAATCCGGATGCCGTTCTCGGCAACCTCGCGACCGCCATCCTCGATGCGATCGACACCGCAGGTGCCGGCGCGGATCCGGTGCTGCTCTACCAGGTTCTGCCCCCGGCCCTGCAGGTCGCGATGAACGCCAATCTGGCTGCCATGGGCGCGCCGCCGGATATTCTCGAAGTGCTGATCCTCGACTGGGCGCTGGTGCCCTGATTGGCAGAGTTCTTGCAGGGTGCCTTGCGTAATCCAGACGAAGGCAGACCCATGGACCCGCTCATTCAAACCTACCCGCCCGCACCGGGCACGGACCTGAACAACCTTGCCGTGGAATTCGTCATCTGTGACGAAACCGGCCGCCCCCGCCGCAAGCAGATCTTCGGCGTTCTGCAGCTTTTGCGTTCGAAACTCGCGCCGCTGCGGATGCAGTAAAACGGCGCTGGTGCCCTGCCCGGGTCCGGGCGGGGCACCACAGGCGGATCTTGCGATCCGCTCATCCCTTTCTTCCCTCGCAATCTTCATGACTGCCCCCTGCCCGGCGATACAGGGCAAGGGGCATGGTTGCCTGTCTCAGAACAGGGCGGCATCTCCGCCAAACCCGACAAGCTGGATCAGGAAGTCACCGCCCTCTGCGGCCAGAGCATCCTGATAGAAGGCATCGCTCTGTGCGAGGCCTTCGGCAAGGCTGGCTTCGGAGCCGTCGAACTGCGCCATCACCATGCGGGCCTCTTCCAGATCGGACATGCCGCGGGCCACCGCGAAATGCCCGCCCAGCATCACCTTGTTCGCCAGGTAGGCGGCATCGGCAGGGCCGCCGGTTTCGGCCTTGGCCCCGGCGAGAATCTCCTGGATGAAGGTCGACGGCGTGATCGAAGGATTGTTCTCGAGCTGGCCCAGCCAGAACTCGAGACCGGAGGCGTCCGGCGACCGACCCAGCACGTTCTGGTAGACCGCCTCGACGAAATCCGAGAGATTCGTCAGATCGGGATAGAGGTCGCGGGTTTCGTCCTGGTCGAAGAAATAGCCCGCGATCTCGCGGAGGCTCATCCCGTCGGCAAGCTGGTTGCCCCAGTAATAGAGCCCGACCGCATCGGGGGCGCGGTTGAAATAGGCGATATAGAGCTCGGTCAGCACTGCCATCGCATCGCCCTCAAGACGCGCCATGCCGTCGAAGAGGTCCAGATCCATTCCGGCATCGCCGAAGCCGGGAAGGTTCTCGGAAAAATCGAGACGATTTTCCGCGCTCACGCTGCGTTGCCCTTCGCCACCCGGTCGCCGGTCCTCGATGACGATCGAGCCATTGGAGATGTGCAGCGTGTAGCTCGACTGCGATCCGCTCAGTTCGATCTCCGGGGCAGCCTCGTCCTGCTCGGTCCGGTTAGCGCTCTGAGCTGCGCCGCCAGCGCCTTCGGTGAAAGCCGCCAAACGCGCGAGGTCGGGCTGTGGCTGGGGTTCGGGGCGCGGCTGGGGGGTGACGACGGTCCCGTCCATGATGACCATCTGGCCACCCGTGTCAGGGCCACCATACCCCAATGT
>JBGRQD010000031.1:0-31298 GCA_041725935.1 Pelagibaca sp.
AACCGATTGCAGCTACGCAGCGTGTTGGAACCTCGTAGCAGCACTCATAGCATCAAGATGATTGTCCACAGGCCCTAGGTCATCTGCCCCAGACCTCAAAAAGATTGATCCGGATCAACGCGCGCCCACAGCGTTTCGTGCAAGCGTGATGCATCTTTGGTCAGATGGAGGATTTTCCATGCGACGTGCCCTTGCCTGTCTTGCCTGTCTGGGACTCACAACCGCGCCGCTGTTGGCGCAGGATGTCGATCACGGCCGGGCCCTGTTCCAAATCCATTGCGCCACCTGTCACGGGTCCGATGCCACCGGGCAGGGTCCGCTTGCGCCTGCACTGGTCCTGCAGCCTTCGGACCTGACGACGCTGTCGGCGCGCAACGAGGGCAGCTTTCCGCTGGAGCGGGTTCTGAGCCGGATCGACGGGACCGATCCGCTGGTCAGCCATGGATCCCCCATGCCGGTGTTCGGCCCTTATTTCGACGGGGTCGCCAACACGCCGATGAAGCTGCCAAGTGGCCAACCGATGCTGGTGGCCGAACCGATCGCCGATCTGGTGGGCTATCTGCAATCGCTTCAGGGTGCCGACTGACGGGCTGACGCGGCATCGGCGTGGTGTTTTCGCGCATCGCTTTCACAGCGTGTCAAAGGCGTGTGGCTTGCATTGGAGTCCCTGCCGGAGGATGCTCTGCCGAATGTGTGAACAGTGAGCAAATTCCATGTCGATACCCGATACTCTGGGCACGTTGCTCATCGAAACCGTCAAGGGACATCAGCTGCGCGGGGCATTTCTCATGCTGGGGCGGCAAGGCTTTGTCGGTAGCAGGCGGGGGCAATCGGCCAAGGATTTCGAAGCGGCGATCCAGACCCATCTCCCGGGTCTGACCGAGGACGATCTGCGAAACCCCGACAACGCCTATAGCGAGACGTTCTTTGCCAAGCTGGGCTTTGACAGCGTGGATTCGCTGGACTTTTCGGATTTCGAGAAGGCCAGCATCATCCACGACCTGACCCAGCCGGTGGGCGAAGACCTGACCGCGCGGTTCGACGTGATCTATGACGGCGGCACCTGCGAGCATGTGTTCGAACTGCCGACCGCCTATCGCAATATCGACGGGATGCTGAAACCCGGCGGTGTGCTGATCGGACATTCGCCCTGCAACAACTGGATCAATCACGGCTTCTACCAGATCACCCCCGAAATGGTCTACGGGTTCTGGCAAAAGGCGATGGGCTACGAGGTGCTGGACCTTCTGCTGCAACCCATACGCCCGGCCCATGCCCGCAAGACGGCGCGCACGACCAATCCAAATGAAACCGGCGTCAGGCCGCGTATCCGGGGCGAGTTGCCGTCGGATTCGCCGGTGATCCTGCATTACGTGGTGCGCAAGCCGCTGACGCAGCAGGCGGGCGGCGGCGTCTACCAGACCGATTACATGAAGCGCTGGTCGGACGACGACTGACCGCCCTTAGCCCGCCTTTGCAGCGCGTTCCGCGATCCGCAGGCAGAGATCCGTCGCGCGGGTCATGTCCTGCACCGACACCCATTCCAGAGGGCCGTGCACGTTCTGCATTCCGGTGAACAGGTTGGGGCAGGGCACGCCCATTTCGGTCAGGCGTGACCCGTCGGTGCCGCCCCGGATCGGCACGGACTGCTCTGGTATCCCCAGATCGGCCAGAGCGGTGCGGGCCAGTTCCACGGGCGTCATGTCGTTTTCCAGCCAGTAGCGCATGTTGCGGTATTGTGGCGTGATGGTGCAGGTGATCCGCGCGCGGGGTTCGGTCGCCGCGATGGTGTCGCAGACCTGCCGCAGAAGCGCGCCCTTGGCCTCGAGCCCGTCCAGTTCGAAATCGCGCAGGATGAAACGCAGCTCCATCAAGTCGGCGCTGCCCTTCATGTCGACCGCATGGATGAACCCCTCGGTGCCTTCGGTGGTCTCGGGTGTCATCGTGACCTGTGGCAGGGTGTCGACGATCTTGGACGCGAGGTGAATGGCGTTGACCAGCTTGTCCTTGGCGGTGCCGGGATGGATCGACACGCCGGTCACGGTGACCACCGCGAAATCCGCCGAGAAGGTCTCGAAGGTGATCTCGCCCAGTTCGCCGCCGTCGAACGTATAGGCGAAATCGACGCCCAGATCGGCGGGTAGGCTGGCATCCACACCGCGGCCGATTTCCTCGTCGGGGGTAAAGGCGACGCGGATCGTCGGACGCGCGATCTCTGGGTTGGCCAGCAGGTGCCGTGCGGCGGTCATAACAATGGCGACCCCCGCCTTGTCATCGGCCCCCAGCAGCGTCAGGCCAGACGCGGTGACGATGTCATCTCCGACCTTGTCCGCGAGGTAGGGGAAGGCGTCGGGCGACAGCACGAGGTTGGGATCGTCGGGATAGGTGATCGCGCCGCCGTTGTAGCCCTCGATCACGCGGGGCTTGACGCCCGTGGCATTGAACTGCGGCGCGGTGTCGACATGGGCGAGAAACCCGATGGTCGGGCCGGGCACGGTGCCGGGGATCGTGGCGATCACGGTGCCATAGGGGGTTTTCGTGACATCCGCCGCGCCGATCTCGGTCAGTTCGGAGACCAGCAAGTCGAGCATGTCATGCTGGCACGCGGTCGAGGGTGCGCCTGGGCTGTCCATGTCCGCCTGGCTGTCGATGGCGCAATAGCGGACCAGACGGGATTTCAGCTCTTGGTGGAAAGGGTGCATCGGCGGCTCCTGTCGGTTTTCGGAAGAAGGGGCAGGAGACGAGAGGGAGAGTCAAGGGAGGGCGGCGCGAGGTCAAGACGGCGGGCAGACCTGCGTCGGCACGTCAAGCTGGCTGGGGCTGAGCAATGCGCAGACCGCGTTATGGACCGACGAGGGTCACGTTTCACGCGTGACCATGCGCAAGGGCGACGCCGTTTGAGGTAAGCGGCAATCGTCGGCCCCAAATCCTGGCCCCGTCAGAGCCGATCCACATTGCGCACACGCGGAGCATGCATCGGCGCGCGGACCAAGAAGGCCGCAGCCGCGCCTGCGATCGCACCGAAGAGATGTGCCTCCCACGAAACGCCGGGTTGACCGGGGAGCACACCCCAGATGATCGAGCCATACAGCACGACAACCAGAACCGACGCCCCGAGCGTCACGGGGGAACGGTCGACCAGACCGCGCGTCACTAGAAAGCCGAACCAGCCGAACACCAGTCCGGATGCACCGATGTGGATGGCCGAGCTGCCAAGAAGCCAGACCAGCACGCCCCCCAAACCGACCACGACCGCGTTCATGGCCACCAAACCGCGCGTGGCGGTTGCCGCCAGCAGCGCACCCAACAAGAGCAACGGGGGCGTATTCGCCATCAGATGTTCGAAACTGCCATGCAGGAACGGCATGCCGACGATCCCGTCAAACCCGCTGACCCGCCTCGGCATCAGTCCAAACGCCGTGTTGAGCGCGTAGCCGCTGGCCCAATTGACTGCCTGAATGATCCACAACGCGGCGACAAACCCGATCAGCGCTGCGAGACGTCTCAAGAAAACTTGCATGTGACCCAGCCCATTCCTGTTCCGGATGATACTCCCCCTCAGACTACGGCGAAGCTGTCGGCATGGGTACCGAATATGGTCCGGCATTGCACCACCTCTGCGGCATGTTCCATATCCCAGCCGTACCAAAAAACGCCCGAGGTTCCCCCGGGCGTTTCCTGTGTCTTCAAACCCTGCGCCCGCCCGAACCAAAGCCTGGCGAGCGCAGGCCCCGATCAGTTCGGGATGTCGCCGGTGATGCCTTCGACGTAGAAGTTCATGCCCAGAAGCGTGCCGTCATCGGCGGTTTCGCCCTCTGCCAGCCATGCGCTTCCGTCCTGCTTGTTCATCGGGCCGGTGAACGGGTGGTACTCGCCCGCCGTGATGGCGTCGATCATCGCCTGTGCTTCGGCCTTGACGTCATCGGGGATAGCGTCGTTCATCGTGCCGATGACGACCTCGCCTTCGGGCATGCCGGCCCAGCTGTCGATCTGCTCGTAGGTGCCGTCCATCAGCTGACCGACGCGCTTGATGTAATAGGGCGACCATTCGTCGATGATCGACGCGATGCGCGGTCCGGGGGTGCCGTCGTCATTGGTGGTAAACGCCGCCATGTCGGAGGCCTGACCAAAGCCCCATGCAGAGCCGCCTTCCTTGGCGATCTCGGCCAGCGGTGCTGTCGAGTCGGTATGCGCGGTGATCACGTCGACGCCCTGATCGAGCATCGCGCGGGCGGCGTCCGCCTCTTTCGCCGGATCGAACCATGTGTAGGCCCAGGTCACCACTAGCTCCACATCGGGGTTCGCCAGCTTGGCGTGGTGGTAGTAGGAATTGATGCCCATGATGACTTCGGGGATCGGGAAGGACCCGATATAGCCGATCTTGTTGGTCTGGGTCATCTTGCCCGCGATGTGGCCGACCACGGCGCGGCCTTCGTAGAAGCGCGCGTTGTAGGTGGATACGTTCGGATGTTCGCGCTTGTAGCCGGTGGAATGCTCGAACTTCACGTCCGGGAACTTGCCCGCGACGGTGTTGGTCGGGTCCATGTAGCCGAAGGACGTGGTGAAGATGATGTCACAGCCCGAGATCGCCATCTGGGTGATGACACGCTCGGCATCGGCGCCTTCCGGCACGCTTTCCTGCCAGCGGATGTTGACCTTGTCGCCGTATTCTTCCTTGACGGCCAAGGCACCCTGGTGGTGCTGATAGGTCCAGCCGCCATCGCCGATGGGGCCGACATAGACGAAACACGCCTCTGTCACGTCCTGCGCCATGGCAGGTGCGCCGAAGGCCAGTGTCAGGCCTGTGGCTGCTGTCGCAAGTAGGGTTCTGCGGATCATAGTGGTCTCCCGGTTGGTGGGGCGGCAGAGGCCCCGTTGGTTGTGGTACGCCCGGTTTTCCTACCGGGTCGCGTGGAAGGTCTGTCCAAGGTTCGCGGGCGCATCATGGCTGCTGCGGCTGCGATTGGACGAGATGAAAACAAGCACAAGGATGGTTATCAGATATGGCGACATCGACAAGTATTGCACGCCCCACGTCATCCCGGCAGCTTGCAGATTGAGTTGCAGAACGCTGATGCCGCCGAAAAGATAGGCACCGATCAGTACACGTCCGGCGCGCCAGCTTGCGAAGACCACGATGGCCAGCGCGATCCAGCCTGCACCCGCCGTCATGCCCTCGGTCCATTGCGGCACCCGCACAAGGCTCAGATAGGCCCCGCCGAGGCCCGCACAGGCCCCGCCGAACATGATTGCCAGCAGGCGGACACGGATCACCTTGTACCCCAGCGCATGGGCGCTGTCATGGCTTTCACCCACCGCGCGCAGTATCAGCCCGGCGCGGGTGAACTTGAGGAATGCCCAGACCGCGAGAATGAGGAGCAGGCTGACATAGACCATGATGTCGTGGGAAAAGAGCATCCGCCCCACGACCGGCAGGTCGCCGAGGATGGGGATGTCGAGCTTGGGCAGCGTTGCGGTCTTCTGACCCTCGTAGGGTTTGCCAAGAAGTGACGACAGACCCAGCCCCACGAGCGTCAGGCCCAGCCCCGTCGCCACCTGGTTCGACAGGAAAATCTGCGTGAGCACGCCAAAGGCCAGCGACAGGGCAGCCCCCGCAACGGCGGCGATGACAAAGCCCAGAAGCGGGGACCCGGTGTTGATGGCGACGATGAAACCGATCACCGCGCCGGTGATCATCATGCCCTCGACACCGAGATTCAGAACGCCCGATTTCTCGACCACCATCTCGCCGATAGCGGCCAGCAGGATCGGTGTGGCCGAGATCATGAGCGATGCGACCAGCAGGATCGGATTGATGTTGCTGAGATCCATCAGGCCACCTCGCTTGCGCCGAACCGGACGCGGTAATTGGTCAGAACATCTACGCCCAAGAGGAAGAACAGCAGCATGCCCTGGAACAGCTGGATCGACGCGCCGGGCACGCCCAGCATCAGCTGCGCCAACTCGCCGCCAATGTAGGTCAGCGCCATCAGCAGCCCCGCCAGCAGGATGCCCACCGGGTGCAGGCGGCCAAGAAAGGCCACGATGATCGCGGTAAAGCCATAGCCCGACCCGAAATCGATGCTGACTTGACCCGCCGGTCCTGTGACCTCGAACAGCCCGGCCATGCCGGCAAGGGCCCCGGCCAGGCCGAGGCAGAACAGGATCGTGCGTGCGGGCGACACACCCGCGAATTTCGCGGCCCGCGGGGCCTCGCCGGTCAGGCGGATGTTGTAGCCCTGGATGTGCCGAGTCAGCAGCACATAGGCGAGGATCACCGCGATGAACGCGCTCAGCACACCGAGGTGCATGCCCGTGTTCGGGATCAGTTCGAGGTTCTGCGACGAGGACCATTGCGACAGGTTGCGCGATCCTGGAAAACCCATGCCTTCAGGGTTGCGCAGGATGCCCGACGACACCGAGGCCAAAAGGTTTTCGGCCACGTAGACCAGCATGAGCGAGACAAGGATTTCATTGGTGCCGAAGCGGACCTTCAAAAGCGCCGGGATCATCGCCCAGCCCCAGCCGCCAAGCCCGCCCGCCACGATCATCAGCGGCAGGATCAGCACCGACTCCATCGGGTAAAGCGCCAGCCCGGCCGCGGCTCCGCAGATCGCGCCCATGATGTACTGGCCCTCGGCCCCGATGTTCCAGATGCCCGCGCGGAAGCCGATCGACAGGCCGATGGCGATGAGGATCAGCGGCCCGGCCTTGACCAGCAGTTGCGGTCGCGAGAAATTCGCGAATTGCGGATGGAACAGCGGATCCCAGAAAATCGTGCGGATCGCCTCGAACGGCGAGGTGCCGATCAGGCTGAACATGATGCCGCCGAAGATCATCGTCAGGATGACCGCAAGGATCGGAGTCGCCACCGTCCACGCCTTTGACGGCTGAGGGCGTTTTTCGAGCCGGATCATGCGCCTGCCCCGGAATTCAGACGGAGGAGTCCGTATTTGGAAAGAGAAGAACGGGGCAGGGACGCGCAATCCCCCAGTTTCTTCTCTTCAAAAATACGCAAATTCGGCTTTGCACGTTTGCAAATCGATACGGCAGCAGCGTCAAGCGTCCACATGGGCCACCTCCATGTCATGCGCGCCGCCCATCATCAGGCCGATCTCGTCGATACTCAGATCCGCCACCGGCTTGAGCGGCGACAGCCGCCCTTCGTTGAGCGCACCGAAGCGGTCGGCGATTTCCAGAAGTTCGTCGAGGTCCTGACTGATCACAAGGATCGCGGCGCCCTTGGAGGCGAGATCGAGCAGCGCCTGCCGGATCGCGGCGGCGGCGGCGGCATCGACGCCCCATGTGGGCTGGTTCACGACAAGGATGTCCGGGTTCTGCGCCACCTCGCGCCCGATGACGAATTTCTGCAAGTTGCCACCTGACAGGGCGCGCGCCGCCACATGGGTGCCGGGGGTGCGCACGTCGAAGCGTTTGATCACATCGGCAGCAAAACCATCGGAGCGTTTCCAGTCGATGAAGCCGTTTCTGACCAGACTTTGTCGAAGGCCAGCCGTCAGCACGGCGTTTTCCGTCAGGCTCATATTGGGTGCCGCGGCGTGGCCCAGCCGCTCCTCGGGCGCGGTCAGGCAGCCAGCGGCGCGGCGCAGCACCGGCCCGTCACGGCTGGCATCCGCGCCCTTGATCCAGATCGTGCCGCGCTCGGTCAGGCGTTCGCCCGACAGCGCCAGCAGCAATTCATCCTGACCGTTGCCCGCAACCCCGCCAAAGCCCAGCACCTCGCCCGCGCGCAGCTCGAAACTTATGCCGCGCAGGGGGGTGCCAAAGGCGCCGGGGGCGGGCATCGTCAGGTTGTCGACCCGCAAAAGCACCTCGCCGGGGATGGAGTGTTTCGCGGTTGGTGAGGCAAAGCTCGACCCGATCATCATTTCCGCCATCGTCCGCGCGGTGGTCTCGGAGGGCGTGCAGGTGGCGACCTTCTTGCCCAGCCGCAGGATCGTGGCGTGGTCGCAGAGCGTGCGGATCTCCTCCAGCTTGTGGCTGATATAGAGGATCGCGGTGCCTTCGGATTTCAGCTTGCGCAGGGTCTCGAACAGGATCCCGACTTCCTGCGGAGTCAGCACCGATGTTGGCTCGTCCATGATGAGAAGCCGGGGGTCCTGCAGCAGACAGCGGATGATCTCGACCCGCTGCCGTTCACCCGCCGACAGCGTGCCCACGGTGCGGGACGGATCGAGCGGCAGGCCGTAGGTTTCCGACACCTCGCGGATTTGCCGGGCCAGATCTCGCCGGTGCGGCGGGTTCTCCATGCCCAGGGCCACGTTTTCCGCCACGTCCAGCGCATCGAAGAGCGAGAAGTGCTGGAACACCATCGCCACACCCGCCTTGCGCGCCGCGCTCGGCTCGGTCGGCGCATAGGGTGCGCCGCGCAGGGTCATGCTGCCCTTGTCGGGTTTCACCAGCCCGTAGATCATCTTGACCAGCGTGGACTTGCCCGCGCCGTTTTCGCCCAGCAACGCGTGGATCTCGCCCTCGCGGATGTCGAAGGACACGTCGTCATTGGCGACGACGCCGGGATAGGCCTTGGTCAGGCCCGAGAGGCGAAGGAGGTTGTCTGGCGTGTTGGAGGACACTGAACACCTGCGTTGGTCGTTGAAAGGCTCAATAGCTGGGCTGCAACCCCCACGGCAATCGCTTGCGGATGTTTGCCAAGGGATTTTTGCCCAATCGGGCAGCAGATGCGAGATATTTGGGCGTCTGTGTGCCCCATCTTGCGCAAACGCGACACAAAGCGCGCCCATTTGGTGTCGGACCCGATCAGCCCGGCAAAGCCGAACCCGTGATGCAGCAGCGCGTCACACAGGCTCAGATCAAGCGCGTGGGAATAGGTCAGGATCAGGTGTGCTGCGTCTTTGGGCGCATGTGGCACAACGCGCAGCGGATCGCTGGCGGGCAGGGCGTTCGCCGCGTCGGGAACGGTATTGGGAAAGCGGTTCGGCGCGGTGTCGACCCAGGTGATGCCGATCTCGGGGATCGGGTGCAGCACATCGATCAAAGCGCGACCGACATGGCCCGCGCCCCAGATCCAGAGCGCCTGCGTGGGGCGGGCCAGAGGCTCGACGAACCAGCCCTGCACCATGCGCGGGCGCAGATCGACGCCCTGATTGCGCGCGCAGGCGGTCAGGCGTTTGACCGCCAAGGGCATCTCCCCCGGACCTCGGGCGATGATGCTCTCGCCCTCCAGCGCGCTCAGGCGCGTGGCGTCGAAGGTTTCGGTCAGCAGCGTCACCGCGCCGCCGCAGCACTGGCCCAGTTCGGGGCCAAGCGGGTGCCTGCTGAAGCCATTGCGCTCGAATGCCTGCTGCGCTGCCTGATACTCCAACGCACCGCCGCCGATGGTGCCGGATTGCCCGCCCTCCCAGACCAGCATCGACGCGCCCACCTCGCGCGGGGACGATCCCTGCACATCCGCGATCACCACGCGGGCAACACGGCCATGTGCCGTGACTGCCGCGCGCAGGCTGCTCAGATCAAACGCCATCGCGGACCCTTTCGATGGCGGCCAGCACCCGTTCCGGTGTGGCGGGTGCGTCGAGCGCAGGATAGCCCGTACCGCAGGCCGCTACGGCGTCCGACAGCGCGAGGAACACCGACATGCCCAGCATGAAGGGCGGCTCGCCCACCGCCTTGGAACGGTAGATCGTGTCTTCGCGGTTGCGCCCGTCCCAGAGTGCCACGTTGAACACATCGGGCCGGTCCGAGCAGGCGGGGATCTTGTAGGTCGAGGGCGCATGGGTGCGCAGGCGTCCGGCCTCGTCCCAGACCAGTTCCTCGGTTGTGAGCCAGCCCGCACCCTGCACAAAGCCGCCTTCGACCTGCCCGATGTCGAGCGCGGGGTTTAACGACGACCCGGCGTCGTGCAGGATGTCAGTGCGCAGGATGCGATATTCGCCGGTCAGTGTGTCCACTGCAACTTCGCTGATCGCCGCGCCATAGGCGAAATAGAAGAACGGGCGCCCCTGACCCTTGATCCGGTCCCAGCTGAGCTTGGGTGTGCGGTAGAACCCGGTTGCAGACAGGCTGATGCGCGCCTCGTAGGTGAGCTGCGCGACCCGCGCAAAGCTGTAGCTCTCGCCCTGAACGGTGACATGGCCATCCGCGAACACCACGTCCCGTGCCGTGCATTGATGCAGGCTTGCGAGGTGGTTCGCCATGCGGTCGCGGATCGTGTCGCAGGCGGCCTTGACGGCCATACCGTTCAAATCGCTGCCGGAGGACGCCGCGGTCGCCGAGGTGTTGGGCACCTTCGCGGTATCGGTCGCGGTGATCTTGACCATCTCAAGCGGCACGCCGAAGCGGTCGGCCGCCACTTGCGCGACCTTCTGGAACAGGCCCTGTCCCATCTCGGTGCCGCCGTGGTTCATGTGGATCGACCCGTCCTGGTAGACATGCACCAGCGCGCCGGCCTGGTTGAGATGGGTGAGCGTGAAGCTGATCCCGAATTTCACCGGCGAAAAGGCGAGGCCCTTCTTGATGACGCTGTTGCCAGCGTTCCAGTCGGCCACTGCCGCGCGGCGCGCCTCGTAATCGGACGCCGCCAGTAAACGGTCGGTCATGTCGTGCAGGATGAAATCCTCGACCACCTGACCGTAGGGTGTGGTCTGCTCCGCTGTTGCCGCTTGTGCGCCGGTGTTCTCGACCAGCTCTTCGGACCCGCGTGAGGCAATGTCCTGCTGCTTCATCTTGCCCGGTAAACTCCCGGGGGACGCCGAAGGCGCGGGGGGCTGGCCCCCCTCGACCTCTGCTGCGTAGTAATTCGCCCGCCGCACCGCGACCGGGTCCATCCCCAGATCATGCGCGATGTGGTCCATCACCCGTTCCATGCCCAGCATCCCCTGCGGGCCGCCGAAGCCGCGAAAAGCGGTGGCGCTTTGGGTGTTGGTCTTGAGACGGTGGCTTTCGATCCGCACATGGGGCAGGTGATAGGCGTTGTCGGCATGCAGCATGGCGCGGTCGGCGACGGGCAGGGACAGGTCCTGTGCCCAGCCGCAGCGGGTGTATTGCTCGAACTCGATGCCGGAAATCACGCCCTGATCGTCAAAGCCTACACGGTATTCGATGCGAAAATCATGCCGCTTGCCGGTGATCATGAAATCATCGTCGCGGTCATAGCGCATCTTGGCGGGTCTGCCGGTGGCTGTCGCAACCACGGCGCAGGCGATGGCCAGCGCGTTGCCCTGGCTTTCCTTGCCACCAAATCCGCCCCCCATGCGCCGGGTCTCCACGCGCACGCCATGCATTGGCAGGTGCAGGGCATGGGCGACCTTGTGCTGGATCTCGGTCGGGTGCTGGGTCGAGGAATGCACGACCACGTCGCCGCCTTCCTGCGGCAGCGCCATGGCGGATTGGCCTTCGAGGTAGAAATGCTCCTGACCGCCCATCTCGATCACGCCGCTGATCCGGCGGGGGGCGGTGTCGATCGCCTCGCCCGCGTCGCCTTTTTCCCAGATGCGCGGCCCGTCCTCAAATCGGCTGTTGGCGGCCATGGCCTCGTCGATGGTCAGGATCGCATCGCGTTCGGAATAGGTGATCTGGGCCAGCCGGGCCGCCTTGCGCGCGGCCAGATGGCTGGTCGCGGCAACCAGAAACACGGGCTGGCCGAGATACTGGATCGTTGCGCCCGACAGCATCGGCTCGTCATGGTTGGACGGTGAGCAATCGCAATCGCTGGGCAGGTCTTTCGCCTCCCACACCCGCACCACGCCGGGGGCGGCGCGCACATCGTCGAGGTTGATCGAACTGATGCGCCCGGCGGCGATGGTGCTGAGGCCGAAGGCCAGGTGCAGCGTGTTCTGCGGCGTCGGGATATCATCGACATAGCGCGCTGCACCCGTCACATGCAGGCGGGCCGCGTCATGGGGCAGGGGTTTGGAAACGCTCATGCTGACACCTCCAGCACGTTGGAGGCGATGCCCTGATCCTCGTGCCAATAGCGCAAAAGCATGTTCTGCGCCGCGCGCAGGCGGTAGTCGGCTGAGGCCCGCATGTCCGACAGCGGGGTGAAATCGGCTTCCATCTGGGCCATCGCGCCGCGCACGGTCTTTTCGCTCCAGTCCGCGCCGGTCAGTGCCGTCTCGACAGCAGATGCGCGTTTCGGTGTGGCCGCCATGCCGCCAAAGGCGATGCGGGCGTTCGTGACGGTGCCGTTTTCGACGCTGATGTTGAACGCGCCGCAAACGGCCGAGATGTCCTGATCGAAGCGTTTGGACAGCTTGTAGACCTTCAGCTCCGGCGCATGGCGCGGGATCGTGACCGCCTCGACGAATTCACCCTTGGCGCGGTCCTGCCGGCCATAGGCGATGAAGAACTCTTCGATCGGCATATCGCGGCGGTGATCGCCGGCCCGGAGGTGCAGCGTGGCCCCAAGTGCGATGAGCGCGGGCGGGTTGTCCCCGATGGGTGAGCCGTTGGCGATGTTGCCGCCGATAGTGGCCGCCGCGCGCACCTGCGCAGAGCCGTAGCGGCGGATCATCTCTGCGTAGGAGGGGTGCAGGTCTTTCACGGCTGCCAGAACCCGGTCCATCGTCACGCCCGCGCCGATGCGGAGCGTGTCGTCGGTTTCCTCGATCTGTTGCAGCTCGGTGCAGCGATTCAGGAAGATCACGTCGTCCAGTTCGAGCAGCGACTTGGTCACCCAGAGGCCCACATCCGTCGCCCCTGCGATCAGCGTCGCGTCGGGGCGCGCGGCATAGGCGGCGGCGAGATCGTCCAGCGTTTCGGGGGCTGTGACGCTGGGGGGCTGTCTGCCCCCCAGACCCCCCGAAAGGTATTTTTGAACCAGAGAAGCAGGGGGTGTGTCTTTGATCCAGTCGGGCACGGGCTGGGCGGTGGCAGCCTGTGCTGCGCGGATGATCGGGGCGTATCCGGTGCAACGGCAAAGGTTGCCCGCCAGCGCGTCATCATGGCCCGTGTCGCCGTTCAGATGCGCCACCGCCATCGACACGACGAAGCCGGGTGTGCAGAAGCCGCATTGCGAGCCGTGATGGTCGATCATCGACTCTTGCACCGGGTGCAGGCTGCCATCCGGACCGCTGATCCCTTCGACGGTGCGCACGGCGCAGCCGTCAAGCTGGGGCAGAAAGAGGATGCAGGCATTCAGCGCGCGGGCGCCGCGCGCATCGATAATCATCACCGTGCAGGCGCCGCAGTCGCCTTCGTTGCAACCTTCCTTGGTGCCCGTGAGGCCGCGCGTGTCGCGCAACCAGTCAAGCAGCGTTGCCGTGGGGGACACGTCTCGCAGCTCCACGCTCTCTCCGTTCAGAAGAAAGGTGATATCCATGTGAAAAAAACCTGCCGCCTTACCAAAATCCCCGATGACTGCGCGCCCTCGATGCGGCGTAGAAGATGCGCGGGGTATCCCTGTCTTGTCCAAGGCTAGGCAGGGGGGCGCGGGTTTGGCAAGCAATTTTGTCGCGCAGCGGCAAGAACGAGGCGTCCTTTGCCTGTTTCAGAGGCGCTCGACCAGCACCACCAATTGATCGAGCGCGGTGCTCGAGCCGTTGAAAAAGCCCGCTCTTTCCTGTTCAGCGCGCCTGCCCGAATCGGACTTCCCGGGTGCGCGCGTGGCAGATCCGACCGCGAAGCAGGCTCATGCAAGCGTTCCTGTGTCGATGAGATGTGACAGCCGGTCGAGCCCACTTGTCCAGCCGGATTGGAAATCGTCCTGCATGTCCTCGCCCGTCATCGAGGCGACCGCGACGTCAACGGTGAGGGTTGTTGCCGAGTCTTCGGGGGCAAGAACATAGGTCACCAAAGACACGCCGAACCGTTGGCCGCCTGCCATGACGGTCTCGGAGAAGCAGGCGCGGGTCGGGGTGTCGAGGTGATACCAGTGGGTGTCGACGGTGAATTCGGGGTTGTCGGCCGGGCCGCAGCGATGGCGGTCCTGCCCGCCTTCGCGCAGGTCGGTGGTCTCCAACACCAGAACGGCCTCGTCCGTTGGTGCGCCCCAAAGTTCGCGGGATTTCGGATCGGTCAGCAGGTGCCAGAGGCGGTCTTGCGACGCTTTGATGCTGCGTGTCAGGCGGAAGGTGGCAATCGGGGCGGTCATGTTCTGGGCCTTTCCTGGGTTTCGGCCAGCGCCTGAAGCCGGTCCAGCCGGCCCTCCCACTGTCTGCGCTGTCGGGCGAGCCAGTTTTCGGCGATGGCAAGGGGTGCCGCTTCGATATGCAGGATGCGGGTGCGGCCGGTCTTGTGCGACGTGACCAGACCGGCGCTTTCGAGTTTGTTCAGATGTTTGAGAAACGAGGGCAGCGCCATGTCATGCGGCGCGTGCAGGTCCGAGACGCTGGCGGGGCCGGCGAGCAGGCGTTCGATCACCGCCCGGCGGGTCGGGTCGGCCATTGCGGAGAAAACATTGTCTAAATGGTAAGCCATGTGGCTAGGTAATCTGGTTTCCGAGCGCAGGTCAATGAATTACTTAGTGCTTTGGCTAAGTATCATCCGGCAGGTATCAAACGCCCTGTCCCCCACAATCTTGTGGCTTTCCTCGGCACCGCCCGCTGCATAGGGTGGCGATATGGCTGATCCCCGATTCATTCACCTGCGCGTCCATTCCGAATATTCGCTTCTGGAAGGGGCGGTGCGGCTCAAGAAGCTGCCCGATCTCTGCCTGTCCAAAGACATGCCGGCGGTGGCGCTGACCGATACGAACAACCTCTTCGCAGCGCTTGAATTTTCGGTGGGTGCGGCGGATGCGGGTGTGCAGCCCATCATCGGCTGTCAGGTCGATCTGCGGGTGGCGGATCCTGCTCCGGGTGAACGGGCGAAGCCGCCCGCGCCGGTGGTTCTGCTGGCCCAGACCGAGACAGGGTACGAGCATTTGATGAAGCTCAATTCCTGCCTTTATCTGCGCCATGACGGAGACTTGCCGCATGTGACGCTGGACGAGTTGGAACGGCATAGCGAGGGCGTGATCTGCCTGACCGGCGGTCCGGACGGAGCGATCGGGCGCATCCTGCAGCAGGGCAATCGCGGGGCGGCCGACGCGGTGATGCAGCGGCTCGCGGGGGTCTTTGGCGACCGGCTCTATGTCGAGTTGCAGCGCCATCCCGGCGAAAACGGCCTGCCGGAAAACGAACGGCTGACCGAGCGTCCCTTTGTCGAGATGGCCTATGCAATGGGCCTGCCGCTGGTGGCGACCAACGATGTCTATTTCCCGAAATCCGATATGTACGAGGCGCATGACGCGCTGATCTGCATTGCCGATGGCGCTTATGTCGACCAGCAGGAACCGCGCCGCCGGTTGACGCCGCAGCACTATTTCAAGTCGCCGCAGGAGATGGTGACCTTGTTTGCCGATCTGCCGGAAGCAATTGAAAACACGGTGGAAATCGCGCGCCGCTGTGCCTTCATGGCCTATCGGCGTGATCCGATCCTGCCAAAATTCGCCGATGACGAGGTCGAGGAACTCAAGCGGCAGGCGCGGGCAGGGCTGAAGGACCGCCTTGCCGTGATCCCGCACGCCGCCCCGGTCGAGGACTATGAGAAAAGGCTCGAATTCGAGCTGGGCATCATCGAGGGCATGGGCTTTCCCGGCTATTTCCTGATCGTCGCCGACTTTATCAAGTGGGCCAAGGAGCAGGACATTCCGGTGGGTCCGGGTCGCGGGTCGGGCGCGGGGTCACTGGTGGCCTATGCGCTGACCATCACCGACCTTGATCCGCTGCGCTATCAGCTTCTCTTCGAACGCTTCCTGAACCCCGAACGTGTGTCGATGCCTGACTTCGACATCGACTTTTGCATGGACCGCCGTGAAGAGGTGATCCGCTATGTTCAGGACAAGTATGGCAGTGACAAGGTGGGGCAGATCATCACCTTTGGTGCGCTCTTGTCCAAAGCCGCCGTGCGCGATGTGGGGCGCGTATTGCAGATGCCCTACGGTCAGGTGGACCGCCTGTCCAAGATGATCCCGGTCGAGGGGGTCAAGCCGGTCAGCATCCAGAAGGCACTGATCGACGAGCCGCGCCTGCGCGAGATGGCGCGTGAGGAGGAAGTGGTGGACCGGCTTCTGACCTATGGCCAGCAGGTTGAGGGGTTGTTGCGCAACGCCTCGACCCACGCGGCGGGTGTGGTGATCGGCGACCGGCCTCTGGACGCGCTGGTGCCGCTTTACCAGGATCCGCGCTCGGACATGCCCGCGACCCAGTTCAACATGAAATGGGTGGAACAGGCCGGGCTGGTGAAGTTCGATTTCCTGGGTCTCAAGACCCTGACGGTGATCCAATACGCGCTGGACATGGTTTTCAAGACCGGGCGCGACCTGCACATCGCCGCCGATGGGACCGAGTTGTATCAGCCTGCTCCGGGGGCCGAGAACGACATCAGTCATATCCCTCTGGATGACGAGAAAAGCTACAAACTTTACGCCGCTGCGAAAACGGTCGCCGTGTTCCAGGTGGAAAGCTCGGGCATGATGGATGCGCTCAAGCGGATGAAGCCCACCTGTATCGAGGACATCGTGGCGCTTGTGGCGCTATACCGTCCCGGTCCGATGGAAAACATCCCGACCTATTGCGAGGTCAAGAACGGGCTGCGCGAACGGGAATCGGTGCATCCTCTGATCGACCACATCCTTGAGGAAACGCAGGGCATCATCGTCTATCAGGAACAGGTGATGCAGATCGCGCAGGTCATGGCAGGCTACAGCCTTGGCGGTGCGGACCTGTTGCGTCGGGCGATGGGTAAAAAGATCAAAGAGGCGATGGACGCCGAACGCCCCAAGTTCGAAAAGGGCGCGGCAGAAAACGGCGTTGAGGCCAAGAAAGCCTCCGAGGTGTTCGACCTGCTCGAGAAGTTTGCCAACTACGGCTTCAACAAATCCCATGCCGCTGCCTATGCCGTGGTCAGCTACCAGACAGCATGGCTGAAGGCGAACCACCCGGTCGAGTTCATGGCCGGGGTGATGAACTGCGATATTCACCTGACGGACAAGCTGGGTGTGTTTTTCGAAGAGGTGAAGAAGGGGCTAAGCCTGCCTTGGGTGCCGCCTTGCGTGAACCGGTCGCAGGCGATGTTCGACGTGCAGGATGGCGCTTTGGTTTACGCGCTGGGCGCGCTCAAGAATGTCGGTGTCGAGGCGATGAAGCTGATCACCGACGCGCGGGGGGAGAAACCATTTGTTACCCTTTTCGACGTGGCGCGCAGGGTTGATCTGAAACGCGTCGGCAAGCGGCCCTTGGAGATGCTGGCCCGCTCTGGAGCGTTCGATCAGCTGGATCGCAACCGCCGCCGTGTGTTCGAAAGCCTTGATGCGCTGGTGGGCTATTCCGCGGCGATCCATGACCAGCGTGCCTCTGCGCAGGTGTCCCTGTTCGGCGAAGCGGGGGATGACCTGCCCGAACCGCGCCTGTCACCGGTCACGGACTGGTTGCCGGCGGAACGCCTGTCCGAAGAGTTCAAGGCGGTCGGCTTCTACCTGTCGGGTCACCCGCTGGACGATTACATGACCGCGCTGAAACGCAAGGGCGCGATGACGCTGGATGACGTGCTGGCCAAGGTGCAGAACGGCCCCTGCGTGGCCAAGATGGCGGGGGTTGTGGCGGGTCGGCAGGAACGCAAATCGGCGCGCGGCAACCGTTTTGCCTTTGCCCAGCTCAGCGATCCGACCGGAGCCTACGAGGTCACGCTGTTTTCCGACACGCTCGAGGCAGCACGCGATCACCTGGAGACCGGGTCCAAGGTGCTGATCACGGTCGAGGCGACGCTCGAATCCGATCAGCTCAAGCTGCTGGGCCGGTCCGTCGCGCCGGTGGACATTGCCGTGGCAGACGCGGTGAGCCTTGGTCTGCGCATCTTTGTCGATGAGGTCGAGGTTGTCGGGCATGTGGCCTCCGTGCTGACCCGCGCGGCTGAACAGTTGCCCAAGGCGGGCAAGGGTCCGATCCGCATCTGTTGCCTCAACGCGCCGGGCCTGCCGGGCGAGGTCGATGTGGCGCTGGCCCGAGAATTCCCCGTGACGCCCGAGATCAAGGGCGCGATCAAGTCGCTGTCCGGGGTGCTTGAGGTCGAAGAGCTGTGATCCGCTCAGGGCGTACCGCTGCTTGCGGTTTGCTGGACGGGGTCCGGACGCCTCGTTAGTGTGCCGTAGCGAAAGAGGGGGACACATGATCCGTTTTGGTGCGATCCTGATCACGGCTGGCCTTCTTGCTGGATGTGCGGGTGATCCCTTGCGCGATGTGCCGCGCCTGTCCGATACGGATATGGCCGACGCCGAAATTCAGCCGGCGCTGCGCGAGGATGCAGGCGAACTGCCCGTCGGTGGACCCGAGATGGAGCCTCAGCAACGCGGCCTTTTCGGACGTCTCTTTGGCGGCGGGGATGCCACGCTGGAGCCTGACTCGCCCTTGCCCCAGACCAGCCCCGAAGAGGCTGTCGCAAGTGTCGAAACCGTCGAGACCGCGCCGCCTGCCGCAGAAGCGGCCCCTCGTCGTGGACTGCTGGGTTTCCTGAGCCGCGCCGCGCAGTCGGCACAAGGCGAAGACGGCACCCGCGTTGCCGCCATACCGCCGCAGACGCAAAGCGATGCAAGCCCGCTGGCACAAGCCGCGCCCCGCGGAGGCCCGAGCCCCGGTGCGCCGGATTACCAGGTCGTGGCGTTCGGAACCGTGTTGCCCTACGGCGTGCTTGCCCGCGTCTGCGATGTGAATGCGCGCCAGCTTGGCAGTCGCGTCGCGCGCTATCCCGACAATGGCAGCGCCTACACGCTCTACGATTCCCAGCCCGGCACCACCGCGCCGCATACATTTTACGTCACCGGGTTCGACGATGGCTGCGCGCGGCAGTTCACCGCGGCGCTTGCGATGTTCGGCAGTCCCGAAACACACGAGCAATTGCGCTACGGTCTGCCGTCACAGGTGCAGCCCTATTCGTCCACCGATGCCGCCTACGAGACCCTGAAATCGCGCATTTGCCGCGTCGGCAAGGGCAAGCCTTGCGGGGCGGCCCTGTCCCGGCTGTCGCGCAACACGGCCTTTGTCAGCGTTTACGAGACTTTTGGATCGAACCCTGAATGGAAAACGATCCTGCTGCATGACGGTGAAGTGGCGGAGACCGATATCCGCAGCAACTGATCGGCTGCCCCTAGTAGTGCGGGGGACGTTCGTCACCCAGAATGATGCCGCCCGATCCTTCGGACTGCCGTTCGGCTTCGCGCATCATCAGCATCTCGACCCGCGCGGTCAGGCGGTCGATCTCGCGCGCCTGTCTGGCGACGGTGTCGGACAGGTCGTCGGTGACGCGTATCAGGTGCGCAAGGCGTTCTTCGAGGGCGGTTGTATCCATGCCCCAGAAATGCGCGCGTCACGCGCCGATGACAAGGGGGGTCATGTGCGGGGCGGACAGCTTTACCGGTTTGTCATCCCCTCTGTCACACGGCACCCGCGCCTCTGCTTGCTCCCTCGGGTTCCAGCGTTTAGAGGAGGCGCGACACCCCAGCCCAGACGGGAATTGACCATGGCGACTGACAAGAAAGCCCCCAAGCCCAAGGCGCAAACGCCCAAGGGCTTCCGCGACTATTTCGGCACAGACGTGACCGAACGCGCCGAGATGCTGGCGCAGATCGCCGGGGTCTATCATCGCTATGGCTTCGACGCGCTGGAAAGTGCCGCCGTCGAGACGGTCGAGGCGCTGGGCAAGTTCCTGCCCGATGTCGACCGCCCGAACGAGGGCGTGTTCGCCTGGCAGGAGGACGAAGACGGCGACAAGGGCGATTGGCTGGCCCTGCGCTATGATCTGACTGCTCCGCTCGCGCGGGTCTATGCGCAGCACCGCAACGATCTGCCGCTGCCTTATCGGCGCTATGCGATGGGGCCTGTCTGGCGCAACGAAAAGCCGGGGCCGGGGCGGTTCCGTCAGTTTTATCAATGTGATGCGGATACGGTTGGCGCCGCGTCCGTGGCCGCCGATGCCGAGATTTGCGCGATGCTCGCGGATTGCCTCGAGGTGGTCGGCATCCCGCGCGGCGACTACATCGTTCGGGTGAACAACCGCAAGGTTCTGAACGGGGTTCTGGAGTCGATGGGCCTGTCCGACGACAGCCAGCGCGACGCGGTTCTGCGCACCATCGACAAGTTCGACAAGGTCGGAGACTCGGGTGTGCGCGAGTTGCTGGGCAAGGGCCGGCTGGATGCCTCGGGCGCCTATATCGACGGTGTGGGCCTGAGCGATGCGCAGGCCGAGCCCGTTATCGCGTTCTTAACCTCCAAGGGCGAAACTGCCGCGCAGACGATTCAAAATCTGAAGGCGGCGGTTGGTGACAGCGCGATTGGGGCAGACGGTGTGGCAGAGCTTGAGCAGATCGCTGATCTGCTGGCTGCTGGCGGCTATGGACCGGACCGCATCGTCATCGACCCATCGGTCGTGCGCGGCCTTGGCTACTACACTGGCCCCGTGTTCGAGGCCGAGCTTACCTTTGAAATCCTTGACGAAAAAGGCCGCAAGCGGCAGTTCGGATCGGTTGCCGGCGGCGGGCGCTACGACGATCTGGTCAAGCGTTTTACCGGCCAGCCGGTCCCCGCCACGGGTGTCAGCATCGGTGTTGATCGGCTGTTGGCCGCCCTGCGCGAAAAGGGTCGGATCGGAAGTCAGGCCATGGGTCCCGTGGTGGTCACCGTCATGGATCGCGACCGCATGGGCGATTACCAGGCGATGGTGGCCGAATTGCGCAATGCGGGCATCCGGGCCGAGGTCTATCTGGGCAACCCCAAGAATTTCGGCAACCAGCTGAAATACGCAGACAAGCGCCAGTCGCCGGTTGCAGTGATCGAAGGGGGCGACGAAAAGGCCAATGGCGTTGTGCAGATCAAGGACTTGATCCTTGGCGCCAAGATCGCGGAAAGCGCGAGCCTCGAGGAATGGCAGGACCGACCCAACCAGTTCGAAGTGCCGCGCGACCAGCTTGTGACCAAGGTGCGCGAGATACTCGAAAGCTACTCCTGATGGCGCAAGGCATTCCCTATAAATCGCGCGTCCGGATCGAGGCCGAGTCGATCTGCGACGGGTTCGTCGCGGCCGGGGCGTCGCGGTTCGAGACCGATATCCTGTTGCCTGCCGAGGTGTTGCTGGATCTCTACGGTGAAGACATTCGCGCCCGTGCCTATGTGACGACCGACCCGGAGCGCGGCGAGATGATGCTGCGCCCGGATTTCACCGTGCCGGTGGTGCAGTACCACATGGAGAGTGACGAAGACCCTGCCCGCTATTCGTATTTCGGCGAGGTGTTCCGCAAGCAGGAGGACCATCCTGATCGCCGCAGCGAATACATGCAGGTCGGTTACGAGGAGTTTGGCGGATCGAACGCGGCGGCGTCGGATGCCGATGTGTTCGGGCGCTTTTCCGATGTGCTGGCCCCGCTGGGCCTGCGCGCGGCAACAGGCGATATCGGCATCCTGATCGCCATGGTGGCCGGGTTGAAAACAACCGAGGACCGGCGCGTCGCGCTGATGCGGCACATCTGGCGGCCCGCGCGGTTTACCGCCTTGCTCAAACGCTTTGCCGGGCTGACACCGGTGCCGCCGTCGCGTGCGGCGCTGCTGGCGTCAGAAGCGCCTTTGCCCGACGCGGGCGTGATGATCGGGTTGCGCGGCGAGCGCGAGATCGCCGCCCGCATCGACGCGCTGCGCGCCGACGCGGCAGAGGCACCGATGCGGGACGAAGAGGTGGAGCTGATCACCGCAGTGCTGGCCGTGTCGGAAACCTGTCCGAACGCGCTGGAACATCTGCGCGACATCGCGGTGGACCTGCCGGGCCTTCTGCCCGCGCTCGACCGGTTCGAGGCACGCTGCGAGGCGATGGCCCAACGTGGCATCGATGTGGACGCGCTGCCCTTCGAGGCATCCTACGGGCGGACGTCGATGGAGTATTACGACGGGTTCGTCTTTGGCTTTTATTGCGAACAACGGCCCGATCTGCCCCCCGTTGCCACCGGCGGGCGCTATGATGCGCTGACCCGTCGTCTGGGGCAGGGCCGCGAGATCCCTGCGGTGGGCGGTGTGATCCGGCCTGATCTGGTGCTGGACCTCGGAGGGCTGTCATGACCGTCAAGCTGGGCGTGCCGTCCAAGGGGCGGCTGATGGAAAAGACCTTTGACTGGTTCGGCGCGCGGGGCGTGACGCTGACCCGCACCGGATCGGAGCGGGAATACGCGGGCGCGGTCGAAGGTGTCGAGGGCGTTGATCTGGTGCTTCTTTCGGCGGGCGAAATCCCGCGCGAACTGTCGGCGGGGCGCATTCACCTCGGTGTCACGGGCAACGACCTCATCCAGGAAAAGCTGGTGCAATGGGACCAGAAGGTCGAACCGCTGGCCCCCTTGGGCTTTGGGCAGGCCAACCTGATCGTGGCGGTGCCGCAGGCTTGGGTCGATGTGGACACGCTGGACGATTTGGATGGTGCTGCGGCAGCATTCCGGGCGCGGCACGGGTTTCGCATGCGGATTGCCACCAAGTACCACCGTCTCGTGCGCGACTACCTGCGCCGGGGTGGTGTGGCGGATTACCAACTGGTGGACAGCCAGGGTGCCACGGAAGGCACTGTCAAGAACCTCACGGCCGAGGCGATTGCCGACATCACCTCGACCGGTGAGACTTTGCGCGCGAACCATCTGAAAATTCTCGATGAACCGCCGATCCTCGAAAGCCAGGCCACGCTGTTCCGAAGCCGGGTGGCCGAGAAATCGGATGCGGATCGGGTGGTTCTGCGGGCGCTGATCGACAGGCTGGGAGTGTAGGGCGGGCAAATCCGGTGACGGATTTGCCAAAACGCGTCGACGCGTTTTGGCGCTTTATGCGTAACGCTGGAACAGGTGCCGAAGCGGCACATGCGCCCTGAGCCGCGTGGCCAAGAGGAACAGCCCGGCGGCCTTGCGTTGCAGGTACAGCACCTCGGTCGGCGGAATATGCTGGATCGACCGGTCCCGTCCTAGCGCCAGACCACGGTCCCGCAGATTGGCCACCAGCGACGTGTCGCCGAAGTCGAACCCGTCGGGGTGCAGCATCGGCGCGTTGGCCATGTCCACCATGTTCAGGATCTCGGCGCGGGTCTTTTCGGGCAGGGCATCGGACAGCAGGCCAAGGTTGGTCAGGGCGCGTTCTATCCCCGGCAGATCATTGTCCAGCGCCGGTTGCAGCACCCCGCGTGACCGTGCCACGAGATCGGGTGTCAAGGTGTGGGTCGCGCCGAAATCCAGAAGTACCAGTTTGCCGGTTTCTGGCTGCCAGCGGAAATTGGCGAAATTCGGGTCGGACTGGACGAGGTGAAACTCGAACACCTCGCGCATCATCAGCGCGATGAGCCGTTCGGCCATTCGGTTGCGCGTGCTCTGGTCGGCGTCTTCTAGCGTGTCGATCGGGTCGGAGGGGATGAACTCCATGGCGAGGATATCGCGGCTGGAGAGGTCGTCGTGACAGGTCGGGACGATGAAATCCGGATCGTCGCGCAACAATTTCCCGAACCGGACGAGGCTGCGCGCCTCCTGCTCGTAGTCGGCCTCCTCGTGCAATTGCTGACGGGCATCTTCGAGCAGCGGTCTCAGGTCCAGACCCTTGGGCATCATGCCGGAAAGCCGCATCAGGCTGGCGAGGTTGCGCAGGTCGCTGTCGATGCTGTCGCGGATGCCGGGATATTGCACCTTGATCGCCAGGTCGCGCCCGTCGCGGGTCTGCGCGCGGTGGACCTGCCCGATAGACGCGGCGGCGATGGGGCGGACGTCGAATTTCCTGAACCGTTTGGTGAAATCGGTGCCCCAAGCTGCTGTCAGCACCTGCTTGAGCTGGGCAGGGGGCATGAAATGCGCCTGTGACTGCAGGGGGCGCAAAACGGCGGCGAGTTCGGCGGTGAGCAGGTCTCCCGCTTCGAGAGACAGGAGCTGGCCCATCTTCATTGCGGCACCGCGCATTTGCGACAGCTGGTCGGTCAAACGTTGCGCGTTCGATGGTGTGAGGAACATGGCCCGCGCGGAGGGGCGCTGTCCATGGAACAGCTGGCGCGCGCCCTCGGCGGCGGCAGAGCCAAGCAGTCCACCAGCCAGCCCGCCCATCCGCATGGCGCGCGAGGTGCGCCCGGTGGGAACGGCGCGGCTGCGGGGATCGGGTGTGTCATTCATGCGGGTGCAAGTAAGCCCGCCCCTGCGTTCGGCAATATGGGCGGGCCCGCTTTTCGTGTCTGCGGCCAGATCAGGGACGTATTATTTCGCAGCCGCGATCTTGTCCTGCGTCCTGGTGTCGAAGTCCGACGCGTCATGGCGTTCGTGCAGCTGTTCGCCGGGATCGCCGGACACACGGTTGACGATGCGGCCACGCTTGACCGCAGGGCGCGTGTCGATCGCCTTGGCCCAGCGGAGCACGTTGGTGTAGCTGGTCACATCAAGGAATTCGGCGGCGTTATAAAGCCGTCCCAGAACCAGCCCACCATACCACGGCCAGATCGCCATGTCGGCGATGGTGTAATCTGGCCCGCTGATGAAATCGTGCACAGCCAGTTGACGGTCAAGCACATCCAATTGCCGCTTGGTTTCCATCGCGAAACGGTTGATCGGGTATTCCATCGGTTCCGGCGCATAGGCATAGAAATGGCCGAACCCGCCACCGAGATAGGGCGCGCTGCCCATCTGCCAGAAGAGCCAGCTGAGCATTTCGGCGCGGTTTTCGGGGGCGCCGAGGAAGGCATCGAATTTTTCCGCCAGATGCATCAGGATCGCGGCGGATTCGAATACCCGCACAGGTGTGTCACCGGACCGATCCATGAGCGCCGGGATCTTGGAGTTCGGGTTGATGTCCACGAAATCCGAGCCGAACTGGTCACCATCGCCGATCTTGATGAGCCAAGCGTCGTATTCTGCGCCTGTATGGCCAGCGGCCAGCAATTCCTCGAACAGGATGGTGACCTTTTGGCCATTCGGTGTTGCAAGGCTGTACAGCTGGAACGGGTGCGCGCCAACCGGCAGCGCCTTGTCATGGGTGGCCCCGGCGATGGGGCGGTTGGTGCTGGCGAACTTGCCGCCGTTTTCCTTGTCCCAGGTCCAGACCTTGGGGGGCGTATAGCTGTCGGTCATGTTCTGCGTCCTGCTGGTTGCGTTTTCACTCTCAACCTAAGGATCGGCGCAGGAAGTACCAGTGCAGAGGCGCAGACCGGCTGTGCGAAACCCTCAGAGTACGCCAATCTCGGCCAGCGCCCCCGCCAGCTCTGGCGGCAGGGTGTCGTCGTTCAGCCGCGATTTGCCCAGATCGGGCGGCGCGTCTTCGGGTTTGAGGTAGCGCCAGCCCTGAAACGGGCGCTTGGGCGCGGTCGCAGTGCGGATCAGCTCGGGTTCCAGAACGATGCCGCAGCGGCGGATGCCGTCATCACCGATGATTTCCTCGAGGCCGATGATCTTTTGCCGGGCTTGCAGCAGACCCTTCACCACCCAGTAGATCGACCCGCCGTTCAGCAGCTCGGCCTCGCGTTTGGGCCACATGCGGGTGAGGTGGAAGTAATGCCCATTCGCCCGTTGTTTCGAACGGTTCTGTTGCCAGTCCTCGATCTGCTCGACGCTGTCGGAGCCGACGGAGAGTTTGATGAGATGGATCGTGCCTGCCATGCTATTCTGTGCCCCCTGCTGCGGTATCATAGCGGAGGGAGGGGTGGCTTCAAGACGCGAGCGCTGTGCCGTCAGTCGGGTTTCTTGCGGGCGCGGGTCTTGGGCTTGGGGTCGTCGGGTGTCTGTGCTTCGCGTTCCAGCCGCGTTTTGCGCAGGCGCTGGGTTTTCGCCTCGCGCTGTTCGGCTTCGGTGTCGAGCATTTCGCGAACGACGCGGGTGGTCTTGTCCATCACGGTTTCGGACCGTGGCTGGGGGGCTTTGAAGAGGGTGTCTTTGGTGAGTTTCGCCATCATTCCATCTCCTTGACGGTGGGTCGTGCCCGGTTGGTTTGGAGGTCGTCAAACGCAAAAGCGGGCGCTGTCCAAGGACCGCGCCCGCTTTTCGATCAGTGTCGCCTTGGCTTATGCCGGAGCAAGATTTGTCGCGCTTTCGCGGCCATCACGGCCACTTTCCACGTCGAACGTCACGGCCTGACCGTCATCAAGCTGATGAATGCCGGCGCGCTCGAGCGCGGAGATGTGAACGAAGATGTCCTTCGAACCATGCTCGGGTGCGATGAAGCCAAAGCCTTTTTGGCCGTTGAACCATTTCACGGTGCCATTTGCCATCGTGTTGTCTCCTGAAGTGTAGTCGCCACCCGCAACATGCGATGGCCCGGCTCAGTGTCGTCGTAGGATCGCCTGAGGCCGTTAGGAAACAGAAGGTCATCGGAAGAATCTTTGCACGCTTCGTATGCAGGGGATTGGGTGAGAATACAATGTTTATTCGCGTTATGGGCGAAATTAGCCGGGGCAGGCGGACCGGGGTGCGGGATTTACCCACAGAGTTCTCCACAGGCGGCGCAGGATGTGGTAGGGTGAATGTCCACATAATCTAGACGTTGTGGATTTGTCGTTTTTTGCGCTATCTTGGTCGTCTGCCGCCACAGGGGAATCGTTGCCATGTCTCGCTTTACCGCTCCGATCGCTGAACAGATCTGGGATATGAAATACCGTCTGAAAGAGGCGGATGGCACTCCGGTGGACAGCACGGTCGAAGACACGTGGCGGCGCATCGCGCGGGCTCTGGCCGAGGTCGAGGCCGAGCCGCAGGTCTGGGAAGACCGTTTCTACGACGCACTGTCGGATTTCAAATACCTGCCCGCCGGGCGGATCACCGCGGGCGCGGGTACGGCGCGGTCGGTGACGCTGTTCAATTGCTTTGTCATGGGCACGATCCCCGACAGCATGGGCGGCATTTTCGAGATGCTGAAAGAGGCCGCGCTGACGATGCAGCAGGGCGGCGGCATCGGCTATGATTTCAGCACGATCCGGCCCAAGGGGGCAGGGGTCAAAGGCGTGGCCGCCGATGCCTCTGGCCCGCTGTCCTTCATGGATGTCTGGGACGCGATGTGCCGCACGATCATGTCGGCGGGGTCGCGGCGCGGTGCGATGATGGCCACGATGCGCTGCGATCACCCGGATATCGAGGATTTCATCGGGGCAAAGTCGGATGCCGCGCGGCTGCGGATGTTCAACCTGTCGGTGCTGGTCACGGATGATTTCATGGAAGCGGTCAAGGCGGACGGCTCGTGGGATCTGGTCTTTGACGGCAAAGTCTACCGCACGGTGCAGGCGCGCGATCTGTGGAACCGCGTCATGCGCGCGACCTATGATTATGCAGAGCCGGGCGTGATCTTCATCGACCGGATCAACAAGGCCAACAACCTGAGCTATGTCGAGACAATCGCGGCCACCAACCCCTGCGGGGAACAGCCCCTGCCGCCTTATGGTGCGTGTCTGCTGGGGTCGATCAACATGGCGCGGCTGGTCAGCGACCCGTTCGAGGAGTCGGCAGCGCTCGATGTGACCGCGCTCAACGATCTGGTCGCCACCGCCGTGCGGATGATGGACAATGTAGTCGATGCGTCGCGCTTTCCTTTGGAGGCGCAGCGGGCCGAGGCGCAGGCGAAGCGCCGGATCGGCTTGGGTGTGACGGGGCTGGCAGATGCCCTCTTGATGCTGGGTCTGCGCTATGGCTCGGACGAGGCGGCGCGACAGACCGAGCGCTGGTTGCACGCGATTGCCCGCGCCGCGTACCTGGCGTCGGTGGATCTGGCAAAGGAGAAGGGCGCGTTCCCGCTGTTCGATGCGGAAAAATTCCTTGCGTCTGGCACCATGCAGATGATGGACGAAGACGTGCGCGACGCCATCCGCGAACACGGCATCCGCAACGCGCTGCTCACGTCCATCGCGCCGACCGGGACGATCTCGCTTTACGCGGGGAACGTGTCATCGGGGATCGAGCCGGTCTTTGCCTATGCCTATACACGCAAGGTTCTGCAGAAGGACGGCACCCGCACCGAGGAAGAGGTGGTCGATTACGCCGTGCAGATGTGGCGCGAAAAGTTCGGCGACCGTCAGCTGCCCGAATACTTCGTGAACGCCCAGACGCTGGCCCCGCTGGAGCATGTGAAGATGCAGGCAGCCGCACAAAAATGGGTGGACAGTTCGATCTCCAAGACGATCAACTGCCCCGAGGACATCTCCTTCGAGGCGTTCAAGGACGTTTACATGGAGGCGTTCGAGACCGGCTGCAAGGGCTGCACGACCTACCGTCCGAATGACGTGACCGGGTCGGTTTTGAGTGTTTCGGAGGAGAAGAAATCGGACGCGCCCGAAGTGGTGACGGCCTCGGACGAAGAACCCCAGCAACCGCATGGCGATGTGATCTACATGTCCGAACCGCTGGACCGACCCAAGGCGCTGGAAGGCGCGACCTACAAGCTGAAATGGCCCGACAGCGAACACGCGATCTACCTCACGATCAACGACATCATCGTCGGCGGGCATCGCAGGCCGTTCGAGGTGTTCATCAACTCAAAGAACATGGAGCATTTTGCTTGGACCGTGGCGCTGACACGGATGATCTCGGCAGTTTTCCGGCGCGGCGGCGATGTGTCCTTCGTGGTCGAAGAGCTGAAGGCGGTGTTCGATCCACGCGGCGGCGCCTGGGTGCAGGGCAAGTACATCCCGTCGATCCTCGCCGCCATCGGCGGGGTGATCGAACAACACATGATCGCCATCGGGTTCCTTGCTGGCGAGGGCATGGGCCTCAAATCCGACCCGCAGGCGCAAGTGGTCAACCTGCCCGGCGGTCGCGGCAAGGCCTGCCCGTCCTGCGGCCAGTACGACATGCGCATGGTCGAAGGGTGCATGACCTGTGGTTCCTGTGGTCATAGCAAGTGTGGATGAGGGGTTGGTCTTCGGTTTTTGTGAGATGCCCGGGGTAATTTTGCCATTCCGGGCATTTCGGCCGCCACTTGGCGGGTCATGCTCTGCCACTGCGGCATAAGTCATTGATTTTGCTAGAGGCCAAAAAAGCCGCTCCGACAGGGGCGGCGCTTTTTGCTTGATGCTGGCGGGGTTGACGGAGGGGGCAAAAGGGCGTCTCAGTTGGCCCATGATCACGCTTATCCAAACCCGACATCTCATACGACGCTGCTTCTGAGCGTTCGCACCCCCGTTGCCCAAGGGCGTTGGTGGACCCCAAATGAGATTACGGACATGGACACGACATGCGCATCAAGATCATCGACCTTCCGGATTACGAGACAGACCCCAAAATCATCGCCGATCACCTGAAAGAGGTGCTGAAGACGATCCGCAAGAAGAAACTGGCCCGCGACCTGATCGGGGAGGATGAGCGCTCCTCCGAGTTCGAGGTGGACGATTTCGACGAGTTTGCAGAGACGCTCTCCAGCGGTATCGACCTGACCATGTTCGACACACGACGCATCGCTGAGCGAGCCTCGAAGCTGGCCAAAGCCCGGGTGAGGGCCGCTGGTGCGTCCCATCTGAAGCGCGAAGAATACGATCGGCTGAAGCCCAGCCTCCCTGGCATGTTTGCGGTGATGCCGCAGAATGAAGACTGGGCGGATGAGGTGGCGGCGGCCCTGCACGAAGAGATGCCGTGGATGGCACGGGCGACGGAGTATGCCTGGCACGAGTTGCGGCTGGCGGCCAAGCGTGGTGATCCGATCAAGATCCGCCCGATGATCCTGAACGGACCGCCGGGCATCGGAAAGAGCGTCTGGGCCCGCGCCTTGGCGGAGGCGCTGCACCTTCCCATGGCCGAGATCGACGCAAGCAAGGGCGGCGCGGGGATGGCCCTTGTCGGGCTTGAGCGTGGCTGGGGAACAGCGCAGGCGGGACGCCCGATTGACCTCATGCTGGCCAAGACCGTTGCGAACCCGATGATCATCGTGGACGAGATCTGCAAGGCCACATCGAAGACGTCAACGCGAGGATCGACCTATTCCTTCGCCGACGCTCTTCTCTCGCTGCTGGAGCCTGCAACGGCGCGTGGTTGGGAATGCCAGTATTTTCGTGTTCAGTTCGATATGTCTCACCTGTCGTGGGTTCTGACGTCGAACGATGTGCATCTGGTGTCGGAACCTGTGCGGAGCCGATGCGCAGTGATCGAGGTCCCGGACGTGACGGAGGCTCAGCTTCTGGACTTCGCAACCAGACGTGCCGCCAAGCTCGGCCTCTCCGACGAGGCGCGGGATGCGGTTCTGGATGCCATCGTGCGCGCCCCGGCAGCCACAGGGCGGCGCCTGAGCCTCCGGGACGTGGTGCGCATGCTGACCCGGGCGGAAATGCTGGAGGGGCGACCGCGTCTGCATTGAGGCGCGAACGACCTCAACGGTGCTGCCCTGATGCCAAGCTGATTCCCCGGATCCGCGCCACCGACCCACAGGTGTTTCCACGTCCAAGCCTTGGCATTGTTTCCTGTGCAGAAGCAATTTGTTGTCCGATCGCGGATGACCTCGGGCAACTTCGGCCCTGCGAAAAACAGGGCTCGAATTTTGCGGGTCCAACCGATGGCCAGCAAATGCACCATGATGGCTTTGGGCGCACGCGAAACGGGCGCGTCAAAACCAAACAGCGAAAACACTCGTTGGTCCGATTATTCGGATACACCGGAAAACAAGCTCCTTGAAACGTCGATTTCCGCGTGATCGGTGACGTGCCCATGGATCACGCAGGGGAGCGCCATGGGCACATACTCAAACTGATACATCATCAAAGAAAGCAGGAAACTGCTGAGCGGATCATATCAGGTCAAACGAAAGCATCGCCTTGCCTCAGGGTGGAGGACCATACCAGGAGCGGGCTTCCGGGTCTGCGCTGCTCCGGGTCCCCAATGCCTAGTTGGGTCTTTGACATATGCCAATCCAGAATTGTGAAGGCTGAAACACATGAATGGCGACGACGAACCAAAGTACTTTGACCCGGAGAAGCGTAAGCGGCAGAAGGAGTTGTCCCGGCAGCGCGATGAGGAGAGGCTCGCTCGTGGCGAGATCACCATGATGGAACTTCAGAGGGAGAACATGGCCTTCCGCCGTTTGCGCAGGGATCGCATCATGTTTGCCCGAAACCCAAAGACTGGTGAACCGAGGTATATGGCGATGGGGAATAAGCCGAAGCCGGACAGTGACGAAGGCACGTAGGGCGTTTCTTCAGTGTCGGTCTGCGGAATGCGTCAAGGAAATATTGAGCCGCCGGCCTCTTCGCGCGGATTTCCAAGGACGCTGGCGAGGTTGGTGTTACTTCGCAATTACCGGTGCTGAGGGAGCGCTTTCAGATCGGCCCTCAGGAGACTTTCACCCGACCTTGCCACGCCGCAGTGCAGCTTCACGAGAGCGGTCATCCATGTTTAGCGC
>JBGRQD010000032.1:0-31024 GCA_041725935.1 Pelagibaca sp.
ATCGCCATGGAAGACGGCCTCCGCTTCGCGATCCGCGAAGGCGGCCGCACCGTCGGTTCGGGCGTCGTGTCCAAAATCGTCGCGTAAGCCGACGAGAGTATATTGCGCGGGGCGGCGTCAAGCCGTCCCGTATTCGGTTCGATGAAGGGGCAGGGTGGTCCTGCGTCATCCTCTCAACCGCAACGCCAGTAAAGGCTAAGACCAATGCAAAGCCAAAACATTCGCATTCGGCTCAAGGCGTTTGATTACCGTGTGCTCGATGCGTCGACACAGGAAATCGTGAACACCGCCAAGCGGACGGGCGCCACCGTGCGCGGCCCGATCCCGCTGCCGAACAAGATTGAGAAATTCACCGTTCTGCGTGGCCCGCACGTCAACAAGAAATCGCGCGACCAGTGGGAAATCCGTACCCACAAGCGTCTGCTCGACATCGTTGATCCGACCCCGCAAACCGTTGATGCCCTGATGAAGCTCGACCTCGCCGCTGGCGTGGATGTCGAGATCAAGGTATAAGGAGAGTATCCAATGATGCGCTCTGGTATCATCGCTAAGAAAGTCGGCATGACCCGGCTTTTCATGGAAGACGGAAAGCAGATTCCCGTGACCGTCCTCCAACTCGACAAGCTTCAGGTGGTCGCTCAGCGCACCGCCGAGCAAGATGGCTATTCGGCAGTCCAGCTGGGCACCGGTTCGATCAAGGTAAAGCGCGTGTCCAAGGCGATGCGTGGTCACTTTGCTGCGGCGAACGTGGAACCCAAGCGGAAGGTCGCGGAATTCCGCGTCGCACCCGAAAACCTGATCAACGTGGGTGAAGAGATCACCGCTGACCATTACTTCGAAGGTCAGTTCGTGGATGTCTCCGGCACCTCGATCGGTAAAGGTTTTGCCGGTGCCATGAAGCGTCACAACTTCGGTGGTCTGCGGGCCTCGCACGGTGTGTCGATTTCGCACCGTTCGCACGGCTCCACCGGTCAGTGTCAGGATCCGGGCAAGGTCTTCAAAGGCAAGAAGATGGCCGGTCACATGGGCGCTGTCAAAGTGACGACCCAGAACCTCCAGGTTGTGAAGACCGACGCAGAGCGTGGGATCATCATGATCAAGGGCGCCGTTCCCGGCTCCAAGGGTGGTTGGGTGACTGTCAAGGACGCCATGAAGAAGCCGACCCCGGAAAACGTGATCCTGCCCGCCGCCCTGCGGTCGGCCGGTGAAGAAGCCAAGCGTCTTGCCGAGGAAGCTGCCGCACAGGCCGCCGCCGAGGAAGCCGCAGCAGCAGAGGCCGCAGCAGCCGAGCAGGCCGCCGCGGAAGAAGCCGCACTGAAAGAAGCCGAGGCGGAAATTCAGGCTGAGAAGAAGGAAGGCGAGGAATGAAACTCGACGTGATCAAACTGGACGGCGGAACCGCCGGGTCGGTCGAGCTGGGCGACGAGATCTTTGGTCTCGAGCCGCGCGCCGACATTCTTCACCGTGTGGTCCGCTGGCAGCGCAACAAGGCGCAGGCTGGCACCCACAAGGTGAAAACACGGTCCGAAGTCAGCTACTCGACCAAGAAGATCTATCGCCAGAAGGGCACCGGCGGCGCACGCCACGGCTCCCGCAAGGCTCCGATCTTCCGCAAGGGTGGTATCTACAAGGGCCCGACGCCGCGCAGCCACGCGCACGACCTTCCCAAGAAGGTGCGCAAGCTGGGTCTCATGCACGCCCTGTCCGCCAAGCTGAAGGACGGTTCGCTTGTCATCATCGAGAACATCGATTCCGATGGCAAGACATCGTCCCTGGCCAAGCAGGTCAAGAACCTGGGCTGGAAGCGCGCGCTGATCATCGACGGGGCAGAGGTGAACGAAAACTTCATCCGCGCCGCAGCGAATATCGACGGTCTCGATGTTCTGCCGTCGATGGGGGCAAACGTCTATGACATCCTCAAGCGTGACACGCTCGTGCTCACGAAGGCGGGTGTCGAAGCACTGGAGGCTCGTCTGAAATGAGCGCGAAAGCTGAACATTACGATGTGATCCGCAAGCCGATCATCACCGAGAAAACCACAATGGCGTCCGAAAACGGCGCGGTGGTGTTCGAAGTGGCGATCGACGCCAACAAACCGCAGATCAAGGAGGCCGTTGAGGCTCTGTTTGGTGTGTCGGTCAAGGCGGTCAACACGACGATCACCAAAGGCAAAACCAAGCGTTTCCGGGGGACCATGGGTCGCCGGAAGGACGTGAAGAAAGCCTACGTGACCCTTGCCGAAGGCAACACCATCGACGTGACCACGGGTCTGTGATTGGATGCCGGGCTGAAGCCCGGCCTACGAGAATTGGAAAGCCCCTCGCCAGTGATGGTGGGGGGCTTTTTTCGTATCAGTTTGGAAACTGGAACTGGATTAGGTCTCTATGACTAAGTGCGTTTTCGGGAGAACAGTTTTGGCTCACCTTTAATGTAACCTGTTTGATCACACTTTGCGCAACGCCATTCGAGCCGCTGTTCACCTCGCAGTTTGTCTACGAGTGCTCCGGGAACCCACATCTTTTCCGAGCACTGTGGGCAAGCGAAAGTCAGGCCTCGGTTTTCAAGGACAATCTCCCCTTCTTCCTGCTTTGTTAAGTATGTTTCAGAACAAGCCGGATTAGGGCATCCAATGATCATTTTTTCGCGGAGAAACTCTTGGTTTCGTTTGATCGCAGTGCCACATTCACACTGATATGTGTAACTTCTATCGACCATTGCAATGACAAGGCTTCCATCCTTAATTTCGTTTAGGAAGCCTAATACGTCTTTAAGTAGAGTGAGGATTTCACTTCTGAGTTCTGAAACGTTCCGACCCGCAAGATCAACGTGCAAGAAACCTGATGCTTTGTGCCAAAGCTTGTTCAGCGTTTTTATGTTGACTTCACTTTGATTTCCAAGGAACTTCCATTCCAGTTCCTCATAGTTTTCTTTGATTTGTTTAGTTCCGGGTGGGAGGGCATTAGAGAACGAGAGCGACAATTGGCTTGTCATTCTTGTATCTACTTCTTTCAACAAAAAACTCATTATGTCGCGTGGTTTCCATCGCCTCAAGTCTTCAGAAGAAATGTAAGGGCGCGAAATTTGCAATCGATCAATTGCGACAGATTCGATCGCAATTCTTGCTTCAAGGGCGGCGTAGCGGAGTTTTTCCGTCGAACCATCATTGATGTGAGCCTCAATTGCCGTGATTGCTTTCTCAAAATCGTACAAGTCTTTACCCTCGATTCAAGCCAAGAGAAAAAATGTCGGATGTCAGGCGGACTATACGAAATTATTTTGGCCCGAACAGCGCCAAAGGCGATGGGCCATCGCCAGACCGCGCCCCGGGCTGGCGATTTGGTGAGGTCAGTGCCTCGCTCGAAGGTCCTTCGGATTTGGCAGGTGTAAAGCGCCGCTGAAGACCTGTCGGATCGCCATCCCGCGGTCTGGCGATGGCCCGGCTGGCGCTAGGTGCGTGTGAAAACGCACCCTAAGTTTTGAGATAATGGAGATTGTGAGTGTCACGCTTTGTGGGCGTCGGCATAGGCTTTCAGGACGGCGGCCATGCGTTTGGTATAACCCTTGGGGTCTTCGGCTTTGAAAAAAGCGATCACGTCTTCGGGCAGGCGGAGGCTGACCACTGGTTTCGTGCGGGGGGGCGTGACCTTGGCGTTGTCCCAGAACTCGGGTCCCAGTTCGGAGATGTCGGAATAGTCGATTTCGGTGTCAGGGCGTTTGGCGATCTCTTCCGCCGTCAGGGCTGTCTTGTAACGCTTGGTCATAGCGTGTGCGTTCCTGTTGGTTGGCCTGCCGGGCAGATATGATACGGCAAATGCCATTTCTGTTGGTGTGAACGACAACCAGCACCGCGATGCCATCAACACAGCCGATACTCAGTATGCGGCGTTCGCCGTAGTCTTCGCGGCTGTCCTCGGCATCTAGCGTGAAGCCTTCGAAAACCCGCGAGGCCAGATCGAAACTGATCCCGTGTTTTGCAATGTTGGCCTGGTTCTTGGTCTCGTCCCATTCGAATTTCTGCATAATTTGTATTACATTTTGTTGTGCGTTGCAACTTATACTTGTGGTGTCAGTCATCGCGGTTTTTGGTTAAGCACAGATTAATTCGGGTGAGTGCATTCACATTGGCAGGGCAACAGATTGCTCCGTCTGTCGTCATGCGCGGTGCAAGCGAAGGGGACGGACTGCACTAAAACACCGCTCGACGCTTGACGCCGCGCGCCACACCTCCTAGTAACCCCCAACCGCGCAGCCCCGGATTCGTCCGGGGCTTCGTTGTTGCGCTAATCGGGCACCTACGGGGGCCTATACCATGGCGGAAACATCCGCCCAAACATAGCGGGTCGTCAAAGACCTGCACTTGCTAACGGAAGACAGAAAGCATGGCACTCAAGTCGTATAAGCCGACGACGCCGGGCCAGCGCGGGCTGGTGCTGATCGACCGTTCGGAGCTGTGGAAAGGCCGTCCGGTCAAAGCCCTCACTGAGGGTTTGACCAAATCGGGTGGCCGGAACAACACCGGACGTATCACATCCCGTCGTCGCGGTGGTGGGGCGAAACGCCTCTACCGGATCGTTGATTTCAAGCGGAACAAGTTTGACGTGGGCGCGACCGTCGCGCGCATCGAATATGACCCCAACCGCACCGCCTTTATCGCGCTCGTCCAGTATGACGATGGCGAACAGGCCTATATCCTTGCCCCGCAACGCCTCGCCATCGGCGACCGCGTTGTGTCGTCGCAAAAAGCCGACGTGAAGCCGGGCAATGCGATGCCCTTCTCGGGAATGCCCATCGGCACAATCGTTCACAACATCGAGCTGAAGCCCGGCAAGGGTGGTCAGATCGCCCGTGCGGCAGGGACCTACGCTCAGTTCGTGGGCCGTGACGGTGGCTACGCGCAGATCCGCCTGAGCTCGGGTGAATTGCGCATGGTGCGCCAGGAATGCATGGCCACCGTTGGCGCGGTGTCCAACCCCGACAATTCGAACCAGAACTTCGGCAAGGCAGGCCGCATGCGTCACAAGGGCATCCGCCCGAGTGTCCGTGGTGTCGTGATGAACCCGATCGACCACCCGCACGGTGGTGGTGAAGGCCGGACGTCTGGTGGTCGTCACCCGGTGACCCCATGGGGTAAGCCAACGAAGGGTAAGAAGACCCGCAACAAGAACAAGGCGTCGCAGAAGCTGATCATCCGCTCGCGTCACGCCAAGAAGAAGGGGCGGTAAACCATGTCGCGCTCTGTATGGAAAGGCCCGTTTGTCGATGCCTATGTCTTGAAAAAGGCAGAAGCGTCGCGCGAATCCGGCCGCAATGAAGTCATCAAGATCTGGTCGCGCCGCTCGACGATCCTGCCCCAGTTCGTGGGTCTGACGTTTGGCGTGTATAACGGCCAGAAGCATATTCCTGTGAATGTCACCGAAGACATGATCGGTCAGAAGTTCGGTGAATATTCGCCGACACGGACCTATTACGGTCACGCGGCTGACAAAAAAGCGAAGCGGAAGTAAGTCATGGGCAAGGAAAAGAACCCCCGCCGCGTGGCTGACAACGAAGCCATGGCGAAGCTGCGGATGCTGCGCACCAGCCCGCAGAAACTCAATCTTGTTGCCGGTCTGATCCGCGGCAAGAAAGTGGATCGCGCGCTGACCGATCTGACCTTCTCCAAGAAGCGGATCGCAGCAGACGTGAAGAAATGCCTTCAGTCCGCGATTGCAAACGCCGAAAACAACCACGGGCTTGACGTGGACGAACTGATCGTCGCCGAAGCCTATGTCGGCAAGAACCTTGTCATGAAGCGTGGCCGCCCCCGGGCGCGTGGTCGTTTCGGCAAGATCATGAAGCCGTTTTCGGAGATCACCATCAAGGTGCGTCAAGTTGAGGAGCAGGCCTAATGGGTAACAAAACCAATCCGATCGGCATGCGTCTTCAGGTGAACCGCACCTGGGACAGCCGTTGGTACGCAGACACCAAGGACTACGGCAACCTCTTGCTCGAAGACATCGCGATGCGTGAGTTCATTGCGAAAGAGTGCAAGCAGGCAGGCGTCGCCCGTGTCATCATCGAGCGTCCGCACAAGAAGTGCCGCGTGACCATTCACACCGCACGCCCCGGCGTCATCATCGGCAAGAAAGGCGCGGACATCGAAACCCTGCGCAAGAAGCTTGCCGCGAAGACGGACAGCGAACTGCACCTCAACATCGTTGAAGTGCGCAAGCCGGAGCTTGACGCGCAGCTGGTTGGCGAGAGCATCTCGCAGCAGCTCGAGCGTCGTGTGTCCTTCCGTCGTGCCATGAAGCGCGCCGTGCAGAACGCCATGCGTATGGGTGCCCTCGGCATCCGCGTGAACGTTGCCGGTCGTCTGGGTGGCGCGGAAATCGCACGGACCGAATGGTACCGCGAAGGCCGGGTGCCGCTGCACACGCTGCGCGCCGACATCGATTATGCCAACGTGGAAGCGGAAACGCCCTACGGCATCATCGGGATCAAGGTCTGGATCTTCAAAGGCGAGATCATGGAACATGATCCGGCCGCACGGGATCGTAAGGCACAGGAACTGCAAGACGGTCCCGCACCGCGTGGTGCTGGCGGCGGTCGGAGGAACTAATCATGCTTCAACCAAAGCGTACAAAATTCCGCAAGATGTTCAAAGGCCGGATCAAGGGCGAAGCCAAGGGCGGCTCCGATCTGAACTTTGGCACTTTCGGCCTCAAGGCGCTTCAGCCTGAGCGTGTTACTGCACGTCAGATCGAAGCAGCCCGTCGTGCCATGACGCGTCACATGAAGCGTCAGGGCCGTGTCTGGATCCGGATTTTCCCGGATACACCGGTCACGTCGAAGCCTACCGAAGTCCGTATGGGTAAAGGTAAGGGTTCGGTCGATTACTGGGCAGCCAAGGTTAAGCCGGGTCGCGTGATGTTCGAAATCGACGGCGTCGGTGAGGACATTGCCCGCGAGGCACTGCGTCTGGCCGCGATGAAGCTGCCGATCAAGACCCGCGTCGTGGTCCGCGAGGACTGGTAAACGGGTTGGTGCGTGCAGGCATGCACCCTACGAGTTTTGAGCCCCCCGGCGCGAAAGTGCCGGGGGTTTTTGTTTCCAGTCCTCCCGGAAATCGGCAACGAACCATTCGATTGTCAGCTACGTCGCCGATAAAGCTTGCCTTAAACGTCTTACCACTTGACCTGAGAGTGCCTTGACAGGACCCTTGCGACATCTGTTATTGGCCCGGAGAATGGATGACATGGCAATCCTGAACCTCGACCCCGACACGCTGCTAATCTCGAACGATGACGCGCGCGCTGCGGCGAAACCTTTCGGCGACGCCTATCAAAGCAAGGAACCTTACCCCTATGGCGGGTTCGACAATTTCCTGCCGGAGGAAATTCTCGATCGTGTGCTCGCTGAACTGGCAGAACTGCCCGAGGCGGAAGAGAGCTTTGACCGGGCGCAGGAGAAACTGAAAGCCAGCTATCAGCCAGAGCGTTTGCCAGCCTACACGCGGTCCTTGTTCTACGCTTTGAATTCACGGCCAGTGCTCTTGTTCCTGCAGGAGTTGACCGGCATTCGCGGATTGATTCCCGATCCCTATTTCATGGGCGGCGGTATCCATCGCGTGGCCAATGGTGGCCATCTGGATATCCACGCCGATTTCAATCACCACAAGTTCATGGGTCTGGAGCGCAGGATCAACATCCTCATCTATCTCAATAAGGGTTGGAAAGAGGAATATGGTGGGTCTTTCGAGATCTGGAACACGGACATGACGGCCAAGGTTGCCAGCTTTGTGCCCGAGTTCAATCGCATGTGCTGTTTCAACACAAGCTCGGACAGTTGGCATGGGAATCCCGAGACTGTGAACCACCCTGACGGAGAGCCGCGCATGTCCATCGCGCTCTATTACTATACCGCCACTTGGGACGCGACGCGCAAGTCGCATACCACGTTGTTCAAACCCCGCCCCGGTACAGCCGATCAGCCTGATCGCGTGATCGCGCGGCGCGAGTGGTTACAGGACGTGTTGCCGCCCTTCATTCATCGCAAGGTGGCTTACCGTATGCAAAAGATCGGGTTCTGAAGCCTTCGGTGACCTGATCACTCCCACCGATAATTGAAACTCACCGACACGCGCTCTTCCTCGGACTGGTTCATCACCACTTCGTGGCGCAACCAGCTTTCCCAGAGCAGCACGTCACCCACCGCCGGTTTCACGTAGATGAAGTTCCGCATCTCTTCGCGCGCGTCCTTTCGGCGGGGTGGGGCGGCCATCATCATCGCATGGCGGGGGTCTTCCAGCTTTAGCGCTGACGCGCCTTCGGGCATCGACACGTAGGTGGTGCCGGAAATCACAGAATGCGGGTGGATATGGGCGGAGTGAAACCCGCCTTCGGGCAGGATGTTGATCCAGAGGTCTTCGAGCACCAGCTTGCGCCCGTCCAGATCGAATTGCAGATCCTCGGCAAAGGCCGCGACATGGGCGTCGAGCGTCTTCACGAGGTCGGCAAAGATCGGGAAGCGCCAGGGCAGGTCGGTTAGCGATGCATAGGAGGTGTAGCCCGGATAGGCGTTGTCCTCGCACCAGTTCTGGCCGGCCTCGTCATCTTCGGCGATGGCGAAACAGGAGTTTTCCATTTCCTCGGCGTCGATGTTCGGCGCTTGCTCGGACAGGGGCGCGTGGTAGAGGCGGGTCACGAAGAGAGAAGATATTGTGCTCATGGACCCGTCATAATAGGTGGTCGCACCAATGGCGAGAGGACAATGAAGCGCCGTGTAAACAAAGGGGTTGCGCGACTCTGGCATCCCGCCTATACGCGCCACTTCATCCACCTCCACCGGGAATCAGGGTGACCCACATCAACGATGGGGCTCTCCGGTGACGTTGATAGAAAGGAACGGCGCATGAACGCCAAGGAACTGAATGACAAGACACCGGATCAACTCCGGGACGAGCTTGTTTCGCTGAAGAAAGAGGCCTTCAACCTCCGCTTTCAACAGGCCACAAGCCAGCTTGAGAATACTGCGCGCATCCGCCAGGTGCGCCGCAACGTGGCACGCATCAACACCGTGCTGAACCAAAAGGCGGCCTCGGCTGCCAGCGACGCGTAAGAGGGAGCCAGACAGATGCCCAAACGTATTCTTTCCGGCACCGTTACATCGACAGCGAACACGCAGACCGTGACTGTTTCCGTCGAGCGCCGCTTCAAGCACCCGGTTCTTCAAAAGACGATCCGGAAGTCCAAGAAATATCGTGCCCATGACGAGGCCGAGAAATTCGCAGTTGGGGACGTCGTCCGCATTCAGGAATGCGCCCCCAAGTCGAAGACCAAACGTTGGGAGGTTATCGCTGAGTAAGCGATAGCCTTTCGGCATTTACGAAACCCCCGGGCCAATGCCTCGCTCTGAGCGGTCCGGGACGTCGGGAGACAGATTATGATCCAGATGCAGACCAATCTGGATGTTGCTGACAACAGCGGCGCACGCCGTGTTCAGTGCATCAAGGTTCTGGGTGGGTCCAAGCGGAAATACGCGTCGGTGGGTGACATCATCGTCGTATCCGTGAAGGAAGCCATCCCGCGCGGTCGCGTGAAGAAGGGGGACGTCCGCAAGGCCGTCGTCGTACGCACCGCCAAGGAAGTCCGTCGCGAAGACGGCACAGCCATCCGATTTGACCGCAACGCCGCAGTGATCCTGAACAACGCAGGTGAACCCGTCGGTACGCGTATCTTCGGACCGGTTGTGCGTGAGCTGCGCGCCAAGAACTTCATGAAAATTATCTCGCTTGCTCCGGAGGTGCTGTAATGGCTGCTAAACTCCGCAAAGGTGACAAGGTGGTTGTTCTTGCCGGTAAAGACAAAGGCAAGTCGGGCACCATCGCTTCCGTCGATCCGAAGGCCGGCAAGGCTGTGGTTGATGGCGTCAACATGGCGATCCGCCACGTGCGCCAGTCCCAGACCACACAGGGCGGTCGCACACCCAAGGCGATGCCGATCGACCTGTCTAACTTGGCGATCGTCGATGCAAACGGCAAACCGACCCGCGTTGGCTTTAAGGTCGAAGGCGACAAGAAGGTCCGTTTCGCCAAGACAACAGGGGATGTGATCGATGCTTGATACCGCAACCTACACCCCGCGCCTCAAGTCCGTCTTCCGCGAGCAGATCAAGGCCGCGATGAAGGAAGAGTTCGGTTATACGAACGACATGATGATTCCGCGCCTCGACAAGATCGTGCTGAACATCGGCTGCGGCGCAGAGGCTGTCCGTGACAGCAAGAAGGCGAAATCCGCTGTTGAGGATCTGACAAAGATCGCTGGTCAGCAGGCCGTGACCACCAAGGCAAAGAAATCCATCGCGGGCTTCCGCGTTCGCGAAGAAATGCCTCTTGGTGCCAAGGTGACCCTGCGTGGCGACCGGATGTACGATTTCCTCGACCGCCTGATCACCATCGCGATGCCCCGTATTCGGGACTTCCGCGGCGTGAAACCGTCCTTTGATGGTCGTGGCAACTTTGCCATGGGCATGAAAGAGCACATCGTGTTCCCCGAAATCGAATTCGACAAGGTCGATGAAGTTTGGGGCATGGATATCATCATCACGACGACCGCAAAGACCGATGCGGAAGCCAAGGCGCTGTTGAAGCACTTCAACATGCCGTTCAACGCCTGAGGGGACTGATACCATGGCGAAGAAAGCAATGATTGAACGCGAGAAGAAGCGTCAGGCGCTGGTGGAAAAATACGCCGCCAAGCGGGCTGAGCTGAAAGCAATCGCGAACGACGAAAGCAAGCCGATGGAAGAGCGCTTCAAGGCGCGCCTCAAGCTTGCAAAACTGCCGCGGAACAGCGCGCCCTCGCGCCTGCACAACCGCTGCCAGCTCACCGGGCGTCCGCACGCCTATTACCGTAAACTCAAGGTCAGCCGGATCATGCTTCGTGAACTTGCCAGCAATGGACAAGCCCCCGGCATGGTCAAGTCGAGCTGGTAAGGAGGGCATAGTATGAACGATCCTATCGGCGATATGCTCACCCGTATCCGCAACGCACAGATGCGCGGCAAATCCACGACCATGACACCGGCCTCCAAGCTGCGCGGTCGTGTTCTCGCGGTGATGCTCGATGAGGGCTACATCCGTGGTTTCGAAGAAACCAAGGACGTGAATGGCCACCCCGCATATGAAATCAGCCTCAAGTACTACGATGGCACCCCCGTGATCCGCGAACTCAAGCGCGTGTCCAAGCCGGGCCGTCGTGTGTATCTGGGTGTGGATGACATCCCGCAGGTCCGTCAGGGTCTCGGTGTGTCGATCGTGTCCACATCCAAAGGCGTCATGACCGATGCAAGTGCCCGCAGCCACAATGTTGGCGGCGAAGTACTTTGCACACTCTTCTAAGGAGGTCTGGTAATGTCTCGTATTGGTAAACAGCCGGTCGAGCTGCCCTCGGGTGTCTCTGCATCCGTGTCTGGCCAGACCGTCGAAGTGAAGGGCCCGAAAGGGTCCCGCAGCTTCACCGCGACCGATGATATCACTATCTCGGTTGAAGATAACGTGATCACCGTCACACCGCGCGGCAAGTCCAAGCGCGCCCGCCAGCAGTGGGGGATGTCCCGCACAATGGTGGCGAACCTGGTGCACGGCGTGTCCAACACCTTCAAGAAAGAGCTTGAAATTCGGGGTGTTGGTTACCGTGCGACGCTTCAGGGCAATGTCCTGAAGCTGAACCTCGGTCTGTCGCATGACGTTGATTTCCAAATTCCGGACGGTGTGGTTTTGACCGTGCCCAAGCAGACAGAGATCGTGGTCGAAGGCCATGACGCTCAGCTGGTGGGTCAGGTTGCCGCCAACATTCGCGACTGGCGTCGCCCAGAGCCCTATAAGGGCAAGGGCATCCGCTATAAGGGCGAATACATCTTCCAGAAGGAAGGCAAGAAGAAGTAAGGACGCAAGGACATGGCAAACAGTAAACGTGATCTGTTCCAGAAGCGCCGTCTGCGCGTTCGGAACAAACTTCGCAAGGTCAATGCAGGGCGCGTGCGCCTCAGCGTTCACCGTTCCAACAAGAACATCAGCGTTCAGCTGATCGACGATGTGAACGGCGTGACGCTGGCAGCGGCTTCCACGATGGAAAAAGAGCTTGGTGGCAAGAACAACGTCGAATCGGCCCAGAAGGTCGGTGCGGCGATTGCCGAGCGCGCCAAGAAAGCCGGGATCGAAGAAGCCTATTTCGATCGTGGCGGTTTCCTCTTCCACGGCCGCGTCAAGGCTCTGGCCGACGCAGCCCGCGAAGGTGGTCTGAAGATCTAAGGTGGTGGTGCGTGCCTGCACGCACCCTGCCAAATTCGTAGGCCGGGCTTCTGCCCGGCATACGTTTTGCGGAAGGGGCAGCCCTTCCCGATGATCCGGGAGCGCCACAAAGCTCACCTGGATTGGACAACGGGCCATAGGCCCACAACTCAAAGGATGCCTAGATGGCAGAACGTGAAAACAATCGTCGTGGCAATCGCCGCGAACGTGAAGAGCAGGCGCCGGAATTTGCCGATCGCCTTGTCGCAATCAACCGGGTGTCCAAGACCGTCAAAGGTGGTAAGCGCTTCGGCTTCGCCGCGCTTGTCGTTGTGGGCGACCAGAAAGGCCGCGTTGGCTTTGGCAAAGGTAAGGCCAAGGAGGTCCCCGAGGCCATCCGCAAGGCGACCGAGCAAGCAAAGCGCAAGATGATCCGCGTGCCGCTGCGCGAAGGCCGCACGCTGCACCACGACATCGAAGGCCGTCATGGCGCTGGTAAGGTCGTCATGCGCACAGCTCCGACCGGTACCGGTATCATCGCCGGTGGTCCGATGCGTGCCGTGTTCGAAATGCTGGGTGTTCAAGACGTCGTCGCCAAGTCGATCGGCTCGCAGAACCCGTATAACATGATCCGCGCCACGCTGGATGGTCTCTCCAAAGAGTCCAGCCCGCGCTCCGTCGCGCAGCGTCGTGGCAAGAAAGTGGCTGACATCCTGCCCAAGCGTGAAGACGCGCCGCAGGAAAGCGCCCAGGTTGCTGAGGAGGCCTGATCCAGATGGCAAAGACAATTGTAGTCAAGCAGATCGGTTCTCCGATCCGTCGCCCCGGTGTGCAGCGTCAGACGCTGATCGGCCTGGGCCTGAACAAGATGCACAAGACCCGTGAACTTGAGGACACCCCCGCGATCCGCGGCATGGTCCGCAAGGTGTCTCACATGGTCGAGATCATCGAAGAGCGCGGCTGAGGTCAGTCCGCTCTGACACAGGAAAGCCCGCCCGAGACACTCCGGCGGGCTTTTCCATTGGAGGGGAGTATTGTCTCCAAGTTGACCGAACTGCCCTCTTGAACCGTTGCGAGCAACGATCTATACGCCCCCGGTGGACTGATGGGTCCGCGAGTCACAATCAAGAAAAGCCGCGTTCGTCCCACATCGCTTCGGGGGCGTTTCCGGCAAAGGAGAAGCGATATGAAACTGCATGAACTCAGCGACAATCCTGGCGCAACCAAACGCAAGAAACGCGTTGGCCGTGGCCCGGGTTCGGGTCTTGGCAAGATGGGTGGCCGAGGTATCAAAGGTCAGAAATCCCGTTCGGGTGTGGCCATCAAGGGCTATGAGGGTGGCCAGATGCCGCTCTACCAGCGCCTTCCCAAGCGTGGCTTCAACAAGCCGAACCGCAAGGCGTTTGCCGTGGTCAACCTTGGCCTGATCCAGAAATTCGTCGATGCCGGCAAGCTCGATGCGGCTGGCACGATCGACGAGGACGCGCTGATCGCATCCGGTCTGGTGCGCCGCAAGCTGGACGGTATCCGCGTTCTGTCCAAGGGCGAAATCACCTCCAAAGTGACGCTGGCCGTCACGGGCGCTTCGAAATCTGCGATCGACGCGGTGGAGAAGGCTGGTGGGTCGCTGACGGTCACAACCGCACACGCTGCCGAATAAGAGGTTGTGAGCGGCCCTCGCGCCGCTTACATGTCCTCCAGAGCTTTCCAAACGCCGCCTGAGCCGGACCGCTCATGGCGGCGTTCATCATAAAAGAGACCCGCATGGTATCAGCTGCAGAACAAATGGCCGCGAATACAAGTTGGGCTGCGCTCGGCAAAGCGACCGATTTGCGCAACCGCATTTTGTTTACGCTTGGCCTTCTGATCGTCTACCGCATCGGCACGTTCATCCCGGTTCCCGGGATCGACGGTATCGCCCTGCGCGACTTCATGGAGCAGGCCCAGCAGGGCATCGGGGGCATCCTGACGATGTTCACCGGCGGTGCCCTGGGTCGCATGGGAATCTTCGCCCTTGGCATCATGCCCTATATCTCGGCCTCGATTATCGTTCAGCTTCTAGCCTCGATGGTGCCGTCGCTCGAACAGCTCAAGAAAGAGGGCGAGGCGGGGCGCAAGAAGATCGCGCAATACACCCGTTACGGAACGGTGTTCCTTGCCACGTTCCAGGCGTATGGCCTCGCGGTCAGCCTAGAGGCGGGTGATCTTGTCACCGATCCGGGCTGGTTCTTCCGCGCGTCCTGCGTGATCACTCTTGTGGGTGGTACGATGTTCCTGATGTGGCTGGGTGAACAGATCACCGCGCGCGGTGTCGGCAACGGCATTTCGCTGATCATCTTCGTCGGCATCATCGCCGAAGTGCCCGCCGCCCTTGCGCAGTTCTTTGCGTCGGGCCGCTCCGGCGCCATCAGCCCTGCGGTGATCGTTGGGGTGATCCTCATGGTGATCCTCGTGATCATGTTCGTGGTCTTCATGGAGCGCGCGCTCCGGAAGATCACCATTCAGTATCCCCGTCGCCAGATGGGTATGAAAATCGCAGAAGCGCAGAACAGCCACTTGCCGGTCAAGGTCAACCCATCGGGCGTTATCCCGGCGATCTTTGCCAGCTCGCTTTTGCTGCTGCCAACAACTGTCAGCACCTTCAGCGGTCAGAATTCCGGTCCTGTCATGTCGACGATCCTCGCCTATTTCGGGCCGGGTCAGCCGCTTTACCTGCTGTTCTTCGGTGCCATGATCGTCTTCTTCGCCTACTTCTATACCTTCAACGTGTCGTTCAAGGTCGATGACGTGGCCGACAACCTGAAGAACCAGAACGGCTTCGTGCCGGGCATCCGTCCGGGCAAGAAAACCGCAGAGTATCTCGAATATGTGGTCAACCGCGTGCTGGTTCTGGGCTCTGCCTATCTAACGGCGGTCTGTCTGCTTCCGGAAATCCTGCGCGGCCAGTTCGCGATCCCGTTCTACTTCGGCGGCACATCGGTGCTCATCGTGGTGTCGGTGACCATGGACACGATCCAGCAGGTGCAAAGCCATCTTCTGGCGCATCAATACGAAGGTCTTATTCAAAAGTCGCAGTTGCGCGGCAAGGGTAAGTCCAAAGGCAAAAGACGGAGCCCGGCGCGTCGATGAACATCATACTATTGGGCCCGCCGGGTGCGGGCAAAGGCACACAGGCCAAGTTTCTGTGTGAAGAGCGTGACATGATCCAGCTTTCAACCGGCGATATGCTGCGCGAAGCCAAGGACAGTGGCACTGAGATGGGCAAGATCGTCGCTGACGTGATGGCCCGCGGTGATCTGGTGACGGACGAGATCGTCATTGGCCTGATCCGCGAAAAGCTGAAAGGCGGCAAGAAGGGGGGCTTCATCTTTGATGGCTTCCCACGCACATTGGCTCAGGCCGACGCGCTGTCTGATTTGCTGGCGGAAGAGGGCGAAACCCTAGATTACGTCATCGAGTTGCAGGTCAATGACGAAGTTCTTGTTCAACGCATCGTCGGTCGTGCTGAGGACGCCCGCGCCGCCGGGCAGGCTGTGCGCGCAGACGACAACGAGGAAAGCCTCAAGGTGCGTTTGATGGCCTATTACAAGCAGACATCGCCATTGATTGGCTATTACCACGCCAAGGGGCAACTGTCCTCGATTGACGGGCTGGGCGAGATGGCCAGCGTAAAAGCGGAGATCGCGAAGATTGTCGATGCGTGAGTCGCGGGAGATTTGCGGTTAACTTCACTGACGAAAGCTGCGGGGATGGGTCTTTTGCTGCGCGAGCGGCCAGTCAGCCACAGATGACCGAATCCGCCCATGCATGGACGAGACATCCGGCCGTTTCATACGGGATGAAATCCTTCGGAACCGGGACTGCCAAGGCTGGTTCGACTGAGGGTTGACGCCACAGTCAAACGCTCCTATCTACCGCCATCTCTATATGAGAATCACTGTCACGAAGCGGGTCGCACCCCCTCGTGGATCACCTGATCAGCCAAAGGCCCCAAGGGTAAAACCGACGGGCCTTGTGTTGTGAAAAAAGGGTCTGGAGTTACGGACCCGCAACGAAAAGGAAGTCATACGTGGCACGTATTGCTGGCGTGAACATTCCCACTGGGAAGCGTGTTCCAATCGCCCTCACCTACATCACCGGTATTGGCCATACCTCCGCAAAGGCCATTTGCGAAGCGGTCAACATCGACCCCACCCGCCGTGTCAACGAACTGAGCGATGCCGAAGTGCTTGCCGTTCGTGAGCACATCGATGCCAACTACACTGTCGAAGGCGACCTGCGCCGCGACGTGCAGATGAACATCAAGCGCCTGATGGACCTTGGCTGCTACCGTGGCCTGCGTCATCGCCGCAACCTGCCCGTACGCGGTCAGCGGACCCACACCAACGCTCGTACCCGCAAAGGCCCCGCAAAGGCCATTGCCGGTAAGAAGAAATAAGGGAGGTCTGCACCAATGGCACGTGATACCCGTCGTGGAGGCAAGAAAAAGGTCTCTAAGAACATCGCAGCTGGCGTCGCACATGTGAACTCCAGCTTCAACAACACCAAGATCCTGATCTCCGACGTGCAGGGCAACGCCATTTCGTGGTCGTCCGCCGGCACCATGGGTTTCAAGGGCTCGCGGAAATCCACACCCTACGCGGCCCAGTTGGCTGCCGAGGATGCGGGCCGCAAGGCGCAGGAACATGGCGTCAAGACAATCGAAGTCGAAGTTCAGGGCCCCGGTTCGGGTCGTGAATCGGCTCTGCGCGCTCTGGCTGCTGTCGGTTTCAACATCACCTCGATCCGTGATGTGACCCCGATGGCGCACAATGGCTGCCGTCCGCCGAAGCGCCGCCGCGTCTAAAAGCGAACACACCAAAGGCATGGCCCCACCGTGTGGTGGGGTCGTGCTTTCGTCATTTTAACCTCGGGCGTTTTTGCCTTTCGGACATGGGGCATAAACAAGAATGGAGGGACGCATGATCCACAAGAATTGGGCAGAACTGATCAAGCCGACGCAGCTTGAGGTCAAGCCGGGCGCCGATCCGTCGCGCGTGGCGACCGTTGTTGCCGAACCGCTGGAGCGGGGCTTCGGCCTGACGCTTGGCAACGCGTTGCGTCGCGTTCTGCTGTCCTCGCTTCAGGGCGCGGCCATCACCAGCGTTCAGATCGACAACGTGCTGCACGAGTTCTCCAGCGTCGCTGGCGTTCGTGAAGACGTGACAGACATCGTTCTGAATCTCAAGGGCGTCTCGATCCGCATGGAGGTCGAAGGCCCCAAGCGCGTGTCGATCAACGCCAAGGGTCCGGGCGTCGTCACTGCCGGTGATATCTCGGAGACCAACGGCATCGAAGTGCTGAATCGCGACCATGTGATCTGCCACCTCGACGAAGGTGCGGACCTTTACATGGAGCTGACGGTCAACACCGGCAAAGGCTACGTGTCCGCCGACAAGAACCGCCCCGAAGATGCGCCCATCGGTCTCATGCCGATCGACGCGATCTACTCGCCGGTCAAGAAGGTCGCCTATGACGTACAGCCCACCCGTGAGGGGCAGGTGCTGGACTATGACAAGCTGACCATGAAGATCGAAACCGATGGCTCGCTCACGCCCGAAGACGCCGTGGCCTATGCCGCGCGGATCGTGCAGGATCAGCTGTCGATCTTCGTCAACTTCGACGAACCGGAATCGGCCCGCCCGCAGGACGACGACGATGGTCTCGAGTTCAACCCGCTTCTGCTCAAGAAGGTGGACGAACTGGAACTGTCTGTCCGGTCTGCGAACTGCCTCAAGAACGACAACATCGTCTATATCGGCGACCTGATCCAGAAAACCGAAGCCGAGATGCTCCGCACTCCGAACTTCGGCCGCAAGTCGCTGAACGAGATCAAGGAAGTCCTGTCCGGCATGGGTCTGCACCTTGGCATGGATGTCGAGGATTGGCCGCCAGACAACATCGAAGATCTGGCAAAAAAGATGGAAGACAACTTTTGATCGGATGCCGGGCTGAAGCCCGGCCTACGACATTCGGGTAGGCCGGGCATCAGCCCGGCCCATCCAAAACCGGGCACCCGCCCCAAGGAGAGTCGCTGACACGCATCGGCGGCCGGACAAAGCAAAAACGCCCGTAGAGGGCACATTAGGAGAAGACACATGCGTCACGCACGAGGCTATCGCCGCCTGAACCGCACCCATGAGCACCGCAAGGCGCTTTTCGCGAACATGGCTGGCTCGCTCATCGAACATGAGCAGATCAAGACAACCCTGCCCAAGGCAAAAGAACTGCGCCCGATCGTCGAAAAGCTGGTCACGCTGGCCAAGCGCGGCGATCTGCACGCCCGCCGTCAGGCGCGCGCAGCGCTCAAGCAGGACATTCACGTTGCCAAGCTGTTCGAAATCCTCGGCCCGCGCTATGCCGAGCGTTCGGGTGGGTACATCCGCATTCTGAAGGCCGGTTTCCGTTATGGTGACATGGCACCTATGGCGATCATCGAATTCGTCGAGCGCGACGTCGATGCCAAGGGCGCGGCCGACAAGGCCCGCATCGTCGAGTTCGAAGGCGCCGAAGAAGAATAAGACCTGCGCCCCTGTGGCACGGTCACGGCCTCGCCCAAGTGGCGGGGCTGTTGCGTTTTGGAAGAGCCTTCATCCTTGGGCTTGACCCGAAGTCCTCGGGTCAAACAGATCCTCGAGTCGAGCCCGAGGATGACACTGGTGTGGGTTCATGTGCTCGACACGGTGTTCTACATGCGTAAAGTGCGCTGAGATATCCTTCCAAGGTGTAAGCAAGACGTATTGCATCCACTCAAACATCCAACTCCTCAACAAACCGCGCGTTCTCCTGAATATACTGGAACCGTAACTCCGGCTTCTTCCCCATCAGCCGTTCCACCAGATCGCCGGTCTCGCCCGGTTCGTCCTCATCGATCGTCACGCGGATCAATTTCCGCGAGGCCGGGTCCATCGTGGTTTCCTTGAGATCCTTCGCGTCCATCTCGCCCAGACCCTTGAAACGCTGGACGTCGATCTTGCCTTTGCCGCCCAGGCCCTTCTCCATCATTCGCTCTTTTTCGGCATCATCGGCCACGTAAAGCCGCTTGGCGCCCTGCGTCAGCCGGTAAAGCGGCGGGCAGGCGAGGTAGAGATGCCCGGTGTCGATCATCGGACGCATCTGGGTGAAGAAAAATGTCATCAAAAGCGACGCAATATGTGCGCCGTCCACGTCCGCATCCGTCATGATGATAATCTTGTCGTAACGAAGATCGTCCACGTTGAACTTCGTCCCGAGGCCCACACCCAGGGCCTGTGTCAGATCGCTGATCTCGGCATTGGTCCCCAATTTGGAGGAGGCAGCCCCCAGAACGTTCAGGATTTTCCCCCGCAGTGGCAACAGCGCCTGTGTCTTGCGGTCCCGCGCCATCTTGGCCGAACCACCGGCCGAATCGCCCTCGACGATGAACAATTCCGTGCCGTCGCGCACCGAGGACGAACAATCCACCAGCTTGCCCGGCAGGCGCAGTTTCTTCGTCGCGGACTTGCGCTGGGTCTCTTTCTCCTGCCGCCGCCGCAACCGTTCCTCGGCACGCAACACCAGGAAATCAAGGATCGCGCCAGCCGATTTGGTATCCGCCGCCAGCCAGTTGTCGAAATGGTCGCGCACCGCGCCTTCGACAAGCCGTTGTGCCTCGGTCGTGGCAAGCCGGTCCTTGGTTTGGCCCACGAATTCCGGTTCGCGGATGAAACAGGACACAAGCGCGCAGCCGCCCGTGATCAGGTCGTCGCGGGTGATCTGTGCGGCCTTCTTGTTGTTGATCAATTCGCCATAAGCGCGGATGCCCTTGAGGATTGCGGCCCAGAACCCGGCCTCGTGTGTGCCGCCCTCCGGGGTGGGGACGGTATTACAGTAGGACTGGATGAACCCGTCGCGTGACGGCGTCCAGTTGATCGCCCATTCCACCTTGCCCGGCGCGTTGAACTTTTCGCGAAAGGCGACCGTGCCGGAAAACGGCTTGTCCGCATAGGTCGACGCCCCGCCCAGCGTTTCGGTCAGGTAATCGCTCAGACCGCCGGGAAAGTGGAACGTCGCCTCGGTCGGTGTCTCGCCATCGTCGATCGCGGATTTCCAGCGAATCTCGACGCCGGAGAACAGGTATGCCTTGGAACGCACCATCTTGAGCAGCCGCGCCGGTTTGAACCTGTGTGACCCGAAGATCTGTTCATCGGCATGGAAGGTCACCGTTGTGCCGCGCCGGTTCGGCGCCTGACCCACCTTGGCCACCGGACCCAGCGGCACACCGCGCGAGAATCGCTGTTCGTAGACTTCCTTGTTGCGCGCCACCTGCACGACCATCGAATCCGACAGCGCGTTCACGACCGATGCTCCCACGCCGTGCAGACCGCCCGAGGTCTCGTAGGCATCGCCGGAAAACTTGCCCCCTGCGTGGAGCGTACACAGGATCACCTCGAGCGCGGATTTGCCCGGGAACTTGGGATGCGGATCGATCGGAATGCCGCGCCCGTTGTCGCGGATGGTGACGGCGTAATCCTCGTGCAGTTCCACCTCGATCCGGTTGGCATGGCCCGCCACCGCCTCGTCCATCGAGTTGTCGAGGACTTCGGCCACGAGGTGATGCAGCGCGCGCTCGTCCGTGCCGCCGATATACATGCCGGGGCGTTTGCGGACGGGCTCAAGCCCTTCGAGCACCTCGATCGAGGAGGCGTCATAATCGGTCGGTTCGTGTCCGGAGAGGAGGTCTTCGGCCATGGCTGCTGCTCTGTGTTTGTTGCTTTGCGCGGCAGTATGGCAGAGCCGGGCGGAGGGGGGAAGCGTTCGCGTGCCTCAGCCAGTCTTGTCCTGGCCCGTCAGCCGCTCGGCCTTGCGCCGCACCAGCACGCCGCGCAGGTCGTGCATCGCCAGCAGCAGCGCGTCAGTCACGGTTTCAAGCTGCTCGGTCGTAGCGCGGGACTGCGCCCATTGCGTGGTCAGGTTGAGGTGATCGACGGTGCGCAGGATGTCATCCACATCGCGCCCCGCAAGGACGCCCTGCCTTTCCTGCATCCAGTCACGGATGACCGTGACGTCCTCTTCGCTCAGCGTGCGGTCTCCATGCGGCTTGATCTCGCCATTGCGGATGTTGACCACGGCGATCTGGTCCATCTCGATCCGCCGCTGCGGGTTCTCGGTGTCGACGCGAAATACGAGGGCACCATTCTCGCGGACCCTGAAGTAATAATCAGGAAGTTCTCCTGCCATTCTTGCCTCGAATTCACATTTTCATCACGCTAGCAATTTATGTTCAGGTAAACCAGCCTTGGCAGGGCCGCGTCGCCGAGGATTTCTTCCCCTTGGGTGACGCACGTCTCGAGTCAGTTCAGCCCGGCACAGAAGGTCTGGATGCGGTCACAGGCGTCGGCCAGAATCTCATCTGACGTGGCATAGCTGACCCGGAAATACGGGCTGAGGCCAAAGGCCGCGCCGAACACCACCGCGACGCCCTGTTCCTCGAGCAGAGCCGTGGCAAATGCCTCGTCGGTTTCGATCAGCGTGCCAGCCGCGCTGGTCTTGCCGATACAGCCCACAATCGACGGGTAGACATAGAAGGCGCCTTCCGGCACCGCGCAGGTGATGCCTTGGGCCGCGTTCAGGCCTTCCACCACCAGATCGCGGCGTTTGCGGAACGCCTCGTTGCGTTCTGCCAGAAACTCCTGGGGACCGTTCAGGGCCTCGACTGTCGCCCATTGGCTGATCGAACAGGGATTCGTGGTGGATTGCGATTGCAGCTTGCGCATCGCGGCGATGAGATGCTCGGGGCCTGCGGCATAGCCGATCCGCCAGCCGGTCATGGCGTAGGATTTGGACACGCCGTTGACCGTCAGTGTCCGGTCATACAGCCCCGGTTCGACCTGTGCGGGGGTGCAGAACTGGAACCCGTCATAGGCCAGATGTTCGTACATGTCGTCGGTCATCACCCAGACATGGGGGTGGCGCATCAACACATCTGTCAACGCTTTCAATTGGTTATGGCCATAGCCTGCGCCCGTGGGATTGGACGGGGAGTTGAAGATGAACCACTTGGTATTCGGCGTGATCGCCGCTTCGAGCGCCTCGGGCGAAATGCGAAACCCGTCTTCCAGCGTCGTTTCCACGATCACCGGCTCTCCGCCGCCCAACCGCACCATATCAGGATAGCTGACCCAGTAGGGGGCAGGGATGATCACTTCGTCACCAGGGTTCAGCGTTGCAAGCAGCGCATTGTACAGCACCTGTTTGCCGCCAGTGGATACGGCCACCTGCGACGGGCTGTAGTCCAGCCCGTTCTCGCGCTTGAACTTGCCGCAGATCGCCTGCTTGACCTCGGGAATACCATCGACCGGGGTGTATTTCGTTTTTCCAGCCTCGATCGCCGCAATTGCGGCTGCCTTGATGTTGTCGGGCGTGTCAAAGTCAGGCTCACCGGCCCCAAGGCCGATGACATCGTGACCGGCGGCTTTCAGCTCCATCGCTTTTTGCGAGACTGCGACCGTCGGGGAAGGGCTGACGCGGGCGAGAGTGTCGGAGAGAAACGGCATGGTCGGCCCCTGTTTGTGAATGCACCGCAACTGTCTTAAGATGCGGTCTGACAGCGATCAAGCGAGGATCGCAAAAGGAGAGACAATGACCGACAGCACCGAAAACTGGTATGCGCCTGAAATTGCAACATTCGGCGACCGCATGACCGCAGCACGAGAGGCCGCGGGCATGACGCAGGATGCCTTGTCCAAGCGGTTGGGGGTCAAGAAATCCACGCTTCGCAACTGGGAAAACGACGTGGCCGAACCTCGTGCCAATCGCCTGTCGATGCTGGCGGGCATGTTGAACGTGTCGATGATGTGGCTGATCAACGGTGAGGGCGAAGGGGTCGATGGTCCGGATGTCGAGCCGCTGCCGACGGAGCTGACCGAGATCATCCTTGAAATCCGCGAGATGAAATCCGAACTTCACTACAAGGCCGAACAATTGGCCCGTTTGGAAAAACGTCTGCGCAACCTGATGGTGACGACTGAATGAGCGAGCTTCGAGAACATCGTCTGAAACGCCTGTCGATGCGGTCGATGCGCCGTGGAATCAAGGAGATGGACATCATTCTCGCGCGGTATGCGGAACTGCGGCTCGAGGATTTCGATGAGGCTACGCTGGATCGCTATGATGCGCTTCTGTCCGAGAACGATCAGGATTTGTATCAGTGGGTCAGCGGCCAGAAACCCGCCCCGGATGCCCTGCGCGACATGATCTCGGACATTTCGTCCGTCGCGTTCGAGCGGTGAGCTGAATAGAATGTTCCGGACTTAACCGATTATTGGGAATTTTGGACGATTCTCTTGCCTGACGGACAAGGCGGAGAAACGAATGAGCATCCATGCATCTGTTGATCGGAACGGCGCCAACGCCATGTTGGACGGCTATCTGGAAGCGCTCGCGTTGGTGGAACGTCTGCACCGCCTGCTGCTCGATGTGATCAAGGATGAATTCGAACGCGTCGGCATCCTCGAAATCAACGCCGTTCAGGCGCTGCTCCTGTTCAATATCGGCGACAACGAGGTGACGGCAGGCGAATTGAAGACCCGTGGGTATTACCAAGGCAGCAATGTCAGCTACAATCTCAAGAAACTTGTGGATATGGGCTACATGCATCACCAACGTTGCGAGATCGACCGCAGGTCGGTGCGGGTCAGGCTGACACCACGCGGGCGTGAAATCAGGGATATCATTTCGGCCTTGTTCGCCCGCCACGCCGATGGGCTGATCGCCAAGAACGTGATCGACCATGGCACCCTCGGCGACATGAGCACCACCCTGCGCCGCATGGAGCGCTACTGGACCGACCAGATCCGCTACATCTACTAGCCGGGTCGCAGGCCCTCGACCGGATTGGCCCCGAGGATCAGGTCGTTCAGTTCTCGCAACAGCTTGCGGGTCATCGCATCGCGGTAGCCCTCATACCCTTCGGATGTCTCGACAAAGGCACCAAACCCGTGGCGCACCTCGCGCTGGAAGTAATCCACCACATCCTGCGATCCGCCCAGCACCGCCAGCCCGTTGACCGTGACATTGGCAAAAGGATAATGCGTGTAAGCCAAACGCGGCGGAAACCCGTCATTATTCTCGCCGTCACCTGACAGGTCGATCACCCGTCGATCACAGTCCGGCCCGCGCGACAGCAGCGTTGCTCCGTATCCAAGCGCATATCCCATTGCCGTGGGGAACCTCGAATAACTGCGGGGGGTGGAACGAAGAGACTGGATGATGTCGTCAATGGAATGGCTATCGGTGAGGCGGGTCCAGTCACGGATCAGCACGCTCTGCCGCCTGCCGCTCCACTCATAAATTGTGATGGCGACATGCCCGTCGCCATCGAGGATTGCGCTGCGGATCAGCGGGTCATTCAGCGCGGCGGCAAGCCCGTCACGCTGAAGCACGTATTCCTGTGCATCGACTGACGACGACACGTCGAGCGCCAGCACAAGCGCCAGTCGGCAGTGGCCTTGAGCCTGAACGGGCGAAGACAACGCCCCCCAGACCGCCAGCGCGAGGGCTGCCGCAACGTGCCGCATCACATCACCAGTGACCGGTATTTTCCATGCTGGACCATGGCTCTTGCGGCGGCAGCGCGTCACCCGCCTGCAGCAGTTCGATTGAAATATTGTCCGGCGAGCGCACAAAAGCCATGTGCCCGTCGCGCGGCGGACGGTTGATCGTGACGCCGTTGTCCATAAGGTGCTGACACATCTCATAAATGTTGTCGACGCGGTAGGCGAGGTGCCCGAAATGACGGCTGTCCGACGGCAGCCCGTCATCACCGTCCCAGTTGTAAGTCAGCTCGACCGGGCATTCCTCTTGCCCCTCGGGCGCCATGAAGATCAGCGTGAACCGCCCCTTTTCATTGTCCATGCGACGGGTCTCTTTGAGGCCCAGCAGGCCGTAAAATTTCTGCGATGCTTCAAGGTCCTTCACGCGGACCATGGTGTGGAGATAACGAAGGGGCATAGTGTCCTCTTGGGTTAGGTCCCCGAGAGGCTAGGCCAATTCCCCGCGATGTCGAGTGCGAAAGCGGTGTCAGAAGGCGGATCGAATACCAACCTGGATGCCGAAATTCTCGGTTTCGTAGAGGTCGATATTGGCCTCGGTACGCTCCGCATTCAGGGTGATCGTCGGAATGAAGCCGTAGAAATCCATCTCTGGCAGGGCGGCGGTGACGCTGGCGGAAATGCTGCGTTCGTCGCGGCCATCGGCGGTCAGGCTGGACACCTCGTGGCGCTTGTCAGACAGGGTCAGGCCAAATTCCAATTGGGCCGGACCGATGGGTTTGGCCAGACCGTAGCGCGCCGAGATGGCACGTTGCGTGTAATCGAGGAAATCCGCATCGCTTTGTGAGTTCAGAAAGCTGGTGGACAGGGACAACGTATCGCCGCCGCCAAGTGACATGCCATAAGCGATTTGTGCGCTCCAGATCGTCGCATCTTCCCGCCCGTTTTCGCCGTTCTGCCCCTCACGGTTGAGCGACAGGCTGAGCATCCCGTTATCCCTTGCCACGCGGCGATAATTTGCGCCCAGACGGGAATAGGACAGCAGCGGATCGCCCGCGTACCAGGTCTTTCCCAGCCGGGCATCCCAACCAAGCCGCGCGCGGCCGCCGGGCAGGGCGTAATCCTCCTGCAGGCCGACAAAGACCGAGCCGGTAGCAAAATCCGATCCTTCGGCATCCGGCGCGATATCCTGAGCCTCGTCGGAAAGCACATAGGTGCGATACGACAAGCCAAACAAAAGATCGGTCCGCTTGCTATCCGTGTTCACCACTCGATAACGCGTGCTCAGCCCGGTCGAGATCTCGACGCCGGACAGCGCGCGCGCCTCGCCTTCAAGCGCAAATTGGAAGGGCAGGCCGAAGAGTTCGGAGGTTTCGTTGCGGCTGCCATTGTTGATGTTTGAGCTTGGCGCAATCGAAAACCGCAGGGCTGTGGACCACGGGTTTTGCCGCCGCACATAGCGGAAATCCTGGGCCGCGCGGGCCTTGAGCGCCTCATTCGGAGCGATCTGCACCGCACGGCGTAGCCAGAATTGGGCGGCAGTGCGTCGCCCGGACGACGACAGGGCCTGCGCCATTGTCAGTGCGGATGCGTATTTCTCCGGGTCCGAGTCGGAGAGCGCCCAGGCGCGGCGCGCGTGGGTCAGGGCATCTTGATCACGACCAAGGTTGCGGGCGGCCCGCGACCGGATCAGGTGCGCGTCAAGATCTGCGTCGTCGCGGTCGATCAACGCACCAGTCAGGTCATAGGCCAGCCCGGCCTGACCCTGCAGCACGGCCTGTCCGGCGATTTCTCGCATTTGCTCAGGGCTGAGCACAGCCTGCGCCGACGCTTGCGCCGCAGCGAAGGCCAGAGCAGCCAGAGCTATTCTTGCCGTCGTCAGCACTATTGCCGGACGGCAATAAAACCGCCGGTTTCGCGTTCAGTCACATTCGGCTGTCGCGGGTCGTCGTTTTCGGTCACGATTATTCCTACGAGTTCGCCGCCGGGAGTGTTGGTGTGATCGCCTGCCATAATGGCATAATAAGTGCCCTCGGGGATATTGTTTGTCAGTGGAACGCCGCGGTCGCCAGAACCTGAGACTACAGTTCCAGTAAGTTCGCCGTTCAAATCTGCGACGCCGTCGCCGATCAAAAACGTCAATACGGGCATGTTTTGGTAGGTCGCGTCATTCGATACACCCAAGGCGTCCAGGTAATCTCGGGTAATGTCAGTCCCGTCTGGCAGGAAAATGCGGCGATCCGTAATTCGAGCGCGGACCGCATTGTCGCACTCGGGAGGCGTGCAATTGCCGCGGAAGCCACTGAAGTCTATGTCGACCTGAGCTTGGCCTGTGGCATATTCCAATCCGCCGCGTCCTTTGAAGTCGCGCAAGCCTGCGTAAGCTCCTGAATAGGTGGCTTGGCCTTCAGCTGGAAGAATAACACCACCATTCCGTTGATAGATGAAACCACCAAAACCGTAGTTGACGTATGACCCAGTCCTTACAATGGCGAATTCTGTTTCGCCGCTGTCCGAGACGCCGTAGATTGCCCGGGTTTCAAATTGTTGGATCGGCGTGCCAGTTACCGAATCGGGGAATGTCGGCGGAGCTTCGTAGAGTGCATACGGCCCAAGGTCTCCAATCGGCGTCGACCGCGTATATCTTTGACCATCCGGTTGGTCGCCGTCAAAACCCAGACCTTCAACAAAGAAAGTGTCATCTTCAGCGTTGTAGCGATACGAGCGGGCGTACCCGTTGCCGTCTTCAGCATCCGGTGGTTCGCGTCTGAATATTGCGGCGCTGGGCGTCGGAGACTCGGTGCCGGGTGGCAAGCTACGGTCACTGTCGATCGGAGTGCCGTCATCACCTTCGCTGCCCGTGTCGCCTCCGTCACCTTCCCCGGTGGTCGGCGCTTGCAGGACATCGCCTCCGCCGCTGTCGCAGGCGGCTACGAAGCCCAAACACAGGATGAGGAATAGAATGCGTGTCATGAAAGATACTGCCCCGGCTAGCTTTTGGTCTTGTGTGCGACCCCTAAGCTGAAAATCCGGTGGCGTTCGTTGAAAGTCAACGCATTGCGCGCGAGTGAGCACGAAAAAGAGGGGGACTGCGACCTCGGTGCAAGATACCATCCTTGGTGGTTCCTGCGGCGCACCCCCCGAGATATAGTCGGTGACGACTCATCCTAGTGGGAAAGGATTCGCCATGCCCCTGTCGCCGGAACAACACGCCGAAATCACCGAACAGCGCAGCGCGCCGCAACAGACGCTGCGCGCGGTCAGCGACGGCATGGAGGCGCATCTCTATACCGCCTATCCGGTGCTGGATCACGGGTTCATCCGGGTGGTGGATTACATGGGGGACGATGCCGCGATCTGCCAGGCGGCACGGGTGTCGTACGGCAAGGGCACGAAATCCGTACAGAACGACGAGGGGCTGATCCGGTATCTGATGCGGCACTGGCATTCGACGCCGTTCGAGATGTGCGAGATCAAGCTGCACGTCAAACTGCCGGTGTTTGTCGCGCGCCAGTGGATCAGGCACCGCACCGCCAACGTCAACGAATACTCGGCACGGTATTCGATTCTGGATCGAGAGTTTTATATCCCTGCGCCGGAGCACCTGAACGCGCAATCGGTGGTGAACAACCAGGGGCGCGGGGCGGCTTTGGAAGGCGAGGAAGCGGACCGCGTGCTGCGCCTGCTGCGCGATGACGCGATGCGCTGCTACGATCATTACGAAGAGATGATCAGCCAGGAGGGCCAACAGGGGTTGGCCCGCGAACTGGCCCGGATGAACCTGCCCGCGAACATTTACACGCAATGGTACTGGAAGGTGGATCTGCACAACCTGCTCCATTTCCTCCGACTCAGGGCAGATTCGCACGCGCAGTATGAAATAAGGGTTTACGCCGACGAGATTTGCAAAGTCGTCGCCGACTGGGTCCCCTTCGCCTACCGCGCTTTCGAGGATTACCGCATGGGGGGCGCGACGCTGTCGTCGACCGCGCTGGACTGCGTGCGGCGGATGCTGAAAGGCGAGAGTGTGACGCAGGAAAACTCGGGCATGTCGAAGGGGGAATGGCGGGAGTTTGAGGGGGTTCTGACCGACCCGGCATAGTCGGGTCGAATCGTTCTTGTGGAACGATTTGGGCGCAGAACGGGCGCGACTATGTCACGGTCCGTTTTGTAGAGACAGTGAAAGCATTTCGTGATGCGCGATGGGCTTAGACTTAAAGTATCAAATTATTTTTGGCGTCGAATAAAACGGCATAGCATCCAAGCGGTGCACTTTTCGTTGTAAGGCAGCGTCCCACGGCCGACGAGTGGCCCATCACCAAGAGATGAGTGGAGGTCTTAAGGCCAGGTGCAATGGTGTGCCTTAAGCCCAAACGGTTCGTGTTGCGCCAGGGCGGGGTAGCATGTGCAGCGAGGCGGGCCTCATTACTTCCCATGCTGACCCGTCTTGCGTTTTTTGCGCGGCATTTGCGTGTGCCTCTGGGCTGCCAAGCCGGACCGAGACTGGTGGACACTGGCTGCGGTGATCCGAAAGTCAGCTTTCGCCACCCCAAAATACTTGATCCCTTGTCACGTCGCCCCCCGTGAGGCGCCCGCGGAACTCGCGGATCGGCGGGTGCATTTACTTTCGAAAGGAGGATCGCCGCATCACGTTTTTCCAGAGCTTGTCCGCTGCCGGTTTCGCGGCCACCGCCATAAGCTTCGGCCCCGCGCGTATGGGGTTCGGGCTGTTCGTTCCGGAGTTCAAGTCTGCCTTCTCCATGTCCTCTTCTGCGGTCGGGCTGGTGTCGAGCCTTGGCTTCGCGGGCTTCTTCGTCGGCCTTTTGGTCGCGCAGTTCCTACTGAACCGAAAAGGTCCGGAATTTCCGGTCCTGACCGGACTTGCGGCCGCAACGATCGGGATGGGAAGTGTCGCGTTGACCCCGAATATCCCGGTCCTCGCGGTCGGGGTTTTCCTCGCAGCATCGAGCGCAGGCTTCGCCTGGACGCCGTTCAATGACGCGGTGCATCGCAAGGTTCGGGACGTGGACCGAGCCCCGGCGCTGTCTGAGATCAGCACTGGAACGAGCTTGGGGATCGCGGGCTCCGGAGGCGTGGCTCTTGTTATGGCGTTTTTTGAGCTCGACTGGCGGATTTGCTGGGCTGTCTTCGCCGGTGCGAGCACCCTCGCTCTGATCGGCAATTGGGCGGCCCTGCGGCAAGTTGACAAAGGTCCCGAAGCCGGACCGGAGCAAGGCTGGCGCGATTTGCTGCATCCCTTTGCGGTGCCGATCTTTGGGATTGCTTTTGTTTATGGGATTACCTCGGCCGTTTACATTTCCTTTGCCGCCGATCACTTCGCTAGGAAGGGCCTTCCCGGCCTCTCAGAAGGCGCAACACCCTCGCTTGTCTTCATCTTCTGCGGCATCTTCGGTCTCACGGGTCTATTGACGAACCGGGTGCGAGGGGCGCTCGGCCTGACCTGGCTCATTCGCGCGCTTCTCATCACCGCCGCCGCCTCACTCGCCCTTGTGGCACTCACGCCGAACAGTTGGTCGGGTCTTGCTGTTTCCGCGGGGTTGCAGGGGATCAACATCATGATGACGAGCGCCGTGCTCGCGTTCTGGTCCGAGCGGCTCTTCCCATCCTTTCCGTCGCTCGGCTTTACAGCCACACTTCTGGCCACCGCCACGGGCAGCGTGATCGGCCCTTTGATTGCCGGGCTGGCAACCGGCTGGATCGGGATGGCGGCGATGTTCTACGGGGCGGCCGTCATTCCGCTTATAACCGCCATGATCCTCCAAAAACGGTTTGTGTTCGAACGCCCGGCCACGGCATAGTCGGCATCCAATGAAGACCAATGCGGCTTGTCGGCGCAAAGCTGCCGCTGGATACCAGTAGACCTTTGGTTTACTGCGGTTTTCAGACAAGAGCAGACATGGCTTAACCCTTCAGATTGCGAGATGCGTTGCGCCGTGTAGACTGGTCAGAGCCATCAGGTGTTTGCCAAGCTCGAACGTCACACATCGGAAGCGGCCAGCTATCAAGTTCGACTGTAGTGTCAGTTTGCGGGGATATTCCGCGCCCCTGTTTAGGCTCAACCTCCTCTGGAGACCCCGCTTCGCGAAAGGGTGAAGAATTGAATACACTGACTGACAGCCTGTTCCTGTCACACCCGGACCCGATGTGGATCTATGATCTGGAAACGCTGCGCTTTCTGGCTGTC
>JBGRQD010000033.1:0-30464 GCA_041725935.1 Pelagibaca sp.
CTTCCTGTGCCCATAGTTCGTCTCCTTTGTTGCAGTAAATGCTATCAAAGGAGCGGCATCAAACCGTGACAGGTCCAAACTCCTTCGCGCCCGGCCCAGCCTGATGCTCCTTTAAAATGCCAATGATCTGCTATTCGCTGAAACGGCTTCTCTCATCGTCTGTCTCCTCAGTTGGAGAACAGCCTAACCTCAAATCAAGGACTTTTCAGGGGAGCACGTCACGGCATTGCCTTCTGTGTAGAGACTGCCAAAGCTCTGGCATCTTTTCGTAGGCGAGGGTGCCGTGTGATTTCTTTGGTGTTGTGCGCTTTGGAAACTGCGAGCGCGGCGGCGTCGGTTTTTCTTCTCGGAACTCACGCGTGATAGCCAATTCGAAGACCTTGTTGACATGACCAAGTGCGTGCCCGGCGGATACGGGGATCTCGCGGAACATCGGCAGCAGCATGTCGTAGATTTCCCTGCGGCAAATTTCGTTGATGGGGCGCTTGCCGATCACGGGGCTGATGTGCTGATCGTGAATTGCGCGAGGCCGACGACGGCTCGGGCCTTCCTGCAAAAGGGCTCGATGTCGGCGAACCACTCCTTCCACATTTCATCGTAAGTTGGCAGGAACGCTTCTTCATCTGAAACGCCGCCCAAGAATTCGCCACGGACAATCTTTTCGAACGTGGTAGCGTCGTTAGCGTTCGCGAGACCTTTCTTGATCGTCGCTGTTCCAAAACCTTCGTCGCGTAGCCGCTTGGCAACGAGAGCGAACTCACGCGCTGAGCTGAGCTTGACCTCTGGATAGTCGCCAAGTTTCAGCCAAGTGCCCTGACGTAGTTAGAAAGCTTTCGCTCCGGTGGGCCACCCCCGCACATAGAGGCCGTCGCGGCCTCCTGCGCTACGAGCTTCGCCGTCTTTCGAGGGCTTCCATTTCTTGATCGCGATGTCGGTCGATAATGCTGTTGCCATGGATACACTCTGGATGCACTTTGAGCAGTGGATACAGCAGGAGCGCTCTGGATCTATGTGGAACACATGAGCGCTAAGCTACTGTATATGAGTGAAAAATTATCGTAAAATCTCCTTGTTCACAAGGCGGGTTGTGCTCTCTGAGCCTCCGCCAGTTTCCTTAAAACAAGTAAACGCTCCGGTTGCTTTGGCGCGACTTTAGGCGAGACCTTGGCACGCGGGGCGACGGGTCGCTTGACCCAGATGTCGGTTTTTCGACAGCCGTATCATCGACTCAATTGACACGATCATGGATTCTTGGATGGTCTATCGCACCGTAACATTCTGAGGACTTTAAAAAGTTTATGGAAAACGAATTTGAACAAAGCCTTCTCGACACGTTTGCATCTCTGGGGCCGCTGGCCGGGTTTGCTGATTTCGGTGATTTGCCGACCAGTGAGGCCGACGTGTTCAACCTGACCGTTGGTGAATATCTGGATCTTCTCGTGTTCGCCGAGGCAGCGCTGCGTGAGGCTCAACCTCTTATCGCCGCACAGATTGGTTTCATAACCTCCACCCCTGGGCTGGACGCGGAAACACTGTCCTTTCTTCAGGACTGGGCAGCGGGCGATTTCAGCTTCCTGACCGGAGCTTTCGACGAGGCCCGCGCAGCCCTGTCCGGTGTCCCGCGTGAGACACTGTTGATCAGTGTACAGGGGCTGGACGGCAACGGTGGCACTTTGGAGGACGATTTCGAGATGGCCTTTGCCGAGGCCGAAGCGCGTCTTGGCGAATTGCTTTGGACCGATTTTGGCGGTCTATTCACGTCACCCACCTTTACCGTCGATCCGGACACGGGAAGCTGGTTCGTACCCGGTGCCGCGTTCACCGGCGGATCGCTTCTCGAGCTTTGGACCCTCGTGGGTGAGGCGGCCAGCCAGGCGATCCTGACCTATTTCAACTCGCAGACCACGCTGGTCAACGACCTGTTCGGCAGCGGCATCAGCACGTTGGAACTGGCCGCCGCCGAAAACGCGGCGCAGCTTGCGTCAGCGAGCGCTTTCGAGGCGATGCAGGGCTTTGGCACGACACTGACCGCGTCGGATGACGTGGACCTGTCAGCATTCGAAGCGCTGGCACTGGCCCAGTTCGAAGGGCTTCTTGACGCGGTCACATCCGTTCTGCCCGGTGCCGCGAGCGCCCTGAGCCAGTTGATCCTCGGGTCGCGCAATTCCGATCCGACCTTCGTCGTCAATCTTGAAGGCGATGTGAATGGTTCCGACGAAGGCGACTGGTTCTATCTCAACGATCTGGCCAACGTGTTCGATGGCGGTTTGGGGCAGGACATCCTGTTCGGCTTCGGTGGCGATGACCGCTTTACCGGAGGTGCGGAGGACGATGCCCTGTTCGGCGGCGACGGCACCGATACAGCCGTCTACTCCGGGCCGCAGGGCCGTTACACGGTGCAGATCGAACGGGACGGCGTGACGCTGGTCGACCGCTCGGGTGCGGATGGCACGGACGGGCTCAGCGGGATCGAGTTCCTGTCCTTCGGCGATGCGGCTGATTTCAATCTCGCCAACCAGGTGGGCATCGCGTCGCTGAGCGCGGAGGAAATCGCGACCTTTGTCGAGCTCTACATCGCCTATTTCAACCGTGCGCCCGATGCCGAGGGTCTCAATTTCTGGGGATCTGCCTTTGCCAACGGGTTCTCGCTTGAAGAGATCGCGACACTGTTCCTCGATCAGGACGAAACCCGAGACACATATCCCGAGACACTCACCACGCTGGAATTCGTTACCCAAGTCTACAGCAACGTTTTGGGGCGCACTCCGGATCAGGGGGGGCTGGAATTCTGGGCAGGTGGGTTGGACGATGGCCTCGTGACCCGCGATCAGTTTATCCTTGAGGCGTTGAGAGGCGCCAAGGTGGATCTTGCAGAAGGCGCGTCTCCGGAAGACATCGCTCTGCAACTGGGCGACCGCGAATACCTCTCCGACAAGACCGATCTCGGCACCTATTTCGCCGTGATCCGTGGCCTGTCGGACGTCAACGACGCGGATGCGGTGATGCAGCTGTTCCTGCGTGGCGATGAGGCGTCAATCGGCAACGCGCTGCAGGCCACCGATGCGGCCTATGCCGAGGCGCTTGCAGTCGATGGCGGCGAGTTCCTGATCCAGCTTGTTGGTGTTGTGGACGACCCGACCCTCTGATCGATAACCCGAATGCCTTGCGACAGCGCGCCCCTCGACGGGCGCGCTGTTCGCTTTAACTTACCGCGCTCAAGAGCACTCGAGCGGGGCAAGCAATAATGAAAATCGCGATCATCGGTTCCGGCATGGCGGGTCTGGCCTGTGCCGCACGGCTGGCCGGGGCGGGGCTGGCACCCACCGTGTTCGACAAGGGGCGTGGTATTGGCGGGCGCATGGCCACGCGCCGGGCGGATGGCGGATTGCAGTTCGACCACGGCGCGCAGGTGATCCCCGGCGACAGCGACGGTTTCCGGGCACTGCTGGACGCGGCCGGTGCGGCCGGGCACATGGCGGAGTGGGACATGGGCGAGGGCACGTCCGTCGCCGTCGGCACACCCGGCATGACCGCGCTTGCAAAATACGTCGCCCAAGGACTCGACCTTCAACAGGGCACCGAAATCACAGCTCTGACGCAGACCGTCGAGGGCTGGGATCTCGCGGCAGACAATGCGCTTGGCACATTTGACCGGGTGATCTGCACCGCGCCTGCGCCGCAAACGGCCAAGCTTGCGGGGCATGCCCTGACTGATCCGCTGGGCGCTGTGACTTATGCCCCCAGCCTGACGCTGATGGTGGCGCTGCACAGCGCGCTGGATGCGCCCGTGACCCAAACCGACCCGACCGACGCGCTGGCCTGGATCGCCCATGACAGCGCCAAGCCGGGCCGTGCGACGCAGAACTGCTGGGTCGCGCAGGCCAGCGCCGATTGGAGCATCGCGCATCTTGAACTGTCGAAAGACGAGATCGCGGCGCGGATGCTCGACCTCTTCCTGACGCACCACGGGCTTGACGCGACCGATGTGGCCTATGTAGCGGCCCATCGCTGGCGCTATGCGCTGGTGGACACGCCGCTGGGCCAGCCCTTTGTCACTTCGGCCGACAAGACGCTTTATGCAGGCGGCGACTGGTGCCTTGGCCCCCGTGTCGAGCACGCCTGGCAGAGCGGCACCGCCATCGCCGACGACATCCTGAGCGCTGCATGACGCTGGACGACCCGCGCATAAAACGCCTGATCACCCTCATTCGCGCTGCGTTGACCCCGCCACCCGGCAAGGGGCGGATTGCGCTGGCGCTGCTGATGGGGCTGCTCTGCCACCTGGTCTTTGCTGTCGCGGTCCTGTCGATGATGGCCGCGATGTTCTTTGGCCTGAGCGAAAGCTTCGGAACCGTCCCGTGGCCTTGGGCGGCGCTGGCCAACGCGGCGCTGATCCTGCAATTCCCGCTGCTTCATTCGTTCCTGCTGTCAAAACGCGGCATGAAGATCACCTCCCGCCTGATCCCCGGCCCACATGGCGGCACGCTGGCAACGACCACCTACGCCATCATCGCCTCACTGCAACTGGCGGCGCTGTTCCTGCTCTGGACGCCGAGCGGCATAATCTGGTACCGCGCCGAGGGCTGGGTGTTCGTCGCGCTCTGCACACTCTACGCAGCCACATGGCTCTTGCTGATGAAGGCCAGCTTCGATGCGGGCGCAGAGGTGCAATCAGGCGCGCTGGGCTGGATGTCGCTGCTGGGAAAGATCAAACCGGTCTTTCCGGACATGCCGACGCGGGGCCTGTTCCGCCACATCCGTCAGCCGATCTACGTGGCCTTCGCGCTCACGCTCTGGGCGGTGCCGGTCTGGACGCCGGATCAACTGGCACTGGCGGTCAGCTACACGGCCTATTGCCTGCTGGCCCCGCGACTGAAGGAAAAACGCTTTGAACAACGCTACGGCGCCGCGTTTGATCGCTATCGCGAAACCGTGCCCTATGTCCTGCCGAAACTTACATCGAAGGAGCGCAAGGATGGCGCAGACCCTGCGGAACAATCTTGAGATTTACGACAATGTCGCGGCGCAGTGGTGGTCCGACGACATCCGCTGGGTCCGCACGCTCAAGAACATGGTGCCGGGGCGGCTGGGCTGGTTCGACACGCATCTCGACTGGCAGGGCAAGGATGTGCTCGATCTGGGCTGCGCCGGGGGCTTCATGGCCGAAGCGCTGGATGACCGGGGGGCAATCGTCACCGGCATCGACCCCGCCAAGGACGCCATCGCGGCGGCAAGCGCACACGCCCAGACCGAGGGTAAATCCATCCGCTATGATGTCGGTGTGGGCGAGGCGCTGCCTTACGCCGATGCCAGCTTCGACGCCGTGGTCTGCGTCGACGTTCTGGAGCATGTGCAAAGCCTGCCGCAGGTGATTGCCGAGGTGTCCCGCGTGCTGCGCCCCGGCGGGATGTTCCTGTTCGACACGATCAACCGCAACCCCATCGCCCGTTTCGCCACCATCACGATGGCCGAGGATGTCTTGAAGCTCTTGCCAAAAGGCACGCACGACCCCGAAATGTTCATCAAGCCCTCGGAACTGCGCGCTGAACTTCAAACCGCCGGTTTCACCGTGGGCAAGATGACCGGCCTTGGCCCGCGCGGCATCAACCGCCGGGGCGATTTCACCTTCGGGCGCGTGCCCGGCACGATGATCATCTACATGGGCACCGCCCGCAAACCGGAGGCACCATGACCACACTCGCCTTGCTGACAACCGCGCTGCTCTTCGGCGGCATGGTGCTCTATTCCTTTGGCTTTGCGGCGTTCCTCTTCACCGCCCTGCCAGCCGAGACCGCTGGCCCCACGATCCGCCGCGCTTTTCCGCATTTCTATCTCTTCGTTATCGCCGGGGCAGGGCTTTCGGCGGTGTTCCTTGCACCCGCCGATGCCCTGTCCGCCGCGATCATGGGGGCCATCGCGCTCACCACGATCCCGACCCGGCAAATCCTGATGGCCGCGATCAACGCCGCGACGGATGCGGGCAACAAGCGTCGCTTCGGCATGCTGCACGGGCTGTCGGTGGTGATCACCCTGATCCACATCGTTGCCGCCGCTTACGTGCTGCACCGCTTTATCGGTTGACTTGGCGCGCATTAGGCCCCATGTCACGCCCATCGCCGCGCAGCCGCGTGAGCTTGCCGTGCCCGTCATCTTGGGCACACCGGCGATACGACATTCAGTTCCCCATCACGCAGGGTCCCTGACGCAGCACCAGACAGTGCGGGACTCTCCCGTGATGTCTTGAGGTCCTGCGACACCCTCGTTCGCCGCGATGATGCGGCACGACCCATCCGCATGGAAAATCCGTGTGGACGCAAAGGATAGTACTTGTCTGATTTCGACACGCTGGGCCTGAAGCCCGTTCTCCTCGCCGCTCTCAAAGATGCTGGCCTCACCACCCCCACCCCGATCCAGGACCAGGCGATTCCGCTGGCGATGGCGGGTCACGACGTCATGGGCCTTGCCCAGACCGGCACCGGCAAGACGATGGCCTTCGGCATCCCGCTGGTCAGCCACCTGATGGACAGCCCTGACCGGCCTGCCGCGAAAACCGCGAAATCGCTGATCCTCGCGCCGACCCGCGAACTGGTGAACCAGATCGCCGAAGCACTGCGCACCCTGACCAAGAAGACCCATCTCAAGGTCAATGTTGTTGTTGGCGGCCAGTCCATCAACAAGCAGATCCACCACCTGCTCAAGGGCACCGACATCCTTGTCGCAACGCCCGGACGTCTGATCGACCTGATGGACCGCAAGGCGGTCGATCTGCGTACGGTCAAGCACCTTGTCCTCGACGAGGCCGACCAGATGCTCGACATGGGCTTCATCCATGCGCTGCGCCGCATCGCGCCGAAACTGGGCACGCCGCGCCAGACCATGCTGTTCTCGGCCACGATGCCGAAACAGATGGAAGAGCTCAGCAAATCCTACCTGACCGACCCGAAAAAAGTGCAGGTCTCGCCTCCGGGCAAGGCGGCGGACAAGGTCACCCAATCGGTGCACCACATCTCCAAGGGTGACAAACCGGCCAAGCTGCGCGAGATCCTGTCGCGTGACATGGACGCGCTGACACTGGTCTTCGCCCGCACCAAGCACGGTGCGGAAAAGTTGATGAAGGGTCTCGTGGCCGATGGCTACAACGCCGCCTCCATCCACGGCAACAAGAGCCAGGGCCAGCGGGACCGCGCCATTAAGGCGTTCCGCGACGGCGAGATTAAGGTGCTGGTCGCAACCGACGTGGCCGCCCGCGGCATCGACATTCCCGGCGTGGCCTATGTCGTGAACTATGAACTGCCGGATGTGCCGGACAATTATGTCCACCGCATCGGTCGGACCGCCCGTGCCGGTCGCGAAGGCGAAGCGATTGCCTTCTGCGCGCCGGATGAGGCCGATCTGCTGCGCCAGATCGAAAAGCTGATGAAGATCGAGATCGTGGTCGCCAGCGGCGAAGCCCCCAGAAACCCTGTTGCCCGCAAGCCGCAAACCCGTGGTCAGGGCCGCGGTGGCAAGGGCGGTGGCCAGAGCCGTCCCGCCGGTGCAACGGCCAAGCCCAATGGCAACCGTCGCCGCCGCAACCGCTCGCGCAAGGCGGCCTGAGGCTGATCCAGTGATTTTGCAAACGGCCCGCCACATCGGCGGGCCGTTTTGCATTTTTGCAGGGTCGGCTGTGTTGACCTTAAGTCAATTCTGCGTCGTGCAGCATCGCGCCTATATGGTAAACATGAGGTAGCTGAATACGGAGCGTGACAGGATGCAACTCAGGATCAACGGAACCTTTCACGAGGTCGATGTCGAAGACGACATGCCTCTGCTCTGGGTTTTGCGCGACGAGCTTGGCCTGACCGGCACCAAATATGGCTGCGGCATCGCGCAATGTGGCGCCTGCACCGTTCATTTGGATGGCGTTGCTGTACGATCCTGCCAGACCTGGGCGATCGACGCCGAAGGGACTGATATCCGCACAATCGAAGGTCTGGGCACGCCCGAGGCGCTCCACGCGGTTCAGGCGGCGTGGCTCACCGAACAGGTTGCACAATGCGGCTATTGCCAGTCCGGCCAGATCATGCAGGCCGCATCGCTCTTGGCCGACAACCCACAACCCACGGACCAAGACATCGACGACGCCATGTCCGGCAACCTCTGCCGCTGCGGCACCTATCCCCGCATCCGCGCCGCCATAAAACGCGCCGCCGGCATGATGCAGGAGGGCTGAACATGGGACGCCTGAAAACCATCGCCCGTCGCACGTTTCTTGTCGGGTCCGCCGCTGTTGTCGGCGGGGTCGCATTCGGTGTCTACACTGTCCGCAAGCCGCACGAGAACCCGTTAACCGCAGAGGCGGGTGAGGCCGTGCTGACGCCCTATGTCAAGATCACCGGCGACGGTATCACCCTCATTACACCACGTGCGGATTCGGGGCAGGGCGTCTACCACGTTCAGGCCGCGCTGATCGCCGAGGAGCTTGATGTCGACCTTGACCGGATCAAAGCCGATCCCGGCCCGCCCAGTCCCGCCTATTGGAACACCGCGCTTGCCTCAGAGGCAGTTGATTTCCTAGTGCCTGCCGCGGGTCTGATGCACAATCTTGCCGAAGGTGCGGTGAACTCTGTGATGAAGGTTGCGGGCCTTCAGATCACCGGCGGGTCGACCACCGTGCCTGACCAGTTTGAAAAGCTGCGTCTGGCCGGTGCGTCGGCGCGCGAGACGATCAAGGCGTTCGTGGCCGAGCGTGAAGGCGTGGCGGTGTCCGACCTGAACACCCGCGCGGGTCGCGTGATTTTACCGGATGGTCAGGAAATCCCCTACACAGACCTCGCCGCCGATCTGGCGGGTGCCGAGGTGATACAGGACGTGCCCCTCCGCACGCCGGATCAATGGCGCTATATCGGCAAACCGATGCAGCGGATCGACATGCTCGCCAAGAGCACCGGCATGCAGGAGTTCGGCATCGATGCCGAGGTTGACGGGATGGTCCATGCAACGGTTCTGATGAACCCCGCGCAAGGTGGTGGGATGGCGGATTTCGACGCATCCGATGCGCTGGCCATGCGTGGTGTTAAGACGGTGGTTCCGATTACCGGGGGCTTGGGCATTGTCGCGGACAACACATGGCGCGCGTTCCGTGCAGCAGAGGTGGTGCGGGTCACATGGCAAGACCCATCCTTCCCGTTGGAGCAGGCCGACCACTGGGCCGCACTCGAGGCCGCGTTCAGCCCCGATGCGCAAGACAGCCGGAAGCGCGACGATGGCGATGTCGAAACCGCCCTCGGTGAAGGTGAGGTCATCACCGCCGAGTACCGCGCGCCCTATCTCGCCCACGCGCCGCTGGAACCGATCAACGCCATCGTGCGCGTCGACGAGGACCGCGCCGAGGTCTGGACCGGCACGCAGATCCCGCGCTTCGTGCAGGCCAATGTCAGCCGCATCACCGGCATCCCGGCGGACAACGTCACCGTGCATGTGTTGATGATGGGCGGCAGCTTCGGGCACCGGCTCGAAGACGAGGTGGTGAAACAGGCGACCGAAATTGCGATGCAGATGAAGGGCACGCCGGTCAAGCTGACCTATTCGCGAGAAGAGGACATGCTGCACGACTTCCCCCGCCAGATCGCCATGGCGCGTTTGCGCGGCACTGTCTCCAATGGTCAGGTCGAAGCGCTGGATCTGGGCATCGCCATGCCGTCGGTCATGGCCTCCCAGCTATCCCGTCAGAACCAGTCTGCCCCCGGCCCGGACAGCCAGATTGTCTCCGGCGCTTGGGAGCAGCCCTTTGTCATCCCGCATCAGCGGGTGACAGGCTACCGCGCGACCGAGCTTGCGCCGATCAGTTCCTGGCGGTCGGTGGGCGCATCCTCGAACGGGTTTTTCTACAACGCCGCGCTGGACGAATTGATCGAAGCGGCAGGGGCTGACCCGATGGCGGAACGCCTGCGCCTGTGCAGTGATCCTCTCGCCAGGCAGGTGCTCGAGGCAGTGGCGGACATGTCGGACTGGTCTGGTGTTGGCGGTCAGGCCGATGGGTCACGCACCGGACGCGGTGTGGCGCTGACCAAATCCTTCGGCGTGCATTGTGCGCAGGTGATCGAGGTCACGGACACCGACAACGGCTTGCGCATCGACAACGTCTGGGTCGCCGCCGAAGTGGGCCGCGTCGTCGATCCGGTGAATTTCGAGAACCTTGTGCAGGGCGGTGTCATCTATGCGCTTGGGCACGCGATGAATTCCGAGATCACCTATGCAGGTGGTGTGGCTGAGCAGACGAATTTCGACACGAACCCGGGCATGCGTCTACATCAATGTCCGCAAATCTTTGTGCGCGGGCTGGAAAACGGCGACCGCGTGCTGGGGATCGGAGAGCCGCCAGTGCCGCCCGCCGCACCCGCGCTGGCCGGGGCGATCTGGTCGGTCACCGGCACACGGCTGCTCGAGATGCCGTTCAACAAGGCGGTCACGTTTGTCTAATGCCAGCCTAGGTTTTTACCGTTCGGTAAAATTCCAGAGTGGGCTCTTTTGTAAGCGTTAGTTACAAATGTCGAAAAAATATTTGCCTTTTCGTTACCTGTACTGACCGTTATCTTTGATGGCACCACGTTGGAATGATGAAAGGCGGGCTCTCAGGTGCCAGAGCAAGACCACTTGACTGTGACGGTGCAACGCGGCGGCCCCGACGCGCCGCTGCAGCCACAGACATTTCAAGTTCCGGCTTATGACAACCAGACGGTTCTGGATGTTGTGTCTTGGATTCAGCAGAACTCAGACCCGACCCTGACCTACCGGTTCGCCTGCCGCGTCGGCATGTGCGGAAGCTGCGCGATGATGGTCAACGGCGTGCCGCGCTGGACCTGCCGTACCCATGTGAGCAAGGTTCTGAACGGCGGCGCGATCGAGGTCGGCCCGCTGCGCAACCTGCCGGTGATCAAGGATCTTGTCGCCGACATGGACCCGTTTTTTGACAAATGGGTGGAGGCCGAAGGCAGACACCACCCGACCCGCACGCGCGATGACGCCATCGAGGCGATTGATCCGGTGGCGCTTGAGCGGCAGGAGGCGAATGCCGGGATCGAGTGTATCAACTGTTCGGTATGCTATTCCGCCTGTGACACGGTTGCCGGCAATACCGATTATCTTGGACCGGCGGCGCTGCAACGGGCGTGGACTCTGTACAATGACGCCAAGGATGCCGACCGCGACGCCATCCTTGACGCGGTGTCGGGCAAGGGCGGCTGCCATTCCTGCCATTCGATGGGATCGTGCACGACCTATTGCCCGAACGAATTGGACCCGCTGTCGGCCATTCTTGGTCTCAAACGGGCGACGGCCAAGCGATTTTTCGGGGGGCGCAAGGGATGAAGGAGTTTCACCTCTACATGGCGCAGCGCCTGTCGGCGCTTATCATGGCACCCTTCGTGATCATACATATCGGCGTGATGATCTACGCCATTCAGGACGGGCTGACAGCGGCCGAGATCCTCGGGCGGACGCGCGGATCGCTTCTGTGGTTCACCTTTTACGGGATGTTCGTCATTGCCGTGTCGATCCACGCGAGCCTCGGCCTGCGCACCATCCTTGGCGAATGGGCCGGGTTGCGCGGTGCTGCACGCGACGGGGCGGCGGCGCTTATCGGACTGGGGCTTTTCGTGCTGGGCGCACAGGCGGTCTGGGGCGTGACCTATGCCATTGGACCGATGGGAGGACCGGGATGAGGGCAAAACTGGGCATCACGTCGCGCGCGCATCCATTGTGGCTGGCCTACATCCTACACCGGCTGTCGGGGCTGGGGCTTGCGCTTTTCCTGCCGCTGCATTTCTGGGTGCTTTCGCTGGCGATCACCGATCCCGCGCGTCTGGATGCAATGCTGACATTCACCGAGATGCCGCTGGTCAAGGCCGCCGAATTCGGCCTTGTCTTCCTGCTTGCCGTGCATTTCTTCGGTGGGCTACGGCTTCTGGCGCTGGAATGGCTGCCGTGGTCCGCGCCGCAAAAGACATGGGCGGCGGCGGCGGTGGCCGGGTCGTTCCTTGTCTCCACAACCTTTCTCTTGCAGGCGATCTGATATGTTCACGACAAAAGACATCGACCGGCACGACACCGATATCCTGATCCTTGGCACCGGCGGCGCGGGCATGTTTGCCGCGCTTCACGCGATGCAAAGCGCGCCCGAGGGGACCAAGGTGACCATCGCGGTCAAGGGCCTGATCGGCAAATGCGGCTGCACGCGAATGGTGCAGGGCGGCTATAACGTGGCACTGGGCCATGGCGACAGCGTCGAACGGCATTTCATGGACACCATCGAGGGCGGCAAATGGCTGCCCAATCAGGACATGGCGTGGCGGCTCTGCGAACAGGCCGTGGTGCGCATCCGCGAGCTGGAGAACGAGATCGGGTGTTTCTTTGACCGCAACGGCGACGGGACGCTGCACCAAAAGGCATTCGCCGGACAGACTGCGGATCGGACGGTGCATAAGGGCGACCTCACGGGCATCGAGATCATCAACAGGCTGATGGAGCAGGTGCTATCGCGTCCGGTCGAGAAGCTACAGGAGCACCGCGCCATCGGCCTGATCCCGACAACGGATGGGTCCGCGCTGGCGGGTGTGCTGATGATCGACATGCGCACGGGCAAGTTTCGTTTTGTCCGCGCCAAGACGGTGCTGATGGCGACGGGCGGCGGCCCGACCATGTACAAGTACCACACGCCCTCGGGCGACAAGACGATGGACGGGCTGGCGATGGCGATGCGCGTTGGTCTGCCGCTGCGTGACATGGAGATGGTGCAGTTTCATCCCACCGGCCTGCTTGCCGGTGATCACACGCGTATGACCGGGACAGTGCTTGAGGAAGGTCTGCGCGGGGCAGGTGGGCAGCTTGTGAACCATTCCGGCCAGCGCTTCATGTTCGACTACGATGTCAAGGGCGAACGCGCGACGCGGGATGTGGTGAGCCGGGGCATCTATTCCGAGATGCGCAAGAACAACAATCCGGAACAGCAGGGTGTGTTCATTTCGATGTCCCATCTGGGGCCGGACATGGTGCGCGAAAAGTTCAACGGCATGGTCAAGCGCTGCGCCGACAGCGGGTTCGATCTGGCTGCGGGCAAGGTCGAGGTGGTGCCGACGGCGCATTACTTCATGGGCGGTGTCGTGGTCGATGTGGACACGCGCACTGCGATGGAAGGCTTGTATGTCGCAGGTGAAGACGCTGGCGGCGCGCATGGGTCAAACCGTCTGGGCGGCAACGGGGTTGCCAATTCCACCGTTTATGGCGGTATCGCGGGTGACGTGATGGGCGCTGACATTCGCGGCATGGGTGCGCTGCGCGATCCCGACGAGAGCGTTCTAGAGGCGGAACTGACGCGCGCCTGCCATCCGCTGACACGCAAGCCTGAACTGGTGCTGCCGCTGCGCAAGCAATTGCAGGACGCGATGTGGGACGAGGTCGGCGTGATGCGTACCGAAGCCGGGCTGAAACGGGGTTTGGGCCGCATTGCCGAAATCTCGGACGCGCTGGGCGATGTCGGCGTTGCCGCCGACCATCTGGCCTTCAACCTGACATGGCACGACTGGCTGAACCTGCGGTCGCTCTGTGATGTCTCCGAGGTCGTCACCAAGGCGGCGCTCGCACGGGAAAATTCGCGCGGCGCTCATTACCGCGAGGACTTTCCAGACGCGGGCGCCATGGAGGACAGTTATTTCACCGTTGCGCGGCAGGTGGATGGCGCGGTCGAGGTGGGGCGCGAGGACGTGCAGTTCACCATCGTGCGCCCCGGACAAACCGTGCTTCCCGACGGGGAGCCAGAGACATTGGTGGCGGCGCAATGATGGCTCGTTGTTCTCCGTCATCCTCGGGCTCGACCCGAGGACCTTTTAGGGCCGAGATCCTCGGGTCGAGCCTGAGGATGACGCTGCTGAAGACATTCGGAGGTACATCATGATCCCGATAGACCTGATCCAAAAAACTGCTGAAAGCCTTATGGACAAGGCGGCGATCGAGATCCCTGCGGATTACCTGACGGGTTTGCAAGAGGCTGCCGAGACCGAAGATGGTGATCTGTCGTCCTTTGTGCTCAAGGCCATGCTCGACAATTACGAGGCCGCCAAGGAAGACCGCCGCGCGATGTGCGGCGACACCGGCGTGCCGCGCTGGTTCGTGAAGTTGGGTAATGACGCAACCGTCGAAGGCGGCATGTGCGCGCTCGAATCCGCGCTGCGCCGCGCCACCGCGACCGCCACCAACGGCGTGCCGCTGCGGCCCAACCGGGTGCATCCGCTGTGGCGGACGGACCATAACAACAATGTCGGGATCGGCGCGCCCGAGATCGAATACGGGTTCGAGCCGGAGGGCGACTGGATCGACCTGATCACGGTCCACAAGGGCGGGCTTTTCGGCACGGATTACAGGATGCTGTTCCCGAGCGACGGGATACAGGGGATCAAGCGCTTCTATCTCGACAGCCTGATGGCCTTCGGCAAGCGCGGTCTGGCCTGTCAGCCCGCAATCATCGGCATCGGTCTGGGTGGCTCGAAAGACATCTGCATGACGCTGGGCAAACGTGCATCTGTGCTGCGCACCGTCGGCAGCCGCAATTCCGACCCGCGCATCGCCGAGATGGAGGACGAATTCAAGGAGCTGGGCAACTCCATCGGCATGGGCGCGATGGGCTTTGTCGGCAAGAACATGGTGATCGATTGCAATATCGAGGTGGGCTACTGTCACACCGGTGGCATGCCCATGTCGGTGCATGCCTTCTGCCTGTCCTCGCGTCGCGCCGTGGCGCGCGTCTACCCGGATGGCCGGGTCGAACACCGCACCGATCCGGACTGGTTCACCCCCTATCAGCGCCGCGAAACGGTCGATTGGGAACCGATGCAGGAGGCGGCGGAATGAAACCGCGTGAGATCCGACTGTCCACGACACCCACGCCCGAGGCGATTGCCGAATTGCGACTGGGCGACATCGTCTATCTTGACGGGCTGATGTATACCGCCCGCGAAGGCGTCTATATGCGGGCTTTGGAAGAGCAGGCGAATATCCCGATGGAGCTGCCCTCGGAAAGTGCCGCCAACTTTCACTGTTCGCCTGCCGCACGGATCAATGCGGACGGGTCGTTCGACATGGGAGCGGTGACCGCCACTGCGTCGTTCCGCTTTGCCAAATGGTTGCCGGAATGGATGGAAAAGACCGGTGCCAAGCTGATCATCGGCAAGGGGGGCATGACCTCCAAGGATTACAAGAGCTACTTCGTCCCCAACGGCGCGGTCTACCTGTCGACCGTCGGCTACGGCACCGGGGCGCTTCTGGGGCGCGGGGTCGAGAACGTCGAAGCGGTGCACTGGAACGAGGAACTGGGCCTTGCGCAGGCGATGTGGGTCATCAAGTGCCGCAAGATGGGGCCGTTTATCGTTGCGTCGGATCTCAACGGCGACTGCCTGTTCGAACGCGAGAACGCCAAGATCGCGCAGAATATCGAACGGGTGTACGAAGGTACTCGGCCTGCCGTGCTTAAGCGCTACGGCGAAAGTGACGACCGCTCTGACGAGGTGATATGACCCAAAACCCATTTGCGCCCGGCGCGAAACGCCCTCCGGTGACGGAAGGCGTGTTCTCGCGCGAGGAAGTGGCGCTGGCCAACCGCAACTCCGGCGCGCTTCTGGAGACCCTGGGGTTGGAGATCACCCCCACCGGCACGCATTACCTGCTGAACCATTTCGATGTTCCGGTGCTGGACGATGGCGCGCATGTGCTGTCCTTCGAAGGTGCGTTCGATGCGCCGTTTGAGCTGACGATGGACGAGATCCGCGCGCTGCCCGAGATGACGCGCCCTGTGACTTTGGAATGTGCAGGCAATGGGCGGGCCGGAGTCAGTCCGCGCTGCTTCTCGATGCCATGGATGTACGAGGCGGTGGGAACGTCCGAGTGGACCGGCACACCGCTTGCTCCGCTACTGGAACGGGCGCAGCCGAAGTCGGGCGTTCAGGATTTTGCCTTCCTCGGCGCGGATTACGGCTTCGACAAAGGCCAGCCGCATGTCTTTGGCCGCAGCCTGACGCCCGATCAGATCGCGGATCTTGACATGATGCTAGTCTGGGGCATGAATGGCCAGCCTTTGCTGCCGCAGCATGGCGCGCCTTTGCGCATCATCGTGCCGGGCTGGTATGGCATGGCGTCGGTCAAGTGGCTGACCCGGATCGAGGCACTGACCGAGCGGTATCAGGGCTTTCAGCAGGTCCAGACCTACCGCCTGCGCAAGGACGAAAACGACCCCGGCACGCCGATTACCACGATCCGGGTCAAGTCGCTGATGAAACCACCGGGGGTGCCCGATTGGGTGACGCGGCAACGCTGGTTGCAGGCGGGGCGCGTGACGCTTGAGGGGCGGGCGTGGTCCGGCGGCGGGGTGCCGATCACCAAGGTCGAGGTGCTGCTGGGCGACGCATGGCACGAGGCCGAGTTGACCGGACGCCCCGACACCTATGCCTGGACCGGCTGGCGCATCGACTGGGACGCGAAACCGGGAATCTATGACCTCTCATGCCGTGCGACCGACGCAGACGGCAACACACAACCGCTGGAGGCGCCGTTCGACATGGCAGGGTTTGCGAACAATTCGGTGCACCGCGTGCGGGTCCATGTGGCCGGGGCCGCGACATGACGCGTGGCGCGGATGTGGTGATGCAAATCCTTGCGGCGCATGGGGTCCGGGACATCTTCACGCTTTCGGGCAACCAGATCATGCCGCTCTTCGATGCGAGCCTCGATGCTGGGATCCGGCTTTATCACACGCGGCACGAGGCAGCGACGGTCTATATGGCCGAAGGCTATGCGCAGCTGTCGCGCGGACTTGGCGTGGCGCTGGTCACCGCCGGTGCCGGGCTTGGCAATGCGCTCGGGCCACTTCTGACAGCGCGGGCGTCTGACAGTCCGGTGCTGCTGCTGAGCGGAGACAGCCCGGTGGCTCGCGACGGGCAGGGCGCGTTCCAGGAGATGGATCAGGTTGCGCTCACGCAGTCCTTGACCAAATGGTCGGTGCGGGTCACGCGGGCTGCCGATCTGGCCGAGGTGATCGACAAGGCGGTTCAGGTGGCGATGCAGGGCCGACCCGGCCCGGTGCACGTGTCCCTACCTGCCGACGTGCTGATGGCCGAGGCCGCGCCCGCTACGCCGACGAACGCGGCGCAGTCCGATCCGGTCAATGTCGCCGATCTGCGGGATTGGATCGACGCGGCACAGCGCCCGATCATCGTGCTTGGCCCGGCGCTGAACATGACGCGGCAGCCGGGACTGGCCGCGCGGCTGGAACAGGCGACCGGAGCGCCTGTCGTGGTGATGGAAAGCCCGCGCGGGATGAACGATCCGTCGCTGGGCGCGGTGGCGCAGGTCTTTGGCGAGGCGGACCGCGTGGTATTGCTGGGCAAGCCACTGGATTTCACGCTTCAATTCGGGGCGGCGGCGCCAAAGGCGGGATGGGCCATTGTCGATGCTGACCCAGAAGAGCTGTCCCGTGCGCGTATGAATTGCGCCGAACGCCTGACCCGCAGCGTCGAGGCTGATCCGAAGGATGTGGCGCGGGGATTGTCACTGGGTACTCCTCCGCCCCGTGCGGGGGACTGGGCTGACAGGGTGCGCGCTGCTTGTGCGCGCCGCATCACGACCGGTGGCGAAACTGCTTTGACCTCCAGCACTTTATGCTCTGCCGTTCATGCCGTGCTGCAAGAGGCAGAGACACCCATTCTGGTCTGCGATGGCGGTGAGATCGGGCAATGGGCGCAGGCCAATGTGTCGGCCCCGCGCCGGATCATCAACGGCGTGTCGGGCGCCATTGGCGGCGGGCTGTGCTACGCGATGGCGGCCCGCGCAGCAGACCCGGCAGCCACCGTGGTCGCGGTGATGGGCGATGGCACGGTTGGCTTTCACCTGGGTGAATTCGAAACGGCGGTACGGGAAAATCTGCCCTTCGTGGCGGTGATCGGCAATGACCTGCGCTGGAACGCGGAACATCAGATTCAGATCCGCGAGTTTGGGCCGGACCGGGTGCATGGCTGCGACCTGAGCGGCGCGCGTTATGACGAGGTGGTGACCGCGCTGGGCGGCTTCGGTGCCTATGTGACCGAGCTTGATGCCGTGCCGGATGCCCTGCGCCGCGCCATCGCGTCGGGCAAGCCGGCCTGCGTCAACGTGAGGATCGACGGCCTGCCTGCCCCTGTGGTGACATGATCCGCTAGATCTCGTGCGCCGCCATCACGGCCAGTGTTGCCGGGCGGTGCAGCATTGCGTCGTGATGTGCCTGGAGTTTGGGATAATCCGACAGGTCGATCCCGGCCTTGACCATCCAGCGCGGCATCAGGAACAGGTAGGCGTCGCAGAACGTGTAGCGGTCACCCATCGCCCACGGTCCCTTGATGTGATGGGTTTCGACGATGCGCGCGCAGTCGGCCAGATTGCTGGCGACCTTGGCCTTCATCGACTCATGCGCGTCGGCGCTGTCGGCCCAGCGTGCTCCGCGTTGCAGGTGGGCGAAGGCGACATGCACGGTGGCGCAGAGATAGGCACAGAGCGCATCGGCCTCGGCGCGTTCGAACGGGGTGTCGGGCAACATCTGCGCCTGCGGGTGGATCGCGGCAATATAGGTCAGGATGGCCGGGTTTTCCGTGATCACGCCGTTCGGTGTCATCAGCGCGGGCACACGGGCCTTGGGATTGATGTCGAGATAGGCCGCTTCGGTATTGGCTCCCTTGGCGATCGGCACTTCGTGAACGGCGTATTCCGCGCCAACCTCTTCGAGCAGGATATGCGGCGCGAGGGCGGATGATCCCTTGGCGTAATAGAGTGTCAGCACGAGGTTTTCCTTCGGTAGAGTGCGATAATCATAAAAGCGCGGGGATCAGGATTCCAAGCCCCAGCAGCAGCGACAGCCCGATCAGCAGCCGCCTGAAGATGTTGTCCGAGATGCGGTGAAAGACGGCAATGCCGATCTGTGCCGCGATCAGGGATGTGGGCAGCGCGATCAGGAAGGCGGTGATCGTCGGCGCGGTATAGGCGCCGCGCCACCACAGCATCACGGTGGTGGTGAAGAGCACGCTCACGTTGAAAGGTTGCAGCACGGCGCGGGTTTCGGCCTTGGGCCAGGGCCGCATCGAACACCAGATCACCGGCAGCGCGCCCGACAAGGACGCCATCCCGCCCAGAACACCGCCGGTCAGACCGATCAGCGAATCAAGCACCGGCGTGCGACGTTCGAACTTGGGCAGGTTGGCGCGAAAGCTGAAGAACCCGCCATAGACCAGCAGCAGCGCGCCGATCACCAGTTTGAGCGTGTCCGCGTCAATGAAGCTGAGCAGAGAAATGCCCACCGGCACCCCGAGAAGACCGGGGATGATGAACCGCATCAATCGCGGCACGTTCTGCGTGAGCGCGACCCGAACCACCCAGAGGCCTTGCAGCCCGGTGACCACCGACATCAAGGCGACAATCGCCACTGCGCCAACGGGATCGAGCGCCACGAGGAAAAACCCCAGCGCAAAAAGCGCGGTTCCGGTCCCGGCCAGCCCGTTGATGAAGCCCCCGGCAAAGGCGCCGAGAGTGATGAAGATAATCGCCTCGATGCTCATGAGGCCTGTGTCACTTCGGCATTGGGTGGCTGCTCGGGTGGATGTTCCTGAACAGCACGCAGCATCGCGGCGTGGATTTCCTCGATCACCCGCAGCTTGGGATGTTCCTTGCGATAGGCCAGCCCGAGGATGCGTGAGGGTGGTTTCGGTCCGAGCGCCACGCGGTTGAGCGGCATGGCAAAGGGACGGGTCACGCAGGGGCGCGGCACGATGGACACACCCAGATTGGCGTGCACCATGCTTGAAATCGCCTCGAGGCTTTCCAGCTCCATCGCCTCGCTGACGCGAATGCCGTTTTCCTGCAACCAGGTCTCGATCACAGTGCCGACCACCGCATCGCGGTTGAACCGGATAAAGGGCTGGGTTTCGAGGATGCGCACGGGATCGGTTTCCGTGACCTCGGACCCGGTGATGAGGTGCAGCGGTTCCTCCGCGATCTCAAGGAAAACAAGGCCCAGCGGCAACAGCACGGGCTTGGTGACAATGGCGACATCGTAATGGCCCCGGTCCAGCCCCGACAAAAGTGCGGCGGTCAGGGCAGGGGTGATCCGCACCCGCAATTCGGGAAATTGCGCCCGCAGGATCGACATGGACAGCGGTGCCAGCCCGATCAGCGTGGTCGGGACCGCGCCCAGAACCACGTCTCCGGTCAGCCCGTCATCGCCCAGCACCGAGGGCACAAGCGTGTCGTAATCCTGCACCAGCTTGCGGGCACGGGCCACCACGGCGCGGCCCAGCGGCGTCAGTTCGGGTGTGCGGTGGCTTCGATCAAACAGTGGAATGCCAAGATCGGTCTCAAGCGTCCGCATCTGCTGGCTGACGGCGGCATGGGTGATGAACACCGCATCCGCAGCCGCGCTGAAGGTCTTGTGATCGGCCACGGCGACCAGTGTTTTGAGCAACCTGATGGACATTCGCGTATTTATGTTCGCTTTGCTTACAGAACTTGTAATTTTTTATTTCTTCGTCAAAGCTCTACTTAAGGTTAACGTAAGTCAAGAGCCCGCAATAGGGCCAAAATTTCAAATAGGGAGGAGACTATGAAACTACGGACTCTAGGGTCGGCATTCGCGCTCGGGGTGGGCCTCATTGCTGGAACAGCGATTGCGGAATACCCGGAACGCCCGATCAACATGATCATTCCTTACGGTGCCGGTGGCGCCACGGACATCTCTGCACGCACCATTGCCGAGGCACTGGGCACCGCTGCGGGCAAGCCGCTCATCATGGCGAATGTCACCGGGGCAGGCGGCGCGACCGGGTCGGTCGCCGTTCAGAACGCCAAGCCCGATGGCTACACGATGCTGTTCGCGCGCGTCGGGTCGCATTCGGTGAACCCGGCGATGAAAGCGACCCTGCCCTACACGTTGGACGATTTCCGCTTTGTAACCGTTTACGAGATCAACCCGGTGGCTTGCGCGGTGCGCCCGGACAGCGGCATCGAATCGATGGATGATCTTGTTGCGAAAGTGGCCGAAGGCGGCGTCAGCTACAGCTCTTCCGGTGTCGGATCGCTGCTGCACCTTGCCGGGGCGATGGTGCTCAAGGAATTCGGCGTCGAAGATCCGCTCAACCAGGCAACGCATATCCCCCAACAGGGTGGCGGCGCGGCGGCAACGGCTGTCTTGAACGGCACGGCGACGTTCATCTGCACCAACACATCCGCTTTGGCGAATTTCGTGGCGAACGACCAGCTCAAGGCGCTGATGGTCACCACAGAAGAGCCGGTTGTGGGCTTTGATGCGCCCACCGCGAACGAACTTGGCAAGCCGCGCTTGAACGCGTTGGTTGGCTGGACTGGCATCGCTGGACCAGACGGACTGCCGGATGACGTCAGCGCCAAGTGGGGCAATTGGATCACCGAAGCTGCACAGGACGCAAAGTTCGCCGAGACGATGCAATCCATGGGCTCGGTCATCGACGTGATGAACCCCGAAGAGGCCATCGAGTTCATCAACGGCCAATACACTGTGTTCAAAGCACTGGTCGATGAATTGGGAATGCGGATCGAAGGCTGAGACCCTGATCCGATGACCCAGACCTGACATGCGCCGGGGCCATTTGGCCTCGGCGTTTCCACCTGCGGAGCCCACTTGCCAATGTCCCAGAAATCGCTGCACCTGCGCCTGGGGATCGTTGCATCCCTGTTCGCGCTGTTTCTCATGTTTTACGCCATTCCCACCTACGTCTTTGCCCCGTCCAACGTCCGCAACATCATCCTGTCGCCGAAATTCTGGCCTTATGTTCTGGCCGGATTCACTGCGATCATCGGGCTGGCCCTGGTGTTCAACGCAGTCACCTCGGCGACAGACACCCCGTTCGAGGATGAGGAAACAGGCCACCCCGAAGGATCAGCTCCGTGGATGCGGCTTGGCGCTCTGGGCGCGATCATGGTCTTGGTCATGGTAGGCCTGCCGCTTCTGGGCATGGTCTGGACGGCGATGCTGGCCTTTGCGGCCTGTGCCTTCCTGTTCCGAACGCGGCACCCGGTGGCCGCCCTCGTCTGCGCGGTGGTTGTGCCGCTCCTGCTTTACGCGTTCTTTGCGCATGTCGCCGGTGTGGCGATCCCGCAGGGTGAATTCGTGAGGCTGCCATGAGCCTGATGGATTCCCTTGCCGCCGGGTTCGCCCTTGTCGGAAATATCGAAGCCTTCCTGATGCTGTTCATCGGGCTGACGGTCGGGGTTGTCGCCGGTGCGATCCCCGGATTGTCGGCGACGATGGCAGTCGCGCTGACCTTGCCCTTCACCTTTGCGATGACGCCGATCAACGCGATCCTTCTGCTTTTGGGGGTCTACAAGGGCGGCATCTTTGGCGGCTCGATCCCCGCCATCCTGATCAAGACGCCGGGCACACCGGCGTCGTCTGCCACGATCCTTGACGGGCACCCGATGGCGGAACGGGGCGAGGCGGGGCGCGCTTTGGGCATGGCGCTTTATGCGTCCTGTACCGCCGACGCTGTCTCAAACCTTGCGCTGATCCTCTTTGCCGGGTGGCTCGCGTCTTTCGCGCTCAACTTCGGACCACCCGAGTTCTTTGCGCTGATCCTGTTCTCGCTGACCATCATCGCGGGCGTGTCAGGCGAAAGCCTGCTGCGCGGGGCGCTGTCGGCTTTGGCGGGGCTGTTGCTGGCAACGATCGGGCTTGATCTGGTCTATGGCACCAACCGCTTCACGCTGGGCAATCCGAACATGATGGGCGGGTTGAACTTCATCGCGGTGCTGATCGGTCTTTTCGCCATCCCCGAGATCATCTCGATGGCGTGGAACCCGGTGGCGCATCTTGGCAAGACACGGGCGCTGGGTAAATCGCGGTGCACGTGGGTAGATTACAAGAACAGCTTCAAGAGCATCATCCGGGGCAGCATGATCGGCGTGTTCCTCGGCTCGATCCCCGGCATCGGGGCCGCTCCGTCGGCGTTCCTCAGCTATTCCGAGGCCCGACGCACCTCGAAGAACAAGGACAATTTCGGCAAGGGCGAGATCGAGGGGGTTGCAGCCTCAGAGGCAGGCAATAACGGCGTTGCCGGCGCAACACTGATCCCGCTTCTGGCGCTGGGTGTTCCGGGTGACGTGATCACCGCGATCATCATCGGTGCCTTCATGGTTCACGGGCTGCAACCCGGCCCTATGATGTTCATCCTGAACGTGGACATCATCTACGGTCTTTTCATTGGCCTGATCGTCAGTTCCGTCTTCCTGCTCCTTGTCGGCTCAGTCGCGATCCGGGGGTTCCGCTTCGTGGCCGACGTGCCCAAGCGCATCCTGATGCCCGGTGTGTTGATCCTGTGCATCTACGGCGTCTTTGCGGTGAACAACAACATCTTCGACGTGGGTGTGATGTTCGTCATGGGCTGGGTTGGCTATATCATGATGCGCAACCGCATCCCGGCAGCCCCGTTCCTGATCGCGTTCATTCTTGGCCCGCTGCTTGAAGACAATTTCCGCCAGTCGATGCTGATGTCAGGCAGTGATCCCAGCATCCTGTTCCGGGGGCCGATCACATGGTTCTTCTGGTTCCTGACATTTGTGACGGTGTTTGCCATCACCCGCAGCACCCTGCGCAAGAAGGTGCCGCTTAGTTAAGATCTTCGAGGAGACGGCCATGCCGGCGCGTCTCCTCGATCACCTGACCGAACGTGGTCAGCCCGCGCGCCTCTAGCATCGGCAGCATCCTGACCAGTACTTCCGCCGTGGCCCGCGCATCGCCAAGTGCTGTGTGGCGCAACTCATTCGGTATGGTCACGCCAAGCCGCTCGCAGAGCGCATCCAGTGTGTGCCGTTCGCTGGCGCCGAACAGCACTGCGGACAACAGCACCGTATCGAGGATCGGATGATCCCATGTCACCCCCGTGTCCTTGGCCTGCCGGTGCAGGAACGCCATGTCGAAGGGCGCGTTGTGGGCCACGATCACCGCATCGCGCGAAAAGTCGTGGAACCGCTTGGCGACCGTCCGGATATCCGGCTTGCCGCGCACCATCGCGTCGGTGACCTTGTGCACCTTGGTCGATGCGGGTGGGATCGGTCTGCCGGGATCGACCAGCTGGTTGATCACCTCACCCTCGATGATGCGACCGTTCAGCACCCGGACTGCACCCAGTTGCACGACGTCATCCTTGTGCGGCAGTAGCCCGGTGGTTTCCGTGTCGAACACCGAAAAGCACAAGCCCCGCAGCGGGCGGTCGAGAATGTCCATCTCGGCGGCACCGCGTCGCTGATCCAGCAGATCGAAATCATAGACCAGCGGGCGCGGCGCATCGGGTGAGAGGTCCAGCGTCTGGCTGTCGATCACCATCAGATAGCCGCCGCCCTCCATCGGCTTGAGCCGTGTGTCAAAGTTCTGTGTGCCGTCCGGCGATTGCGCTGTGAACTGAACATCCATGCCGGTCCGGCCCAATGTGCCCACCGCCGCGCCAAGGCTGCTGGGGTCGAAATACTCGGTGATCTGCGCGTTCAGGCGCGGCACACCCAATTGCGCCAGCACCTCGGCGGCCTGTCCGTCGTACAGCACGATCTGACCGTTCGGATTGACGAGGATCGTCGCCACCGGGATCTCGGTCAGCAGGGCTGTCAGGCGGGCTTTCTCTGTGGTCAGGCGCGCGGTTTCGCGGGTAATTGCCTGTGCCGTGGTCAGGGCGGTGTCGTTCAACTGACGGGTCACCGCCGATGCCGCCGGGGCCAGATCGCCCAGATAACGCGCGGCCTGCATGTCGAGTTCGCCCTCGACACCGGCATGGGCGCGGCTGCGCATCTGTGCGGCCAGCCGTTCGATGGGCTTGGCGATGTTCTCGTCGAAGAGAAGCCATATGCCAACCGTCAGCCCGAGGATCAGGAGTGCCGCAAGGATGGCCGCAAAGGTAAAGCCGTTGGCGACAGTGGTTTCGACCGCGCGAACATGGCCGAACCACAGCGCCACCCCGACCGAGGCCAGCGCGCCAAGGCCCAGCAGGCAGAAGAACAGGAAGATGCGCAGGCGCAGGCTGAGCTGGGACAGCATGGCCTCACCCCCTGTCACAGACGGCAGCGACGATGGGGTCGTCCCCGGGAGTTGCCCGCCAGACCGGATCGCCGCCATCTCCAAGACCGGGATCAGCGCGCTGGCCGGTGTCGCAATTGACCATCAGTTCCACCGCCTGCACGGTGCCCCAGCGGCGGAAGAAATAGATATCCGCCATGAAGAGCGCCGCATCTTCGGAATTGGCGCGCACATTGCCCGCATCCAGCGCGATGAAGCGGTCGGTATAGGGCACCACATAGGTCCAGGGGCGGTAAAACGCGGTGTTCTCGGCGGTCTGCACCACGGTCAGCCCTTCAGGCAAAGCCTGAGCCGTCCGCGAGAACCAACTGTATTCGCTGCTGATTGTCATGCCCAGCATCGCGGCCCCCGCCGCCACCGGGATCAGCCATTTCGGCACCCGGTCGCCCGAGAGCCGAGCCACCAGCATCATCACACCCGCACCGGCGACACCGGCGAAAATCACCGCGATCAGTTCCAGAAACATCACTCGTCCTCCCAAACGATGCGCGTCAGCTCAGAATGCCGCGCCCGTGCCCCACTGCCGATTGAAGCGACTTTATCACCACGAAGGCATCTCGTAGATGACTTCGCTCAAAGTCCGACAGGTCAGTCGGGCTTAGAAAATTGTCCGGCATGATACCAGCACGAACCTGCGCCGCCTGATGCTCGAGCCGCGTTTCGGCGATCAGGTCATAGGCATCGCGCAGGTCCTTGCCTCCGGATTTGCTCAGAACGCCGGCCTCCATCGCCGCGTCAAGCCGGGCTGCCGTGTTCACCGCCGTCAACTTGCCCTGAAGCGCATAGATGCGCGCCAGATCCACCACCGGCACCACGCCATTGTGCTTGAGGTCGATCATGTTCTTGTGCTCGCCTGACCGGATCGTGGCAAACCCCCGCAAGAGGCCCAGTGGCGGCGTGTGCTTGAGCGAGTTCGACACCATGTGGGCCACGAAGATCGAATTCTTGGCAGCCTTGCGCAGGGTCTCGGCCTGTAAATCCTCGAACAGCCCCTTCGCGCCGCCGATGGGGCGCAGGTCGAACATGACGCTGGCCAGCATCTGCGCCTCGGGGGAGGGCGTCTTGATCCAGCCTGCGAAATACTCGCGCCAGATGTGCACCGGCTGCCGCCAGCGCGGGTTGGTCGCCATCATGTCGCCGGGGCAATAGACATAGCCACAGGTGTCGAGCCCGTCGCAGACGAACCGCGCCAGCGCTTCGAAATAGGGCATGTCGGCCTCGGTCACGCTGTCGTCGAGGAACATGCAATTGTCCTGATCGCTCACGCCGGTCTGTTCCTGCCGTCCTTGGCTTCCGCAGGCAAGCCAGAGATACGGCACCGGCGGCGCGCCAAGCTGCTCTTCGGCCAGCGCCAGCAGACACCGTGTTGCGGTGTCCGCCACATCGGTGATCAGCCGTGTGATGACCTCGTGCCGGTTGCCGCCTGCCACAAGCTGCGCCAGCAGTTGCGGAATACGTCGGGTCACCTGTGCCATCTCTTCGGCGCTGTGCGCATGGGCGATCTCGGACACCAGCTCCGCCGATCCGACCGCCTGAAACCGCGTCAGGTCGGTCTGGGTGACAATGCCCACCAGCTTGCCGGCCTGCGTCACCGGGATATGTCCGATGCGTCGCTCCATCATCATGTGCAGTACGTCCGACCCGATGGCCGAGGGCGGCAGGGTGACCGGACCGGGCGTCATCACGCGTCTGATCGGTGTGTCAAAGGGCAGCCCGTCGCCGACAACCTTGCCCGACAGGTCGCGAATCGTGGCGATGCCCTGAAGGCTGTCACCTTCCGCAATGCAGATCGACGAGACCCGCGCCTCGCGCATCAGCCGCGCGGCGGTCTGAACATCGGTCTCGGGGTGGCAGGTCAGCGGTCTGGTCGCCATGAGCGCCTCGACCCGAGTGTTGGCAAGGCTGGCGGTGTTGGGCTTGTCGCTCCGGCTGCGGTTGAAAAAGCGTCGGAACGCCGGGTCTTCGTTCATCGCCTGGTGAAACCGCTCTGCCGGCAGCATCAGCAGCGTCGTGTCGCTCACCGCCCGCGCCGAGGTCAGGCTGGTCCCGTCGCGCAGGAGCCCGCGTTCGCCAAAGGAATTGCGCGGCCCTAAAAGCGAGATCGGCACATCATGCTCGTCGCGCACCTCGACCTCGCCGCGGTAGACCATGAAAAGCCCGTCCAACGGGTCGTCCAGTGCATAGACGATGCCGCCCGCCGCGATCTCGCGAACGTCGAAACTAGCGGTCAGGGTCTGAAGAGCTGCGGGCTCCATCGAATCATAGGGATGGATCGCAGACAGGAACTGCATCAGGGATGTGTCGGATAGCGTCATGGCATGCCCTTTCATCCGAAGTAAAAAGTCCCGCCCCGGAAAACCGGCGCGGGACCGCAGTGTGAGGGGTGCGCCGCCAAAACGGCGCTTCCCGTTGGCTTAGTGGTCCTGCGCCGCGCCCGCGCCACGCGGGACACGCACGCTTTCGACCAGCTCTTCGATCTCTTGCGGGATCGGCGATGTCATCTTCGACACGGTGAAGGCCACCGCGAAGTTGATCAGCGCACCCACCGCGCCAAAGCTTGTCGACTGGATCGTTCCCAGAAGCGGGTTCGCATCGGTGAAGCTGTTGGTGTCCGGGATGAAGAACCAGCCCTTGTGCAGGAAGATGTAGACCAGCGTCACGATCAAACCTGCCAGCATGCCGGCAACCGCACCCTTGTTGTTCACCTTGGTGAAGATGCCCATCATCAGCGCCGGGAAGATCGACGCCGCCGCGAGACCAAAGGCCAGGGCCACGGTCTGCGCCGCAAAGCCCGGAGGATTGAGGCCGAGGTAGGTCGCCACCGCAATCGCCACCGCCATCGCGATCCGGGCAGACAAAAGCTCGCCCTTTTCGGAAATGCCGGGGTTGATCTGACCCTTGATCAGGTCGTGACTGACCGCAGACGAGATCGCCAGCAAGAGACCCGCCGCCGTCGACAGGGCCGCCGCAAGGCCACCCGCCGCCACCAGACCGATCACCCAGGAGGGCAGGTTGGCAATCTCGGGATTGGCCAGAACAAGAATGTCGCGGTTGAAGTTGGTCAGCTCGTTGCCGGCCCAACCATTCGCTTCCGCCCGTTCCTGCATCGCCGGGTTCGCATCGTTGTAGTACTGGATACGGCCGTCGCCGTTCTTGTCTTCCCAGCCGAGCAGGCCGGTTTGCTGCCACGTCGCCATCCAGTCATAGGCCGGATCGGTTTCGATCTGCTCGACCGACACCGCTTCGCCGCTCGTGCCATTCGGCCAGAACTGTTCGGTGATGTTCAGACGGGCCATCGCACCAACCGCTGGCGCGGTGAGGTAAAGCAGGGCGATGAAAACCAGCGCCCAACCCGCGGACCAACGGGCGTCAGCCACCTTGGGCACAGTGAAGAAGCGCATGATCACGTGCGGCAGACCGGCGGTGCCGATCATCAGCGACAGTGTGAACAGCACCATGTTCAACGTGTCGCTGTGGTGCGCCGTGTACTCGTTGAACCCAAGCTCGGCCACGATCTGATCGAGCTTCTGCAACAGCGGCATTCCGCTTTCGAGATCCGTGCCAAACAGGCCCAGACCCGGGATCGGGTTGCCTGTCAGCTGGAGCGAGATGAACACGGCCGGGATCGTGTAGGCCATGATCAGCACGACATACTGTGCAACCTGCGTGTAGGTCACGCCCTTCATGCCGCCGAACACCGCGTAGGCAAAGACCACGCAGGCACCGATCAGAAGACCGGCGGTGTTGGAGACTTCGAGGAAGCGGCCAAAGGCCACGCCCACACCGGTCATCTGACCGATCACGTAAGTCAGCGACGCCACCAGCAGCGAGATCACCGCAACCAGACGCGCGGTCGGGCTGTAGAAGCGGTCGCCGATGAATTCCGACACGGTGTATTTGCCGAACTTGCGCAGGTAGGGCGCCAGCAGCAGCGCCAGCAGAACGTAACCGCCGGTCCAGCCCATCAGGTAGGTGGAGTTGTCGTAGCCGGTAAAGGCGATGAGCCCCGCCATCGAGATGAAGCTTGCCGCCGACATCCAGTCCGCCGCTGTCGCCATGCCGTTGGTGACCGGGTGAATGCCGCGTCCGGCGGCGTAGAATTCCGATGTGGAGCCCGCGCGGGCCCAGATCGCGATGCCGATGTAAAGCGCGAAAGACGCGCCCACGAACAGCAGGTTGATGGTAAACTGATCCATGACTTATTCCTCCTCGACGCCGTATTCACGGTCGAGCTTGTTCATCCGCCAGGCGTAGAAAAAGATCAGCGCCAGAAAGACGAGGATCGACCCCTGCTGGGCGAACCAGAACCCAAGGTCTGTCCCGCCGACGCTGATCCCTGACAGCATCGGCCGCAGCAGAATGCCGAACCCGAACGAACAGACCGCCCAGATCACGAGGCTGATCAGAATGATGCGCACATTGGCTGCCCAGTAGCCCGCGTCGGACTTTCCGGCAGCCTGCGCTGTATGAGATGTATTGTCCGCCATTGCGGGTCCTCCTCTTCCTCCGTTGACGTGCCCCGATTGCGCGGGGAAACGTATCCTGTGTGCAGCGACCGCTCAGGCGGTGGCTGTTGTGACGATCGCGCCAAGCTGCTTTGCGATGTCGTCGATGGCCCCCATCGCATCCACACGGGCAAGCGCGCCCTGTGCGTCGTAAAATGCGATAAGCGGGGCGGTCTGTGCATGATATGCATCAAGCCGGGCTGCCACCGTTTCCGCTGTGTCGTCTGCGCGGCGTTTGAAATCAGTGCCTTGGCACTTGTCGCATTGGCCTTTGGTCGCAGGCGCCTTGAAGCTGTCGTGATACCCTTCGCCACAGGTGCCGCAGGTGAAGCGCCCGGAAATCCGATCGACCATTGCGGCATCGTCCACATCAAGGCTGATTGCCGCGTCGATCTTCTGGCCGTTCTCGGCCAGCAGAATGTCCAGCGCTTCGGCCTGAACGGTGGTGCGTGGGAACCCATCAAGGATCACGCCGCGCGCGCAATCCGCGTCGGCCAAACGGTCGCGCAGGATGGCGATGACGATGGCGTCACTGACCAGATCACCGGCTTCCATGACCGCCTTGGCCTCTTTGCCCGCATCGGTGCCATGGGCGACAGCCGCGCGCAGCAGATCGCCGGTGCTCAGTTGAACAAGGCCGAATTGCTCTTCCAGCATCCGGGCTTGTGTGCCCTTGCCAGCCCCCGGGGGGCCAAGCAGGATCAGGACCGGGGATGTTGTCGGTGTTGTGCTTCCGTCCATTGCCCTCACCCCTTGTTCATGCGGTTTTCGATGAGGTCATCGACGACGGAGGGGTCTGCGAGGGTGGAAGTGTCGCCGAG
>JBGRQD010000034.1:0-30304 GCA_041725935.1 Pelagibaca sp.
GTTCATTCAAACCTCCATTTTGGAAGTTTGAATCAGAAATCACGCCAAATGGGAATCCTGAATGTCCACAGGCCCTAGCTTACTCCAAGTCAGCCAAGAGGATTTGCCATGTACCGCCTGTTCCTGATCGCCCTGATGACCCTTGCCGCCCCTGCCTTTGCGCAGGACACCGATCTGGAACTGGTGCTGTTGGCCGATGCCTCCGGCTCCATCGACCAGCGCGAAATCGACTTCCAGCGTCAGGGTTACGCGCAGGCGATCACGGATCCCGAAGTGCTGGCCGCCATCGCCAACACCGCCTATGGCAGCATTGCGGTCACCTATGTGGAATGGGCCACCAATCAGGCAGTGGTGGCCGACTGGACCCTGATCGACGGGCCTGACAGTGCCACGCTGTTTGCCGCCGAGTTGCTGAACAAGCCGCGACAGGCCTATGGGCGCAACGCCATCGGTGCGGCGCTGCTCGAAGGGTTGCGGCTGATGGACACCAACGAATTTGACGGCTGGCGGCGGGTGATCGACTTTTCCGGCGACAGCGTGAACAGCTATGCCGGCCCCTCCATCGCCGAAGCCCGCGCCACCGTTGTGGCTGCCGGTGTGACGATCAATGCCCTCCCGATCCTGCGCCCCAACGATCCCGGTCGCGCGCATGGCGGGCTCGAGGCGCAATACGAGGCACAGATCATCGGCGGCATCGGTGCATTTGTCGTAACCGCCGAGAACCGCGAGTCCTTTGCCGAGGCGGTGAAACGGAAGCTGATCCTGGAAATCTCGGGCGAGATGCCGTCGCGGGATGTGGCAGACGCGCGGTGATGTAGAGGTCATCCTCGGGCTTGACCCGAGGACTTCAGAACGAAGAGATCCTCGGGTCAAGCCCGAGGATGACGGAATGGCGGTTGCTTGAGCCAAACCCGGGGATGACGCGCAAAAATGGCGCCCTACTCGTCCAGCGATCCGTGCACGGCCAGGAGCGCCATATCCGCCTCCTGCGGCTCGATCACGCGGTAGCTTTCGCGCACGCCCGCTTCTGTCAACTCGCGGCTCACCGTCAGCAGCGTATTCGGCGCGTGCTCGTCACACAGCTCGGCCATATGGGCAATCTCGGCCTCGGCCACCGGGCGCGCGGCCTCGACCGACGGCGCGCCATAGAGATCGACGAAATGCTGCGCCAATCCCTGCACCAAGGCTTCGTGCTCCGACGGCTCCAGTTGCGTCACCGCGACGAAACTCACCCGGCCAAAGGTCTCGGCCCCCAGCCAGCCATTGGTGAACGCCTGTTTCGCGCGGCCCTCGAGATCGCCCTCGGACCAGTTGGAAAATTCGAACCCGCCCGAAATGCACCATTCTCCGGTGCGGGCCGGGGAATGAAAGACGCGCTGGTCGCTTTCGTCGAAATGGATGGCACGGGCAAGGTTCATGAACGGATCTCCAGAAGGTCGGTCACCGGCAGGAGCATGGTCTGCCCGTCGGCGCGAAGCAAGAGGCCAAGCTTTTCGTCAAGGCCGAGAAAATGGCCGCTCTTGCCGAGGAACTTACCGTCCTGACCCATGCCATGCGCGAGGCCGGTCCATTCGGCATGCAGCGGCCCCATACCGCCCTCTTCCCAACGGCTGATCCAGTTGAGCAGATGGCGCGACCAGCTTTCCAGAAGATCAACCGGGGTCAGATCTCCACAACCCTCGCTCATCAGGTCGGTCTCGTCCGGGGTCTCGCCCCCTGCCATATTGGGTCGCGCAAAAACCAGCTCGAACCCGGTGACAAGCCAGCCGGGCTCTGCGCTGGCATCCTTCGTATCGGTCGCACCGCGCACCGCGCCACACAGCCCGCCATTGACGCGAATGGCCCCGTCCCAACCCAGATGCACGGCAAGCTCGGACGGCCCAAGCGCGCCCAGCGCGTTCTGCAGCGCGACGCCCGTGAGCGGCAGCATCGCCGCCGCATCGGACAGCACCACCTCGGGGGCAAGCACGATGGCCGCCCGAAGCCGGTCCGGCGACGCATCGTAGAGGATCGTGCCCGCGTCGCAACCCTGTGCCGCCTCGGAACAGGCCGCCTCGAACGGGTCCGCCCCCGCCGTGTTGATGCCCTGCATCAGCGGCGGGAACGAGGGTCCGGTGCTCATGCCTTCCCGGCAGCGATCAGCGTGCGGGCCAGATCGCGGAACGCCCCGGCCTGTGCGCTGTCGGGCTTGGACACCACGATGGGCGCGCCGCCATCTGCGGCCTTGCGGATGTCGAGATGCAGCGGGATTTCCGCCAGCAAAGGCACGCCCAGCTTGGCCGCTTCCGCCGCCACACCGCCATGGCCGAAGATGTGTTCCTCGTACCCGCAGTTCGAGCAGATATGCGTCGACATGTTTTCGATCAGCCCGACAATCGGCACGTTCATCTGGTTGAACATGTCGATCCCCTTGCGCGCATCCAGCAGTGCGACGTCCTGCGGCGTGGACACCACCACGGCACCATCCACATACGCCTTCTGCGACAGGGTCATCTGCACGTCACCGGTGCCCGGCGGCAGGTCCACCAGCAGCACATCGAGCGCGCCCCATTGCACCTGCATCAACATCTGCTGCAACGCGCCCATGAGCATCGGACCACGCCAGACCACCGCCTGACCTTCGTTGACCATCAGGCCCATCGACATCATCGTCACGCCGAAATTGCGCATCGGCAGGATGATCTTGCCATCCGGGCTGGCGGGACGACCCGATACGCCCAGCATGCGCGGCTGGCTTGGACCGTAGACATCGGCATCAAGCAGGCCAACGCGGCGCCCTTCGGCAGCCAGAGCGCAGGCCAGATTCGCGGACACGGTGGATTTGCCCACGCCACCCTTGCCCGAGGCAATGGCCAGAATGCGGTCCACACCGGGAATTTTCTCGGGACCGGCGGGCTTCGGCTTGGCCCCACCCTTGAGGTCCGGCGGCGGTTTCGGCGTTGAATGCGCTGTCATGACAGCCGAGACAGACGAGGCGCCAAGCGCCTTGACCGCGTCCTCGGCGGCCTGCCGCACGGGGCTGTAGATGGTGGCCTGATCAGCCGCCACCTCTACCACGAACCGCACCGCGTCGCCATCGACGTTGAGCGCCCGCACGATGCCTGCGGCAACGATATCCTGTCCCGAAGCCGGATCGGTCACGGCTTTCAGCGCGGCCAGAACCGCGTCACGAGTCAGCGCCATGGTCAATCCTGTCCCTTGATCGTGCCGGTCACGACATGTTCGAGGTCAAGCCCGTCAATCGTCAGCACCACCTTGGCGTCAAAGGTCTTGCCGCTGGTTTCGGCATCGCGCATCGCTTCTTCGATGGCCTGCTGGGATGTGACCCCAACCTGCTTGAGAAACTTGCGCATGGACATGTTGAAATCATCGCTCATCGGTTTTCTCCCCTTGGGCCTCCGCCCGGTCTGGCCGAGGTGAAGCGTTGACGGGTGTAAGCCAGCGCCTTTAGGCTTTCAAGCGAGGAGGCGCTTGATAATGACAGTAACCGGAAAACACCTTGGCCTCGCCTGCGCCACCCTCTTGGCGCTCGTCTTCGGCACCACCGCCCAAGCCCAGGACAAGGCCTTCACGCTGGCCGCCCCCGAGGCCTTGGTGGACTCGGGCCTGCTTGGCTACATGCTGCCGCGCTTTTCGCTCAAGACGCAGGTGCGGATCACGTTGACCGAACCGGGAACTGCGGCGGATGCAGAGTTCGGCACGACCGGGGTTGTGGCCTTTCAGGGCCCCGACACGGTCTGGCACCTGAACACCGGCGAGGATGCGGATGCCAGGCGCTTTGCCGACTGGCTTCAATCCGAGGTGGGCCGCAGTACGGTGGACAGCTATCAGGTCGATGGCGTGGCCCCCTTTGTCACGCAGGTCGAGGTGGCGCAGGTGGTGGCCCCGACGATCTACGAGGGCGATGTCAAGCGCGGCGAAGAGGTCTCGCTGTCCCATTGCGGGCGCTGCCACGTGGTGAACGACACGAACCGCATGAATTCCATCGGTTCGACCCCGTCCTTTGCCGTTCTTCGCACGCTGCGCGACTGGGAAGACCGGTTCCAGACCTTCTACGTACTGAACCCGCACCCCGCCTTCACCCAGATCATGGATGTGACGGAGCCATTCAGAGCCAACCGCCCCTCGCCCATCCGCGCGGTCGAAATGACGCTCGACGATCTCGACAACATCATGGCCTTCGTGCAGGGCATCCCCCCCGCCGATCTGGGCGCACCGGTGCAGTCGATGGACCAGTAAAAGCTCCCCATACAAGCACATCAGAAAACAATTTGGAAAGTTGAGCAAAGCACTGAAGACAGGTCGCCGTTTCAGCATTTAGTTGCAGGAATCGGAAAAATTCGACAGGATGTCCTTACAATTTTTAACGTTCTTTTTTACAATTATTGACGAGATTGAAAGCAATGATTCCATTAGAATTCCAATGTATTGACAACATCACACCGCAGATTTTCACGACACGGGTGATTGAACCGGTCTTGTGCCACTTGTCAGAGATCGCATTTTCGAAAGCGGCTTCTCAGCTGCTACTGGGCACAGCGTTGCATGAAAGCATGGGTCTGAAACATCGCCGACAGGTAGGCGGTGGACCCGCCCGCAGTCTCTTTCAAATGGAGCCCGCTACGCATGACGATATATGGACCAATTTCCTTGCTTACCGAGACGGTCTTAAAGGGCAGATAGAGAGCCTTTTGAGTTCACCCACCGCAAACAAGCATCTTGAGTTGGAATTCAATGACAACTACGCAGCGGGTATGGCCCGGGTTCATTACTTCCGAGCCCCGGACGCTCTTCCAAAAAGCAACGACCTGATTTCACAGTCGAACTATTGGAAAAAGCACTACAATACTGAAAAGGGCGCGGGCACGCCCACCAAATACCAAAACGATTGGAAAGCGCATGGCGGCCCAGATGTCTTGTTCCGTATCGACTGCAGCATATAGGCCAGCAACATGAAGAACTGCATGTACTTACTGAGCGGCATCTTTTTCCTGATTTTCGCACAATCGCCCGTCAAAGCCGAGATCCAGGTCAACACAACAAACGGCAAAGAATATCACCATGTTTTGCTGACACTGACCGAGCAAGATCTCCTGCCTAACCCGGAAGGCCGGAGTGAGGACCTTGCATATACTCTTGCTGATGGGGGTATGTTTGAAATCTACATTCCTTCCAACAGGCTGTCCGATGTAGCTTCTCCTTATTGCGACGCCCTGATTGTGCGCATGCCTTGGACCAGCCCCGACCTTGATCCGGAATTCATCGCTGAAAAAGCCCAACTGCTCGAAGACATCAACAACGTGCGGGACGGAAGAACGGACACGGTTACCATCGCCGTTGAACTCGACCCATATCTTGACACGTCGGACAACACGTTCACGCTTACGCAGTGCAATGTCTTCTTTCGCACTGCGTACGGGCGTTATGTTTCCAACGTGGACCCGCTTCAAAAGTAGCAGAGTTCACGGATTCCCGTCGGATCAAAGTGTCCGACGGGAACCACTGTCAAATGGGTCGATCCGGTGGATTACCTGCCCTCAATGATCCTTGCGTTTCGAATAAGGCCCGTCATTCAGGTAATCATCCGTCGTGCGCGGGATGCGCGGCTCGCCCAGTGCAAACGGATTGTTCTTGGAATGGTACTGCGCCTGGATGCGGCAATTGTCGCACATCTGGATCATCTTGGCCGCGTCGCTGGTGGCGAACATGGAATGCTTGCCCGCCAGTTTCTCGGTGATCTTCTCGATGGTCGATTTCACCCCGAAGAGCGACCCGCATTCGATGCAGGCAAAGGGCTCTTCCTCGTTCAGAACCACCTGGCTGAAGGCCGAGTCGGTGAGGTTCATGCGCGGCTCCAGCGTGATCGCCGTCTCGGGGCAGATCGTGGCGCAGATGCCGCATTGCAGGCAGGCGTCCTCCTGGAACAGCAGTTGCGGAAGGTCGGGGTTGTCGCCCAGCGCACCGGACGGGCAGAGCGACACGCAGCTCAGGCAGAGCGTGCAGGCGTCCGTGTCCACCAGCACCGCGCCGTAAGGGGCGCTTTGCGGCAGCGGCAGGATCTCTACCTCCGGGGCCATCGCCTTGGCAGCAACGCGCGCAACCTGTCGCCGGGTGCCGATGGGCAGGCTTGGCGTGGCAACGGGCTTGGGCACCGCCCCGCCATAAAGATGATCGCTCAGGGCGTCAGGATCGGTCAGGTCCAGCACCTGCACGCGACCCCCACCTGACAGCGCATTGGCCAGCACCGCCTCATGATGTGGCGTGTCGCGTTCGGTGCGCGGGGCCAGCAGGACATCGACGCTGGCAAAGCCACAGCTGAGCGCGGCCATCATTTCCGCATGGCCAAAGGCGGCAAGGCTGTCCATCGCAAACGGGATCACATCGGCGGGCAGGCCCCGGCCAAAGCGGGCGGCAAGGCTGATCATCTCGGTGCCGTGGTCGGCATCATGCACCAGCAGGCGCGGCGCGCGGCCCCCGGCCTTGCGATAGGTCGAGGACAGCGCATCAAGCCGACGGAACACCGCCGACACCGGCGGCGCGTCATAGGCGATGGCCCCCGACGGACACAGCGCGGCGCAGGCACCGCAGCCCGCGCAGATCATCGGATCGATGGCAACGTGATCGCCCGCCGACGTGATCGCCCTCGTCGGGCAGATGTTCAGGCATTTGGAACAGCCCGTTTGTTCTGCGCGGCTGTGTGCGCACAAAGCGGGCTCCAGCGCGATGTAGAGCGGCTTTTCGAACGTGCCGACCATCTGCGCCGCCTCGGCCAGAACGGAGGCTACGGCAACGGGCTGGCGCGGATCGGCGCGCAGGTAGCCTTCGCGCTTGTGCGGGGCAGGCACCATCGCGGTGTCGCCGGTCAGGTCGATCACCACGTCACATTCCGACACGGCCCCGTCCTTTGGAGCACTGAACGCAAACGCGCCGCGCCCGCCAGGCAGGAGTTGCGAGAAACCGTTGATCCGCACCTCGAACTGGCCCAGCGCACCGTTCAGGTTGCGCACCTGTCCGCGCACCACGTCAAAGCGACGGTCCACCGGAACGTCCGACGCATCGGTCTGCAGCACCGTCACGGCCAGCGTGTCGCAAAGCTGCGCCGCAGCCGCAAAGATCGCATCGCCTGCGCCGACGATCAGGCAGGTGCCTTCGCTGACAACGTCGATCACCTTGGCGACCGGCAGGTTCAGGACTGATTCCGCGGCCAGTGCCGCCTGCTTCGGTCCAGCCTGCGTGGCATCATCGCTCCAGCCCGCGCGGTCGCGGATATCGACAAAGGCGGGCGAATCGACCCCCAGTTCCTCGGCCAGCATCTCGAAAAACGCGCTTTCCTGCGCGCAGGCGACGATCACATCGCCGCCGCCGATGGCCTTGGCCGCGCTCTCGGCCTGCGTGCCGCAGAGGTTGGTGTAGACCCGCGAGGGATCAAGCGATGTTGCCTCACCGATGCGTGCGGCGTCGACATTTTGACTGCCAAGGCAATCGCAGAGTAGAAGAGTGGTTCCCATTTCGGCCCTTTCGCGGCGTTTGCCTGCGTGATCTCTTGTCTTTGGGTGGAGATTTGGACTTAACCAAGGGCTATGCTACGCAGATGTCAACCGCGCCCGTGAGGCCGGATGACGGAGGAGACAGATTTGACCCAACCCGACAGCCGTTCGATCGACATGCCCGTGGGTGTCGTGATCCAGCGCCGTCCCGGTGTGACGCGCTGGCAGAAATGGGCCTACGCGCCCACCGCGCTCCTGCCCGGCGCGGGGCCGGCCCATTGGAAATTGCTGCGCGAAGAGGGCGATGTGTCCGAATACCATATCGGCACCGCAACCCTGACCCTCTGGCGCACCGATGCCGAGGCATATCGCATCGGTCTCGCGGAACCCGTGGTCTCGGCCTACGTGGTGCTGCAACCGGGCCAAGATGAATTTCCTTACAAGATAAAGCTGATCACCGCCAATCCGCACGAAGCGATGCAATACTCCGATGGCGGCGAGGACGTTGTGGAAAAGGTGCCGATGCCCCCTGCCCTTGTCGCCTGGGTGCAGGAGTGGACCGACCAGCATTTCGTCGAGGAACCTTTCGTGAAGCGCAAGCGCAAGCGCTATCTCGAAAACAAGGTCGAAGACGGCAAGGGCGACCCGCGCATCGCGCAGGTCAGCGATGTGTACCGCGCGCCCACGAGCACGCGCAAGGCGCGCCCGTCATGAGCCGCGGGTCGGATTTCTGGTCCCGCCGCAAGGCAAAGGTCGAGGCCGAGCAGGCCGAAGAGGCCCGCAAGGTCGAAGAGGCCGAGACACAGGCGGCGCAGAAGGACCTCGAGGAAAAGACCGACGAAGACATTCTTGAGGAACTGGGCCTGCCCGATCCGGACAACCTCCAGCCCGGTCAGGACATTGCCGGCTTCATGAACAAGGCGGTGCCGGAACGCCTGCGCCGCCGTGCCCTGCGGCAGCTGTGGCGGCTCAATCCGGTGCTCGCCAATCTTGACGGGCTGAACGATTACGATGGCGATTTCACCAACGCAGCCACCGATGCGCCGGGGGTCAAAACGGCCTACCAGGTTGGCAAGGGATTGCTGCGCCATGTGCAGGCGCTCGAAGAGCAGGAGCGCGCCAAGCTCGCGGCGCAGGGCGGCGAACACATTGATACCCCAGAGAATCTGTCGGAAATCGCCCTGTCCGACGCATCTGATGAAGAATTTCCGCCTTCCCCGGAAGTTCCGGAAATTTTGCAGGATAATGCAAATGCCGCGACCGCATCTACGACCATGGTCGCGGACGAAGATGGCGAGGATCAATATGACGTCGGCACACCATTGGATACTGTAGAAGCGGAACCTGTGCGTCCAAGACGGATGCGCTTCAGACTTGAAAGTGAGACTTGATGACAATGAGCGCGGCTCAGCCCACGCCATCGGTGTCAGAAGAAGACCGTCTTCGGGCGGATCTGTACAATTATCTGGGCCTGATTCTCTCGGCGCCGCCGGACGAGCTTTTGCTCGCACAGACTGCGGGCCTCACCGGCGATGACACCGACCTTGGGCAGGCGATCACCCGGCTTGCCGAGTGCGCCCGCACAACCACGCCGCAGCAGGCCGAACGCGAATTCAACAAGCTGTTCATCGGTCTGGGTCGCGGCGAGCTTCTGCCCTATGCCAGTTTCTACCTGACCGGATTTCTGCACGAAAAGCCGCTCGCGGTCCTGCGCACCGATCTGTCGGCGCGCAGAATCGAACGTGCGCCGAATGTCTATGAACCCGAAGACAACATCGCCACGCTCATGGAAGTGATGGGCGGGTTGATCGTCGGGCGCTTTGCCGCGCCCTCGACGCTCGAGGATCAAAAGACCTTCTTCAACCGTCATATCGCCCCCTGGGCGGGACATTTCTATGCCGACCTGGAAACCGCAAAGACCGCGATGCTCTACAGCGCGGTCGGATCGGTCGGGAAGGCATTCATGAAGATTGAACGCGAAGCGTTCAGACTGACCCCGGCCTGATCCCAGGCCAAGGTCGAAAGCACCAGGCGGGCAACCGCCACCTAGCGGCCCACGGGTCGCACCAATCAGAAAGAAGGGAGGAACCTTCCATGACTGAGAAACCCGAGACGTCCGCAAGCCGCCGAGCTTTTCTGAAACTGGCAGGCACAGCAGCCCCGGCTGCAGTGGCGGCAGTGGCCGTATCCGGCACCGAGGCCGAAGCGGCGGAAACGCCAAAGTCAGATGGCCGGATGCAGGACACGGCGCATACACGCGCCTACCTGGCCAGCACCCGGTTCTAAGAGTTCACACATCACCCCCTCTGCACCCGGTTTGACCGGATGCAGACCGCAACCCAGCCAACGGCGCAAGACGCCCCAGGTAGCTTGAGAGGGACACCATGCTAAGAAAGAAAACCGGAGGGCTGACACGGCGCGCTGCGCGGACCGGCCTGATTTCGGAAATCTCCAATAAATCCGTCGACAGACGCTCGTTCCTGCGCGGATCGGGCCTTGCCATCGGTGGCCTTGCCGCGATCAGCGCCACGGGTGGCGCGGTCACGCAGGCCAGCGCGCAATCCGCCGTCAACGGCGCGGTCCAGACCGTCAAGTCCGTCTGCACGCATTGTTCGGTCGGCTGTACCGTTGTCGCCGAAGTCAACAACGGCGTCTGGATCGGCCAGGAGCCCGGCTGGGACAGCCCGTTCAACCTCGGCGCCCATTGCGCCAAAGGTGCCGCCGTCCGCGAGCACGCCCATGGTGAGCGCCGCCTCAAGTACCCGATGAAGAAAGAGGGTGGTGAGTGGAAGCGCATCTCGTGGGAACAGGCGATTTCCGAGATCGGTGACAAGATGCTTGAGGTCCGCGAAGAAAGCGGCCCGGATTCGGTCTACTGGCTGGGGTCCGCCAAGCACAACAACGAACAGGCGTACCTGATGCGCAAGTTCGCGGCCTATTGGGGCACGAACAACATCGACCACCAGGCGCGGATCTGTCACTCCACGACTGTGGCCGGTGTGGCGAACACATGGGGCTACGGCGCCATGACCAACAGCTACAACGACATCCACAAGTCGCGCGCGATCTTCCTGATCGGCGGCAACCCTGCCGAAGCGCACCCGGTGTCCCTGCTCCACATCCTCAAGGCGAAAGAGCAGAACAACGCCCCCATGATCGTCTGCGACCCGCGCTTCACGCGCACCGCGGCCCATGCTGACGAATATGTCCGCTTCCGCCCGGGTTCGGACGTGGCGCTGGTCTGGGGTATCCTCTGGCACATCTTCGAGAACGGCTGGGAGGACAAGGAGTTCATCCGCACCCGTGTGTGGGGCATGGACCAGATCAAGGAAGAAGTCGCCAAGTGGAATCCAGAAGAGGTCGAGCGCGTCACCGGCGCACCCGGCTCTCAGCTTGAGCGCGTGGCCCGCACGCTGGCCAACAACCGTCCCGGCACCGTGATCTGGTGTATGGGTGGCACGCAGCACACCAACGGCAACAACAACACCCGCGCCTACTGCATCCTGCAGCTTGCCCTTGGCAACATGGGCACCGAAGGCGGCGGCACAAACATCTTCCGCGGCCACGACAACGTGCAGGGCGCAACCGACCTTGGCGTTCTCGCCGACACCCTGCCCGGCTATTACGGTTTGGCTCCGGGATCGTGGGCCCATTGGGCGCGCGTCTGGAACGAAGACCTTGATTACCTCAAAGGCCGGTTCTCGCAGGAAAAGGTCGGGGACACCCCGATGATGAACCTGACGGGCATTCCGGTCTCGCGCTGGATCGACGGTGTTCTGGAAGACCGCGAAAACCTCGATCAGCCGGACAACACCCGCGTCATGGTTCTGTGGGGCCACGCGCCCAACTCGCAGACACGTCTGCCGGAAATGAAGACGGCGATGGAAAAGCTCGACACGCTGGTCGTGATCGACCCCTTCCCGACAGTCTCTGCCGTCCTGCATGACCGCACCGACGGGGTGTACCTGCTGCCGGCCACGACACAGTTCGAAACCCGTGGCTCCGTCACCGCATCGAACCGGTCGCTCCAATGGCGCGATCAGATCATGGCACCGATGTTCGAGTCGAAGACCGACCACGAGATCATGGCGCTCTTTGCTCAGAAATTCGGCTTCCACGACCGCATCTTCCGCAACATCGCGCTGGAAGATGACGGACTGACCCCGGTGATCGAGGACCTCACCCGCGAGTTCAACCGCGGTATGTGGACGATCGGCTATACCGGCCAGTCGCCCGAGCGGATGAAGCTGCACATGGCCAACCAGCACACCTTTGACCGCACGACACTGCGCGCGGTGGGTGGCCCGGCCGATGGCGATTACTACGGGATGCCGTGGCCCTGCTGGGGCACACCCGAGATGAACCATCCCGGAACGGCGAACCTCTATGACATGTCGCTGCCGGTCTCCAAGGGTGGCCTGACCTTCCGCGCCCGCTTTGGCGTAGAGCATGAGGGCGACAACCTTCTGGCCGAGGGCGTCTATTCGCAGAATTCGGAAATCCAGGACGGTTATCCGGAATTCACCATGCAGATGCTTGTCGATCTGGGCTGGGACGGCGATCTGACACCCTATGAACGGGCGATGATCGAATATGTCTCGGGTCTGCGCGGCACGGTTCCGGGCCAGAACGAGGTCGGTGAGACAAGCCAGCAGGGCGAGATTCCTTCCGACTACGCGGCAAAGGTCGGTGGCGTGAACTGGAAGACCGACCTCTCGGGCGGCATCCAGCGCGTTGCGATCAAGCACGAATGCGCGCCCTTCGGCAACGCCAAGGCCCGTGCCGTTGTGTGGACCTTCCCGGATCCGGTGCCGGTGCACCGCGAACCGCTCTACACCAACCGTTATGACCTTGTGGCCGATTACCCGACCTACGAGGACAAGAAGTTCTGGCGCGTTCCGACCATGTACAAGTCGATCCAGGCCAAGGATTTCTCGGCGGACTTCCCGATCATCCTCACCTCCGGCCGGTTGGTCGAATACGAGGGCGGCGGCGACGAGACACGGTCGAACCCGTGGCTGGCCGAGCTGCAGCAGGACATGTTCATCGAGATCAACCCGCGCGACGCCAACGATCTGGGTGTGCGGGACGGTGCGCAGGTCTGGGTCGAAGGTCCGGAAGGGGGCAAGGTCAAGGTTATGGCCATGCTGACAGAACGGGTCGCACCCGGTGTCGCGTTCATGCCCTTCCACTTCGGCGGGCATTACCAGGGCGAGGACCAGAGGTCCAAGTACCCGGAAGGCGCGGACCCCTATGTCTTGGGTGAATCGACAAACACCGCACAGACCTACGGGTATGACTCGGTGACCCAGATGCAGGAAACCAAGGCAACCCTTTGCAAGATCATGGCAGCTTAAGGAGTTCATGAGACATGGCACGAGCTAAATTTCTTGTCGACGCCGAACGCTGCATCGAATGCAACGCCTGCGTCACAGCCTGTAAGAACGAGCACGAAGTTCCGTGGGGCATCAACCGCCGCAAGGTGGTGACCATCAATGATGGCAAGCCCGGCGAACGGTCAATCTCGGTGGCCTGCATGCACTGTTCCGACGCGCCCTGCATGGCCGTCTGCCCGGTGGATTGCTTCTACCAGAACGAAGAAGGTGTGGTCCTGCACTCTAAGGACCTGTGCATCGGGTGTGGCTACTGCTTCTACGCCTGCCCCTTCGGCGCACCGCAATACCCGCAAGCGGGCAACTTCGGCAGCCGCGGAAAGATGGACAAGTGCACCTTCTGCGCCGGTGGCCCGGAAGAGAACAACTCCAGCGCCGAATTCGCCAAGTACGGGCGCAACCGGATCGACGAAGGCAAGCTGCCGATCTGCGCCGAGATGTGCGCAACCAAGGCATTGCTGGCCGGGGATGGCGACGTTGTCGCCTCGATCTACCGCGAGCGTGTCGTGGCCCGTGGCTTTGGGTCCGGCGCTTGGGGTTGGGGCACTGCCTACGACCTGAAGGACGGCTGATCGTCTTAAGGACGGATGAACAAGGAAAAGCCCCGGAGATTTCTCCGGGGCTTTTCCTTGTTGGGGAGTGTTGGTGCGCCGGGCTGAAGCCCGGCCTACGCGTCATCGTCATCCTCGGGCCTGACCCGAGGAGCTCTTTGGGATGAGGTCCTCGGGTCTTCGCCCGAGGATGACGGTGTTGTTGGAGAAGAAGCGGCGCCGCCCCGTTGGGCCTGACGGTTCTCTCAAATCCCCGATTTAACGGGCGACCTGTACTCCGGGGAAGCCGGAGCCTTGCAAGACCGGTCTCTCAAGGTCAGCCTTCCGGCATATGAGAGAAATGTCAGTGTCGTGTCGCGGCATGGGATTGACCCTTCCCGCTCAAAGCGCTTTGTGAGGGGAAAGGTGCCTCCGGAGCGTTAAGGTTTTGCAAACCCTGCGTGCGGCCCCGACCCCACTCAGTCCTCAATGTCCATCCATACTGGCAGATGGTCGGACGCGCGCCGCGCCTCGCCCTGTTCAAACACCCCTGCCCCGGCCACCCGCAAACCGCGCCCGACGGCGAACCGGTCTAGCGGGGCAACCGGGCGCGAGGCGTGAAAGCTGCGGCCCGGACTGACGAAATCGAAGGCATGCTCCAGGATGTCGAACCCGATGCGCGGCGACCATTCGTTGAAATCTCCGGCAATCACCGCGCGGTCGGTCTTGGCGGTCAGCTCTTCCAGCAGATGTGCCATCTGCAATTGCCGACATGCGCGGCGCAGCCCCAGATGCGTTCCCACCAGCGTTATGCTGGTTCCCGGCCCTTCCAGATCGGCCAGCAACGCCCCGCGCGGTTCGATCCCCGGCAGGCTGAGCCGTTGCGTCGCGCTGACGCGCCAGCCCTCCCGCACCAGAAGCGCATTGCCATGCCACCCCGAACTTGGTCCGTTGGTCACACGCAGCACGCGCAACCCGGTCTGATCGAACAGCGTGTCCGGGGGCAACACTGCCGGGCGCGCGCCCAGCCGTTTGTCCGCCTCCTGCACTGCCACAACATCGGCATCGAGCGCGGCCAGAACCCGGATGATCCGCAAAGGATCACGTCGCCAGTCCAGCCCCACGGCCTTGCGGATGTTGTAACTCGCGATCCGCATCACAGAACCGGCGCAAACAGGCGGGCGACCCGGGCGACCGTGCCGGTCAGGAAGGGCCGATCCGACAGGTCCGTATCCACGCGGGTCGCGTTGTCGAAATCAGCGCGGAGCATCTGTTCCACCGCATCCGCGGCGCTCTCGCCCTCGAAAAGCACGGTCAGTTCGAAATTCAGCAGCCCCGACCGGATGTCGAGATTGATCGACCCGATCGACGCGATGTCGTCGTCCACCAGCGCCACCTTCTGATGTGTGAAGGCCGGATGATAGACCCAGACCTCGCCACCGGCTGCGCGCAGATCGTCGAAATAGGCCATTGCCGCGAAATAGGTGATGTAGTGGTCAGGTCTACTTGGCAACAGGATCCTGACATCGACGCCGCGCAAAGCGGCAAAGCGCAGCGCGGTCAGCACGTCGCGGTCGGGCACGAAATACGGCGACGCAATCCAGAGGCGGTGCTTCGCGGCATGGGCCAGCGCAATGAAATAGAGATTGCCCGCCGCTATCTCCTCGGCCGGGGATGGGGCAAGCGACACCGCCTTGAGCGGTCCGACCGCTTCGGGGTTGCAGGCGGCAATCTCACCGAGATCTTCGCCGGTCGCCCAACTCCAATCCGACGCGAAATGCAGCGCCAGCTGTTCGACGATCGGACCACGCACGCGGATGAACGTGTCGCGCCACGCGCCCATGGAGGGGTTCCGTCCCAGATAGGTGCGCGACATGTTGAGCCCGCCGGTGAAGGCCAGGTCATTGTCGACCACCACCAGCTTGCGATGGTTGCGGTAGTTGAACTGAAACCGCCCCAACAGGCGTTTCGGACCGCTGGGGCGCGCCATATGAATACCGGCATCCTTTAACGCGCGCTTGAAGCTGCGGGGCAGGCCGAAGAACGGCAATTCGTCGTGCAGCAGCCAGACGGCCACCCCTGCCCGCGCCCTTTCGATCAGCAAATCGCGCAATTGGCACCCGACCTCGTCATCCTTGATCGTGTAGTATTGGACAAAGAGCGTCTGCTGCGCCGTTCTGATCGCGCCGAACACCGCGTCATAAGTCGCCTCACCGTCGATCAGAAGCTCCATGTCGTTGCCCTCGGTGACGGGCAGGCGTGCGATGCGGGCGAACGAATCAAGACGGGAAGGCGTATCGGCGACACAGGCCTCTGACGACATATCGAAAATGTCTTTGTCAGATTTGCGGCGTTCTCGTTCAAAGCTCTTGTAGTCTGCAAATCCGAACACGAGGTACAGCAGCGTGCCCAGCAGCGGCAGAAGCAGGATCAACAGGATCCACGCCGTCGCCCCCTGCGGCGTCCGCGACGTGAGAACAGCGCGATAGGACGCAACCAGCGCGATCCCTCCGAGAACCACCGCGATGGCCACGTTTGAAATGGTCAGAAATTCAGCCATGGGATGACACTTTGACCCCCTGAAAAATACCGGAACCGCTTGCTGTTGGCATCATCTTGAGTATCCTGTCAAAGGTGCATAAACCGCCCATGTTTCGCGGGTCGTCAGTGCCATCGGACATGGTCAAAATTGGCCCCAAAAGACTAAATTTCGCAAGGCTGGGCGCTTCTTTCGCCCGATAGGGAGGACGCAGGGACATGCGTGACATTCGACACTTCACCCTTGGTTGCATTGTGGCCGCTTTGGCCTTTGTCGGTCTGGCGTCGTCGCTGCCCCTAAACATGGCCAACGCACAAGAGACCGGTTCCGTTGCAGCGCAAACCGAGGTCGACCGCTCTGCCACCGGCGGCGCGCCAACGCTCGAGGACATCATGCGGCGGCAACAGGGCCTGCCGGTCGACAATTCCGAACGTGCCGCAAATGTCGGCGACCCCTCTGCGGCGGCGGACATCTCTGACCAGCTTGGCACCTTGGGCGGCGCGTCCGACCCCGACCTGTGGCGCGGCATGCGCTTCAACGAAGCGGATGTGACGACGCAGGTGCGCGGGCCGGCGGCCGAAGTGCTGATCCAGGATCGCGGCATGTGGTGGTTGCAGTTCCGCGAAGGCCCCCTGCTGACTTATGGCGGTTACCTGCTGCTGGGCACGCTTGCGTTTCTCGCGCTGTTCTTCCTCATCCGGGGCCGGGTCAAGATCGACGGTGAAAAGACCGGACGCCGGATCGAGCGGTTCAAGAATTTCGAACGCTTCGGTCATTGGCTGCTGGCGGGGTCGTTCATCCTGCTTGGCATCACCGGTCTGGTGTCGCTGATGGGACGCAAGTTCCTGATCCCGGCGTTCGGGCATGAAAGCTATGCCTGGCTGGCGACCGGATCGAAGTGGATTCACAACAACGTCTCTTGGGCGTTCATGTTGGCCTTGATCATGATCTTCGTGATGTGGGTCGTGCACAACCTGCCGGACCGGACAGACATCAAGTGGCTGGCCAAGGGCGGCGGTCTGTTCGGCGGCGGGCACCCCCCGGCCAAGAAATTCAACGCCGGGCAAAAGCTGATCTTCTGGTCGGTGATCCTTCTGGGCGGGTCGATCTCGGTTTCGGGTGTGTCGCTCCTGTTTCCGTTCGAATTGCCGATGTTCGCCAAGACCTTTGCCATTCTGAACACCACCGGCCTGCCCGAGCTTTTGGGTTTTGGCGTGCTGCCGGAAACCATGACGCCGCATGAAGAGATGCAATATGCCCAGCTCTGGCACGCCATCGTCAGCTTTGTTCTGATGGCAATCGTTCTGGCGCATATCTATATCGGCTCGGTCGGCATGGAAGGCGCCTATGACGCGATGGGGTCCGGCATGGTCGAAGAGCAGTGGGCCAAGGAACACCACAGCCTGTGGGTCGAAGAGGTCAAGCAACGCGAAGGCAAGGCTCCAAGCGGTGCCACCCCTGCCGAGTGATATGCGCCGCGCGCTGATCACCTCCGCTGCCCTGTTCTGCGCGACGACCGGGGCGGCGGATGAATTCTTTACGCTCCAAGGACACGGCGGCCCCATCATGGGGATCGCCGTGTCCGAGGCCGACCAGATCGCAACGGTGAGTTTCGACAATGCCGTGGGGCTTTGGTCGGGGTCCGATCCGCTCTGGTTCGACGGGCACGAGGCGGCGGTGAACGCGGTTGTGATGTCTGCGGACGGAACGGTCTATTCCGCAGGCGACGATTTCACCCTGCGCGTCTGGGCGTCCGATGGAACGCAGCGGGCGGTTTGGACCGGCCACAAGGGCAAGGTCGTTTCGCTGGCCCTGTCGTCCAGCGGTCACATTGTTGCGTCGGCCAGTTGGGATGGCAGCATCGGGCTTTGGCCCACGGATGGCCGCGCGCCGGTGTTTCTGACGGGACATGGCGGGCCGGTGAATGATGTCGCGTTCACGCGCGATGGGCTGGAGCTCTATTCCGCCTCTGCCGATGGCAGCGTCCGGTTGTGGGATCTGACCACGAACAGCGAACGCCAGCGGGTGATCGAACACGGATTCGGCGTGAACGAGCTGGAGCTGAACGAAGATGCGGGCTGGCTGGCCTATGGGGCCGTTGATGGTGGCACGCGTGTGCTTGATCTGGCGAGCGGTGATACGCTGGCCGACCTCACGCTGGAGCGCCGCCCGATCCTTTCGATGGCTGTCAGCCCGGACGGCACCAAGCTCGCCGTCGGAGATGGCGAAGGCTACATCATGGTGGTGGACACGCCCGACTGGCGCATCACCCGCGATTTCCGCGCAACAGAACGCGGCCCGGTCTGGGCGCTGGCCTTTTCGCGCGATGGTGGCAACATCCATGCGGGCGGGCTTGATCCGCGCCTGTATTCCTGGCCGATCGCCGCGATGGACGAGGCTGATCCGATGGCCACGGGATCGCCATCGTTCCTACAGGCCGCCGAGACGATGCCCAATGGCGAACGGCAGTTCATGCGCAAATGTTCGATCTGTCACACGTTGACACCGGGCAGCGCGCGCCGCGCCGGGCCGAGCCTGTACGACCTTTTCGGTCGTCGGGCGGGCACGGTCGAGGATTACACCTATTCAGACGCCCTTGATGGATCGACCATCATCTGGGACGAAGACACGATTGATGCTCTTTTCGATATCGGACCAGAGCATTATGTTCCCGGCACCAAGATGCCGATGCAGCGGATCACGGGAGCGCAGGACCGCGCCGATCTCGTGACCTATCTGCGCAAAGAAACCGCTCCTGAGGAGAGTTCGCAGTGAAAGCCATGCTCGTTGGATTTGTCGCCATCGCCGTGATCGCCGTTGGCGCCGATTACACCCTCGACCAGATGGGGTGGAGCGCCGCCGAACAGGGCGCGTCCTCCTCATCTGTCCGTTTGGGGAACTGAACCGTCAGGTTCCGACCTGAAGCACTGACGTTTTCTGACGCAGCATCGCAATCACACTGAGGGCGGTGATCTTGCCCGTTGCCGGGTTTTCCTCGGTCGGGCGGTTCTGGATCGTCATGGTGAAGTCTGAACTGTCCGACACGACCCGGACGGTGTGCTGGTTCTTTTCCAGTGACGGATCGGCCCAGACTTCCATGCGGGTCTTGTCGGTACCGTAGCCTGCGAGGCTGACCGCGACGGCGACGTTGACGTTGGCCGGGAACACCTTGGCCACGTCGGTGACCGCGCCACCCAGAACCAGTTTCGGCTCTGTCAGGTTGCTGAGGTCGATGTTGTTGTCGATCACGTAATTGGCTTTCGCAAGGCCCGCGACGGGTTTGCGGGTTTCGATCACCACCGACACCAGATTGCCGACGGCGGCCCCCTTGATGGCATCAAGCCCAAGGATCGCGCCAGACGGGATGAGGATCTTTGCGCCGGTCTGTGCCGCCTTGTCGAGCAGCGCCTGCTGACCCATGAGCTGGCTGGCCGACAGCACAACCAGTTCCTTGCCCGCGTCGATGGTTGGAATCGCCAGATCCATGAAAAGCTGCGGCGGCAGGGTTTCGATGATCACGTCGCAATGATCCGCGATCTCGTTCAGGGCATAGACCGGGGCGGGTTTCGACAGGGTCGCGTTCGCCTCGGCGGCGCGGTCGGCGTTGCGCGCGCTGATGGCTGCGAGTTCACATCCGGGGATGCCCCCCCGGTCCAGTTCCTGTGCGACGTGCAGCCCGATCGCGCCCAATCCTGCTATTCCGATTTTCATGCCTGATACCTTTTGACCATTTCGACAATCCTGTGTGCGGCTGCGACCGAGGCCGCGTGATCCTGCGAGAAATTGAGCCGGATGCTGCGTGCGGTGTGGGGCGAAAACTCCGACCCCGGCGTGACGGTGACCCCGGCCTGAAGCCGCAGCAGGCGCGCGAAATCCTCGGGGGACACGACCAGTTCCGGCAGTTCCGGAAAAAGATAGCTGCCGGCCTGCGGACAAGCGGTGGGCAGACCAGCGTCGCGGAAGACCTTGAGCAGATCGTCGCGGATCGCCTCGTGCTGGGCGATGCGGGTGTCCATCCAGCCATCAGGTTCGTGGAACCATGTTGCAAGTGCGGCCTGGGAATAGCCCGCAGCGCGCAGGGACACGATGGCCTGCAGTTTCTCCATCCGGTCGATGAGCGACGCCGAACCAAAGGCCACGCCAAGGCGGAAGCCGCTGAGGGATTCCGTCTTGGACGGTCCCATGATCGTGATGAGGTTCTCCGGCCGGGTCGCGCAGGCGCGCATGTGGGTGTAGTCCTGGCCGCTATAGAGCAGGCGGGAATAGAGCTGATCGACGATCACGGTCACATTGTGCTGTGCCGCGAGACGCGCGATCTCGGTGATCGCGTCGTGCTGTGTGACCACGCCCGTCGGGTTGTTGGGGGTCGAGAAGACGAGCACTTCGGCACCGTCCTTGAACGCCGCTTCCAGCTGTCCAAGGTCCGGGCCACGGTGCGGGGCGTCTTCGTGATAATGAAGTGCGACAGGCAGGATTTCTCCGCCGAAGAAGGTCACAAGTTTGCGGTTGGCGAAATAATCCGGCTCCATGATCGCGACCTTGGTGCCACGATCCACGACCGCACCAAGCGCGAGGAACAGCGCGCCCTGGGTGCCCGGTGTGATGATAAGCTCGTCCACCAGATCGACAGGCGCGCCGGTAAAGGCGGCAAGGCTGGCGGCCACGTCCTGGCGGATCGCGGCGGCACCGCGATATTCTGTATAGGCTTGGGATGCGCCGGCCTCGAACCCTTGTTCCCACGCGGCGCGGGCACCGGGGGTGGGCTCGAACGCGTCGACATCGCCATGCGAGAAATCCACCGGGACACCGGGGATCATGTCTCCGCGCATCACCGATTTCAGATCATCCGCGTTCTGGCGGACCTCCTGCCCCGGCGCGTTGTCTGCGCCGAGACGTGCGAATTTCGCATCAAGACTGCTCATCTTCACCTCCCTGTTGGTGATCCTGTCTAGCCCGGCTTGCGGTCCTGCGCCAGTTCCACGACGCGTTCAGGCCGCTTGCGCCGCTGTTAGCGCTGACGTAATGCTGCGGCATGTTTTTGGGCATCGACATAGGCACATCGGCGGTCAAGGTGATCTGCACCGATGGCACCACGATCCACGCATCGGCGAGTGCCGATCTGACGGTTCAATCCCCGCATTCCGGCTGGTCCGAGCAGGACCCGAACGCGTGGTGGGCGGCGACCCGTACAGCGCTGGCGGAGATCCGGCAGACACGGTCATTGTCCGAAGTCACGGCGATTGGCCTGTCGGGACAGATGCATGGCGCTGTGCTGTTGGACACATCGCGCGCGGTATTGCGCCCGGCGATCCTGTGGAATGACAGCCGGTCGATCGAGGATTGCGCGCGCCTGCAAGCGGCGTTGCCGGGGATCGGGCGCATCGCAGGTGTGCTGCCCCTGCCCGGTTTTACCGCGCCCAAGCTGATGTGGGTCGCGCGGCAGGAGCCGGAGGTGCACGAGCGGATTGCGCATGTCCTGTTGCCCAAGGATTACATCGGATTGCGCCTGCATGGCGGGCTTGCAACGGACCGGTCGGATGCCGCCGGAACGCTATGGCTGGATCAGGCGGCGCGGGACTGGAGCGGTGCAGTCGCCGGGGCCAGCGACACCGATCCCGACTGGCTGCCGGGATTGGCGGATGGGCATGAGGTGGTTGGCCAGGTCACGGCTGCCGCTGCTGCGGAGACCGGGTTGCCTGAGGGTATCCCGGTTGTCGCGGGTGGCGGCGATGCGGCCACGGGGGCTGTGTCCCTGGGGGCGACGGAACCGGGGCGCGGGTTCATCTCGCTTGGCACATCGGGGCAATTGTTCGTGGCCGGCGACGCGTATCATCCGAACCCCGCCAAGTTCGTGCACGCCTTTGCGCATACCGTGCCGGGACGGTGGTACCAGATGGCGGCAATGTTGAACGGGGCGCGGCCCATCGCGTGGCTGGCCGGGCAATTGGAAATCAGCGCGGGCGAGGTTGTGGCGCTGGCCGAAAGCGCCGATGCCGCGCGGGTACCGATCTTCCTGCCCTACCTGACCGGCGAACGCAGCCCACATGGTGATCCGCATATCCGCGCGGGGGTTTTCGGGCTGGAGGACAGCACGGATCGCGCGGGCCTCTGTCGCGCCGTGGTCGAGGCCGTGGCGTTCACCTTTGCCGACGCGGTCGAGAGTTTCGGCGACACCATCACCGGGTTGCCGCATCTGGCGGCCATCGGTGGGGGCAGCAGATCGCCCTTCCTGTTGCAGTTGATCGCCAACGCAACCGGCCAGCGCATCGGGCGCACGGTTGGGTCGGATGCAGGACCGGCGCTGGGGGCGGCGCGGCTGGCGGCTTGCGGCGCAGGCGCGATGAGCCTGTCGGATCTGGCTCAAGAGCCGGAGATCGCCGACTGGTTCGAGCCGAAGAGCGTGCCGGAACTGGAGGATCGTTTGCGGCGGTACCGCGCGCTCTATCAGGCGGTGAAAACGCTGCGCTGACCCACACGGACGGTGGGACTGCCGCTTTTTCCAGCCAAGACCGCCACGGCGGACACAAACTTTAAGTGCAATATTGATTTTTTGCGCGCGATAAGAAAGTGTCACACAAAACCCAGTGAAGACAGTTGCTCAGACAGGGGCCTGCCATGGCGCACTCCGAGATCCGGAACATGGAAGAATTCGCCGCCATCAGCGGAATCTCCCGGCCCACCGTGTCGAAATATTTCCACGATCCCAGCAGCGTGCGCAAATCCACGCGGATGCGGATCGAGGCGGCTTTGGAGAAGTACGACTACCGGCCCAACATCTACGCGATGAACCAGAACCGGAAGCTGACCAAGAATATCGGCATCGTGGTGCCCTATCTGGCCGACCCGTTCTTTGCCGAGATCGTGCGCATGATCGAAGGGCGTTGCATCGAGGCAGGATTCACACCGTCGCTGTTCAGCGCACATGGCGATCAGGCCCATGAGAATGCCATTCTGGACAGTTTGCGGTCGATGAAACCGGCGGGTGTGCTGTTGGCGCCATTGGGGCGGCAGTCGGACAAATCGGCCATCGAGACCTTTTGCAAACACGTTCCCACGGTGCTTTTTGACAGCAATATCGACGGGATGGGCGAGGCGTTTGTCGGTTCGGACAACCACAGTTTCGTATCGCAGACGGTGGAATACCTGAGCCGCACCGGCGAGGCGCCGTGTTTTTTCGAGATGCGGACCCCCGCCAACCCGAACGCCAACAAGCGGCGGATCGCGTATCTGTCGATGATGGAGCGGTTGGGTCTGGAGCCGCATGTCGTCAAGGTGGACGGCACCGGTTGGGGGTTCGAGGAGATCGGGCGCAGGGGTGGCTTGAAGCTGCTGTCGGAAAAATCACTGCCGACCAACACGGTGCTGTGCAGCAATGACCGTCTGGCGATCGGGCTTCTGGCGGCCTGTTACGAAAGCGGTGTGCGGGTCGGGCGCGGAGCGGATTGCGCCCTGCGGGTCGCGTCGCATGACGATCATCCGTTCTCGCGGTTTACCTGCCCGTCGCTGACCACGGCGGCGCATGATTACAGCGCGGTGTCCGACAACGCGGTCGAGACCCTGTTCCGCCTGATCGAGAGCGGCGGACGGCTGGAGAGCCGAACCGAAAGCCTGTTTCCGGCGCGGTTGATCATGCGTGACTCGGCTTGATAAAATTTACGCGGGTAAAAATTTTATTGACGCGGGTAAATGATCTGTTGTTGAGTGCCCCTAGGTAATCCAAAGATCAGGGAGGATTCGGATGCACCTTCGAAACGCACTTCGTGCGGCGACAGCGCTGTCGCTGATTTCGGTCGGAGCCGCACAGGCAGAGACCATCACCATCGCAACAGTCAACAACGGCGACATGATCCGCATGCAGGGTTACACCGACGATTTCACGGCCAAGACGGGCCACGAGGTCGAATGGGTGACGCTGGAAGAAAACGTGCTGCGCCAGCGTGTGACGACTGACATCACCACCAAGGGTGGCCAGTTCGACATCATGACCATCGGCATGTACGAAACGCCGATCTGGGGTGCCAATGGCTGGCTTGTGCCGCTGGACGACCTGTCCGCAGAGTACGATGTCGATGACATCCTGCCCGCGATGCGCAACGGTTTGTCCCATGACGGCACACTTTACGCAGCTCCGTTCTATGGCGAGTCGTCGATGGTCATGTACCGCACAGACCTGATGGAAGCCGCTGGCCTTGAGATGCCGGACGCCCCGACATGGCAGTTCATCCGCGAAGCTGCGGCTGCGATGGATGATCCCGAAAACGACATCAACGGCATCTGCCTGCGCGGCAAGGCCGGTTGGGGTGAAGGCGGGGCGTTCATCACGGTCACAGGCAATTCCTTTGGCGCGCGCTGGTTCGACGAGGACTGGGCACCGCAGTTCGATCAGCCCGAGTGGAAGGCTGCGCTCGAGTTCTACGTGAACCTGATGAACGACTACGGCCCTGAAGGGTATGCGACCAACGGGTTCAACGAGAACCTGTCGCTGTTCCAGCAGGGCAAATGCGGGATGTGGATCGACGCGACGGTTGCGGCGTCTTTCGTGACCAACCCCGACGACTCGACTGTGGCGGACCACGTTGGTTTCGCACTGGCACCGAACGCCGAAGGTGTCGACAAGCGGTCCAACTGGCTTTGGGCATGGGCCCTTGCCATCCCGGCGGGCACCCAGAAAGAAGACGCCGCCAAGGCGTTCATCGAATGGGCCACCTCGAAGGATTATATCGAGCTGGTTGCGGAAAATGAGGGCTGGGCCAACGTGCCCCCGGGCGCGCGGACATCGCTGTACGAGACACCTGAATACCTTGAAGTCCCGTTTGCCAAGATGACGCTGGATTCGATCAACGCGGCCGACCCAACCAATCCGACCGTGGATCCGGTGCCGTATGTCGGTATCCAGTTCGTGGCGATCCCGGAATTCGCGGGTATGGCCACCGAAGTGAGCCAGGAGTTCTCGGCGGCTTATGCGGGACAGCAAACCGTTGACGAGGCGCTGGCCAAAGCGCAGGCGATCGCGACCGAGGTGATGGAAGCCGCTGGCTACCGTTAAGCCTTGGCCTGATCTTCAGGGGGCGGTCTGATGGCTGCCCCCTGACCAAGACGACACACCCCGATATCCTGCCACTGCCCCAGTGGTTCTATTCTGACAGCGCGGTATTCTGCGACGGGCTGGCAACCGAGGAGATGTATCCCATGGCGACCAAGGCATCCCGATCAGCGGCCCGCCTTATGATGGCCCCGGCGGTTATCCTGCTTCTGGGCTGGATGCTGGTCCCGCTGATCATGACCCTGTGGTTTTCGTTCCGCCGTTACCTGCCCTTGCGCGGCGGCGATCTGGGCTGGACCGGGTTCGACAATTACGTGCGCTTCGTCAGTTCGAGCGCGTTCTGGCCTGCGGTGCAAACAACGCTGGTTCTGGTGCTGGGTGTTCTGGTGATCACCGTGTGTCTGGGCATCCTTCTGGCGATCCTTCTGGATCAGCCGATGTGGGGACAGGGCGTTGTCCGCATTCTGGTGATCGCGCCATTCTTCGTAATGCCGACCGTGTCCGCGCTGGTCTGGAAGAACATGTTCATGGATCCGGTGAACGGGCTTTTCGCGCATCTGTGGCGGTTCTTCGGGGCTGATCCGGTAAGTTGGCTGTCTGATGCCGCGATGCCGTCGATCATCCTGATCGTGAGCTGGCAATGGCTGCCCTTTGCAACGCTGATCCTGCTGACCGCGATCCAGTCGCTGGACAGCGAACAGCTCGAAGCCGCCGAGATGGACGGCGCGCCGCATCTCAAGCGGTTCTGGTACATCATCCTTCCGCACCTCGGCCGCGCGATCACCATCGTGATCCTGATCCAGACGATCTTCCTTCTGGCGATCTTTGCCGAGATCTTCGTCACCACGGGCGGCGCGTTCGGAACCCGCACCCTGTCCTACCTGATCTTCCAGCGTGTGCTTGAAAGCCAGAATGTCGGATTGGGCTCAGCCGGTGGTGTCTATGCCATCATCCTCGCAAACATTGTCGCGATCTTCCTGATGCGGATCGTCGGCAAGAACCTGGACAACTGATCATGGCCCGCGCTGTTTCCCCCCGCCGAAAGCTGATCAACACCGGCCTTGCCTGGGCGATTGGACTGCTGATCTTTTTCCCGATCCTCTGGACGATCCTCACCAGCTTCAAGACCGAGGCGCAGGCGATTGCCAGCCCTCCGCTCTTCCTGAACTTCGACTGGACGCTGGAAAACTACGGTGTCGTCATGGAGCGGTCGGACTATGGCCGGTTCCTGTGGAATTCGATCCTGATCGCAGGTGGGTCTACCATCCTCGGCCTGCTGGTCGCGGTGCCTGCCGCCTGGTCGATGGCGTTTGTGCCGTCGCGCCGGACCAAGGACATCCTGCTGTGGATGCTGTCGACCAAGATGCTGCCTGCGGTCGGTGTGCTTTACCCGATCTACCTGCTGTTCATCCAGCTGGGTCTGCTGGACAGCCGTGCCGGTCTGATCATCGTGATGATGCTGATCAACCTGCCGATCATCGTCTGGATGCTTTATACCTATTTCCGGGAAATCCCGGTCGAGATCCTCGAGGCGGCGCGGATGGACGGGGCAACGCTGCGCGAAGAGGTGCTGTATATACTCACGCCCATGGCCATTCCCGGTATCGCGTCCACCATGCTTTTGAACTTCATCCTGGCCTGGAATGAGGCGTTCTGGACGCTGAACCTCACGGCGGTGAATGCCGCGCCTCTGACCGCGTTCATCGCAAGTTATTCCAGCCCCGAAGGCCTGTTCTTTGCAAAGCTCAGCGCCGCCTCGACCATGGCCATCGCGCCGATCCTCATTCTTGGCTGGTTCAGCCAGAAGCAACTAGTCCGCGGCCTGACCTTTGGCGCCGTCAAATAACGACCTGAAACAAGGAACCTGCCCCATGGGACAAATCACACTCAAACAGGTCACGAAAAGCTTTGGCGACGTGCAGGTCATTCCGCCGCTGGACCTGACCATCGAGGACGGCGAGTTCACGGTTTTCGTCGGCCCATCAGGATGTGGCAAGTCCACGCTGCTGCGGCTGATCGCGGGGCTTGAGGACATCACGACGGGCCATATCGAGATCGACGGCAAGGACGCGACCGATGTGGTGCCTGCGAAACGCGGGCTTGCGATGGTGTTCCAGTCCTACGCGCTTTATCCGCATATGTCGGTGCGCAAGAACATCGCCTTTCCGCTGAAGATGGCCAAGATGGACCCGGCCGAGATCGAAAAGCGGATCGCGAACGCGGCCTCAGTGCTGAACCTCACCGACTATCTGGATCGGCGTCCGGGGCAATTGTCGGGTGGTCAGCGCCAGCGGGTGGCGATTGGCCGGGCCATTGTGCGCGAACCGGCGGCGTTCCTGTTTGACGAACCCCTGTCGAACCTCGATGCAGCGCTGCGCGTCGGCATGCGGCTTGAAATCAGCGAGCTGCACAAGCGCCTGAACACGACGATGATCTATGTGACCCATGACCAGGTCGAAGCGATGACCATGGCCGACAAGATCGTCGTGCTGCGCGCGGGCCATATCGAACAGGTCGGCACACCGCTGGAGCTTTACCACAAGCCGCGCAACGAATTCGTGGCGGGGTTCATCGGGTCACCCCGCATGAACATCTTTGGCGGGGCCGAGGCCGAGGGGTACGGCGGCGTCAAGGCGGGCATCCGCCCCGAACATATCGACGTGTCGATGACCGACGGTACGTGGACCGGCAAGGTGGGTGTGGCCGAGCATCTGGGGTCGGACACGTTCATTCACGTGCATGATACCGGGCTGGCCGACATGGTCACCGTGCGCATCACCGGCGACATCTCGGTCCGGCATGGCGACACGATCTACCTCACGCCGCAAACCGAACAGATGCACAGATTTGACGCCGAGGGACACCGGATCGCATGAAACGACTGGACGGAAAAATAGCCCTTATCACGGGGTCAGCGCGCGGCATCGGCCGGGCCTTTGCCGAACGCTATGTGTCCGAGGGCGCGCGCGTCGCCATCGCCGATATCGACATGACCCGCGCACAGGAGACCGCGTTACAGATCGGAGATCGCGCCATGGCGGTGCATCTGGACGTGACCGATCAGGCCAGCATCGACGCGGCGGTAGCGACGACAGCAGAGCAGCTTGGGCAGATCGACATTCTGATCAACAACGCCGCGATCTTTACCGCAGCCCCCATCACCGAGACCACCCGCGACGACTATGCCCGCGCCTTCGACATCAATGTCGCGGGCACGCTGTTCACGCTGCAGGCCGTGGCGCGGCACATGATCGACCGGGGCATCAGGGGTCGCATCATAAACATGGCAAGCCAGGCCGGGCGTCGGGGCGAGCCGCTGGTGGCGGTCTATTGCGCGACCAAGGCGGCGATCATTTCGTTGACCCAGTCGGCGGGGCTCAACCTGATCCAGCACGGGATCAATGTGAATGCCATCTCGCCCGGCGTGGTGGATGGCGAGCATTGGGACGGCGTGGATGCGTTCTTTGCCAAGTACGAAAACAAGGCTCCCGGCCAGAAGAAGCGCGAGGTCGGTGCGGCCGTGCCCTATGGACGGATGGGCACAGCCGAGGACCTGACGGGCATGGCGGTGTTCCTTGCCAGCGACGATTCCGACTATGTCGTTGCGCAATGCTACAATGTGGATGGTGGCCAATGGATGAGCTGAAACAGGGACCCATCGCGCTTTCGCTGGCCACTCTGGACCAGCTGCCGGAGGGGATCGGACGGCCGCGCTATGACCGCGCGGACCTCACACCAGGAATCGTACATATCGGTCTGGGCAATTTCCACCGTGCGCATCAGGCGTGGTATCTGCATCGGCTGATGCAACAGGGGCACGCGCTGGACTGGGCGATCATCGGCGCCGGTGTGCGGGCGGGCGATGCGCGTATGCGCGACAGCCTCTTGACACAGGACTGCCTGACGACCCTGATCGAACTGGACCCTGCCGGGATCTCGGTTGAAGTCATCGGATCGATGGTCGACTTCCTGCCCGTCGAAGAGGACAATGCCGCGCTGATCGCCGCGATGTCCGATCCGCGCATCCGCATCGTGTCGCTGACCGTGACCGAGGGGGGGTATTACCGCGATGCAACCGGGGCTCTGGACAGAATGCACCCGGATATCCAGCACGATATGGCCCATCCCGACACACCGCGCACCGCGTTTGGTGCCATGGTCGCCGCACTCCGGAACCGCAAGCGCGCCGGTCATGCGCCCTTTACCGGGCAATCCTGCGACAACCTGCAGGGCAATGGCACGATCCTGCGGCAAACGATCATAGGGCTTGCCATGGGCACCGATCCCGATCTGGCCCGCTGGATCGACGAGCACGCCAGTTTCCCCAATTCCATGGTCGATTGCATCGTGCCCGCCACCGGCGAGGCTGAACGCAAACGCGCCCGCGATCTGGGGATCGAGGATGCCGTGCCCGTCACCCACGAAAATTTTCGCCAATGGGTGATCGAAGACGCGTTCTGTCAGGGTCGTCCGGAGTGGGACAGTGCCGGTGCGACCTTCACACAAGACGTGCACAGCTATGAGGCGATGAAGATCCGCATGCTCAATGCCGGGCATCAAGTCCTTGCAAATGCCGGCGAAATCCTCGGACTTCCGACGATTTCCGCCTGCATGACGGATCCGCAGATCGCGCCTTTCTTTCGCAAGGTCCAGATGGTCGAGATCGCGCCGCATGTGGAAGCGGTGCCGGGCACCCCGCCAGAGGCCTATCTCGACCTGATCACCCGCCGCTTTGCCAATCCGGAAATCCATGACACGACCCGTCGGGTGGCCTTTGACGGATCGTCACGGCACACCGGGTTTGTCCTTCCCATTCTGCGCGATGCGCTGGCATCGGACGCGCCGATTGCGGGGCTGGCGCTGACCGAAGCGCTCTGGGCCCGCATGTGCTTTGGCACCCGCGAGGACGGGAGCCTGATCGAGGCGAACGATCCGATGTGGACCAGCCTACAGACAACTGCCGGTTTCGCGCGCAAAGAGCCTGCGGTATGGCTGAGGCAAACGCAGATTTACGGCGATCTCGCAGGGCATGAGCGGTTCGCCGCAGCGTTTGAGCGGTGGCTGTCGCGGATCTGGGAAGTCGGCACGCGCGTGGTGCTTCAAGAGTATATCGAGCGGGATTGACGTCAGAAACAGGCCGCGCGGGCATTCTGGCGCTGAGCCTCGGTGTCGAGGGGACGCCCAGAATGCAAAAAGCCTCCTGTGAACAGGAGGTTATGCAAAGTATAGAATTTATGGTTGCGGGGACAGGATTTGAACCTGTGACCTTCAGGTTATGAGCCTGACGAGCTACCGGGCTGCTCCACCCCGCG
>JBGRQD010000035.1:0-26901 GCA_041725935.1 Pelagibaca sp.
CTTGTGTCGCAACAACAAACCAACCAGATGCACCGCCGTCATTCAAATCGCCCAGACACCAGATTCAGCCATAACTCGCGCGCCGCCGGGGCATGACCGAGCCGGGTGCGCGCGACATGGATCAGGCCGGCAACGCCTTCGGGGCGGGTCATGACCATGATCACGAACATCAGGCCGAACCAGAGGAGCCAGGTCTCGGTGAAACCACCGATCACGTCGCGGGCGACGAAGAAGAGGATGACGCCCAAGACCGGGCCCCAGAAGCAGACCAGACCGCCCCCGACAAGGATCATCATCACGATCAGGCCGGACTGGTGCAGGCTCATGACATCCGGGTAGGCGCTTTCTTGCGCCATGGAGAACAGACCGCCCGCCAATCCTGCGAACGCCGCAGACAGCGTGAAGGTCAACCACTTGATGCGCCACACGTCATAGCCGACAAACCGCGCCCGCGTTTCGTTCTGTCGGATCGCTTGCAGCACGCGACCGAAGGGCGCGTTGACCAGCCGCCAGAGGCCTAGTGTCACAAGCCCGAGGATCGAGGCGGTGAACCAGTAGAGCGTCGTGTTGTCGGCCAGGCTGAAGCGGATCGGCCCCAGCACGAAGTCAGGGCGCGGAATGCCCAGAAGCCCGTCCTCGCCGCCAGTGATCCCGTGCAGCTTGATCGCGCAGAACCAGAAGATCTGGCCAAAGGCGATGGTCATCAGCGCGAAGTAGATCCCGCGCCGGTGCGAGAGGAAAGCCGCCACAATGCCCCCGGCAATAGTCGATGCGGCGATGGCGGCGAACAGCCCGCCCCAAAGGTTGACCGCGACCTCCTGCTGAAACAGACCGAACGCGTAGGCTCCGATGCCCAGATAGGGGCCATGCCCGAAAGAGTGCAGACCAATGTAGCCAAATAGCAGGTTGAAGCCGAGCGCGAAGATCAGCCAAATGGCCACCTCGATCCCGAGATACTGATACAACCCGACCGCAGGCAGCCAGAACGGGGCCGTGGCCAGCGGCAGAAGGAAGATGCCCATCGCCGGGGTGAAGGGCGAACCGCCACGAGCGGGAATATCGCTGAGGGTGATCATGGACATGGTTCAGTTCTCCAACGCGGATTTGCGACCCAGAAGCCCCCGGGCACGGAAGCCCACGATGGCAATCAAGAGCAGATACATCGACAGCATCGACCAGGCGGGCGCGTAGGCACCGGTGACGCCCACCGACAGCCCCACCAGGACGGCGGCGATCACCGCGCCCCAGAAGCTGCCAACACCACCGACGACGATGATCAGGAAGGCTGGGATGATGACGTCGATCCCGATATGCGGGCGAAGGCCCCAGATCGGCGCCATGACGGTGCCCGCAAGCCCTGCCAACGCCGCGCCGAAGCCGAAGACCAGTAGGCGCAGTTTCGACAGGTCATAGCCCAAAGCGCGCACCATTTCGCTGTCATGGGCACCCGCCTTTATGATCGCTCCGTAGGGGGTTCTCTCCAGAAAGGTCCAGACACCGAAGATGGCGATGATGGCAAATCCGGCGGCGAAGAATTTGTATTTCGAGAAGATCAGACCGCCCATGAAGAACGCGCCGTTGATCGCCTGTGGCACCGTCAGGCTCTGCTCACCTGTTCCCCAGGTCAGGCGGATGATCTCTTCGATCACCAGGGCCGCGCCGAAGGTCAGGAGCAAGCCATAGAGTGGGGCCTTGCCATAGGTCGGCCTTAGGCAAAGCTCGAGGATCATGCCCGCCCCCGCCGCCATGAGCGGGCCGACGATGACGCCAATAGCGTAGCGCGTGGCGATGGGCAGGGTCAGCCACCATTGACCAAACTCGGTATTGCCGAACCAGCCGCCTCCGATTGTTGTCATGGCAAAATAGGCTCCGAGCGCGAACATCGCACCGTGGGCGAGGTTGATCACCTCCATCACGCCAACGATCAGGGTGAAGCCAAGCGCAATCAGCGCGAACAGCAGCCCGAGCGTGAGGCCGTTGATAATGTGCGGAATGAGCTCGAACATGTGTATCCTCTGATATTCCCTGTCTGACGTAGGGAAACACAAGCGCGGCCGGGCCAGGGAGGAAGAGTGACCCGGCCGCGTGTGACTTCTGCGGCTTAGGCGTCGAAGGTCGGGGTCTCGTCGTAGCTTTCCAGCATGCAGGCCTCAAGGCTTGCCTCGTCGCGCACGTCTTCGGGTGCGGACTGGGTCAGAATGGAGAACATGTCATCGCTCTCCGCTGGCTCCGGATTCCGCGTCGCTAGGTAGATGGTCTGCTGCACTTGGTGGGTGTTCGGGTCGATCACCGCATCATGGTGCTGCATCCGGCTTTCGGCGGACATCACGTGACCTTCGAGCTCCTTGATAACCGCGATGTTGTTCGTCGTCCCGGCCCGTTCGATCGCCGCTAGCAGTTCGCGTGTCGCCATATAGCCATTGTAGAACACGTTGCCCGGAACTTTCATCGAGGTGTCTGGATACATCGCCTGATAGCGCGCGACGAAGTCCTGCACTCCGGGCAGATCCAGCCTGTAATACCAAGTGGTGCCGAACACGCCGAAAAGGTTCTCGGACGGCAGGCCGTATACATCGGGCCAGTCCTGCTGGTTGTTGATCCAGGCCATGCTGTCGCCCATGCCGAGCTGCGCGACCTGCTGGCGCAGCGCGATCTGGTCATCGCCGCCGACCGCCGCGGCGACCACGTTCGGACCCGCCTGCTGCAGCGTCAGAAGCGCCGCCGAGAAATCGCGCGTGCCTTGCGGGATCAGAATCTCGTCCATGATCCTGCCGCCGTATTGCTCGACCAGCGCCTTTGTGGCGCTCGCGGTGTCGTGGCCCCAAACGTAATCGTTGGTCACCAGCATGACGTCGCCGCCATAAGCGTCCAGCGAATTGCGGATCGCCGCCTTGGAGAAGTTCGCGCCGTTGCCGTCCCAGACGAACTTCACGCGGTGGCAGTTCTCGCCGCTTTCGGTGGGCGAGGACGAGTTGGTGTTCATGTAGATCACGCCATAACGCTGCGCGACCTGGCTGATGGCGTTGGCCACCCCCGAACTGACCGCCCCGATCAGAAAGCCGCAATCCTCGCGGTTGATCAGGCGTTCGGCCACACGGCTTCCGGTGGCGGGGATCGTCTCGGTGTCGATGTGGACGAATTCGATCGGGCGGCCCAGAACGCCTCCAGCGGCATTTGCCTCGGCGATGGCCATCATCATGCCGCGCCGGTCAGACGCGCCCGAATTGGCGTATTGTCCGCTGGCATCGGACGTGATGCCGATACGGATCGGCTTCCCGGAAGCCTGCGCGTAGACGCGATTGTGTTTCCAGGGCCCGAAGACTGCGGCGACCCCGCCAGCAGCAGCGGCAGAACCCAAAAGACCGCGACGGGTAAGTTTTGAATTGGACATGGTCATCCTCCCTAAGACAAGCCCGATTGTTGCGGGCAAAATTGACCTTCGCGATCCCTCCTCCGGGTCGATTGAACGCCATGTCACGATAATTGAAAATTTTTTCTAATTCTGTCAACGAAAATAATTTCGATCTGTCTGAAAGCGTGCTATAGGCCTGTTATGAGAGATAAAAGCGCACCAGCTGCGGCTACACCGCCCGAGACTTTCGACGCCCTGCGACAGCGAATCCGGGATCGTTTTCCGGACATCAGCCCACATTTGCAACGCATTGCGCGCGCCTCGCTGGAAGAGCCGAACGGCTTTGCGCTGAACACCACGCCAGTGATCGCCGGCGAGCTTGGGATCCAGCCCTCGACGCTGATCCGCTTTGCCAAGGAGTTCGGATATCCGGGCTTTTCCGATCTGCAACGCGTCTTTCGCCAGCGCCTGATCGAGGGTCAGGTCACCGTCCGAAATCAGGTGCTGGACCGCGACGAATCCGCCCCGCCCCCCGATGCGGGCGCGCTCCTCGCGGCCTCCATCGCCGCCCATCGCGAGGCGGTGCAGCGGTTGGAGCAGGACTGCGATATTGATGCCCTGAACCGTGCGATCCAGGTCATGCGGCCTGCGCGGCACATCTACGTCGCGGGCCTGCGGCGGTCGCGGCCCATCGCGGATTACTTTCATTACGGTTTGATCCGGGGCGAACGCGCCTGCTCCCACCTCGATTTTGCCGGCGGCATGGCAGGCCCCCAGATCGCAACCATCTGTCCCGGAGATGCCCTGTTCGCGATTGCTTTCCCGCCTTACTCGCAGCCGGTGGTTGACGTTGTGCTGGATGCCCATGTTTCGGGTCGCCGGATCGTGACCCTGACCGACAGCGCGGACAGCCCGCTTGCCACCTATGCCGAGGTTGCACTGTTGCTTGGCACCGATACGGCCAGCCAATTGCAACCGATCTCGGGCGCGATCACATTGGTACAAACCCTCGTTTCGGCCATTATCCGGCCCTGAACCCTCGCCTTTGCCGCGCATCGTCGAACCCGTCCAGAGTGCCAATGCGACAGCCGCAAGCATCGGAGCTGCCATGATTTGATTGATTGCCCGCCAGAGCCAGAATTTCGCGTCCCTGATCGGCACGACAACATCGTCCAAGTGCCATTTGTCCACCGCTGCCGGGCCGTCACGTTTGAAGCAATCCGCAAAGTGATTTCCAAACCGGTTAACCCGATGCCTGACAGCCTTCAGACTGACGATCACGCCACGTTCCGCCAGCAGGTCTTCAACATCCGCCGTGCCCCTTGCAAAGCGATGGTAGGACCGAACCGCGTAGGCAATGATCTCGCGCGGGAAACGTTAGCTATTCAGGCGCGGCATATCGGATGGTATTCTCATCCCCGCCACCTGATCGAAAGCATGACCCCGACAACTTGGCCATGCCGTTCAAACGGCAGCGTCCGGTCGATATGACGACCGAGACGCGCTAGAGCCGCGGCTGGGTCACCCCGACACCAAGGATCTCACCGGTCGGCAGACCCGTTGGCGATCCACCCTCCTGCTCCACGGTGATCTCGTAAAGCTGATTGGTCGTTGGTGCAGGAAGCTCCGGGGAACGCAGGACGAGGGACTCGACCTGTTCGATCAGACCAACCGAGACCGGCGGGCCGTTCGGGTCTGGTTTGGTCCAGAGCTGCATGACCCGGCCATCGGGGATGTCCACGACTGACAGGATGGTGACCTCGGTCACGTTCGCATCGTTGGTGCCCACCAGCGCGAAGGGCGTGCCGTCATCGTTCACAAGTACGGCGACCACATCCGGTTCGGGGGTCGTGAGGACCATCCAGCCAAGCACCGCGGCCACGGCAAGAGAGGCTGCGAGCGCGAGGACCATGAGCGACTGCCGCATCCCACCAGGTTGGGACGTGGTGACGGGACTCGGGGTCGGAACTATCGCAGTGTCCTCTACACCCTCGATCCCGCGCAGGATACGGGGCCAGAGCATGTCCGTCGGGGTCTCGGCGTCGGCGGTATCGTCCAGCGCGAGGAACCGGTCGCGGCTGCGGCCGATTTCGCGGGCCATGTCGGCGTCCTTCATCATCTCCGCCTCCCCCGAGTCATCGTCGCGGTCCCAGAGCCCAAGGACGTAGCGGTCGGCCCGGTCTTTCGGATCGTCACTCATGACAGGCACTCCCGAAGGCTACGCAATCCGCGCGTGATCCAGGATTTCGTGGTCCCGAGCGGCGCGTCGATTTTGCCCGAGATCTCGCCATGCGTCAGCCCCAGAACATAGGCCATAAGGATACACCGCCGCGTCATCGCATTCAGCTGTTCCAGGCATTGCTTCAGCGCACTGGTCTCCGCCAGACGGTCAAAGCTCTGCGTCACGATCCGGTCCCGGTCCGCATGCGCGTCGAGATCGGCCGGTTCGCTGGTAATCTCCCGGCTTCCGTCGCGCAACATGTTCAGGGCGCGGTGCCGCAGGATGGTGTAAATCCAGCCCCGGGCCGATCCGAGCTCCGGATTGAACTGAGCGGCCTTCCTCCAGACCTGCACAAAGGCGTCCTGCACCGCATCTTCGGCGAGGTCGCGCCGCCTGAGGATGCGCGTCGCCACCCCGATCAATTGCGGGGCTTCGGCGTCGAACAGCGCCTTCAGCCCGGCCTGATCGCCGCGCGCGCAGTCCGCGATTGCCCTTGCGTGGTCTATCATGTGCGGGGTGCCTCCCGAGCCGCTCGTTTTTGAGAGGGTACGGTCGTCGGGTACGGGTCACAACTCGGTAATTGAATTGAGCACAGGGCGCGGTGTGAACCGCACCCTGCAGGGTCACAGGTTTCAGGCTACGAAGAAGCCATCATCGGTGACCGGCGCATTGGCCATGACATTCTCTTCGCTGTCCGTGAAGTCGAGGATCACGTCGCTCCGATCCACCGCGCCGCTGTCGATCGCACCCGACCAAAAGTCGAGGCCGGCATCATCCGCTTCGCGGTCGAGCACTGTCATGTAGAGCATCTCGAGGAACCCGGTTGTATCTGTCCCACCATAGGTTTCGGTGTATTCCGGGTTCGAGATGAAGTTCTCGACAACGGGCTCCAGATCGCGGTCTTCGGCCACGTCGGTCCAGAACCGCAGTCCTGCCTCATCCGGAGTGCGCTCGAAGATATCGTAGAGGCGATAGACTGAACCGACCTCGTCACCGTCCAGATTGAAAATGAACGCGCCATCCTCAAGCGAGATCCGCTCCACGTTGCTCAGCGTGTCCGTGCCCGAAAGTGACGTGACCGTGATCGTCCCATCGTCCAGGAGCTCCTGCGAGATGTCGCTGCGGGCCAGCTGGTACTCGACCGTGTCGTCACCGCTGCCGCCGTCGATGGTGTCGCCACCACCCTGGCCGATGAACTTGTCATCACCGCCAAGACCGTTAAGCGTTTCACCATTGACCGTGCCGATGATCAGGTCCGCGTCACCGTTGCCGTTGGTCACGGCACCGTCTGCGGTAACGATGTCCACCGACATGAGCGTGCCAGACTGATCGACAGCCACCGCTTCCATACCGTCGGTCACGGTGGAGCCGAGCCCGGCAAAGACATAGCTGTGCGCTTCATTGCCCAGTGCCACGGCATCGTCGCCCGTCGCGGTCACGTTCGACCCGATGGCGATGCTTCGAGCGCCTTCGGCGGTTGCGGCTTCTCCCACTGCGAGGCTGCGGTCGCCATTTGCCTCCGCTAGGTGACCGAAGGCATGAGCACGTTCACCCTCTGCCAAGGCCTGCCAGCCAAAGGCGGTAGCGGCCGTGCCCTGGGCACTGCTTTCACCACCGACAGCCGTGGTAGACGTTCCGTTCGACGCGGCCATGTCACCGATCGCAAGCGAGTCCGTGCCGGTCGCATTGGCACCGTTGCCGATGGCTGTCGCATTGTCGGTTCCGGCCGATGCGGCCTCACCGACGGCGAGCGAGAAGTCACCAAGCGCCTCGGCGATATGACCCAGCGCGTGGGCGCGTTCCCCTTCGGCCACCGAGCGCCAGCCAAAGGCTGTTGCCGCCGTGCCGTCCGCGGTGCTTTCGCCACCGACAGCGGTTGTCGAAGTACCCTCGGCCAGAGCCATGTCACCGATGGCAATGGCGTCCTGACCGATTGCGCGCGCACCGTTGCCAAGCGTCACCGTGCCGGTTGTATCATTGCTTTCGCCGTCACCGAGATCCACCTGACGGGCCATCATCGCGCCCGCTTGGGCGGACCCGGCCGCCATCGCAGAGTCAGTCCCAGCCGTGCCGGACCCGCCGCCGAACGAGGCCACGGCCAGCGTGCCGTCGTCATCGACGCCGACCAGTTGCCAGCCCGACACGCCAACATCTTCCGCCAGACCGGCGAAGGTATAGGAATGTGCCGAAAGGCCCAGCGCGAACTCGTTTGCGTCATCGGCGACGACGTTTGCCCCGATGGCGACAGCGTTCTCGCCAACAGCGCGTGCCGCTTCACCGACAGCCAGCGTGAAGTCGCCATCCGCTTCGGCGATATGGCCCAACGCGTGGGCACGCTCGCCGCTGGCCGAAGCTTGCCAGCCAAAGGCCGTGGCCGCGGTGCCATTGACGGTGATCTCACCGCCAACGCCGGTTGTGGAGGTGCCGTTCACCGACGCCTCATCCCCGATGGCCAAGGCATCGACACCCATCGCGCTTGATGCGTTGCCGATGGCCGTCGTATTGTCGCCCATAGCACTTGCCGCTTCGCCAACAGCAAGGCTGAAATCGCCCTGCGCTTCGGCGATGTGGCCCAGCGCATGTGCGCGCTCGCCATCTGCATCCCCGCGCCAGCCAAAGACAGTGGCGGCCGTCCCGTTGGCGCTGGATTCGCCACCGACAGCTGTGGTCGACGGACCACCCGTGGCCGACGCGCTATCACCGATGGTCAGCGCATCGCGCCCGTCGGCGCTGGCATCGTCACCAACCGAGATGGCTCCGACACCGGTTGCCATGCCCGATCCTTCCGTAATCGGCGCGCTGTCATCGTCCTGATCCCGTGGATCGGGATTGGAGTTTCCACCCGGCAGCGACACGGAAGGAGAGCTGGCCGCAGGGGCCGTCCCGCCATCGAAGCCAAAGGCCGACACGGTGCCGGTGCTGAGGTTGCCCTCCTCATCGACCATCAGGATACCACTGTCGCCCGCCAGACCGGCCAGCGTATAGGTGGCGTCACCGCCACCGATGGCGATTTCGAGCGCATCGGCGCTCACCTGGTTGCCGATAGCGATGGACCGTTCGCCGGAGGCAGAGGCCGCTTCGCCCATCGCAAGGGTGAAATCACCGTCCGCATTAGCGAGATGACCAAAGGCGTGCGCGCGTTCGCCATCCGCCGAGGCCTGCCAGCCGAAGGCCGTGGCCGCGACGCCGGTCGCAACACTCTCGCCGCCAACCGCTGTGGTGGACAGGCCCGATGCCATAGCGGTATCACCGATCGCCAACGCGTCAGGACCGTCTGCCGAGGCCGCGTTGCCGATGGCCGTTGCGTTGTCGCTCTGCGCCGAGGCCGCTTCACCGATGGCGAGGCTGAAATCCCCATCCGCTTCGGCGATGTGACCGAAAGCATGCGCACGCTCACCTTCGGCAGAAGCGCGCCAGCCAAAGACGGTCGCCGCGGTCCCGATGGCGCTCGACTCACCACCAACGGCAGTCGTCGATGCGCCGGACGCAGACGCCTCGTCGCCAATCGCGATGGCATCAGCACCAAAGGCGCTTGCCTCGTCACCGAATGCGATGCCGCCGATCGGATCGGCGACGGCTCCGTCGCCTTCCGTCAGACGATCACTGCCGCCCAGCAGGGCAAGCTTGGTCAGCGCAACTTCCACGCTCGAGCTTTCGATGGACCCCGCCGCGACCGGCAGCGTCGCCTTGAACCCGCCAGTGCCGTCAATGGCGCCATCCGTGCCTGCGCCGACACCCTCTGGCACCTCAGCCCCGTGGATGACGATCTCGCGTAGCGGCAGCGGCATCAGGTCGGACGCTGTGAACTCTGCCCCGGTGACCGTCGAGAAGAAGTTGCTGTCATCCGTCAGGTCATAGCTGTTGATCGTCAGCATCTCACCCGCGCCATTCGCGACCGGATCGTTATGCGTCCCATCGTCCAGGTTTTCCAGCGACAGAAGGACGTCACCATAGGCGGGGATACCTTCGAGCACCTCGACATAGCCGTCTTTGTCGGCATCGTCGAAGATCGTCGGTGCGGCCGAATCGATCGGATTGCCGTCCTCATCGAACCGCCCATGAATGTGCTGGATGTGAAGCTGATCCGGCGTCAGTCCCCGCGCCACAGTCGCAACCGTGAGCGTCGTCCCTTCGACCGCCACGAAAGCGGTCGCCTCAACGCCAGAGCCGTTCAGCGCCGTCAGATCGGCGGTGTACACGAAATCGGCAGAGTTCAGCACCGTCTCGAGCTGACTGAAATACGCATTCGACATGAAATTCTCCCAAAGTACGCGACAAACTTCTTATCAAACTCGGGCGGCGCATCGTCGCTTACCGCATTCCACCCGGTCGCGGCCGTGTGCACGCGACATTGTGGAAACACGTGGGAAAATCGTCTGGATGCAGCAGAACGGAAAAAATGTAGCGCTTGAAAGCCAGGTGACCTGAATTTTGCAAAACATGAGCGCTTGATGCCTGAATCAGGTCGGCGACAATTATTAGCTTGGCCTGACCCCAAGGTGGCGGAACCGAAAACCGTTTGCAGACCGCAGAGCCGTTTGGTGACAACAACATTGCGATCTTCGATTTCAACCGGGCGAACAACGGAAACGGAACGCTTTCCGGCGTGGCTCTTGCGACCGGCGCACGGAACCGCATTCTTTTCGAAAGCGCATTCAGCAACGCGGCTGACATGATGATCATAGAGACCGACAACCTTTTGAACGTCGATCAGAATGGGTTCCTCGGTCCGGTTCGATCGACGATCTGGCGAAGGTTCACTCCTGTCAGGTCATCTGGTTTCAGCCGATAGCGGATGACGTTGCCTTCATGGAGCCCCGCGATCTGCTCACGAACGTAAGCGACAACATCCGCTCGATCAGCATCGGGCACGCCAGCAACCAAAGCCATCTCATCGACCGCATCGGTTCGGAACTCCTTGAATTCGAGAACGCAACGCCGGACCGCGGCGCGAACGAATTCCCGATAGGCAAGCGCAGCCTTTTCCGGGCTGTCCACCTCAGCGCGAAGAATTCGGTACTTTTCCGCGGACGCCAAGTAGGCATCCATGAAGACCTCGCGCAGCAGCGCGGAGTTGTTCAATTCATAGATCCCGATGAGCCCGTCGATATAGTCGCTGTCGTCCATCGTCGTGAACGACATCGGCGCAAGGTCCGACTTCAGAAGTGGAATGTTCGAGGCCACGCGCGAAGTTCGCTTGTTGACGTCGGCAAAGGCCTGAAGATACGGGATGTGCACCAGGAGGAAAAAGGACTGCTCGAACGGATCGGTGATCTGCGCAGCCTTGTGCAGCAGGATGTCAAACTCCTCTGCGATCGTGACCGCATCGTCGAGCGGTCGATAGCTCGAGTGCGAGATGCCGACCGGCATAGCTCGCAATCGGCCCGACATCGCAGGGTCCGCCAGAAGACCATCCGAGAGCAGCGCATGAATCGCGAACAGATCAGGACGCCGAAGCCCGATCTCATCGAGATTGTCGACCACATACTGGATGGCTTCCTTGTGGTTTAGGATCATCAGGGCTTCTTTCCGATCCTTTCCCGCAGCTTCCTCGCCAAACCTGATCAATCGCTCGGTCTGCAAAATATCGTAGGTGTTCCCCTCCATCCTGGACGACGCCCAGCTGAGATCGACCAGAAGCTGTTCAAGGATCCGGCGCGCGTATGTTCCGGCCGGAATTGCGCCTCCCTGCGGACGGCCAGCCTCCAACAGTCTTTCGCGGTCAGGTGCAGACAGATACCATGTCTTTCCCGGAACGTATGCATCGAGAAACTCCGGTCGATAGGACACCGGGACTCGCCTGTTGTACGGCGTCGACAAATGCGCCCGGACGACCGCACCCCCGGCGATCCTGTATCCTGTGGCCCTACCCTTGCCAGATACCTCGAGGCGACCTTCTTCCACCATGCGCTTCAAGAGGCGCCATACAGTGGTTTCGCTCACATCCCTTGCAACGCCCTTCCGGATGGCATCGCGTCCGGCACCCGGGTTCTCGCCGACAAAGTCGAGAATGTCTTGATCCGACAAGGCCATGAAACGATATCCCGCAAGTGTGAAACGATTAGGATATTGATACACCTACATTTTTCCTCGGCGCAAGTTTTCGTTTCACGGGTTTTGCAACGATTCAGGCGTCAGGAGGTAAAGCCAACGTCGTCAAAAGGACAAAACGATTATCACATTGAAATTGTGAAAGTTTCTGGGTCGCCTCATGAATCGTTGCGCTACACATGAAACGATTGGCAAAACGACCGAGTAGGCGTCAGACATCGGCAACGGATACCGGCCGTTCCACCGCACGCCGCCGAGCCAGACAGATTTCCCCCGCCGGTCCGGACAGATCGCCGGGGCGCAGCAGGTGCACCGCATCGCGCAGCTCCCAAGGGTAAACCCAGATTCACGCAAACAACCTGACAAAGCCGTTGCCATTCGCATAGTGCTGCTCGTTCGTAGGGGTTTGGCCCCTTTCAGATGGGTAGGCAGTGGTTTCACGCATGCAAATCTCCTGATTTCTGGAAGGTGCTTACGACACTGATGCAACGATCACTTTTTCAACCACGGCTGACTGCTGCGAGCGCGGATCATGCAACCGTGTCACCGCCCAGTTTCTGCAAGAGCTCGGCCGTAGTGAGGATGGCATGGGCGTAGGTCGGGCCGTTGATGGCATGGGCGGCATGCATCGCGTCCGGCGACATGGCCGCAGTCGCGTCCCGAACCAGCGTCACGTGATAGCCAAGTTCAGCAGCATAGCGCGCTGATGTCTCGATGCAGGTATTGGCGATCAGGCCGATGAAGATGACATGTGTGATCCCGAGCTGGCGCAGTTGCACATCAAGATCCGTGTTGGCAAAGCTGGACGCACCCCAATGTTCTTTGACAAGAATGTCACCGGTTTCCGGACCGAACCCATCATACCATTCGCCGCCCCAGGTACCCTCGGCAAACAACTGGTATTCGTGCGCCGCGGCCTGTGACGGTGTCAGGTGTGCCCAACCCTGGAAGTCGGTGGCATGGTGCCGATGATGAGGCAAAATGAAAATCGGGTTTCCCACCTCACGCATGGCGGCACGAACCTTGCTGAGATTTGTATGAAGATCGACAGATTTGGCAACCTCGCTAAGGGCGGGCCACATCTTTCCCTCTTCAGCCAGAAAGTCGTTGTAGGGATCAACGCAAAGAAGCGCCGTCTTGTCTTGGGGGTAATGCGTATCAGTCATTGGTCAATCCTCTGAGGTTTGGGCGTATGGTGGCTGCAAGACCGGAGGGTCCGGTCCGAGGGTCTGGCTTGAACGTTGCGCAGCATGCGACACAAAGGTGAGCCAGAGCTTCAGGGTACCGGAACAGGCGTGCGCTTTCGGCCTTACGAACCCATGGAACGCCGTGTTTTGGGTGCTGCATGGCCCGGGTCATGTAACGTTGTCTCTGGCCAGACCTGTAGCAACCTCTGCCGTGGTGAGAATGGCATGGGTGATGCCGCGTTGGCGCAATTGCGTGTCAAGGTCGGTGTTGGCAAAGCTTGATGCGCCCCAGTGTTCCTTCACGACGATGTCGCCATGGTCGGGGCCGAAGCCCTCGTACCAGTCTCCACCCCTGCTGCCCTCGGCGAACATCTGGCGTTCATGCGCCGCCGCCTGAAACGGCGTCAGATGCGCCCAGCCCTCGAAGTCGCCGGCGCGGTGCCGGTGATGGGGCAGAATGAAGATCGGATGCCCGGATTCACGCATGGCGGTACGGAGTTTGACCAGATTGGCATGAAGATCGACCGATCTGGAGACCTCGCTGAGGGCGGGCCACATCTTGCCATCTTCGGCCAGGAAATCGTTGTAGGGATCGACGCACAGAAGCGCTGTTGCGCCCTTGGGATAATTTGTGTCGGTCATCGATTGTTCCTTTTCGGTGAGTTCGACGAGATCATGCCGCCCGATCAGTGAGTGGTGGACTTTATTCCGCAGGGCAGGGCATCCCGGCGGCTGTCCAGTTCGCCATATCCGCGAGATGCGTCTGGAGGCTTCCCGGCGCCGGGTCGCGGCCTGCGCCGGGGTCGAAACTCCAGGTGATGAAGCCGCGCAGCTCGGCATCGTGGAGGATATGCTCGATCAGCCCGGCTTCGTCGCGGCCGCCGTTCCGGGCGGGGTCGCGCAATTGGGCACAAATCTCGGCGCTGCTGCGGTCGGTCCATTGAAACTCGACCGGCGCAAGGCGCCAGTCCATGCCGCAGTGCGGGGCTGCATGTGGAACGGTGTTGGGCCGGGTCGAGGTCTGATGGCAGGTTTTGCATGACATCGTTTCGGTCCCGATCCTGCTGTTCCCTGCGTTGATCGCCATGCCGTGGATGCGGTCAGGTGTCTCTGTCGTGCCCCAGAGCGGAGCGTTGTCCGCCCCGACATGACAGTTCAGGCAGCGGGGACGGGTCAGGACGGAGTGGATGTTGTCCCAAGCGGACAGACCGTCGGCTGGCGCAACGCTTCCCGCCTCGGGGAGGGCCGAGAGGTCCAGCCCGTGGTTGCCTTGGGCCGCAACAAAGGACCCCAGCGCGAGACTGGCTGCGACGATCAGGAGAAGACGCAACAACTGCGTCATGCAAAATCCACCGATTTGCTGAACGGCATTTCGCGCAGGCGCTGGCCTGTTGCTGCGAAGATCGCGTCGGCCAAGGCGGGGGCTGCGGGGGCTGTCGCAGGCTCCCCCAATCCACGCACCCGCTCGGCCCGGCCCAGGAGCTGCGTGTGGAACCTCGGTGTCTGGTGCAGCCGCATCCCCTCGAAGGCGTCGAAATTGGTCTGCTGCACGGCATGGTTCTCGTAGGTGAGTTCGCAATTCATCGCGTGGCCGAGGCCGAAGATCGCGGCGCCTGTCAATTGCGCCTCGGCGTTGACCGGGTCGAAGACGGTGCCGCAATCGGCGACGATCCAGACATCGTCGATGCGGATGCCCCGGTCCGTCACGGTGACGTCGATCACCTCTGCCACCGGCACGCCGTGGGTATGGGCAAAGGCGATTCCGCGCCCGCGCCCCGGCCCGATCTCGGCACCTGACCAGTTCGACAATTCACCCACCGCCTCGAGCACACGGCGTGAATCTGTATCGGCGATCAGGCGCAGTCGCTCTTGCAACGGGTCGGCGCCTGCTGAATGGATCAGTTCGGACAGGAAGCTTTCGTGAAAGAACGTGTTCGAACAGGCCCCTGGCGACCGCCAGGACCCGACCGGCACCATCGGCGGCGCGGCATAACCTGTGACGCGATAGTTGGGGATGGCGTAGGGCTGGTCGAACACGCCCCAGACCAGCATCGTGTCGGGCCCGGGCGGCACGATGAAGATGCGACCAAACCATGATGAAATGAGCGAGGGGCTGATGCTGTCTAGATCGTAGGCCTGCACGCGCCCACCCCCGACGGTGCCGCGACCGACGGCCATATGGAGCGGTCGGGGATAGTCATGGGTCATGTCCTCTTCCCGGCTCCACGTGGTCTTGATGGGCGTGCCGGGCATGGTGGCGGCGATCTGGATCGCCTGCACCACGTAGTCATGGTCGAGCCTGCGGCCGAAGCTGCCGCCCGCGGTCAGTACGTGCAGCGTGACTTGAGAAGGATCGAGGCCCGTGATCTCAACAGCGGCGTCGCGCACCACGGCGGGGATCTGCGTCGCGGTCCAGATCTGCACCTTGTCCGCTTCGACCAGCACCGTGGCGCTGAGCGGCTCAAGGGCCGCATGGGCGAGGAAGGGCGCACGGTATTCCGCCTCGATCACGGTGGAGCCGTCAAACGCCGCCTCGACATCGCCGTCGTCGCGCAGGCGGCTGTTGCGGTATTCGTCGGTCCGCGCATCTGACAGTGCCTGCCACATCTCGGAACTGCTGGCGGGATAATCGGGGGGAAACCACTCGACAACCAGTGCCTGTGCCGCCTGAAATGCGAACCAGGTATTGTCGGCAATGATGGCAAGCCCCTCGTTCACTTCGACGACCGACCGCACACCTTGCATCGCAAGCGCTGCATCAGCGGAATAGTTTGCCATCGCGCCGCCGCGCCCCGGGTTGGCGCGCACCGTGGCGTAGAGCATGCCGGGCAGGACCACGTCGATGCCGTAGTCTTGGGTTCCAGTGGATTTCGCGACGATGTCGAGCCGTTGGTATGGCTTGCCCAAGCGCGTCCAGTCGGAGGCGGGGCGAAGCGTCACGTTTGTGACAGGGTCGATGGCGGACGCTTCGCCGGCAAGCTCGGTGTAGCGAATGCGCGTGTCGTCGGGTAAAACGACATGCCCGTCCTCGGTCCGCAGGTCGGATCGCGGGATACCCGTACGAGCCGACGCGGCGGCCTTGAGGGTTTCGCGCGCCGTGGCTCCGGCCAAGCGCAGAGTTTCGTGCAGGTCGGCGACAGATGACGATCCGCCGGTGAACTGCGAGCCCGTCAGGCGCGCGACATTCATCATCAGGTCGCGCACCGTGCTGGCCACAGCCCCGTGCTCCCATGCCGCGAATGGCATGCTCTCGGCTGCGATGATGCCGTTGAAATAGGCCTGATGCGGCTGGCCTGGGTCGAGCATGGCCCTTGCCGGGTCGATGTCCAACTCCTCGGCGATCATCATGGCCTGGGTCGAGGCGATGCCCTGCCCGACATCGGCGCGCGGAACGATCAACGTGATACCGTCCGGCGTGATCTTGACGAAGGGTGTCAGTGCAGCCTCGTTCTCGGCCAGACCATCAAGCAAGGGGTTCGGTGTCGGTCTGGTGACGAAATATGCCCCAAAAGCGACCCCGCCAACGATCGCGGCGGACCCGATCAGGAAGCTGCGGCGGGCAATGGTTCCTGCGCGTCCCATCTCTTATGCCTCTCGCATCGCGCTGGCCGCGCTGTGGACGGCAGCACGGATGCGGGGATAAGTCCCGCAACGACACAGGTTACCGGACATCGCGGCGTCGATATCGTCATCGGATGGCTCCGGGTTGCGGGAAAGAAGGTCGGCGGCCTGCATGATCTGGCCTGACTGACAGTATCCGCACTGCGCCACCTGATTGTCGATCCAGGCCCGTTGAACGGCGTGCAAAGAATCCGGCGTGCCCAGCCCCTCGATCGTCGTGATCTCGCCCCAGACATCCACCAGCGCCACCTGACAGGACCGCACCGCCTCGCCGTCGATATGGACGGTGCAGGCACCGCATTGTGCAATGCCGCAGCCGAATTTGACGCTCGTGATGTTCAGACCGTCCCGCAGCGCCCAAAGCAGCGGCATGTCGTCTGGCAGGTCCACACTGTGACGGGTGCCGTTTATCGTAAGGTCCATGGCTTTCTCCAGTCGCTTGGCGGACGAAAATCGATGTTCCGAGACTTACAAACTAGGGTCAGCACAGCCGTGCGGCGATATGCATATGCGGTCAGACGCATGCAAATCCGGTCAGCAACCCTTATGGGTCTGGTCGTGTCAAACTGCCCATGGCATTCAGGCGCGATACTTGAGAGCAGAGGCGAATGGACAGTTCACAGACATACTCCAGTTTCATGGCGACCGAGGTGGCCTGCCGCATTCTTGGCGTCGATCCGCAAGTAATGCTGGAAACGGCCGGCCTTGGGGCATTGGAAAGCGGTCGGACAGAGGGGCGCGTGACTGCGCAGCAGTACTTTGATTGCTGGAACACGATGGAGGTGCTTTCGCCTCGCGCGGATTACGTGCCCTATCTCGGGGTCGCCATTTCCCGCGGGCCAGTCATCCCGGTCTTTTTTACGCTATCCTGCGCGCCGGACATGGAAACCGGGCTGATGCGGCTGGCGCAATTCAAATCCCTGCTGGGACCAACGATCATGCGGGTGTTCTGGGACAAAGGCTTGCTCCGGCTGGAATACGACAGCGTCGATGTGCGCGTGCCGATGCCGCCAAGTCTTGGTGCCCTGCAATTGGTGGTCGCGGTGGAGAACATTCGCGGGGCGACGGCCCATCTGATCTGCCCGGTTGCAGCGGGTTTCGACGGGTCAGAGGGGGAACGGCGCATGATTGCGGGCCATCTCGGGATCATGCCCGAGCGGTCACACGCCGCCTACGTGGCCTTTTCCCCGGAGGATTCGAAACGTCGGTTCATTTCCGAAAACCCCTCTCTCTGGGCAGATATCGAAGCCGACCTCAAGCTGCAGCTGGCCGCCCAGAATGACCGCTGGCCGATCGCTGATCGGGTGCGCGGGGCGCTGGTCGACCTGATGCCGTCGGGTCGTACCGGTGCTGAGGACGTGGCCCTCGCGCTAAGGATCAGCCGCAGCACGCTGCAACGGCGGTTGCGCGACGAAGGCACGACGTATCAGGCGGTGCTGGATACCACGCGGCGCGACATGGCGACCCGGTATCTTTCCAAGACGACGCTGCGCGCCGACGAGATCGCGAGCGTTCTGGCCTATCGCGATGCAAACAGCTTTTCGCGCAGCTTCCGGCGGTGGACCGGCCTGACGCCGCTTGCGTTTCGTCGGCAGGCAACAGATCCCGGATCAGGCTCCGGCGAATGACGATACCGCTTGCGCGCCCGCCCGCCGCCAACGTGCGGCATCCCCGGATCACCTGCGACGGTGCATCAGACTCATAAGCCACGCTTGCCGGTCGAAGGGTTCTTCGGATGCGTGTGGGCCGGCTTCGCCATCCATCATCCGGCGCACCATCACGGCCGCAACAGCTGCAAAGATCACACCGCCCACCGCCTGCCCGATCAGGACGCCCGCCGCACCGAAGAGTGCGCCACCCGCCAGGACAAATGGCACGGTCCCCAACGTGTGCCGCCCCCAGTTGATCCAGGTGGATTTGAACGGATGGCCCATGTTGTTGAAGGCTGCATTCGCGACGAAGATCACGCCGTTGAAAAAGAACGCCAGCGCCAACGGGCCGCAGAACAATACGATCAGGTCGCGCGTCACTCCTTCAGCTTCGAACAGAGCGATGATGGGATCGCGCAGCACGAACAGGAGTGCCGTCATCGCAACGATGAAAATCGCGCAAAACAACAATCCGTCTCGGTAGGCCTGCCGCACACGGTCCATCTTGCCTGCGCCAAAGTTCTGGCCGATCACCGGACCAATGGCGCCAGACAGCGCGAAGATCACCCCGAAAGCCACCGGGGTCATCCGACCCACGATAGCCATGCCCGCAACTGCCGCTTCGCCAAAATTGGCCATGGTTCGCGTTACAAAGGCTTGCCCAAGCGGTGTGGCAAGCTGCGTCAGGATCGCCGGTGCCGCGATGGCCAGGATCGGGGGCAAAGCAATCGACAATTCCGATACCCCGGGCCGCACCAACCCGCCATGGTGACGAAAGATCGGGATCAGCGCCGTGCCCGCGATCACAAGCCGCGCAGCAACACTGGCCAAGGCTGCGCCGGTCAGATCAAGGCCAAGGCCAAAGATCAGGATCGGGTCCAGCACGGCATTGACCAGCCCACCCCAGATTGTCGCCATCATCGCCCGACGCGCATCGCCATGCGCTCGCAGGATAGCCCCGCCCACCATGCCGACGATCAGAAACGGCAGGCTGGGTACGATGATTTGCAGGTAAAGAACGGCAAGGTCCAGTGTTTCACCCGTGGCGCCCATCAAGGCAGCAAGCCTTTCGAGATTGAGCCAGACAGCGGCTGCGAAGAGTGTGCCAAAGATCACGCCCCATACAAGCGCTGCCGCCGCCTGCGCTTTTGCCAGTTCCTCGTCACCCATTCCCAAGGACCGAGCCACCAAGGCGCCCGCCGCAATTGCCATTCCGATGCCGAAAGACGTGGTGAAGAACAGGATCGCGCCCGCGTAGCCCACCGCCGCCGCGAGTTCCGCGTTGCCCAGCATCGCGATGAAGACCATGTCGATGAAATCGACAGCGAAGACCGCCATCAGTCCGACCGAAGAGGTTAGCGCCATCACCGTTATGTGGCGAAAGAGGTTGCCCTCGAGAAACATGGCGCGTGTTTCGGTCTTCGTTGGTGTTTTCACTGCAAGGCCTCGCTGCGCAGCGCCTGAGGGCTCATCCCGGTCCATTTCCGAAACGCGCGCTGAAAGGCGTTCGGATCGCGGTAGCCAACGAGGTGCGCGATCTGCTGATTGTTCAGGTTGCTCTTGAGGAGATAGCGGATCGCCAGGTCCTTGCGCGTGTCGTCCAGAAGCGATTGGAAAGTCACACCTTCGTCGCCGAGGCGCCGTAGCAACGTGCTGCGGCCCAACTTGAGGCGGCTGCAGACATGGGCGATGGTCGGTTCGGTGATCGAGAACGCCTCGACCATCGTCGCCCGGACCCGGTCCGCAAAGGGCAGGCCCTTGGATTGGATCATGGCCTGCGCCTGAAGGTCCACCTCGGTGGCCTCCCAAAGTTCGGGATTGTCCGAGATGAACGGTACGCGCGCGTCAGTGCGTGCATAGGTCAGCGAAGCGTCGCCATGGTCAGGAACCTGATCAAAGATGTCCGCCAGCCGCGCTCGTTCTTCCGTCGGCAGTGGCACGCAGACCCGCAGCGGCCGGATCGGACGACGCGCCAGCGCGTTGGTCTGAGCGTGCAGGTAAATGACCTGGGCACCGCTGAAAGATCCGGGCAAGGAAGCGACGGTCCCATCCGGGGCGATGCGCACGGTGAACTCGGATACGCTGCGTGACACGATGAGCTGCATTGGACCGAACAGGCTCTTGAACTGCGCCATGCGGGTGATGCCGGTCTCGAAATCAGGTGCGGTCGACAGGGCGAACAGGACCGGGACCGCAGGGCCGCCCGCCATCCGCAGTCCCAGAAGCTTCGAGACGTCGTCCTGCCCCGACAAGTCCATCATCGCGGTCCAGAGGCGCAGATACTCGTCGGCGGTCACGAGGAAGGTGCGGTCATTGCGCTCGGTCGCTGCAAACCCCGCCCGGGTCAGCACGGCGGCCCAGTCGACACAGAGGATGCCACAGATTGGGCCGGACAGGACGGCTGATGTGTAGATCGGGATACGGTCTTGCGTCTGCATGCCGAGGCCTTTCATGCGGGACCATTCTTGGATGGACTAGAAACGCCTGACCTTGGCTTTGCAACGGGCGCGATCCGTTCTGCAAGTCATTGGAACGATCTGCAAGGTTCCGTCAGTGGAAATCAGGCCTCACGCAAGCCTAGTTTGAGGCTGAGAAATGCAGTTGGGGAGACCAGCATGGACCTGAAATCTAGGATCATTCTGGTCACGGGCGGCGGTTCCGGCATCGGACTGGAATTGACCCGTCAACTTGTGGCGCTCGACAACACGGTCATTATTTGTGGACGTGACGCCACACGGCTTGAAGAGGCTGCCGCTGCGACCGGGGCTGTGCCCATTGCGGGGGACGTAACCAACCCCCAAGATCAGGAGCGAATACTGTCGACCATTCGCGAGCAGCATGGTCGGCTGGATATCTTGGTCAACAATGCAGGCATCTTCCTGGCCTATGACTTCCGGAGCGATTCCGATGCTCTGCAGAAGATCGAGTCCGAGATCGCGATCAACGCGACGGCACCGCTGACCCTGACATGGCGCGCCTTGCCGCTTTTGGAAGCAAGTGCCCAGCCCGCAGTTCTGTTCATCGGATCGGGTATCGCTTTTGTCGCGTCACCGGGAACGCCGATCTATTCCGGGACGAAGGCGCTGATCCATCATTGCGCACAAACCTTACGTCATCAATTGCAGCCCCACGGCATCGCCGTTTTCGAAGCCATGCCGCCCGTGGTCGATACCGACATGGCAAAGGTGCTGAAGTCCGACAACTTCAAGAAGATGAAGCCAGCGGACCTGGTGCGCGACATCCTTGAGGGGATGCGCCGGAACGAGACAGAAATGCTCTTGGGGCAATCGCGGCAGATTAAGTTGATGAGCCGAATCGCACCGGCATTCCTGTTTCGTCAGTTTGCAAAAACCGAATTTCACTGAACACAAGCCAGGACAGCACTTCCATGGACACGTCTGCAAACAACCGCCTCTTCACGTTCACCATTATCGCCTCCGCTGCATTCGCTGGTGCGAACCTTTTCATCGGGCTGTCGATTGGGGCGTATTGGCTGCAGCTGGCACCCACCGAATTCGTGATGCAGTTCTTTCCGCAGTTCAGCAATTTCCTTTACACGATCATGCCCCTTTTCCTGGGGATGATGGTGGGACTGATCCTGTCGGCCCTGCGTGATTGGCACCGGCCCACGGCGCGGCGCAACTGGGTGATCGCACTTTGGCTTTATCTTGCGCTCTCGCTGATCACGGTGCTGTTTCACATGCCGCTGAACGTACGCCTTGCGGCGGCGATCGGGTCGCCGGTCGGGGATGTGCTGGATTTCTACAAAAGCATCGCGCTGGTCGGTCCGGTGACGGACGAAAACGCCGCTACGATCCGTGGGATTTGGCTTCTGGGCCATATCCCCCGTGTCCTGATCACCCTTGCCATACCTGTCTACGCCCTGCGAGCGCTTGCCGCCGGAACCGCAAACTGATCCGATTTCCACCCCACAAAAAAGGCTGCCTAGAATGAACCGAAATATCCCGTTCCGCCTTCTATCGCTTAGTTCAACCGCTCTTCTGCTGGCTTTGACCTTTGGCCTGTCCGTGCAGGCACAACATGCGCAGGAGCCTGATACCCAGATCCGCGTGCCGGCAGATCAGGTGGAATTCGCCCCGTTCCCGGCACCCGGAGTGCGCAGTATCGCGCTCTATGGAGGCGTTGGAACGGGGATGCCGACGGCGATGACATCGCTGCTTGATCCGGCCACCTACGAAGTCTTGCCGCATACGCATTCGCACGGATATTGGGCGATGGTGGTGAAAGGCCGGATGCAGCATTGGGAGCTTTCCGAACCGGATCGTGGCCCTGACCTGCTGCCCGGTTCCTACTGGTTTCAGCCCGGCGGCGTGCCCCATGCCGAGGATTGCCTTGGGCCGGAGATTTGTCGGGTTTTTGTCGTTTTCGACGAACCGGCGGATTTCACACCCGTGCAGTAGTCCAAACGCCCAGCTTTGCCGCCATCACCTTGCCGATCTCGGCGCCTTCACGGTCGGCGCTGTGCAGACTGCGTCACTGTACGGCACCTTACCGTTTGTCGCTCCCAAGAGTTGAGAACGCACCCATGACCCCAACCGCCTATCGCAAAACGGTCAATATCACGGCCGTCGTCGCCTCCGCCGCTTTCGCGGGCGGCGGTCTGCTGATCCTTGTCTCCTACGGCGTCCGGTGGCTCGGGACCGATCCGCTGGTGTGGCGGGCGGGCTTTTGGGACGAATTCGTGAACTTCGCTTTCACGATCATCCCGCTCAACCTGATCACATTGGTCGGGCTTGTCCTTTCGGTGCGGCTGGACTGGCAGAACCGCCCGGTCCGCCGGGTCTGGATGTGGGCGATCTGGCTTTATGCCATCAATACCGTGTTCACCTTGGGGTATTTCATTCCCCAGAACATCTTGCTGATCTGGGACAGCTACACAGCCACCGAGGCATCTGCCGTGCGCGCGACCTGGCTGGGGCTGCATGTCATCCGGGTGTTAATCGCTGTGGCCGTTCCGGTCTATGCCCTGCTCGCAGTCTTCAAACACTCTGAAAGGAGCCCGACATGACACCGACGATCAAATGGGCCATCGCTCTGTTGATGGGCGCCACGATCTTCCGCGCGCAGACGATCCTGTTTCTGCCCGAGGTGCAGATGTTCGGCGGTATCGCACCCGATGGATGGTTTGGCCCCTGGCTGAGCGACACGATCATCGGCTTTGCGCTGCCGGTGATGCTCTACCTCTTCTGGACCCGGCGCAGCATCGCTGTTTGGGGTGTGCTTGTTGGTTATAATGCCGTTGGCGCTTTCGATTATTCGCAGGGCCTGATCACTCAGGCAATCAGCCCCATGCCTGTGGAAATGGCGTCGGCTGCGACAGTTTATTTCGGGGTCGGCTTGTTCATGTGCTTTCAGCTTGTGGCGCTCGGACTGCTTTTCCGCCATGACGTGATCGCGGAATTCAAGGGATGGGGATGATGCGCGGTCACCCGCCAGTGCCTCTTTCCTCGAGGACATGGGCGGTGAACTTTCCATAGGCGCGACGGGACAAGACCTGTATGCTCGGTTCATGGAGGTGACATCCGGGCCGAGTCCGGACAGACGCCTGACCAGAATTGTCTGCATCTGACCATAAATGCATATCGCCAGAGACCCACATAGAAATTACCCTTCAAAGGCGCGGAGCGACGCGTCGTCCACAAACCGACCGGAGAGAAACATGCGACTCATGATTAACGGAGAACCGCGCGAGATTGACGCGAATCCAGACATGCCACTTCTGTGGGTCCTGCGTGACGAACTCAAGATGACAGGCACCAAATTCGGCTGCGGTGTGGCGTCTTGTGGGGCCTGCACCGTGCATATCGACGGGCAACCCACGCGATCCTGTCAGGCTCTGATCGGCGATCTCGAAGGTGCCAACGTGACCACGATCGAGGCGATCGACACGCCCGCCGCCAAGGCGATCCAGACGGCTTGGGTCGAATTGCAGGTTCCGCAATGCGGCTACTGCCAGTCCGGTCAGATCATGTCAGCCTCAGCGCTTCTGACCGACACGCCCAAGCCCACAGACGACGACATCGACGCTGCCATGGAGGGCAATCTCTGCCGCTGCGCCACCTATGCCCGCATCCGCCGCGCGATCCACCGCGCCGCCGAAATCATGGAGGCTTGAGATGCTACATTATATCGATGCCAAACTACCCGTGCCGCAACACACGCGCCGCACCTTCCTCAAGCTGTCTGCAGGGGCCTTGGGCGGGCTGCTGATCGGTGCCGTCATCCCTCAAGAGGGCCTTGCCAACACCGCGTCCGGGGAATTGGCCACCCCTTTTGTGCACATCACGCCGGACAACCGTGTGATCGTTCTCAGCAAACATTTGGACAAGGGGCAAGGGACAGCGACGGGCCTTGCGACGCTGGTCGCCGAGGAGTTGGACGCTGCCGCAAATCAGGTCGAGGTCGAATTCGCCCCGTCGAACCCCGAGGTCTACAAAAACTTCCTGTTCGGTCTCCAAGGCACAGGCGGGTCCACCGCCATGGCAAACTCGTTTGACCAATACCGTCAGGCCGGGGCTGTTGTCCGCGCCATGATCGTGGCTGCAGCTGCATCGGAATGGGGCGTGTCGGAGGGCGACATCGCGATCACGAACGGCGTGGTCTCGGGTGGCGGCAATTCAGCAACCCTTGGCGAACTCTCCATCCTCGCCGCAGCGCAGGAACCGCCGGCAGAAGTGATACTGAAATCGCCGGAAGACTGGGTCTATATCGGCAAAGACTTTCCCCGCGTCGAACTTTCGATGAAGACGCGCGGCAGCGTCGGTCTGTTCGGAATGGATGCCCAGCCCGAAGGAGGCCTTGTGGCCGTGACCGCCCGCCCGCCCCGCTTTGGCGCAACGCTGGCCTCGGTGGACGCGACGGCGGCGCTGGCACTGGACGGGGTCGAAGCGGTTCTCGAAATTCCGCAAGGCGTTGTGGTGGTGGCGACAAACACGTGGACCGCGATGCAGGGGCGCGAGGCACTGGTGCTTGACTGGGTCGCAGGCTCGGGCGAGACCCGGGGCACCGATGCGCTTCTCGCCGAATTCCGCGCCGCACTCGACGCACCCGGCCTGCCGTCCCACCCGCGCGGAGACGCGGCTGCGAAACTCGCGCAGGCCGAGCAAGTAATCGAGGCCGAGTACGTCTTTCCCTACCTCGCGCATGCGCCGATGGAACCGCTCGACATGACCGTGCTCTACGATGGCCAGTCGGCGACCTTTTGGGGTGGTTCGCAAATTCAGACTCTGGATCATGGCACTGCGGCGGCGGTGCTCGGCCTCGAATTCCCGCAGATCACAATCAATACCCGCTGGGGTGGTGGATCTTTTGGTCGTCGCGCAAGCCCTGACGGCCATCTGGTCGCTGAGACAGCGATGATCGGCAAGGCTTGGCTCGACGCGGGCAAAACCGCGCGGCCGATCAAGCTGGTGTATTCCCGAGAGGACGACATTCGCGGCGGCTATTACCGGCCGATGGCGGTGCATCGCGTGCGCGCGGGACTCGACGCCGAGGGCAACATCTCGGGCTGGGAGCATCGCATCGCCAGCCAGTCGATCTTTACCGGCACATCATTTGAAAGCTTCGTCGTTCAGGACGGGGTCGACCATTCGACGGTCGAAGGCATTTCGGACACCACCTATACTATCCCGGACATGCATGTGGATGTGCATCACCCAAAGGTCGGCGTTCCCACACTATGGTGGCGCTCGGTCGGGCATACCCACACCGCCTATGTCATGGAAACCATGATGGATGAGCTGGCCATCGCGGCCGGGCGCGATCCAGTTGAGTTCCGTCTTGCCCATCTCGCAGGCGACGCACGACTCGCCAATGTGCTGCGTCTCGCAGCCCAAAAGGCCGGGCCGACAGGACCCGAGGGAACCCATCGGGGTATCGCGGTTCACAAAAGCTTCAACAGCTACGTGGCCGAAATTGCGGACGTGCGAATTCGCGACGACGGCACAATCAAGGTCGAGAAAGTGACCTGCGGCGTCGATTGTGGCGTGCCGATCAACCCCGACAACATCAATGCCCAGATCGAGGGGGGGCTGGGTTACGGACTATCGGCCATCCTGCGCGAAGAGATCACGATGGAGGAAGGAGAAGTGGCGCAGTGGAACTACCCCGATTACACGCCGCTTCGGATCACCGACATGCCGGAGGTCGAGGTGCACATTGTCCGCTCGGACGAGGCGCCCACCGGCATCGGTGAGCCGGGCACGCCCCCGATCGGCCCGGCCGTCGCCAACGCGGTCTTCCGGGCGACGGGGACCCGCGTTCGAGAATTGCCCTTCACGAAGCACGGGCTGGCATGAGGTTCCGTCGCAAAGTTCAGTCTGGCCAAGAAGGAAGCTGCCTTGGGTTGCGCGTCACGCCGCAAGTCTGGCACAGATCTCGAAGGGGCAACCACGACCCAACTGTCCTTTACCAATCATGTGTGCCGTTTCCATCCCGTCCAAAGTTGCCGCCGCTTTTGTAAGTGACTTGAAGCGGGGCGTGGTGGTCGACCACGCCCCGCTCCGCTAGGATTTCTTTGAGATCACGGGACGCCACATTGTACCGGACGTAGAAAAAACGGCATGCAGGATAGCATCCTGCGGAAACTGACCACCTTTGAACGACACCATCTGACGGACCTCATCGGCAAAGGTTGCGACAGAACCGGTGCACATGTCTTTACGGTCACGTCAAAGGACTACACCTGAAACGTGCTGTACAAAGGCACGGTTCCCCGTTCTTGTTACGCGGTGCGTCTTCAAGAAGCCGCTTGGAACAAACCGCCAAGATGATCTGGCAAATCACGGAACTGCGCAAAGA
>JBGRQD010000036.1:0-24737 GCA_041725935.1 Pelagibaca sp.
TGGAAAAGCCCAGTCGCCTTCGAACGGAAGGTGGCTTAAACGAGCACTTGGGGCGGCACAAAAGCGGGACAGGTCCACCGCACCTCCCGAGTTCACCCCGAGGGTCGGGGCGTCGTCTTCGTGCGCGACAAAATGCGCGTGCACGAAGACGAGGCTCCCCAGCTCGCCAGCCTCAAGCTGTCATTGCCACGCGTCAGGCATCGCCTGAGTACTTGCCGTGGTCGATTGCGATATCGGGAAGAGCGTCGAGAGGAGACCTCCTGGCGCCATCGGTAGATGAACGGAGGTGGCCCGCCCGCACATCCTTGCCGCAGCATGTCGCCGTCGCGCCGCCATACTATAATTTCTACGTCACCCGTCCGATGGTCTTGAACATACTCGCCAAGATCGAGCCTGAGATGGTGGATGTCGGAATGGATGCCAGGCCTATTTCAGAATTTTCTGTACGAGGTTCCAACGATTTCTGTTTCAAGGAGAGCGAGTTAAGGACTTCCGCCCTCCCCCATTGCCGGGTTCTTCTGACCCGGCTCCTTGCAATAGTCAGGCAGGAAAGTGTTCTGATCCTTGCTTGGTGTAACTGACCCGTTCGCCGCGAGCGGAAAAACCTGAACCGAGCCGGGCTTCCGACTTCCTCGGTGCTCAGGTTAAGAAACGGACCGGGCGCGAGGGTTCCGGTTTTTTCCACGGGCACCTCGACCGTCAGCATCTGGCTGGCACCCGTTTCCGGGCTCACAGCGATATATCGCAACTCATTGTATCGCACCGGTTGACATGCCGAACGCACGATAGGACAGGAGACGACGCAGGCGCGGAACCGCACGGCATCCTATCCCGCGCGATGCCGGTCGCCGACCGGCGGCGGCCCCAGGGAGACCTGCGCCCACGGTTCTCTCTTGCCGTCTCTTCGAGACGATCAAGTCCCGCCACGACCTTCGCGAGGCGCGGAACTAGCGGCGCCGGTAACCGGCCGAGCACGGAAGTCCCCGCAGCGCATTCGACAAAACGCATGCTCGACAGCGGTACCGTTGCAGTGCGAGTGCCGACGAAGCGGGTCCGCTTGTGCAGGCCGGCCGCCGCGATATCCTCCGGTTTGCGCACGTGGAGCTCGAGACCTGTGTTAGATCGGGTGCGGCGGGACGTGCCGTAGGCAACTGTGGCCATAGGTTCCTCGCCATCCCGGTCAATTGCCAGGACCAGCGAGGGTCTGGCCTTCTCGAGTTCCGCGTCCCCTTCGCTCGATGGGAAGACAAAACTGACAATATCGCCCGCGAGAAGCCTGTCGCGCCAGGAAGATGTCGTGTCGGTGAACATGAAGGGCCTTTCCGTCTGGGATGTCTATGCACCCGCACCGGCCGGTTGCGGCATGGGCACGGGCGCTACAGCGCTGCCCGTGTCCAAGCTCCGCACTGGCCCCACCCGCGTAGCCACCGGGTTTTGGCCCGCGATCACCGGAAAAGAAAAACGGGATCAGGTCGGTTGGAGGATCGGCGAGTGCCAGATCCCGCCAAGACTTCCCAGTGCGGCCACTCTGCCCTTTTCGTGGAAAGACGTGACCCTGCGTGAGCTTCGTCGAGGCATTCCCTGGCAAATGTCGTCTTGGGAAACTTTCCGCAAACAATGCGCCTGCGCGCGTTCTCGAAGACCTCGCGCAGGAAACAGGCGCACCAAACTGATCAGTGACGAACCAGGCGCACCCGGCGATGCCGGCGCGACCTCGTTCCGCGCGCAGTGGGCATCTCCTCGGACGCGATAGCGGAATCGTTTCCGAGTTGAAGGGCAACCTGCACCCATACCAGAAGATCGAGCATGTCTTCTGTCGAGGCGCCGAGGATTGCCTGCAAGCCCTTGGTCGCTCGTATGACTGCCAAAGCACATTTCAGGCTATCCTGCTCGTTCAGCTCCGGTCCCTGCGACCAGCCGGTCTCGAGGCAGTCCTCCAGTGTGGCCGGAGTCGACAGTGCCCAGAGTGCTGCGGGGGCGACGATCCGCACACGCTGCTCATAGCAGAGAGCCTCGCTCCCTTCCCTCGCTGCACTGAGTTCCCTGGTGAAGAACGCTCCGGCGGAAAGGTAGATGTCGTTGAGCTGCGCGCCGTCGGTACAACCAAGATCGATTGCCGCCCGGCGGGCGCCGCCAGCGAGGCCGAGGATCTGGGCCGACGTCAGGCCGCAAGGGCCCGTGGTCAAAGAGTAAGTCATGTCAGTCTCCTTTTGCGTGTCTCCGCGGCCCTTCCCGGGCGGGGAGCGGCGCCCGAACGGGGCCTGACGAGAAAATGGGATCGATCTTTCCGGGAGGGAAAAAAGCCTTCACCCGGAAAACTTGGGGCGGTCCGTCGGGGCGCAAATTTCACCGCTCGGATCGGGCCATGGATCGCACGGATCACCGAGGGGAGGGTTGCGATGCCCTCGAGCAGCCGGGCCAGGGTCGCTGCGATGGGTGGAGATGCGGCGTGATCCGGCCGCGCAGAGGTACGGCCATTTCACGTGCGAGCGCGGTCGCGGTGCGAGTCCCCTATCCTGTTCGGTGCCCAGAGGTCCGTCATCCGGACGCGTCACCCACAGCGCCCGGATGACGGCACTTCCGCCCCCTCTTCTCTTTCCGTTACGTTTTTCCGCGACGTCTCCGGCTCCACCCCGAAGAACTCCTGCGCTTCGGCCGACGCGGCTTTTTGCGTCGTCTCCCGGCAGCGTCCGGCGTCGATCAACAAGACCTTGCGGACGGGTATGCCTTCGGGTTTCCCCGTCAGCGCAGGCCAGCTCCAGCGCGAGCGCGCAGTGCGTGCGCGGAGTGTCGCCGCGTCTATGCCGCGCCTGGTTCCCCGGCATTCCAGCTGCAGAAAAAAACCGCAGTCATGCAAGGCAGCCGTTTGCTGGAGCGCCCGGATCAGGTCCGGACGCAGGCGGGACCAGTCGGGCGAGCGGTGGAGGCTCGCACCGTATCCTGCGAGGGCAAGCGAAACTGCCGGCTGCCGCATGTCGCGTATGATGCCGACCTCTCCGTAGATCATCAGATCAAGGGGCGTCCCGAAACGACCAAGCTGAGCGATGTCGAAGTGGCCATAGGGCTGATCGAAGAGCAGGTCGAACAGCGCGTCATTCAGGCGCCAGGAAAGCCAATGATGATCGTGTTCGAAGGAAATCCAGTCCACCAGGTCCGTCTTGCTCAACTCGGCGATGCCGTCTTCGAGTGCACGATTATCCCTCGAGCGTTCCAGGCCAAGCCGCCGTCGGAACGCGAGGCATTCCTGCCGGTCACCGTCCTCCGGCTGGTGCACAGACAAGTTGTGCCAGTTCGGCACGTGTCGGCATACCGCGTGCGCGATGAGATGCACCAGCCGCAGGCCCTGCAGCCCCAGCCCGCGGCTGTGCACGACATCGAGAAAGGGCTGGGACAGCCGGTAGAGATTGGGGCGCGGGATGCCCGCGGTCAAAGAGGCCGGGGCGGTTCGCTTCGTTTGCATAAAGGTCTCCGTCACTAAATGTATGAAGGACTTGATGTCATCGCGGCGGCTGCAGAAATCGGGCCAAAAAAAACGCGCGGGTCAGCCTTCCGTCGATCCCCGGCTCCCTCCCGGCCGATGGCGTTATTTGTCCGGCGATCGCAGGCCTCCTTCCCGGTCGTTCAGGGCATCCCCCCGGCGATTCCGGGCAGAGCGGCGTCTATGCCTCTGTTACTGATCATGAAAGTGGTCGTGGAAACCTTGAAGCCTTGACCCCCATGAAATGACTGTAAAGGGGCTTCGTCGACCCAAGGCACGCCGTCAATCCAGACGGATCATTTCCTGTCGGGGCAGCGCTTTTTCCGTTTCGGGCAACATGGACCGATGTCCTTCGAACAAAACGAAGGACATCATCCCATGCACCATTCCACCCTGCCGCAAGGCGCATCAGCCGCGCCGGTTTGCACCGCATACTCCAACCCCGTCTTCATCGATGGCATCGCGCGCGTGCAAGCGTTTGCGAAGGACATCCGCGAAGCGACCGGCATCGAGGTCGCACATGCCGTTCTGCAGACAGCGGTCACCGCGTTCTGGCACGCCCTCGCTCCGGCGCACACGCCGCGGGCGCCGTTCTGGTGCGAGGCGACCGCGAACCTGCCCGACGAGATTGCCGAACTTGTTGCGACGTTCGGCGGAGCCGCGGCCTTCCTGCCGGTCGAGGCGGTCGCCGACCTGCTCGGTCGGCTTTACTCTGCCGCCCTCCGGCCGTCCACGCGCACCACGCTCGGAATCTTCTACACCCCGCAGCCGCTCGCGGAGCTCGCGGCGCAACGCGCGACCGAAGCAGGGGTGGACTGGAGCACCGCCCGCGTCCTTGACCCGGCCTGCGGCGGCGGCGCGCTCCTGCTACCGGCGCTGCGCCGCCTCGTTGCGGCCCTCCCGTCTTCCGATCCGAAACTCGTTCTCGAAAACGTCGGGGCCCGGCTACGGGGCTGGGATATAGACCCAGCTGCCGCATGGCTGGCGCAGAACATGATCGACGCCGCGCTCCATCCGTGGACGAGCCGCTGCGGCATACCCGCCCCGCGGATCATCGAGGTCAGGGACAGTCTGCACTCCGGTGCGGATACCTCTCTCGCGGAAGCTCCTGACCTGATCATCGGCAATCCGCCATTTGGGGCGATCCGCCTCTCTTCGGAGCAGCGGGCGGCCTTCTCGCGGGTCCTCTTCGGACGCGCAAATCTCTATGCGCTGCTCCTCGATCGGGCGCTTGACCTCGTGAGCTCCGGCGGCATCATCGCGTTCCTGACGCCTACGAGCTGCCTCGGCGGCCATTACTACAAGAATCTGCGCAAGCGGCTTGCCGAGGACGCACCGCCCGTGACGATCGATTTCATGTTGGAGCGCAAGGGCGTCTACGACACGGCGCAGCAGGAAACGCTGCTCGCTACATGGCGGCGCGATCACCGCCCGGCCGGTATCAAGCTGTCGGAGGTGCAGATCGCCGGCGGGCAAGTACGTGTCGAAGACATCGGAAGCGGCCTCCTTCCGTCTTGTTCGACCGATCCCTGGCCCCTCCCCCGCCGCGTGGCTCACGCCCACGTCGTCCCGGCGTTTTACCGCAGCCGACACCGGCTCGAGGATTGGGGCTACCGTGTCCGCACGGGACCGATCGATGGGAGCGGCCAGAAGAGCCGTGCCGCCGCCACACCCAGGCCCGGACGCGTCCCGTTGATCTGGGCCGACTCCGTTGACCCCGCAAACGGCTTCACCTGGCCAGGCCTGAGGCGCGGGAACGCGGCCTGGTTCGTTGCCGGCAAGGAGGACCTCCTCCGCGAGCCTGCAATACTTGTTCAACGCACGACAGCGCCCGAACAGCCTCGGCGTCTCGTCGCCTGCCTGCTGCCCCGCGCCTTCATCGACGCGCACGGCGCCGTTGGCGTGGAGAACCACCTCAACCTGGTCGAACCAATAGATGGGGCGTCGGCCGTTCCGCTCGCGGTTGTTGCGGCGATCCTGAAGAGCCAGGTCGCCGACATGATCCTGCGCTGCCTCAGCGGCAGTATCGCGATCTCCGCCACCGAACTCAGAGCGCTCCCCCTCCCCCACCGCGATCATCTCGCACCACTCTGCGCACTGGTGGCCGTGGGAGCACCGGACGGGGATATCGACCGGGAATGCGCGCGTCTCTACGGCCTCGCGGAGGGGGAAGCGGCGCCCTGACGCGAGACGCGCGCAAAGGGCAGATGCGACTGGTCCTATCATCCGGGCCTGCGCCGCCTCTGAGCGTTGAGGTCGAGCAACCGCATGGGTCATCAGTTCAACCGTGACCGCCCGCTTCGGCAACATCGGACAAACGATCACCCCCACCGCAGCAGAAAAAATCGCAGCTTCCGTTTTCCCGATCAGCGGAGATGAACCCATGTTCCCGGCGAGGCCAACCGTCTCTGAAAAAACATCATACCCAGGAGCACACGATGTCCCAGATGAACCCTTTCGAAGAAACCGAAACACAGATGATTGACGATACCGAGGACACCGAAGATGACATCTTTCGGGGAACCGACCTCCATGAACGTTTCGGCCACCTGCTTCTGGCATACAATGCGGCGCATTTGGACCTTCTCGAGGCTTCAAGGCCGCCGATCGTCCGGCGTCATGAAGAGGAAGGTGTGTTCGATATCGTGAAAGCTTGCTCCTTGACGACATCCACACTCACAGCCTGCGTTGTAGACGAAGACGGGGAAACCCGGCTGGAGCCGCTCGACTTCCGGACGACGTTCCGCTTGCCGTTTTATCGCGATTTCTCGTATGACAATGATCAGCCCGATGAATATATCGTACGGTTGATGACCTGCTGGCTGGAAGCAACGTTTCTTCATCAGCATCATGTCGCGATCCTCGAGCAAATCCGCGCCTTGCCAACGGAGATGAGTGTGCTCTGAGCCCAGCGGCGCGCCCTTGTTTCCGGAGAGCCGATGGCCTCGTTCTTATGCCCCCCAGAAATCGGCGGGCAAGACGAGGTCGCGCTCGGCCCCGATTCGTTCGATCATCACCGCCGACTCGTGCGCGGCGGCATCAATGATGTCAGCCTCAGTGACGCGGGTTGGTCGGCCATTGGCCAGAACCAGATCGCCGCCGACCATCACGTTGGTCACGTCATTGCCGTTCGCAAAACACACAAGTCGATGCACCGGCATTTCAGGCGGATAGAGATGCGCGCGCCGGAGGTCCATGGTGACGATATCGGCCGATTTGCCCTCTTCAAGCGACCCGATCTCGGACTGCATGCCCAACGCGCGTGCGGCGTCCGTTGTGCACATCGCAAGTACCTTGCCGATGGGCAGGACGGACGCATCACGGAAATGGCGCCGGTGATAATGCATCGCCTGTTGCATGTGGCGGAACATGTCACCGGATCGGTCGGGGGCCGTGGCGTCTGATCCAAGCGCCACGCAGGCCCCCGCCTCCATCATCTCGATGGCCGGACATCGCCCCGCGATGGAGGCGTTGGCCGATGGGTTATGCGCGATCTTGGTATCGGTCTTTGCCACCAACGCGATCTCGTCCTCGTGCAGGTCGATGCAATGCGACAACAGGCTATCCGAGCCGAGCAGCCCCAGCTTTTCGGCCCGCCGGATCGACCCGCGCCAATGGCCGTCTTGAGTAAAGACCAGCCCCTTGTCGCGCGCATACGCCCGGACGATCTGCGCCTGTTCGCAGGCAGTGGCGTAGTCCTCGGGCGTCATGTCGCGTTCATGCTCATCGCGCAGCACCGGGTAGAGCATAGCGATACGGATGCGGCCCTTGTGCGTGTCATGCCAGTCCGCGACGACCTGCTGACAAGTCTGCATCTGCCGCTCGAAAGACACGTCGTATTCAGAGCGTATACCGCCCGACCACTCCGCATAGGTCAGCGGATGCGGCGCGCGGGTCGGGCCCACGGCGACGACGCTGCGCGTGCCGATTTCGACCACGCCTTTGCAATGCGCCGCCGTATAGGCGGGATCGTCGCTGCGCATGATCGTGTCGCCGCCGCCCAGAAGGGACACACCCGTGGTCACGCCGAACCGCAGCCGCTCCAGCGCGGCCAGACGCGCCTCAGCATACCAGAACTCGGGTGGTGAGGCTTGGGTGTAGACCTCGCCACAGATCTCTTCCCAGCGGTCGCCTTCGTGCATCCCGATGGACTTCACCAACCCATGCCCGGCATGGGCGTGCACGTCGATCAGGCCGGGCAAGACGATATGGCCGGTGGTGTCGATGACGCGCTCGGCCTGTATGTCGAGCGTATCGGCCGCCCCGACGGCGATAATCCTGCCCTCCGCAACGGCCACCGCGCCCTGGTCGATCACGCGCCGCTCCGGGTCCATCGTGACAACGCAACCGCCGGTCAGGAGCGTGTCGGCCCTCATGCCTCGCTCTCCGGCAAATGCGGCAAGCGGGCGACGTCGATCACCCCGTCGGCGGGCATCGCGAACTCGGGATGTTCCCCCGTCAGCCCGATCACCCGGATCGGGCTGTAGAGCGTCAACCACGCCGGATCGTCCTGCATCAGCGCATAGACCTCGCGCCAGAGCGCCGCGCGGGTATCGCGGTCGGTCGTGACGCGGCCTTTGTCGATCAGCGCCTCGACCTCCGGGTTCGCGTAGCCCTGCCACCACGACCCTTTGATACGGCTGTCGATCTTTTCGTAAAGCACGCGATAGGTGCTCATCGGGCTGGAATCGAAGACGCAGAGATCGCGGATTTCCTTGCGGCGGACCATGTGCGCGTAGTCCTCGCGCTCGGGATGGATATGCACGTTGAGGCGGATTCCGACCTCGGCCAGTTGCGCGCCCAAAGCCGCTGTTAGACGCTCTGCCTCATCCGGCAAGCGCGTCGGGCAATCGACCTCGAGTGTCAGGCCCTCCGCATATCCCGCCTCGGCCAAGAGTGCGCGTGCCAGATCGCGGTCGCATTGCGCCCCTTGCCCGTCGCCCGCGCCGTAGTGGTTCGGGCTGACGAAGCCCCGCAGAGGCTTGGCCGCGCCGTGCATGACGGTCGTGATCAGGGCTTCGCGGTCCACCGCGACGCTCAGCGCACGGCGGATGCGGGGGTCGGTCAGCGGGCCTTTGGCGGCGTTGAGCAGGTAGATGATTGCGACCGGCGACAGGAATTCGTGGCGCATGGCACCCAGGCGGCGGGACGCCTCGAAATCAAGACCGTTCGCCACCTGCACGGCACCGCGTTCGAGCAGGGCAAGCCGCTCAGCCGCGTCGGGGACCAGACGCCATGTCACCGTGTCATTGGCCGGGTCACCGGCGAAATGCCCGTCGACGGGGGTGGCCGTGATCGCGTCCTCGCCGATGTCTGTCAGCCGATACGGCCCCGAGCCGATCTGCGCGGTCAGGTCGCCCGCGTCCAGCGCCCCAAAGGCCGAGGGCGCGACGATGAACCCCTGCTCCAACACGTCAAGCAAATCCGCCATCGGTTCCGCCAGTATCACCTTCAGCGTGACGACGTCCGCCACGTCGATCCGCGCCCCGCCCAGATACTGCCGCCAGACCGCCGGGGCACCCAGCGTATACCCCTTGTCCTCCCGCGCCATGCGTTCGAGCGATGCCTTGACTGCCATTGCATCGCAGGGCGACCCGTCGTGGAACGTTACGCCCGGTACCAGATGAAACGTCCAGACCCGCGCGTCCTCGGACACGTCCCACGCCCGCGCCAGATGCGGCACGTAATCCTGCCCCACGCGGCGCACCAACGTGTCGTAGACCGCGTGCAGGATCGGCAATTCGTCGCTGGCGTCGGTGCAATCATGCGGGTCGTGGATGCCCAGCCGGGCCTGCGCGATGATGGTCATGGGCGGTCCCTTTCCGGTTCGTCAATGAGGTGGCACGCCACCGTTTGCCCGTCGCCCACATCCTGCAAGGCGGGGCGTTCCTTGGCGCAGCGCTCCCATGCAAAGGGGCAACGGGTGCGGAAACAGCAGCCCGAGGGCAGGTCCAGCGCGGACGGCACCTCACCCGACAGCACGATCTCTTCGGTGTCGCGCTTTTCCTTGATGCTGGGCGCGGCCGAGAGCAGCGCGCGCGTATATGGATGACGCGGACGGGCGAAGAGCACGTCGCGCGGGGCATGTTCGACCAGAAAGCCCAGATACATCACGCCCACCTGATCGGCGATATGGTTCACCACCGACAGGTCATGGCTAATGAACAGGTAAGCCAGCCCGAATTCGTCGCGCAGATCCTTCATCAGGTTCAGGATCTGCGCCTGGATCGACACGTCGAGCGCCGAGACAGGCTCGTCCGCGATGATCAGCCCCGGCGTCACCGACAGGGCGCGCGCGATGCCGATTCGCTGGCGCTGCCCGCCTGAGAACTGGTGCGGGTAGCGGTTGGCGTGTTCGGCATTCAGCCCGACCTTAGCCAAAAGCTCGGTGATCCGGCGCGGCACATCCTTGCGATCAGCCGCATCCCTGGTCTGCTCCAGCAGCGGTTCCGCCACGATGTCGCGAACCCGTTGGCGCGGGTTGAGCGATGCATAAGGGTCCTGAAAGATCATCTGCATCCGGGCGCGCACGGGCAGCAATTCGGCAAAGCCATAGCCTGCGATATCCTCCCCTTCGACATGCACCTCTCCGGCGGTGGGTTTGTAGATGCGCGCGATTGTCTTGGCGACGGTTGACTTACCGCAACCGGACTCGCCCACCAGTGCCATGATCTCGCCCCGCGCGATCTGGAAGCTGACGCCGTTGACCGCATGGACCACCGGGTTTTCCAGCCGCACGCCCCCAGCACCAACCCGCAGCCGGTCGAGGATGCCACCGCCGATGGAAAAGTGCATTTGAAGATTACGCACGTCGAGCATGGGTGTGTCGGTCATGCTGCGTCTCCGGGTTCGAGCGGAAAGTGGCAGGCGGCCGCGAGGGATGTGTGCTGCGGCACAAGCTCCGGCTCCTGCTCGGCACAGAGAGCCTGCGCACGTGGGCAGCGGTCGCGGAAATTGCAGCCTTTGGGCAGGTTGCGGATATCCGGCACCGTGCCGGGGATCTGGCTCAGCCGATCCTGCCGGTGCGCCGTGTCAGGGATGCTGTCGATCAGCCCGCGCGTGTAGGGGTGGGCCGGCGCGTTGATCAGGTCGCGGGTGCGGCCGCGTTCGCTGATCTTGCCGAGGAAGTCGGAACCGACTGCGCGACGCTGGCCGTGGCCTGGGTCGCGCATCATCCCGCCGTGACCTCGACCCTGATCTCGGCACGCTCGGCCGAACAATTGCAGCCTTCGCTGGACGCGATGCGCATTGAGATGGGCGCGGCGCTTCACGCCCGGATATCCGCAACCGGACACGCACCCGCGACTGCGACGGACCGATCCGAACAGCTCTGAGTCGCGAGGAGCGGACGATTTGCTCCGGGCGCCTCAAACTGTATGGCAGCTGAGTTTGCCTTTGGCCCAATGCGATCGGCCGCGTGACCCTTCATACCATCACGGTCCGTAAAGCCGGAATGTGTCGCGGCCGGTCAGTTCGCGCACGACCCCGAGCCCGACCAAGCGATCGCAAAGCCGGCGGGCCGCGTGGCCTGACCGAAGTGACGTGAGCGCGCCCGGAGGGACGGCGTCTCGCGACAGGAACGGGAGTGGGCAAAACCTGGGGGTGTCTGTGTATGCTAGGGGCATTCTGATAAATTAGGGTACAGTGCCACTGGTGCTGCGAGCCGAATTCGGGTTCGTGGAAAAGGTGATCGAGAGCGAAAAGTCTACCTCGCCAACGACCGGTTGCAGCAGGACTTGCATCACTATTGGCAGACAATGTTTGACTCTAAATGGTCGCAGGCGTGGCTGTACGCCAATGCAAAAGGAGATCGCTTAACATCGCAGGCTTATCGCAAGCGCCTGAGAACGCTGGCGCGTTCTCTTCGGATCGAGCCACACCTGACACCCCACCGCTTTCGACATTCCGCAGCTACACTGCTTATTGAAGAGGGTTTCGATATCCGTCTAGTTCAAAGTCTGTTGGGGCACGCCAGCATTGTGACGACTGAGATCTACACCAAAGTGTCCGACAAATCGTTGAGCACTGCGGTCGCCTCGGCTGACACGCTCGAAACAATGGATCTCTGATTAGTTGCGTTTGTCGCACTATCCAAGAACGGCAACCGCGCAACCATCCGGCTTGTGATCGTTTATACTTGGCGCGGCAAACAGCTCAAGAGAGCCCAGAGTGAAAAATGCTGCGCCGTGTTCTAAAGGCCGCGATACGCACAAGGTCGCCATGGGCTTTTGCAAGAGCGGACCAAAGCAGACCTTCGAGCCCTTCTCACTAGGCTGCGCACGAAGCCCGCATCGCCGAAATTCATCTTATAAACGAGTATTTGAAAGCGTTCATCGAGACGCTATTGACCAATTATGATTCCGGCAACACATGGCCAACGCGCCTCACTGTAAATCAACTCCCAAATGCCGCTAGTGATCTTTCCAGATGCTTCACTGCGTATGTAAACGGGCAAAGCGATCAGGTCGTTGCATTGTTTAGTTGCGACACTCGGAAATTTACGCGCCAGCCATCAGAAACGATCCCGATTCTAAATAAACACAGAGGCTCTCATGCGGTTCCAAAGACCGTACACATTGCTCATACGAACGCTTTTCATGCGCTGATCTGATCATTTGGTCAGCGCCCTGAAACTCCACTCTGATATCGCACAAGTTGATTGATCAGATGCTGGCCTGATGGGCGATTCATCCGCGTGCAAAACTCATCCCAAACATGCCCAAACGGCAAATCCTTGAGTTCTTCGGTGACAACAAACCGCCCGGTGAAATCCAAAGCATCTTCTGCAGACCGAAGGCGGCGGAGCGGAATGAGTAAGGCACGCAACAGCGCCTTTTGCATGTTGCGCGTCCCGATGACCCAGGCCGCCGTACGGCTGATGGTGGCGTCGAAGAAATCAAGGCCGATATAAGTTCGATCCAGTAGATCAGAGGCCACGAGTTCCTGCGCAATCTGAAGCACATCATCGCTTTGCAGGATCACATGGTCACTGTCCCAGCGCATGGGGCGCGAGACGTGCAGAAGGATTTCATCCACGAATAGTGACGCCGCACTCAGCTTGTCGGCTACGTTTTCGGTGGGGTGGAAATGACCCATGTCGAGACACAGCACCGTGTCGTTCTTTATGGCATAGCCCATGTAAAATTCGTGGCTGCCCACTGTGCAGGCCTCGACCCCGATGCCGAAGAGTTTGCTTTCCACTGCATCGCGCATGTGCGCGCGGTCTTGGGGCGTGGCGATCATCTGGTCAATAGAGGCTTCAAGACGGCGACGGGCGGCCATGCGGTCAACGGGCGTGTCTTTGTAGCCGTCCGGCACCCAAATGTTATTGACGCAAGTCGAGCCCAGTTCTGCCCCCATCCGCGCGGCAATCTCGCGGGTACGACGCCCGTGTTCGATCCAGAAATCACGGATGCCTTTGTCGGGATGCGAGAGCGTAAGGTTATCGTCCGCCTTGGCATGGGCAAAAAAGGTCGGGTTGAAATCAAGCCCAAGCCCCTGATCCTTGGCCCAATCGACCCACGAGGCAAAATGCTTGTATTCGATCTCATCACGATCCGGGGTCTCGTCCGTGTCCATATACATGGCATGCAGGTTCAGACGATGCGATCCAGGGATCATGGAATAAGCAAATTCCAGATCGGCGCGCAGCTCATCGGGCGTGCGCGCGCGACCGGGATGGTTGCCCGTGGCCTGAATGCCGCCGCCGGACGATCCTGATTTCTGCTCAAACCCGACAACGTCGTCACCTTGCCAGCAGTGCATCGAGATCGGGATGGTTTTCAGGCGCTCAATGGCGGCTTCGGTGTCGATGCCCCAATCCGCGAACTGGGCCTGTGCGCTTTCATAGCTCATGTCGGCGCCCTATCGTGTGAACGCTTGAACGTTGCCAGCGTCCACGTTGATGATGTTACCAGTCGACTTGGCAGACGTGTCGGCAGCAAAGAAATAAGCGGCCTCGGCAATGTCTTCAGGCAGGACCGACCGTTTCAGCATAGACCGCTGGCGATACATTTCCTCCAGCCCGTCCTTGTCAGTGCCGTAAGTCTCTGCGCGTTGTTCCAGCCAATCGCCTTCCCAGATCTTGGAGCCGCGCAAAACGGCATCGGGGTTGACGACATTGACACGAATGCCAGCTTCGGCGCCTTCCAGCGCCAGGCAGCGGGCCAGATGGATTTCGGACGCTTTTGCCGTGCAATAGGCCGACGCATTGGGTGAGGCCGCAAGGCCATTTTTCGACGCGACAAAGATGATTGCGCCGCCCATGTCCTGCACCCGCATCACCTTGAACGCTTCACGACTGACGAGGAAGTAGCCCGTACTCAGGATGTCCATATTCTGGTTCCACATGGCAAGCGACGTGTCCTCAACCGGGGCGGAGGACGCGATCCCTGCATTGGAGACGAGGATATCGACTCCGCCAAATTCAACAGCGAGAGTAGCATAGGCGGAGGCCACGGCGGCCTCGTCGGTGACATTCATTTTGACCTGTCGGACGACGTCTGGACCAAATTTCGACGTGAGGTTGTTCAGCGTCGATACCAGTGCGTCATCATTAATGTCAGCCAGCATCACGCAAGCGCCGTCGTGCAGGTAACGTTCGGCGGTAGCGGAACCGATGCCGCCTGCCCCCCCGGTGACCAGCGCTACGCGGCCAGCCAGCGCCTTGGGCTTTGGCATGCGCTGCAGCTTGGCTTCTTCCAGCAACCAGTATTCGATGTCGAACGCCTCTTGTTCGGGTAGGCCCTGATATTCGCTGACCGCCGAGGCCCCCCGCATCACATTGATCGCGTTGACGTAGAATTCGCCACTGATACGCGCTGTCGCCTTGTCCTTGGCAAAGGTGATCATGCCCACGCCGGGGACCAGATAGACGACTGCGTTAGGGTCACGCAGGGCCGGACTGTTGTCATGTTTACATCGCTCATAATAGGCGGCGTAGTCGTCGCGGTAATCGGCGATTTGCTGGGGCAACCCATCGAGCACCGCGTCGATGTTGTTCGTCGCAGGATCAAAATCGACGACTAGGGGGCGGATTTTTGTCCGTAGGAAATGGTCGGGGCAAGAGGTTCCGAGCGCCGCAAGCGGCTCCATATTCTGAGAGTTCACAAACTCAAGCACCGCATCGTTGTCGTTGAAGTGGCCGACCATGTGCTGGTTGCCACTGACGAAACCACGGATCGCGGGCATCAGACGGGCGGCGACCGCACGGCGGGCTGCTGGGTCTAGGCTTTCGTGTTTCGCGCCCCCGAAGGCAGGTGCGCTTCCCGTCTCTTGGGCCAGCCATTCAGTGGCCACGTTGATCACGTCAATGGTCGTATTGTAGCAGTCTTTGGCCGTGTCGCCCCAAGTGAACAGACCGTGGCTGGCCAGAACAACCCCATCAGCGTCGGGGTTTTCAATACAGAACTTCTCAAGCCAGAGCCCTAATTCATAGCCCGGCCGTTTCCACGGCAGCCATCCAATCCGATCACCGAACACGCGTTCTGTCAGTTCTTCGGAATTCTTGGACGCGGCAATAGCAATTATCGCATCTGCATGGACGTGATCCACATGTTTGCGCGGCACATAGGCATGTAGCGGCGTGTCGATGGAGGCAGCGCGCGGGTTCAGGTTGAACGTACAATGGGGCAGGTAACCCACCATTTCGTCCTCGAATTCCTCTCCGCGGTAGAGGCCCTTCAGCGCCCGCAGCTTGTCCATGTAGAGCGTCGAAAACCCGTCCATCTTGATCGACCCGATGTCACCACCCGATCCTTTGACCCAAAGCACCTCAACCTCATCACCTGTCAGAGGGTCCGTTTCCATTACTTTGGCCGATGTATTTCCGCCGCCGTAATTGGTCACCCGCTTGTCCGAACCAAGGATGTTGGAGCGGTAGAGCAGCAGTTCCGATTCGTTCATTCCTGCCGCATCAGCGTCGGACCAACGGTTTTCAAGCAGCTGCTTTTCGGCGGTTTTCAACATCTTTTCCTCCCTGCAGGCGCACGATCACGCCCTCTGAACATGGCAGTAGGCTGCGTATACACAGGTATGTTGTCAATCATAAACAATCATTTTCAATCATGCCGCGTCGCAGAATGATTGTTTGTGATTGAAAATGATTGACAGGTTGGCCGAATCTGAACAACGTTGAGGGTGGGAGGATGAAATGCACGAGACTGAACGCCACAGAGTTATTCTATCTGCCGTACAGGACAGACCTGTCGCGAACGTCGGTGACCTTTGCGGTTTGACAGGTGTCTCTGAGGCGACGATCCGGCGCGACATCGCGACCCTTCACATGCAAAAGAAGCTGCGTCGTGTGCGTGGTGGCGCCGAGGCGATTACCCCGCCGCAATTCGTGGGCCTCGCTGGACGACCGTTCTCGGTCAACGAAACGCTGCGCAGCCGCGAAAAACGGGCGATTGCGCGCGCTGCGGTTGATCTGTGCGACGATGGCGACCCGATTATCATCAACGGTGGCACCACGACGTTTCAGATGGTGCACCCGCTTGCCTCGCGCCGCTGCCAGGTTTTCACCAACAGCTTCCCCATCGCAGAACACCTGCTGAAGCATTCCAAGAACACGATCATGCTCTCAGGTGGCGCGATCTACCGCGAACAGAACATCATTCTGTCGCCCTTCGACAACGATGTGACCCGCAATTTCTACGCCCGACGCATGTTCATGGGTGCGCAAGGTATCGGGCCACTAGGGCTGATGGAAGCGGACCCGCTCCTGATCCAGGCCGAACAAAAACTGATCGGTCAGGCGGATGATTTGGTGGTGTTGGTGGACAGTTCCAAGTTCGAACAGCGCTCCAGCCTTGTGCTGTGCCCGTTGTCGCGGATCGACACGGTCATCACGGACGATGGCATATCCGATAAGGCGGCAACCATGCTGGAAGCCGCAGAAATTACCCTGATCGTCGCCGAAATCGGTGTCGGACAGGCCGAGAATGAGGCGGCCTCTTAACCGCTCAACGACCAGACGTACTTTCAGGGAGGAACCAAAATGAAACGTCGTACTTTCACTTCACTTGTCGCAGGCCTCAGCATGGCTGCGGGCATGATGGGCACAACAGCAATGGCACAAGATGACATGCGCATCGCGCTTGTCGTCAAGGCCCTTGGCATCGGCTTCTTTGAGGCAGCAGCAGAAGGCGCCGAGGAAGCCGCTGCAGAGCTTGGCAATGTCGAGATCATCTACACTGGCCCCACCGACACCACCGCCGAAGGCCAGATCGAAGTGATCAACAGCCTGATCGCCCAAGGTGTTGATGCCATTGCCATTTCTGCCAATGACCCCGATGCAGTCGTTCCTGCGCTGAAGCGTGCCATGGATCGCGGTATCACCGTTATCAGCTGGGATTCCGGCGTGGCCGAAGAGGGTCGCATGATGCATCTGAACCCGTCCTCTACGCCTCTGATTGGGAACACCATCATCAAGCTGGCTGCGGACCACATGCCCGATGGTGGCGAGGTTGCGATTCTGTCAGCAACGACCACGTCGACCAACCAGAACGCCTGGATCGCGGCTGCTGAGGAAGTGCTTCCGAACTATCCGGGCATAGACCTGGTCGCCACAGTCTATGGTGATGACTTGTCAGACAAGTCCTACCGCGAAGCGCAAGGCCTGATGCAAACCTACCCAGACCTTCAGGCGATCATCGCGCCAACGACCGTGGGCATCCTTGCGGCCTGTCAGGCGGTATCGGATGCCGGCAAGATCGGTGAGATCAACGTCACAGGCCTTGGCCTTCCGTCCGAAATGGCGGGCTGCGTCGAATCCGGCGCAACGAAAAGCTTCGCGATCTGGAACCCGATTGATCTCGGCTACTCGGCGACGATGATCGCACACTCGCTTGCCACCGGAACCGACCCGAGCGGCGACATTCCGATGGGCCGAATGGGCTCTATCACGCTGGACGAAACGGGCAGCGCAGCAATGGCCGACCCGTTCACTTATGACAGCTCGAACATCGACCAATTCAAAGACATCTTCTGATGTCGCCCGGTCTGGCGTGGCCTGTCCGCGCCAGACCAACGTCCCCCACGACATTCAAACCCCGACTCGAAATGAGGCCCGCCGTGTCCCCATCCGACGCCCCCGTTCTGTCCCTTGCGAAGGTGACGAAAACCTTTCCCGGGGTGCGCGCACTGTCTGAGGTCTCGCTTGATCTGTATGCCGGCAAGGTCACAGCTCTTGTCGGTGAAAACGGTGCGGGCAAATCCACGGTGGTGAAAACCCTGACCGGCATATACCAGCCCGATGGCGGCGAAATCCGCGTGGATGGTGCGCCTCTTCACTTCCCCACCCCGCAATCGGCTGAGAACGCCGGCGTTACGGCAATCCATCAGGAAACGGTGCTGTTCGACGAGCTCAGCGTTGCCGAGAACATCTTTCTGGGCCATGCGCCCAAGGATCGTTTCGGCCTGATTGATACCGGCGCCATGTATAGTGGTGCGAAAGAAATATTAGACGGGCTTGGCGCAAAGATTGACCCCGGTGCAATCCTCAAGGATCTTGGCACCGCCAACAAACACCTTGTCGCTATCGCCCGCGCCCTGTCGGTGGATGCGCGTGTTGTCATCATGGATGAACCCACCGCCGCCCTCAGCCACGCCGAAATCGAAGAACTGTACGAGCTGGTCGACGGCCTGAAGGCCCAAGGCAAAGCGATCCTGTTTATCAGCCACAAATTCGATGAAATTTTCCGTATCGCCGACAATTACACAGTGTTTCGGGACGGCCAGATGGTCGGTGACGGCGCTATTGCAGATGTGGCCGAAGCCGAGTTGGTCAAAATGATGGTTGGCCGTGATGTCAGCCAAATCTTCCCCGAACGTGACCGCAATCTCGGGGCCGAAGTGCTGTCTGTCAGCGGCTACGACCACCCAACCGAATTTGCCGATATTGGCTTTACACTTAAGCGTGGCGAAATCCTTGGGTTTTATGGTCTCGTGGGCGCGGGTCGGTCGGAATTCATGCAGGCGTTGTTCGGAACGACCAAACCCACAGCTGGGTCCGTGCGGGTGGACGGGGCCGAGGCGACCATCCGTTCACCCGCCGATGCGGTGTCTTACGGCATCGTCTACGTACCCGAGGATCGCGGCAAACAGGGTGCGATCGTCGATCTGCCCATCTTCCAGAATGTGACCCTGCCATCCTTGAAACAGACCTCTCGCAAGGGGTTTCTGAAAATGGCGGAAGAATTCAAACTGGCGCGGGAATATACCGAGCGGTTGGATCTGCGTGCCGCCTCCTTGGATACTCACGTTGGCAGCCTGTCGGGTGGCAACCAGCAAAAGGTCGTCATCGCCAAATGGCTGGCAACCGAACCCAAGGTGATCATCCTTGATGAGCCCACCAAAGGCATCGACATCGGGTCAAAGGCTGCCGTGCATGAGTTCATGGCTGAATTGGCCGCACAGGGTTTGGCGGTGATCATGGTCAGCTCGGAAATTCCCGAAATCGTCGGGATGTCAGACCGCGTGATCATCATGCGCGAAGGACGCATCGCCGCCGAATTAAGCCGCGAAGACATCAGCCCCGAAGTTCTGGTCAGCCACGCCGCAGGCATCACGGAGACCCACACATGACAAAACTCCTCGCCTCCCGCGAAGCCCTGCTGATGCTGGCGATTGCTGTCCTTTTGGGCATCATCGCATGGCGGTTTCCGGCCTTCGTAGCCCCGTCGAACTTGGTAAACGTTTTCAACGACACCTCGCCGCTGATCCTGCTGGCCATTGGGCAGATGATCGTGATCCTGACCAAGTGCATCGACCTGTCGGTCGCGGCCAACCTTGCGCTGACCGGAATGGTTGTGTCCCTGATCAACATCGCGGCACCGGGCCTGCCGGTGATCTTCATTATGCTGATCGCAATCGGCTTCGGCACCCTTTTGGGCATGTTCAACGGCATTCTGGTCTGGAAACTGGCGATCCCGCCCATCGTAGTGACGCTGGGCACAATGACCATTTTCCGCGGCATCATCTTCCTTCTGACCGAAGGCAAATGGGTGAACAGCCACGAGATGTCGGACTCCTTCAAATCCGTCCCCCGCACGGACTTCCTCGGCCTCCCGATCCTCAGCTGGATCGCCATTGCAGCCGTGATCCTCTTCACCATCATCATGACCCGCACATCGCTGGGACGCGCGTTTTATGCCGCAGGCGGCAACCCCCATGCGGCGACCTATGCAGGCATAAACGTCGGCAAGACCCAATTCTGGGCCTTCACCATTTCCGGCGCCATGGCGGGGCTGACAGGCTACCTTTGGGTGTCGCGCTTTGCTGTCGCTTATGTCGACGTCGCGGGTGGCTTTGAGCTGACAGTGGTCGCGGCTTGTGTCATCGGCGGCGTGTCGATCATGGGCGGCATTGGCACCGTGTTCGGGGCCCTGCTGGGCGCTTTGTTCCTTGGCATTATCGCAAACGCACTGCCGGTCGTTAACATCTCCCCCTTCTCGCAAATGGCGATCTCTGGCGGCGCGATCATCATCGCCGTGATCCTGAACGCCCAGGCCAACCGCACCCCTGGCCGTATCATCCTCAAGAAAGCGGAGCACGCCGCATGAACCCGCGCAGCATCCCCGACCGCCTGCAATCTCCGCTGGAACGGAAGCTGAAAAGCTGGGAAAGCCTTCTTCTGCTGGTGGCGATTGGTATCTTTGTCGCCAACTCCTTTGCCTCGCCCTACTTCCTGAACGCCTGGAACCTGAGCGATGCGACATTCAATTTCACCGAAAAAGCCATGATCGCTTTTGCAATGGCGTTGCTGATCATATCGGGCGAGATCGATCTGTCGGTGGCGTCTATCATCGCGCTTGCCTCCACAGCGATGGGGGCAGCGGCGCAAGTGGGCGTCGGCACCGAGGGGCTGGTTCTGATCGGGCTGGCGACCGGGCTGATCTGCGGCGCGTTCAACGGCATTCTTGTGACCGGCCTTGGCCTGCCGTCTATCGTGGTGACCATTGGTACCATGTCACTCTTTCGCGGGATCAGCTTCATCATTCTGGGCGATCAGGCTTATCGCGGCTATCCGTCCGATTTTGCCTTTTTCGGGCAAGGCTACGTCTGGTGGGTGATCTCGTTTGAATTTGTGCTGTTCGCGATCATCGCTGTGATCTACGGCGTCATACTGCACATGACCAACTTTGGACGCGCGATCTATGCAATCGGCAACAACCCCACCGGCGCGCTGTTTTCCGGCATCCGCGTGGGCCGGGTGAAGTTCATCCTGTTTTTGCTGACTGGCTTGATGTCCGGCATCGCCGCTGTCTGCCTAACCTCACGTTTGGGCTCCACCCGTCCGTCCATCGCCACGGGTTGGGAGTTGGAGATCGTCACAATGGTCGTCCTCGGCGGCGTCAACATTCTTGGTGGATCGGGTTCGATTCCCGGTGTTGTCATTGCGGCCTTTGTCATGGGGCTTGTGACCTTCGGGCTGGGGCTGCTCAACGTGCCAGGCATCGTGATGTCCATCGTCATAGGCGGCTTGCTGATCGGGGTCATCGCACTGCCCCGCCTATGGTCCATGTGGAGGACGCAGTGATGGAGAAATACGCCTTCAAAATGAACCTGACGCCGGGGTGTCGCGATGAATACAAGAAACGCCATGATGAGATTTGGCCGGAGCTTGTAACGCTGCTCAAAGACGCAGGCGTTTCCGACTATTCCATCCATCTGGACGAAGAAACGGGCATCCTGTTCGGGGTGCTTTGGCGCCAAGAAGATCACAAGATGGACGACCTGCCGGGGCACGCGGTCATGCAAAAATGGTGGGCCCATATGGCCGACATCATGGAGACCAAGCCAGACAATGAACCGGTTGCGGTGCCGCTGACACCTGTCTTTCATATGCCATGACCCATATCGCCGTCATCGACATCGGCAAGACCAACGCCAAACTCGCCTTGGTGGATTTGGGCACGCTGAAGGAACTGGCGGTCGTGACGCGTCCGAACACGGTTCTGGCTGGTCCGCCGTGGCCTCATTTCGATGTGGATGGCATCTGGGTCTTCCTGCTCGACGCGATGGCTCGTTTTCATCAAAGCCACGGCATCCACGCGATCTCGATCACGACCCACGGGGCCTGCGCCGCCCTGATCGGTCACGATGGAGGCCTGGCTGCGCCCATCCTTGACTACGAACACGACGGGCCGAATGCGACCGCTGCGGATTACGATGCCATCAGGCCGCCGTTCGAAGAAACAGGCGCACCACGATTGCCCATGGGCCTCAATCTTGGCGCGCAACTCCATTGGCAATTCGCTGAAGACCCCGAATTGCGAGACCGAACCGCCGCCGTGGTGACGTATCCGCAATATTGGGGCCATCGGCTGACGGGGGCTTTGGCCTGTGACGTCAGCTCTTTGGGCTGCCATACCGATCTATGGAACCCGCACACGGGCTCATTTACAAAGCTGATCGACAGCTTGGATATTGCCGATCTGATCGGCATCCCTCGCAAATGCTCGGACATCCTCGGAACGCTTCTTCCCGATATTGCCGACCAAACTGGCCTCGATACGGCGACGCCCGTCTATTGTGGCATCCACGATTCAAATGCGTCGCTGCTGCCCCATGTCTTGCGGCATAACGAGCCCTTTTCGGTGGTTTCGACGGGTACCTGGGTCATTGCAATGAGCATTGGCGGCAACCAAGCAAACCTCGACCCAACGCGCGACACCTTGATCAACGTCAATGCGTTAGGTGATCCCGTGCCATCCGCGCGGTTCATGGGCGGGCGGGAATATGACAAGATTCTCAAGGGCAATGCGGCTGAATATACCGAATACGACATCATGCGTGTGGCGCAAAACGGTCCGATGCTCTTGCCCGCAATTATCGCAGAGAGCGGGCCGTTTCAAAATCGCCGTGCCGAGTGGCATGACTCTGAGCCACCCCACGGCAGCATCGAACGCACGGTCGCAACCGGGTTCTATCTAGGCCTCATGACGGCCGAATGCCTTGCACTTACAGGGCACAGCGGCCCCATCGTCATCGAAGGGCCCTTTGCCGGGAACCCAAGCTTTTGCACCATGCTCGCAACTGCAACCGACTGCACGGTCGAGGCGTCGGGTGGAACCACGGGGACCAGCGAAGGTGCGGCCCTTCTTGCCTTGACCGCAGGATCGCAGCCTGCATTGACGGATCAGCGACGGATCTATCGTCCCAACAATGACGGACCCTTACGATACGCCACGGCTTGGATGTCAAGAGTCAGCCGATATCAGGCCAATGGTGGCTTGAAGTAAGAGCACGCTTTGCCCATCCGGTCGGTTGGAAATGCTTCGATGGCCTTACTGAATGCTCGCTATCAGGCTGTGAGGCTACTGTCGCGTTGCCCTTAACAAGGCTCTGCCTCAATCTGTGTGGCGGAACTATCCTGAAGCTAGAAAATTCAGGAGAGATAGTCATGACTTCGAAGCACCATTGGTCGCCCGGGGGCGAGGTTTCGGTTCAAATCGTCGAGCGAAGTGATTTCGGCGGGTGGATTGTATCGGGCAGTCTGACACCAAACGGAATTTGCCCGGACTGTGGATTGCATTCACGCCGACGTCACGGCTGGCGGCGCCGGCGGCTGCAGGATTATCCAGCCCATGGGGGTGGAGTTACGGTTGATCTCGCGGTTTGCCGTTGGCGATGCTTGGCACCCGCTTGCCCGCGCCAGACGTTCTCGGACCAGATCGCCTCGATTGCGCGTCCTTATGCGCGGCGCACCTCGCGTATCGCGGGGATTGTCAGGCATCTGGGGCATGCGACCGGCGGACGGCCTGCCGAGCGGCTCTTGCACCGTTTGGGACTTGGGGTCAGCGATGACACAGTGCTCAGGCAGCTGAAGAGGTGTGCTCACGGCACCGCCGAGGTGCCAACGGTCATTGGGATTGACGACTGGAGCTGGCGGAAATCGCAAACCTACGGCACGATCATTGTCGATCTGGAGCGTCGCGTGGTCATCGATGTTCTCGAGGATCGAGATGTCGTCACCTGCACCAACTGGCTGAAGCGACATCCCGAAGTAGAAGTGATCAGCAGAGATCGCTGCGGTCTTTACGCCCAGGCCGCACGGCAAGGGGCACCGCAGGCGAAGCAAGTCGCTGACCGGTTCCATATCGTACAAAACCTGCGGCAGGCCATAGAGGAGCAAATGAACCTTCATGGCCGTGCGACCGGCAGGGCGCTGCTGTCCGACGCCGACAACATCACCGCCGCCGGCAACCTTCTGAAGTCACGCCTTGCGCACAGGACGTCTCGGGAAGAGATTTTCGCCACCATTCATGCACTCCGAAATCAAGGGCTTTCCTGCAGCGAGATCGGGCGACGAACAGGGTTCCCGCGTCGTAGCATCGCGAAATGGCTGCAGTTCGAAACACCACCGGACCGCAGGCGGGCCGCTTTGAAACCAACTTCGCCGTGGTACTTTGAAGAGTTCCTGAGCCAAAGCTGGAAGGAGGGCATTCGAACTGGCAGCGCCCTGTTCCATATGATCCAAGAGCGTGGTTACGAGGGGAGTCAGTCGCATTTGCAGCGGTTGCTGGCGGGTTGGCGCAGAGCCGAACAGCAAGCGAGCGACCCCAAGGTAGAGCACGAAATCCTTAAGCCAGTCCGGGACCCGGAAACTGGGCACGCGATCTCCCCGGTCATCGCGGCCGCGCTGTGCATCAAGCCGCGCGGAAAGTTCACCCCGGATCAGGCGCGGAAAGTCGACGCGCTCAAGGTCGGCTCTCCCGCTTTTGCCACGATGCGCAGCCTAGCCATGCGGTTCAACGTTATCCTGCGTGGGCGCTCAGCAGACCCGCTCCCAGCATGGATCGACGACGCGATCGAAACCGACGTGGCGCCCATCGCGCGTTTTGCCCGCACCTTGAACCGTGACTTCGATGCAGTCAAAAACGCAATCGAGATGCCTTGGAGCAACGGCCAAGCAGAAGGTCAGATCAATCGCCTGAAAACCCTCAAACGCGCCATGTACGGAAGGGCCGGTCCAGAATTGTTGCGCGCGAGAATGCTACCGTTCTGCCACACAGATTGAGGCAGAGCCGAATTAACAGCACCTTGACAGGAACCGACCTTGCCAAATCTCGCGTGCAGCGCCGTCCGTGGAAAGCTCGATTGGGTGCAGATGTCTATACGGTCACGGCCAAGGACTACACCCGAAACGTGCTGTACAAAGGCACGGTTCCCCGTTCTTATTACGCGGTGCGTCTTCAAGAAGCCGCTTGGAACAAACCGCCAAGATGATCTGGCAAATCACGGAACTGCGCAAAGA
>JBGRQD010000037.1:0-21906 GCA_041725935.1 Pelagibaca sp.
CATTGTTTCAATGCAAACACCGGAGCGAGAGCATCCGCGACCCGTGGCGTGAGGCATGTGTCGGTGTTTTGTGACGCCGGGCGGCGTGGTTCGGGTCGTTTGATTGGGGATCTGGCGAATGCGTAGGGGATAATCGCGCGCACGGGCCATTGTCATCCTCGAGCTTGCCCGGTGATCTCTGCGGTGTGGGGGTCTCGGGGCGAGCCCGGGGATAATGGTGGTAGAGGAGAAGAAGCGGCGCCGCCCCATTGCGAACCTTATGTGGATTTTTGTCCAACTCCGCGCCTTCTGGCTCTTGATTTCGGTCCAACCTTGGAATACCCGTCAGTCTGGCCTTAGGGGTATAGCTCAGCTGGTAGAGCGACGGTCTCCAAAACCGTAGGTCGCGGGTTCGAACCCTGCTGCCCCTGCCATCTCCAAAAATATGGTTCAGAGGCTTTGCAACGGCGTATCTTGGCCGCCTTCTTTGTCCCGGCCTTGATTAAGTAAATGCAACGAAAAAGGCCGCCCCTCTCGGGACGGCCTTCTTACTGAGATATAATGCGCTTAGTTGATCAGCGCTTCAATCTGCTGGATCTTCTCGCTGCGCGACATGCTGCTGTGGATGAAACTTACGGCAAGGTCACGCTCGTCTTCGGTGAGCAGTCCCACATTCGCTTCTGGCACGTAGCTTTGGATCATGGCTTCGCGGCCTTGGTCCACCAGAACGAGCGTGTCCGGGTCGGCCTCAACGCCCCCAAGAATTTGCTGCACGCGTTCGGCGGCGACAGACCGCTCTACGCCGCTGTAAGATATGGCAAGCGCGGTTTCAGCTTGGTTCTGCGTGATCGTGCCGAAGTCGACGCCAGGTGCATAGTCCTGCAGGCGCTCCAGCTCGGCTTCGCTGATCATGGCCATGCCCATGTCCATATTGTCATCAGATTCCAGCGCGCGCAGCTTGGCGGCTTTTTCGCTCCGCGACATACCGGAGGTTACGATACCATAGGCGATATCGAAATCACTTTCCGAAAAGCTGGAGGTGTCGATGCTCGGATCGAAGTTCTCGATCTGGTCCATTTCTGCCTCGGTTGCGGCAAAGCCTGCGGTTCCGAGGGATGCTACGAGGGCTGTTGCAATCATCAAACGATTCATGACGAATTCCTTTCTGTTCAGTGCGTCGTTTTTTAACGACCTTTGCGGACGGCCTATCAGTCCGTCGGCTCAGCAATGAAACAGGCTGGGCGGCTGATCGTTCCTGCAAGTCTTTGGAAAAACGTACACATATTTGTGAAACGATGTTCGGGAACCACTTTGGACGACGCGACTTAGCGCGTGCATGTTAGTGTGCTGTATGTCGTTCTGCGCGGTGCGTGACAGCATTCGGCTCTGGCTTGCTTGAATTCGGGCTGCGCCTTCGTTAAGTGCAGTCCGTAGAAACGCAAAGCGAGACCCGATCCATGGCAACGACCAATCCACTTCAGTTCATTCAGCAGGTTCGCGCTGAGGTGTCGAAAATCGTCTGGCCGACGCGGCGCGAAGTGCTGCTGACCACGGTGATGGTGTTTATCATGGCCGCACTGACGGCCGTGTTCTTTGCGCTGGTGGATATCCTGATCCGCAGCGGGCTTCAGGGTTTGCTGAACCTCTTCGGTTGAAGACGGGTCTGCTCTTGAAAAGGGCAGGCTAAGGCGGTAACTGACCGCCAGAGACGGAATGAGGCGTGCATCGATTCGAGTTGCACGCCGCTTTTTTATTCCGGAGCGGTCGTGGCGACAGGGCCCGCAGAAGAAAACAGACGGCGTCTTCGCCGCACGGACAAGAAGGTTTGCGACCAGATGGCGAAGCGGTGGTACTCGGTCAGTGTTCTGTCGAATTTCGAAAAGAAAATCGCAGAGCAGATCCTCCAGGCGGTCGAGGAACAGGGGCTGCAGGACCAGATCGAGGAAGTGATGGTCCCGACTGAGGAAGTGATCGAAATCCGTCGTGGCAAGAAAGTCACCGCTGAGCGTCGGTTCATGCCGGGGTACGTGCTGGTGCGGATGGAGATGTCGGATCAGGGCTATCACCTGATCAACTCGATCAACCGGGTGACCGGGTTCCTTGGTCCGCAGGGCCGCCCGATGCCGATGCGCGATGCCGAAGTCCAGGCGATCCTGGGCCGCGTGGCCGAGGGCGAAGATGCGCCGCGCACGCTGATCCATTTCGAGATCGGCGAGAAGGTCAAGGTCAACGAGGGTCCGTTCGAGGATTTCGATGGCATGATCGAGGAAGTGGACGAGGACAACCAGCGCCTGAAGGTGTCGGTTGTGATCTTTGGCCGGGAAACCCCAGTCGAGTTGGAATTCACGCAGGTCACGAAGCAATAGTGATCTGAGTGCAGGCGGGACATCCCGCCGAACGAGCGTGGGAGGCGAGCGGCACGCGTGTCGCGGACCGGACCACACAACACGAGTGACCTTGGAACGCGTTCCCGGGTCGTTGGAAAAGGAGAGGCCAGATGGCCAAGAAACTTGTTGGCAAGATGAAGCTGCAGATCCCTGCAGGCAAAGCCAACCCGAGCCCGCCCGTCGGTCCGGCTTTGGGTCAGCGCGGCATCAACATCATGGAATTCTGCAAGGCGTTCAACGCCAAGACGCAGGACATGGAAGAAGGTGCGCCGTGCCCGACAGAGATCCATTATTATCAGGACAAGTCGTTCACGATGAACATCAAGACGCCGCCTGCGTCTTATTATCTCAAGAAGGCGGCTGGCCTGAAGCCGGTGGGCAAGCGTAACCGTCCGCGCGGCGCCGAGAATCCGGGTCGCGAGACCATTGCAACGGTCACCGTTGCACAGGTTCGCGAGATCGCCGAAGCCAAGATGAAAGACCTCAATTCGAATGACATTGAGAGTGCAATGCAGATTATCCTGGGCTCCGCAAAGTCCATGGGCATCGAGGTGAAGTAAGATGGCGAAACTTGGAAAACGCACCCGCTCCGCCCGTGAGGCCTTTGCCGACAAGGACGATTTGTCCGTCGCCGAAGCCGTTGCCCTGATCAAGAGCAATGCCAACGCGAAGTTCGATGAAACGCTGGAAATCGCGATGAATCTCGGCGTTGACCCGCGTCACGCCGACCAGATGGTTCGTGGTGTTGTCGGCCTGCCGAACGGCACCGGCAAAACCGTGCGCGTCGCGGTGTTCGCCCGTGGCCCCAAGGCTGATGAAGCCAAGGCCGCTGGTGCTGACATCGTTGGTGCCGAAGACCTGATGGAAACCATCCAGGGCGGCACGATCGATTTCGACCGTTGCATCGCGACACCGGACATGATGCCGATCGTCGGCCGTCTGGGCAAGGTGCTTGGCCCGCGCAACCTGATGCCGAACCCCAAGGTCGGCACGGTGACCATGGACGTCAAGCAGGCCGTCGAAGATGCCAAGGGCGGACAGGTCCAGTTCAAGGCCGAGAAAGCCGGTGTGGTTCACGCAGGCGTCGGCAAGGTGTCGTTCGACGACGCGCAGCTGGTCGAGAACATCAAGGCGTTTGTCGACGCGGTTGCCAAAGCCAAGCCGGCAGGTGCCAAGGGCACGTACATGAAGAAGATCGCGCTGTCTTCGACCATGGGTCCGGGTGTGACTGTTTCGGTGGATGACGCAGCCAGCCACTGAGGCTGATCTGTATGCAAATTCAAGGCGGCGTCCCTAGGGGCGCCGTTTTTTCATGCAGGTAGCAAGGAACCGCTTGGGGTCGAAAATTTCAATGTCCCGGGGGGTTGGCAATCCCGGTTGGACGTAATAACCACCGGATTGCAGAAGAGCGCGCGATTCGTCCCGCGCTCTTTTGTATTACGTCCGAGACGGTGGGTTGGGGCATGCGCCGCAATAAATCCTGCCCGAGGCGGGAACAGACCGACATGCCAAGGCTCACCCGTTGAGCGCTGGGCGGGTTTGGGACCGCAGACTGCGGACCAAAACCGCCGGAGCGATCCGGTTTTACTGAGCCGGGGGGTCCGCCCCCCAAACTGGAGTACACCTGTGGATAGAGCCCAAAAAGAGAAAGTGGTCGACGAACTCGGCCAGATCTTCGAAAGCTCTGGCGTCGTTGTGGTAGCCCACTACGAAGGTCTCACAGTTGCCGAGATGCAGGACCTGCGGGCGCGTGCGCGCGCTGCCGACAGTTCCGTACGTGTCGCCAAGAACCGTCTGGCCAAGATTGCCCTTGAAGGAAAGCCCTGCGCAAGCATCGCTGACTACCTGACAGGCATGACGGTTCTCACCTATTCCGAAGACCCTGTGGCAGCCGCCAAAGTGGTCGAGGACTTTGCCAAGGAGAACAAGAAGTTCGAAATCCTTGGCGGGGCCATGGGTGAGAACGCACTTGACCGGGCCGGCGTGGAAGCCGTGTCCAAGATGCCGTCGCGCGAGGAGCTTATTGCTTCGATCGTCGGCTGCATTGCGGCACCCGCCTCCAACATCGCTGGCGCGATTGGCGCACCTGCATCGAACATCGCCTCCATTCTCTCGACCATCGAAGAGAAAGCGGCGTAAGGCTTCTGAGAACATCTTCGTGGGGTTGAAACCTCGACGTTGGAACACATTTAGATAGGAAAGTCACAATGGCTGATCTGAAAAAACTGGCAGAAGAGATCGTTGGTCTGACGCTGCTTGAAGCACAAGAACTGAAAACAATTCTCAAAGACGAGTACGGCATCGAGCCCGCAGCTGGCGGCGCAGTGATGATGGCGGGTCCGGCTGGCGGCGACGCTGGTGGTGCGGCTGCTGAAGAGCAGACCGAATTCGACGTCATCCTGAAGTCGGCAGGCGCTTCCAAGATCAACGTGATCAAAGAAGTTCGCGGCATCACCGGTCTGGGCCTGAAAGAAGCCAAAGACCTGGTCGAAGCAGGCGGCAAAGCTGTCAAAGAGCAGGTTTCCAAAGCGGAAGCAGAAGACATCAAAGCGAAGCTGGAAGCAGCAGGCGCTGAAGTCGAGCTCAAGTAATCGCTTTTCGGTCCCTGTCGGGTCCTCTTCGCAAAAGGGGGCGCGGCAGGGGCCGGCAAGCAGTTCATGCGAGGCTGGGTATGGAGATTTCCATGCCCGGCCAAGCCTGTCTTAGAGAGGCCCCTTGTTGAAACGGGGCTTTTCTTGGACAGGACCCAAAGATCGGGAGGTGCGCGGTGGGACGCGCGCCGGGAATTGATCGGGTTCGTGTCGTCTCTATTGGGCAGACCGCCGGGGCCCGACGGCGTGACGCTCAGCTGAGAATGAAAAGGTGATATCGACCATGGCGCAAAGCTATCTTGGCCAAAAACGTCTTCGTAAATACTACGGAAAAATCCGCGAGGTTCTGGAGATGCCGAACCTCATCGAGGTTCAGAAATCCTCCTACGATCTCTTCCTGAAATCCGGCGACCAACCTGTCCCGCTTGACGGCGAAGGCATCAAGGGTGTCTTCCAGTCGGTCTTTCCGATCAAGGATTTCAACGAAACCAGCGTGCTGGAATTCGTCAGCTACGAGCTGGAAAAACCCAAATACGACGTCGAAGAGTGTCAGCAGCGCGACATGACCTACAGCGCGCCGCTCAAAGTCAAGCTGCGTCTGATCGTGTTCGATATCGACGAAGATACCGGCGCCAAGTCGGTCAAGGACATCAAGGAACAAGACGTGTTCATGGGCGACATGCCCCTGATGACACCGAACGGGACGTTCGTTGTCAACGGCACCGAGCGCGTGATCGTGTCCCAGATGCACCGCTCGCCGGGCGTGTTCTTTGACCACGACAAGGGCAAGACGCACAGCTCGGGCAAGCTGTTGTTTGCATGCCGGATCATCCCCTATCGCGGGTCGTGGCTCGATTTTGAATTCGACGCCAAAGATCTCGTGTTCGCGCGTATCGACCGTCGCCGCAAGCTGCCGGTGACAACACTCCTGTATTCTCTTGGTCTCGACCAGGAAGACATCATGGATGCGTATTACGACACCGTGACCTACACCCTGCGCAAAGGCGAAGGCTGGGAAACCAAGTTCTTCCCCGAGCGTGTCCGCGGCACCCGTCCGACCTATGACCTTGTGGATGCGGATACCGGCGAAGTCTTTGCCGAAGCAAGCAAAAAGGTCACTCCGCGCGCCGTCAAGAAGATCGTCGACGAGGGCAAGATCACCAAGCTTCTGCTGCCGTTCGAACAGATCGTCGGCAAGTTTGTGGCCAAGGATATCATAAACGAACAGACTGGTGCGATCTACGTCGAAGCCGGGGACGAGCTGACCTGGACCGTCGACAAGGACGGTGCAGTGAGCGGCGGTAGTCTGAAGGACCTGATCGATGCAGGCGTCACCGAGATTCCGGTGCTCGACATCGATAACATCAACGTGGGCGCCTACATGCGCAACACGATGGCCGCCGACAAGAACATGAACCGCGAAACCGCGCTCATGGACATTTACCGTGTCATGCGGCCGGGCGAACCGCCCACCGTCGAAGCGGCGTCTGCGCTGTTCGACACGTTGTTCTTTGATGGCGAACGCTACGACCTGTCCGCCGTTGGCCGCGTGAAAATGAACATGCGTCTTGCGCTCGACAAGCCAGACAGCCAGCGCACGCTGGACCGTCAGGACATCGTGGCCTGCGTCAAGGCTCTGGTGGAACTGCGCGACGGCAAAGGCGACATCGACGACATCGACCACCTTGGCAACCGCCGGGTCCGTTCGGTCGGCGAATTGATGGAAAACCAATACCGCGTCGGTCTGCTCCGCATGGAGCGCGCGATCAAGGAACGCATGTCCTCGGTCGAGATCGACACGGTGATGCCGCAGGACCTGATCAACGCCAAACCGGCCGCTGCTGCCGTGCGCGAATTCTTCGGCTCCTCGCAGCTGTCGCAGTTCATGGACCAGACCAACCCGCTGTCGGAAGTGACGCACAAGCGTCGTCTGTCGGCGCTTGGACCGGGCGGTCTGACCCGCGAGCGTGCAGGCTTTGAGGTGCGCGACGTGCACGCGACCCACTACGGTCGCATGTGCCCGATTGAAACGCCGGAAGGTCCGAACATCGGTCTGATCAACTCGTTGGCCACTTTTGCCCGCGTGAACAAGTACGGGTTCATCGAAACGCCTTATCGCCGGGTCAAGGACGGCCATGTGACGGACGAAGTCCAGTACATGTCCGCGACCGAGGAACAGCGTCACACCGTGGCACAAGCCAACGCGACGCTGGACGAGAACGGCAAGTTCGTGAACGAGTTCGTCAACACCCGCCAGTCGGGTGAATACACGCTTGCACCCAATGAGTCCGTCGACCTGATCGACGTGTCGCCCAAGCAGTTGGTGTCGGTTGCGGCCTCGCTCATTCCGTTCCTTGAAAACGACGACGCGAACCGCGCCCTGATGGGCTCGAACATGCAGCGTCAGGCGGTTCCGACCCTTCGGTCCGAGGCACCGCTGGTCGGCACCGGGATCGAAGGTGTGGTTGCACGCGACTCGGGTGCGGCGATCATGGCGAAACGCGCCGGGATCATCGACCAGGTCGATGCGACACGTATCGTTGTGCGGGCGACCGAAGACCTCGAGTTGGGGGATGCGGGCGTGGACATCTACCGTCTGCGCAAGTTCCAGCGTTCGAACCAAAACACCTGTATCAACCAGCGTCCGCTGGTGAATGTGGGCGACACCGTGGGCAAGGGCGAAGTCATCGCCGATGGCCCGTCGACCGATCTGGGCGAACTGGCTCTGGGCAAGAACGTGGTTGTCGCGTTCATGCCGTGGAACGGTTACAACTATGAGGACTCGATCCTGATTTCCGAGCGGATCGCACGGGATGACGTGTTTACCTCGATCCATATCGAGGAATTCGAAGTCGCCGCCCGTGACACGAAGCTTGGGCCGGAAGAGATCACACGCGACATCCCGAACGTCGGTGAAGAAGCGCTGCGCAACCTCGACGAGGCGGGCATCGTTTACATCGGCGCGGATGTTGAGCCGGGCGATATTCTGGTCGGCAAGATCACACCGAAGGGCGAAAGCCCGATGACGCCGGAAGAGAAACTCCTCCGCGCCATTTTTGGTGAGAAGGCGTCGGACGTGCGTGATACGTCGCTGCGGGTCAAGCCGGGCGATTTTGGCACCGTTGTGGAAGTGCGCGTCTTCAACCGTCACGGCGTCGAGAAAGACGAACGTGCGTTGCAGATCGAGCGTGAAGAAGTCGAACGTCTGGCCCGTGACCGGGACGACGAGCTGGCCATTCTTGACCGCAACATCTACGCGCGTCTGAAAGACCTGATCCTTGGCAAGATGGCCGTCAAAGGCCCGAAGGGCGTGAAGGCGAACAGCCAGATCACCGAAGAGCTGCTGGACAGCCTGACCCGTGGCCAGTGGTGGCAGCTGGCGCTGGAAGACGAAGACGACGCCAAGATCATGGAAGCCCTGAACGAGCAGTACGAGGCGCAGAAGCGCGCTTTGGATGCCCGTTTCGAAGACAAGGTCGAAAAGGTCCGTCGTGGTGACGATCTGCCTCCGGGCGTGATGAAGATGGTCAAGGTGTTCGTCGCGGTGAAGCGCAAGCTGCAGCCGGGCGACAAGATGGCCGGTCGTCACGGCAACAAGGGTGTGATTTCGAAAGTGGTTCCGATGGAGGACATGCCGTTCCTCGCCGATGGTACTCCGGTCGATTTCTGTCTGAACCCGCTGGGCGTTCCGTCGCGTATGAACGTTGGTCAGATCCTTGAAACCCACATGGGCTGGGCCGCACGCGGTCTGGGCATCAAGATCGACGAAGCGTTGCAGGATTACCGTCGCTCCGGCGATCTGACCCCCGTGCGCGAAGCGATGCGGATCGCCTATGGTGATGATGTCTACGAAGAAGGCATCAAGGACATGGACGAGGCGGCGTTGATCACGGCGGCGGGCAATGTCACCAACGGTGTGCCGATTGCGACGCCGGTGTTCGACGGTGCCAAGGAAGCCGATGTGAACGACTCCCTGATCCGTGCCGGTTTCGACACGTCGGGCCAGTCGATCCTGTTTGACGGTCGTTCGGGCGAGCAGTTCTCGCGGTCCGTGACCGTGGGTGTGAAATACCTGCTCAAGCTGCACCACCTTGTCGACGACAAGATTCACGCACGTTCAACGGGACCGTACTCGCTCGTCACGCAGCAGCCGCTGGGTGGTAAGGCGCAGTTCGGTGGTCAGCGTTTCGGGGAGATGGAGGTCTGGGCTCTGGAAGCTTATGGCGCTGCATACACCCTGCAGGAAATGCTCACCGTGAAGTCGGACGATGTGGCTGGCCGGACCAAGGTCTACGAGTCGATCGTCAAGGGCGAGGATAATTTCGAGGCGGGTATCCCCGAGAGCTTCAACGTTCTCGTGAAAGAAGTCCGTGGCCTTGGCCTGAATATGGAACTCCTGGATGCGGAGGAGGATGAGTGAGCCGAATGGCGGGCTGAAGCCCGTCCTACGCAAGCTCTGTAGGCCGGGCATCTGCCCGGCCAACTCCGAAACTTCCCTTTCAAGGATTTGAAAATGAACCAGGAACTGACCAACAACCCGTTCAACCCCGTCACGCCGCCCAAGGTGTTCGACGAGATCAAGGTCTCGTTGGCATCGCCGGAACGCATCCTGTCGTGGTCTTTCGGTGAGATCAAGAAGCCCGAAACCATCAACTACCGCACGTTCAAGCCCGAGCGTGACGGCCTGTTCTGCGCGCGTATCTTTGGCCCGATCAAGGATTACGAATGTCTGTGCGGCAAGTACAAGCGCATGAAGTATCGCGGCGTTGTCTGCGAAAAATGCGGTGTGGAAGTCACGCTGCAAAAGGTCCGCCGCGAACGCATGGGCCATATCGAACTGGCCGCGCCCTGCGCGCATATCTGGTTCCTCAAGTCGCTGCCGTCGCGCATCGGCCTGATGCTGGACATGACGCTGCGGGATCTTGAGCGTATCCTCTACTTCGAGAACTACGTGGTGATCGAGCCGGGTCTGACCGACCTGACTTACGGCCAGTTGATGACCGAAGAAGAGTTCATGGACGCGCAGGATGCTTACGGCATGGACGCGTTCACCGCCAATATCGGTGCCGAAGCGATCCGCGAGATGCTCGCCAATATCGACCTCGAAGCCGAGGCCGATCAGCTGCGCGCGGACCTCAAGGAAGCGACCGGCGAACTGAAGCCCAAAAAGATCATCAAGCGCCTCAAGGTGGTTGAATCCTTCCTTGAATCCGGGAACCGCCCGGAATGGATGGTTCTGACAGTGATCCCCGTGATCCCGCCAGAACTGCGTCCGCTGGTGCCGCTGGATGGTGGCCGTTTCGCGACCTCCGACCTCAACGATCTGTACCGCCGCGTGATCAACCGGAACAACCGTCTGAAGCGTCTGATCGAGTTGCGCGCGCCGGACATCATCGTCCGCAACGAAAAGCGGATGTTGCAGGAATCCGTTGACGCTCTGTTTGACAACGGTCGTCGTGGCCGGGTCATCACAGGCGCCAACAAGCGTCCGCTCAAGTCGCTGTCCGACATGCTCAAGGGCAAGCAGGGCCGCTTCCGTCAGAACCTTCTGGGCAAGCGGGTCGACTTCTCGGGTCGTTCGGTCATCGTGACCGGTCCGGAACTCAAGCTGCACCAGTGCGGTCTGCCCAAGAAGATGGCTCTCGAACTGTTCAAGCCGTTCATCTATTCGCGGCTTGAAGCCAAGGGTCTGTCGTCCACCGTCAAGCAGGCGAAGAAGCTGGTCGAGAAAGAGCGCCCCGAGGTTTGGGATATCCTTGATGAGGTGATCCGCGAACATCCGGTTCTTCTGAACCGCGCGCCGACGCTGCACCGTCTTGGCATTCAGGCATTCGAGCCTGTCCTGATCGAAGGCAAAGCGATCCAGCTGCACCCGCTTGTGTGTTCGGCCTTCAACGCCGACTTCGATGGTGACCAGATGGCCGTTCACGTGCCGCTGTCGCTGGAAGCGCAGCTTGAAGCGCGTGTGCTGATGATGTCGACGAACAACGTTCTGTCGCCGGCCAACGGCGCACCGATCATTGTCCCGTCGCAGGATATGATCCTCGGCCTTTACTACACCTCGATTGCCCGCAAAGGCATGAAAGGCGAAGGCATGAAGTTCGCGTCCATCGAAGAAGTCGAACACGCGCTCAACGCGGGCGAAGTGCATCTGCACGCCAATATCGAATGCCGGGTCAAGCAGATCGACGATGAAGGCAACGAGATCGTCAAGCGCTTCGAGTCCACTCCGGGCCGCGTGCGTCTGGGTGCGCTGTTGCCGCTCAACGCGAAAGCGCCGTTCGATCTGGTCAACACGCTGCTGCGCAAGAAAGACGTGCAGAAGGTCATCGACACCGTCTACCGCTATTGCGGCCAGAAAGAGTCGGTCATCTTCTGTGACCAGATCATGACCATGGGCTTCAAAGAAGCGTTCAAAGCGGGCATTTCGTTCGGCAAGGACGACATGGTGATCCCGGAAACCAAGTGGCCGATCGTCGAAGAGACCCGCGATCAGGTCAAGGATTTCGAACAGCAGTACATGGACGGCCTGATCACCCAAGGCGAGAAGTACAACAAGGTCGTCGATGCCTGGTCGAAGTGTAACGACAAGGTCACCGACGCCATGATGGCGACCATCTCTGCCGAGAAAGTCGACGAGAACGGCGCGACCATGGAGCCGAACTCGGTCTACATGATGGCGCACTCCGGTGCCCGTGGCTCGGTCACGCAGATGAAGCAGCTGGGCGGGATGCGCGGCCTGATGGCGAAGCCGAATGGCGACATCATCGAAACGCCGATCATCTCGAACTTCAAGGAAGGTCTTACCGTTCTTGAATACTTCAACTCGACCCACGGCGCCCGCAAGGGTCTGTCGGACACCGCTCTGAAGACGGCGAACTCGGGTTACCTGACCCGTCGTCTGGTGGACGTGGCACAGGACTGCATCGTGCGTCTGCATGATTGCGGCACCGATCGTGCGATCACCGCGCAGGCGGCGGTCAACGACGGTGAAGTCGTGGCGTCGCTGGCTGAGCGTATTCTCGGTCGTGTGAACGCGGATGACATCCTCAAGCCGGGCACGGACGAGGTGCTGGTGCGCGCCGGTCAACTGATCGACGAACGGATGTCCGACATGATCGAAGAGTCGGGCGTTGCCACGATGCGCATCCGCTCGCCGCTGACCTGTGAGGCCGAAGAGGGCGTCTGCGCCATGTGCTACGGTCGTGACCTTGCACGCGGTACGCTGGTCAATATCGGCGAAGCGGTGGGCATCATCGCGGCGCAGTCGATCGGTGAGCCGGGCACGCAGCTGACGATGCGGACGTTCCACATCGGCGGTGTTGCCCAGGGTGGTCAGCAGTCGTTCCAGGAAGCCAGCCAGGAAGGCAAGGTCGTGTTTGACAACGCCTCCACGCTGGAGAACTCGGTCGGCGACACGCTGGTCATGGGCCGGAACATGAAGCTCCGGATCGTCGACGAGCACGGTGTCGAACGGGCCAGCCACAAGCTGGGCTACGGTACCAAGGTCTTCGTCAAGGAAGACGATATGGTCAAGCGCGGCGACAAGCTGTTCGAGTGGGATCCCTATACCCTGCCGATCATTGCCGAGAAGGACGGTATCGCCAAGCATGTCGACCTCACCGCCGGTGTGGCCGTGCGTGACGAGACCGACGATGCGACGGGCATGACCCAGAAGATCGTCATCGACTGGCGCGCCGCACCCAAGGGCAACGAGCTCAAGCCGGAAATCATCCTGATGGGTGAAGACGGTGAGCCGCTGCGCAACGATGCGGGCAACCCGATCACCTACCCGATGTCGGTGGACGCCATTCTGTCCGTCGAAGATGGTCAGGACGTCAAAGCCGGGGACGTGGTTGCACGTATTCCGCGTGAAGGCGCCAAGACCAAGGACATCACCGGCGGTCTGCCCCGTGTGGCCGAACTCTTTGAGGCTCGTCGCCCCAAGGATCACGCCATCATCGCGGAAATCGACGGCTATGTGCGCTTCGGCAAGGACTACAAGAACAAGCGTCGCATCACCATCGAGCCGGCGGATGACACCATGGAGCCCGTGGAATACATGGTCCCCAAGGGCAAGCACATCCCCGTGCAGGAAAACGACTTCATCCAGAAGGGTGAATACATCATGGACGGCAACCCGGCGCCGCATGACATCCTGTCCATCATGGGTGTCGAAGCGCTGGCAAACTACATGATCGACGAAGTTCAGGACGTGTATCGCCTGCAGGGTGTGAAGATCAACGACAAGCATGTCGAAGTGATCGTGCGCCAGATGCTTCAGAAGTGGGAAATCCAGGATTCTGGTGACACCACGCTTCTGAAAGGTGAACACGTGGACAAGGCCGAATTCGACCTGGCCAACGAAAAGGCCGAGCGCAAGGGCGGTCGGGCTGCACAGGGTGAACCGATCCTGCTGGGCATCACCAAGGCGTCGCTGCAAACCCGCAGCTTCATCTCGGCGGCGTCGTTCCAGGAAACCACCCGCGTGCTGACCGAAGCGTCGGTTCAGGGCAAGAAGGACAAGCTGGTCGGCCTGAAAGAGAACGTCATCGTGGGTCGTCTGATCCCGGCGGGCACCGGTGGGGCAACCCAGAAGGTGCGTCGTGTGGCGCAGGATCGCGACAATGTCGTGATCGAAGCGCGCCGCGAAGAGGCCGAGGCAGCCGCCGCACTGGCCGCACCAAAGCCGTCGGATGACGTGGTGGGTGGCGACGAGTTCGACAGCATCATCGTCGATACACCGGAAAGCCGCGAATAACGCAGCTTTTTACCAAATGATAAAAAAACCCCCGCGCCGTCGCGGGGGTTTTGGTTTGTGCCGCTGCCTGTCGCTGCGGAACGGAACTCGCCACCACACGTTGATAAGCCAACAGTGAAAAGGAGAGTTTCATGATCCGTTTGATGACAGCGACAACCGCCCTTCTGGCCGGACTTTCGGCCCCCTTGGCTGCGCAGGAGACACATGAGTGGGGCGAAAGGAATGCGGATTTCGAACCCGCTTTCGAGAACCAGACACGCGCGCCACTTGAGGTGACCGACCTGGAGTTCCAAGATCGTGAGATCGCGGCCGGGCTTGAACACCCTTGGGCCATCGAGGCGCTGCCTGACGGGGCAGGGCTGTTGGTGACAGAACGTCCCGGTCGGCTTGTCCACGTCACGCTTGAGGGCGAGATGTCGGAACCGATTTCCGGGCTGCCCGAGATCTTCAATCAATCCGCTGGCAACAGCACGCAGGCCGGGTTGCTTGACGTGAAGGTCGGCCCGAATTTCGAGACCGATCGTTGGGTCTATCTTACCTACGCCAAGGGAACCGGCGATGGCATGTCCGTCACGGCGGCTGCGCGGGGCAAGTTGTCAGAGGACATGACCGCGCTGACGGATGTTGAAGAGATTTTCGAACAGACGCCACCGTCGCCCGCCGCGATGCATTATGGCAGCCGGATTGTCTTTGACGGCAACGGCCACGCCTTTATTACAACCGGCGAGCATTTCACCGATGAAGAACGCCAGAAGGCGCAGCTTCTGGACAACACCTATGGCAAGGTCGTCCGTGTGAACCTTGATGGCTCCATCCCGGAAGACAATCCGTTTGTCGGGCAGGAGGATGCGGTCGACAGCATCTGGTCCTATGGGCACCGGAACATTCAAGGTGCCGCGATGCGCGGTGACCAGTTATTTCTCGTGGAGCACGGTCCGGCCGGGGGTGATGAAATCAACATTTCGGTTGCAGGCGAGAACTACGGCTGGCCGGTCGTGGCCTATGGGGTGCGCTATGATGGCGGCCCGATCGGCAGCGGCGAGCCACGTCAGGAAGGCATGGCGGAACCGGCTTACTACTGGGATCCGGTGATCGCGCCGGGTGACATGATCTTCTACAGCGGGGACATGATGTCCGACTGGCAGGGCGACAGCCTGATTGCCGGGCTTGTTGCCCAAGGTGTTGTCCGCCTTGAATGGGACGGCGACACCGTAGAGGCCGAAGAACGCCTGTTCACCGAATACGGTCGGGTGCGCGACATCGAAGCGCTGAGTGATGGCAGCCTCGTCTTTGCCACGGATTATGACGACGGCAAGCTCATCCACGTGACGGTGAACCAGTAACATTGGTGATAAGTGAACATGCGGGGTGTCCTGAACAGGGCACCCCGATTTGCTATGCCGCGCTGGTCCGCAAGCCGCCCATTGTGGATTGCGATACGCGGATGGCGACGATCAGGGCCATGATCCATCCGGTGGACACGGCGGTTGCGATGCCCAGCCAGACGCCCCAGACGTCGAAGTTCAGCAGCGAGATGAACACCCAGATGAAGAATGCAACGCCAAAGCCCTGCCGGTAGACGCTGATCCAGAGCGTGTAGATCGGGCGCTTCATCGCCTGCAGAAGCGAATTGATCGAAAAGAGCATCATGTAGATGGGAAACAGGAACCCGTCGACCAGCAGGTAGCTTGCGCCAATTGCAATCACGTCCGGGTCCGAGGTGAAGGGGCGCATCGCCCATGATCCGCCGAACCACAAGAGCGGCATCGCGATCAGCGACAGGACAAACCCCAGTTTCCAGCAGAAGAACACCGCGTCGCGGACCCGGTCGTAATCGCGTGCGCCAAAATTCTGGCCCGCGATCGGCAAGAGCGCGCCGGTCATACCCAGAACCGGCAAGAGCAGGATCTGTTCGATCCTGAGTGCCACGCCATAGGCCGCGATGGCGTCTTCGCCGAAATTCTTGAGTGCGAACTGCACGACGAAACCCGACACGAACATCACGACAAGCGCTGTTGTCGCGGGCAGCATCTGTTCGACAATCGCCTTGAAGCAGGCGGCGTCGGGGATGAACTCCGCACGTTTGACGCGCTCCATCATGTTGAGGTTGAATACGCGGGACAGGATGAAGATCATCACCCCGGTCTGGCTGATGACGGTTGCGGCGGAGATACCGTTGAAGCCCATGCCGCCCCAGATGCCGGGAATGCCGAACATCATCAGCGGGTTGAGGCCGATATTGGCAAAGAACGCGACCATCATGGCGCGCTGCATCGACCGCGTGTCCCCATGCGCCTGCAGGATGCCATTGCCGCCATAGGCCAAAAGGAAGCCGGGCAGGGCGAGGATCAGAAAGCGGAAATAGCCAAGCGCCGCATCGCGGTACCCGCCCGGTTCGGACACCAGCGCGATCAGGTGCGGGCCCGCGAACCAGCCACCGATCATAAGGGTCACGGTTGCGATCGCGCCGAAGCTGAGACCCTGCGCGGCAAGGCTGCGGCTGGCCTTGGTGTTCTTTTCGCCTTTGGCATTGCTGACCAGCGCGCTGAGCGCGGAGCCGAGGCCGAAGCCCACGGACATCATGATGAAGAAGGCCTGGTAGCCGATGGCCAGACCCGCCTGCGCCTCGGTCGACAGCTTGCCGGCGTAATAGACATCAACCACGTTGTAGAGCGTGGAAAACAGCATTCCCAAGGCGGCAGGAATGGCAAGGTTTCGGTAATGGGTGAGCATTGGCCCGGTGGTCAGATCGTCATTCGGTGCAAAGGCCACGGGCGCTCCTGTCTTCGGGACGGCGGAGTGTAGTGTCTCCACAGTCTCGCGATACACGGAATGCAGGCGAAAGCCAAAGACCTTTGCCTTGTCGCTTTTGTCGTGGAGGCAGCGCGACTTGCCTGCTAATCCGTTGGGCATGATACACCTTTCCGACAATATGCGCGGCGCGCTTCTGATGTGTGTCGCAATGGCGGCGTTCACCTTTGGCGATGCGTCGATCAAGGCGACAGGCGGCGACCTGCCGCTCTCGCAGATTCTGGTGATCCGCGGGGTTCTGGCCTCGACGGCGCTGATCGCGATGGCGGTATATTTCAAGGGGCTGCAGCTGCGCCTGCCCGCATGGGACTGGGTGCTGATCGTCGCGCGCGGATTGGCCGAAGCGGCGGCGGCCTATTTCTTTCTGACGGCGCTACTGGCGATGCCTTTGGCCAACGTGACGGCGCTTTTGCAGATGTTGCCGCTGACGGTCACTTTGGGTGGTGCGCTGGTGTTCCGCGAGCCGGTGGGCTGGCGGCGCTGGTCGGCGATCATCATCGGCTTTGTCGGCATGCTGCTGATCGTGCGGCCGGGGACGGACGGGTTCACCTCGGCCTCGGTCTATGCGCTCTGTGCGGTGGGAGCGGTGACGGTGCGCGACCTTGTCACGCGACGGGTGTCCAAGGCGGTGCCGTCGTTGACGGTCACGGTGTTCTCGTCGGTGATCGTCACCGTTTTCGCCGGGATCTGGTCGATCGAGCAGGAGTGGGTGACGATGACACCGCGCCTGACGCTGCTGGTGCTCATGGCGACCACATTCATCATCTGTGCCTACCTGTGCAGCGTCATGGTCATGCGCGTGGGTGAGGTGAGCTTTGTTGCGCCATTCCGCTATACCGGGCTGGTCTGGGCGTTGATCCTTGGCTTTCTGGTGTTCGGCGAATGGCCCGAAGTCCCGACGCTCATCGGAGCGGCGATCATTATGGCAACAGGTGTGTTCAGCCTCGTGCGCGAGGCCCAGTTGAAGCGGCGGGCGCGAAAGCCGATTCTACCGCGTCAGCCGTAAGGGCAAAGCGGCGGTTCAGCGTTTCGATATGTTCGACCGTGGGCGCATGGAAATCGGGGTGACTGACCCCGGCCTTCTGGCGGGAATCGTTGTGGGCGTGATGGGCGCGCAGGAACATCGGCGGATCGGCAAAGGTGACCGTGGGCATGAAGCGGTTGATGCGGCTGTGCGCGAAATTCATCAGGCTTTGCCGTACCCCGCCCTGGACCGCCATTGCCTGCGCGACGCCCAGATAGGGTGTGACGGTCTCCGTAATCTCGAACGGGTGCAGGTCCGAGCGGCAGATCGTGTAGCCTCGGTTCCAGTCAAAGCCCACCAGCTTGTTGCCCAGAAGCAGCGCCTCGCAATCCGACGCGGCCTTTCGCAGGCGGGCGATGAAATCGACAGCAAGCGCGTCGTCATCATCGTGGCGCACCTGCAGGCAGGGTTTGTTGATATGCTTGCGCGCCGCGTTCAGCACCGATTGGCAGATCTGACGGTGCGGTGCCGGATCGCGGGCGATGATCCGGGCTTGCGGCATACCGGCCAGAAGCGTCTGCAGCCGCGCGAGATAGGGATCAGGCAGGCAGGTGCCGACCAGCACGACAAGGTCGAAATTTGGATCGGTCTGCGCCTTGAGGCCTGGCAGGCACAGGTGTTCGAAAAGGGCGAAGCGCTGCTCCATCCGCTCGGGCGCGTAGAGAAAGGCGCGGCGGGCGTCGATGGTGTCGTGATCGACCTGAAAGCCGCCTTCGGCGGGGTAGGAAAATCGACAGAAAACGATGGTCTGCATGACGATTGGCCCTGTGTAATCTCGGCAACTCGTGTATAGAGACTGTGCCTTGGCAACGCGGTGCACACAAGCACCGGGGCGCTGTTGACAAGCTTTCCGACTCTCCATATACGCGCGTCTAATTCGGCAGGGTCCATGCCCATTTGTCGATTTGCAGAACTGGAGCGGTCAAGATCCGGGCTATGCCCCGATCCTCTGGAAATCCACCGCATCGCTTCCGAAACGGGGAAGCGGATGCGGTCTTTTGCGTCGTTCCGAAAGGAAGGGCGGGACTTTAATCGGTGTCGCGGACGCGCGGTACTTGAATGCGAAACCCGCACGGGGATGGCCTCGTGCACCACATATGTGAGCTACACGGGGAAAGAACCGGAATGCCAACGATCCAACAGCTGATCCGCAAGCCGCGGCAGCCGAAAATCAAGCGCTCGAAGTCGCAGCACCTTGAGCAGTGCCCGCAAAAGCGGGGCGTATGCACACGCGTTTATACAACCACTCCGAAGAAGCCGAACTCGGCGATGCGGAAAGTCGCCAAGGTGCGTCTTACCAACGGTTATGAAGTCATCAGCTACATTCCGGGTGAAAGCCACAACCTTCAGGAACACTCCGTGGTTCTGATCCGTGGTGGTCGTGTGAAAGACCTTCCCGGCGTGCGCTATCACATTTTGCGTGGTGTTCTGGATACCCAGGGCGTCAAGGACCGGAAACAGCGCCGTTCGAAGTATGGCGCGAAGCGTCCGAAGTAAGAGGAATTACAGATGTCTCGTCGTCACGCCGCAGAAAAGCGCGAAATCCTGCCCGATGCCAAGTATGGCGACCGGGTTCTGACAAAGTTCATGAACAACCTGATGATCGACGGTAAGAAGTCGGTCGCGGAACGCATCGTCTACAGCGCGCTCGAGCGCGTCGAGGGCAAGGTCAAGCGCGCGCCGGTGGAAATCTTCCACGAGGCGTTGGACAACATCAAGCCGTCGGTCGAAGTTCGTTCGCGTCGGGTTGGTGGTGCCACCTACCAGGTGCCCGTCGAAGTCCGCCCCGAGCGTCGCGAAGCGCTTGCGATCCGCTGGTTGATCAATGCCAGCCGCGCCCGCAACGAAAACACCATGGAAGAGCGTCTTGCCGCTGAGCTTCTGGATGCCGTGAACTCCCGCGGTTCCGCCGTGAAGAAGCGTGAAGACACTCACAAGATGGCCGACGCGAACAAAGCGTTCAGCCACTACCGCTGGTAATAGGAGCCAAACCCAATGGCACGCGATTATCCTCTTGAGCGCTACCGGAATTTCGGGATCATGGCGCATATCGATGCAGGCAAAACCACCTGTTCCGAGCGCATCCTGTTCTACACCGGCAAGTCGCACAACATCGGCGAAGTGCACGATGGTGCCGCGACGATGGACTGGATGGAGCAGGAACAGGAACGTGGCATCACGATCACGTCCGCTGCGACAACCACCTTCTGGCAGTGGCAGGAAGACCCGTCCGCCGAAGGCACGTATGACACCAAGTACCGGATGAACATCATCGACACCCCGGGCCACGTTGACTTCACCATCGAAGTTGAACGTTCGCTCGCGGTTCTCGATGGCGCGGTTGCTGTTCTCGATGCCAACGCCGGTGTCGAGCCGCAGACCGAAACCGTCTGGCGCCAGGCTGACCGGTACAAGGTTCCGCGCATCGTGTTCGTCAACAAGATGGACAAGATCGGTGCCGATTTCTTCAACTGCGTCGAGATGGTCGCGGACCGCACCGGTGCGATCCCTGCCCCGATCCAGATTCCGATCGGTGCCGAGACCGAGCTTGAAGGCATCATCGATCTCGTGACGATGGAAGAGTGGACGTGGAAAGGTGAAGATCTGGGCGCGTCCTGGACCCGTCAGCCGATCCGCGAGTCGCTTCAGGACTCCGCCAACGAGTGGCGCGCCAAGCTGATCGAGAACGCCGTCGAAATGGACGACGCCGCAATGGAAGCGTATCTGGAAGGCGAAGAGCCGGATATCCCGACGCTGCGCAAGCTGATCCGCAAGGGGACTCTGTCGATGTCCTTCGTGCCGATGCTCTGTGGTTCCGCGTTCAAGAACAAGGGTGTTCAGCCCCTGCTCAACGCTGTGGTCGACTATCTGCCCAGCCCGATGGACGTTGTCGATTACATGGGCTTCAAGCCGGGCGACGAGACGGAAACACGGAACATCCCGCGTCGCGCGGATGACAACATGGCGTTCTCCGGCCTCGCGTTCAAAATCATGAACGACCCGTTCGTCGGTTCGCTGACCTTCACACGTATCTATTCCGGTGTGCTGGCCAAGGGCGATACGCTGCTGAACTCGACCAAGGGCAAGAAAGAGCGCATCGGTCGTATGATGATGATGCACTCCAACAACCGCGAGGAAATCACCGAAGCGTTTGCTGGCGACATCATTGCGCTTGCTGGCCTGAAGGACACCACGACCGGGGACACGCTCTGCGCGGTCAACGATCCCGTGGTTCTGGAAACGATGACGTTCCCCGATCCCGTGATCGAGATCGCCGTCGAACCCAAGACGAAGGCCGACCAGGAGAAAATGTCCCAGGGTCTGCAGCGTCTGGCGGCCGAAGATCCGTCCTTCCGCGTGGAGACCGACATCGAAAGCGGTCAGACCATCATGAAGGGTATGGGCGAACTTCACCTCGATATCCTCGTCGATCGTCTCAAGCGGGAATTCAAGGTTGAAGCGAATATCGGTGCACCGCAGGTGGCGTATCGCGAAACCATCGGCCACGAAGTCGAACACACCTACACCCACAAGAAGCAATCGGGTGGTTCGGGTCAGTTCGCCGAGGTCAAGCTGATCATCTCGCCGACAGTGCCGGGCGAAGGCTATTCGTTCGAAAGCCGCATCGTCGGTGGTTCGGTGCCGAAGGAATACATCCCGGGTGTCGAAAAAGGCATCAAGTCGGTCATGGACTCCGGTCCGCTGGCAGGCTTCCCGGTGATCGATTTCAAGGTCGCCCTGATCGACGGCAAGTTCCACGACGTGGACTCCAGCGTTCTGGCCTTCGAAATCGCCGCCCGTATGGGGATGCGCGAAGGCATGAAGAAAGCCGGTGCAAAGCTGCTTGAGCCGATCATGAAGGTCGAGGTCGTGACGCCTGAAGATTACACCGGTGGCATCATCGGCGATCTGACATCGCGTCGTGGTCAGGTGACCGGGCAGGAACCGCGCGGCAATGCCGTTGCGATCGCTGCCATGGTGCCTCTCGCCAACATGTTCGGCTACATCAACACCCTGCGCTCCATGTCCTCGGGCCGCGCGCAGTTCACGATGCAGTTCGATCATTACGACCCGGTTCCGCAGAACATCTCTGACGAGATCCAGTCGAAATACGCATAAACCGCGGTGCGTGGGAAACCACGCACCCTACCAACCCCGTAGGATGTGTGCTGGGCACGCACCGTGAGAAAACAAAAGGAGCTTTGCAATGGGCAAGGAAAAGTTTGAGCGCGGCAAGCCGCACTGCAACATTGGCACGATTGGTCACGTTGACCATGGCAAGACGACGCTGACGGCGGCGATCACGAAGTATTTCGGCGACTTCAAGGCCTATGATCAGATCGACGGTGCGCC
>JBGRQD010000038.1:0-21500 GCA_041725935.1 Pelagibaca sp.
GTTCATTCAAACCTCCATTTTGGAAGTTTGAATCAGAAATCACGCCAAATGGGAATCCTGAATGTCCACAGGCCCTAGTCTAGCTCACCCGTACACACCTCAAACAGCATCAAGTTACCCAGGCCTCAACATTTTCAAAATCTTGGACCGTCTGTGTGACGGGTTCTCATCCAAGGCCATGCAGCGTCTTGGTTTCCAGATAGTCCTCCAACCCCATCAGCCCCCCTTCCCGGCCGTTGCCGGACTGCTTGTAACCACCGAAGGGCGAGCCGTAGTTGAAGCCACCGCCGTTGATATGGATTGCCCCGGCGCGCAGCCGTCCAGCAACGCGCAGCGCTCGGTCGGGATCTCCGGTCTGCAGATAGGCAGCAAGTCCGTAGGGCGTGTCGTTCGCGATCTCGATGGCTTCAGCTTCGTCTTCGAACGGAATGATCACCAGCACGGGACCAAAAATCTCTTCCTGAGCGATACGCATGTCGTTTGACACATCGGCAAAGATCGTGGGCTTGACGAACCATCCCGTCGTGACACCCTCGGGTCTGCCAAGGCCACCGGCCAGAAGCCTCGCCCCCTCGGCAAGCCCAACTTCGATCATGGCTTGCACCCGGTCGAATTGGATCTTGTCGAAGAGCGGCCCGATATGGTCGCCCTCTTGCGCGGGGTCCCCGACGTGGATGCTCTCAGCGGTTTGCTTGGCGATGCGCAGCGCGTCGTCATAGCAGGCGCGTTCGACCAACAAACGGGTTGGCGCGTCGCATGACTGCCCCGTGTTGAACATGCATTCGCGCACGGACTCTGCCACCCGTGTCTCGAGATCGCTGTCGGCGAACACGAGGTTGGGCGATTTGCCGCCCAGTTCCAGCGTCACGCGCTTGACCGTTTCGGCGGCGTCGCGTGTGACGGCGATCCCGGCGCGCGTCGATCCGGTGAAGGACATCATCTGGACGTCGGGGTGACGCGACAGGGCGGCCCCCACCGTGGGGCCATCCCCGTTCACCAGGTTGAAGACCCCTGGCGGATAGCCTGCCTCGTCGATAATCTCGGCATAGACCATCGCCGAGATCGGTGTGTGTTCCGACGGTTTCAGGACGCAGGTCGATCCTGTGGCCAGAGCCGGGATGACCTTGAGCGCAATCTGGTTCATCGGCCAGTTCCAGGGCGTGATCAGCCCGCAGACACCGATCGGTTCACGCAACAGAACATCGCCATTGGCCAGCACCTGGCGCTCATCCAGCTGTTCTAGCGCGTCGATAAAGCCTTGCAGATGGCCGATGGCCGCGTCCGCCTGCGCGGACCGCGCCATTGTGATCGGGGCACCCATCTCCATCCGCATGGCCTGCGCCAGATCCTCAAAGCGCCGTTCGGTCGCGGCCTTCAACCGATGCAGAAGATCGAGCCTGTCTGATTTTGACGTGGTGGAGAAGTCCATAAAGGCCGCCTTTGCAGCCGCCACGGCGCGATCCACGTCCTGCGCGTTGCCCATGGCAACGGTGTCGATCTGTTCCTCTGTCGCCGGGTTCAGAACCGGCAAGGTGACCGAGGACTGCGGGGCAACCCATTGCCCATCGATGTAGAAATTAGTCAGTTTCAGCATTCTTCCCGCCCTACTGTCAGCGCGCATGCGCTATGGCGTTTTCGATCATCGCTTGCACTTCGGCCTGTGTCGCCACACGGGGGTTGGTGCGGGCGGCACTGTCTTTCAAAGCCTTGTCCGCGATCCGTGCGGCACAATCTGGAGGCACGCCAATCTCGCCCAGAGACTTCGGAATTTCAATCTGGTCCAGCATTGCCTCCACCGCCGACATGAAGCCTTCAACAGAAGTATCGGACAGGTTCATTGCCTGAGCCATACGGCGCACCTTTTCTTCTTGGCCCGGTAGATTGAAGCGCAGCACAACCGGCAGAAGAATTGCATTGGTCAGGCCGTGTTGCGTGTTGAATTCGGCTCCGACCATGTGGGAAATTGCATGGACCATGCCGAGACCCTTCAGAAATGCGATCCCGGCAAGGCTAGAGCCGACGAGCATCCCCCCCCGTGCGGTCAGGTTCTGTGGCTCATCTACGGCGACCGGCAGCCATTTTGCAATCAGGGCCAGCCCTTCCAGCGCCAACCCATCGCACAACGGGTTGAAGCCCGGCACGAGATAGGCCTCGATCGCATGAACCAGCGCATCCGCCCCGGTCCAGGCCGTGAGAGAACGAGGAAGGCCAACCGTCAGTTCCGGGTCCAAGAGCGCCAGCGCGGGCTTCAGGTCCGGGTGCCAGATGCAGAACTTCATGCCCTTGGCTGCGTGCGTCACCATGGCAGTGCTTTCGGTTTCGGCACCGGTGCCCGCGGTTGTCGGAATGGTGATCAGGGTGGGAAAGTTTTCGCCCTGCCCGATAACCGGCACAGGCTGTTCGAATTCAAACGCCCAGAGGTCATGATCGTTATTGGCCGTCAGGCAGATAGCCTTGCCGCCATCCATGGCGCTCCCGCCGCCGATCGCGATGACTGCATCATGACCGCCCGCGCGGAACGCCATGCGCCCCAATCCAATTTCGCTGTCCACCGGATTGGGGGAAATGTCCGAAAAGATTGTCGCGCTAAGCCCTTCATTCTCAAGCAAGGATTGAAGTTGACCGATAAAGGGCAAGTCACGGCTGCCGCGATCAGTCACGATCAGCGGATTGCGGATACCAAGTTCTATACAGCGACGCCCCATCTCGGCCAATCGTCCCGGACCATAGGCAATCGGGACTGGAAAGTCCCAGTCGTGTGCGGCCAGCATCGTCAGATCATCTGATTTCATTATCTTGGGGTCCTTTGGAGAAGCGCGCTGCGCCTGCATGGGGTGAAGGGAGGGGCCTTATCCGGGCCCGAAACCGAGGGCTGACTGGCGCTTTCGGCTCCAACCGTTTGTCATTCGGTCGGCGATGATCGCGATGACCGCCATAGCAAGGCCCGCGATCAGGCCCTCACCCACGTTGCCGTCGGTCAGAGCGGTGTAAACGGTTTGCTCCAATCCTCCCGCACCCACGAGCGCGGCAATCACGAGCATGGCGATGCCGTAGAGAATTGTCTGGTTCAGGCCTAGCATCATGACCGGAAGTGCCAGCGGAATCTGCACCTGCCAGAGCATCTGGCGCGGCGTCGTCCCGACCATCCGCGCCGCCTCGATCACAGTGTCCGGCAAGCTGCGCAACCCGTGTTCGGCGTAACGGATCGCGGGAACAATGGCATAGGCGATGACCGACAGAAGCGCGGTGAAGTCTCCAATCCTGAAAACCATCACGAAAGGTATCAGGATCACGAATAGCGGCATGGTTTGCAACGTGTCGTTGATCGGGCGAACAAAAGCCGAGACCCTGTCATTTTGGGCTGCCCAGATACCGATGGCGGTCCCAAGCGTGAATGCAATCACCACGGCGATCCCGCAAAGGTATATCGATAGCACCGCGGCAGGCCAGTTGCCGGTCACGAGGATGAAAGCCAGACCAAGAACCGTGCCAAACGAAAGGACAATGCCACCAATTCCATACGCCAGGAGGGCTAGGAGCAGGATGAGGGCCGGCCACGGCAAGCCGGTCAGACCAAAATAATAAATAACGGCAAAGACGAGGATTGCGATGCCGAACTTTGGCCCCCGACGTGTCGTTGACCAAATGGCAAGCGCGACCGTGCTCAGGGCAAAGGCCAGTGAGTGTGCAGTGGTCAGCGAAAAACCCCAGGTAAAGGGGCTGACCGCGCCTTGCAGACCGATCTTCACGGGCAGCATCACGAAATAGAAGGCCGCAGTCTTGATCAATTCGATCTGTGTGCGAAACGTGGTGATGAAGCCGCTCAGAGCCTCGTTCATGGCAGGCGCGGGGTTGAAGCGATACGCTTCCGGCCATTCGTTCAGTATCGGGGCCACGAGAGACGCGGCGAAAATTACGATGCTGCCCAAAACCGCAATGATCCATAGATGCCGATGGTATCGCGGCATGCCATTCCGGTCCGAACCATTCGCCAGGCCGCTTGTTACGCGATCGATCACCATGGCCATCAGTGCGATCACCAGACCGACCAGCAGGCTTTCACCGAATTGAGCCTTTCGGATTGTTGACAGCACCTCCCAGCCAAGGTCTGCCGTCCCACCGATAATGGAGGCGATAATCACCATGCTCAAAGACGCCATGGTCGCCTGATTGACCCCCAGAAGAAGCTGTAGCCGCGCCGAAGGGACGCGAACCTGCCAGAAGAGCTGTCTCGTCGTCGCGCCGGCCATCAGTCCGGATTCAATCACCTCCGGGGCCACACGGCGCAGCCCAAGGATGGTGTTGCGCACCATCGGGGGAAAGGAATACAGGATGCTCGCGATCAGCCCGACGACCGTTCCAAAGCCGAACAGCATCAGGATCGGAAGCAGGTAGGCGAATGTCGGGACGGTCTGAAGCAGGTCAAGCGCGGGCATGATGATCCGCTCTGCACGTGGCGAACGAAACCCCCAGACGCCGATTGCAAAGCCCACCAGAATTGCCGAAGGGACAGAGATGGCCACCAGAGACAAGGTGTTCATCCCCGCGTCCCAGTAGCCGATGGCAAGCATGTAAGCCGACGCCCCGAAGGTGAACAATGCCAACCGCCAGCCCGATGCCGCATAGGCCAACACGCAAAACCCGAACATGGTCACCGACCAGGGAAGCGCTTGCAGCACCTGCTGTACAGCCTTGATAGGGACCCCGAGAACAAGGGATATGGCTTGGAAAACCGGGGAAAGCTGCCCCACGATCCAGTTGGACAAGGCATTAAGGACATCTGCAAGCGGCACGACCCATGCGTCAGGGTAGCGCGCCAGCCAGTCCAGATGCTCCTGCACGAACACGCCGGTCAGGGTCAGGGCGATTGCACCAAGCCACAACAGCGTGGCGCGATCAAAGAGATCCGCTAACTGCGTCATGCAGGCCCCGAGTGGTTACGGGGAATGCAGCCCCGGGCCAGCGACGCAGCAAAGCTCCGAGCGGTTGCAACCCCAAGAACAGCCCCATCGGAGCCTTCGACAACGACGCCTTCTGCCGCGCTGGCCAGATCGGCCAACAGGCTTTCGACAAGCGCATCTGCCGGAACCCGGCGCAGGCCGTCCAAAGGCCCTTCAGCCGGTTCCATGATGTCGCGCGCGCGCATGATGCTTTCCCATGGAACGTCTTGCGTGAAGTCGCGGATATAGTCATCCGCCGGGTTCAGGATCAGATCAATGGGTCGTCCGATCTGCACCACGGCACCGTCGCGCATGATGGCCATGCGGTCGGCGATCCGGAGTGCCTCCTGGAAATCATGGGTGATGAAGACGATGGACTTGCGCAGTTGCGACTGGATGCGCAGGAATTCGTTCTGCGTCTGCTTGCGGATCAAGGGATCGAGCGCCGAAAAGGGTTCGTCCAGAAACCAGACATCTGGTTCAACTGCGAGCGACCGGGCGATGCCCACACGCTGCTGCTGACCGCCGGACAACGCATTTGGAAAGTCGTGTTCGCGACCTGCGAGCCCCACTAGATCGATCACACGTGCTGCACATGCATACCGATCGTCCGCGCGCATGCCTTGCAGCTTGAGGGGGAATGCGATGTTATCGATCACGTTGAGATGCGGCATCAGGCCAAAACTCTGGAACACCATGCCCATCTTGTGGCGGCGAATATCGATCAACTCGGCGGTCGACTTTTTCAAAAGGTCCTCACCGTCAAGCAGGATCTCACCCGCCGTAGGCTCGACCAACCGGGACAGACAACGCAGGATGGTCGACTTGCCCGATCCTGACAGCCCCATGATCACGAATATCTCGCCCTCATGGACATCAAAACTGACATCGGCATTGGCAACGATGTGCCCTGCGGCGCGAATTTCGGCGGCCTGTATCGCGACATCGCGCCCCGGTACCGCGGCCTCAAAGAACCGATCCGGGTTAGCCCCATAGACCTTCCAGACGTTCCGGCAGGACAATCTGACCGGACCAGGGTCGGCGGTGGTGGTTGTCATGGCGGGCTCCAGCTGGATCGAAGGCAAAACGCGCGATGCGGACGGACGGCCATCGGCGCACAGCTTATGGCGGTAACGGGTCGAAACGATGCCAGGCGGATGTCTTCGGCCATCAGCGTAAGGGTGCTCGAAGCTATTGCAGAGCCTGTTCGATCCAAGGCTTCCAGGTGGCTTCATTCTTTGCCACCCAGTCGGCCGCGATGTCTTCGACCTGGGCGCCCTGTGTATCAACAGCCAAAATGGCCGCGTTTTCGTCGGCGTTTGTCAGCGTCAAGGCCGACAGCATCCGGAACGCGGCCGGCCATTCGGCTTCGAACCCGCCCCAGACGACTTTGTCTGCTGTCGCCTGTTGAAAACCGCAGGCAGTTTCGCGTTCTTGGCTCTCCTCCACACATTCCCCTTCGATCGGGTTCCACTCGACAAAGTTCAGTTCGTACTCGCTGAATATCCAGTGCGGTTGGTACATCATCATGAGGATGGGCTGCTGCGCGTCGATGGCAGAACGAAGTTCGGCGATCATCGCCCCTTCGCTGCCACCCGCGATCGGCTCAAGTGGCATGTCGATCGCAGCCACGAGATCCCTTGATCTGGTGCCCCAATCCGCCGGATAGGTGATCAGACGCCCCTTGGGAAAGGTGTCTGGGGCCGCAAAGGCCGGCGCACACTCATAAAGCGCCCTGTAATCCGGCAGACCGGGGCAAACCTCTTCCATATAGGGCGGATAGACCCACCCTTCCTTGAGATCGAGCCCAAGGCTGCCCAGGTTCACGACCTCTCCGGCAGCCAGCGCCTTGGGATAGATATCACCGACATTGTTGCTCCAGACTTCGGAGACGAAATGCAGGTTGCCTTGTTGAAGGCCAACATGTTGTGGAAGGGCACCAGCGCTGACATACTCGACTGTGTAACCCATCTCTTGCAGCAACAGCCCCGCGACGTTCGCCGAGAAAAGCTGACCTGTCCAGTCGTTCAGAACGACCTTGATCGGATCGGTGGACTCGGGAACCGATTGCCCGGAAGCAACGGATGCCGACGCGATAATGGTCGTGGCAACCAGAGCTGACTTGAGTGTCGACAACATGACTTCCTCCCAGAAATTGACGATTTGGCCGCTGTCTGAAGTGTCAGAGGTATCGGCCTGTCCCCCCTAATCTCAACTTACCTTTGGTCAGTTTTTTATGTCAATGCATAGTTTTCTTGCCTGCGGATTTCCATTGTTTTGCGCGACCCGCGTGCGGCCTTGCCTCTTGCTGCAAGGCGTTCCTCAAAGATGCGGTGTCGCGGCTTGCTCCTTGGGCCAGACGTCGGCATCGTCCCGCATCAGGGGCACGCGGCCCAGAATGTCATCGCTCAGCTTTTCGTAAAGCCTGCCTGGCCCCAGCCTTCGTAGTCCAATGCATGTCACCGGACGAACACCATCCCGTTGATCGAGGACGAGCCCCCAACCGTCTTGCCACGGTCATGACTTATCTTGCGATCGTTGAGCGATGGTTCGGGCTCGCCCTCAAAAGCCCAGTTGTGCCTAGTGCCTTGCAGGGTCGTCAAAAGTGCAGCCGGGCTCTTTAGGGAGAGCGCGCTGTTGTCAGGGCCCGCATCCAGTAGCAAGACCCGGTTGCGTGGATCGCTGGTCGAGCGATTGGCCAGAACGCAACCGGCCGAGCCTGCCCCGACGATGACTGTAGTCGAATTTCATGGCCGCGTTCCTGCATGGTCTGGCCGGTCCGATACACTCGCGCCGTTTACAGGGGGATGGTGATAGGAGTCGTTCGCTCCGCCACCCAACCATCAAAACATGCTTATTGTCCATAAACTGACCATAGGTTAGCTTTTTGAATACTCATTTCCTGGACACATCAGATGCAGACAATCGCCCGTCGCCCCTTGGCCCCATCCTCCTTAAGTCAGCAAGCGCCCTCCGGGATCGCAGACGTCGTGCTGGCGCAGATCGAGACCTGGATCACCGCCCCGGCAAAGGGCGGCGGAGGCTGGAGTGACGTAAAACCCTGTCTGCTGCTTCGTGTCACCACCGACAGTGGAATAGCCGGCTTGGGCGAGGCATTTGTTCTGCCCTGTCGCGAGAAAGCCGTCGCAGAGATCATTCATGCACTTGGACAAGCGGCGGCTTCGCTGCAATCTGCATCTCCTTGGGCGTTTCGCGCTATGGCACTCGAGATCGCGTCGAAACATCGAGGCCTAGACTTCTCTGCCGCAACCAGCGCTTTGGAAATGGCATTATGGGACATTTACGCAAAGCTTGCGGAAAAACCGCTTTGTGACGTTCTTGGCGGGGATCACAGGGTGCCCCTGCCAATCTACGCAAATATCTGGAGCGACACACAATGGGACGTCGGTTCCTTGGCTATTCGGGCCTCCGATCTGGTCGCTCAGGGATATTCAGCGGTGAAGGTCCATCCCATGCTGAACCATTCGGCACCGCAGGCCGTGGACGTCGTGCAGCAGGTGCGCAATGCCATCGGCGATGGGACCCATCTCATGGTTGACATGGACAGCCAAGACGACCTGGAGACATCGCTGTTTGTGGCTGAAAGGATCGAAAAATATCGTCCATACTGGTTTGAAGAGCCTGTCGACGGCCAAGACATCGAGGCCCTGTCAAGGCTCCGAAAGACCACACGCATGCGACTCGTAACGGGTGAAAAGAACTGTGGTCTTCCGCACTTCCGTTCGGTTCTGGCGGCCGATGCCGCAGATATCCTGAACCCGGACATTGCCGGTATGGGCGGCCTCCTGGATATGCTTGAACTTGCCGAGGAGGCCGACCGCCAAGATGTCAGAATCTCTCCGCATTGCTGGAACTCGATGACGGTTGCGGCAGCAGCGATGCTGCATATCTGCGCGGCAATCCCAAACGCCGAGACGGCAGAGATATACCCGGAATACATTGAACCTTGTACCGGGTACGCGACCACCGGTTTTCGCGTGGACGGCACGCATGCTCATCTGTCCGGACAACCTGGGCTAGGTGTCGAGATAGACACGGGAGCCTTGCGCAATCTTTCTGATCATTTTCAATCAAGTCGCCCGACTGCGGGATGATCGACACGATGGCCCCGAGGCCTAAACCACAGATCCGCACCGAAACATTTCATGACCACTAATCGTTTGTCTTTCAAGCGCAAGTCAATCGCCTTTGGCCGACAGGCACAATACCAACGGGATCCAATTATGTCGCCCTTCCCACATCTCAGCGACGCGGCCGTGAATTTTCTCGATCAAGGCGTCCGAGCAAGAGACAGATCGGCTCGAAACCTACCCGCCTTGCGGGCAAAAGCGATGAAGTTGGCCAAGGCCGAGGCTCCACGCATATGTCAGGAGCATGGCGTTAAGATGGATGAAGTAACACTGGGCGGGGTGCGCTGCCTGGACGTGCGCCCAACAACCCTGCGGGTAGGCTGGCCCATACTCTATGGTTTTGGCGGAGGCATGGTCGAAGGAAGCCCGATCGAAGACCTGCCGATCATTGCCCCAATTTCGGCCCAGACCGGTGCAAGGGTTATTGTACCAGACTATCGGCTAGCCCCCGAACATCCCTGGCCCGCTGCCGTTGACGATGGCTTTGCGGTTTACCGGGCAGTTGCCGAACAGACCTTTGCAATCGTGGGGGAATCTGCAGGGGGAAACCTGTCGCTCGCTTGGATGCTAAAAGCGAAAGCCGAAGGTATGCGCTTGCCCGGTGCTGCCGCCCTTCTGTCGCCTTGGTGCGATCTGAGCAACGCAGGCGAGAGCCTGATCTTCAATGATGGCCGCGACCCCACATTGACAAAGCGAAATTCGGATATCGCGGCGAGCTGTTATGCTGGGGCCAACAATATGGATCAGCCGTTGATTTCACCGATCAACGGCATGTTCGATTCTGGCTTTCCTCCGGTCTTGATCAGCACTGGAACCCGCGACCTGCTGCTAAGCCAAGCGGTTCAGCTGTCACAACGGCTGCGCGACAGCGGAGCGAGTGTCGATTTGCACGTGTGGGAAGACCTTTGGCACGTCTTTGAATGGTATGAAAACTTGCCCGAGGCGCAACAGTCCATCCGTCAGATCGCAGACCACCTGACCCGAATCATGGCCGGTGTCTGACCATCAGGACCATCAGCGTGCCATTGCGGTCTCAAGAAATGCACGCGTTCCCAGTGCGATACGCGCCACGTTCTCGATCTTTTCGCGTGCAGCCCGATGCTTGTGGAGGCTTTCTTCATCCATCGGCATAAACCGCATCAGGAAATACTCAAGGTCGCCGATTGCACGGTCGCTATTGAGCGGTTCGACCCGTGATCCAACCCGCACCCAAATGCCGTCAATCAAAAGGTTGAGCTGGCGCGCGATGATCTTGGCTTCATCTCTTGGAACAAAGTGCTTCAACTCGTGTGAAAAATTACTGGACACGCGCGCATAGTTGGCAATCTGCACGCGTTGGCATGACCTGTTATGGGGAACCTCTGCCATAAGCGACACCCATGCCTGGCAGACTGCCTGATTGAAGATCGACTCGTGGAAATTCGCGATGATGATGGCCCAAAGCCGCTCATAAGGTGTCTCAGCGTGCCGGTAGAGTTCGACCAGCGACGTGCTGAGCATTCCGTTGGTGCGGCGGATCACGGCCTCAAGTAAAGTGCTCTTGTCCTTGAAATGGTGCAGGACAACGCCTTTGGAAACGCCTGCAATTTCGCCGACCTTCTCAAGTGTTGTCCCACGCAGCCCATAAAGGACCACAGCCTCGAATGCCGCCTTTGAGAGTTCAGCACGTCGGATCGTCCGGATCGACCTTGATCGCAATGCGCAGGTTCCTTCTTCAGTTTGTGACTCCGGACTGGGTATCCCGAACCATTCAACCTTTTTCAAACAGGGTATTCAGAAACTTACCCGAAGAAAAGGACCTGACTGAACCAACTCTCTGGGAACCTCTTTGCCGTACCGTGCCGGGCCTCCAATGACGAATAATGACCTTAGACATCAGACTTTCGCATCCACACCCGAGCGCGCGACCAGGAGAAGGTCGAGCCAGTCGGGATCCATTTCCGGAACCGAAGAAAGAAGGAGGTCCGTGTACTTTTTCTGTGGATCGGCAAATATTGCTGATTTTGGTCCACGTTCGACCACGGCACCTTGCTGCATGACCACTACCTCATCGGCGATGGATTTAACTGTGGCCAGATCATGGGTGATGAACATGAAGGCAAGGTTCAACTCGCGCTGCAGACGGTCAAGCAGCTTGAGGATTCCCTCCTGTACAATCTGGTCCAATGCGCTGGTCACCTCATCGCAGATGATAAGCTGTGGCTCGGCGGCAAGAGCCCGCGCAATGCCGATCCGCTGTTTCTGCCCACCCGACAGCTCTGACGGCAAGCGGTCAATGTATTTGTCTGGCTCCAGTTCAATCAGCGCCAGAAGATCGCGAACGCGAGAGTCCAGCGTCTTTCCTCTCAGACCCAGATACATCTCTGCCGGTCGGCCGATCAACTCACGCAAGCGAAGCTTTGGGTTCAGAGCGGTGTCGGCCATCTGGTAGATCATCTGGCACTGGCGAAGCTCGTCGCGGGATCGGCCCTTGAAGCTGGGGGGCAACGGTTTGCCATTGAAAACGACCTCGCCCTTTCGCGGCGGCAGAAGGCCGGTGATGACCCGCGCCGTGGTCGACTTGCCCGATCCGCTTTCACCCACTACGGCCACGGTGCGTCCTGCGTGGATGTCAAAGCTGATATTTTTCAGCACATCCAGCGCGCCATAGCCCGCAGTCACATTGCGAACTGAAACAACTGGTGTTCCGGTTGCCGGCTTACGTTCAGCCCGTGCAAAGCTACGCACCGCCCAAAGGCTGCGGGTGTAGTCCTTGCTTGGGGCGGCAAGCATGGTCCGTGTGTCGGCCTCCTCCACCTCATTGCCCCTGAGCAGGACCTTGATGCGGTCGGCCATCTGGGCAACAACGGCCAGATCATGCGTAATATAGATCGCCGCCGTGCCGAACCCGCGCACGATGTTGCGGATTGCGGCCAGAACCTCAATCTGGGTGGTGACATCCAGCGCGGTAGTCGGTTCGTCAAAGATGATCAGGTCTGGACGGCAGGACATAGCCATGGCGGTCATCGCTCGCTGTAACTGCCCGCCTGAGACTTGGTGCGGATATCGGAAACCGATCTCATCCGGGTTTGGCAAGCGCATGCGATGGTAGAGCTCTACTGCGTCAGCTTCGGCTTTCTTACGCGCCATGACACCATGCACAACTGGCGCTTCGCAGTACTGGTCGATCAGCTTGTGCGCGGGATTGAAGCTCGCCGCTGCCGATTGAGCGACATAGGCGATGCGCTTGCCGCGCAGTCCCCGCTTTAGCCTTTCGGAGGCGATACGCAGGTCGATCCCGTCAAAGTCGATTGTCCCGCCCGAGATGCGACAGCCGTCCCGGGCAAAGCCCATTGCGGCCAGACCGAGCGTTGATTTTCCAGCCCCGGATTCCCCGATCAGGCCCAGCACCTCGCCTTTATGAAGGGTAAGGTCCACACCCTTGACAATCTCGTGCCAAGCATCCCCGGAGCGGCCTTCGATTTTTAGGCCCTTGATGGTCAGAAGTCTTGTCTTTTCCACAGCCTACTCCTTCAAACCGCTGGCACGGTGCAACTGCCAGTCCACCACGAAGTTCACCGCCACCGTCAGCAGCGCGATGGCCCCGGCGGGCAGCAGGGGGGTGATGTCGCCAAAGGTAATCAGCGTCGCGTTTTCGCGTACCATGCTGCCCCAGTCGGCGGTCGGTGGTTTGATGCCAAGGCCAAGAAACGACAGCGCCGAGATTGACAGGAACACAAAGCAGAACCGAAGGCCGAATTCGGCCACTAGGGGTGCCATGGCGTTGGGCAAGATCTCGCGCCTGATAAGGCGCCACATGCCTTCACCCCTGAGACGGGCGGCCTCGATATAGTCCATGACTACGATCCCTTGGGCGACAGAGCGCGCCAGACGGTAGACACGTGTAGCATCAACAGCCGCGATGACGAGGATCAGAGTCAGGACCGATGTCCCGAAGATTGTCAGCAGCAGGAGCGAGAAGATCAGGGCTGGAATGGCCATCAGCGCATCAACGAAACGCGACAACCATTGGTCGAGCCAGCCTCCGACGAGCGCCGCCCATATACCAAGGAACGACCCTACAAAGAACGCAAGCGCAGTGGTGGCAAAAGCGATGCCCACGGTATTGCGCGCGCCATAGATCAGCCTGGTCAGCATGTCACGGCCCAGCTTGTCCGTGCCCAGATAGTGTGGGGATGCCCACGGCAAGAATTGGGCGCCAAGAACCTCACTCTCACCATAAGGGGCGATCAATGGGGCAAAGACGGCGACAAAGATATAAATCAGGATGACCGCCAGCCCGAAGGACGCCGTCAGTGGCATGTCGCGGAAGGTTGGTTTGTGATGGGCCGGGGCAAACGCTTGCAAGACGGCACGAGCGGCAAAACCGATCATGCAGAACAATGCCAGGCCTACGGCTATGGATAGTAGAATGGTCATGGTTCTACTTCCTGTGCATCAGGCGCGGGTTGGTGATCGTCGAGAGCACATCCGCGAGAAGGTTGAGCAGGACGTAGGCCGATGCAAAGATCAACGCGATGGCCTGCACTACGGCGATGTCGCGATTGGACACGGCGTCAATCATCAACTGTCCGAGACCCGGGTAGACAAAGACCACCTCAACCACCACGACGCCGGTGATCAGGTAGGCAAGGTTCAGTGCCACCACATTGATGATCGGGGCCAGCGCGTTCGGCACCGCGTGGCGCAGAACGACACGCATCGGTGACATACCCTTAAGCCGCGCCATCTCGATATAGGGGCTGGCCAGCAGGTTGATGATCGCGGCCCTGGTCATCCGCATCATGTGTGCTGTGACAACAAGGGTGAGGGTCAGCGCTGGCAAGAAAGCCATGTACAAGAGATCGCCCGTCGTCGTGCTCCCCGTTATGCGCACCATCGATGGGAAGAGGCCCGATTGCGCCAGCCACAAGATCAAAGTGTACGCCACGAAAAACTCGGGAAAGGAAATCGCGGTGAGGGCCAGTGCGTTTGATGCGCGGTCAAAAATCGAATTGCGCCAAAGGGCGGCCAGAACGCCGAGCAGCAAAGCGAAGGGAACAGCCAGGGCCGCCGCATATAATGCCAGGAAAAGTGTGTTTCCCAACCTTGCGCCAACCAGTTCCGAGATTGGCTTTTGTGTTGCCATCGACATCCCGAAATCGCCCTTCAAAACGCCTGCTAGCCAGTTCCAATAGCGCAGGGGCGCCGGATCATTGAGGCCAAGCTGCTCGCGAAGTGCTGCAAGGGTTTCTTCGGTGGCCGACTGACCCAGCAACTCGCGTGCCAGGTCGCCCGGCAAAAGCTCGGTCGCCCCGAAGATCACCACGGAAATGATGAATAGGGTCAGCACGCCCAAAAGCAGCCGCTGCCCAATCATTCGCCAGATCTCGTTCATTTTGTCCCCCCGTTTACATGCATGACCTGCGGTCTTGATGCCGCACTGGCCCGAAGGCTCTGGCGAGGGTTCCTCGCCAGAGCCCGTTCAGATGATTGGAAGGATCAAGCGAACCACCAACGTTCGACGGCGCGGAAGCCGTCAAGATCCCAGTTCGCGCCGACGATATCTGGCGTTGCGACCGCGTTGGAAACTCCCATAACAAAGCTCGCGAACATTGGGATCACGACGCCACCTTCATTCGAAACGATGGCTTGCATCTCGTGATAGATCTCCGCCCGCTTCGCTTCATCCAGTTCGGACCGCCCTTGCAACAGGAGGGTGTTGAACCGCTCATTGCCCCAGTAGCTTTCGTTCCAGGGCGCACCCGCGGCATAGGCCGTAGAGAACATCCAGTCACAGGTGGCACGACCGCCCCAGTAGGAAGCAACCCACGGCTTCTGCATCCAGACGTTGCTCCAGTACCCGTCGTTCGGGGCGCGTTCGACCGTGATGTTGATGCCGGCGGCCTTGGCCCGTTCCGCATAGAGTGAACCAGAGTCCGTCGCCCCGGTGAAGCCGGCCTCCGCCACCCACAGAGAAACGTCGAGCGAGGTCAGCCCGGCCTTGTCCAGATGAAACTTGGCCTTGTCAGGGTCATAGCTGTTCACCGGTAGATCGGCGGCGTAGTACTGCTGCGTCGGCCCGATCGGGTTGTCATTCCCAACGGCACCATAGCCGTAAAGGATCTTTTCGACCATTTCTTGGCGATCCAGCGCATGTTTCAGGGCAAGCCGGACGTTGTTGTCGTTGAACGGTGCCGCCCGCGTATCCATCGGGAAGCAGAAGTGCTGGTTGCCGGTCACTGAGAGCACGCGGATCGATGAGTTGCGGGACATCATCGAAACCGTCGTCAGATCGACTTGGTTGATGACGTCCACCTGGCCGGTCAGGAGCGCGTTCTGCCGCGCCACTGGATCGGGCAGAGCCAGCAGCAAAAGCCCGTCGAAATGGGCGCGATCCGTCTTCCAGTATCCCGAATGCCGGGTCAGTGAAGCGCTGATACCGGGTTCGAAGTTGTCGACCTTGTAGGGGCCGCAGCCGTCAGGCGAGGTCGGATCGATCTTCCCATCCTTGGCGGGCATGATTGGCAGGTGATAGTCCGACATCAAATAGGGGAAATCGGCATTCCCGCCGCTCAATGTGACAATGACTGTATTCGGCCCGTCTGACTTCATTTCGACGATCGGATCGACGATCGGCTTGGCAGCCGACGTGCTCTCCGGGCCGCGGTGGTAGTTGATCGACGCAATGACGTCATCAGCTGTCACGGTTCCGCCGCTGTGGAAGGTGATGCCTGATCGGATCTTCAGCGTCCAGGTCATCGCATCGGGGCTGGCCTCCCAGCTTTCCGCAACTTCCCCGACCAGAGAGCCGTCGGCTGCGATTTCCGTCAGGTAGTTGTGCCGCGCTTGGGCAAAGACCTGAACGAAGTTCGTATCCCACACGCCGGGATCGTAATTATCGACCGTACTGCCCGAGTTGAAGCCAATCCGCAGGGTCCCGCCCTTCTTCGGTTCTGATTGCGCCATGGCCATGCCGGCCGGCAGCACCAACCCTGCGGCCGTCATTGCCATCCCGCTTTTCAAGAGGCCCCGACGGGTCATTCCGCCTTGGCCGATCAGATGTTTGGTCATAAGTCTCTCCTCCCTTGGTTTCCTAAGTTGCGGCGCCTTCCTCCTCGAAGGTCACCGTGGTCTTTCCAAACTCAGCTCGCGATGGGCACCTCGAACTTCGTTACTATGAGAACCGCCTCAGACCGCATGGACTGCATCCTTGAACTGTTCCCGAAGGATGTTTTTCTGCACCTTGGCCATCGCATTGCGCGGCAATTCCGGCACAAGGATGAGCCGTCTGGGCTGCTTGAATCGTGCGAGCGTCCCCTGAATCGCCTCCATGATCTGCTCTAGGTCCGGCGACTGGCCGGGCGCGGCCACGATCAACCCGATGACTGTCTCGCCCAGGTCACGGTGCGGCACGCCGATGACGGCGCTTTCGAGCACGCCTGGCTGTGCATCCAGCGCCAGTTCGATTTCTTTGGGATAGATGTTGTACCCGCCGGAAATGATCAGATCTTTGTTGCGCCCCAAAATGTGGACGTAGCCGTCTTCGTCGATCTTCCCCAGATCGCCAGTAACGAAGAACCCGTTGCCTCTTAACTCGGCGGCGGTTTTCTCGGGCATCTGCCAATAGCCCTTGAATACGTTTGGTCCGCGAACCTCAATCTGTCCCACAGTGTTCTCGGGCAGAGTAGCGCCGGTTTCTGGGTCAGTTACCTTCACCTCCACCCCTGGAAGAGGCAGTCCGACCGTGCCCGCGCGGCGCTCACCGTCATAGGGATTTGACGTGTTCATGTTGGTTTCGGTCATCCCGTAGCGTTCGAGGATATGGTGCCCCGTACGGTCTGCGAACTGGACATGGGTCTCTGCAAGAAGTGGAGCTGAGCCAGACACAAACAGTCTGATGCCGGACGCTCGGTGGCGATCAAATTGTGGGTGGTCCAGCAGCCGTGTGTAAAAGGTCGGAACACCCATCAGAACTGTTGCGTCGGGCATGAGTCCGACCAGCTGATCGACATTGAATTGAGGCAGGAAGATCATTGATGCCCCTGAAACCAAAGTCACATTGGTCGCTACAAAAAGACCGTGTGTGTGAAAAATCGGCAGGGCGTGTAACAGTACGTCGTCAGGCGTGAATTGCCACTCCTTTGCCAAAGTCTCTGAATTCGACAGGAGATTTCCTTGACTGAGCATGGCACCTTTTGAGCGTCCAGTTGTCCCGGATGTGTATAACAATGCTGCAAGGTCTTCAGATGAACGATCTACCGTAGGAAACGCTTCCGGCATCACCCGCGCGCTTTCCATCAACGTCCCAGTTCCGTCCTGGTTCAGTGTTTCCAGCGAAGCCCCAAGCCGAGTGGCGATAGGTGAAAGCGCCGCTGCCACGTTGCCGTCACAGACAATCATCCGCGCGCCACTGTCTTCGATGAAATAGTTCAATTCTTCAGAGGTGTAGGCCACGTTCAGCGGTAGGAAAACCACTCCCGCTTGGACGCAAGCGGCATAGAGGGCCAACGCCTCGTGCGACTTTTGAACCTGGACTGCTAGACGATCACCGGCTTGCAGTCCGCTTTGTGTCAGAAGATGAGCAATCTGCGCGGCGAGACCAAGAAAAGCGGCATAAGAAACGGTGGTACCGTCGACCAGTCGCAAAAACGGTTTGCTCTTGCCGGCATGCCTCGCGAACAATCGATCGAAGAGCGGGTTGGTCATGCTGTCTTTTCCGTGTGAAGAAATTTCTCTGCCTGCGCACAAAGCGCACGCACTTGAGGTGAGGTGGCGACCTCACCTGTCGTGGCGAACCGCTCGTGGTTCTGCGCTACTCGGCTTAGGTCGTAGAGATAGTTGACCATTAGACCTGCAGACTGACCGAGACCCTTCTCAGAGCGATCCGCATCAGCATGGACTTGATGCAGGATAGCCCCGTTGCCCAGATGGAAACGTGCCACGGCATCGAAGGGCATCCCTTTGCGATCTTTTGCCTCGGCAAGAAAATACGCTCCAAGCGCGCAAAGCGCCTGTCCATCGACATGCTTGGTATCTACACCCGTTTCGGACAGCCACCTCGCGAAGCCGGGCATCGGGGACAGCGTCACGAAAGTCCGGATCCCGGGCAGCTCTTGCGAAAGGTCCGCAGCGACTTGCTTGATGAGCGAATTGCCAAAAGAAATTCCTGAAAGTCCTGGTTGGCAATTGGAGATTGAATAGAATACCGATGTATCCGCCTGTTCTACAGACTTTTCCTCACGATTCTCGGCCAACAGCGACTGAATCGAATGCGCGATGCCTTGTGTAAGGGCGACCTCGACGAAGATCAGCGGCTCGTCCGGCATTGCTGGATGGAAGAAGGCAAAACAGCGGCGATCGGCAGGCTCCAGCCGCCGCCGCAAGTCATCCCAACTGTCGATCGCATGAACAGCTTCATAGGCGATGATCTTTTCGAGTATGTGTGCAGGGCTTTCCCAACTGACCGGTCGCAGCACCAGAAAACCACGGTTGAACCAAGACGCGAAGAGGTGCCGAAAATCCAAGTCCAGTGCTTCAAGATCTGGCTCGCCCCGGCCCAAACGCAGCAAATCGGCCCGCATACGCACCAGACTGCCGGTCGCTCCAGGCACCCTGTTCAGCCTACGGATCAACTCCTGCCGCGGCGGCTCAGCTGCAGCGGCGAAGTCTCGATAGGTGGCCTTTGAAGGAGAGGCTTCATACAAATCCAGCGCGTGACGCACCTTGTCCGCGGAAATGTTCATCTCGACTGACAACATCCGAAAGAAGGCAAGCTTGGCCGCATCGTCAAGCGAGGAGTAACTCGTCAATATGGCGGCAGCTGAAGCGAGTCCTGATGCTTCCCCTGCACTGCCGACCAGTTCGAACGCCAGTTCGGCAATTGATTTCTCGCTAAGTCTTTCAGGAGCAGACCACACCTTGCGTCGGTCGAACACGCTCGCCAGCAGATCGGCCAATGATGTCATGGCCCACTGCCGCCAATAGCAAGCAGACGGCAAAAGCATCGCATCATCTTGATCTTTCCCCCGCCTTTTCGCGCGTGCTGGCTCAGCCAGATGCTCGGTACTTGCTACTTCGTTGCGATCATCGGCAGCGCTTCTCCCAAGTAAGCCATCGGGGCGCTGACACAGTTCTGCACAGGATCAAATGTGCAGCTATGAAACTGGCTCAGTCAATCATAAACTTACCGTTGGTCAGTATTTTTAGTCATACTAAGTTATTTTACTCATGGGGCAATTGGTGCCGCCGGCGTTGTCATGGATACGTTCGTCGCAAAAGTAACGGACGTCCGTCGCCGTCTGATCGCGTCGCCTAGGCCCTTTTTGCTCACCGCTTCGGCGTAACTCCGAAGGTCAAAAACTTGGTAGAGAGGAACGCGAACCTATCCATTAGCTGTGACAACAAAGGGCGAACCTCTCCGCCTTATGCATGCGACCGCAGCGTGGGGATGACGAAGACGCCGCCATTCGATTGAGCAAGTGGCGTATTCGGATGGGCTAGCACGGCGTGTACCAAGTCTTGATTATCCAACTCTTTGGCTGAACGACGCCTTGCCGCCCGCCCAGATGGGCAGATTTTCCTTATCGTCGAGCTATGCTTTCTCAGCAGCTGTAGTCTCGCGACCAAATTCGGCGTTGCGTTGCGGGTAGCGGCCGAATTTCTTCAGAACCTGGCGGTGCTGGTCGATGGCTGGTTTGTTGCGCTCGGCAAACAATCCGAAATTCAGATAGGCCCCGATGGCCAAGTCGACAAAATCGCAGGCAAGGTCCAGATCCGCTACATCCTCAGAATGCGCAAAGGCCCAAGGAAGCAGATAGAGGATAGCAGCAGGCAGGGTAAGCGTGGAGTCGATAATCTGTGGGGCCATCAATGTGCGCATCAGGTCGCGGGCAATCGGGTCATAGGAAAAAGCTTCAGCGCTGCCGCGAAAACAGGATCGAGATAATTGATCGGCCAGCAGCACCTTGGCCGCTGTGCCGTCAAGGCTGTCCCAGTCTTCGCCGGTCAAACTCGGCAGATCGGACTTCAGTTCACGCACAACCGGCGCAAAGGGCTGGCAAAACGCATCGAGGGTCCGACCGCTTTGAAACCAGATCGTCATCAAGGGCCGCACTGTTTCGTCCTGGTTCAGGCTTTCACGGATTTCTGGCTTCGAAGTATTGCAGCCGCACAGGTAGTTGAGCACGCTACGCGGTGAGCGGGGGTTTGCAACCGCCCGAGTAACATCCGGGCGCTGCCGAAAGCTGTCAGGTGTCAGTTCATAAGCAGGCATTCGTTTTCCATCTATCGATCATCAGGCAGACATCCGGCCAGCTGTGCGTTGTTCTCTTGTTACGGGCATGATTGCGATTGGCAGGCGAGACAGCTGTCCCACCTGCTTGGGCGCTGGCAGTTTTCCCGGCTATATCGTGATGAGGTCTATTGCCCGATCGAGTCAGGGCCAACACCGTCAAAGCCGGTGAACATGCCGTTGTCATTGGCAAGGCCCTCGGTCGGCACAGGCTGGATCACGTCCCAATGCTCGACGATCATGCCGTCTTCCATGCGGAACAGATCGTAGAAGGCATTGGTCGTGCCATTCCATTGGCCCTCGCTAACGGTAAGGACAAAATTGCCCTCGCCCAGCACCGCGTGGATCTCGGTGTATTGGAACATGTTGTTTTGCGCGGTCAGGGCCTCGACCGCCTCGACGATCCCGCTCAGCCCGTCCTTGATATACGGGTTATGCTAAGCGTAGCTTTCGGCGCTGATATACTGGGTGATCTTGGCAGGGTTCTTGCCCATCAGCACGTCTTCGACCAGCGCGACGGCCAGCGCCTTGTTTTCCTCGCTCTTGGTCAGATCGGTCACTTCGGTGGGGCCGTCGGTCTGGCTTCTGCCGCTGGCGGTTTCCGTGACCAAGGGCTGCAACACGTCCCAGTGTTCGGCGACTTTGCCATTTTCGTCTACGCGGATGATGTCGAAGGACACCATCTCGTCGGCGCCGAAGGGCGCGGCATTGCGCCAGATGTTGTGCATGAAGACATAGTTGCCGTCCTCGAACGTGCGGATGTTTTCAGCGGTGGTGCCGGCCTCTGCCAGAACCGGCAAAAGGCCGATGAACGGCTCCAGCCCGGTCGGGATGAAGGGGTTGTGCTGGATGTAATCCGCGTTCGCCACCTCGCGCATCGTGTCGACGTCGCCTTGCAGGACGGCGCCCAGAAACGTGCCGACAATCGGCTTGATCGACGCGGTGTCATTGGCAAGGGCGCCGGTGGCAAGCAAAGCGGTGACTGTGGCAGCAGTTGTTAGTTTCTTTTTCATCTCGTTGTTTCCCTGATAGTTGGATGAAACGTTGGTGGAAGGTCTACCAAGCTGCTGAAATAGTCCTGCCTCGACAGCGGTTTGAGAACATGATTCATTCTCGCCACGGAAATGGCAGGGGTGA
>JBGRQD010000039.1:0-20752 GCA_041725935.1 Pelagibaca sp.
GTTCATTCAAACCTCCATTTTGGAAGTTTGAATCAGAAATCACGCCAAATGGGAATCCTGAATGTCCACAGGCCCTAGCCAGAATGAATTAAGAAATCGTTTCAGATTTTGTTCTATATTATCGAATGGTCTTTCATTTTCATACTATTTAACCGAAGTATCGGCACACCCGAACACCAAATGCGTACCGTACGATTGCCCCGTACGATCCGTACGTCTCAGCGCTGCGAAGTTCTCCAGTCGGGGTGAATCCACGGCTCCCGATTGTCCGACGCCAACGGCGCTTTGCCCAGAATGTGATCCGAGGCTTTTTCCCCCACCAAAATCGACGGCGCATTCAGGTTGCCATTGGTGATGCGCGGAAAGATCGAACTGTCCGCAACCCTCAGATTTTGCACACCAATTACCCTTGCTTCCGGGTCCACGACCGCCATCTGATCCTCCCTCGAGCCCATCTTGCAGGTGCCGCAAGGGTGATACGCGCTCTCGGCATGTTCGCGGATGAAATCATCAAGCATTTCATCGCTTTGCGCAGCCTCGCCCGGTTGGATTTCATGTTTGAAATAGGGTTTGAACGCGTCCTGCTCAAAGATCTCGCGCACCAGCCGGATGCCTTGCCGAAAGTCAGTCCAGTCCTCCAAGTGGCTCATGTAATTGAAGAAAATCCTCGGATCATCCTTCGGATCTCCGGACCGCAAAGTGATCTGCCCCCGCGACGGCGACCGCATCGGCCCGACATGCGCCTGAAACCCGTGCCCTTCCGCTGCAATCTTCCCATCATACCGCACGGCGATGGGCAGGAAATGGATCTGCAAATCAGGATACTCAACGCCAGCCTTCGAGCGAATAAATCCAGCACTTTCAAACTGGTTAGAGGCACCCGGCCCGGTTTTCGTGAACAGCCACCGTGCGCCGACATAGGCCTTGCCCAGCAGGTTCCAGTACGTGAACAGGCTCACTTTCTGACTCGCCGCCGCCTGCACATAGACCTCGAGGTGATCCTGAAGGTTCTGCCCCACACCGGGTCGATCCGCCACCACGTCGATGCCGTTTTCCTGTAGATGCCCTGCCGGCCCAATCCCGGAAAGCATGAGCAATTTCGGGGAGTTGATGGCCGATGTTGCAAGGATCACCTCAATATTTGCCCGGATCACTTTGATCTCGCCGCCTTGTTCGATCTCGACCCCTGTGGCGCATCCGTCTTCGACCACAATTCTTCGTGCGAACCCTCTGACAAGATTGCAGTTTTCCCGCTTGAGCGCGGGACGCAGATAGGCCTTGGCCGCGGACCAGCGTTCTCCCTGCCAGACAGTCATGTCGAACGGCCCGACACCTTCCTGCCGGTGCCCGTTGTAGTCGCCGGTCACCCCGTAACCCGCTTGCGCCCCTGCCTCGACAAAGGCGCGGGTCAGCGGGTTCGCGCGCGCGCCACGCGTCACATGCACCGGTCCGTCGCCGCCTCGCCACTCCGGATCGCCACCGTGCCCACCTGAATTCCAGCTCTCAAGCCGTTGGAAATAGGGCAGAACATCCGTATATCCCCAACCGCTGGCGCCCTGATCCCGCCAATGGTCATAATCCCGCGCATGGCCTCGGACATAAATCATGCCGTTTATCGACGATGACCCACCGATCACCTTGCCGCGCGGACAGGCCAGTCGACGCCCTCCCAGATGTGGTTCCGGTTCGGTACGAAACCCCCAGTCGTAGCGTTTCATGTTCATCGGATAGCTCAGCGCACCGGGCATCTGGATGAACGGCCCCGCATCGGAGCCGCCATGTTCGATGACGATCACCGACCGCCCGGCCTCAGACAAACGATAGGCCATCGCGCAGCCCGCAGAGCCTGCGCCCACTATGACATAATCAGCTTTCATAACAGTGCCTTAGTACGGAGCCTCGACATCGCCCATGCGAACGAAGACGGATTTCAATTCGCTGTAGTGATGGATGGCTTCCCTGGAGTTTTCACGCCCGACACCCGACATTTTCGTTCCGCCGAACGGGGCTTCGACAGGCGCGTCATTGTAGGAATTGATGTAGCACGACCCTGCCTCGAGCTGCGCGATGACGCGGTGCGCGCGCGACAGGTCGCGGGTAAACACACCGGCGGACAGGCCAAATTCGGTGGCATTGGCGCGGGTTATCGCTTCATCTTCATCCTCGAAATCAAGAACCGCCATGACGGGGCCGAAGATCTCTTCTCGCGCGATGGTCATGTCGTCGGTAACGTCTGCGAAAACAGTGGGTTGCAGGTAGAAACCATCCCGATCAAGACGCGCGCCGCCCGCCACCAGACGCGCGCCTTCGGCCTTGCCTTTTTCGATATACTCAAGAACGATCTTCATCTGGTTTTCGGACACCATCGGCCCGAAATTGGTGGCCTCGTCCAGCGGATCGCCAATCACCGCGTTTGAAAGTCGTTCAGCGAGGCGAGAAAGAAACTTTTCCTTAATCCCTTTCTGCACAAATACCCGTGTCCCGTTCGAACACACCTGACCAGAGGAGTAGAAATTGCCCAGGATGGCGCCACCCACAGCATTTTCCAGATCGGCATCCTCGAAGACCAGAAGCGGAGATTTTCCACCCAACTCCATCGTGACGTGCTTCATCTGCGCTGCCGCCGCCGTGTAGACTTTCTTGCCGGTAGGGACTGCGCCGGTCAGCGACACCTTTGCCACCCGCGGATCGGTCACAAGCGCCGCACCGATCTCGCCCATGCCCTGCACAACGTTGTAGACCCCCGCAGGCAAGCCCGCCTCGTGCAGGATTTCGGCAACTTTCAGGGCACAAAGCGGTGTTGTCTCGGAGGGCTTGAAGACCATGGAATTACCACAGGCCAATGCAGGCGCGCCTTTCCAGCAGGCGATCTGGGTCGGGTAGTTCCACGCGCCAATGCCGACGCAGACGCCCAGGGGTTCGCGGCGGGTATAGACCCAGTTCTCGCCAAGCTGGATATGCTCTCCGGTCAGGCTGCCGGCGAGACCGCCGAAATATTCCAGCGCATCCGCGCCGCTGGTGGCATCGACGGCGATGGTCTCTTGATAGGGCTTGCCGGTGTCACGGGTTTCGAGAACCGACAGATCGTGATTGCGCTCGCGCATGATGTCGGCGGCGCGGCGCAGGATGCGTCCACGTTCGGTGCCGGACATAGCGGCCCATTGCTTTTGCGCACGATCCGCAGCGGCAAGAGCCTTGTCCACAATTGCAGGTGTCGCCGCATGGACCGTTGCGATCTGTTCGCCGGTGGCGGGATAGATCACCGGAATCGGCGTGCCAACGGTGTCTTCGATATAGGCACCGTCAACGAAATGGCTGGCTTTCGGCTGGGTGTCGTAGCTCATGTATTCGGCTCCCTGTCGGCAAATCTGAGTTCATGGTCGAGCATCGTCAGCACCTTGAGCGTGGCCCCTTCGCCAGAGGGCACGCCTTTGCTCAGCGCTTCGCGCAGATAAAGCCCGTCGATGAGGCCCGCGATGCGCAAGGCCACATCGACAGCCTGCGCCCCGATCAAGGCACGCAGATTGTAGACGAGGTTCGAGTGCAAGCGTTTCTGATACACTGCCAGAAGGCGGCGCGCCTGATCGTCGGACTGGGCGAGAACGTAGAAATTCAGCCATGATGCAACGACTTCGCGGCGGAAATTGGAGTTGGTGAACCCCGCGCGGATGATCGCCTCGGTGCGCTCGCGCGGCCCCTTGGCCATGGCTAGCGCGCCGCGCACCTCGGCACCGTAAAGGCTGAGCGTATGGCGCATCGCGGCGAGGAAGATCTGATCCTTACCGCCGAAATAGTGATGCGCCAGCGCCGACGACATGCCTGCCCGTCGTGCGATCTGCGCCACGGTCACGTCGAGCGAGCCCGTTTGACCGATCTCGGCAATCGTCGCTTTTACCAGCGCCTCGCGGCGTATAGGCTCCATCCCGAGTTTCGGCACGTTCGACCTCGAAAAATAAGTGTTTGACGTGCGGGACCGTATGGCGTTTTTAATTGACTCGTCAATCAACAAAAATACACGACCTCTGTCAGGGAGACTTGAGATATGATGAAATCTTCACTTTCCATCCTCGCGATCTGTGCCGCAGGTGCAGCTGCTGCCGATTGCGAAACAATCGTCTTTTCCGATGTGGGCTGGACCGACATCACCGCGACCACGGCGGCAACGACCGTTGTTCTGGATGCGCTGGGATACGACACCGACATCAAGGTGCTGTCGGTTCCGGTGACCTATACCGCGCTGGCGGGCGGCGATGTTGACGTGTTCCTCGGCAACTGGATGCCGACGATGGAAGCCGACATTGCCCCCTACCGCGATGCGGGCACGGTCGACACAGTGCGCGCGAATCTCGAAGGCGCGAAATATACATTGGCCACGAACAAGGCAGGCGCCGATCTGGGCATCACCAGCTTTGACGCCATTGCCGCGCAGCGCGATGCACTGGACGGCGAAATCTACGGGATCGAGCCGGGCAATGACGGCAACCGCCTGATCATGGACATGATCGCTGCCAATGCGTTTGACCTCGAAGGCTTCGACGTGGTCGAAAGCTCGGAACAGGGGATGCTGGCACAGGTGGCGCGTGCAGACGAACGCAGCGAACCGGTTGTGTTCCTTGGCTGGGAACCCCACCCGATGAACGCGAATTTCGACATGACCTACCTGACCGGCGGCGACGACTGGTTCGGCCCGAATCTTGGCGGTGCAACGGTCTACACCAACACCACCGCCGGTTTTGTCGACGCCTGCCCGAATGTCGGCACGCTCTTGACCAACCTCGAATTCACGCTGGCCATGGAAAACGAAATCATGGGCGCAATCCTGAATGACGGCACCGAGGCGCGCGACGCCGCGACCGCATGGCTTCAGGCCAACCCGGACGCCTATGTGGCATGGCTTGACGGCGTGACCACCAAGGACGGCGGCGATGCCGTCGCGGCGGTCAAGGCCGCGCTTCAGTAACCGGATCAGGGCGGCGTCAGGCCGCCCTTCCTTTTTGATCACAGGACCTTTTCATGGACTGGTTGACAGAGAACAAGATCCCGGTGGGACAGGTTGCCGGGACGGCGATGTCGTGGCTCGAACGTAATGGCGCATTCTTTTTCGATGGCGTGGCAGATGCGTTGGAAGCCATGATCGACGGCTTTTTATGGCTGCTGCAAACGCCGCACCCGCTGGTGATCATCGGGCTGTTCGTGGCGCTGACCTGGTACCTGCAACGCAGCTGGAAGGTCTCGCTGTTCGTGGCGCTGGGGTTCTTGTTCATCATCAACCAAGGCTATTGGGAGGAAACGACCGAGAGCCTGACGCTTGTCCTGTCGGCCTGCGTGGTCTGCATGGGCGTCGGCGTGCCCATCGGCATCGCGGTGGCGCACAGGCCCCGGCTTTACGCGTGGATGCGGCCGGTTCTGGACCTGATGCAGACCTTGCCCACATTCGTCTATCTTATTCCTGCCATTGTGTTTTTCGGCATCGGCATGGTGCCGGGCCTGATCGCCACGGTGATTTTCGTGCTTCCTGCACCGATCCGGCTGACCCATCTGGGGGTAAGTTCGACCCCCTTACATCTGATCGAAGCGGCCGAAGCGTTCGGTGCCACGAAATCGCAATTGCTTTGGAAGGTCGAGCTGCCCTCGGCCCTGCCGCAGATCATGACCGGGCTGAACCAGACGATCATGTTGTCGCTGTCGATGGTGGTGATCGCGGCGCTGGTCGGGGCCGACGGTCTGGGCGTGCCGGTGGTGCGCGCGCTCAACCAGGTGAACACCGCGCGCGGGTTCGAAAGCGGGTTTGTGATCGTCGTTGTTGCCATCATTCTTGACCGGATGCTGCGGATGGAGCGGGGCAAATGAGCACCACGCGCGTAGAGTTCGACAATGTGTCGATCGTGTTCGGCGAAAAACCCGAAGCGGCGCTGCCGCTGATGGATGGCGGACAGGATCGCGGCCAGATTCAGCGCGACACCGGGCAGGTTCTGGGTGTGCATGATTGTTCGCTGACCGTGGCCGAGGGTGAAATCCTTGTTCTGATGGGGCTGTCCGGCTCCGGCAAATCAACCCTGTTGCGGGCGGTGAACGGGCTGAACCCGGTGGTGCGCGGCTGTGTGCGGGTGCATGACGGCAGCGGGATGGTCGATGTCACGCATGCCAGCGCCGAGGTTCTGCGCAGTTTGCGGCTGCGGCACGTGGCGATGGTGTTTCAGCAATTCGGCCTGTTGCCCTGGCGGTCCGTGCGCGAGAATGTCGGGCTCGGCCTCGAGCTTGGCGGCCAGTCAAAGGCCGAGCGCAACGGACAGGTCGAAAAACAGCTTGCGCTGGTCGGGCTGACCGATTGGGCCGACCGCAAGGTGGGCGAGTTGTCGGGCGGCATGCAGCAGCGGGTTGGACTGGCCCGCGCCTTTGCCACGGATGCGCCGATCCTGTTGATGGACGAGCCGTTTTCCGCGCTTGATCCGCTCATTCGCACCAAGTTGCAGGACGAGTTGCTGGAGTTGCAGCAACGGCTGAAGCGCACGATCATCTTCGTGAGCCACGATCTGGACGAGGCGTTCAAGATCGGCAACCGCATCGCCATCATGGAAGGCGGGCGGATCGTGCAATGCGGTACCCCGCAAGAGATCTTCCGCAACCCGTCGAACGATTACGTGGCCGATTTCGTCAAGCACATGAACCCCTTGGGTGTGTTGCGTGCCCGTGACGTGATGCGCGCGGGCACCCCCGTTGACGGTGCACTGCCGGTGGATGCCGATGCGCGGGTGCAAGAGGTGATGACGACTCTGGTCAGCAGCGACACCGACCTGGCGGTGGTTGATGGCGGCACGGCGATCGGCGTGATCGGCAAGAACGATGTGCTGGCTTACCTGTCAAACCCTTCGGGCCGTGGGGTGGCCCCACAGGCCTAGGGCCAGCCGCAGCCGAAAACTTGCGCGGGCCATACGTTTTTTCGCGGCACCCCCTTGCTACGTATTCAGTTTTCTTTATATGTTTAGCAGAGCAAGGAGGGCCACGAAATGACACCCAAGGTCACTGGTTTTTTCGACGACGCCACCAACACGATCTCCTACGTGGTGCAAGACCCCCAGGGCAGCGCCTGCGCGATTGTCGATTCTGTGCTGGACTTCGACTATGCCTCGGGTCGCACAGACACCAAATCCGCCGATGCAATCATTGATTTCGTCAAGTCCAATGGCCTCGACGTGCAATGGCTGCTGGAAAGCCACGTGCATGCCGATCACCTCAGCGCCGCGCCCTATCTGCAGGATGCGCTTGGCGGCAAAATCGGCATCGGCGACCGCATTCAGGTCGTGCAGGACACGTTCGGCAAAGTGTTCAACGAAGGCACAGAGTTTCAGCGCGATGGCAGCCAGTTCGACCAGCTGTTCGACGAAGGCGACAGTTTCCATATCGGCCAGATGCGCGCGGATGTGCTGCACACGCCGGGGCACACGCCCGCCTGCCTGACCTACGTGATCGGCGATGCGGCTTTTGTCGGCGACACGCTGTTCATGCCGGATTTCGGCACGGCGCGCTGCGACTTTCCCGGCGGATCCTCCGAGGTGCTGTACGACTCGGTGCAGAAAATCCTTGCCCTGCCCGATGCCACCCGGATTTTCGTGGGTCACGATTACAAGGCGCCGGGGCGCGAGAATTATGCTTGGGAGACCACCGTAGGCGAACAGAAAGCGCGTAACGTGCATGTCGGCGGCGGTGCCACCAAGGACAGCTTTGTCGAGATGCGCAACGCGCGCGATGCCACGCTGGCCATGCCCAAACTCATCATCCCGTCGCTGCAGGTGAACATGCGCGCCGGGCAAATGCCGCCCGCAGACAAGGACGGCAAGGTCTTCCTCAAGGTCCCAGTAAACGGATTGTAAGAACATGAACCCGGATTGGATTTACGGGCTGATCGGCGGGATGCTGATTGGCACAGGCGGCGCAGTGTACCTGCTGGCCAATGGGCGCATCATGGGTGCGAGCGGTATCATCGGCGGGCTTGTCGATGGCAGCGGGCGCAGCACGATGTGGGAGCGTGTGAGCTTTTTGGCCGGATTGGCAGTAATCCCGGTGGTGATGCTGGTCACCCTTGGCCCCAAGGACACTCATGCCACCAGCAACTTTGCCTTGCTGATCGCGGCGGGCCTGCTTGTGGGCATCGGCACGCGGCTGGCAAATGGCTGCACCTCGGGGCACGGGGTCTGCGGCATCTCTCGGATGTCACTGCGCGGCATGGTCGCCACCGTATTCTACATCCTCGCCGGCGGTCTAACCGTCGTGCTCTTCCGTCACCTGCTGGGGATCATCTGATGCGTAATCTTTTCGCTTTCGTGGCTGGTGGCCTGTTCGGGGCAGGACTGTTCATCTCGGGCATGACCGACACCCGCAAGGTGCAGGGCTGGCTCGACATCTTCGGAGATTGGGATCCGACGCTGGCCTTTGTCATGGGCGGCGCGATCCTGCCGATGGCGATTGCCTGGCGCATTGCGGAAAAGCGCCGCTTTTCCCTGACCGGGGATGCGATGCCGCCGCGACCCGAGCCAAGTCTGGGGCGCAACCTTGTCGTGGGCTCTGTGCTTTTCGGCATGGGCTGGGGGCTTGTAGGTCTTTGCCCTGGTCCGGCGATTGCCTCGCTCGCCTATGGCGGGATCGAGGGGTTGGTCTTCCTTGGCGCGATGGTCGCCGGGATGAGCGCCATGCCAAGCCTGCGGGCGTGGCTGGACAGACCCGCAACCGCGCAGTAGGTCTTGAGCATGGATATTCGTCCCATCACCGACCGCTACAGCGTGTCCCCGCAAATCGACCCGGAAGACGCCGCTGCCATCAAGGCGGCGGGCATCACCACCGTGATCTGCAACCGTCCGGATGCCGAGGTGCCGCCGTCGCATCAGGCCGACACCATGCGCGCCGCGATCGAGGCCGAAGGGCTGCGATTCGAGGTGTTGCCGATCACTCATCAGACCCTGACCCCCGACCGGATCGCGCAACAGGCCGCGCTGGTCGACGCGTCCGATGGTCCGGTTCTGGCCTATTGCGCCTCGGGCACGCGCTGTTCGATCCTCTGGGCGCTCAGCCAGGCAGGACAGCAAAGCGCGGATGACATCTTAGGCGCTGTGGCGCGGGCGGGCTATGACCTGTCGGGCCTGCGTCCCACGCTGGAAGCGGCGGCAGAAGCACAGCGCTAAAGCTCGAACGCGTCCGAGACGATGGGTAGACCAGCGGAAATGTCACTCAGCGCCATGTCAAACGATCCACTTTGGCCAAACGCCGGACCGGCGGACGGGATCGGCACCATCGCCGTGGAGGGTTGAGGCGTGTCGGGTTGTGTCGCGCGCTGATCCGGTGCGTGCAGCGGGGTGTCCGCCCGACCGACGCGAATGGCGCGAAATCCGTTCATCTGCCCCAATTTTCCGCGCGCGACGACATGGCCCCCCGACAGCACTAGCGAGGCCGAGGATGCGGCCCGCGATGAAATCGGAAGCACGTCACCGGGACGGAGGGCTTGGGCGCGGTCCAGCGAGATATGGATGCGCGCCAGAACCGCCTGCATCCGGACCGGGGCGAGTTTGAGCACAGCCTCGTGCCTGCCGGGCAGCGCCGTCTTGCCGGTGTCCGTCGCGCGGGGCGGTTCGGGAAACAGGAACAGGACGCGCCCGCTGCGCATGTCCTGCGCAAGGCTCACATCTAGAGCGATGAGGTGATAGGTTTCGGAATCAAGCGCGAGGCTGGCGGCCTGAACATCCTCGACCAGCGCTCCGAACCTGTAATTCTGCAGATGCGCCATGTCCGGCTGGGCTGACAGCATCGACGCGAACCGGGGCAAGGCCGCATCGACAAGGGGGGCCGTCATGGCGGCATCGGTCGGCGTGTAGGCGCGGGTGTCACTGGGAAACCGCGTCACCCGCCCCAGCGTCTGCACGTCGATCAGCCCCGTCAGGATCTCCCGGTCAAACGCAACCAGCCCGCGCGGCCCGGTCTCATGTTCGAGGACCACCAGCAGTCGGTCACCGCCGATGCGGCTGGCGGCCCGATCCGCCGACAGGGTTTCATCGTCGGTCGTCCGCGCCACAAGCGTCAGGCCCCACAGCGCATCCGCCGCGATCGACATGGCCCGACCCAGCGCGCGGGGCAGCGACCATGCGCCACCGCCCAGCGCCCTGCGCTGTGCGTTTGCCTTACGTTGCAATACCGTTTCTGTCGCGTCCTCGGTCATGTCTGCGCGGCTGCCCCCTTGGCCGTTTTCCCGGTTATCGCCGGAATTGGTTACCAAGGGTTTAGCGAAATCGCCCTGACAGGATTATTGCGCGGCCATCGCGGTGCGGTAGGGCAGAACCACGCGGAAATTCGCGCCTCGCGCGGCAGGCACGTAATCGACAGACCCGCCCAGCCGCGTCATCACCTGTCGACAGATCGCGAGGCCAAGCCCGGCCCCACCGGCCTTCTGGTCACTGACACGGGCGAATTTCTCGAAGATCATATCTACCGCGTCTGGCGAAATGCCCGACCCGTTGTCCTGAAAATCAATCACGACACGGTCGGCTTCCTGCATCACGCGAATGACAAGGCGGGGGGCCTTGGCATCGCAATATTTGCGGGCATTGGCGATCAGGTTGATGAACACTTGACTGAGACGGTCAAGATCGGTGTGCAGCACGATCCCCTCCTTGGACGGGTCGCGGTCGATGTCCAGCAGCACCCCGTCTTCGCCGATGCCCGCCGAGGACACCGCCCGATCCAGCGCGTCGCGCAACGTGCCGTCGCGCAGGTTGAGGTTCACCTGCCCGTTTTCCACCACGCTGAGGTCCAGCAGATCATCTAGAAGACGCGTCAGGCGCTGCGCTTCGTCATGGATGATGGAGGCATAGCGCGACTGCTCTGCAGGAGTCATCTGGTCCGTGTCACGCAAGATCTCAGAAAACGCCCGGATCGAAGTCATGGGCGTGCGCAGCTCGTGGCTGATCTGGCTCAGGAACGCGTCCTTCTGGATCGACAGGCGTGTCAGCTTCTGGTTGGCGTTGCGCAATTCCAGCGCGGTGCGGCTCAGCTCCTGCGACTGTTCCTTGAGCCGGGCCGAGTATTCGAGCATCTGCGCGGTTTCGTCCGCCACCGCCATCAGGTCTTCGACCGAGATCGCCATGCCCCCGGTAATCTGCCCCACCATTGCGTGCGCCGTGGCAGCGCCCACGGAACTGCCCAGCTCGCGCTCCAGCGCTTCGAGGAAATCCGGTGTCGGCGCAGGCAGGTTGCTGCGCGCGCCCTGCCGCCTGGCATGACGCAGAAACAGCGCCTGCGCCTCTCCGGCGCCCAGGATCCGCTGCGCCATGACCATCAGGTCTTCGGTCTGTGCCGTGCCACCCGACCAGCTGCGGGCGCTGGTGGAATGGTCGAAGATGTTGACGAATTGCGCGGCTTGCAGCCGTTCCAGCGGCGACGGGAATGTCACCAGCGACACGCCGACAAAGGCGATGACGTTGAACAGCATGCTCCAGAGCAGGGCGTGCATGAGCTGATCCATACCAGTGATGCCGAACAAGGCGTCAGGCTTCAGCCAAGCCCAACCGAACAGCCCGTTGTCGACGATCGACATGGGCAGGATTGTGCCCACGCCAAAGCTGGGCAGATAGAGCGTATACAGCCAGACCGCGAACCCTGCGCTCAACCCGGCGAACGCGCCCAGCCGCGTGGCCCCGCGCCAGAACATGCCGCCCAGCATCGCAGGCAGCACCTGCGCCAGCCCGCAGAACGCCACCAGACCGATCGAGGCCAGCGCCGCGCCACCGCTCGACATGCGGAAATAGAGATAGCCCAGCATGACCACCCCGACGATCGAGATCCGCCGCGCCATCAGAACGGCGGCGCGCACATCGCCCGACACGCTGGCGCCGCCTGGGCTCAAGTGCAGCCAGATCGGCATGACGATGTGGTTCGACACCATTGTCGACAGCGCAATCGCGGCCACGATCACCATGGATGTAGCGGAACTGAACCCGCCAAGGAAGGACAGCATCGCCAGCCCGTTCTCGCCCAGCGCCAGCGGCACCGTCAGAACAAAGAGGTCCGGGTTCGATCCTTCCGGCATGATGTCGAGCCCGACCACCGCGATGGGCACGACAAAGAGGCTGATCAGGCACAGATAGAGCGGAAAGGCCCAGCTGGCCGTGCGCAGATGACTTTCATCGTCGTTCTCGACCACCAGCACCTGAAACGTGCGCGGCAGACACAGGAACGCAGCCGCCGACAGAAAGATCAGTCCGGCCCAGCGGCTGCGGTCGGTATGCCATTCGCCGAATTCAGAGGCGTCGATCCGCTGCAGCGCTTCGGTCAAACCACCGGACACGCCCCAGACGACGAAGATGCCCACGGACAGGAGCGCGACCAGCTTGACCACCGCCTCGACCGCGATGGCCATGACCACGCCGTCATGCCGTTCCTTTGCGTCAAGGTTCCGGGTGCCGAACAGAACCGTGAACAGCGCCAGACCCAGCGACAGCCACAGCGCCACCTGCGCCTGATCCTGCGCCGCCAGCCCGTCGGATTGCGCGGCAAAGACCGAAAAGGATAATGTCACGGATTGCAGTTGCAGCGCGATATAAGGCGTCGTGCCGATCACCGCGAGGATCGTTACACCCGCCGCCAGCAGGCTGGACTTGCCGTAGCGCGACGAGATCAGGTCGGCGATAGAGGTGATCTTCTGTGTGCGGCCAATGCGGATCAGCTTGCGCAACAGCCACCACCAGCTGACCATCACGAGTGTCGGGCCGAGATAGATCGTCAGGTATTCGAACCCGTTGCGCGCCGCCGATCCGACTGCGCCGTAAAAGGTCCAGGCGGTGCAGTAGATCGACAGCGACAGCGTGTAGATCAGTGGTGACCGCAGCCATGCCTTCTTGCCCTGCAGCGCCAGCCGGTCGGCGGCGAAGGCGACGAAGAACAGAAAGAACACATAGGCCGTGCAGACCGCGACCAGCAGGTTGAGCGTGCTCATGACACGTCATCCGGGGGCTCGTCCGCCTCATCGGCCAGCAGGCGAGACAGGGCCCATGTCAGCAGGATCACCCCCGCCCAGACCGCAAAAATGTAGATCAGCGCGGTCGCGCTGCTGACGGTGCCTTCCCCGGTCTGCGGCCAGACCATCGGCAGCGCCCATAGGATCAGGGCCAGCCCGGGGGCCACCCGAGCGGCATCCATGACGCGTCGGCGGCGATAGGTGCGTCGTTCGTGAAAGACGGTTGGCGATCCGGGCCTGTCCGTCGTGCGCTTCATTTCGCGGCAAGGGCTCGCACGGTTTCGAGCACATCCGCATTGGAAAACGGTTTGGTCATGAACGCGTCGCAGCCCGCACGTTCCGCGATCTCGCGGTCCTTGGTCTGTCCCCGCGCGGTAAGCATCAGCACCGGCAATCCGTTGATGTCCGGATCATCGCGCAATTCGCGCAGGATATCATAGCCGCTTTTCCCCGGCAGCATCACATCGAGGATCAGCACGTCGGGTTTCCGCTCTTTCACCATTTCCACGGCATCGGCCCCGTTTGAGTGGGTTTTGACGCTCCACCCGTCCCGCGACAGGATAAAGCTGATTGCCTCGATGATATTGGGTTCGTCTTCGATCAACAGAACCTGTTTCGACATGCGCGCCTCCCCCGTGCCGCAAGATGCTGGTCGGCTTTTTGCCGTTATTTTAGGCCAGCGTGGATGAACTATTACGAAGTGCAGGCAGTGTGTCAAAGCTTCGTAGGAGCCGAGGCCACCATGATAGATGGTTCGCGTCGTGCCTCGCAATCGGGATGCGGGCAAATCCGGCAGCTGAGCCCGACCCGGCGGACCGTTTCCGAGGTGTCGCGCTTGGGTTCGGGCACGATCAGCATGTGACTTTCGAACAGCACGTCCTCTCCTGCAACGGCCTGCCCGATGGGCTGCGAAATGGCAAATCCCCGGTGTCGCGCGGCGGCGCGGGCGGACTGTTGCATCACCGCCACATGCACCATCATTGGCCGCGCCAGCGCCCGGTAGAGCGGCCAGAGCGCACAGCCTGCCCCCAGACGTGGCAAGGGAAATTCCGGCAGCGGCTTGCGGAAGGTCGTGACACCGGATCCGTCGCAGATGGCCAGCCCGACCGGATCGGGCAGAATGTCCTCGGGCAGATGCGCAAGCCGGCGCATGGCGCTGGCCAGATCGCAGCCAAACCGCGCGGCCAGCGCAAACGGATCGCTGCCCGATGCGGCCACCGCATCGGCACAGTCCGACAGCGGCATCCGAAGGGCATCGGCGCGGTAGCGCATCAAAATGCGCTGCAAGAGCCACTTGGCCGCTTGCGACAGCCCCTGCCCCAGATCTGCCGCCACCGCATCGACATCGCCCTGCGTCGTTTCCAGTGCGGGCAGATGAAACCCGACCTTCTGGAACACGGCGTCCAGTTCATCCTGCGGCGCATTGGTTTCGGAGGCTTCGGAATCCGACTCCTCGAGATATTGCGCAAGGCTGCGGCTGGTGTCGGCCAGACGGGCGCTGTCTTCGTAGATATTGCGATTGAAGCGCCGCTGCCATTCCGGTTCGATATCGCCCGGTTCGGCAAGGATCGACGCGGCTGAGCGGATCGCGGTCACGGTGGACAGCATCTCGTGCAGCGATGCCGCAAGATGGGGGTCATGGGTCAGGCGGTCGGTCAGCGCCTCGACGCTGTGCTGGAGCGTTTCGATCTTGCGCTGGCTGTCGGCCAGAAGCCCGGCCCACCCGGGAAACCGGCCGGCGAACTCCTCGACACGCGCCAGCTCGGTCTCGGGCATCTCGGCGCTGGTCGCGGCCTCGCGCAGATTGGCCAGCAGAGCGGTCTCCGCGCCTTCGGTCAGGGACCCCGGTTCGACCCCAAGCGCATGGGCAATATCGACCAGCAGTTTCCCGCCGATTCTGCGTCGGTTGTGTTCGATCAGATTGAGGTAGGAGGGCGATATATCGGCCCGTTTGGCCAGTTCGGACTGCTTGAGCCCGGTCATGACCCTGCGCTCGCGGATCCGGCTTCCTGTGAGTGTGTCGCGCGGCATTCGGAATTCCCGTGCTGAATCAAGCCGTTTCTGCAGTGCGGAAAAAATTAATTTACAGATTTCTGCAGTGCATTGTGTATTTATTGACAGAAAAAGCGTTTGGGTCAAAGCACTTATTGCTATGTTTTCCATGCATAGCCGATAATCAATTTGCACATATGTGCGGTCTTGGCGGGTGGAGGAACCCGTCGAACCCTATAAAGACATTGGGAGGATTATATGTCCAAAGGCAACCTGACACGTCGCGGCGTGCTCAAGACCGGTGCTGTGGCTGGCGCAGGCCTTGCTCTGCCCACCTATCTCTCGGCACAAGACAGTGGCTTCACGAACGCACCGACAGGCGCGACCGTCACCTTGGGTTTCAACGTACCCCAGTCCGGCCCCTACGCTGACGAGGGTGCAGACGAACTTCGCGCTTACGAATTGGCCGTCGAACATCTGAACGGAACCGGCGCCGACAATGGCATGCTGGAAACCTTCAAGTATGCCGATGGCTCGGGCACCTCGCTGACCGGCAGCGGCGTCCTTGGCAAGAAGGTCGAATTCGTCACAGGCGACACGCAGACGAAATCCGACGCGGCACGTGCATCGGCCAAGTCGATGATCGAAAAAGACGGCGCGATCATGATCACCGGTGGTTCGTCCTCGGGTGTGGCCGTTGCTGTTCAGGCCCTGTGCCAGGAAGCTGGCGTCATCTTCATGGCAGGTCTGACCCACGCCAACGACACGACCGGCAAGGACAAGCGGGCCAACGGGTTCCGTCACTTCTTCAACTCTTACATGTCCGGTGCGGCGCTCGCGCCGATCCTGGCGGCGCAATACGGGTCTGACCGCAAGGCCTATCACCTGACCGCCGACTACAACTGGGGTTACACCACGGAAGAAGCGATCCGCTCCTCGACTGAAGCGATGGGCTGGGAAACTGTCGGCACGGTTCTGACACCACTGACACAGACCGACTTCTCGTCCTACATCACGCCGGTTCTGCAATCCGACGCAGACGTTCTGGTTCTGAACCACTACGGCGGAAACATGGTGAACTCGCTGACCAACGCGGTTCAGTTCGGCCTGCGTGACCGGATGGTCAACGGCAAGAACTTCGAAATCGTCGTGCCGCTCTACTCCGAGCTGATGGCGCGCGGCGCGGGTTCGAACATCGCGGGTATCCTTGGTTCGCAGAACTGGGACTGGAAACTCGAGAACCAGCTGGGCGCGAAATACTCGGGCACCAACGCCTTCGTTCAGTCCTTCGGCACCAAGTACGGCTTCCCGCCGTCCCAGGCGGCGCATACCTGCTACGTTCAGACGCTGCTTTATGCGGATGCGGTCGAGCGGGCCGGTTCGTTTGCCCCTTGCGCCGTGGTCGGAGCCCTCGAGGGCTTCTCGTTCGACGGTCTTGGCAACGGTCCGACGCTGTATCGCGGCGAAGATCACCAGTGCTTCAAGGACGTCGTCGTGGTGCGCGGCAAGGAAAACCCCGAAAACGAATTCGATCTCGTGGAGATCGTCGAGGTTACGCCTGTCGAGCAAGTTACCTATGCGCCCGATCACCCGCAGTTCGCCGGTGGCGCTCTGGGGTCGTGCAACAACGGCGCGTAAGCGCTTGTTTCTGGAGGTGGGCCTTACGGCCCGCCTCACCTCTTCTCCAGCCCGTTGCTGTTACGGGCTGTCTGCACTTCCACACTTCTGACCGCAAAGGGTGGGGCAATGGACGCCATAATTCTGCAAATTCTCAACGGGCTCGACAAGGGCTCGGCCTACGCGCTGATTGCGTTGGGCCTGACACTCATCTTCGGCACGCTGGGCGTGGTGAACTTTGCGCATGGCGCTCTGTTCATGATCGGGGCGTTCTGCGCCGTGACCCTGTCGCGCCTGCTTAGCCTGAGCCACGAAGTCGCTGTTCCCGGAGCCGTCGACTTTCTTGGCAATCCCCAGATGCGGGATGTGCCATACATCTATGATATATTCGGCGAAACACTCGGAGCGGGGATCATCGATTGGGCGGTGCCGCTGTCAATCCTCTTCGCCATCCCAGTGATGATCGCCATAGGCGTGATCATGGAACGCGGGTTGATCAAGCACTTCTACAAGCGCCCGCATGCCGACCAGATCCTGGTGACCTTTGGTCTGGCCATCGTGCTGCAAGAGATCATCAAGTATTACTACGGCGCCAACCCGATTCCGACCCCTGCCCCATCGGCCTTTATCGGATCGTTCGATTTCGGTGCGCTGATCGGCTTTGAGGCCGGACAGATCATCTACCCTTACTGGCGCCTGGTCTACTTTGCCTTCGCCGCCCTCATCATCGGTGCGGTGTTCGCATTCCTGCAATTTACCACCTTCGGCATGGTGGTTCGGGCCGGCATGGCCGACCGCGAGACAGTGGGTCTGCTGGGCATCAACATCGACAAGCGGTTCACCATCATGTTTGGTCTGGCCGCAGCGGTCGCGGGTCTGGCAGGTGTGATGTACACCCCGATCAATTCGCCCAACTACCACATGGGCATGGACTTTCTGGTCCTGAGCTTCGTGGTGGTGGTTGTCGGCGGTATGGGGTCGTTGCCGGGTGCGGTGCTTGCCGGGTTCCTTCTGGGTATCCTCGAAAGCTTTGCCTCGATGCGCGAAGTCATCGCCATCGTCCCCGGCATCAACCAGGTGATCATCTACCTTGTTGCAATCATAATTCTGTTGACGCGTCCGCGTGGCCTGATGGGTCGCAAGGGCGTGATGGAGGACTGATCCATGTTCGGACTGGACAAAAAAGACGCATCCCTCCTGCTGATCGTGGCAGTTCTGGTGGCCTTCGCGCCCTTCTTCCTGAACCCCTTCCCCGAGGGCTCGGCGATGGCGCAGTTCAACGCGGGTTACCCAGACCTGATGCAGCGCTTCGTGATCTTCGGGATCTTCGCCATCGGCTTCAACATCCTGTTCGGCCTGACCGGCTATCTCAGCTTCGGTCACGCCGCCTTCCTCGGGGTCGGCTCCTACGCGGCGGTCTGGATGTTCAAGCTGCTTAGCATGAACGTGATCCCCGCCATTATCCTGGCGGTCATCGTCGCAGGAATCTTTGCCCTGATCATCGGTTTTGTCAGCCTGCGGCGATCCGGTATCTACTTCTCGATCCTCACTCTGGCCTTTGCGCAGATGTCCTTTGCTTTGGCCTACTCGGTTCTGACCCCGATCACCGGCGGGGAAACCGGTCTGCAACTGGCGCTGAGCGATCCGCGCATCCTGAGCGCCGCAAGCACCGGAGGCAATATTCCGGTGCCCGCCCTCTTCGGGTTCGAGATGCGGTCCAGCACGCAATGGGCGGTGGGCGACTGGCTGTTCACCTTCAATGTCGGCTACTACTTCGCCGCGATCATCATGCTGTGCTCGTTTTACCTGTCGATCCGCATCTTCCGCTCGCCGTTCGGCATGATGCTGCGGGCGATCAAATCGAACCAGCAGCGCCTGAACTACACCGGCCTGAACTCGCGTCCCTACACGCTGGCAGCCTTCGTGATCTCGGGCATGTATGCCGGTCTTGCCGGTGGCCTGATGGCGTCGATGGACCCGCTTGCAGGTGCCGAGCGCATGTTCTGGACCGCCTCGGGTGAGGTGGTGCTGATGACCATCCTCGGTGGTGTAGGCACGCTGATCGGCCCGGTTCTGGGCGCAGGTCTGATCAAGTACATGGAAAACATCATTTCCAAGATCAACTCGGACATCCTGCACACCTGGTTCGCCTTCTTGCCCGACGGGCTGGAGGACGTGGTCGTCACACTGATCTACCCCTTCATCGGCAAGGGCTGGCACCTGACGCTGGGCATCGTGTTCATGCTGGTCGTGATCTTTCTGCCGGGTGGCCTTGTGCAGGGCGGTCAGAAACTCGCCGGGCTGTTTGGCCGCAAGAAAAAGGCGCATGACCCCAAGAACGCAACCACCGAACCTGCGGAATAAGGAGACGGACAGATGGGAATTCTCGAAGTCAAAGACGTCAACAAACGGTTCGGCGGCCTGCAGGCCCTTGGAAACGTAAATCTCAGCGTGGCAGAAAACACCTGCCACGCGATCATCGGCCCCAACGGCGCGGGCAAGTCTACGCTGCTCAACTGCCTCGTGGGCAAGCTGATCCCGGACACCGGGTCGGTGATGTTCGATGGCCAATCGGTGCTGGGGCGCACCCCGTTCGAAATCAACCAGATGGGCATTTCCCGCGTCTTCCAGACCCCCGAAATTTTCGGCGATCTGACCGTCATGGAAAACATGCTCATCCCCTGCTTCGCGAAACGGGATGGCTCGTTCGCGCTGCACGGCATCCGGTCGGTGTTCAGCGAGACAGGACTGCGCGAGCAGGCCGAGCAGATGCTGGAAGAGGTCAACATGCTCGACAAGCGGAACATGCATGCCGCCTCCATGTCGCGCGGCGACAAGCGGCGTCTGGAAATGGCGATGTGCCTTGTTCAGGAGCCCAAGCTGCTGCTGCTGGACGAACCGACAGCGGGCATGGCGCGGGCCGACACGAACAACACCATCGACCTGCTCAAAGAGATCAAGGAAAAGCGCAACATCACCATCGCAATCATCGAGCATGACATGCACGTGGTGTTCTCTCTGGCCGAGCGGATCACCGTTCTGGCGCAGGGCACACCGCTGGTCGAGGACACACCCGAGAACATCAAGGGTCATCCGAAGGTCAAGGAAGCCTATCTCGGCGAAGCTGCGTAACCTCATTTGGCGGGGCTTCCCCGCCATACCTCCCAAAGCGAGGACAGATTCATGAACGTCAAACCCGACTTTTCGAAAAACGCCAATCAGGCACAAACAGCCCCGGCCTTCCTCTCCGTCTGGGACATGCACTCCTATTACGGCGAAAGCTATATCGTGCAGGGCATCTCCTTCAACGTCCACGAAGGCGAGATTCTCGCGCTTCTGGGTCGTAACGGCGCGGGCAAGACCACGACGCTGCGCTCCATCGCGCGGATGGACAACCCACAGGTCAATCACGGCGAAATCTGGCTTGACCACCAGCCTCTGCACAAGATGACCTCCTACGAGGCCGCCACGGTTGGCCTGGGGCTCGTGCCCGAAGACCGCCGGATCATCCCGGGCCTCACGGTCGAGGAGAACCTGCAACTGGCCCAGATCGCGCCGCCCATTGGCTGGTCGATCGAACGGCTTTACGATCTCTTTCCCCGCCTGGGCGAACGCCGCAACCAGGATGGTGTGACCCTGTCGGGGGGCGAACAGCAGATGCTGTCCATCGCGCGCGCGCTGGCCCGAGACATCAAGGTGCTGCTGCTGGACGAACCCTATGAAGGTCTGGCACCGGTGATCGTGGACGAGATCGAAAAGACCCTGCGCGTGGTCAAAGAACAGGGGATGACGACGATCCTCGTGGAACAGAACGCGGTGCGCGCCCTGCAACTGGCTGATCGCGCGATCATCCTCGACACCGGCTCCATCGTGTTCGATGGCTCGGCGGCAGAGGTTCTGGAAAACGCCGAACTGCGGGCGGAATACCTCGCAATTTGAAGCGGTATTTTTGCGTTTTGCGATGGAAACCGCCCTTGCCATTTCCCGGCGGGGCGGTTTTCTTTTGAACAAAGAGGAGGACTCCCATGACTGACACGACCTATCCCCCGTCCGAGGACCTGGCAAAGACCGCCCATATCAACGCGGCGCGGTACGAGGAGATGTATGCGCGGTCTGTGTCCGATCCGGAGGGGTTCTGGGCGGAGG
>JBGRQD010000040.1:0-19327 GCA_041725935.1 Pelagibaca sp.
ATCCGCACCGCGTCTTTGCGGAATTCATCCGTTCTTACCGTGCCCATAGTTCGTCTCCTTTGTTGCAGTAAATGCTATCAAAGGAGCGGCATCAAACCGCGACAGGTCCAGCGGCCTGGGACCGTGCATTTGGTCTAGCCGAGAAAGTCACAGAGCTTTGTGGCCAGCAATGATGGTATCCGACGCTCGGATGTCGGTTTTGGCTGAAGAGAGCGCAAGGCTATCTTCGCCCCAATCGGGTCAACCTGACCAGCTGTGCCTGTATTCGGTCACTTGTTCCTGATGATCCCGATCGTGCGCCCCCTGATGTGGTCTGGCTCATGCCAGGTCTTTGGAACAGCGATTGCCCCCCGATGAACTGGCGGGCACGAAGACCGGCATATTCCGCCCCGGTGGCACCTCCGATGAGATAGCGGTTATAGGCCTGTCGACTGCCTCCGAGCCCCCGCCCGAAATCAACCGCACCGCCAAGCCCAGCAGTAAGCGCGGGCATCATGATGTTCCCGGAAATCGCGCGCACGATGAACGGGGTCGCAATGATGAAACCCTTTGCCATCAGGACCATCATGAAGAACGGGATGAGCGCCCCGATATTGGACGCGCTTTCGGGATTGCCAAGCGCCGCTATGAGAGCGGAAGACACACCGATGATCGTTGCAAACACTCCGGCCACGACAATGGGATAAAGCGCAAAGGAAATCAGCGCCGAGAGCCAGCGTGCAAAATAGTCTTTCGTGACATCGAAAAGCGTCAGAAAAATCATCACCGGAGCGATGCCGATCAGAAGCGCGATCATCAAGCGCGATGCAACAAGGATGAACGCCGCCAACCCACCCAGGATCGAGAGCAGCAGGACTCCCAGCACATCCAGAAGTGCCCCCGCCATCCAGTTGAGCTCCGAGCCGGCAGCATTGAGATAGTCCCCAAGCACGGAGATCAACGCGTCGAACTCTTCTGCAAATGTGCCCGATGGCCCGGGCCTGCCCCCGCCAACCGAGCCCACCAAGGACCCAGCGATGCTGTCGATGCCGCTCAGTACAGCCGAGGTGATCACATTGAACTGGACCCAGTTCAGGGCAAAGACAGTGATGAGGCCGATTTTTACGGCAAACCAGAATGCGGTTCGACCGTCCATCGCACGGTATTGGTAAATCACGTTGATGAAGACGAGCAACAGCACAAGGGTTGTGCCAAGCGCAAGGATTGTGCCCACCGTCGCGGCCACCGCACCGAACTGCGTTTCGGCAGCAGAGTCGAGATAGCCTTGAGAGGTTTCCACAAAATAGGTGACGATACTCATCTCATCTTCGCCCGCCTTTTATCCTCGCCCGTCTCCCGGACGAGGTCATGCCGGCTTGGTTGGCGTGTTTTTCCATCCTGCTGAATGGAACGGCGCGATGTCCTCTGACCCATCGCACAGCAGGGGTGCTTGTCTTCCGGCGGCCTCATGCCAAGTGTCTCTGCGGCTCGGTGCCCGGCAGATAGAATTCGGTGATCCCGCGGGTGCCGTTTTCGCGTCCCGCCTGGATGATCACATCGATCGAGCGTTCGATATAATGCACCATGTCCCGGTAGGTCATCGGGATCTCTGTCTTGAGGGCCGCAATGGCCAGGCGCTGGACCGCCAGTTGCGGTGTGTCTGCATGCAGCGTGGTCATCGATCCACCATGGCCGGTATTGATCGCCTCGAGAAAGGTCATGGCTTCCCTGCCACGAACCTCGCCAAGGATGATCCGGTCCGGACGCATGCGCAGGGATGCGGTCAGAAGCACGTCGGCAGATTGGAATTGTGCATCCCGGTTCGCGATCAATGTCACAACGTTCGGTTGGATGGGTAGCAGCTCGGTGGCCTCTTCGATGGTCACGATGCGCTCGTCATCGCCGATGTAGGAGAGGATCTTGCGCGCCGCAACGGTCTTGCCGGTCGATGTACCCCCGGAGATGATCATGTTGAGCTTGTTTGCAACGCAGAAGCGAAGGGCATCCGTGATGTCTCCCGAGGCGACGATCTCCCGCAGGGCATGGGTTTTCTCCTGCCGCAAATCTTCGAGCCTGCATTCCCTGCCATAGAGATACTGCAGTTCGATCCCGTCCAGAGAGAGGCGCGAGAAAAACCGCAACGAGATCGACATGCCAGCCAGCACGGCCGGCGGCGTCACCACCTGAGCCCGGATCGGTCTGTCACGATAGGTGATCGAGACCGACACGATCGGCTTGTCCCTGCTCATTGTGGTACTGGCGCTGGAGGCGATCTGGTTGCCGAGGTCCCGGATCTCGGTGGCGCTGAACTGCGTCTGCAGCTGTCGCATGAAATAATCGCCCCGGAACTCTCCCCAGCAGCGCCCATCGGGGTTGATGCAGATTTCGATGACATCATCGCGGCTGGCCTCCTTCAGCTTGTCGAGAGAAGCCTGCAGATAGGAGGTCGCCATGGTTCAGAATATCTCCAGATCGCGATCGACCATCACGGTGACAGGTGCGCCCTGATCCACATGAATGACGGGTGAGATCGAAAGATAGGCGCCGATCACGCTTTGTGTGCTGCGTGTCAGGTCCTCCCCCACATTCTGCAAAACCTCCGACACCCTCTCGTTCTCGGTCTGCGCCGCGGTGACACTCGGCACCGCTGCGATGATCGAGATGAGGGCTGCGGAGCCGAAACGTGTGCCAAAACGCGTATCGACAAAACCACTGACACCCGAGCGCCCGAGCGCATCACCGCCGAACGCACTGATCCGAAGGCTCTGATCGCCTGGCAGGATGATCCGGTCCCAGGCGATCGTAACACGATGTTGGGCCAATTCCAGGTCCGAGCGGTAGCGGCCGATCAGACGTGCGCCGCGCGGGATCAACAAGCGTGAGCCATCATGGCTGAAGACGTCTTCCGAAACGATCGCTCGAGTCTGGCCAGGCAGGGAGCTGTCGAGAGCGGTCTCCATCACGGCTTGGATCATTGTCCCCTGCACAACCGTGTTCGACGGGTTCGCAATGATCTCGGCCTGGGTGACGGCACTCGGCATGGCGCCGTTCATTACAAAGTCCGTGATCTCTCCGAGGCGGCGCTCCGTCAAAGCGCTCTCGCCCCCATCTGTGCCGCCTGCCGCTCCGAAGGCGATGAGTGACGACATGATCCGCCGCTCCTGAAAGGCTCGTTCTTCATCCGTACGACGCCTGTCCTCGGCCAATCGGCGGGCCTCTTCCTGTTGCGCCCGCAGCATCTCCTCGGTTGGCCCGGCTGGCGCAGGGCCAGGTCTGTTGGCCTCAAGCCGCGCGAGGTCGAGATCCATACGCAGCTGTTGCAGCGTGCGGTCCCTGTTCGCCAAGGCCTCCCGGAACTCCTTCTGCGCCCGTTCGGAGGTCGCCTGGAGATCTGCAAGCTGATCGGACAGCGCATTGACGGTCTCCGTCGCCGCGGTATCCGTCTCAAGGGTCGGTCTTGGCGCGTTGCGCACTTCCTCGACCTGGGCCTGCAATACCGCGATCCGTGCAAGCAGGTCCGCATCGGGCTCCACCGGTTCCGGTGCAACCAGGACGATTTCAGGGTCCGGAGGTGGGGGAGGCACAAAAGGCTCGATGGCGCCAAACCCATCTCCCAGGCTCTGAAACTCGTCAGGCGTTGCGGTGGGCAGGTTTTCCTTCTCCTCGGTGCTGGACACAAGATAAAGGAGTGCACCGGCAGCGAGGGCGACAGCCAGCAGCACCATTAGAGGCCCGCGCCTTCTATTTGCCGTGCCCCTATGAGAGCTGCTTCGCTCGAGGGCCTCGAGACGTTTTTCGAGATCGGGTTGCACGTTTGCGCTCATGAACCTGCTCCGGGGGGCTGCGTCGCTTCTATGCAGACAATCTCATCGCCAAGCCGCAAGACCCATTGCGGGCTGACGCCGGAGACCCGAATGACGCCGGTCTCTTGGACGCCGGAATTCACTGTCCGCTCCCGCCCTTGCGCATAGCGGAAGATGGCAGGCACCGGGGCGTTTTGCGCAAAGGCAAAATAGGTGAAGGTCCCGTCGTCCCAGACCTGCCCGGGGGTGAAGCTGCGGCGTGCACTTGTGGCGTAATTGTGGTTCGGTGCCTGTCGCGCGATCACACCCCCTCTCGGGGTACGATCTTCGGGATAGCGGAATTGCACGACATAGAACGTCGGTTGTGTGACTTCCTCCACAGCGAAGTAATAACTGCGCCGGTTTGTATAGACAGTCACATTGGTCTCGGCGGAACGGGCCAGGGGCTTGATGGCAAAGGCTCGTCCACCCGGAACCCCATCGATCTCGAACCCTTCGGTGTCGCCGGCAATGATGGAGCGAATAGTTTCCCCCTCGCCGAACTCCACCGTCGTGACACGGGTAAGCGAGAGGCTCAGGCGATAGACCTGGGCGGCCTGATAGGCTGCAATCCGCACACGGGGATCATTCGGGCCACTCCGGGGGATCGCTTCGGCCGCTGCAAGGCCTGCGGAGAGGACAAGAGCGCAAAGGGCAAGCAGAAGCGGCATCTCTAATTCTCCAATCTGTCCGAACGGATTGCATATTCAACAACGGTAAATCCGAAAGGGTTGGTCCAGACCTGGTCGATGGACCGGCTCTCCTCAGGGCGGAATGCAAAGAGCAGCGTGGCGGTGAAGAGACCGGTCTGAACGCCGTTTATCGAGGTCAGGCGCTTTCGCAGACGTACCGTTGCCCGGTTGGAGCCGATGCGGCTGATACTGAGAATCTCGACATCAAGACGGGACGCAGGCCCGTAGACGCTCGGGGGATAGTCGGTATTCGCCGAGTTCCAGATCTGGCGCAAGCCCGCCTCGGCAGCCCCATCAGAACGGCGCAGCACGTTGCGAATGCGCAGATCATTGTCGAGCTGGTTATAGGCCTCGCGGTCGGTCACGTAGCGAAACACCTCCGCTTCGATGATCGCCTGGTTCTCCGTGACGCCGGACGCCTTGACCGTCACTTCGGGCAGTGCAAATCCCGTTGCCGGATCATAGGGCACGACAACGGGTGGCGGATCGACATCCAGGATCGCCACAGCTGCGGCACTCAGGCAGCCCAGACTGCCGAAAATCAGTCCCGAAAGCCCCAGCCTCTGCCAGAGCCTTTCCCGGCGCAATGCGCCATAGACCAATTCTTCCTCGATGATCGCGGTCTCTTCGTCCACAATATCCCGTCCTCAATCGGCCCGAAGCTCGGGCAGGGTGAATTCCATGAAGCGCTGTTCTTCTGCAATGGTGGCCGCATCGATGACACCGGTCGTGCCATCTCCCACCGTCTGCACGGCCTCGAGCTGCCACATGGCTACCAGTGCAATGGCCAGCTCGGCGGTGACGCGGGTGTTGAGATCCACACTTTCCTTCAGCTCGTCCATGTCATCGATCAGGCCGACAAGCCGCTCGACACGCTGGAGTGATTGGCCGGCATCGTTATAGCTGTTCTGTGCGGCCGCCGAGACCAGGGCACCTGTGGTGGCCTGGGTTGCTACGCGGTTGGCACCTGGGCTGCCATTGCGCGCCATTTCCGAGAGCGTATCGTCATCAAAGCCGAGATCTGCGAGAACCCGGTCCATCTGGGTTTCAATGTCGGTTGCGCCGGACCCGCGCAGCGCGGAGAAATCACCCGACCGGATCGCACGGATCGTGGCGAGGATATCGCCGAATTCCTGATCCAGAAGGCCGTTCAGCTCGTCTTCCATCGCGGTCCGGATGATCTCGGGCAGTGTGGCAAGCCGGGTCAGCGCCTCGTAGGTCCGCTGCAATTCGGCAAGTTGCTCGGTCAGGATCCCCAATTGCTCGCGCAATTGCACGAGCTGGTCGTTCTGCAGAATCTCGTCCTCGATCATCTGGCGGAGTTGCTGAATGTTCTGAGCGATATTCTGACTGTCGACGACCGGCACACCCTGCGCGTTGCCCGGCACGCCTGCAATGGGGCTGCAGAGCAGGATGGCGCTGATCAGACTGGCCCGCGTCAGATGACCCGGGTGGTGCCGCAAGACGATCCTCATTCCAAATCCTCCACTGTGACAGTCATGAAAGCCGCCTCAGTCCTCTGGGTGGCGGCCTGGGCCAGTTGGGCAGCCGCAAGAGGTTTTGTGCGGACGGCTTTGAGACGCAGGCGCGCCGCAATCAGGCGGACCAGCTCGGCCCTGGCATAGGTGTTGAGCGCCAGGCTCTCCTGGATATCCCGGGTCTCGCCGATCTGCGTGACGATGTCCCGGACGCGCAAAGCGGCCAGACGGATCGCTGCAGGAGAGTGCGCGCCATAGAAGGCGGCCCCATGACCGGTGAGCGAGAGTTGCGCATTGGCCATCAGCGCCAAGTCTATGGTGCCAAGCGCTTCAATGCCGCCAATACGTGCGAGATAGAAATTATAGCGCTCCGGGATGACCCGCACATAGTGCTGTGTCTCGGCAAAAGGCGGAACACCGCCATATTCGATCACACGCCCCGGACCCGCATTATAGGCGGCCAGCGCATTGATGATATTGCCGTCAAACCGCGCCATCTGTGCTGAAAGATAGCGGGCACCGCCTTCGACCTGCAGATATGGGCTGTCGTAATAGGCCGGGTAGATGCCGAGATCGCCAGCAGTACCAGGCATGATCTGGGTCAGTCCAAACGCTCCCACCGGGGAGCGTGCGCCGATCGAGAACCGGCTTTCCTGCCAGATCAGGGCCTGCAACAGGGCGCGCCATTGCACCACCGAGAGCCCGGCGCGTTCAACGCCAGGTCGGTCATGGGTGTCCCGGGCGACGCGAATGATCAGCTGCTCGATGGTTTCCGCCGCATCCCCGAACATCTGGGCGCTGCCAGGATTGGGGTCGAGATTGCCAGATCCATAGGTGGCCGGTGCAGCGTGGGCCATGTCGCCTGCACCTGTTTCAAGTTCGGAAACCCTGCCCGACAGAGCTGGCGCGTCGAAACTGGTCTGTGCGTCCAGGATGTTCTGAAGCACGGCCCGCTGCTCCTGTTCGATCCCGGTCAGGATTTCCTGCAGGCTCAATTTCTGCTGCTGCGCGGCAAGATCGATCTCGCGGGCGTGCGTTTCGAGAATGTCACGGGCTGTCAATCCGCTGTCATTGACGGGAACGCCTTGGGCGAAGGAGGTGTTGATCGCCACCGTGCAGGCTGCAAGAAGGGGGGGATACCTAGTCATGGCCCGTGATCGGCATGAGAGGCTCGAAGTGGCACTCGTGAGAGGCTGGTCCGCGCGAGACGACATCAAAGCAATGCGCGTCGGGTTCCCGATAGGGCTCGCAGGCGCCAAGACACCCGGCCCCGAGGATAAGAAGGAGGATGCGCGTCATCAAAGCCTCCAGAAATCAGGGCGGTTGCGGTAATCGACCCCCACAAGGGTTTCCCCTGTCTCCATGCCGCCCAGGATGGTGAGGTCAGGCCCGAGAGCCGAAAGATCGGCATCGACGACAATCGAGCCCGTATCATCGCGGATCAGCGCAAGCCGGCTGTCGCTGCCGGTGTTCAGCAAGATGTCGAGTTCTTTTTCGGAGAGATGCAGCATCGCGTAATCGGAAGGCTGCGCCCGGATATTGGGCAGCAGGATCTGCGTTGGCACCGCTTCGATGATCGTCTTGCCGGTGCGTGTGCGTTCCAGCTGACTGGCATATTGCGTCATCATCACCGTGACGGTGTTCTGCTTTCGCGCCGTGACCAGCCAGTTCGAGAGTCGTTCGGCAAAATAGGCATTGTCGAGCGCCTTCCAGGCCTCGTCGATGATGATGATTGTCGGCCGGCGATCCTCGATTTCCCGCTCGACGCGGCGAAAGAGGTAACTCAGGACCGCCATGCGCTCCTTTTCGCTGTCGCTGTCCAGGATGCCGGTGAGATCAAACCCCACAACCTCGCCTTTCAACGAGAAGGTGTCTTCGAGGCCATGGCCGAAAATCCAGCCATAACGCCCGTCTTCAGCCCATTCCAAAAGGCGTTGATGCAGGTCCCCATTGTCATCGGTGGACACGAAGAGCGATGCAAAATCCTTCCAGTTCCGAAGAGCCGGCTCCGCAGCTGTTGCGTTCTGCCGGACACCTTCCTGGATGCGATTGGCCTGGACCGGGCTGAGTGGTGCGTCGGATCGGTTGAGAAGCGAGCCCAACCAGTCCGAGAGCCAGGCAATGCCGCGTGCATCGATCTCGGTCCAGAGTGGGTTGAGACCTGTGGTCTGCCCGGCGTTCACCGCGGCGTATCGCCCGCCATTGGCCCGCACTGCCATCTCCATGCCCTGTCTGTAGTCAAACACGAAAATCCGCACACCCACCCGTCGCGCCTGGGTCATCAGAAAGGCGGACAGCACTGATTTTCCTGCGCCTGGACGGCCCATGATAAGGGTGTGGCCGCCTGTGGGCTCACTCCCGGGAGAGCCCTGTTCATGATAGGAAAACCGATAGGCGCTCCGCTCCGGTGTTGGAAAGACCGTGATTTCCTGACCCCAGGGCAGGTGATGCTTTTCCTTGCCGAGGGGGGTGCGATGCAGCGCCGCAAAATCCGCGAAATTGCGATTGGTGATGGCGCTGGCGCGCACCCGTTTTGCCTGGTTCCCCGGGTGCTGGCTGAAATAATGCGCTCGCGCCGCAACCCGGTCGCTGATCATCTTCACGCCCTCAGATGCCGCGGCATTGATGATTTCAGCGCCCAGAAGCTGCAGTTCATCAAGCGTGTCACAAAACACCGTCACAACCATGTGGTGTTCGCCAAAGCTCTGCCGTTTGGCCTCCAGGTCGTCATGGGCGATGTCGAGTGCTTCGAAAAGCGACAGCGCCGCATCCTGCGAGGCCTGCATCTGTCGTTTCTGCCGCTTGATCCGACCCGCCATCAGGTTGGAATTGATCGGTGTGAAGGAGTGGGTGACGATCATGTCCACAGGCAGGTTCAACATGTCGAACATCGTGCAGGTGGTGCTCTCGGAATATTCGGCGATGGTGAAGCTTCTGCCGAAGCGCGAACCGACCACACCTTCCGAAAGCTCGAAATGATCCTCTTGGAACGTCACCCGTGTGTTGGCGACATCATACGCCAGAAACCCGTAGCGACTGGCGGGATACAGGGGCAGTTCGCGGCCGGTATTGAGCGCCCCGAGAAAACCAAGCAGCTCTCCTGATTCAGCGCCCAGAAGACGGGGTTGCAACTCTGCCAGCCCGGAGAGGAAGACGCCAACCGCATCTCTGAGCCGATGAAGCCGTTTTTGTGTCTCAACCCGTAACCGTTCCGGTGCGCTTCGGCTTAAGAAGCCGAGAAAACTCTTTGCCGAAGGACGGTGCAGGACCGTCAGGGTCAAGGTCTTGTCCCTGAGCCCGCTCACTGCCAGGTGGGTTCGCCAACGCTGATCAACCCGTGTCGCGAAGTCATCGCTGTGGATTGGCAAGAGGTCCGGCGTGAGCGATCTGGAGACCTTGTGCACATAATAGCTGAATTCGGGGCCAAGCTGCGCGATGATCCGGGCAAAGAGAGCGGTGATCTTGTCCAGATAGGCGTCATCGACGGTGTAGCTGTTGACGCCGCCAAGCCGGATGGATTGGAACAGCTCATTGGTTCGGGTCCGCACGGTTTTATCGTCAACCAGACTGACATAGGGCAGCATATGCGCAAGCCGCTGCTCGCGCGCATACCAATCCGGCAGGAATGTACGAGTGTCGGATGCCGCATCACGGAGCATAGCTGTCCCCTCCGTGATGGCGCCGGTTCGGCGTGGGTGGGGTTTCCTGCAACGCTGTCATCATCACATCGATAAACCGTGGATCCCAATCCGCGGCCTTCCACAAAAGCGGGTAGATCAGGGCAGAGAGCGCAAGCACCACGATATGTTGCAGCCACACGAAAAGCAAAACGGAGCCGAAGAGCCAGACCATGGCATACATGATCGGCAGCCCGAGGAGTTTCGGTGGGCGGACGAGACCGAGGAAGAGAGGGGATCGTTGCGCCATGATCCGGCATCAGCCTCCGAATACGGCTGCAACGATGGTTGGAGCCGCTGCAACTCCGGCAATGCCGACCAGAACCCAAAGTGCCTGGCGCAGATCGATGATGTTGAAGAACCAGCTCAGAAAGACCGCAAGAACGGCCAATGTCGACAGGACAACGCCCAAAGGGCCGGTGAAGGCATCCACGATGCCTTGCAGCAGGTTCTGGATCGGTGAAAGGTCAATGCTTTGGGCCAATGCAGGTCCGGCCGAGAGGACCAAGATGGTGACAAACGCAAGGCGCAGGGAGACCAAAGGTGTCATGGCATCACTCCTTCCAGCCGATGGGCAACGGCCAGCACTCGCTGGACATGGTTTTGGGTTTCTCGAAAAGGCGGGATGCCGGAATGCCGATATATGGCCTCGGGGCCCGCATTATAGGCCGCAAGCGCCAGCCGGACATCGCCGAACTCTGCAAGCATCATGGCAAGATAGCGCGCTGACCCATCAAGATTTTCTCGCCAGTCATGCGGGTCGACCCCAAGATGTCTGGCTGTCTCCGGCATGAGTTGACCAAGGCCGATAGCTCCGGCCTGAGAGCGCGCTTGCGGATCATATGCGCTTTCGATCTCGATATTGGCGCGATAGAGGCGCACCCACTCCATGACCGTGATGCCTGCGGCACGCAGTCCTGAATGACCCGCATAGCGCTGGCCGGTCTCGGTGATGGCGGCCAGGATGTGAGGCTGAACACCAAGGGTTGATCCGGGGGCTGTCGCGGTCCTCCGGGCTTGGGCATGTTCGGCGTCTTCTTCGGCAACTTGCACAGACCTGCGCATCGGAGCCTGGCCAACGCCGTCGATATAGGTTCGGGAAAAGTGTTTCTGAGGGTGCGATGGGGTCAGAGACCCGTCATCCTGCATGAGCCGCACCATTTGTGCGGCTGCCGGCTCCATCAGAGCAAGAACAAGAAGGGCACTAAGACCCCAGCCGGGCCAGCTCTTCGCTGGAGAGCTGGAGCACCGTGCTCTTGCCTTTTTCCAGCGGGAGGTCGGCATGGGAAAAACCAACGCTCTGTAGCAAAGACAACATGCCGGTGACGGTTTTGACTTCCCGGATCTTGATGTCGTTGCGCGAGGTGCGGGTTCTTGCGGTGACAAGAAGTTTTTGCTGACCTTCGTCGCCGATGGCGCATAAAATCCAGACCCCGTGCCAATTGGGGCCTTTCTTGAAGGCAGCTTCCTTGCAGATAATCTCGACGCGATAGCCGCTGGCAACCAGATCGCGGAATCTGGGTTCGGTGACCACATTGGGAGCTTCTTTTTCTAGGTCCATCACCCGGAGCACGCTTTCTCGCAGATCGCATCTCCGGACTTCAGGTGTTGAAGTCGAGATATACGATAGTATATTATTGACCACAAGTTATATTTTTGTAACTTTGGCTGTATGGCAGTCACGCAAACACTATGCATGGCGTTGGGTCGGTTCAAGGAAGTATAGGATATGAGTGTCTTTCAGGTGCATCGGCTGCGCCCTCAGGCGGCCATCCGATCAGGATCGGGGTCTGAGCAGTTCCATTGCATGCACATTCAGCGCGTCGGCAATCGCTTCGAGCTTGTCGATCGACACAGCATGTTTGGCATGTTCGATTTTGCCAATATAGCCGCGGTCAAGATTGGCACGCTCCGCAAGGGCCTCCTGGCTGAGACCTCGGGACCGTCGAAGGTCCTGTATGTTCAAGCCGAGTTGTATGCGCAACTTCATGCCAAAGGCAGAGCCACGCTGTCGAGACTTTAACCACGCAATATTTTCTACATTCGGGTGCTAGCCTATTGTCTTTAGTTGCAAATTATCTCTATTGGCGCATCATATCATTAAGGGAGAGCTTTTTATATTTCAGCAATCTATAATTGTTTTCTCATAGTGAAGGTTTTTGAACACCTGAAAGAGCCCTGCATCTCATGGAGGGCTAAGACCGGATGCTTCCGGGATCTTGGTCGCCCTGCGGAAAGCATGTCCTGGGGCCCATCGGGATATCCCTGTCTATCATGAGGTAAGGCTAACCGTCCGACAGGATGGGCGGCTGGTGTGTGAATTTGGAGTGAGTTGATCAGTGACACAGGGCCATGATGAGGCAGCGCCGCTTGCCCGCCTGCTTGGTGCAGACATTGCGCAGACAGTGGGTTGGGTCTTTCTGTGGCCGGACATGGAATTGGCGATCCTCTGGCTGGACAGATCCAAAACGGTGCTGTCCATCGATCCGCCCCTGAGCGAGGACCTTTTGAACAGCGCCCGAGCCCGGACACCACGCAAGGTGATCGCGCTTCTTGTCCCTCTTTGTGACGCCGCCCGCGCTCCTGTCAAATAGGGCTCTTTTACCAGCACAATCGGATTGCACCCAAGTTCACAGGACCGGTGTGGCAGTACGTGATCGCCTTGATCGGCGCTGTCCTGCGCGGGTTGCGGCAAATCCAGGGCAGTGTTGCGAGGAGCACAAGGCGTAGTTTCAACATTATTATAATAATAGTGACATTAGTATATTATTGATAGATGCTGGGTGCTAGTCTCTCCTGTCGGATACGATGTCATGCTCAAATCCTTTACGCTGGTCTTCGTCTCGTTCGTTATCCTGTCCTTTGGTGTGACGATCCCGCAGCGCGCCCAGGCGCAAACCTACCAGATCGATTGCGCAATCCTTCTCTGTCTTGCCGGGGGCTGGCCAGCCTCCACCCCCTGCACCAGAGCGCGGGCCGAGTTCATGCGCCGGATCACGCCCTGGCCCGTTGAGCCTCCCTTGCAGATCTGGCGTTGCCCGATGCGTGTGTCTCAAGTGCAAATCAATCGGGACATTGAACGTCGTTACGACAGCCGGTCTGATCTCCGGCACATCTCCATTTCCCCTCTTGCGACAGAGATTTATCGCTCAGCAGGGCCTGTGCAGATTGAGCCCAGGCTGCGAAACTCCACGTACACGTCCCCGTCTGCTCTCTGGTCGCCCGGATCGATGGTCCAGCGGGTCCAGGACCGAGCCGATATCGATATCAGCGGACCTGCATTTGATTTTGTGCGCTCGATCCGCGTCTTTCATGTGCGCGCCGCAAAACAGAAGGAATCCGACAACACCGGTGATTGCAACCGAAACGCCAACATCCTTCTCGGACATTACGGGACGCAAGGGGAGTTTTCTTGGAATGCGTCTTCCATAAATGCCCTGCCCAGTGCGCATCTGGGCCTCGAACGATGGGGAGAAGATTGCCCCGAACTGGATCATCGATCCGTGTTTGTGGATTGGCGCGACTATCACGGCTCTTACGGATACGAGCAGGTCAATTACTGAGGATATCGCCACAGATCGATTGCACCCTTCGGCTGATCCTTATAAACGGCCCCGGCATCGACTGGTCCGATGCATTCCCGTCCCGACCCGTGAAAGGCTCGACGCGCATGCAGACGCCCTATTACCTGATCGACAAATCCCGTCTTCTGCCGAACATGGAGAAAATCGCGTGGTTGCGCGAACAGTCCGGCTCGAAATCGCTGCTGGCGCTCAAGTGTTTTGCGACATGGTCGGTCTTCGACATGATGTCCGAGTACATGGACGGCACCACGTCCTCGTCGCTTTTCGAGATGAAGCTGGGGCGCGAGAAATTCCCCGGCGAGACCCATGCCTATTCGGTGGCCTGGGCACCGCATGAGATCGACGAGGTGCTGGCTGGCTCCGACAAGGTCATCTTCAACACCGCGCAGCAGCTGTTGCGTTTTGAGGAAGTCAGCCGCGGCCATGTGCGGGGCTTGCGAGTCAATCCCGGTGTCTCGACATCCGGGTTCGATCTGGCCGATCCCGCGCGGCCCTTTTCGCGGCTGGGGGAACACAGCGCCGAGGGGATCGAACCGGTGCTGGATCTGGTGTCGGGCTTCATGTTCCACAACAATTGCGAGAACGACAGCTTCGAGCGGTTCGACGAGATGCTGGGGCAGATCGAGACGCGCTTCGGGTCGCTGATCCGACGCATGAACTGGATTTCGCTGGGCGGGGGCATTCATTTCACCGGCGAAGACTATCCGCTGGATCGTCTGGCCGAGCGGCTGAAACGCTTTGCCGGCGAGAACGAGGTACAGGTCTATCTTGAACCGGGGGAGGCGGCGATCACCAACTCCACCACGCTTGAGCTCACGGTGCTCGACACGCTCTACAATGGCAAGAACCTCGCCATCGTCGACAGCTCGATCGAGGCGCACATGCTGGATCTGCTGATCTACCGCGAAAGCGCCAAGATGGCTGAAAGTGGTGATCGCGAGTGGATGATCTGCGGCAAGTCCTGCCTTGCGGGCGATATCTTCGGCGAGTTCCGCTTTCCGCAAGACCTCGAACCCGGCGACCGTTTGTCCATGCAGGACGCGGCCGGGTACACGATGGTCAAGAAGAACTGGTTCAATGGCGTGCAGATGCCGTCCATCGCGGTGCGCGAGCTCGATGGAACCGAGCGCCTCGTGCGCGGCTTTACCTATGACGATTTCGCGGCGGCCCTGTCGTGATCTGACCGCGCCCAAAGCGGCGTCTCATCATCTCAAGGGAGTTCTGGCTTGAAAAAGACTGTTCTTATCATCGGCGCCGGGGGCGTGGCCCAGGTGGTTGCGCATAAATGCGCCCAGAACAATGATGTGCTGGGCGATCTGCACATCGCCAGCCGCACCAGGTCGAAATGCGACGAGATCATCGCCAGCGTCCACGAGAAGGGCGCGATGAAGGTCGAGGGTGGATTTACCGCCCACGGTGTCGATGCCACCGATACCGACGCAGTCGCCGCGCTGATCCGCGAGATCGGCGCGCAGATCGTGATCAATGTCGGCACGGCGTTTGTGAACATGCATGTGCTCGATGCCTGCATCGCCACGGGTGTGGCCTATATCGACACCGCAATCCATGAAGAGCCCGACAAGATCTGCGAAACCCCGCCCTGGTACGCCAATTACGAATGGAAACGGCGTGACGCCTGCACCGAAAAAGGCGTCACCGCGATCCTTGGCGCAGGGTTCGATCCCGGTGTGGTGAACGCCTATGCGCGCTTTGCCATCGACCAGATGGACGAGGTGAAAAGCATCGACATCGTCGACATCAATGCGGGCAGCCACGGCAAGTATTTCGCGACCAATTTCGACCCCGAGATCAATTTCCGCGAATTCACCGGCACGGTCTATTACTGGGAAGACCAGACCTGGAAAGAGCTGTCGATGTTCGAGAGCGGCCGCACTTGGGACCTGCCCGTGGTGGGACCGTCCAAGGCCTACCAGTCCGGCCATGACGAGGTGCATTCATTGGCGGTGAACTACCCGCAGGCGGATGTGCGGTTCTGGATGGGGTTCGGCGATCACTACATCAACGTCTTCACCGTGCTGAAGAACATCGGCCTTCTGTCCGAACAGCCTGTCATGACCGCCGAAGGTCAGGAGGTGATCCCGCTCAAGGTGGTCAAGGCATGCCTGCCCGACCCGGCGAGCCTCGCGCCGAACTATACCGGTAATACCTGCATCGGGGATCTGGTCACAGGGGTGAAGGACGGACAAGACATCGAGCTCTTCGTCTACAACGTGGCTGACCACAAGGACGCCTATGACGAGGTGGGCAGCCAAGGCATTTCCTACACCGCTGGCGTTCCGCCCGTTGCCGCCGCCATGCTGGTGGCAACCGGAGAATGGGATGCCAAGACGATGAAGAATGTCGAGGAGCTGGACCCCACGCCCTTCTTCACGCTGCTGGATCGCATCGGCCTGCCGACCCGCGTTCTCAAGGGTGGCCTTGGCGGCGAGGACATGGCGTGGAGCGATTACAGGGGCTGATGTGAGCCATACCTCTCACTCATCGTTGGCTTTGCTGTTTGCAACCAGTGTTGCGGCGTCCGGTTCATTCGGGTTTCACGGAGCCAAGCCCCGGAAAAGGGATCAAATGGCGAAGGGTTCTGCCACCATACCAACGAGTGTGACAAGAAACTCCCCCGATCCCTCCGACAGCATGGCCGCGTCAGCCGCTTCGGTTGTTGCGGAAACAGCAAGTTCAATGCTGTTTGCGGACCCGTCGTAAAGCGCCATCACTTCGGCGGCCGCCACCGCATTGCTGAGGCCCTGAATGGCCGAGAAATTGAGACCGATATCGACCTTGCCATCGAGGTAGCTGCGGTCTGCCATCTGCTGGGCAATGAAATCCGATGAGGCATCATCAGCCTCCGCACGTGCGCCGCGCAGCACTTCAAGCACGAACTCCCCGCGGGTGACGGCGTCACTGTCGAGGGCTGCACTCCAAAAGTCGAACCCTGCCGCATCCGGCGTACGACCCAGCGTGTTGGCATACACCGCCGTCACGAAATCGCCGGTGGCAAGGTCATCGGCATAGAGTGCTGCAGCTTCCTCGGACGTGCCGAAATAGCCGACGATCTCGGAGAGCGTGAGGCCGGTGGCAAAGGCATCTGCCCAGAAGGTCAGGCCAAGCGCGTCGGGTGCACGGTTGAAATAGCTCAGATAGACCTCGGTCAGCGTGCGGACATCTTCATTGGACAGGTGTGCCGCATCGTCAAACAGCGTCAGATCGAACAGCTCTCCGTTGAAATCAAGCGCCTCGATGCTGGACAGCGTGTCCGTGCCCTCGGCGCCGCTGCGATCTTGAAGCGTGATACTTTCCCCGATGGAGAGGGTGAACTGCGATTGAGCGCCAGCGAAAAAGGCGGTGTCGAACCCGCCCTGCCCGTCAAGCAGATCCTCCCCGACCCCTCCGGTCAGGCTGTCATTCCCAGGTGTGCCCAGAAGCTGGTCGTCCCGGTCCGATCCGGGCAGCACGTTGCCCGCCTCTGCAGTCAGGTCGAACCCGGCGGCTTGGGCGGTGTCGCGGATGTAGTTGGCAATGACCGCATGGCCCGCGCTGGTTGGGTGAATGCCGTCCACGCTGAAATAGCTCTGATCCTCGACCGGGGCGTCATCGCTGAAAATGTCGCTGCTGACATTGCTGAACCCGAAAGACGCCGGGTCGTCTTCCACCGCGTCGATCAGATCGGCGATATCGATGAAGAGCGCATTGGCATCAAGGCCATCGACATAGTCCTCGAGCCGGGTGTTGTAGCTCCCCACCAGCTGGTTCCAGACCGTCGCGATGATCGGATTGTCCTCGGCCTCTGCCCCAAGGAACGCACCACCTGCTTTCGGCAGGCCGATGATGAGAAAGTTCTCGGCACCTGTCGTGGCCAGCGTATCGACCGTTTCTGAGATGCTTTCCACGATCGTCCGGCCGATGGTCAGAATGTTGAAAACATCCGAGAAATCCGCCTCGGCCAGTCGCAGGAAGTCGTTGCCGCCTATCCAGATCGCGAACACGTCCTGATCATCCGGGGCGGGGATCTCGCCCGCCTCCACAAGTGCGGCAAATCCCTCGGCCTGCTGCACCGCACCCGGACGGGTCGGCCTGTCATCCTCTGACGCGACCGCGCCGCCATGGGCAAAATTCACCCCGTTGAGTGCAGAGCCGCTCAGAAACCCGTCCAGACCCGGAGCCTGGCTGATCGTGGCAGCGGCCGGGGCCACAGCAAGGTCGTTGCGGATATACTCGTGCCAGACCAGCCCGTTCGAGGCCCGTCCACCAAACGGAAACGGGACCGGTACCTGCCCGGTCTGGATGGCCGTTGCACCATCGTCCGAAAGACTGTCACCGAAAATGTACAACTCACCTGTGAGGGGCATGGCTGCGTCCGTGCAAATGGATGATGTCCCGCTCTGCTTAACGCCGATCACCCGAAAAGGCGAGGTTGCTACTGTGGTTCAGCGGCGCGCGGGCCTGAGAGTGGCTGGTGTTGGGCGCTTCCTGAAAGCAAGACATCATGCCCAATACCGGGCTGATCGTTGCTGCGGGTGGTGATCCATCCCTATGATCGGGTCTGCATGACACTGCTTTGGCAGGGATCGGCGATGTGCTGCTGGGAAACTCGGTACCGGCTGACGCGTCACAGACGGCCTCGGTGTGGCTGGAGCTGGCAATGGTGCAAGGCAAGCGACCCATGCATGTGCTGATCCATGACGCGGCGCGGAAATAGCCTGGAGCGATTACGCGGGTTGATCTGGTTGGGGCAGGGCACCTTCAGGGCACCCTATCCCGGTCTGATCGGCACATTCCATTTGCTCGCTATGTGAGAGGGCTCAAATTCCCGGCTCGAAGGTCGGCTTTGAATAAGCCGGCACGTCCGAAGGGGCGTCAAACGCAAGCAGCAGTGGACATACAAACAGGACTATCGTCGTCATGCGCATGGTGTGTTCACTTCCCAAATTCCAAGCCCTTGGGGTCCATGCGCATACGTTCGCATTGTTCGATCCGGGACTGTGGCAGAACACTCCTTATATCAGTCCAATTTTAGCCGTTTTTAGTTGTGATAAAGAAACTTCACGCGGGAAAGATCGGGACTTGTTCCATGGAAGCTGCAATCTTTTTGGGTCTTGCAACAATCATTGGCTTTTCTGCCGGTCTGTTCGACTTTTCCGAGGACGAGCCCGAGCCTCCTGTCGCGGATGACGACACGGCATCGACGACGGAGGATACACCTGTCTCGATCGATGTTCTGGCCAATGACGAAGACCCGGATGGTGATGCGCTTTCGGTGACGTCCGCGTCCGCGCTGAACGGCTCTGTCGTGATCGAGGCGGATGATCGCCTGAGCTATACGCCGAACCCGGATTTCTCAGGTACGGATTGGATCAGATACGGTGTCGAGGATGGCGACGGTGATAGTGACGATGCCGTGGTGACGGTAAATGTCACTGCCGCAAACGACCTGCCCGTTGCGAATGATGACTCCACATCGACGGTGGAAGACACGCTTGTCACGATCAATGTGCTGGGCAATGACAGCGATGTGGACGGCGATCCGCTCACAGTGACGTCTGCCACTGCAACAAACGGCTCTGTTACAATCGGCGCCGGTGGCAGCCTGACCTATACGCCGAACGCGGATTTCACGGGCACGGATACGATCAGTTATACGATCAGTGACGGCGCTGGCGGCACTGCCAGTGCGAGTGTTGCGGTAATTGTTGCAGCGGTGAATGATGCCCCTGTTGCGGTGGATGATACGGCTACGACGGTTGAGGATACGCCGGTAACCTTCAGTGTGCTGGGCAATGATAGCGATGTGGACGGTGATCCGCTCACAGTGACGTCTGCCTCTGCAACAAACGGTTCCGTGGCGATTGGCGCCGGTGGCAGCCTGACCTACACACCGAATGCGGATTTCTCCGGCACCGATACGATCACCTACGACGTCAGTGACGGGGCGGGCGGCACCGCTACAGGCAGCGTTGCGGTGACCGTGGGCGCTGCAAACGACGCGCCTGTTGCGGTGGCTGACACGGCGACAACGGCGGAGGACACGCCTGTCACGATCGATGTTCTGGGCAATGACCC
>JBGRQD010000041.1:0-17352 GCA_041725935.1 Pelagibaca sp.
GGGATGACACCTGCACAGAAACTGAAGATGGCCGCGTAATTCTACGACCAAGCCCCCGCAAAAATGGGGGGATTACCCAGCCAGCCCAGGATCTGGGTCAGTGCCGTTGCATATGTCGCGCTGCGCATAGGTGGTCCAGAATTCCCAACGTCCCGCCTTCACGGCGTGTCTGGCCCCGAGTGTCAATCACCTGGGGGTCAAACTCCGGTGGTCTCAGTGGAATTTTCCGGGGGGAGCCGCCAGATCGAAAGGGAAAGAGCAGAATGGGGCGCTGGTCGGTGCATTGAAAGCAAAACATCAGCCATCAACGGGTGTCAGCTTGATGCCTTCAAGACTTCAGAATGTATGCTGCCGGTTCAGGCGCTGCGCAAGAAATCCTGCACGACAGACGGTTTTTTAGCAATCAGGGCCAGCAGAACCTGAGCCGGACCCGTCGGGTGCCTGCGCCCCTGTTCCCAGTTCAGGAGAGTTCCCTTTGCCACTCCGATGCTCTTGGCGAATTCAGCCTGCGAAAGGCCGGTCTTCTGGCGCACCTCTGCCACGTCGACCCTTGCAACAGACACCTCATGCACCTTTGCTTCAGAAATGTCGCCATTCGCGAAAGCGAGCGCCTCTTCAAGGCCCTTGGACACGGAGCCAAATGCATTCATGTTGTCTCTCCATATTTTGCGACAAGCGCTTTGCTCAGCTCCACTGCCGCTGCCTGCTCGAGTTTTGACAGGTTGGCCTTTTCGTTTTTGGCAAAGACCGTAATCAGAAAGATCGGCATATGCGTTCCGCCAAAGACATACACCGTCCTGAAGCCACCACTCTTGCCGCCACCGTCTCTCGGGATGCGGACCTTGCGCAGCCCACCGCCAAGAGAAATACCCGCTTCCGGGTTGGCAGCGATGAAATCGATTGTGGTCTCACGCTCCAAGTCCGACATGATCGCCTTGGCCCGTCTCTGGAATTCCGGCAGTTCGACCACTGTTTGCAATCATGTCACCGCATTCTACTCTATGCGCCTTTGACATATACGGCAATGGCGCATTTTGCAGCCAACCCCTCGCCCGTAGCTCTGCTTCTGTGCCCCGTACATCCCCGCATAGAGCTCTTCCTGTGCCAGATGGGTGCGCCACGTTTTTGCCCGTTGATCGCCGCGACCGCCATAGTGGGGAATTTTACTTCGGCACTTTTGGGGAAAATTAAGACGGCATTGACACCGGGGACGCCATCGGCCCTGATACCACCCCGAAAGCTCGGCGGCTTTTCAACCGGCATGCAGATCAATCCGCTCGGCCTCAACCCAAACCTGCACCAGCTTGGTAAGGCTCATTCTTGACGCTCCAGAAGGCTGTTTCGGACATCTGTGCGCCACGAGCCAACCAGGTCTACACCCTCAGACAGGCTGCAGGACATGTTGTACATGCACCCTGAACGGCTGCGTCCCGGCAACACGCAAAAAGAAACCGGTCATCCAGCAATTGTACAATGCCGGCGTCCCCTGGCCATGGAACCATTATCGCATTCGTCTTCGCAAGATATCTTCGACCTCTCCTTGGGGACGCGTCCGTGTGCAAACCAGAAGCATGCCCAGGGCCACCCCCCCCGCGAGCAAGGATGATCCACCATAGCTGATGAACGGCAAGGTAAGGCCCTTGGCCGGCAGGAGCCGCACGGCCACTGCCATGTTGATCATCGCCTGTGCGCCAAACATGCACACGAGGCCACTACCCGCAAACCGGATAAAAGGGTCACGTTCGCGTATCAACAGCAACAAAGACCGGATAACAATACCGGCGTAAAGCGCAATGATGATGAGGACGAGTACAAATCCATACTCTTCCGCGGCCACAGCGATTATGAAATCAGTGTGAGCATCGGGAAGTGTCCATTTGACTTGTCCTTCACCCACTCCGAGCCCAAAGATCCCGCCTCCACGGATCGCATTGAATGCATAGCCGAGCTGGGTTGTCGCATCAACTTCATGGTTGAGAAACCCATCGATGCGAAAGGCAAAGTGTTCCGAATGCCGATACGCGATCGACCCGAAAAACATCACCAACCCTGCCACTGCGATCAGCCCCAATATCGGTGCGCCTGATACAAAATAAATAACCCCCCACCCAAACAAAACCAGCGCTGCCTGACCGAAATCGGGCTGCAAGGTCAATATCAGCACAAGGCAGGCCGTCAACGCAAAGGACAACGCAGTTCCCGGAGGACCATCCGGCTCGAGACTGGCAGCAAGAAACCACGCGATCACGATCACAAACGTTGGCTTGATGAATTCCGAGGGCTGAACAGACGCAAACCCAAGGGAATACCAGCGCACAGCACCTTTGCCAAAATCAGTTCCGAAAAACGGTAGCATCAACAAAGCAATGAATGCGGCAATAAACCCAAGAACAGCCAGTCGGCGAATCGATATTGGATCAAGAATAGATACGAATATCATTACGCCCAGCGAGAGCATACCAAACGCTATATGCCGCAGCACATAGTGAAAATTTGAGAAACCATTCTGCTCCGCCAATGGGGGCGATGCTGCAAAGTTCAGCAAGACCCCAATACTGAAGAGAGTGATGACACAAGACAAAGTCCACCTGTCAATAGTACGCCACCACCTCTGGAATATTGCCTCCCCTGTAGATCTGTTAAATTCCTGGTGGACCATTTCCGTCATGGGTTACTCACTCTATGTCGCGATAGGCCGGGGGATCACATTCCAGGCACTTTTCAGGCCAGTTGGCGTCCTTGATACGAGATAATAATTGGTGATCTTCTGCTATCTTTTGGGATGTCGACCAACGGACCTGCTTTGCTTTACGGTGCCCCGTGACGAGTCAGGTTTCACCGAGGCAATCACAATAACCATATCATGCATATACGCCCAACAGCGATATACCCATTATATTGATTTCGGTACTTTTGCGCAGTTGTAAATCAACAAAGATCGATATCTTGCTGCACTGCCAAAAATAGAAGGAATTAAAAATATGTCGCCCTACGCCATTGCCCAAACCTATATTGGGATCACGGAAGGCTCGGGCCCGGAAGACAACCCGACCATCAGGGAGATCTATGCCTCGGTTGGCCATGATTGGGTCGAACATGACACAGTCGCGTGGTGCGCGGCCTTTGTCGGACATTGCCTGGAACGCGCAGGAATGCGTTCGACCCGAAGACTGAACGCGCATTCCTACCTGACCTGGGGCGTCCCGGTTGACCTTGAGGATGCGCAAGCAGGTGATGTTGTGGTCTTTGCATGTGGGAACACGCATTATTGGCAAAGCCATGTCGGCTTCTTTGTCCGCACCGTCGGTGCCTCGATCGAGGTACTTGGCGGCAATCACGGGGAAGAAGTCAGCGTACGCCGATACTCCAGGCCTCGTCTCTTGGGTGTTCGCCGTGAGGGCCATATCGCGCCAGCCGTCACACTGGGAGTACAAGACGTTCAGTCCAGCCTCCGGGCCCTTGGATATCATGAGATCGGAACACCCGATGGCGTCATGGGCTCGCGGACCCGGAGTGCAGTTCTCGCGTTCCGCGCTGACAACAATCTGCCTCTGCTGCCAGTTATCGATGTGGCATTGACAGATATTTTGGAGGCCGCCCAACCACGGCCCACTGACCCAGAACGGGTTTCGGGCATGCCTTCCGATAGCCGGATTGTCTCGGCCGCCAACATCCAGATCGGTCTGGGCACATTGGGCGCGGTCGCGATACTCGGAAGCCAGCTCGTGCCAGCGTTTCAGGAGATCGCGATATCCCAGATTTCCACAGGCCGCTTGCGGGATTTTCTGGTGTTCACCAGCGTGTTGCCGGCAGCGCTCGATTTTCTCGGATTGGTGGCATTCCTCGGCATCATTCACTATGCCGTGAAGGCTCGAAAAGCCCGCATTGAAGATCACCGGACAGGGAAGACCCCATGAAAAGCATTCTGAAGCTGCTTTGATTCAATCAACACTGCCTGGTGGCATTGCGGGGGACCGCTTTCATCAGAACCGGGCTCACCTTTTGAGACGCCAACTGCTTTGCCGTGCAATGACCCGGAAGTCATCGAACACCCACGTGAGCAAAAAGAGGTGGTTTGACGTGTCGGGGAGCGCCGGCGGTCTTGACCGTGACCGACAGTCGATTTGGCCCGTGGCGCAAGGCAAAGAGATCCATGGAACACCAAAGCCTCTTCCCGAGGAATGAGACTGTCCATGCGGGCCGCCGAGGCTCTCCTCCAGAAAAGCACCCCCGATCTCACCTGCAACCGCAACTGCCCGCATGTCCCTCGACACATCGATCCCGACTTGGGTCGTTGATGGCTCTTTTGTCATGCCGTCCCCCCCATCGCAGATCACCATCCTACGATCAGAACGCAGGTTAATCCTTAAGATGCGCACCCCCGGAAAAGGACATGCGGTCTTGCAGTGCGCAACATCTGTCACGGGCCATGCCTTGGAAATCAGATCATTGCAATGGCCGGTTCGTGTGGCAGATTGGCGGCTGTCAACCAGCTGCGGTCAGGCCGTGATCGTCGCCCGATCTGAGCCACACAGCTGGGGATAACTTCACATGCGGTCATGTCTATGGCATGGATTTGCGCGTGGGAAAGCCTGCTTTTTCCAGTGTAGATATCATGGAGGCATTGCAGGAATGACATGATATTCTGTATAGCCTCATCCCCCTGCTCAAAAAAATCTTGCCACGCCACGGGTCGAAGTGCAGCGGCCCTCATGAATCCATCAATCCAAGGCTCCCACATGGTCGGCTCACTTGTACCAATGGCGCCAAAAATGGGCTGAACCTGTGCCAACATGGACATATCCGCCGCCACGGCATCGACATGTGCAAGAACAGCATCAATCATCACCTCTGCAGTGCACTGATCCGGAAACTGGTCATCCCGGGCCTCACCCCAGACATATGGCAGCCATTCCGACGGCTCGATATCCACGGGACAGATCAGAAGACCGGTCACAAACCCATCATACTCGCTCAGGGTCATCGGCAAGGTGTCTTGTGGAAGGGCCTCGAACAGACGATTAAGGTAATCGATATGGTTTTTCGAATGCTGCATAACGGTCCTGTCTCGGCAATTTACGAAGCAGATCATTTGCGAGCGGCATCCGATCGCATGAACTCGAGAGCATCCAGCGCCTCTTCGAGAGTTTTGATGCACCCCTGCTTTGCGTCATCGGGGGCGTCCTTGCCACGACGCACTGCATGAAGTGCTGCGGTCAGCATATGGTAAAGGGCGAACCCATCCTCTGGATCGGCAATGACCCTTTCCCCCAACAAAACGTGAATCAAGATTTTTTGGGCCATTATCCGACCTGACAAGTATTCGGCGGTCATGGGTTGGATCACTGAATTACCTCCCGCGATTTCATGAGATCTCCCTTGCGTACATGAGCTCACGAGCCGTGCATGCTGCACGGAACGCGACATTCGAACGGCTGTCTCGTTGCGCAAAGCGGCGTCGTCCCTGTCATCTTTTCCCTTCTGGCGCTCCCGCCGCCTGCATGTTGTCAACACCCGTCACGATGAGCGCGCCCTGTCCAGGACATCCGCGAGCAGATCATGCAGACACAGGATCAGAAAGATCGCCAGCAAGACCGCCACGACAGCAGGGCGAAGCACAAGCTCCACGGCAGACAGGGCCCCCGACTGCAGCGTGTCAAACCTCTGCACCGTCGTGGCCTTCTCATGGCGCAATTTTACACCTGCGATCTTCAAGGACGAAAATCGAGGCCTCAAAAAGGTAGAACGTCCAGCCAAGTCTTTCATCGATCCGCTGACACCAGCCTTGGACAGGTCGAGACCCAAGGGCCCCGCGCGCCAGCGCCCAGTCCGCTGAAACCGATCATTCTGCAATGGCCCCCATGTGCCGTTTGCAATCCAGGCCGATGCGCGCAATTCTTTCGTCGGATTTGCCATCAGTGTGACCAGGCCAACCGTTTTTCCACCCCGTACCGACACGGTGCCTAGACGCGACGCTCGCGCATGTTTGGCACAACATCCAATATGGACCTGCTTGTCAGTCTCATCTTTTTGCCAAGGAAATTATCCATGTTCCTGAATGTTCTCCTGCAAAGCCCCTTTCAGAGGTCATTTGCGCGCAGGGTCCAAACGCATGTACTCAAGCGCCTCGATCGCTTCTTCCAAGGTCTTGACACACCCCCGCTTCTCGTCACCAGAGGCATCCACGCCAAACCGCGTCGTTCGGAGAGCTGCACTCAAAGCATCATGCAGCCCAAGCCAATCCGCAGGATCGTCAATCACACACTCTCCAAACAACACGTGAATGAGTGTGTTCTGAGCCATGACCTGACCAGAGAGATAGTCCAGCGTGATGGATTGAGAGACTTGGTCGTCTTCGCCAGCTTGATGGGGGTTTTTTTCCACTTCAGGCTCCGATGGGCATGTTCGGCATCCCCGAGCACGACAGATGCGATGCTTTGGTCGCGTCTCTGTCACCTGTGAGCGCGCAGGATGGTGCATGAGGCGGCCCCTCATGTCTCGTCTTCATGAGAACACCATCCCTTCGCTCCACGTGCAGGCCGACCCGGGCCTGAAGACGGAGAAAGCTTGCATGGACGTGAACGAGCAAGTTCAACAATCAACCTGATCCCTGCTGTGGCGACACGGCTGACCCAGGGATCGGATCATTTATGCGACTTCTGGAGAATATACGGGCCATTGCATTTTTTCCCGGGACGAGGTCAGACCGCTTGCCCCAAACCGAGATGTAGACAGCATTGAGCCTGCTTCGGTTGAGATGGGGGAACTCAAGTTCAACCACGCGGACACGCAGATTGGCGTTTCGCTTCAAGGCCGGCAGCAACATACGGGAAGATCTTGCATCCAATGTCCCGAGACAGCGTCGGCGCCGCCCCCCCAGACCGAACGGCAGTCGTGACGGCAGGCTGACATAGGCAGACACAACCTCATCCGCGTCACATTGGAGCAGGACAGGATCACCGGGCAACACACCTGCGGAATGCGGATCCAACCGCAACGCTTCAAGTGCAATCTTATGAATCAGAACTTCCACGCGCTGCTCCTGATACTGGGAGAAGCTGCAAGGCCCTCCGATAGTGAAATGTCGACATTGGTGCTGCCTGGCTGAAGAGCGGCGTTGATGTCTTTTTGCGAGGCAGATCGAGGCCAGACGGTCAGGATGCCGCGTTTTCCGGCTTGTGCAGCACAGATGACCTGCCTGCACCCATCAGATATGGGATGCAAATCGACAAATCCGAAGCTGGATGTCGTATGATATGCCACAATTGACCTCATCACGGTTCAGTCGAACAGGCTCAACTGAATTCATTTTTAATTTAACGGTCTAAATTTATAATTCCACCCCTATTGACACTGTGCTATATGATTTTCTATTTATTTTCAATGCTCTATCAAATTATGCCCAGGCATCGACATTGAGAGAAAATTCAACAATCATAAAGAAATTCAATTTCTATCTTTAGCTATAAATAAATGCTTTCTATATTATGTGATCTTTGTATTTCTGAAATGAAGTATTCCGAAAATACCCCGATTTGCGCTGGGTCGAGAAAATTTCACAAAGCCCCGACCAGACGTTCTGACACGTCCTCCAGCTGGCGCCAGCGAGGGGCCCTGCCCCTTGCAGGTCAAATTCAAAGGCTGACCTGCCTGAGGATTCCCTGTAGATGCCCCCCAGATCAACCCAGGTGCATGAATGGCCTTGTCCAACCTCTTCTCCAGATCCCGTCCCGATCGGGACAAGCCCGAAAAGCGACCCATGTTCAGCCCGCTGGACCGCGCCAATATCGCTTGGTTCTGGCAGGAATACCTGAAATCCAAGACGCCCTGGCTGTTTCTCGTGCTCGGCATGATCACCGTGCAAGGCGTGGTCTACCAGCAGTTCCTCGCGCTGACCGAAGACGGGCTCAGGGTGATCTTCGACAGCGGCGCGCTGTCCGATCTGGTGCGGGTCTGCGGCGTCGTCTTTGCGCTGTTTACAGCCCGGGCGCTGATGTCGTACCTCATTCCGCGCCTGTCGGTCTGGCTGGCCTCGGACGCTGTGATGAAGATGCGCCGCGACCTGATCGACCACCTGATGACGCTCGATCTGGCGTTTTTCGAACGCACCCAATCAGGCGAGTTGATCCTGCGACTGGTCAACCAGGCCGAGGGGCTGAGCCAGTTCGTGGGTCAGGCGACGGTGAACGCGGCACGCGATGCGGCCACCATCCTGATCGTGTCGGGCTACCTGATCTACAAGTCGCCACTGCTGTTCACGGCGGCCCTGATCATCCTGCCGACGATCCTTCTGCTCCTGCAGCACGTCTCATCGACCATCAAGCAGATCCAGGCGACGGCGGAAAACGCGCTTGGCGCCTACATGACCGGCATCGACGAGATGTCCTCGGGCATGCGCACCGTCAAGATCGCGGGGCAGGAACCGGTCGAGCGCTCCCGTCTGGTCAAGGCCACCAACACGATCCGCGACATCTCGATCCGGTTGCAGGCGGCGCAGGCGCTGGTGATGCCCGCGATCGACATGATGGCGGCCTTTGTCTACGTGCTGGTGATCGGCGGCGGCGGCTGGATGGTGCTGTCGGGGGATTTCGGCCTCGATGGGGCGGGAATCATCGCCTACCTGCTGGGACTTGCGCTGATCTTCGATCCGGCGCGCACCTTGGCAGGGTTCTTCGCCAAGCTGCAGGCCAACCTGATCCTGCTCGACGGGATCCGCAGCCTCTACCGCGAAACACCCTGCATCGTCGACGCTCCCGGTGCACATGAGGCGTTTGATCGCGCAGGCGATATCGCGCTGGAAGACGTGACCTTCAGCTATGACAGCGATCACCCGCTGTTCAGCGCGCTGTCGATGCGCTTTGACGGCGGCAAGGTGACAGCCATCGTGGGTGCGACCGGGTCCGGCAAGACCACGGTGCTCAGCCTGCTGACCCGGCTCTACGATGCGCAATCAGGCCAGCTGACCATCGGCGGCACGCGCATCGACAGCCTCAAGATACGGGCGCTGCGCTCGTCATTCTCGGTGGTGGCGCAGGACATCGTGATCTTCAACAGCTCGCTGGCCGACAACATCCGCTACGTGCGCCCCGATGCGACCGACGACCAGGTACGCGCCGCGGCCGAAGCCGCCGAGATCGCCGAGCTGATGGATGCGCGCGGCGACAAGCCGTTGGGCCCCAAGGGCAGCCAGCTCTCGGGTGGTCAGAAACAGCGCATCGCCATCGCCCGCGCCTTTTTGCGGGAATCCCCGATCCTGCTCCTGGACGAGGCCACGTCGGCGCTCGATCAGAAGACCGAAGACAAAGTCAAACGCGCGCTGAACCGTCTGGCGCACGGCAAGACCACGCTCATCGTGGCGCATCGCCTCTCGGCCATCACCCATGCCGACTGGATCTACGTGCTCGACGCCGGCCGCGTGGTCGAACAAGGCACCCATGCCGACCTGCTGGCACAGGAAGGGCTTTATGCCGGCATGTACGGGGCGCAGAAGCAGAGCTACGGGTAAGGGATGGGCTGCGCAAACTCCGCATCCCGAGAGCCGGTGGCAGCAAACCCATCTCTGCGGGCGCGGGTTTTTGGGGCGTATCAAAGGAGCGGCCAGATAGCGCGATTGGAACCAAAACCCTGATCACGCTGACAAAATCAGCAAGTATGGCCAGCCGTTATCCTGACCGAAGCCGAAAACCTCCCATTATAAGACAACAGAAGCTTCAGGGTCGAAAAAATCTATATATACTCCCAGCAAACCGTGGAACTTCCGGAGAGCATGTCACGTTCCCCATGCACCTCAAGTCGACAAAACGCAGGGATAAGGGGGGGATTGGCGTTATGCATTCACACAACACTTTGATAAATCTCAAGACATTTATCTCTATCGTGAAATTGACAACCTCGCAGCTCGAAACAAGATATCTGCCGGACTTCGAGCTTCAGCTGTCTCGCGACCTTCAGCTGCTCCGTGAACACCTCCAGGCAGAACGCATGGACCCTGCGAGGAAACTGGCTCACAGCTGCGTGGGGCTGTGTGAGGTCATGGGGGCTGAGGCGCTCTCAAAGGAGATAAGACGCATAGAAGCAGGCTGCGACACTCAAAGCGCAATGTCCCTTCATGCCCTGACGGACGGGCTGAACGTGATCTTGCAAGACACATGCGGCCAGATGCGGTCCATTCTGGAACATATGCCTCGCGAACCTTCAGGACCAGCCCGGGCGGATGGGTAACCGTCTCGTCAAAACGGGATCGAAAAATAGACTAGCAGTATATGCGTTTGCCGCACAAAGAAATTTGATCAACACGAAAATGAATTCTTCAATCACCCTATTGTGCCAAGACGACACTTTCCTTTGGAAAACACGCGCTTGTCTGAAGAAAGAGCGTCTTGGTTAATTCTCAGTCGCGCGCGGGAGAGGCGCCTTGGAAAAATCGCATCAACGCGTTTCATAATTTACATATAAATGTCATTGTCTGTGCCAAAACTCCAATTTTTGAAGCCGATGCGCGCACACATAATGTCCTATTATTCCCAAAATGTGATTGAGACATTCCTTCACGGACGCAGTCGAAGATATCCCAATATATGCCGATTATAATCGACCAGAAGAATGACACCCAGACATGAGGCATATCCAAGAATTCAAAAGGCTCAAAGACAGGATGATTTCTTACAGGATAGCAATCCACATCTGGATATTGCATCTTACATCCTGAAAATGCCCGCGATCACTCCAAGCGGCATCCCGTCCCAAGTCATTTTTCCGACACATCATGCAAAGAGACGGAACGGATGCTCACCCAGGCCAAAAGATCGTCCTTGGCCGCGCCCCAACAGGACACACGATCCCTGTGGATCAGACCAGCCCGCTTTTTTGCGCGATCAATACCGCCTGTGTGCGATTTTCAGCACCCAACTTGTGGCATACCGATCTCACCCGCATTTTGATCGTCGTTTCAGGGAGGCCCAGAATGTTGGTGATGTCCTTATTCGACAGTCCTTCCGCGAGCTTCTTGAGGACTTCGAATTCTCCATCGGCAATACCGTAGCTGTCCTTGCCGATCCGTCCCCCGCCAAAAGTGAAGAAATTGGCCGGGACAAATTTTTGTCCTGTGGCAATGAATTTCAAAGCGCTCGAAAGCGCATCCACTGAAAATGTCTTCGGGATGAAACCCGAAATACCGACATCAAGACAATTCTGCACGAATGTTTCCGAAACAGTTCCAGAAAAGATGACGACCTTCCCGTTCGAGTTAAGGTCAACGATCTTTTTGACCTCATTAAGGCCCACAGCCTCAGGCAAAACAATATCAAGCATGATGATATCAAAATTTTTCTCTTCGGCAATCTTTTGGTAAGCGTCACTCAGAGATGCTGCACATGTCACAGAAAATGCATTCGTTGCTTCCAGGTTTTCGGAAATCAACTCCAGAATAAGTTGGTGATCATCAACGAGCAGAATACTTATACTTTTCATTACTCACGATCCCTTTTCGACACTCAGAGCTCGATATCCCCAGAAGATATCGTTACAGCCTTCAGCGTAGGAGACATGTTGCGACTAGGAAAAATTGTAAACACTCTATTTTTATGTAAATATCCTCAAAACAACATCTTTGGATATTTTTGCACACTTGTGTCACATTTGCGCTCTCTAAAACATTGGAATCATGACAACGGGAACATTTTCCCACCGATGTGGGGTTTTTGGTCTTTTGGCGTGCGCCCATCACTTGGCCGATTTTGAGTGGTAGTCTATCGTCCGCCTCTGGTCCATCGATACGATGGTTTCGAACCGCAGTCGCCCGCACCCCGATGAGTTATGCGGCCTTCCCGTGATGAAAAAGCATGGCGCGCGGGGAACCATCAGCGGGGCAACGGCGCTTCCGTCAGCGGATGTCACCATAGATGTGATGTGTTCGAGCAGGGAGCCGGGTTCGCAGCGTGAGGGGTGATGGGCATGAACGCGTCTCGGTCCTCACCGGCAAGCCGGTGATGTCACCACCTCGGCTCACGGCGCGCAGAGGACTTTCCTGAAAAACCAAAAGCAGGATGTTGTACCCTTCAGCAATCGAAAACCCCCGAAACATGTTCAGACAACCCGGACCAACTCTGAGAGCTTGACGATGATGAACTCCGGCATTGTGAGCGGAAAAACCCCCGGTCGGGATATCTGCCGCCAGGCCCTACCCCCTGAACGTGAAAAGGGCCACCCGGAGGCAGCCCAATTCGGATTGGTCAGGTCGCTGTGAGGCGATTAGGCAAAGAAGTTGTCGTGCGTCAGAGCCGCAGTGCTAACACCGTTCAGAACGCCGATAACCGAAAGCTCACCGGCAAAGTCAGCTTCCGCAGCAGCACCTTCAGCGTAGTGTACAACAGCCGTGTTGGTACCATCACTGAATGCAAGCAATAGATTTGTATTGGCCGCACCGTTCGTCACAGCAGACGTAGCGGTACCGGATAGAACGTTACCGGTTGACGCCTCCAAAGCTGCCTCAATCGCCGCCACAATCGCCGCATCGGTCGCAGTTGTGAAGTCGATTGTACCGCCAATGTCAGTGCTGAACCCGTAGACAAATACACCTGCAGTGGTCAGCGCCGCGTTTGTAGCGTTAATGGCAACGTCGGAAGCAGCACTGATATCATCGGTAGTGTCATCAGTGGTCGTACCTGCTCCTGCATCACCATCCATCAGCGTACTACCGTCAAAGTCGATTACATCACCGTTGGTTGCTCCGGCGGTGAAGCCAGTGATGTGATCACCCTCTCCAGTATCTGCCAGAGCAATGGTCACTGTATCGGTCGCTGCCACAGTCTCGGTCAGGATGATTGTATCCAGACCGTTACCACCGGTGATCTGGTCTGCACCTTCACCGCCAGTGATCGTGTCGGCACCACCTGCGCCGTTCAGAACGTCGGCTCCTGCACCACCGTTCAGGACGTCATCGCCGGCACCCAACGTGACTGTGTCAACGCCGTTCGAGCCGGTGAACGTGATCGCAAGAGCAACCGGGTTCGCGGTCGCGATCACGACACCGTTAGCTGATGTATCCACAACCAAAGAGGACAGATCGACGGAGCTGGTGTTGGTCAGGTCCAAAGTGAGTGTTTCCGCGACATCCGCGTTATCACCAGTGACGATGAAGGACTTCCCGCTGATGTCACGTACATCGATTGTGCTATCAACATCGATTTGGAAAATCTCGACATCTGTTGTGGTGAAACGATCCGCCACGGTCGATGCGGATGTGAACTGCAGTGTGTCTGCAGTCCCTGCACCGCCATTGAAGCTGATCGCACCAGTTGTGGTAGCCGCTGCCACTCGCAGGGTGTCATTCCCACCGTTGCCGGTGAACGTGATCGTACCGTTATCTTGATCGGCCACGAAGATATCGTTTCCGGAGCCGCCTGTTACATTGTCGACATTGGCGTTGGTCGCAACATTCAGGATACCCGTGAAATTGGTCGCAACGATGTTGTCAGCAGTTACCGCTGTCAGTGTCAGGTTGTCCGCACCCGTCACGTTCACATCTGTAGATGCACCGCCGGTAAGGCCTGCCAAAGTGACAGTACCTGTCGTTGCCAACTGATCGTCAACATTCAGGTTCACCACTTCGAAGTCAGACACGACCAACGCGTTGGTCGTTTGCGTTGCTTGAACTTCGAGGTTCAGCGTCTCGTCGCCTGTTGTCAGCTCGGTGGAATCAACGATGAGCGACGCCGTCGCGTTTACATCTGCCGTAAGCTCAAGATTCTGCGCGTTGGCGACTGTCAATGTTGCTGCTGCACCATCAACTCCAAACTGCATGACGTCTGCTTTAACATGCGTCAGATCAGCTGTCGCACGTGTGTCCAAGCGGGCAGTCACTGTGCCTGCCGTCGTGTTGTCGACAAAATCAGCAGCAGCATCGAGACCCGCCAAGGCAGCAGCCGAAGCAATGACCGTAACGCTTTGGTCACCAGTGAAAGTAAGTGTTTCCAAAGTGTTGCCAGCAGTGGCCGCATCGGCGATGTCGTACGTCACTGCCGCGCCATTGCCGCTCAGGCTCAGGTTTTCGACAACAAGACCAGCACCAACTTCGTTGTCCAAAGCGACAGTTCCCGCACCGCTGATCGTTGCAGAGTCGTTCGTCTGGGCACCCGCAGCAGAAGTCAGGTTGATTGTATCGGTTGAATCATCAGCGTTGATCGTGATGAAGCCACCGGCTGACCCAAGCGTTGCGCTGACCGTTGCCGCGTCAACCGCATTCACGGTGCCACCGCCTGTGACAGTGAGTGTACCGGTAAAGTCGCTATCCAAGGTCAGGTTGGACGATGCGTTAAGATTGTTGACAGTGACCGAAGTCGCACCGGCAGTTTGGCCCTGGTTCACAGTAATCGCTGCACCGACGACATCGCTGGCGTCAAAAGATTGCGTCGCAAAGGATGTGAAGTTCACGTTTACGGTTTCGATGCCGGAAACGGAATTTGCAGCACTCACATCGTTTGCACCTGCTGCGATGTTCAGGACATCGTTGCCGTTGCCGCCCACCAGAACATCACCAGAAGTGTATGTCGCGTTGGTCGCTGTAAATGTATCGTCGCCATCGGTGTTGGTGGTACCGTTGGAACCTACGAGGACCCCGGAAATGTCCGTACCTGTGGTGAGCGTGTATGTTTGCCCATTATAATCGGCGATCAGACTTGCTGCGTTTGCAACCTCGGCATCTGCGATGGATTTTGCAGCATCTGCAGCACTCTTGGCCGCAACCGCGGCAGCGCTTACCCCGGCAACGGTCTCGTCGTCGGCAACAGAGAGTGTCGCCTCTGCGGCTGCTTGTACAGCCGACGCAGCCGTCACCACGGCAGCAGCATCAGCTTGCGCGGCAACAGCTGCTGTCTGCGCAGCCTGAGCGGCTGTGCTATAGGCATTGGCCGTCGCCAAGCTGTTCACTGCCGCTTCCGCCAGATCAGCGGCGGACTGAGCGGCCGTCGCGTCAGCACTCGAGACTGTCGCTGCAGCGATCGCGGCATCATAGGCGGCCTTGGCAGCGGTGTACGCAGCTTCCAGAGCGATTTGCGGATCTGCGTCATCATTGGTGACGGTGCCAATGGCAGTGATTTCGGCCTTGAGTGCGGCGCCGGAGAATTTCACCTGAATGGTTTCATCGGTCTCGAAGATCGTGTCGGCGAGAACCGAGACCGAAACGGTTGCGACGGTCTGACCGGCCGCGAAGTTGACCACACCGGCTGCCGCAACGAAGTCATCACCGGAGGTTGCAGAGCCGCTGGAAAGGGTTTCGAAGTTCACCGCAATTGCTTGTGTTGGTGCCTTGTCCAGCGTGACTTTGAAAACCAGCTCTTTCGTGCCGCTGTCGCCTTCGACGATTGCAGGCTCATCTGCGGTCAGCGTGAATTTTGAAGCATCCACGATTTCGCCGAAAGTCGTCGTGATTATATCCTTGGCTGCGTCCACCGAGGAAGATGCGAAAGTCACGTCGTCAATGATCGACTTGGCGCTGTTCTGTGCCACTTCACTGTCGCCATAGGAGTTCGGCTCTGTGAGTCCGGCTGCCGTTGCTGCATCCGTCCAGGCGTTTGCAACCTCGATCTTGTTCAGGAGCGTCGTGATGTCCTGACCCGCCGAGGTGTTTTGCGCACCTTCGATGATGGCCAGGATGATTTCGCCCACCGAGAGGGGGCCTGTGCCTTCGATCGCTGACTGAAGGACGCCGCTCCAGAAGGTAAGACCGGCCATGTCCGGGGCACGGTTGAACAGATTGAGATAAAGTTCGGAAATGAACGCATTCGCCGCGCTCGCCGATGGGGTGACAAAGAAAGGATGAACCGAATAGGTTTCTTCTTGAGCCGAGAAATAAGTCGCAATGTCGACAAGGGAAACGATTGGGTTTGTAACTGCCGCTTCCCAAAAGTCCATTCCATAGGGATCGGGTGCGCGATCATAATACCCGATGTAGATTGCTGCGGCCTGCTGTTGTGCAGTCAGCACGGTAAGATTGAGAGCCATGGTTTATTTTCCTTTTTAAATTCGGGTTGCAATAAGGCGTCCCGATACCGACTTTGAACAACCCCTCTTTCAAGCCAAAATAGCAAGTTCACGAAATTGCCATTCATGATCAGTAGAAGGAGCGTTCAACTGAATTGAGGTCTAATTTATAGAGCGCAGCGTCGCAAGCAAAATGTACAGTGAATTATATACCCTTGAGGTGTTCTATTCAAAGCATTGTTATATATGAAAAAAAACGCTCAGATGGTGTGATTTAATATATAGCATTCATGGATCTATATTGATTTTATCAATGTATCTTTAGTAATTTTTTTCTCTATTTTTATACTCTAATCTAGCTTTTTATTTTATTTAGGCATTTCGAAACCACAAAAAAACAAAACGAATCTCATCTGCCAGACGACAAAATGAAGTGAGTCGTACAACATTCTGGAGTTAACGCTCCAATTGGATAACGAAATTCTTCCAAACCAAGAACTAGGCCATCCATAACGGCATGTGGTTTGGTGTCGGCCGTCCGGATCGGCGTTGTTGCATTACCCCGGCCTGAGGCGTGACGTCCCCTTACCCCACTGACGTCATGCCACGCGGACGATCTCGGCGGTGCCGAGGGCGTTGAAGCGGTTCATGAGGGCGATGCGGATGTGGATTTCGGCGGTCTGTCGGTCGGGGTCTCTTGCCATGATGCGCTCGCCGAAGGATTTCAGGCAGCGCATCTTCGCCTCGATCCGGCTGCGGGCGTGGTATCCGGTCCAGCGTTTCCAGAACGCCCGCCCGTAGTATCGCGTCGCGCGCAGGGTGTCGTTGCGGGCGCGTGCAGCCGGGCAGTCTGCTTTCCAGAGACGTCCGTTCTTTCGGATCGGGATGATCGGAACGGCGTCGCGTTCGATGATGGCCTTGTGGCAGCGGCGTGTGTCGTAGGCGCCGTCGGCGGTGACCGTGCCTATCTGCTCACCTGCCGGGATCTGGCCGAGCAGGTCGGGCAGCACGGGGCTGTCGCCGTCGCGGCTGGGGGTGAATTCCACCGCTCGGATGTCGGATGTGGCCGGGTCCATGGCCAGATGGACCTTGCGCCGTTCGCCATTGTCGCTCGGACCAATGGCGCGACATGGCTCACCGTCGGCCTTGCACCCCGTGCTTGCGAGCCTGCCATTCGCCATCGCCGAGGAACTTGATCCCGGTGCTGTCGACCAGCAGGTTTAGCGGGCCGTCCGCACGGCGATACGGGACCTGGACGGCCAAGGTCTTTTGCCTGCGGCACAGCGTGGAAAAGTCCGTAAGCGCCGCGTTACCGCCCTCATAGACGTTTGAAGTTTGTCATCTGAGAAGAGCCCATCCGGACAAGGAGGGTTC
>JBGRQD010000042.1:0-16331 GCA_041725935.1 Pelagibaca sp.
GCACACGCCCTCAGCATCTTGGACACTCTACAGGTCAAGCAGCCCGTCACCGTATGGGAGGCCATTGGAGACCTCCCTGCTGAGGTTGTCCCCAGTGGACAGACACTTCCCTACTCAGGGACTGATAAGCCGTCTAGTTTCATGAAACAGATGCGCTTAGATGGCGCAGGCTCACTCTACACGAGAGCCATGAAGCGGCGACGCGGATTGAGCAGGAAAGAAGAGGTTCTGCTTCACAACCACCATACGAAAGAAATGGGGCCAAAGCGGGCACACCTTATTTCGTTCCTGAGGCCCGGTGAAAAAGCCAACTCTCTTCCGAAAGAGATTTGGAATGGCGCCCGCCCCGAAAAATGGCGGCGTCTCCACCCTGATCTGCCAAGCTATACGATTTTAGCGCAGATGCACCGCGACTTAAGCGAGTGGGTACACCCGAGCCTTGAGCGGTGGATTTCCGTTAGGGAAGCCGCGCGACTGCAAAGTTTTCATGATGGATTTATCTTTAGGAGCAGTGAGTGGCAGATGCTCAAACAAATCGGAAACGCGGTTCCGCCGCTCCTAGGGCATGCCGCAGGATGTATGGTGCATGGACTGATCTCCGCTACTTACGTCAAAAAAGATGGCGAAACCAGCACAGTAGCTCCGATTGCAGCTGAGTAGTTCAATCTCAGGTGTAAGGCCGAAAAGGTTTGTCCACGGCCACATCATTTGCACCGCACCGCGCACTACCCTGCAATCTACTCAAATGAGTTATTGAGTAATTGAGTAGAGTTCATGCTGCCTATTTACCCGCGGATGAAGGCTGGGCATCTGTGCACAGCAAACTTGCCGCACCTCAAATACTCAGTTACACTTTTGAGTAAATACACAAATGAGGCAGGGCAATGAGCATAATTTCCGTCTTGAACCCCAAAGGTGGCAGCGGCAAAACCACGATTAGCACCAATCTGGCCAGATCGCTGCATGAACTGGGCCATTCCGTTCTGATCGTGGACAGCGACCCCCAGGGCAGCGCCCGTGACTGGCACGCAGCCAGCGAAGACAATCCTATCGAGCTGGTCGCACTGGACCGCCCCAACAACGTCAAAACACTCGCCAGTATGGCGGCAAACTACGACCATGTAGTGATCGACGGTGCGGCGAAGCTGGAGGACATGATCGCAGCCTGTATCAAGGTCAGCGACTTTGTTCTGATACCGGTTCAGCCGTCGCCCTATGACATCTGGGCCGCATCCGATCTTGTCGAGTTCATCAAGGCGCGGCAGGAGGTCACGGACGGATCGCCACGCGCTGGTTTTGTGGTTTCCCGGATCGTGGAAGGAACCCGGCTGGGCAGCGACGTGCGAACTGCGCTAGACGATTACGCCTTGCCGGTTTGTGAAACGACGATCACTCAGCGCCAAGTCTATCCCCAGACGGCATCTGAAGGGCTGACTGTGTTCGACGCTGACAATGCGAAGGCGAGGGCGGAAACCACAGCGCTGAGCAACGAAATACTGGCAATGCTTGCTGCCGCAACACGGGAGGTCGCATGATGGCTCTTTCCGCCAAACGTCCAAGCCGTGGCGACGAGGCGCGCAAGCGCATCCTGCATGAAGTCACGGAGACGGTAGAGAAGAAGAAGCGCCTCAATGCCGAGATCGAGGAGACGCTTTATCGCAGAATCAAGATGAAAGCGGTCGAGGAGGGTCGGTCGATCTCCGACATCACCCGTGATCTTTGGTCCGAGTATTTGAGTGGATGAGTAGTTGAGTAATTACTCTACCAGCCGTTGCGACCGCGTTTCTTGAACCAGCTCTTGCAGAAACCGAGGAACGCGGCATCCGGGTTCTTCGGGGGTTCCTTCTGTCTGGCGGCGTAGCTCCGCCACTCTCCGACCAGAATCTTGATGTCCCATGTGGGAGCCAGCTCCCGCGCCCGTTCCAGTGTGTCGGGTGAGAGAGGCAGGACGTAGCCGCCGGTCAGCCTGTCCTGTTCCGGTTTGGGAGCGTAGTTTTCCAGAAACTCCGGTTTGGGCGTTACCGTGAGGATGTCCGCTTCCATTCTGAAGGCATAATCCGGCATGTGGTTGTGTTCCCCATCGGCCTTGCAGATGGCTTTGACGAGACGTCGAAACTCCTTGTCGGAAGACGTAGAGCCAGTTCGGTCTTTCAGCTTGTCCAAGCCGCATTTCCACTCTGGTTGCGTCCCACATTGCTTGCGGGCCAGCTCATACAGGCGGCGTTCCAGAGGCTTGCGAAGCTGGAAGTAGCGGCGATTGAGCGTCAGAACGTCATCCCCGGCGATGGCGTTGAAGACCCAATCGGAAAGGGTGACTTCGAGATCAAGCATCCGGCCATCACGGGTTTCGCGAACAATGCGGTAGCGATCAATCAGGCTGAAGCCGTCAATCTGTTCCACGCCGCCCGTGGTGATGTTGGTTTCGATCTGCGTCCCCTGGAGACGTTCCAGCGCGGCTTTCAGACCGCTGTATCCGGTTCCGGCCACAGGACGGTTCGTCGCGACAAGAAGGTCATAGGCCTTGAACCGGAGGGTTCTGTGAACCTGTTTGCCGTCATTCAAAGCCGCCATCACTTGGGAAATGCAGTAGATCAGAACATCACGGTCATGGACGGTTGCGAGTCCGATCATGTTGGGTCTGATCTCCACGTAGCTCTTTCCATCGGCCGCCACGTAGCGCCGTTTCTTGGTGTCAGGCTTGGTCGAGAGGGTGAAGATCGGGTGCGCCATCGACGCCATGTCACCCTTGGGCGCGGCATCGAAGATATCGCAAACGAAGAAATCCCCCTGTGCATGTCGCAAGGGGAGGAGAGGCGTCCGATCCGGTTTCGTAATTTCACCCACCATAGGGGCACTATTCGTAATTTCACCCACCAAAGCAAGGGATTCGTAGTATCACCCACCGGCGGGCTTTCGTAAGATTACACACCATCTTTCGTAAGATTACACACCCCTTATCGTAATATCACCCACCGAGAGCCAAAAATAAAGTGGATTAAACCATGTTTTTCAATGCCATAGTTGAGCGCGCGATTCGCGTAACACAGACTCTAACACAAATATAACACCCAGCTTCTCAGGCAGAGTCGATCCTCGCCACCACATCGTCCCCTCAACGCCGATAGAACACGCAGGCATCGACACCCGTGGTTGTCGTGGTCCATGATGCCCCAAGGACAGCGCATGTGGAGGCGTTGCTGGCCAAGAAACGAGGAAGCGTCACCGTCAGCACCAGGGCCAAAACCAATGCACCCAGCCCAAACCATGGCAGGCGGCTTTTGAGACGATCCGCTTTCTGTTCCCGTTCGAACACCACTCGATAGGCTGTGGACCTGTCATCTTCCGATTTGGCCAAGGCTCCGATGGTCTTGTCCGTCTGAATGCCAAGGCGTCTGACAATCTCGGTCATCGCATCTGCCGTTGCACCCAGGTGGCTGTCGAGGGTCTGGCCCAGAAGATCCCCGTATTTTTTCGGATTGGTTTGGTCCCGTGCGGCAAAGGCAGCGATCCGCGCTTCTGTCGCGACCTTCATCTGCTTGTCCGCAACGGTGGTCAGATCGTCGATCCTGTCGGACATGCTGGCGACAGCCGTTGCCATGAGATCGAGCGTTTCGCGCAGATCATCGTCGGAGAGGGCAGGGAGGTCGGGTTGGTTTGGCATCGGGAGGCGTCCTTGGGGTTACTGGTCCTGCGGGACGAATAGCCCCTTGAACTCGGGATCGGCGTAGTAGCGCAGCTTTTGCGCGACGGCGGTGGCTTGCCCCTGCACGCGCAGGAGCTGATTTTCTGGGCGGAGCTGCATGATTTCATCGGGGGTGAGCAGATCGCGACCCGTCAGGTTGTTGCTGAAGCTGGGGCCGTCACCGGGCTTGAAGCTGTCGGTCTGGAATCCGGCAGTTTCCTGACCGATCATCTGGCTCAGCCACTTGGCCGTCTCGAAGTCATTCACCCCGAAAACCTGTTGCACCCCGGCATTGGCAATGAAGGTACCCGCGCGCTCGCCGTAGAGGTCCTTGAGTTGGCTCATGTCCTGCAGGATTGGCCAGAGCTGGAGGCCATATCCCGCCATCAGCCCCATGGCGCGCTCCACGGCCTCCAGGCGGCCCAAGGCGGCAAACTCGTCCAAGAGGAACAGCGTGGGCGTCTTGAGGCGCTGTGTGCCCCCCTGAGCGTCTGTAGGGCCGTTCAGGGGCCTCACGGACGCCTCAGCGTCCCGTGCGATGTCCTGGAGGGCCTGAGAGACCAGAAGGCGCAGCCAGCGGCTGTAGGCGTCCATGCGGTTCGGGGGCAGCACCAGAAACACCGAGGTGATCCGGTGGCGCAGATCGGAGAAGTGGAAATCCGACCGCGATAGCACTTTGGCAATGCGCGGGCTGTCGAGAAAATGGGTGTGACGCTGTGCGTTGGATAGCACCGAAGCCGCTTCGCGATCCGCCTTGCCGAGGAAGCGGTTGGCGGCGCGGGCAATCAGCCCGCCCGCCGCATCACTGTCCTGCATCAGCTCCAGCAGCGCGCGGAACTTTTCCGGGGGCAGGGTGAGATATTCCCGGACGGTGGCAAGCGTCCGGCGGTCGCGGTCCTCGTGGCAGACGCAGAACATGATCAGCCCGCCGAGGATGGCCTTGGCCTCCTCGTTCCAATGCGCTTCCGTCACCTGTCCCGGCGGGTCCATGACCAGCGCCTCTGTCAGGGAGGCCGCATCCTCGCCCAGATCGAGGCTGTCCGATGCCAGCCGGTCGAGCGGGTTGTAAGCGGCAGAGGGCATCCCCGAGACCTCGAACGGATCGAGGACATGGACTGTTCCGAACCGCCGCCGCGCTTCCCCGGCGATCCGGGCATTCTCACCCTTGGGGTCGATGACCAAGACCGAGCGTTCCGCCGCCAGCAGGTTCGGGATCACGGTGCCGACGCCTTTCCCGGCTCGTGTCGGCGCAAGCGTGATCAGATGGGCCGGGCCGTCATAGCGCAGCAGCCGTCCGGTGTGCGGGCTCCGCCCGATCAGAAGGCCGTCTTCTCGCTGGAGCTTCTTCAAATCCTTGCGGTTGGCGAAGCGGGCGGAGCCGTGGCTGTCGCCGGTCAGCCCGAAGAAGGCGTCCGCGCCGGAGGCCATGCGCCAATACTGGAATCCGAAGACAGCGCCCACAAACATCAGGGGACCGAAGACCAGCCACTGCCATGCGCTTTCGCCGGGCGGCTGGTCAAAGAAGGCGAAGACAAAGGGCGTGGCCACGAGCGCCCCGATCATCGCGCCGAACAGGACAGCGCCGATCATCCAGCCCAACAGGATGGGCGTGAAGATCAACCGACCGAAGAACCGAAACAGCCCTCCGAAGACGAGCATCACGCCCCGCATCAGGACGGCGTTTCCGGATCAGATATGGACGGTGCAGGGGAGGGCGTCCCCCAGTCCGCGAAGGCCTTGCGGTCCTGTTCGCGGGGCAGGTTGCGGATCAGCCGGTCGAGCATCGCGGCAGCCCCGGTATCCCGTTCCGCTAGGTCCATGAGCGCACCGCCCAGGATCACCTTGCGCCGCGTGTCGAGTTTGCGCTGTCTGGTGCTTTCCCGGTTCTTCAGCGCTTGGAGCCGGGCCTTGGCCTGGGCATATCGTTTCTCGGCGCGCTCAAGTTCTGTTTCTGCCAAATCTCTACCCTCGCCACCAAACATTCTTGTGGTTGAAGTTGTTCTTGCCAGATCAACCGATAGCGCTTACCCGTAGGCCTGTAAAGGACAAGGGCGCACTTATGCAAACTCTTCACCTACGGTTCCGAGATTTGCGTGCGATCTCTCTGGGGCCACGCCCCGACCGATGGTCATCCCCTTCGATCCGTTCCGTATCGACATGGAAGGGCGCGCCGCCCCTTCCAAACCATCCCAGCCCAACCTCAGCGGTTGGATCGCGTCCCGCAATGTCGCGCCAGCGTCTCGCCCGATGCCCCACGGTGGGGGCCGGTCTGCTGCTGGCGTCTCCCTTGCAGGGGGTTCGTGTCGGTGCGAGCGCGCACCCAGGCAGACCTAACGGTGCCGACACGAACCGGGTTTGCCCTCGGCAAACCGCCAGTGATCTGTCCCCATATCCCGCCCCCGATGAGGCTGGGGATCTGGGGGCAGATCACTGGCAAGCCCGCGCCTCAGTGAGCCAGAGGCTCGCTTCGGGCGGGCTGTCTTTTCCTCTCGCACCGCGCCGGTTTGGGGCGCGATCCTGCGAAGAAAAGACGGCTGATCTGGTGGCCAATATCGGGGTATCGGCACGGATCAGCTCCGGCGCGTGGGCGTGTTTGCATCACGGGCGAGGGGAGGGCGCATGGCCAGCTACCACCTTTCCGTGAAGACGATCAAACGCAGCGCCGGGCGCTCCGCCACTGCGGCGGCAGCCTACCGTGTCGGGGAGCGCATCGAGTGCCAGCGCGAAGGCCGTGTCCACGATTACACCCGCAAGCAGGGCATCGAGGAGACCTTCATCCTGACCCCGAAGGACGCGCCGGACTGGGCCTCGGACCGGTCCCGCCTCTGGAACGAGGCCGAGGCCAGCGAGACCCGTCGCAACTCCGTCACTGCCCGCGAATGGGAGCTGGCCCTGCCTTCCGAGATCAGCGCCGAGGCCCGGTCGCAGATCACCCGCGACTTCGCCCAGGAGCTGGTCAGCCGCTATGGCGTGGCCGTCGATGTGGCGATCCATGCGCCCCACCGCGAAGGCGATCAGCGCAACCATCATGCCCATGTTCTGACCTCCACCCGCAAGCTGGAAGCCGGGGGCTTCACCACCAAAACCCGCGTGCTCGATTCCGCGAAGACCGGCGGGGTCGAGATCGAGCAGATGCGCGGCCTTTGGGCCGAGTTGCAGAACCGCGCGCTGGAGCGTGTCGGGGAAGTCGAGCGTGTCGATCACCGGTCGCTTGAGAAGCAGCGCGAGACGGCGCTGGATCGTGGGGACAAGCTGTCCGCCGAGGAGCTGGACCGCGATCCCGAGCTGAAGCTGGGGCCAGCGGCCAATTCCATGGAGCGGCGGGCGAAGGCGATGGCCGAGCGTCAGGGCCGGGAATACGTCCCGGTCACCGAGCGCGGCGCGGTTGTCCATGCCGCTCGCCAAGCCCGCGCCGCCTTCCGCGAAATGCGTGAGCGGCTGGATATCGCGCGGGAGACCTACGGTATCGAGCGCGAGGCCGGGCAAGGCCGCATTTCTGCCGGTCTGGCGGCACTCCGGGCCTCGACCTCGAAAGAACGCGGTGAACGCAATCCGGGGGATTTCCGGGAGCGGTTGTCGCAGGTCGTGGGCCGGTCACGGGACCAAGACGACACGCAAAAGCCGGAAGGCCGCAATTACGCGCGAGAGCGGCTGAAGGAGATCATGGAGAAGGACGCCGGGCGCGACGGCCAGGCGGCGGTTCACAAGCTGGACGGTCACAGCGAGTATGATCTAGGCGAAGACACGAGCCGCGAGGCGCGCAAGCCGTCCGTCAACGAGCGGCTGAAGGATGTGCTGAACAAACCGCGCGAGCGGCTAGAAATTGAAGACGAGCGCGACCAGGAGAAGGATCAGGAGGTCGAGAAGGATAGGGACATCGACCGTGATCCAGGTCTCAGTCACTGACGAGGCGATGAGAGGTCGTTTCCCCATTTTTCATGGGAATGCTCGTCTGAGAGAACCCGACACCAACAAGGAATGAAATCACGCCGGTTGCCGTCTTGAATTCGCGCACCCTGATCGCATTCTGCGTCACGCGCGTTCTGGCAGTGACAAGGATTTTCTCCTGCCCATCACTCCCAACCGTCCGCATGATCCACAGGCCGTACCAGCTTGGTCCCTTGCGTTCAGGATCGGCTTTGCACAGCACTTCGACCGTGTGTCCCTCCTCAGCAAGTGCCCGAAGGCCTTGTTCGGTGGTGACGTTTAGTTCGAGGTCAATCGTCTGGTTCATCGCGCATACCAACAGAAACAATGATGGTCGTCTTGTGCCTGAATCTAACGAAGGCATCAATCGTATATTATCGAGTAGATATGGCTCGATAGAGTTCAGTGATCCCGGCGCACGCCGGTCTCGCTTTGAGCGATAGACAGGGCAGGGGTTCGACGGGCTGACACCCACTCACCCCGGCCCTGACAGGTTCCAAATCCTGTTGATCCGCCTGCCATCCTGTCAGGTCCGAGAAAACCGGCAAGCGCCGCCTGCGGCGTCGGTTCCGGTCGAGAATTCCGGTTCCTCCCACGCGCAGGCACGCGGTTCCCTCCCAAATTCACGCCCTCCACCCGGTTGTCACGGCCCCGCCAGGCCGCAGGACGGGCTTTGCCCTTACCTGCTCTGCCCTTCGGAATGCATGGGCATTCCAAAGATCAGAACAGGAAGGCCCGCCCATCGGCGGAAAGGGAAAGAGACCCGGCCCGCGTCACTCAAAGGAGGGTCACAAATGACCGCAGAGAAGTTTGACGTTTATTCCCATGTCACAAATCAGATCATCGCGCAGATCGAGGCGGGAACGCCACCCTGGCGTAAGCCGTGGACCGGTGGCGGGGTATCGGTCAGCTTGCCGGAACGGTTCAACGGTGAAGCCTATCGGGGCATCAACATCCTGATGCTTTGGGCCACGGCGATGGCCAAGGATTACAGCTCAGCTCGCTGGATGACGTTCAATCAGGCCAAGCAGCTTGGGGGTCATGTCCGCAAGGGCGAGAAATCCGCAACAGTGGTGAAATACGGCACGGTCGAGCGCGAGGACGAAAACGGCGGGGAGCGCCAGATCCCCTATGCCAAGGCCTACCGCGTGTTCAATGCCGATCAGATCGAGGGCCTACCCGCTGAATTCTATATCCTGCCCGACCCGCCCCGTGATCTTGGTACCGTGGCCGATCCCGAGCTGGAGGCGTTCTTTGCCGTGACTGGCGCGCAGATCGACGTGACCGAGGAGCCGCGCGCCTATTACAACATCAAGACCGACCGCATCCACATGCCGCCGATCGCGACCTTTCACAGGGCCGCAGGGTATTACGGCACCTTGGCCCATGAGCTGACCCACTGGACAGGGGCGACAAAGCGGCTTGACCGTTTGGGCCGGTTCAATGACCGCAAGGCTTACGCGTTCGAGGAGCTGGTCGCGGAAATCGGAAACTGCATGCTTTGCGCGCAGATCGGGGTGGAGCCTGAATTCGACCAGAGCGCAGCCTATGTTGAGGGCTGGCTTGAGGCAATGAAGGAAGACAGCCGCGCCATTTTCCGCGCCGCGTCCGAGGCGCAGAAGGCCGTGGATTACATCATGGCCCGCACCGCGCAGGCCGACCGGATGGCCGCCGAGTAACAGCCCGTGCCGCAGAAATGATCGAGGCCCCCGTCAGCAGGCGGGGGCCTTTTGCGTTGTCGTGTGATCTTGGTCCTGGACGGTTTCAGGGTGACCTGTCGGCGGGCAACCTGAAGGCCACCCGCCGACAGGCCCGGCGCTTCGCGCGGACGCCCCAAGGGGCGGGGGCGACGTAATGTCTGGTGTAACTTCAATGTGTCTAAAGGAATTCGTGCCTTTTTTCGGCTCTCTGGCATAAAGAAGGCGCGACCAAAAATCTGAGCCGCGCCTAAGTTGAGAGGTTATGGGAGGAGATTATCCGGGGCCTCAACGCCCGATCCGCTTGTAAAAGCGGTCCATGTTCGCTGCGTCCCCTTCAACTTCGAGCCCTTTGTGGGTCTTGCGTACCCGCAGACCCGAAGAACTCGCAGCCTGCCGAAGCTTGCGCTCGACCTCTTGGTTGAAGTCACGGGTCATGGCGTTCGCAAGCGAACGACCATTCGTGAAGGTGCGACCTTTGTACTTCAGCTTCATCATTGCGTTAGCCTTTCGGAGGATAAGGATCATTGCCGTGCGAATCCCGGGCACGAATCTGACCGTTGCGACCGTGGATCAGAAGCTCTGAACCCTGGTTGCGGGAAATGGAACGGCCCGCATCAATCGCCTGCTGCTGCGTCTGGTGGACGGATGTAGCGCGTTGCGAGCCAGCACCGCGAACTGCCCAGCCATTGTCGTGAGGCACGACGTGTTGATTTCTCTTAGACATTTTCGCTTTCCTTTCGGTTGCGAGTTGGAGTAACGATTGCAAGATCGCAATCAAGTATATATTGCGACATAGATGGGAGATTGCAAGAGTGAAATTTACATGAAAGAGCAGTTCCTCAATGAGGCCTTCTACAACGCGCTGGATGCCCACCGTCAGGCGAAGAGGCTGACATGGAAGGCGGTTGCAGAAAAAGCCAAGGTGAGCGCTTCAACCTTGACACGGATAGCCCAGGGAAAGCGCCCTGACGTTGATACTTTAGCGGCGCTTTGTAAGTGGTCTGGTTTGAGTGCGGACGACTTTATCGCGTATGATACGCAGACGGCGCGTCCTGAAGCATTGGCGGAAATTGTCGGACATCTGCGAGCTGACAAAAACCTCAAACCCGAAGGAGCACAGGCAATCGAAGTAATGATCCGCGCCGCCTATGAGCAGTTCCGTAAGGAGAAAGTGGTTGGCGAAGACTAAATTACGCCGTGGTTTTGTAACTGAAGCGCACAGATGGGCTGATGACCTGAGGAGCGAGTTAGACCTCGCTCCTCATGACCCGATGTGTCCCAAGCGGCTCGCACGACATCTTGAAGTACCAATTTACCCGCTTTCGAAGCTGCCCGAATGCAAAGAGCAGCGAGCGCTTCTTGAGAAGCGCCCGGGCTATGACTTTTCGGCAGCCGCCTGTTTTGAGGGGAGAGCTGCGTTCATCCTGCTCAATGACGCCCACGATCCGAAGCGACAAGTTTCAGACATAGCCCACGAACTGGCGCACATCCTTCTTGGACATCCACCAGCGAACCCGTTTCAGCCAGACGGCATCCGGGATTTCCTTCCCGAGCATGAGATGGAAGCAGAGCGGCTTGGACCAACGTTATTGATCTCCGACGCAGCTGCCCTTCGTGCCTACAAGCTAATTAGCGGGAGCACTCACACCCTCTACAGTCTTTCGGACGAATGGGGGGTCACTCGAGATGTGATTCAGATGCGCATAAATCTCTCTGGGGCAAAGAAGCGGCTGAGATACGCAGCCTAATATCGCTTTGATCTTGAATGTATAAGCAAGTGTTGGCCCTCGGCAAATACGGCGGCGGGAAATAGCTACGCCATTTTCAATGGTAGTATGCATCCTTGAAGGTGCGTTTGGCTGGGAAGAGTTTAGGAAGGGAAATTAAAATTGTCGAAAAAGATTTCGGGTTCTGAGTACCCACTGGCAAAGATTTTCAGCTCAGATTTTGAGTTCATTATACCGCGTTATCAGCGGCCATATGCTTGGCAGATTGAGCAAGCACAGGACCTTTTTGAGGACCTAAAGGATTTCGCGGAAGCAGCCCCGGATGAGGGTTACTTTCTTGGGAGCGTTGTGCTGATCAAGGAAGATGGAAAGCCGCAGGCCGAAGTGATCGACGGTCAACAGCGCCTCACCACACTGACTATTCTTCTGGCTGTCTTGGTCGATTTCCTTTCGGGGGAAACGGACGAGGATGCTGAGCAGAAAAAGAACCTGAAAACTTACGTGATCGAACCGGGCAACAAGTGGGAGGGTCTTAAGGCAAAGCCACGCCTAACACTGCGAGAGCGAGATAATGATTTCTTTCGAAAGTTTGTGCAGGAGTGGCGGCTCGATGAGTTGGACAAGCTTGATGCTTCTGGTCTTGAGAACGAGGCGCAGCGCAATATCCAGTCTAACACGGCGTACTTTCGATCTGCAGTTGCAAAAACTTTTGCCGATGATGAAGAAGCACTGGTTCGGTTCATCCAGTTTCTCCTCGGACGGTGTTTTCTAGTCGCCGTATCGACGCCGAACAGAGACTCGGCGTTTAGGGTTTTCTCGGTAATGAATAGCCGGGGTATGGAGCTGCAGCCAACCGACATCATCAAGGCGGACATCATTGGAAATGTCCCGGAGGCCGACCAAGACAATGTCAATGATGACTGGGAACAGATGGAAGTGGACTTAGGCCGCGAAGGCTTCAATGACCTCTTCTCATATATCCGCATGATCTACGCTAAAGAGAAGGCTCGAAAGTCTTTGCTAGAGGAGTTTCGGCAGCACGTTTTGGTAGACGAGCTTGATCCGAAGAAGTTTGTGGATCAGATACTAAAGCCGTACTCCAGCGCCTATGATGTGATCCGCACAAGCTCGTATGTGGCGGTCGAAAAATCAAAGGAAGTGAATGAGCTGCTTACGTGGCTGAATAGGCTGGATTTCTCGGACTGGGTGCCGCCAGCTATAGCATTCATGTCTCGGATGAAGGACGAACCAGCCGAAATCCTAGGCTTCTTTCGACGCCTTGAACGCCTCGCCGCCTGGATGCTTGCTTGTCGTGTAAACGTCAACGAGAGGATCGAGGTGTTTGCGGAAGTTTTGGGTGAGATAGAGGATGGGAAAACCGCCGCTGAGATAACCTGGTTGGAGCTGTCGGAAGAAGAGATCGAGCAGTTTGTGGGCGTACTCGACGGGAACGTCTACCAGCTCACTCCTCGCAGGCGTAGCTACATCATGTTGCGTTTGGATTCGTTCATCTCCGATGGCGGCGCGGTCTACGATCCCAAGGTGCTGACCATCGAGCATGTCTTGCCCCAGACGGTTAAGGATGACAGTGAGTGGGCTGACTTATGGCCAGATGGGGAAAAGCGTGCCGCTTGGGTACATCGAATTGGCAATCTTTTGCCCCTGAACAAGCGTCGGAACTCAAGCGCTCAAAACTATCCGTTCAAGAAGAAATGCCGCGCCTACTTTCTGGGCAAGGACAATGTGTCTTCATATGCGCTGACAACCCAAGTGCTCAATCACGAGGAGTGGACGCCAAAGGTCGTAAAGAAGCGTCAGAAAGAGCTTCTTGAAATTATGAAAGACAAATGGCTGTTGCACGATTCAGCGCTTGAGGATGCAGCCGAGTAGTCAACATTTTCGGTTGCGAACGGATTGAGTAGAGGGAGGCGACCTATGAATCGCGTAGAAATGATGGATGCTCTTACAGGCTTCAATACAGCCCTGAAGGCGGGGGTAATAAAGGTTCAACCAACAGCGACGGACCCAAAGGTTTTTGTTCACGCAGACAGTCCTGAGGGGACGCCGCGGTTGAGCTATGTGCGAATGAAAGGTGCTCATGCGACTGCAATTGCGGTGGTTGTAATCACTGAGCCGTTCGAAAACTTGCCCGTCATCCATATAGGTTGTGCCGTGCGTGAAGATCAGCGCGGGAAAGGGCTTGGTCGCTATGTTTTGACGGTGGCGCTTCAGGACTTTCAGACGAGTATGGCGGCAAAGGGTCTGATGGATTATTGGATCGAGAGCCTCGTGGAGGCAGACAACGCAGCGTCGGTTGCCATGACAACCAAGGTTTTGGGTATTGAGCCTGAAGAGGTCACGGACGATGAGACAGGTGAGCCAAGCTTCAGATTTCTGAAGCGGATCTTATCGGAGTGACATTAACGGTCGTTTTTGTCCAAGCGCCCTGCCCTGCCCAGGATCAATCGCTTAGCCAGGACAAAAACCCCCGGCAAAACCTTTGCGGTTTTGGCAGGTTTTTGTCACACTGAGACATGATCATCGGATATGCCCGCGTCAGCACTGACGACCAGAGCCTGGATTCACAGACGGATGCCCTTTCGGCAGCCGGTGCCGAGAAGGTCTTCGCAGACAAGATCAGTGGATCGAGGCGTGCCCGCCCGGAACTGGACAGAATGCTGGAGCAGCTCCGCGACGGCGACGTTGTGACCGTCACGAAGTATGACCGCCTGGCGCGATCTCTGAAAGACCTCCTGGAGATAGTAGAGGCGATCCGGGAGCGCGGAGCCGGCTTCCGGTCCCTAGCCGAGGACATCGACACGACAACGCCGGCCGGCCGCCTAGTTTTCCACGTCTTCGCGTCTATCGCCCAGTTCGAGCGGGAGCGGATTTCAGAGCGGACCAGGGAAGGCTTAGCCTCCGCGCGCAAGCGGGGCCGGATCGGCGGCAGGCCCCCTGCCCTGTCGCCCGCTCAAAAAGATGAAGTGCGGCGCATGAGGGACCAGGAGCGCCGCGCGATCCCGGAGATTGCCCGACTGTTCAGAGTAAGCGAGAGAACCGTTAGGCGAGCATGAAACTCGACAAGAAAGCTCAGACCCATGAACTGCCAAAACCATTGATTTGGAGAAGGATATGGGTCGCAGGTCAAGAGCAAGACCTACAGTGGGTACGTTGGTAACGTGTCCAAGACCGTCTGAGCAGTGTCCCTTGGTTTTAAGGCCTTATAGACATGATCGATTGCTTTTGTCGGTGTTCCTCCAGCCAGTAGTGAGGTCATCGATGCCGCCTTATACCGACCCACAACATCGGCGCCGGCGAAGGTCTCCAGATGTGCGTGGAACCGAATGGCAGGGCCACGCAGGATATACCCCAAGATGTACTTAAGCACGTTTGCTTCGAACAATGCCTGATATAGTCGATCAGAACGGGTGGAAGTTTTCACCGCGATGGCGAATAGGAAATGCCTTCCCTCCAAGGTGCCTTGGATATTTTGCCAAGCTGTTTCTAGGAGGTCTTGGTTGGCAAAGGTGAGATCTGGAAGTGGTTTCAGGAAGCAATTGAAGCTATCAGGCATGGGGTCTGGAATACGCAGGCCCAAGATATCAGGGGTACTCAGCTTTAACTCCATGTCCTTCGTCTGCAATGCATTTTCGAAGGCATGATACTCAGACCTTGCGGCAGGACTAAGAAGCTTTGTGGTGTCCGCCCCCCGAGCCATTTTTACAATTGCCACTTTCCGCTTCGGCGTGGGCACAGCATTTAGCGGCTGAGTGAACGTGGTGCTGGTCCACTTCCCCGTGTCCATGAAGGTGTTCCAAGACGCGGCGGCATTCCACAATGCCGCAGCTTCCATCAGCTCATAAATATCGCCATCAACTTTAGCGATTTGCTGTTTTGAGAGCGTGAAGTCCGCAGGCCAGATAATTTCGCCAGCCCGGTCAACATTTGCATAGGCTTGCTTACGGTAAGTTTCATAAGATCGGCTAGGGTCAGGGTCTCCATCCGATCCAGGAATAAATGTCTCGAAAGCACAATCCATGAGGCGGCGCTGCGTGATCTGAAACTGCGTGTTTCGCCCTTTCACCTTCCCACCACGGACATCAATCAAGCACCCTTTTCCGCTGGCATAACAAGCCGCGCAAACTGAGGTTTGCGCATTTGGGTCCGGATCATCCGGGAACACGAAAGGCATCAGTTTTTTTCTCGGGCGATTTCGCGAGCCGTCGCAAAAACTACGTCCAGGTCGGCCCCAACCGCCTCCGCTAGCCGTTGCGCAGACTCTAAAGTTGCGTTCTGCTCGCCTCTCTCGATCCGTCCGATATAACTGCGGTCCAAGTTTGCGCGGTGAGCCAGCTCTTCCTGCGACAAGCGCAGCAGCTCTCTATGCCGCCGCACGGCGCCGCCAAAATGTTTTGCTAGGTCCAAGGGGCACCTCCAGTCGGCACCTAGCTCACGTTTTTCTACACAACTCTACGGACTATAAGTCCCATCGAAACTCCGTATGAAAATTTTGCCCCAAGGCTGGAGGTTGCTAAAATGGAACTCAGTGCAAGTATTTCCTGACAAGTCCGATCTCTCATGTTAACCCTTTGTCCAGAAAGAGCGAGTTAGGTGGCGCCATTGAGTCCCATCTATCCACCGGCAAATGAGGCGCAGTATGAAGCAGAAACCGTTGACCTCCGTATCACTATTCTCGGGGTGTGGAGGCTTCTGCGAAGGGATGGAACTAGCGGGTTTTGAGATTAAGGTCGCGGTCGAGTTTGATCGGTTCGCCTGCGAGACCTACCGGCACAACTTCCCGCGCGTTCCTCTGTTCGAGGGCGACATTCATGATTTCTTGCAGGGGTCCGGCGCTGAACACAGGGCAAAGTACGAGCTGGAAGACATCGACGTGGTCTTCGGCGGCCCGCCGTGCCAGGGGTTTTCCCAGATTGGTCCACGCGATCTCTTTGATGATCGGAACGAACTGTATCTGCAGTACGCAAGAGTGGTGAAAACTCTACAGCCACGCGCCTTTCTTATGGAGAATGTGCCGAACCTGCTTCTTATGAAGAAGGGGCACTTCCGAGATGCAATTTTGAAGCACTTCGGCAGCATTGGTTACAAGAACGCGACCTTCTTGAAGGTCTCGGCCGCAGACTATGGCGTCCCGCAAACTCGCGAGCGGGTATTCTTCTTTGGCACACGAGATGACCTGCCTGCGTCTGATGATATCAAGGCACACGCCCTCAGCATCTTGGACACTCTACAGGTCAAGCAGCCCGTCACCGTATGGGAGGCCATTGGAGACCTCCC
>JBGRQD010000043.1:0-15848 GCA_041725935.1 Pelagibaca sp.
ATCTCCTGCCATGGAACTTCAAACCAGACGGGGCGCGACATTCATGAGCAAGATCAAGGAAGCCGAGCGCAGCATCGAGGTGATCGCCGGGCAGATCAATGCGCAGCAGATGCTCATGGAAACCATCATCGTCGAAGCAATGCGCGCAAAAACCATCGATGAAGCAAACATCATGATGCTGCTAACCCAGGGCATGGACGCCTTTGAGAACAACCCAAACATGACAAAGCACGAGACCTTCGGCGCAATCGGCACCCTCATAAGCCTCTTGGACACGATCAAACGCGCGAAAGATGCCAAGCTGATAGACTGATCCATCCAGCTACTGTCAAGCCGCGAACCGATGGGTGATCAGCCCGCGCTTACGCTCCTTGGCGCCCGCCTGGATCACCTCTGTCAGCGGATCAGGCGAAAATTCCGATGGCAGTTCGAACTGGACAACGGTAGATTTGGCCATGGTGGCATATCCTTTCTCTCTGAGAACGACGGCGTCTTGAACACCGCCATGATATGCCGCCTACCTCAGCCCATCACCAACTTTCGGGCATAACTCCCCCGGGCGACCAATAGTGCTTCGAAGTCATGACTATCCCTCCTGAATTTTCCAGTTTCAGGATAGTTGCGCTACACAAAGTGAGGCAGAGCCGATTTTAGGGCTACGCGACAGCACATCAGGCTGCTGCTGGCGACACGCTCTGTGTTGCTGTTGTGTTCAAACAGTCTGTTACACGAAAACCAGCAGTCAAGTGCGCCAGCATTTTGCTTTCTGCAGACATGGCAGCAACAGCGGACTGCATGTCGTTTGCCATCATCGCATTTTCCTGTGTGACGTGATCCAGATCGTTCGCGCCGTTTTTAATTTCGGAAATGGCGGTGGCTTGCTCTTGCGCACTTCGGGCAATGTCAGTCACCAAATTGGAAATATTTCCGATATGGCCGACAATTACTTCCAACGCGGCTCCCGCATCTTCCACCATCGTGACGCCACTGGAAATTTGATCCGCGCTTTCGCCAATTAACTTTTTGATCTGGGCAGCCGATTCTGATGCGCGTTGTGCCAGCTGCCTTACCTCACTCGCAACGACGGCAAACCCTTGACCGGCGTCTCCGGCGCGCGCGGCTTCGACTCCGGCGTTCAACGCCAAGAGGTTTGTCTGAAAAGCAATGTCATCGATCACATCTATTATGCCCACGATGTTTTCAGACGATTTCCGGACCTGGCCCATCTTGGCGACAGCTTTGCGAACGATTTCACTGCTTGACGCTGCATCGCTGCTGGCTTTGGCCGTGAAATTATCGACACTCTGAGCGGCTTCTGCGGCTGATCTGACCGAGACTGCCACTTCTTCAAGGGCTGCTGTCGTCTGTTCCAACGTCGCGGCCTGACCGGTCGTGCGATGTGACAGGCTGTCGGATGCACCACTTATTCCGTTTACATGCTTGCTGATGACGATCGCAGAGGAAATAAGCCGCTGCATGGTGTCCTGCAATTTGGCGACTGCGGAGTTATAATCATGTCGCATCTCTCCGTAGCCGCCGGGCAGAGGCTCGTCGATGCGATCAGTAAGATCGCCTTCGGCAAGGTGTGCGAGTTTGGTGCGGAAAGTTGTCATCACATTGGCCTGTTCGGCACCACGCTGAGTCTGTTTGGCTTCAAGCGTCTGCGCCGCCTCACGCATTTTGATTGATTCATCACGGAAATCGTGGATCGCCCGCGCCATCCGGGTCAATTCGTCCTGCCCTTCAATGCGTCCGAGAGAGGTTTCGTAAGATCCTTGTGTCATGTCCTCAACCGTTCTGCGCAAGCGATTGATACGTCGGATTAGCGCCTCAAAGTTGAGCAAAGCAAAAACGAGCGAAACGGCGATTATAGCCAGCGTTGTCGCCAGCACGTTGCGCGACCGTTTCCGGGCCATTACTTCGATAACGGAAGAGTGTGTCTTGATCTCATCGGCAAGCTCAAGCTCCTTCTGCCTCAAGACCTCAATCCAAGCCGTTGACAAATTAAACCAGTCTGGGGCAACCAAGTCGCCAAAGTCCCCGCTCCCTACGCCGTTGCGAACGGTTTGTCGTGCCACGTTGATCCGGGTCCATTCCGGTGTTGCGCGAAGCGCATCTACTATGCCCTGATCGCCCAGTAACTTGTCTGCCTCGGTCAGCAAGGTAAACTGACCTGACCCATTACTTTGAAAGCCATTCAGGACTTCAGAGGTGAAACCACCGCCAAGGCCGGTTGCGCCCATCGCGCGTTCCCGCCCGGCCAATTCCTTGGCAGTCGAGACGAAAGACCTTGCGAGCAGCAGCGACTTCATGTCCACACCGGAAACAAACCTTTGCCCAGGATGCGCATTTTCCAACAAAGCCACAATGAATCCAGTATAGGTTCCAATGGCTTGCGGGATAGAGCGTTCGCCGGCATCGATTGCCGTGCGTAGGTCTTCCAGTCCGTCGACAAAAGCTCTTGTGGCATGCTCGCCATTGTCTACTTGCTCCTTCAGAAGGCGATCGGTTTCTGCCCGTTGTGCTGGCAGCTCCCGGACGAAGTTTTTGGCGCCTGACGAGATGAAACCAGCGGTGTAACCGCGCTCCTTTTGAAGCTCATGAGCGAGATCAGAAAAACCTTCCGACTCTGCGTTCATGATGGCCACGTCAGCCGCCATCTGAATGTCCGATTGGCTCTTTTGGATTTGTTGGATGACGAAAAAAGATGCCACCGCAAGCAACGGGGTGATGACGAGAAACATGATGAGGCGCAAGGGCATGCCGTTTCCTTTTATCAAATAGCTTCCGATCATCACTTCTCGAAATCTTAGTATTAAGATACTTGAATTAATTTGTGCGTGATTTTTCGATTAATTGTGCATTTTTGTTATTTATTGAATCATCCGCAGCCCATCATCGGTCACGCAGCATCTCGTCTTTCAGGTCATGCCGTTGACACAAATCAGTGTAGACCCAAGACTGTATTGCAAAGTTATTTTCATCAGGCCACATGCAACCGGACCGAACCCCATTGGCACCTAAAGCCAACTCGAGGGTAATGCTGCAAGACTTTTTCTCGGGTTATGCCCGCTTGATCGCGCGGAACGTAACCCGAGAAGCCTATTGATTCACAGATGATTGAACACTTGCAGCCTTGGGGCTTCCGTGACTCCAAGTGCCGCCATCGCGGCTTGCAACTCATCGGCGGCAAGAAAAGCGTTCGCCTGCTCTTCGGAGTCGAAGTGATGTACAACCAGGACATCGTTATTGTCCTGAACTGTGGCCCAGACGGTATCATCTTTGACACCGTACTTGGCGCGAACCGTCGAGGCGTCTTCGCTGTTATAGCCAGCGATGAAGGCAGCGGCATCAGCCACTGTGTGGCGGGCAAGAAGGAGTACCATTGTTTTTCTCCAGTTGAGTCGGATGGTTGAGACACAGGATCAATTCGGCGCGGTCTTATCCCAGTCCGAAGTACCGTTTCGCACGATCGGGGGTTTTCGACATGTCGATGGTCACACCGTATTCTGCGCCGGTCTGACCAACCACAATGGCGGCCTGCATCGGATCATTGATGCCTTGCTCCAAGATCCGGCGGGCCACATCGTCGAAGAACCCTTCAAAGGGCGAGTTCTGGGAAACGAAGACCAGAGATGTCACCGGAGTGTCCCCCTCGTTCCAGTTGGCGTGGAACTCACCGCGCGGCAGGATGACAGTGTCGCCCGGACCTGCTGTGGTCACTCGATCCCCCAGCAGGAAATGCGCCGTGCCTTCGAGGATGAAGTAAATCTCGTCCTCGTTCGCGTGAACATGCGGCGGGGCACCGGGCGCACCGGCGGGAATGGCGCTGTGGAAGAATGAGACACCGGACGGCATGTCGCTACTGGAGACCACCTGGAAAATCGGGTGCAGCGGAAATGGGATTTCGCGCTGTGCAGACGCGGTGACGATCTTGGATGCAAAGCTCATGTCGGATGTTTCGGTTTTTGCGATGGATGGGAGAGGAAGAAGCGATGCGGCGGCCGCTGCTCCGCCTGCAACCAGCGCGTCGCGGCGTGAGATATGCGACTTCGTTTTGCTCATGTTGGGTCCTTTTCAGTTTGGGAGAAGATTATGTTGCTTGCTTGGAGAGACTGTCGCGGGACGCGGTCAGGTGTTCGATCGCTTTGGCGATATGAACCTGTTGGATGTTGTAAGCGCCGTCTGCCACGCGGATGCGGTGTGCAGAGATCATGACATCGGCAATGCGATGGCCTTCGGGAACGGTGAAGCGGTAATAGGCAAGCTCGATGGTCAAGCCGAGCGGGTCGTCGAAGTAGATCGACTCCATGAAACCGCGATCCTTGCGACCGGAATGTTTGATCTGCCGTGCGTCGAGCCGCGTCTGGACCTGTTCGAACACGGACTGGCTGACGGCAAAGGCAATGTGGTGAACTGCGCCGACATCGGTTGAGGTACGTGTGCTATCTGCAAGACGAGATTCGTCTGTGAAGATTGTTATCAACCGCCCGTCGCCCGGGTCGAAATAGAGATGGGACTCGTTCGGGTTGTCGAGGTTCGGCTGCTCGAAGACGAAGGGCATTCCCAGCAATCCCTCCCAAAAGTCCAGCGAGGTCTTCCGATCCGCTCCGACCAGAGTAATGTGGTGTACGCCCTCGGTGGGGAGCGTCTGGGAATGTGTTTGGTCCAACATGGTCGGCTCCGTGCGATTTTCTTTTTCTGAGCCAAGACATACAGTTCCGGGACCACGCCGGGCAGATGCAGAAATGCCGAATAAGTCTGCGGATGTGCAGATATTCGATATCTTAAGTTTGGCGGCCGGATCCTTGGGTATTTTTAGGCTGGCAGTCGTACTGCGCGGACAAAGGCAGCAGGAAAAGCGCAGAGGGGTATCAGCGTTTTTGCAGAACTATTCTTGCCTGTTTTTTTAAAAGGCAGTTCAAAAACAGGCCCCGCAACCCGAACGCTAATCTCGATCAGCTATTTTGTTGCCGATCTGCAAAAAAGCATAGAGCGTCTGCGCATTTGCTGCTCCTTCTGAGAAGTCGAACACTGCAGGTAAGGCCTATCACCCACTGCGGATAACTCCGTCCGCACAACTATGGAGCCTCGACCATGTGTATGTTCTGCAGCGCTGGAATGGATTTCCAGCAGCCACAAAAACACCTCTCTTCCGCCCAGCTTCAGGCGGCCACAGCACATCCCTGTTCCCATGCATTGTCGCGTCGGAGCTTCTTCAGCCTATCGGCGGCCGCTATCTCAACCGGGCTCCTCCTGTCCTCATCTCCGAACAGGGCCAAAGCACAAACCGGTACCGTGATGAGCCGGAGAGTGTTGCTGCGCGGCGGAACAATCATGACGCTAGACGGCGTCTGGACCCCGTTCATTGGTGATGTCTTGATTGAAGATAGCCGTATCCGGGAAATCAGTTCACAGATTTCGATTGAAGATGCGGAGATCGTGGACTGTACCGGCAAGATCGTGATGCCAGGTTTCATCGACACACATCACCACATGTGGGAAGGGGCCTTCCGGTCCAGCGGCACCGATCAGATGCTGCACGACTACTTCCTCGACAAGCTGGTGGCGGTCTCGCCTCACCTGACACCGGAAGATGTGTATATCGCAAACCGGCTCTCTGCGCTTGCGGCATTGAATGCGGGCATCACCACCACGCTGGACTGGTCGCACATCGCGAATTCACCGGCACATACAGATGCCGCAATCGCGGCCCTGAAAGACAGCGGTACACGCGCCGTATACGCCTATGCCCCCAGCATGAACTACCAAGGCGCGGCCCCTAACCCTTACCCGCAAGACATCTTCCGCCTCCGGCGCGAGGTATTTTCTTCGGATGATCAACTCGTCACCTTGGCATTGGGTGCAATGGGCCCTGAATTCGCGGGCAGGACGCCAGAAGAGGCCGTCACAAACGCCATGTTCGAATGGGACATCGCGCGCCATCCAGATATTCAGGCGCGCCTCTCGGTTCACGTTGGTGTTGGCGCAGGTGGGGCAACCGAGCCCCTGAAACGCCTTGATGCTGCGCTCAAGGCGGTCGGTAAGACCGGCCTGTCCGATGACACGACCTACATCCACTGCGTGCGCGTCACCGATGAAGAGCTGGGCATGATCGTAGATACCGGTGGTGCCATGTCGCTCGCCATTCCGGTCTCTCTCATGATGGGTATGGGCACACCACCGGTGGAACGTCTGCGCAATATCGCGCCCGATTTCCGCTACAGCCTGAGCGTCGACGTCCCGACCAACCAGGGAACGGACATGTTCTCGAAAATGAAAGCGCTCTTCATGTTGCAGCGCTCGCTGCGGACACAAGCAGACCCCGAAGCATGTCTCTTCACCTTTTTCAAAGACCCGGCAGAGTGCCGTGACGGGATGATCACCGCGCGAGAAGTTCTTGAGGCTGCAACAGTAGAAGGCGCGCGTGCCAATGGTCTCCTAGATCGGACGGGCACGCTGAGCATCGGCAAACAGGCGGACATTGTGATCCTCGATGCACGCCGTATCGACGTTGGGCCCATGAATGATCCCATTGGGCTTGTCGCGACGGCAATGGACACAAGCCATGTCGACAGCGTCATGGTTGCCGGTGAGTTCCGCAAACGCGATGGGCGGTTGGTTGATGTCGATGTAGACCGCGTCCTGTCAGACGCCGAAGCCTCGCGGGACGCAGTACTCAGCCGCCTGTAGAGCTTGCGCGGTTGTGGTAGGATCGGGGGCCGGGGCGATGCTCGTGCTTAATGTCCCCGATCACGTCACAAGCTGTCACGCGGGAATTCGTCGGCGATCTGCTTCATGCACGCTCGGACAAGCGGCCGCGCATAAGCCTCGGGTGAGGCGACAACCCAGCAATTGTGCTTGAGCTCGCCGTTGCGAAAGCAGGGAACAAGCTCTGACGTGCTGTCGCCGACGACCTTGGGCAAGACTCCAATCGCGTCTTCGCTCTTGAGCGCTGTGACCATGCCCGGCACCGAACTCACACGCAGCGTGATTTGTTTTTCATCTATGTGCTGCCCAAACCATCGAATGGGCTGGATGCGGGACGCCACCCGATCAGCGTAATGCACTATGTTATGGTTCTGAGCGTCTTCAATGCTCCGGGGCGCGCCAGAACGCGCCTCATAAATCCGAGAGCAGTAGACCCCCCAAGGCACAGCAGCGATGCGCCGGGCCACAAGGCTCTCGTCCTCTATTTCGTCGGCCAACCGGACGGCGACATCAAACTCACCCGAATGCAAGTCAACTTGCGTTTCGCTCGTATCGACCTCCATCACCAGGTCAGGGTGCTTGTGCCGGAACCGGTTGAGGATCGGGTAGACCCAATGATTGATGGTCTCCGCAGGCCCCGTCAGTCGAATATGTTCTGCGTTCCGTCTTCCCAGATCATCCGCCTTGGCGAGGATTTTCTGGAAAATGGGACGTGTTGGCAGACTGACGGCAAGCAGCTCACGACCTGTCGTCGTCAACCTGTATCCAGCAAGGTCGCGATGAAAAAGCGCTAGGCCTGTCGCACTTTCCAGCGCGTCGATGCGACGACTGACCGTGGTCTGGTTTACCCCCAGCGCTTTTGAGGCGGCAAGTGTCGAACCCGCTTCGGCGACTGCGATAAACACCTTTATATCGTCCCATTTCATTAGGTATACTCACCGTTAAGTCTGCACAAATGCAGAGGTGAGGTTGGGCTGAGCTTTGTCAAGATTTTCGGTGTGACTTTGCTGAATTTTCTTTTGTTGGCCTTTCAATCGGCAACGTCGGAAATGTCCCGAACTGCCAAACTTCATCCGAAATGCTGTAGGATTTACGAATGGTCGATCCGGTAGGGTGGCATCGCGGCGATGCTCGAGGCGGCTCATCCGCTTTGGTCTGTTCATGTAGTGGCCCCGTCATCACCCACCCAACAGCTCTTCGATGAAATCCTCATGCCGATCAAGTGCTGCCTCCCACGCTTTCGGAATAGCAACTTCCCGCTCCAGCGTCTCCGGCTCAGGTTGCAGGCGTCCATCACGATTACGCTCATCACCGCCGCTTCGCGGCGCTGCGATCAATCGTGCATAGGCGCAGGTTCGATTGGTCTGGCAGCTTTGTTCGCAGCCGTTTCGTCTCCACCGTCGCCGCCCCATGGCCCCACACCCTGCAAACTCGGCGGATCGGTGAAGGGCTTGTCCTATTGGCTCGCTAGCATTTCCTTGAAGAACGGGTCGTCGTAATACTTGATGCGGTCCGCCTTGATCGGGTGCTGGGGCGAGACGCGAATGGTGACCTCGTCGGGGTCCATCAACCGAGCTTCGGTCTCCGAGAGTGGCCCCGCTTCCAGCCGAGCTGAAGTGGATGTTCCGCCGAGAAACCCCTTGTTGCGGCCACACATCCGGGTCACCGCCTCGCGGGTGGTACTGCCGACGGCTGCGGAGACCTCCTTCACGGTGCGTTGGTCCCGCGAAAATCGGACTGGCGAAGCTGCGCGACATCTACCTGTCGGCTGATGTTAAAGAGATCGCTGAATGGGGCATCCCTTCTACATGCAAGCAGATAGCAACTTCGTCGTCACCGTTTCATTACGGGGCAACTTTAGTCTTAGCCTCTTCAATGCCGCCTTGACGAAAGACTCCGCCGGCATGCTGGAGAAGCAAGTGCCTGACACGTGCGCTGATGACATGATCCGTTTCATCAGAAACGATGGACCAAAAGAAATGGAGGATGTGATCCTCGCCAACCTGAAGGAGGCAAACAACAGCGTAAATAACCTGCATTTCGAGTGGAAAGACTGTTTTCGCAAACTCTGGCGCGGCCCAGTAACGAAGAGCCTTGATGGCTATGCACGATGGATGGCCGCTCGTCGGGACACTGACCCTGTCAGAGTATTCCGGTCGATCATCGCGTCATCAGGAGAGCGCTAACACGGTTTTCTGACATTGCCCAACGACCTGTTTGGTATATGTATCGCGCACGCTGCGGAAGTGATGCAGCAGTGCAAGGAATTTGCCGCGACTGCGTTCAGGCTTAAATGGTTACACAAATGTCATATTGAACGGATCATTACGTGGATTTTGATACTGAATTTTTCTTCCTGTCCCACCCCGATCCGATGTGGGTCTACGAGTTGGACACTCTGCGCTTTCTGGCTGTCAACAAAGCCGCCGTCGCAAAATACGGGTATTCCCGCGAAGAATTCCTTGAGATGACCGTCGCCGATATTCGCCCGGATGAAGACAAGCCCGCCCTTATCGCCAAGGTTGCAGCCACCGTTGAGGGCAGAGGCGAAGCTGGGGTCTGGCGGCACAGGCTGAAGTCGGGAGAGATCATCCATGTCGACATCACCGGCCATACCATCGGGCACAACGCGCTCCGCGCTGATCTGATCGTAGCACGCGATGTGACTGAAAGGGTGAGGTCCGAAGCGGCCCTTGCGCAAGCGAAACGGATGCTCGAGATCGCGGGCCAGTCAGCGAAGTTCGGGGCTTGGAGCCATGACGTCAAGACCGATAGGGTGGAATGGTCTGCCGAGACGGCCCGCATTCACGATGAGCCGTACGGGTTCTCCCCAGCGATTGCTGACGGCATTGCCTACTATGTCCCCGAACACCGTGAACGTGTGACGGCGCTTTTCCACGCCTGCCGTGACCACGGAAAGCCATGGGACGACACCTTTCAGATCATCACAGCCAAGGGGCGCAGGCTTTGGGTCCGATCGACCGGGGAGGCGGAGCGCGACGCTTCCGGCAACATCATCCTAGTTCAGGGGTCTTTTCAGGACATTTCCGAACTGGTGACGGTGCGCAAGCGGGCCGAGGACGCCGAAAAACTGCTGGAGATTGCCGGTCGGGCGGTCAAACTGGGTGGATGGCGTGTTGATCTCGCCAGTCAAATAGTGACCTGGACCGATGGCACAGCCGCCATCCATGAAGTGCCGCCGGGCACTGCCCCAACGTTTGATGGCGGTATCGATTACTTTGTACCCGAAGAACGGGGCTCCGCGCAGAGGGTTTTCGAGGATTGCGCCGAACACGGAATTCCATTTGAGGACGTGCGCGATCTGATCACCGCGAAGGGCAATCGCATCCATGTCCGCTCCGTTGGTGAGCCCGTGAAAGATGACACGGGTAAGATCATTGCCGTGCAAGGCGCGATACAAGACATCACCGAGTTGACGAGCGCCCAACGGGAAGCTGATGAGATGAGCAGGCGTCTGGCCGAGACCTTGGAAAATATCGGTGATGCCTTTTTCACAATCGACAATGAGTGGCGGTACACTTACCTCAACTCCAAGGCCGAAGAACTTATGCGACACTCACGCAGTGCGTTGGTCGGTCTTCAGGTCATTGAGGCATTTCCAGAGCTTGCCGGCAGCACGGCAGAAATCGAATTCGCCCGCGCCTTCGATAGCGGAAAGACCGTTCGGTTCGAACAATTCTATGCCCCCTTTGACCGCACGTTTCGGATCAGCGTCCACCCGACACCGGACGGGCTGGCTGTGTATTTTTCCGACATCACCGACGAGAAACGTCAGACAGAACAGTTGCGGCTGCTCGAGGCGGCCGTGCAGCAGATCAGCGACATCGTCATCATCACGGAACCCGTCACACAGGATGCGTTGGGCAACGCCAAAATCGTCTACGTCAACGATGCCTTCGAACGCATGACAGGGTTCACACGCGACGAGGCCATCGGTCAAACTCCGAGCATTCTGCAAGGCCCCAAGACCCAGCAGTCCGAACTGGACCGGATACGGCATGCCATAGAAACCAAATCACCGGTGCGCGCCGAACTAATCTACTACACGAAGTCCGGCCGGGAATACTGGCTGGAACTCGATATCGTCCCGCTTGCCAACGAAGCGGGCGATGTCACTCACTTCGTTTCGGTCCAGCGCGAGATCACCGATCGTCGGCGTGCCGAGGACGCATTGCGCGTCTCCGAGGCACGGTTTCGCCTGATCGCCGAGGCAACCGAAAACACCGTTTGGGACTGGGACATCGCCGAAGGGCGCTGGTGGTGGAGCGACGGAATGGCTCATACATTCGGCCATCATCCCGATCCTGACGCCGAGACACCGTCTGTCTGGCGCGAAAACGTGCACCCGGACGATCAGGCGCGTCTCGACAAGAACTTCGAGAAGCTGCTACTGGGCGAGATCGATGCATCCCACGCGCAGTATCTTTTCCGACGTGCCGACGACACCTGGGCCCATGTGGAAGACCATGCCTATCCGATCCGCAATGAAGAAGGTCGTATCGTCCGGGTCATTGGAAGCATGGCGGATGTCTCGGAGCGCCTGGACATGGAGGAGCGCCTGCGCCAGTCGCAAAAACTGGAGGCCGTGGGCCAGCTGACAGGCGGCGTTGCGCATGACTTCAACAACCTGCTCACGATCATCATGGGCAATACGGAGATGCTCCAGAACAGCCTTGAGGAAGACAGTCCATTGCGGCGGTTTGCCGACGCGAGCGCAGTTGCCACGGATCGCGCGGCTGAACTGACCAATCGGCTTCTGGCCTTCTCGCGCAAGCAGGTGCTTCGACCCCAGGTGCTTGACGTCAATTCGGTGATTGCCGACTTCGAGGATATGCTGCGCCGGACCCTGGGGGGGGATATCGACATCGAGATCGACCTCGCCGATGAGATCTGGCCGTCAGAAATCGATCTGGCTCAGGCCGAAGCCGCCATTCTGAACCTTGCGATCAATGCGCGCGATGCGATGCCGGGGGGTGGGTCATTGACCATCGAGACGGCGAATGTGGTTCTCGACGCAGCCTATGTCTCCAGAGAAGCTGACTTGGATGCCGGGCAATACATCATCATCGCCATCAGCGACACCGGTCACGGCATTCCCAAGGACCAGATCGCACAGGTCTTCCAGCCGTTCTTCACCACAAAAGCTGTTGGCCAGGGCACGGGGCTTGGCTTGAGCATGGTGCACGGCTTCGTCAAGCAAACGGGCGGTCATATCCGGATCTATTCGGAAGTGAACGAAGGCACGACCGTCAAACTGTATTTCCCCCGGTATCTCGGGGACCGGGAAGAGCAAGGTACCACATCGCAGGACCGGCCTTTGCAAGGTGGCCAGGAGACCATTCTGGTCATCGAGGACGACGTCCTGATCCTGCAGCAGTTGATGGCGCAACTGACCGGGCTGGGCTACCGGGTTGTCACGGCGTCGGCAGGCCCGCCGGCGCTGGACATCCTGCGTGAGAGATCGGATATCGACCTACTCTTGACCGATGTGATCCTGCCCGGCGGCCTGAACGGCCGTCAGATTGCGGACGCCGCCCTTGTGATCCATCCGGACCTCAAGGTTCTGTTCACCTCGGGCTATTCGGGAGAGGCGATTGTGCACCATGGACGGCTGGATCCAGACGTCAACTTTCTGGGCAAGCCCTACCGCCGCTCCGAACTCGCCGCGAAGGTTCGGGAGGTATTGGATGCTTGATCGTGTTACGGAACCTCGCAAAATACAACTTACAGCGTTACACGTAGTACGGGAACACCATCAATGAAGCTCGGAGCTGTCCGTCTGGTTCCGCTCCATGCAATCAGTTTTGCGAAAGCAGTGCATCGAGCGTTGTTAGCAAATCGTCGCGGGGGATCGGCTTTGTCAGCACTGGGTGGCGTGTTGCTACGCCGTTGCCTTCGATAGCGGCTTCCTGTGGATAGCCGGAAATGAGGAGCACCCTGATCTGCGAGTGTTCTTGCTCGACCCGCCGGGCCAGCTCCGCCCCCTGGATCGCGCCAGGCATGACCAGATCCGTGATCAGCACGTCATACTTGCGTCTCCTTTCGATCTCGGCCCAAGCCGCATCGCCCGTTGAGACGCGTTTGACTGTGTAACCCGCGCGATCAAGGTGCCGCACCAGGACACGGGCGACGCCGTCCTCATCTTCCGCCAGAAGCACTCGTGCACCGCCCCGCTTGGACAGGGCTACGGGCTGGCGGTCCTCGTCCTCCTCATGAGCGTTGTCGACTGCGGGGAACCACATGCGCACAGTCGTTCCAACGCCCGGTTCGCTGTAGATGCGGCAAGTGCCTTCGGATTGTCTGCAAAAGCCCAATACCGAGGGGAGCCCCAGTCCCGACCCGTCTGTCACGTGCTTGGTGGTAAAGAACGGTTCGAATGCCCGATCGATCACATCGGGCGTCATCCCTTCGCCGGTGTCGGACACCGAGACAACGACGTATCGTCCGGGTGAAATGTCTTCGTCCAGCCGCTCTTTCAGGTAGTCCCGGGTGATGCGGGAATTAGCGGCCTCAATTGTCAGCTTGCCATGTCCCCCCATTGCATCCCGCGCGTTTAAGCCAAGGTTCAGCAGCGCGTTCTGAAGCCCTTGCGGATCGACATTGACGGTCCAAAGGCCGGCTGCGGCAACGGTGAGGATGTCGATGGACTCGGGCAGAACCCGTCGGAGCATGTTCGTGGTATCCTGAAGACTGCCGGCAATGACGATCCGTTGCGGTTCGAGGTGCGACTGCCGGCCAACAGAAAGAAGTTGACGGGTCAAATGCGCGCCACGCATGGTCGCCTTATCGACCTCTTCGAGAAGGTCAAGTTCAGCCCGCTTGGTGCACTCATCCTTCAACAGTTCGGTATTGCCCAAGATGACGCTCAGAATATTGTTGAAATCGTGAGCGACGCCGCCCACCAGACGACCCAGAGCTTCGATCCGCTGTGATCGGGCCTGGATACGATAAGCTTCGCGCAATTCGCTTTCTCGATTGGCCAGCGCGATTTCAAGCTCCTGCTTGGCGCTCGCGCGCGCGGAAACAACCCTCAATGCCAGTGTGCTCAACAACGCGATGAACACAGCGGCCAATAAAGGGAAAACTGCGTCGGAAGCTGTCGGGCTGTAATAGACGGTGGCTCGGAAGGGCACGTCGAACCCGTTCGTCCTGATGACCGGCATCTCCAGGTCGCGGATCAGGGTTACCGTCGGGCCGTCGGCTCCTGCCTCATTGCCGAGAACGACCGGCAAATCCGTTTCCGCAATCCCAATCTCGATCTCGATACGCATCAAATGCTCGTTACGCAAGACCACATGATCCGCGAGCAGGGCAGCAGGCGTCATGCCTGCGCCAATTACGGCCTGCATTGCGCCTGACAGTGGGTCTGCCTCACGCAGATACACTGGGTAAAACATCAGAAAACTAGCTTGGGATAGATCTTGGTCCTGGCTCAGGGCCACCGGGGCGGATGTCGTCATCACGCCGCGTGCCAATGCATCTCGCGCTGCGCTCAATCGTTCCGGGCTCGAACCCATGTTGTACCCGAACACGTTGGCGCGGCTTGTCTCGGGCTCGACGATAAGAACAGGAAAAAGCGCGCCAGTATTTTCCGCGGGGAACAACTGAAAGTCCGGATAACCGGCCTGTTCGTATTCTTGACCATGGTAGGCGATGAAGGCGCTGATCCCGTCGCGTGACTCGAGTTGCGGCATGAATGCAAGCGCGCGTTCAGGGACTCGATTGATCATTTCCGTCGCGTCTTTGTAGATCTCGGCAAAACGCAACGGCGTCAGATCGGGAACTCGCTCCAGTGCGCTCGCCATACTGGACATGCGCACGGCGAGCGTGGCCAGCGCCAATTCGAGCTCACTGTGCACCGCCTCGACTTCGACTTCGGCATTTCCACGTCGCTGCTCGAAGATGAATAGTCCGGCAAGCCCGCTGGCCAGAAGGCTCAGGAACAGAACGAGACCTGACTGAAGTACCCACGGCCTCATTGCTCAACCCAACTGGCTATTCACCAAAGTTAAAGGCAAGTGATGACTTGCTTTGTCAAGCCCGGTTATCATCGACAAGAGCTGATGAATTCTGTCGGGGAAGCCGAAATGGTTTTCAGAATGAAAGAAGGCCTCGACTTATCTGTAAATGACCGTGACGATGTCTTGGTCGCCTTGGGTGATCCCCTTGCGGCACTCCCACAAAGAAAATTAACACAGGTTGGATGTTAGTCGTGTGGCAGAACCCTTTGAGACAAGCATCCGTCTTGATCAAGGTGTTTTCGGTTACCATTTGCGGTCTTTCTGGACGAGTGCGTTGGCCAGTTTGATCATATTTCGCAAGAGCACTGCCAGTGCGACGTTCGTGGGCTTTCTGGCGTGGATCATGGCTTGGTATCTCTGTCGCAGATCCGGGTTATAATGTGCGGCGACGAGCGCGGCAAGTAGGGTGCATCGCGCTGGAATTTACGTCTACCTTCGATGAAGTCGATTTGCCGACGCCTCAACCCAACTCTACGCAAATGCCTTAGCTTCCAAAAGCCCGCAAAAATTTTCGAATGCAATCTGATGGAAATTCAGAACCCATTGAACTAAAATATTATAACTAGAACTACTGTCGCGCCGTCCTAAAATCGGCTCTGCTTCAATCTGTGTGGCGGAACGGTAGCATTCTCGCGCGCAACAATTCTGGACCGGCCCGGCCATACATGGCGCGTTTGAGGGTCTTCATGCGAGTGATCTGACCTTCTGCTTGGCCGTTGCTCCTGGGCATCTTGATTGCGTTTATGACTGCATCGAAGTCACGGTTCAAGGTGCGGGCGAAGCGCACAATGGGCGCTAGGTCGGTTTCGATCGCCTCGTCGATCCATTCAGGGAGCGGGTCTGCGTGGCGGCCACGCAGGATACCGTTGAATCGCATGGCGAGGCGAGTTATTGTCAAATCTGGTGTCCAAGCGATCATCATGCGGCGGTAAGCTGCTGGTTTATTGGCTTGATGCCGTTGACGAAATCGACGCCCTGGATGACGTCGGCGAGATGAACGAAGCCGCGCAGCTTGCGTCAGCTTTGCTCAGCGCATTGTCCGAGTTTGAACATCATGTGAAGCATGCCGTCCCGGCTGAGACAGCCTTTGGTGCG
>JBGRQD010000044.1:0-15666 GCA_041725935.1 Pelagibaca sp.
CTTGTGTCGCAACAACAAACCAACCAGATGCACCGCCGTCATTCAAATCGCCCAGACACCAGATTCAGCCATAACTCTCTATGGAGGAAAGATCGCAAGTTATTAATTTTATTCGGTTTTAGTGGTGCCCGGGGGCGGCATAACCTGTTGTTTTTAATACAATAAGTTGTGGGGTGGTGGGACTTTTTTCTTTCACCATGTTTATTGGATTTTTTCGGATTTGTGTCCCACTTTTTCGAAGGGGATTAGGGTCGAAAAAAACAGATCGAGCCAGCGCCGCATCGCCCCAGCACCTGGACATGCCAGCGGCGATCTTTACCAATGGTTTGAGTAGACAAGAACGATTTGGACGAGTGTGACTGACCCGCGCCTCACCTGCCCGATCTGCATGCACCGTGAGGCCGGATTGATCCCGGCCCCTCGGCATGTGCCCGCGTGGGATGATCTGACCGGCCCGGAACAGATGGCGATGTTGGCCGAAGTGGGCGCCGCACTCGGTCGTGGCACGGCTGGTTTCGCTGCCTCATCCGATCACGACCATTTCCACCTAAGGGAAGCCAGTGGCACACGTCTGACAACCGGTGGCCGCGATCCGCTCCTGCCGTTGCTCGCCGAACGGCTGGACAATGCGCAGTCTGTCGACCTGGCAATTGCCTTCGCCATGGACAGCGGCGTGGCCCTACTTGAGCCCTGGTTCCGGGAGCTGATGGCGCGCGGCGGACGGCTCAGGATCGTGGTGGGCGATTATCTCGACACGACCGACCCGACCGCCTTGGCGCGCCTGCTAGACCTGGAAGGCGCGGAGCTCTTCGTGTTCGAAACCGGCGGCCTCAGTTTTCACCCGAAGGCCTGGCTGTTCCGCGCTGCCGATGCACGCGGGGCGGCGATTGTCGGTAGCTCGAACCTTTCCCAATCGGCGCTGACCGACGGTGTAGAATGGAACTTGCATTCTGAGGATGCAGCGGACAGCGTGGCCGCTGCGTTCGATGACCTGCTGGTACGCCCTGAGGTCAAGCCGCTGACCGCCGCCTGGATAGATGCCTACGCGAAACGCCGCAGGGCGAGGCCAATGCCCGAGTTCACTGCACGCGTCGTCGCCGAGGAAGGCCCGCCACCCGAGCCGCACACGATCCAGCAGGAGGCACTGGCAGCGCTGGCGCAGAGCCGATCGAACGGCCACCGCGCCGGGCTGGTCGTGCTGGCCACCGGCCTTGGCAAGACCTGGCTGGCTGCTTTTGACACGATCCATGCCAAAGCGGGCCGCATCCTCTTCGTCGCCCATCGCGACGAAATCCTGACCCAAGCGATGGCAGCCTTTCGTAAGGTCCGCCCAGAGGCCAAGCTTGGCCGCTACACGGGCACCGAGAAAGAAGCGGACGCGGAAATCCTTTTCGCCTCGGTCCAGACACTGGGCCGCATCGGTCACTTGCGCCAGTTCGACCGAGACCATTTCGACTACATCGTGGTCGATGAATTCCACCACGCCGCCGCCCGCACCTATCAGAAGCTGATCGAGCATTTCACACCCGGTTTTCTGTTGGGCCTGACCGCGACGCCCGACCGGACCGATGGCGCGGACCTCCTCGGCCTGTGTGGTGAAAACCTCGTCTACGAATGTGACCTGTTCCGCGGGATCGACGCGGGACACCTGTCGCCTTTTCACTATTTCGGCGTGCCGGATGACGTGGATTACGCACAGATCCCCTGGCGCTCCGGCCAGTTCGATCCGACCGCGCTAGACGCAGCCCTGGCCACCGAGGCGCGGGCGCTGAACGCGCTGGACCAATACCGCAAACGCGCAAGCGGCCCCGCGATCGGCTTTTGCTGTTCCATGCGTCACGCCGATTACATGGCGGAGTATTTCCGCGCCGCCGGGCTAAAGGCTGTCGCCGTCCATTCGGGCCAAAGCTCCGCACCTCGAGCAAGTTCCCTGGCAGCGCTTGGTCGCGGCGAGATCGACATCCTCTTCGCGGTCGACATGTTCAACGAAGGCGTGGACGTGCCAGAGATAGGCACTGTTCTGATGCTGCGCCCGACAGAAAGCGCGATCATCTGGCTGCAGCAGCTTGGTCGTGGCTTGCGCCGCGTCGAAGGCAAGGTGCTTCAGGTGATCGACTATATCGGCAACCACCGCAGCTTCCTAACGAAGGTCGCAACACTACTGCAGGCCGGCACAGGGGATCGCTCGATCTCGACCAAGCTGGACGCGCTTCACGCCGGTGAATTCCAGATGCCCAAGGGCTGCGAGATCACCTATGAGCTCGAGGTCATCGACATCCTGCGCAACCTTCTCCGCCCGAAAGAAGGCGCGGCGGAGCTCGAAGCCTTCTACGTCGACTTCCGGGATCGGAACGGTATCCGCCCCGCGGCTGTCGAAGTCTTCCGCAACGGCTTCGATCCGCGCGGATCGGGCCACGGCGGCTGGTTCGACTTAGTCCGCGATATGGGTGACCCACTGCCCGAACGTCCCTTCACCACTCACGGTCGTCTCTTACGCGACTTGGAACGGCTCCGAGGTTTGTCTCGATCTGCCTTGACCGGATTGCGCGACGTCGTGTCCGGACGGCAACCGAGCGATGGCGCGTCAGAACTCGCCTTCAACCCGCACCTGGTGCAAGGCAGCGACGGCTTTCAGCTGGCGCGACCTGACTCCTCCGGCGAATTGGAACCGCTTGTGCGCGAGTTGGTCGAATGGCGCTTGGCGGAAACGCCCATCGTACGCGAGGCGGCCGAGGCGACTGCAACCTTTGTCGGCAATCCACAGGCACTGAAGCTTTGGAAGCGCTACTACGTACCTGACATTGCTGCGTTCTTTGGCGAAGAGTATCAACAAAACCTCTGGCGCACCGGGATGAAGGCGCTGCCCGAAAAGAAGATCATGATCCTTCTTGCCAATGTCTCGACCCAGGACCTGACCTACGAGAACGCATTTCTCAGCCCGTCACGGCTGAAATGGTACAGCCAGAACCAGACGCGCCAGGACAGCAAGCATGGCCGGATTATCAGCGGCGAGGAAGGCCACGAAGTGCACCTGTTCATCCGCCGCGGGAACAAGGTGAACGGCAAGGTCAATCCATTCATCTACTGCGGGCAACCCAGGTTCGCCGGGTGGAAGGGTGAGAAGCCAATTGAAGTACAGTGGGAACTAGCTTCGCCAGCACCGCGCGAGCTTTGGGCGGAGCTCGGAATTCCAAATCAAGACTGATAGCTTGGACAAAACCGATTTAACGTTGCCCCTGGGGGCATAGGAAGACAACGGCACATGGGAACCAGGGAGCGGCAAGGACTGATTTCACGCTTTTTCTCTCGCGGAAGCGACTCTGATCGAGATGAGCGCACGACCGAAATGCCCCCTGCGTCTCATCATGGGGCCTGGGGCGACAATGCAACGCGCCCGGTGAGTGACCTAATCAAAACTGTTCTAAGGCAACCGAGTTGTTTGATTGTCACAGGTTATCAGGACTTCCTGTCTTCTCTGACAATCTTGCTCGAAACAATCGAAAACCTTGGCGAACGCACAGAGGGCAGTATTCGCATTGCCTTTGGTTCCAACACCGAAACACGACAGGTTTTAGGTGGCAGTGGCCGATCAGTAGCAGATGAAGCGCGCCAGCATTTCCTTGGCGCAAGGGGCTTTTCTGTTGTTGATCTAGCCGACTTGCGGGCAGTTCTTGCAATGGACGCAATCGAGCGCGGGATTATCAAATTCCGTATTTTCGATCCTGATCTGGCAGAAGAAAAACTAGGGCGCCGTCCACCAATGCTTCATGCGAAGCTTTTTGTAGGTGGGGACAAGGCACTTTCGGGAAGTGCCAATTTCTCGATCAACGGTTTGCGCCGCAATCTGGAATTCATGGACGACGCCGATGCCTGGCCCGAACTTGCGACTGCGCGTTGCGCGGCTGCTGAGCAGTATTGGGACATGGGGCGCGATTGGACTGAGACAGCGCTGGAAATCCTGCGAGCGCTGATCCGCCTTGTCTCACCCGAAGAGGCGGTGGCCAGAACGGTGCACGAAGCCACAACCTTCACCCCCTGGCGTGTCGCAGGCGAAACCAGCGCCGGACGTCCGCCTCAACCCTTCCAGGCCGATCTTGTCTATGAGGCTGCAGGGACGGTCTATGAACACGGCTTTGCCTTTGTCGAAGCGCCAACTGGTGCCGGGAAAACCGACATCGGAAAACACCTGGCGACGGTTCTACCGGTCAGCCATGGCCAAACTGTCTTTTCCTGGGGAGAGCGCGCCGATCAACAACGGCTTGGCTCGCTCGCCCTGATACCTGCCAGCGTTCTGAAGAACTGGACAACGAACGCGCCTGCGAACTTCAAACCGATCAAGCACAGTCACCTGTCGCGGCGAGGTAAGGAGGAGACTGCGGAATTGGACGAGATCAACCGGGCGGTCCGTTCGTCTGCATCAATGATCGTCGATGAAAGCCACCGACTGAGCTCGCGATACCTTGCACCTTCTGCACGTTCGCTTGTCTTCGAACGCAGTCCGGCGATCTGGACCGCCTGTTTGTCGGCCACGCTAATGGGAAACCAAGGTCTGGATGGCTTGCTTGCATTCCATGAGAAGCGCGCCTCGATCTATGTGCCTCCGCCCATCACGGAGCAGATCAACCAACACATGGCCAAGGTTCGAAAGCGGGGAGAACTCGTGCGCTACCTCGACCAGATGAACCGCCGGATCGAAGATCAAAGCGTGCAGGACGACCTGTTCGACAGCGCGGAAGCACTACAGGTCGAAGTCAACAAAGTCGAACGCCAGCTAGAGACCGGCGGGCTGCAAATCAGTGCGCTTCAGGAAGGATTGGCCGACGCCCTGGCGCCATACGTCGTGCGGCGCCAACGGGATTGCATTGGGGAGAGTGCGGATCGAAAGTCCGGCGCTTTCGTTTACCCAACGATCCGAAGCCACCGAGAGGATACGGCGCTGAGTGATCAGCAGCGCCAAATTATTGAGCGGATCAAGGCATTGGCGGAGTGCATCACGACTGGGGTCACCCTTGTGTCTGCTGATCCCCAACGCGCCGCCCACACAGAAATCAAATTCCACGACAAATCGCGCATTCACATCCGGAACTTCCTCGCTTTGCTGCGCGCGTCGATAACCTTTGCACGCGAAGAATGGGCCCGTGAGCGTGACAGCGAAGCCGATCAGCGAGGGCGGGCATCAATTGGAGAAAACCTAAGACGCGCCGAGAAACAGAACGCCCGCGGCATTGCCATTCCGAATGGAGCATTGCCAGAGGAAGTCGATGCCGAAGTTGAGGAAAGCGAAACTCCGATTTGCGACCGGATCAGTAAGCTTCTGAATCATCCCAGCCTCGACAGCATTGATGAAGCCCGGGCCGGCGTCATGCGAGACATCCTGCGAAAGCACGGCCATGCCATCTTCCTTGCTGAACGGGTCGGCGTTCTCGAGGTCTATGCCAGGCTTCTAGCAGGGCAACGTGGCCGAGGGCCGGAGGTCTTCGTGGTCGCGCCGGGTGCACGGATAAAAACTGGGAAGAAGCTGCATCACATCCGATCCGGCGCGGATGCGCAGGAGTACTTCGGCATCGACGGGAAACACGTCGACCCGCTAAAGCCACGGGCCATGTTCCTCACGTTCCAAATGGCGGAAGGGATCAACCTCCAAATCGCCTCTGCGCTTGGGATCATTGGCGTCACATCGGACGTCAAAAGCCTCATCCAAGGGCTTGGCCGGATCGATCGGATCGACAGTCCCAATTCCCGTATCCACTACTACACCTTCGACCTTCCCGGTCTGGTTTTGTCGTCAGATCACAAGGCGCGCGCTCGTGTCGCCAGCATCGCTCTCCTATCAGGTGTCGGCGCCGAAGACCTACCATCAGAGTTGGTTGAGTTTTCTGCCGGTGATCTGACCGATCTTGTTCTCGAACAGGTCAAGAAACCGCGCATTCTCCGTTCCAACAACTACTTCGATCAGTTGGAAGCTCTTCGGCGTGTATTGCCAGCTGACGTTCTGGGCCGGGTCTGGAACGCAAAACCTCGCGGTCTCTGGGGAGCCGAACTCTGCCTTCTGTCCTCAGTTGAACCAATCACCGTCCTCCTCTTGGGCGGTCGTACAGGCAGCCCCCAAGACCCTACTGTCCTACCGCCTCGCTTGATTGCCGTTCGAGATGTCGATGGGCGCGCAGAGATCATTGGCGACCAGGTTGAAGCGGCTAGGCTCCTATCCGCCGCCTATGCCGAAACGCGCCGCCGAGGCATGCAAAGCCACCGCCCAGAACTGAACGCGATATCCGCTACGTTCAGCCGTCTCGGCAGCACCCTTGCGCATCTGACCCACTGGGATGTTCGGCCAGCTCGCACGGTTTCCCTTCTCGCGTCGCTCGCAAGTTTCCTATCAGGACGCGACACCGGTGATGCTGGTCAAGCGCTCTTCGGTTCCTTAACTCTGCCGACCCTGGAAAAGCTGGCAGAAGCCTGGGCTCACGAACTCGATGTTTTCTGGATCGAGGCGAAGGAGACGGTTAGCCAAAGGAGTGCGTCTGGCGGCGAAATACCCGATTACCTTGGGATCGATGCGATCTACCGGGCTTTCCAAGAGCAGCCAGACTATGTGCGCTCAACTGTAAGTGAAAGGATGCGGGAACTATTGGTTCGCTGCACGGCAATGTCGGAGGGGCAACAGATCGATGTTCTGAGCCGGGTGGCCGTCATCTTCGAAGCCAGACAGTAGGCCGAAACCTCTTCCGAGCTCTGCCAAGATTAACTATACGGAGTTGAGGCTCTCGGCCCATAGCATGCGTAATTGGGCTGACCCTGATCTGAGGTCGAGCTCCCGATATGGTCACAGGATGTCTGTGAACAAGGGAGAAAGACGATGGAGTATTTTGCCGGACTGGATGTGTCGCTGCGATCGTGTGCGTTGTGCATAGTGGATGCCAGAGGTGGCGTTGCCTTTGAACGGGAATTGGCCTGTGATGTCGTTGAGATTGTCCATTGCCTGTAAAGCTTCTCCCACCCCATTGCGCGGATCGGGTTTGAAGCTGGCACGATGAGCCAGCATTTGTTCTACGGGCTTACAAGCAATGGTTTCGACGTCGTCTGCATGGAAGCTCGCCAGGTCAGCGCCGCCTTGTCGGCAATGCGGAATAAGACCGATAAGAACGACGCCCGCGGCATTGCTCATATCCTGAGAACAGGATGGTTCAGCCCAGTTCACATGAAGAGCCGAGAAGCGCATGGAGTTCGCGCACTGCTGAGTTGCCGTAGAGCCTTGCTCAACAAGACAATCGATCTGGCGAACGAGGTTCGCGGCCTCTTGAATATCTTTGGACTGCGCCTGCCCAAGACGGTCCAGCATGGCAGTTTCGACGACCTGGTGCGCCCTCTCGTCGAAGCCGACGAGGTCTTGGCGCACGCTATGTTGCCGCTGTTGGATGCCCGTCTTGAGATTTACCGGCAATTCCTCGATCTGGATCGACGGGCCAAACATGCGGCCAGGAGTGACGAAGTCTGTTTGCGGATGATGACGGTGCCGGGTGTTGGTCCGATAGCAGCGCTTACCTTCAAGGCCGCCATCGATGACCCCGCCCGCTTCAAAAGATCCCGTACCGTTGCCGCGCACTTTGGCCTGACACCACGAAGATATCAGTCGGGCGAGCATGACAACCCGGGGCGCATATCCAGAGCCGGCGATCGAGATGTTCGCGCAACTCTATACGCGGCTGCAAATGCACTGCTGATGCGCACGATGGCGGGATCGCAGATCAAATCCTGGGGAATGCGCCTGATGCGTACTAAAGGGCGACGTCGCGCTGTCGTCGCTGTCGCGCGCAAACTGGCCGTTCTGCTCCACCGCATGTGGACAGATGGCACCGAGTTCCGTCCAGAAAAGGTGGAGAGTGTAGCATGATGTAACCACCCAACGCCCAGCCTGAACGGGGTCGTCCCTCACCGGACGAGGTCTGTGGAAGAAGCCGAATATGGCTGCTGCGCAACGAGAAGCGCGTCCCAAAGCGAGGCTCTCCACTGCCAATCCGACACATGCATGCAGCGATGACATCACGTCATCAATCAGACTGCGAAGAGAAGCGTGACCCGGATGAGTGACAACGATCCACGAGAAAGAAGGAAAACGAGCTTGACCCAAATGCCCAATTAGAGAAGCTGCCGCTCACCGTAGTGATCTGATGCTGCGTTGCAGCCCTACAAAGGAGACCTTCATCTAAGCTGCAATATTGGCAATCAAAAGAGAGACGACGATCGCCCGTTTAATGCGGCGAGAGGCCCAATGGCAGCCTTGTCTAGGTCTGATGCTGTATCCGCGTCAAAGTCGCCACGTTTGCGAAACCGACGTCCGATCCCGTATGCGAGCGCATCTGCAATCTGAATTCCATGAACGAAGTGGGATGGAGCCGTAAGTATACCACCACCAATCAACCAGGGAACATCCTCACTTCGATCTACCACGATCGAATTTCTTGGTCGATCTTGGTCAACCAAGATAGCAGTCGGTCGATTTTCTTCCCGATGTTCCAACACTAACGATCGGAGCGCAAATCGCTTTAGCGCTGCGTTGCGGTCAAGTCGAGGGTCTCCGTGGCGAGAATCTTGCATTCGAGATCGGATGACGGAGTAGTCATCATTCGAAACCCAAGCGTAACGCATTGATGCCTCAGCCTGCTCGATGAGCGCACTCAATAGATTGAGGGCTCCGACCCTCTCAGAGTATTCAACATGTCGCCAAGAGGAGTTTTTCCTGGGGTTTACTATTTCTGCAGCGTGAAATTCACGTACCCCAAGCCGTTCGAGTCTCTCGATCATCGTGCTCCTGACTTCGAAATAATGGTCAGATGCTATCTCTAGCGCCACCACAACACGGAGATCAGGGACAAGTTCGGGCGCCTCTTGACCTTGGAATTCAGTCTCATCCACAAAAACAAGAGTCTGTCCTGGCCGGATTAGTTGTGCGTCGATTTGTGAAAGACTCAAACACATGTTTGTTGCCTACATCTTGGTGACCATGGCTGGCAAATGCGCTCCACGCCGTCACTGGTTGGCCCAATGCTGCCGCATCAGAGCTTGCGGAAGTGCGTGGGAGCAACATCTTCATAGCGGTTCCTGAATTTTAAATAGAGGAAATTTCGCTTACGCCAACGTGCGTGATCGGTAAACAGTCAGGAATGTGCATACCTACACCAGATTTCAGGATCGGAGACGTGCACCTGAGATTACTCTTTGTTGGCGCATGCCCCGGGGCAGCTGAAGAGGAAAACAGCAGGCCCTTTGCTGGCCAAGCCGGACAGAACCTAGCAGTCATGCTGCAAAGACTACACAATCTTCGCCAAGATGTTTTTCCCTCGGAACGCTTGGACGACTATAGCTTGATCAATGCTCATTCGCTCCCAAGGTATCGAGGGCGTGACGGCTATGATGGGAGAACACAGCCACTGAAGAGAGAGGTTCTGGCTGATGAAAACCGGGCTAGGTTTGCCGCTGAGGTCGAACATTTGGATCCGACAATCATTTTGTATTTGGGCAAGGCAGCAGAGTTTACCCATGAAATTGTTGTAGCGACGCTTGAGGAGTTTCAAGCCTACAGAACCGGCCATCCTTCGACCCCAGCTTGGAATACAAGGCCTGAATATGTTGGCATGCAAGCAGAGGAAAAAATTCAGCAATGGGCTGAAGATAGGTTTGAGCAAATAATCTGACTGCAAAACTTGCAGTCGGGCACCGTTGCGGCCCATCGCGGACCTTAGGGGCTGGCGTTGGACACCGCGGCGCGGCGCATCGAACCGGACCTTGGTCAATTGCGCATTCGCCTTAGGTGTTCACAGCCAGATTTCCTAGTTCATCGATTAGCAGCATACTTGCTTTGCTGCGGATGCCCTCTTTTGCGTACCCCATGGGGACCTGACCGCTAAAAACGAGGTAATCCTCCAAATTTGGTTCCGATATCCCGGTGAATTTGCTCACGTTGTCGAGATTGGCTCGCAGCGCGGATACACGCTTAAGGTGCTTGAGCAAAAGATCAGGTTTGCCTTTGCCATCAAGTTCGCCTCGAAAACTCGACAATTGCTCCGCAATCTCTCCAGGTGTTTTACGATACATGAGGTCTTTACACTCGATAGCAATCACGCGCTGGCTTTGCTCATCCCAAGCAAGGACATCTACATCTCCTAGTTTCCGTACATTACCGAGCTCGTCATCCTGAGAACGTCCCAAAATCCGTGTAAGGCCGACGTCTGATTTTGCCGTCCAACCCAATCTTCTGAGCCTTTCAGCTACTTGCTCATTGAAGCTCGTCTTATCTTTTGCCGCACCATTCCAACGAAGCATCTCGCGGGAACGGATTTGTATCTCGCGGAACTCGGCATCCCAGTACCGAACGAAGGTATACTCGCAACCATCACCAACCATCCCTGGCCAAAGATATATTTCGGGGTCCTCAGCGTCGTCGAGTTGCACAACTGGTCGCCTAAGAATGCTAAGCATGCGACGGAACTTCCAAGGTTGGCGGTCTAGGTCGGTAAATCCATCTGGAACGCTTCTCCAGTCCGATCTCGGGCGCAGAGAAAGCTCTTCAAAAATCCTATCTAGGTGTGGTTCCAGTTCGGGCTTCTTCCCGAGCAACCCGCACCTAAGTTCTGATTTCCGAACCACAAAACACGGCTTGTCTTCGGCTAATCCAAGTTCTTCGCATGCAACAACGAAGTTCCCGAGTGCTTCGATAGGGAAGCCAAGCTCGCATTCCCATGCTTTCGAAAAAAGTTCTTTCTCTGGAGAAGGTTGTTGGTCCAATCCGTCAGATTGCTGCAGAGGCTCCGAGAAGTGCTTTCCATAACCTTCGATACTGCGCTCAACTCTGGACTTCATGCCGGCCTGACCAAAGGGCACAACTACCTGTTCGAAAAAGTCATGGTTTGCGAGTACATCGCCTAGTGGAGCAAGCTTGAGTGTCGGTTCCATCGCGCCAAAGTGAATTGCGTCTGACCAACCTCCAAACTCAATGATCTCGATCATCATCGCCATCGATTGGGCAAGATCGAACTCACCGAACGATTCACCTTCGTCGAGGCTACAAACACAATTTGCAACTTCGACCAACACTCGCGACGACTGAAAAACTGCATTCAGCTTAGACTGGTGTTTGAGAATTTCGTCCAGTGCTTTCCCCTTGTCGTTGTGCAAGGCACTGACGGCGGCGGCTGTTCTTTTCCATGTCTCTTGATCGCAGATTGCGGCTTCATGATTGATGATTAGCCTCTTCAATACTGCCTTTTTCTCGAACCGACTTAGGAAACTGATCAGCTTGTTTTCTAGATATTCAACGAGTTGACGCAGATAAGTAGTGCACTCTGATCTTCCTCGAACGATTGGGCCCAGTTTGCGGTCACGAACCTTCCAGCCAAGGAAAAGTTTAAGCGTGCTGGTGTCTTCATCGTTTATGAAAATTGGTCTTCGAGGTAGTTTGTGGTGAATGAAGTCGCGAAAACTGACCGCCGGGAAGGCATGCGTTTGTCGCACGCGGTTGTTTGGAACGATCGAGTTTATCAGATCGTCGAACTGCGTCGTGGGCAGCGGCTCAGCTGCCAAGTCAGATATGCCACGGCAGACTGCCGTCACCCACTCTCTTTCGGCAACATTATCCTCATTGAAGAAGGCGTCTTCGAATCTACGATTTGCTTGCACCGTAAGCTGACCTTTGTCGGGACAAACGCTGACCGAAAGTGTTTTGCTCACTTCATCCCGTGAGAATGGTTTAGGCTGCTCCGCCAGGCCAGCCATTGCTCCATCAAAGATGGCATCGAGCTGTAGTCTTTTCGGCGGCTTGTACTTTGCCTCAACTGTGCCAAATGCTTGGGCTATGCGAGGCAGCCATGTGGACAACATCCTCCAACGCTCAAAAATTGCATCTCTTGGGCTATCTTCAATTCCGCAAGCTACCGCCCACCACTCGGTTCCGTCGCATTCGAAAAGCAATGGTGGAAGATCCTCGTTGCTGAGAATGTCAGCATACAAGGGAATAGACTTATCTTCTTCGCTTAAAGAGCTGGAGGTACGCCGTACCAAAGTCCAGCTGCCATCCAGTTTGCGGGCGGAATGCACATCAGCATCTTGCAGCGTTTTCTGTCGTAGGGTGCGTAGCGCGTTTTGATCGACCATGATCAAACCGGCACCCCCATCCCCGAAGGCATCAGGAACCTGATCGTGCGGGATCAAATGGCCTCCGAGCTGTTCCCGCCACGCAACCAGATTCAGCAAACCGTTGATATTGACGAGTTCGATTCCGGCTTCAGAGACTTGCCGTTCTGCATCTTTCAGCCGCCACAATGATATCGGTGCGAAGCTATTCTTGTTCGAGAGCACCTCAAAGTCGTGCACAGACAGAAAGTCTACTTCCCAATTTTCCAGTTTCGGAAGTCTGATATCGTGCATGATACCGCGTCCGACGCCGCAACCCACTACCAGGGTTATTCCTGATTTGAATTGGTCGTTTTCTTCGGCCTTCAGTTTTGCTGACTTAATATGATCTCGGATTGCTGAGGTGGTGGCTGGTTCATCTTTGTACCACCCGCCAAACCCAGACTGGTCAAAGCCCTTTAGGTTGTCCATGAAGAACAGAATGTGAAGCGCTCTTCCATCATCCACCCAGCGAAAAACACTTGCCATGAGTGTTTCGCCGGCTGAAGTAAACTCTAGTCGCACTCGGCCAGACTCTCCCAGAAAGGGTATCAAGTTCAGCCGCTTAGAGTATTCGTAGGCCAAAGCTCCCAAAAAAGTTTCCAGCCCATAGGCTTTAGTTAGCATCTCAAAGACGAAACGGCGAATGCCGCCACTCACGGCAGTAGGAAGCAGCAGAAAAGTCGCTCCATCCTTGTGGGCTACGGGGTAGCGTTCGAGGTCGTTGTGAAGCAAGCTCTGCTCCAAGAGTCTAGCTCTTTTCAACGGATCGAACCCAAAACTGCCGAGATCGTCGAGCTTTAAACCAAGTTGTTCGAGATCAGCCGAACCAAATGTTAGGCAATTTCTTAGCGCAGGTATTCGCCCAGCATTTTCTGGCGTGAGCTTTGCCTGGGGAATCTCATTACCCAACTGGTTTCGGAGTAGACCGGCGCGTTTGCAGGCTTCATCTGATAAAGCCAATAGTGCATAGACAGGCTCCCGGATCACGTCGTAGCTTTCGTGCTCGGGAAGACTGTCGACCATCTGCATGAAAACCTGAAGAAAGTATCCAGCGCCCTCACTTAGCCCTTCAAGGACAAGAAAATTGCCACGCATAGTGCTGATGTTGCTTACAAAGACGTCCTCAGCTGGGTCTTCTTGCCTGGCGACAACGCCTTTTTCCATTTCCCCGTATAATTTGCGGAAATCTCGTTGTTTGAGTCTGTTTTTGCCGCGCCCAAGCGACATCGCCAAGTTTACCAACGTTTCGATCCGATAGGTCGAGCTTTGGAGATTTTCGTTTAGTAACAGTGCAGCGAATGAAAGGGCGGTTGCCAGTGGGTCCGATCCTTCGAGGGTAGCAAATGCCCCTTTGTATTGCGTTTTTAGCTGTCGGAATGAGCCGGAATTTTGGTTTTCTTCTAGTCTTTCCGGCATCGATGGGAACGGCAACATGGGTTCTCCAATTAAACAATTTGACTTTGCACAACCAATACGTGAACCCAATCGAGAATTTTAGTGCCATGCTCTTTGGGCAACCAGTTAGGTTCACCTGCATACCGCCGATTGCGAACGGCTGCTTTGAGATCATAGCTTCTGGGTGTTGCACCTGCAGCGAAAGTCCGCAACCCGTCCCACCGAATCGAGAGAACGGTGAGGATAGCTGACGTCACCACGAAACTAGAGACTTTGCCTCATTGGTCGAAGTTATGTCCGGGCTCTGCGGTGGAGGCGCCCGGCAAAGCGCGAACGGATGTAGTGAGCTGTCCGTTGCTTTTGCAGGAGCACCTCGACGGCGATGACATAAATAAGGCCATCTTCTTTACTTAGACTTCGAGCTCTGATGGCGAATATGCGACCACCTCGGGGCTGCAGGTTGACGGTCACCGGAGCCAGGCTCAATCTCTAGCTTTGGGGCCCTTTCTTGAAGAAGTTTGGCTTTCAATCCGCGGCTACAAGCCTGCCGAACGGCTCGAGGCTAGGCCCTCAATCGTTACTTCGGCTGCAAGATACAAGCTGCCGAGCGGTAGTCCTTTGGCAACAACGCTGCACCCCAGTTGCACCTTCTTTGGAGCACTTCCGGCTCCTTGAACGCTCCATTCTGGCACTCAGCTAAACCAACTGGTCGCTTCGAACGACATCGAAGCCCAGGATGCAATGGCGAGTAAACGGCAAAGTAGAAGCCCTCGAACTGCAGCGCGAAGGAAAAAGGGCGAGATAAAAGCGCCTGCCACGAATGCCGCAAGCCACTGACGTGACTAGCGTTTTTGCGTGCATGCAAATCGGTCGCGTGCAGGTTTCCTGCAATTTCGCAGCGTTTTCAGAGCACTGGCATGCACAGTGCGGAAACCTGCTCTCGGCGGCTGCTATGTTGAAGAGGCAGGAACTCCGAGCATCGGGAGGTGGCATCTCGCGCTCAACAATAGGAGCGCGAGATAAAAGAGGTGCCGCACGGCCACCTCAAGTTGATGTTGTTTGAAGAGATTATCCGCCGCACTCACGCAGGCATTGCAGCATTAAATTCACCAAGCAACTGTTTTTCAATCGATTTTCGCGCCGCACCATGCCGAATCCACGAGAACACGCGACTACGCCAGCACACCCGGCACACCGCCCCTAAGCGCCACTCCCGTCGCCCGCCTGTCATTTTCCGCCACAAGCCTACTCCACCCGTTCTCGGCTTCGTTCCTCCCCACCTTTCCGGCATCCTAAGGGCACCCGAAACCCAAACCGATCGCCCCATGCCCAAGCGCCCCGCCATTCTGCCGCCCACCCTCGCGCCCCGCGGTCTCTCGCGGACCGAGGCGGCGGCCTATATCGGGGTGTCGCCCACGCTCTTTGATCATCTCGTTCGCGACCGGCGCATGCCGCCGCCCAAGCGGATCAATGCCCGCACAGTCTGGGACCGGAAAAAACTTGACCGGGCGTTCGAGCTGATCCCTGATGGGGATCACTCCGACCACAATCCCTGGGACGACTGACGGCTGATGAAAGGCAGCGCGTGCCATGCCCACATTCAGGATGAGAGACGGTTCGGGCAGCATCCGCCTGAAACACGTCATCGAAGACACCGACCGGCACGGGAACGTCCGCATCTACCTGCGGCGGCCCGGGCACCTGAAGGTGCGGCTGAGGAGCCAGCCGGGGACGGAGGATTTCATCGCCGAATACCGCGCCGCGATGATGGGGGCGACACCGCGCGCGCCGGCCGGACCGCTCGAGCGGCGCGGATCGAAGGGCAGCTTCAAGTGGCTCTGCGAGCAGTACTACGTCTCTGCCGAATACCAGCGGCTGAGCGACCGCACCAAGTATGTCCGGCGCGGCATCCTCGACCGGATCTGCGAGAGGAACGGATCGAAGCCCTACGCGCTGATGGAGCCCCGCCACGTCCGCCGCATGCGGGACGAGATGGACCTGTCGCGGTTTGATGCCGCTCCTTTGATAGCATTTACTGCAACAAAGGAGACGAACTATGGGCACGGTAAGAACGGATGAATTCCGCAAAGACGCGGTGCGGAT
>JBGRQD010000045.1:0-12865 GCA_041725935.1 Pelagibaca sp.
GTTCACGATGAAGCGACCCGGAACGTATTCCAGCTCTTCGGTTACATCTTCTCCCAGACGACGCAATCCGCCACCACGGCATCGTCAAGTTGTTGACGTCCCATCTTGCTGGCGGTAGCGCTCGCCAATGATCAGTCCAATTCCGCAGCCCCGCTTAAAGGGTTACCGCTTCCCACGGTCCATCATTTCCTACGCGGTTTGGGCATACCATCGCTTTGCGCTCAGCTTGCGGGACGTTGAGGATCTCCTCGCCGCGCGCGGCGTCACCGTAAGCTATGAAACCATTCGGGCATGGGTCGGGAAATTTGGCGCGCAGATAGCGAAGCGTATCCGGGCGGCGCGCAAACAGCCGACCGATAAATGGCATTTGGATGAAGTGGTGATCGCGATCCGGGGGAAGAAACATTGGCTATGGCGTTCCGTAGACAGCAACGGCGAGTGTCTCGACATTCTGGTGCAAACCCGCCGAAATACACGTGCTGCCAAACGGTTCATTTCCAGGTTGATCGCCCGCTGGGGCATGCCGCGTGTCATCATTTCGGACAAGTTGCGCAGCTACGGTGCCGCCCTACGCAAGCTTGGGTTGGCAGTGGACCACCGAGCGCACAAGGGGCTGAATAATCGCGTTGAAGGATCACACAGGCCGACGCGAAAACGGGAGAAGATACAGGGCCGGTTCAAATCCGCCCACCAAGCGCAGAGGTTCCTTGCTATCCATGAGGAAACCGCGAACCTGTTCCGCCCCCGCCGCCATAAGATGAACGCAACAACCTTCCGTCAAAACCGAGCTGACGCATTTTGTCAGTGGGACAAATACGTGGGTGAACTCACCGCATGAGCTGACGTAAACCGCCAATTTCTCAGCATTAGGCAACAACTTGACGATGCCGGATGGAGTACTGCCCTGCCCTGTCACCATGAAGCGCCTCAAGCCTGTTGCTGCGCATCATGGCGTAACAGGCCCGAGCGTGCATATTTGATCGTTTGATGGTACAAAAGGCGTACAAGCTATACGCCTGAACGCTGCAGGTACATGACAACGTTTTCGGCGGGGAACTTGAAGCCTCGGCCATCGGAGACGCGTTCCGCACTGACAGGATATTTTGGCCTGTTGGGATTGATGGCGACGATGCGGAACAACTCATCCTTCGACCGGAAGGTGCGGCCATGGTCTGAGGGCTCCAAGCCGAAATGAGGCGCGAGCACCTCGAACAGGGCCTTCTCTGGTGAGTAGATCTCGCCGTTCTCTTGCGGGATGCCGACGCGGAAGCTGATCTCGAAGCTGTGGCGCAGGTCGATATCCGCGAGATCGCCCCCTTCGACAGTCAGCCCGTGTGTTTCGGCCACGGTGAGGCATGCCTTCATCATGTCCCCGCGCAGCCGGTCGCAAAGCTCTGGGGTCAGGTTGCGTGGTGGTGGGACCTTGGCCCGTGTTTGTGCAGGCACCTTGGGTGCGGAAGGCTGTCGCTTGCGTGGAGGCTTTTTCATGCAGTCCGCCCCTCTGTGATATCATTGCCCGTCAGCATTTCAGCCTTTGCTTTATAGACAGTACCGCGCGAGATCCCCATTTCGCGGGCAATTTCCGTTGGGGAGAAGCCTGCACCAAGCTTGGCCTGAATGGTGGCCATGTCGATCTTGGGTGGGCGACCGCGATAGACCCCTTTGCGTTTTGCGGCCTTGATCCCTTCAGCCTGCCGCTCGCGGCGGAGATTGGTTTCAAATTCCGCAAAGACGCCAAGCATGTCGAAGAACGCTTTGCCCGTCGCCGTGGAGGTATCCACGGGCTGCTCGGTGGCCGCCAGATGTGCGCCCTTTTCTTTCAGCCGCGCAACGATGATCTGAAGATCCTGCATTGAGCGGGCAAGCCGGTCGATCCGCGTCACCACCAGGGTTTCGCCTGGGTGAATAAAGTCGAGGATGGTTTTCAATTCAGGGCGGCCTTCAAGCGTCGCACCATTGCGCTGTTCTTGGCGCACCATCCCACATCCTGCGGCTGTCAGCGCCTCAATTTGGGCATCGAGGTTCTGATCGACGGTCGATGTTCGGGCATAGCCGATTTTGGGGCTCGATCTGTTCATTTTGGGTGTGCCTCCGACATGATATGTTCACTATCTCGAAACAGACCCAAAGTGAACACGCAAATCGCATGTTCCGGTGTTCATGCGCGCCGCCATTACGGGCACACTCATAGTGACGCGTTCGGTGCCACCACTGCTTGCCATCATAGCCCTGCCATGTGCGATGCGTGGTTGGAATGATCAGCCTTTGTTCTCCATACCGCACATATATGCAGCTTCGGGCCCCTTGGGCCGATATCAGACGCCTCGGGCAAGTGCGTCCCGTCGCTCTACGCCGCTACCTCCCGCGAGGCTGCGGCTTTCAAGTCTGTTTTTCATGACGTTCTTCCTGGTCCCTTCGCTTCTGTGTCGGACCATGAGCTTCATGATCGATGTGCCTCGATCCTGAGGCTGCGGTGGGATCTGACCATCGTGCCGCGGCATGCCCCCGATCTTCGGAGGTGGTCCCTGAAGCCGGGAGATCTTTCCGCAGCGCCCTCTCGTCATTACAAGAAAACGGCACGATGGGCGGAGGCTATCCATCGGCAGTTCGATGACGTGGATGGCTTGGTCTGGACCTCGAACATGTCTGACCCTGAACGCTGCTTCATCTTCTTTGGAGGCCGCGTGGATGAGGGCGACTTCGATTGCGTGACAAGCTCGAGCTTGGGTGTTCACGGGCAGCGATCATCGAAGCTGGACGACGCGCCAGTATCACGCTTGTCACCTCGTAGTATTCCGATCTCACCGGGGATGGCAGTTGCGCGATTGCATACCGATATAGCGGTGCGCAATCTACAACACATCCGGTAAGGGGCTTGGGTGCAACCGGATGGCCGTTTTCCGGGCCGCGGCCTGACCCCAAGGCTTGCCCATCTGCGAAGCGATATTCGGATGATTTGGATTTTTTTGCAGCAGCGGCTTCAGGTTGCGCCAAGATCGCCAGGCAGTGTGCGACGCCGGCGGCCGGGCAACTTTGGTGTCATGCCGGTTTTAATACTCTAATACCCGCGTGACACTATTTCAGCCGGACGTTTTCCGTGGCGGAATGGATCGACCGATCTCCTCGAAACATCAATTCGAGGACCCATCATGTCGATCATCACACCCCCCCGCGACTTTGCCGGCCGGTTCGGCGGGCAGGGAGCGTACGCGGCCGAGGTGCCTGCGCCGGCCACCATGTTCACGAAACTTCAGGACGCGGAACCCAACCTTCGGGCGACCCTGTCTGCCGCCATCGGGCAGCTGAGGGGGATGGCAGCCGCCGACAAGGCGGCACCGGTGCCGGCGGTCGTGATCGCGGCCAGCCCGGGTGCGGGCAAGAGCCGGATCGCGCGTGAGCTGATCGCAACCTCTGCCGGAGATGATCCGGTGGTGTTTCATGCCCCGACCCTGGCGCTCTGTGACGAGGCCGCGGATCATGCGTGCGAACTCGGCGGCAAGGCACATGTGATCCGCGGGCGTCTCGCTCCAGATCCGTCGAAGCCGAACCAGCAGATGTGTCGTAAGCCATCGCTGGTTGCCCGCGGCATCAGGTTGGGGCTCAATATCCGGGAGAGCTTCTGTTTCGCCGAGGGGGCGCAGTGCGACCATGCCAGCAGGTGCGCCTGGCTGCAGCAGTTCGAGCCGGAGGAGGTGACCGGCCACCGTTACATGTCGACAAGCTATCTCGGCCACCCCGATCCTGACGAGTACGACGCCACATTGCGCGTGGTTGACGAGACCTTCTGGGCGGCACAGCTGTCTTTCGTGACGATCGGCATCGATGACTTCCGCTTGCCGCGCACTTTCCTGCAGCATTTCACCCGGGGAGGCCGGAAAAAAGACTGCCGCATCAGGGCACATGCGGACCTGATCAGTGCTGCGCATGCGCTTGTCGACGCGCTTCTGGCGGAACGATCGCCGATGGACCTGCCGTACAGCGCTGACAACTACCGCAGCTTTGCCCGCCTCGAATATTCGGCCGTGGCGGATATCTCGGCACCGACGCCCGATCAGGACGAGTTCCAGCAATCCCAGCTGCTCACGCGCGCCGAGGAGGTTCTGAGGCATGTTTCCTGGTACGCCTCGGTCTGGACCTGCCTTGCCGATGCGAAAGACGCTGGCCGGCGGACACTCGAGCGTCTGCGCCTTGTCCGGATGCAAGGCCGAATGGCCCTCAAAGTCTGTCGAAAGCACCCCACCGAGCACCGGCAGCCGATGCTCCTGCTCGACGCGGATGCCGATCCCGAAATCCTCGGCGCTCTCGACTTCGATCTGCAGAGCTTTGCGACCACTGTCCTGCGGCCAAATGCCGATGTCGTGCAGATCCACGATCGCCGCATGACCCACGGAAGCCTTCTGCAGGGTGCGGAATTGCGGGAAACATGGCGCAGGGTCATCTGTCGAGAGGTACTGAGCGACCGTGTGAGGCAGGGTGGCGGCGTCCTCGTCGGTGCCAGCCGAAAGGTTGTACTGCGGTTTTTCGAGGATGCCGGATACGAGTTCGACGAGCTCTCGAACGACGAGGCCTCCCGTGTCATGCTGGAGACGCCGTTACACGGCGCCTATTGGCTCTGGTTCGGCGGCCGTGCCTTGGGCACCAACAGGTATCGCGATTTCTCGACAGTGGTCGTCATCGGGCGGGAAGAGTTGCCGGTCGAGGCGCTCGAGGACCATGGGCGTGCCCTATGGGGTGATCGCGCAGGAGCTGACCTGGACTTCGTCGCGGCCGGCGAAGATGGAACGGTGCGTTTGCCGGAGAGAGAGGTACTTTACGAGATGTCGGATGGCAGCGCCTTCGCCGTGCGCGTCCCCTGCCACCCCGACCCGTTGATCCGTCGGCTGCAGGTCCAGACCCGCGAACTGGCGACGCGGCAACTCGTGGAGCGTTTGCGGCTTGCAAGATCGGAGACCCGCAAACGCGTCGTCCTTGGCTGCAACATTCCAATACCCGGGCTGCCGGTCCATGACCTCGTCTCCTGGGACGCTTTCTGTCCGACGCGGCTGGCCGCGGCACTTGGCGATGCCCTGCTCGAGAAGGGCGGGATGCGTCTGTCGGACACGGGTCTCGTCGAGGATGCGCCTCAGGTCTTCCCGACGTTCGACGCGGTCAAATCTCACCGGAAGCGGCATGGGATCGACGCCGGCATCGTGCTCGCAACGTTGAGCCCTGCCCTGCGTGGTCAGTTACATCGAGTCCATCTGCAAGAGGATCGGCCCTATGCGCGGCTCTGCGAGGCGCTGGTTCTCGCGCATTCTGCCGATCACGCATGTCGTCGCGCGGAGAAGATCTGGGGGCCACTGAAACAGTGCTTCGGGGACAATCAGGACGAGACGTAACCTGCGCGTGCGGATGCGGTGGCCCCCAGCACCGCGTCCACACGCAGACGGTCTCGCGCGCGATGCTATGTCGATCATCCGGCGCTTTTCTCGATGAGAGCGGCCATTTTTTGCACCGCACGGCTTTGATCGAAGTCCGACTGGTACACTCTTTCCATGTGACGACTGGAGTGACCGAGCATGTGCTGCAGCGCCCATAGCGCATCCGGCCGGGCGCGCCGGATCAGGTCTGCGATGAGCGTCCGCACGAGATGTCCGTGGATTCCGAAGTCTGCGGCCAGTCGGCGGTTGATATAGCCGTTGTTCACAACCTGCTCGGACAGGGTGAGCAGGTTGAGCCCGTCGACGTCGCCGAGACGCTGGGACAGCAACCAGTCCGGCCGATCGCCGAGGATGTGCCGGTCGATCAGTGCTGACGTGCCCGGCCAAAGCGCCTCCAGCTCCTTCTTGCGACCCGTCTTGTTCTGCCGGAGCGCATGGCACCAATCGCCAGCCTCGTTGCGAATGAGGTCGATGCCGATCTTGTAGTCGCGCAGATCTCCCTGCCTGTCTCCGGAATTGACAAGGAGGGCGTAGATCATCGCTTTCTGATGCAGCTTGAACCCGCTCGTCGCGTTGCCCGGAAGGCTTGCAGCTTGTTCAGCCGCCGCTTTCGCGAGATGAAGAACGTCGGCGAGTGTAAACCGCTTGCGGAACTCTCTCAGTCGCGCCCATTTTGACGGGTCCTGGTCCTGCGCCTCGGCGTGCAGATCGCCGATAAGACGGCCGATGGCCTCATAGCTTGCATCGTCGAACAATCCCGCGCGCAGAAAGAACATCCTGAGGCTCTCGAGATAGTCCTTCGCGGTGCCAAAACTGACATCGCGCTCTTGCTGTAGGTAATGCAGAAACCCCTCGAAGAGGTCTTCCGACGGGATTGCGGCAAGCTCGACACCGAGATCAGCTGCCCAGGCGCGCGACCGGGCCAGCAGTGCAACCGCAGAGATCACCGCAGCTTTGGTCTTCGGCGCAAGCATTTTCAACCTTGTCCCGTAGGGTCTGACGCTGCGGTCGAGGTTCGGGATGGCCTGTGACCAGGCCTCAGGCCACGCCTCAGGCGGCAAGCCGACGCGGCGACTGGTTTTGGTAACCTTTGGTTTTTTGTTGTACCTCTTGTTGACCCAGCGGTCCCACTCCTGCTTGACCGGCTGCGACGCCGACAGCGGGACCTCCGGAGCAAATTTGCTGAGGCCTGCGATAAGACACCGGAACCGAGAGCGTGACGTGCCGACCGCGCGGAAAATCTCCGCGGTCGCCTGTTCCGGGGGCACACCGGTGACCTCGAGCCGGGCAAAAAAATCCTCCAGCGCCGCAGGCATGCCGCGCTGGCTGAATTCGGACACTCGAAGATGATCCTGCATCCGCCGAAGCACGATCTGCGGCACATGCGGAATGCGACCGGGCAACTCTGCCACCCGGTCTTCACGTGTTTTGCTGGGCATCTTCAACTCCGTTTCAAAAAGGACCCGAGGGTCGGATCGAGGGCTTCGAGCGCATCGGCGAACAGCTTTGCGGCCGCAGCCCCTTCGCCGCGCGCGTAAAATTTCTCGACCGTCGAGACCTTGTCGCAAAGGAATGCCGCAACGGTCGCGTAATCGCCGGGGTTTGCCGCAAGCCAGATCGTGGCGAGCACATGCCGCATCATGTGCGGCTTGAGACCGGGCACACCGAGGCGGGCGACAGAGCGGTTCCAGACCCGGTTGAACGACTGGCGAGACAGCACTCCCGCCGGTCCAGGCAGGAGGAGTTCATTGCTCTCGACATCGATGCCATGCTTTTCGCACCACTTGGGCAAGCCGCGCTCAAGCCAGTTGGCGATGACCGCCCATTGCCTTTCGGGGATCTCGCCTTCGATTGGGCGCCGGTTTTTCACGCGGCCGCGAGAGATGTCGAGCCAGGGTCTGGCTTCCCGGAGCGGCCGGATGAGCTCCGCGTCAGCGCCGTCGATGAGGAGCAGGTTGAGGTTCTTGCTGCGCACCGCGCGGGCAAGCTGCAGGGCAAGCAGACAGGCCCCCATGCTGAGATGCAGTGCCTCTTCCTGCGTGCGCGTCTTGCACCTGTCCCAGCCATCGAACACCGGCAGTGCCTCCTCGGAAAGCCGTCGGGGCCCGGCCACAATCGCGCGCGCAACGGACGGGTCGCGTTGCACCAGCTTGACGAATTGTTCGCGCTCCTTGGACATCTCGCGGGTCTGGTAGCTGTTCACCCGGTCAAACCGGGAATCCTCCAGCTCGAAAATCACGTCCTCGGACCAGCCGTTGCGTTCCGCCAGCACCTGTAGACGTGACAGGATCGTGGAGGCAGAGGCCGTCTCGCTGGGATTGATCAGGGTTTCTGACGCTGTCGCCCGTGCGATGTAAGCGCCGACCGCTCGGCTCACGATGTCCGACGTGAACATGTCTTCGACGCGTTCGTAGACATAAGCCTCTTCGCGTTCGGGAAAAGCATGCCGGATGAGCCAGCTCAACGCATTGAGCTGGGCCTTGCGCGCATCCGCGGGGTTCTGGATCTTCCTCGTGCGGCCTTTCCGACTGCCGGCTGTCGAGAGCTTGCCCGCTCCAAGCCGACCGTTGAAACGGTCACGTCGCTCACGCCGGTCGGGCTGAACCGCTCGTGAGATCGCGTGATCGCGGGACGCAAGAAAATCCTCGGAAAACCGGCTCCAGTCCAGCGCTGCGTCGCGCAAAAGCGGCAACGGTCCGATCGGCACGTTCGGCAGCAGATGTGCGATCGCCGGATGTCGGTTCTGCGTGCAAACGAGCTTGTTGAACGCGCTGATCGCATTCCGGAATGACGCGGCCTTGTCCGCACGACAGCTCGCAAGCGCCCGGAACGCGGTCTCGGTCGTCAGCTCAGAGGGGTGGACGGACCGGCACCGGTTGCGCAGGTTTGTCATCGACATCGAAAACATGTTCGGCAGGATAAGCGCGCCCTGGTCATCGACCGTGTTCTCGACGTCCGTAGCGTATTGCACGATCTGATCCCACGCCCGGCTTTCGTCCGCGACAATCACGGGCACCGCAACATGTGCCTGCGCCCGCCGGATAACAGCGGCGATCTTCTTGACCCAGGTTTCGAAGGCCTCTTCTTGCTCGCCGGGTGTCACACCGCGGAATGCGCCCGCCCAGATGATCGATCGAGACGCTTGATACCAAGCGTTTTCATCCGCCGGCAGTTGTGACAGTTTCTTGCCCGTCAGCTTTTCCACTTTGCCAAGCGCGGCCGCGAGCGTCTTCGCGGAAGCTGTCGAATAGATCGCCGGCAGCACGAGCCGGACGTCTTTCAGGGTCTTCAGGCCGATCGGGTGTTCACTGCTCATCTTTCATTACCTTTCCTTGGTGTTCATTCGAACGTGGGGCCGTTCATTCACGCAAAATGAACGGTACGGGGGGCGAAGTTTGGGCCATAAACCTCACCCCCCGGTTCATTCATTTCCGGTTTTCCGGCGTTGTTTCAGGGATTTGCGGTTCACGAAGCGGCGGCTTTGCCAAGCCTCAAGCTCTGCTGGCACAAACCGAAATGCGCGCCCGATCCGGCGTGTCGGCAAGTCTCCGGCGCGTGCAGCCGTCAAGATGTACGACGGTTTGACCGTGCACAAATGAGCCGCCTGGTGCTCGGTCAGCAGGTCCGACTTGTAAGCCTCGAACATACCGGCGGGTGGCTGCCCGCACTCGAAGTCGAACACTGCAGACCACGTGTACCTCAGTTTGCACCCATCGCTCACGGGGGTCAGCAACCCGCGCTTCTCATGGCGCCAGAAGAACGCTTCGCTGCCATGCTGCCATCGCCGGATCAGGTAGTCCCGGTCGAGGAGGTCCGGGATGAATGCATCGGGGCGGTTGAGTGGGTCTGATCCGGCCATTGTCTCTGTCTCGCTGCAACACAGAGGACAAAGGGAACATCGGCGGCGTTTCAAAATTCCGGGCGCATTTTTCTCGGCGAGGGACACCGCAAGCGACGTCGTGCAGCATCACTCGTCACCCGAAATCAAGACTGACAAAAAAATGCCTGTTTGGCGAGGAATCCGCTGCTCGAAAAAATCTACTCCTGCCTTGGGTGTCCAGAGGGTCCGGCTCGGGCCGCGATAGGGTCTCGAAAAGGGCTGCGTCTCCCTGGCGCCGCGCAGCGGCGCAGGGAGCCAGCGGGGCTCGACCTTGTCGGACATGACAATTTTCGCTGATCGGGAGGTGCCCCTTTTTTTCTTTCCCCTCGATCTACCCATCTTCCGCTGAGCAGCGGATGACACATACCAGGCCCGGAACCGCTGCCCGGGCACGAGGCATGAAAGACATGACAATTTCCGAAGTAGCGATCCTGCTCGCGTCCCGCATCGCGCTGAGCGCCGGCTATTCCGAGGCCGACATTCAGGCTGGCACAGAATTTTACAGGCGCAAGAACCGCCTCTCTCACCCGCCGGGCGCCTTCGACAAGGCCGGTCGGTTCGTGGCCGCCGAACGCAGTTCCCGGGTCGTTGCCGCCCGCAGGCCGTCCCGGGCCTATCCCTACAGTGAGATGGCGGCTGCACGTACCGCCGCGCACTGTGCAGAGATTTACTGCGCCGACTCATTGCACGCCAAGCGGATCGACCGGGCGATTGCCGTGCTGATCGAGACGGACTTGATCGACAGCGCTCACGCCACGCTCAAGGCAAGCAGGCTTGTCGCCAAAATCCTCAAGCCCGTGAAGGCGGCTGGCTGACCGTCGGTTGCGTGCCCCTGCATGAACGACGTCGGTACAGTCTCCAATTCAGGAAAATGTGATCCGCGAAAAATGAAAATTTTCCAGAAAAAGCCGCACTTGCGTTCCCGCACGAAGACCAATGGTACGATATTCCTCCCAGCAGACGGTTAATCCAACAAATCGCTTTTTTGGATTTTGGTCGAACCAATCTGCTGATTGTGAAGCGCACAGCCGTGCGGCTCACACCGTCAACTCAGAGCAGCACAACGCGTGTGACGACCGTCAGAAACGCTGTGCGCTCTGGATACCCCCATCGCCCGCACATATCGGGCTACAAAAGAGGCCATCATGGTTCAGCTTAATACCTTTACGTTCCCCGACACTCCTGCTCCGGACGACACGTTCCACGACCTGGTCCTTTCCGCTCTCCGGGAAAAGGGACTGATCCCGGACATACCTCCAGACTTGGGGTTGCCCAGCTATATCAGCCCCGCAAACCTGGAAGCGCTTGTCTGCGTGAAAGAAGACGGTGGCTGGAATTACTATCTGCACTTCCAGGACGGGCCCGCCGGCGCCGCAAATTGCATCGGCATGCCGGAGGCATACCTACGTGGGTCAGCCGTCGAGGCGTTCCTGGAAGGTGCCGCCGCTCTGTGTCGGATCGTCACCGGAAAGCCAGACTTGCCGTTTTTCGTGGTGGGCAACCGTCTCATGTTCACAAGCTACAAGCCCGCCGCCAAAGCTGATGCGCTTGAGACAGCCTTGGCGTCTTGCTTTGGACGTTGAGTTTGAAAGATGACCCGCAATTTCATCTGCGGGCTTCGGGCGAACCGATCTCGACGGGATCACTGCCGAGCGCCAGGCCCGGCAGTGATGTCTTGTGTTGGCGGGATTGTCCCGGTCTCCTGATCCCGCGGCCGCTCAGCCCGCAGCAAGCAGGCAGCGGCTCAACCTGACGGCTTCCGCGACATCGCGGGCCGTCCTGACCGACCGGGAAAGCTCTTCCATGACAGGCAGGGCGGCCTGCAAGGCTTTGGCCTTCCGGCTCAGCGCGTTGCGCGTGTCATATGCGCTGGCGCATCCGATCAGGCGGTCTTTCGGGATTGCGACCTTTTCCTCGGAAATACCGTCGGCGATCGCTTTGCGCAGGATGGCAATGGCGCCTTCGATTGCTTTCGGGACGCCCGAACCCAAAGGATTCTGTCTCGACGTCAGGATTGCAAATCCGGAGAGATCTCGGCGCTGCCCTGCCCCGGTGGTCTGCGCACGAGCAGCGAAACCGGTTCATAGATCTTGCGCCTTCCAGTTTTCGGTGTGGGAGGTTGCGCACCAGGCACCCAGAATTCCGGTTGCCGGTCAAGGTTTCTCCCGACTATGCCGGACCAGTGGGCAAAGGGCGCCGCATTCTCAACGGCCCACCGTTTGGCGAGACGGACACGACCATCAACTCGTTCCCGAGAACGATCCGTTCCTTATCGGGCGGCTCGGGGACGTATGGCGCGCCGGCCTCTTCGTAGCAGCGAAGCAGAGGTAAACATGGCCGGCGCGCAGCATGCCGGTGTGTCTCCCGGCACCTGGGACCTGTCGGTCCCTCAAGGAACGGCGCCCGAAGGCGCCGCCGTGTCAGTTGTGTTGAATCATCCAGAGGCTCTCGCGGATCGCTTCGGCGAACTCGACAGCGTTGCGAGCGGCGTCGTAGAGCCGGTCGATTGGCGGCAGGGCGGCTTGCAGCGCCTTGGCATTTGGACTGAGCACCTTTCGGGTCTCGACTGCCGCCGCGCATCCGATCAGCCGCTCGCGCGGAATTGCGACTTGCTCCGTGGATGTTCCGTCTTCGATTGCCTGCCGGATCTCCGTCCGCGCGGCATCAACGAGGAATAGGAGGATGGCGTGCAGGGGTCTCTCTTCGTCGAGATAGTCCATCAGCTCATCAACGGCGTCTCCGGTCACGGAGCAATCGAGATGGGGCATGACCTCCGATGCCAGAAAGTCACGCATGCCCCGGCGAAAATCCAGCGCCATACGGGTCAGGGCCACCTGTTGTTCCAACAGGCTTGGTGTCACGAGGCCGTTCATGCCTGCACCGCCTTCCGCGTCGGGACGGTTCGTCGCGGCCCCCGCTGTTCCACCGTGAAATCGCGATCGCGGACAGCGCCGCCCCGGCGACGCCGGTGAGATCGGCGCTCTGCAGCGATGTCGTGCTCTGCATGGATTCTGCCACGGACGGTATTCATCGCTCTGAAGGGTGCTCCATCAAGTCGGCCTAGCACCGGCGCGCCGGTCGAGCGACTGATGACGAAGCCTTCGCTGTTGAGCGGGACCAGCAGACGCAGGCTTCCGACGAAACGGGTCGGCTCGTGCAGCCCTGCCGTCAGATATTCCGCCCGGCGACAGACATGGACCTCGTAGCCGGTGCTTGATCGCCGCCGCGATGTGATGCCGTAGGCCAGCAGGGCGTAGCGGACGCCGCCGCGCTTCTCGATGTCGAGGATCAGGCAGGGGCGCGCCTTGGGCGGTGTGCCGTCGCCGTCATCGGCGAGCGGAAATCGGAACGACACGATGTCGCCGTAGCTGACGTGGTCGCGCCAGGCGGGAGTCATCGTGGAAATAATGGGGGCGTTGTCGAGCATCTCGACCTCCTTGCGATTGTGATCGCCGTGGACCTGTCGCGGTTTGATGCCGCTCCTTTGATAGCATTTACTGCAACAAAGGAGACGAACTATGGGCACGGTAAGAACGGATGAATTCCGCAAAGACGCGGTGCGGAT
>JBGRQD010000046.1:0-12719 GCA_041725935.1 Pelagibaca sp.
TCACCCCTGCCATTTCCGTGGCGAGAATGAATCATGTTCTCAAACCGCTGTCGAGGCAGGACTATTTCAGCAGCTTGTTAACCCATGGGATCGCCTTGCCGCTTACACAGCCTGCGTAGACAAGATCAAAACAAGAACTTGACCCAAGTGAAAAACAGCGAAACGATACCGTCAGAAACATAACTGCAGGCAGAGGATCAGCCGTGCCCGAGCTGTCCGGGAATTACTGAAAAGGCTGTCCGGGATTTAGCGTAATCGCTGTCCGGAAATTCTGAAATCTGCAGCGTGCTTTTCTGAACGTCACAGCACCGTCCTCGAAAGATTTCTTCTAAAAAAGTAATGGGTTGTCTGTGAAGCCAACCAACTGCCACAGGAACTGTCCGTTATTGGGGTCAATGGCGCTTGCATATGCAATATCGATTGCGGTTACAGCTTGCTGAACACTTTCCTCCGTTCCGTCGTAGAGTTGCATTACAGCGAGAGCTGCTCCTCTGTCCGACATGCCTTTAACTAGCGAAAAATAGGTGCCAATATCCACTTTTTGGTCAAGATAGGACCTATCGCGAGTTCCTTCCACAACACCGCTCAAGACATGTGAGATCAGTTGTGTTTTGGAAACCGCACCATATTCCAACGCATCGAGCCAGAAGGCGAGACCCTCTTCATCTGGTGTTCTAGAAAGGACATTATCATATACCCGTTCAACAAATCCTTGGTTCGACATCGACATTGGATAGTCGACCAGCGCTTCTTCAGAAGAGCCAAATAGATTTGCTATCTCGCCAAAACCCAAGCCCTTTGAATACGACGTTCCCCAAAAGCTCAACCCCAAGGCATCCGGAGCGCGATTGAAATATGCAATGTACAACTCTATGAGATCAAGTATTTGATTTTCTTCCAAATCGATTGCTCGGTTGAAATTTCCAAGATCAATATAGACATCGGAAAAAGACGCGCGCTCAATACCGATCAGCTGATCTTTTCCATCAGAAAACGGTCTCCTGTCCGTAATCTCAAAATAATCTGCACTTAATCGTATTGTGTACGCAGACATCCTTCCGGAAAACACAGCGATGTCGACGCCGTCGCCGCCGGCTAGAATATCATTGCCACTTCCACCTGAAATTTGATCATCACCCTGATACCCTAAGATAAAGTTGGACTCATCGTCACCAAGTAAAACGTCTGAAGAAGCGGTGCCCTCAATAATGCCCTGTCCCTTGAGATAGTCATCATTACTTTCGATCGTGGCCATTAGCCAATTAGAATGGGAGCTGATATTTGTTGCGGCGATTGATGTTGAAACGACCCCCACAGCGAGTGGACCATCAGGTGTGTCATAGTAAATTGGACCGCCGCTATTTCCAGGATTTACTTCCAGTGTTGCTCTATCCAAGTAAAAGACACCATCAATATTACTGGATTGGACATTACCCTGATCAAGGACCTGTCGCCTACCATAAACACCAGGATACCCTGCAACATTTACAGTTCCGCCGCCATAAGCAAAATCCAAGCCATACCAGCCAAATGCCTCCCCTAAAGGTACATCCAAAGTAAGTAGGGCAATGTCCAGTTCGGAGCCTGCATGTGACCACCATGTCAGATCCCCGGTTGGTATTCGACCGTCGGCATCCTCATCAAAATTTGAGAAATAGTGATAGTGCACAGGTTGAATTGAAAAATTGTCTAGAGATTCCGGATTATATAGAGGAAAAACTCGTACTTCATCAGCTAGGCCACCTAGTCGTTCATTGTAAATAACATGTGATGCAGTCACAATATCATTTATGCCAGATAAAAATCCCGACCCAAAGAGCTTCTGCTCGCCCCACCGAGCCTCTATATAAAGAATTGCTGAACTTGGATAAGTTGCTTGTTCTACATATTGAGGCATCAGTTTCTGTCTTTCACGGCCTGATTGGTAACTTTTTGGAGCATATTTTTATGCCGGCATACAAAGAAGGGATACGTCTCGAGAAGAGTATATTTCTTACGGCCTTTGCAATTTTTAAAAGCTCTCTGCTTGAGGCTACTACCCTTATCAAGAGTGACTGTCCAAGAATTTCAGAATGGCTCACGTTGTGACCTCTGGTCGCTCCTGGTCTTCACCAACCTCATATACGGCAGATTTCGGCATGTCTGTCTAGTACCGCGCAAGCATAAACGGGGTATCCCCAGAAATCCTTTTTGAAGGGTAGGTTCCTGGTAGCGCGGCTTGTTTTAAGCAGCGTCCTAAAATTTACTGAAAAATTATAATATTTTATTATATCTAAAGTTTAGTAAAATGGCAAAAAAGAATTTTATTCTGAGTGGCGGATGGCATATATGTTAAAGCATTTCACTCTCACCGGATGTAACAACGCATTAGATTGCACGAGAATAACTTTTTCGAAGACGCTCATGTGTCAGCTTCAATTACCAATGCTTTGCCAAGTGCAACCGTTAATATACCCCCAGAATCTGTGGATAAATCTGTGGGTACAGCGGTATCAGGCTGCTTAAACTACCGTTATTTAGAGCATTTTCTTGAATTGCTCAAAAATATGGCAGCCCATAAAACATTGATCTGAATATATATTTTTTCAAAGCTTTGTTTCCGCGCGGTGATTGGTGCAATTCGTGGAATTTCGATGTCAAGGATGAATAAATCACACGCGACCCCTTGTGGCGGGAGGCGATAAGTGTCAGACTAAGTTTACACTCGTATTTTATCTCTGATACTGATGTCGAGTGTTTCTCGGCGAGGATAGGCTGCATGTGTCTTTAACACAAAGATTGTAACTCTTTTTACTATAATTTTCTCTAAAGATTTTCACCGGCCCTGAGCAATTCACTTCAATCAAAGTTCTCGAGGGCAAAAGGTATTTCTTCACCTGAAAAAGCCTCCATAACTCGAGATATTTGACTGACGGGCAGGGCGAAGTTCTTGAGGATACCGCATCTCTTTGAAGAGCTCGAACTCGCCCATGGCGACGGCTGCTTCCTTCGCCTGTTCCGCAGCATCACCAAAGCGCAGGTGCTGATCCTGGACAACTGAGGGCCAGACCGGCTGACGGCGACACAGCGGAGCGACCTCATGGAGATCGTCGAAGAACGCTATGGCCGTGGGTCACCCATGATCACCAGCCAGCGGCCCATCAAGGCCTGGCATGACGTCATCGGTGAGCCAACCTCCGCAGAAGCCGTTCTCGATCGCATCGTCCACAACGCTTACCGCCTCGTGCTCGAGGGTCAATCCATGCGCAAGACCATGCCCAAAACAGATGACGAAACGCCTCAAGCCTGTTACCCAAATTACGCTGCCTCACGGCAACGCGTCACAGGTGGCCGGATGCTCCGGAATACGCACCCTGGAACTTCAAGCCAGAATGGTCACGATACTCATGAGCAAGATCAAGGACGTCGAGCGCAGCATCGAGGTAATCGCTGGACAGCTCACTGCTCAGCAAATGCTTATGGAAACCATCATCGTCGAAGCAATGCGAATGAAAGCCATCGGCGAAGCACAGATCATGGTGCTGCTAACCCAAGGCATGGACGCCTTTGAGCTCAACGAAAACATGACAAAGCACGAAACCTTCGGCGCAATCGGCACCCTCACAAGCGTCGCAGACACGATCAAACGCGCGAAAGACGCCAAGCTGATAGACTGATCTCCGACTGCCATCTGAACGTCGTCAAGCCCAAAGCTGATTGGTGCTCATCCCACGCTTTCGCATAGGTGGCCCAGTGGCGCCTACCCCCTGATTTTGGGCACCCAGTTATTTCGCCACAAATAGAGATTCCTGCTTCAGGTGGTGCAGCCTCATCTCGTATCAATGCATCATGCGCAGGCGGGGTCTTTTTTTGTCGAGTTCCAGATAGTGGTACCACAATGGCGTGGTCGTGAATACTCGCTTGGCGAGTGTTCGTCCAAAATCAGAGTGTTCCACCAGCAGCCCTGTCCATAGCAAGGGCTTGAGAACTGCATTATAAGTTGCGCTTACCCGCGGACCGAAGGCACCCTCAGCATCATGACTGCCAAATATTCTGTCTGTCAGAACCTTGCCAGAAGCACCAGTGGCGGCCTCAAAGTCGATAATGTTCAGCCACGTGTTCCATGTTCCGCCAAGAGCACTGCTGAACCGTAGGTTGTTGAAATAATGTGTATCGAAAAGGAGCTCATGAACAACCGCATCGAAACAGTGGAAGCGTTCGGCAAAGAGCATCATGCCAAGCCGGGAAAGCTTGAGGTGATTTCGGTGCGAACGAAACAAACCCATTTCGAACATGACCTGTCGCAAGAGATGAAGAGGCTCGAAGTGATATTCATCAGCAGCTGTTATCGGAATGATACCATGATAGATTTCGAGCTCAGTCCAGCCTGGCCACTTGATCTCCCGGATCGCCTCCGCGACGATATTCTGGCTCAGCATCCCGGATTGTGTAAGGGGGATTCCGCGCGGATTTCCTTCAAGTTGCGTTGACATGAAATCGATGGCGCGCATTATGGGCGATGTATCGAGCAGGGCGTCATCGTTGGCTAATGTCCTGAACTTGTACATCTGTGCCTATCCTTGATTTAGCTTCATCGGTACGCACATAATTATGCCGCTGAGTAACGTGGATGAACTGTTGCAAGCCTGTCATTTCGACAACATGGCCTGTCGATCTGTCTGACGTGCACGGCGTTTTGTGCGGGTGTGCGAAACATCCGCAGGCCCCGGCTGTTCAGATTTCCGGCATCATCTCCGAGCACTTTCTGTCCCAAAATCTGGGCGTATAAAAAAGGCATCACTCATTCGGCAATTGTAACACGACAGCGCTTCCCTTCTTGGAATACTGCAATGTGCTTTCACCGATAACGCCTACGCGGCCACCATCCAGTTGGTCGCCAATAGTGACCTTCTGAAAGCGACCATTGGATAGACGGACAAGAGCACGTCGCTTCGGAGGTTTGCCATAGATGCCGATCAGGTTGATGGGATCCTGTGCAGTGAATTGCTTACTTTGCGAGGCTTCGGTGATCTGCATCAAATTCGGTGGTCTTGCAACTGGAACCAAGGATTGCACAACGGAGCCCCGAGTTGTGTCGCCTTCTTCCTCGACCGGGAGTGTTTCGTATCGTTCAACCGGCACCGGTTCAGCACGTTCTACAGGGAGCGGCTCTTCCAGGTTTGTCGGCTCGTAGCCTTCGACCATACCAGCTGGGCGAGCCCGTGGGCGGATTGCTTCAAGCTGTGATACAACGGCAGCCACAGTGACTTCCTCTATAAGAATTGTGGAGGCAGCTTCCAATCTTGGGCGGGTCGGCGGCACGACCGGGGGCCGTCCTGAAAAGATGCGCACGCCATCCGCATTCATCGCGCCATCGGGCGTCGCAACAACCAATCCGCTCGAATACTGTTGCGGTTGGGCTTTTGAGAGGGCTGGATCGGGCAGTAACAGTGTTTTATCTGTCCGCGTCAGATAGAGCTGGTCGTTGCGCAACATGTTTGGTGGGTCAGGCGGGGCGACAATTCCGACTCGTTGAGATTGAGCATCAATGGATGCGACATAGAGATCGTCCAAAGTTGTCAGCTTCGGGGGAGGCGGTGCTTCCGGGAAGCGCCACCATATGCCGGTTGCCGCATACCGGGCATCAGCCTCTTCAGGGGTGAGGGCATCAAAAGGCGGCCGGCCGTCGGATAATATGTCACGATCATCGGCATGTACGTCAGTGACGACCGGTGGAGGGAGTTTCGCATCGGGCAAAAGAGAAAACCAAGGCATTTCGGTCTCTCGGTCAAAGAGCCGCGATTGGCCTCCATCCAGGAAAAAACTCGCCCACGCCGCCACTGCAAGCAGAAAGATGAAAAGGGCGTTGGTCAGCACCAACCCAAGAAACCTTTGTTTTACCCCAATCGAGGGGACGACCGGATCGATCGGTTGTATTCGTGTGATCACCTTGTCGTCCTGGGTCGGCCTGCGTACACCTCCCAGCCGAACCGGTTTGGCTACGGGGACGTCAAATGTCGGACTGTCGGCCTGGAGTACGGTTGACGTGTTAGTGCTTTTCAACTTCGTCTGCGCCGCACGACTGGGAGCAAAAGCCGGTGCCGCCAAAACGCGAGGATGCTGGACGAACGAGTTGGGTTCTTGTGGCAGAACTGCGGGTGTCGGCACCTCCGCCTGTCCAGCTACCAACATATCGGTATCGATGACGGGATCGACCCGCGCTTCGGGCTGTACTTCGGGGACCGGGTCAGGCTCGGCAGCATGGTGTTTGCCTTGCGGCGCGACAGCTGCCAATTTTTTTAAGATACCATCTTTTTGGGGTGTTACACCGGTCCAGCTTGCAGCTGCGCCAAAAAACACTTCGCCAATGAAAGCGTCATCGGGTGCATACGCTGCAAAACACACTGGCTCGAAATGATGGCTTTTGGCAAAGATCTCCGCATCGGTCAGCGCGTCGTTGGCAACGGCTGCGATATATATTGTGCCAGAGCCTCGTGACCAGTCAAAGCTCAGTGCACTGACCCCATAGGGTGTGGAGCCTTCCAGCGCGCGGCGAATTTCCTTTTGCAGCGTGCCACTGGTTTGACCTCTATCAGAAATCGTTAAATATTTGATCTGATCATTGGGGATTACAAGCTTGACCTGATCACCCTGTCGCGAAAGGATCTTGGCGTCAAATCTGAGATCGGCCATAGCCTTTCCTAAATCAGCAGCATCCAAAGAAACACAACTAACCTGTGCCCATCCATGAATGGCACGATGCTGCAGAGAGATGGTATCAGACGAAAATATCAGGGCAAAGTCTGGACTCATGATTGTCTTTGATAGTCCTTTATGTGACATTTTTTCTGTGTGCGCTGTGAATAAAAATTTTTATCCGGAGCCTATCTTCTACAGATCGCACATCCAATATCAAGCATTTGCATCATGCATTTTTGGCTCAAAAGTCACCCACAATTTATATTAACTAATTTATTCATTCTATATTATGCAAAAGTGTCACCTCGCTATACCACGTGACAGACCAAATAGCGGACTAAAATCAATAATTATGATAAAGCCAAAAAATTTGGCTCAAATCTTCATCTAAATATGTATGACGCATTCTCAAATATTATCTGCATCAACAAAGATTTCTTAAGTTAAAATAGATATCTCATCTTTCTATGAGGTCGTTATGTCAATTAAAGTCCGAACTGACTTCTCAGAATTCAAATTAAAATTTAATTACAATGAGCACAAACTAATGACCAAAAGCCTTCAAGAAACAAAGCTTTCAATTAAAGAACGTATCAACTATCTTCAAAATGGCCAAGGATAGCGAAGCCAAACGGTCTATTATCCAACTCGTCACATATCAATTTTTCGGATAAATCAAAATAGGAAGCGAAGAAGCTTGAAGTGGGGTCTTCAGCAGCTATTCGACTCAGAACTGAATTTACGTGTTTCGCTCGCAGCTGCCTTTTTTCCACCGCCTCAGGCCCGGCATAATAGTCTGCTTTCAAGGAAAACGAGCAAAAAACGATACTCACAATTTTGCCGCCGTAATCCTTCGCCGCTCTTTTATTCTGAAATGCTGATTCATATGCAGCCCAAAAACACCGAGAAAGCTTGGCTTGAGAAGCCGGATTTTCACTATTCTCCGAAACATCAAAGACCTCGTGTGGCCTTTTCGCTTCAATCCACAACTCTAAGTCATTGGAAGCACGAACCAATATGTCAATTTTTCCATTATCTGGCTGTGGATTGTCACGTTCTTCCAAATTCACTTTCTTTCTACATGGCACGGCACAAATGGCCTCGTTTCCGCATCGCCAAGCAGCTACCGAAAAAAGTGACGCACATGTGCTCTCAGCATACCAATGCGCAGCATCCCCAGAACTCTCCTCGTATACATCGTTCAATTTTGCGTACTCATCAACAATCTCCCTCATCGGTCCAGGAAAACTGTTGGAGGAAAAACTATATGGCAAAGAGACACTCCTTTTCGTTTGTCTTGTATTTTTCGAGTATTTTTAATACAAAATCATATTTCTCATTATTTTGATTGATGCCGGAATCCCAAAATGACACTGTTTATTGATTTGCCCCTATCTGCTGCCAAGCGTCAAGCGCGTGGTTCTGTCGGCTGCCTGAACTATTGATCGACGGATCCATCCATCGCCAACGTGACCGAACATTCCGAACCACAAGCGAACTATGCAGGAACTATCATGTCTGCCACTGTCGAGCTCCCGGACTTGTTGGAAAGTCTTGATACCCACCAAGGTGACTCAGCCCCTGTGACGACCGATCAGCCCATCGCTGAAAATTGACTCAATGCCAACGTTAGACGCAACTTTGCAATTACCGATATCCGGTCGGCTTTACCTTAATACCCATCACCGGAATCTGACTGACAGGCCGCACTCAAAGGAAGACGGGCAAGATAATGCCTCTTAAGAAAAGGCCCAATGCTATTGCACACTGACCTACACGGAAGCAGGTTCGAAAGCGCACAAGGCCCAACCAAGAACATATCCAATGTTACTAGAAGAATAAATAGGTTACTATCTTATGTATTTTAGAAACCGGATAAAAATATATAGTCAATTTCATATGGTTTTTTCGGTAAGCATGAGGCCCTTGGCCAAAACTCTCGCCACACTGTCACCTGCCTTCCTGACACCGCTGAAACCAAGGCCAAACGCTAGCTGAGTGTCGGATAGTACAGGACAAACCGACATCCTCACGTCAATATGCATGCACAGAAGCAAATGAACTTTTGACCCAGAAACGCATTACTAAATACATTGCCACTCATCATCGACTGTGCAATAAAACTCACTTGTTCATTGAAAAACGGCTCAAACATGTTCCTTAAAGAAAATGACCGTGAAGAGTTGCTGAAAGCACTGAATGCAAAGCATCCAGAGATTGTCCAGGCACGCATGGCGAACGCTCTTCTTTTATTGGCAGAGGGCCTGAGCTCAGAAGATGTAGCAGGTCTTCTGTATCTCGACGAAGAAAGCGTCTCCAAGTGGGAGGCGGCATTTTCCATGCGGAACTCGACTGCCGCCTAAGCCTCCAGTCCCCAAATGTGATGCTGCCAGAGATGGGATTTCCCCTCTACAATCCGTGCAAAACAATGCAAGCGGAGGTCGAACAGTGAAGCCAACTTCTCTCGAAAGACATCATTGCCGTCTTGGCTGAACGTGAGGCAGATGCAAAGTGGATTGACCTTTGCTGCACACATGCTCCGTTTGGCCACTGTCATCGTACCTACAAACCTTTTGCCCTGTACCAGCTGCCGATCCCCCGGTAGGCTCTACATCTGTAGAGCGGCTTCCAGCCGACATTCTTCGAAATACGGGACAATATGCAGCTCGAAGTTTTTCCGGATCGAATGTTTCTTAAGCGCGTAGACCCGTCGAAAAACATTCGGCGCTTCTACAGCATGGTGGTGCAGCCTGACCTCTTTGGGGGCGCGTCCCTCGTATGCGAATGGGGCAGGGTTGGTTTAGCGGGTCAGGTGCGTATCGATCGCCATGAAGATGAGGGACGAGCAGTCGATGCTCTTGCGGGACTGACTCAGTGCAAGCGGAAGCACGGTTACGTTTGAGGCGCTTATAGATCAAAAAACGGGTTCAGAGAACCTCTGGGGCCGCTTTCGCCGTAGACTTACCCAGCGATCATGCTTTGGAAATCTGGCGATTATCCCGCTGACACATCAGCCACCACCTCTGGTGGTCTGAGTTTCTGTGTCGGTAGGGCATCCAAGGCTGCTACGACGTCGCGGTAGTAGGGACTGCTGAGCACCTTGGCTGAGGTCACCCGACCCCGGGTCTTGTTGCGCTCCAGATGACGGTGGACAGTCAGCCGGAGGCTTTCCGCCTTCGTGTTCACGAAACCGGCAGCAGGCCAACCGCAATCAGAGAACCGTATTTGGAAAAGTGGCGCTCATTTTAAATGTTTCAGGGCTGTAGACGTGGATCCAGAGCAAAGCGTTCTTGGGTGATATCGTCGTAGCCAGTCGCTGATTTTGTCGCATCGAAAATCAGGTTCCAGCTGTGCCGTGAGACGGCACTCGGAATCAGGATGAAACGATGGTCCCTCAGACGTTCATCCCCGTACTGCTGCTGGTTCTTGTTTGGGGTACACGGGTATAACCAATTTGGGTTTGGAACATCATCCGGCCCCAAAATGTGGACGCCCTTTGAGTCGATAATGCGGCCCGACGTCAGAACATGCGGCTGCGTATCAAGAACACGAAACCCCTTATGCACAGCGACCTCCAGCGTCGCGGTGGCCGGATCGAGCGACGCGTAGATCGCCCGCGTACCGGGCGAGTTCCACCTGCCACCCACCCGGAAGCTCCCCTCTCCGGTATTCCAGGTCCCGGCGTGCCTTTCCGCGTCCAGTCGCCAGAAGCGGATCTCGCCGCTCCCCAGCGGGGGAGGCAGCGGCGTCACACATAAACTCCGTACTCGATACGCGTCAGATAATCCTCAACAGCCTCCACCCCGACGGCCGTGCTGAGCAGATCGATCGGCCGACGCTGATCAAGACCGATCGCGGGTGCGCTCAACCAAGCTTCCGCCTCCGCCCTGGAGCCGAAGATCTCGGCAGCTCGACCAAGGATCTCAGCGAACTTCCAAGTCCTGTTGCTCTGGTCAATGCTCAGCACCGCGTCCGGAGCATCCTTCTTGCGACGCTGAAGTGTTCTCACGCTGATCCCGATCGCCTTCTCCAGCACGGCATCTGCGGTCAGAAAGGCCACTTGGGACGTGAGGTGTAGCAGGGCAGCCGAGGGCAAGCCCAACATCAGAATATCGTGAGCCTCCAAGTTGTTGCGCACCGGCTTCCGGATGGTATCCCTCCCACCTAGCAGAGCATAGGTGCGAGCGATGTCGTGTTCAGCTGATACTGTTTCGGCCATACGATCCTCCAGCGCGTCACGTGTCGCAATATAAATGCCACATGACGCAATTGATTTCAAGGTCGGCCAGATCGATTGGCCACTCTCCACTGCTGTCGTCAATGAGCCTCCGGCGTCGTCAGAATTCTGAGCAGGCAGGATGCGCAGGTCCGGATCTCCGGCATCAGACCCCCTTATTCTCGCGCCAACGAAACAGCCCCTCAAGAACGCATGCGCGAAGAACGTGACCCGCTTTGCCGTCTGCGACGCGATCTCCGCCCGGACCAGGTTTCCAGTCAGCCGGGTCAGCGGCGAGCGGACCAAGTGGAACCGGACCCGGGCGGGCCCCCCGAAGACCCACGCCAACGACGCGGCCTGCGTCGGCTCGACGGGCTGGGTCGCGGGCGCGGTCTGACCGACCTAAAATGAAGCGCAGAAGCACCTTATGTGGCGCTCATGCAGTATCTGCGTTCCATATATTTCCTAGCGCACCCTTGCAAAGACGAAGGAGCCATGGCCTGAGTGGGGCGCAAATACCCCCTTTATGTCCAATTACGGGACATTTGGACACCATGACAAAAGCAGCGCCGAAGATCACAAAAGGAAGCGCCACGCACCCTCGGGTGCACCGGGCGATGATAAAGCTCGGCCGCGACATGTCGCTGGCCCGACGTGTCAGGTCCCTGTCGACGATCGACATGGCCGAGCGCATGGGTGTCGATCGCAGCACCCTGCGGCGGTTCGAGAAGGGCGATCCCGGCGTCTCACTCAACACTCTCGCGATGGCCCTGCATGCGTTGGGGCTTCTGGACCGCCTCGAAGGCCTTGTCGACCGGGCGACGGACGATGTAGGTCTCCTAGCCGCACCGGAAGCGGTCCCCAAGCGCGTCGTCCGCTCCCGTCCGGCGTCCGCACGCAGCATCCCGGCCGCCCCCTCTAGGTCCGAAAACGACGAGCCGGGGGCTGGTGATGGCGCGCCGCAACATTGATGTGCGCCTCGGGCGTTCCAGTCGGAACCCTGATCGCCGACCAGGACGCGCAGCGGGAGACCTCGATGTTCCGCTACGCGCAGAAAGGGCTTCAGCGTCGAATAACTGCCTTCATAGCCCATCGCCTTGATCTCGCGCAGAAGGCGCCGCCCGGACAGATCGGGAAATGCACGAACACGCTCCGTCAGATAGTCCCGGTACGGATCCAGAAAGCTGCCCTGCAACGGGCGCGGGCCATAGCTGGGAACCTCCAGGCCCTGTTTGAGATATTTGCGCACGGTCTTGCGGTCAGAACCAACCTTGCGCGCGATGGCCGAGATGCTCAGCCCCTGTCGTCGTAAATCGTGGATCAAAACGATCTCCCTCAATCCTTTCACCTGACTGCCCCTGTCTCGCTTCAACCAGAGCATCAGGCCTGCTTCCCGCGACAGCGCCAATTCCAAATATTTGAAGTTTGGAATGCGCACTGCCGCTCACGGGTGGGGAAATTTCAGTTGCCACTTTTGGGGAGAATACGGCTGCCACTAACACGGGATCGTGAAGCTGCCAAAGCAGAACGACACCTATGCCATGTCGCGCGCGGAGGTCATGGCGCTGCGCCTCGCCGATCTCGCAGGCATTCGCGTCCCCGAGGCACACGCCCTCAACGATGCCCCGCATTTCCCCATGATCCGCGTCAGGCGCTTCGACCGGACCGGTGAGGGGTCAGCGGCGCGCGTGCCCTACATTTCCGCCCAGAGCTTCGTGGAGGAAGATGACAGCAAGGCCTGGTCCTCCGGTAATCCCCCCATTTTTGCGGGGGCTTGGTCGTAGAATTACGCGGCCATCTTCAGTTTCTGTGCAGGTGTCATCCC
>JBGRQD010000047.1:0-12589 GCA_041725935.1 Pelagibaca sp.
ACCCTTGCGGTGACGACTGCGTCTGCGACAAACGGGACGGTTGTGGTCGAGGCGGATGGCAGCCTGACCTACACGCCGAATGCTTCTTTTACCGGAACTGATACGATCAGCTACGAGATCAGCGACGGGGCCGGTGGCACCGCCAGTGCGAGTGTTGCGGTGAGTGTCCTTGCACCCCCCGTGGCGCCTGCGGCGCGTTTGTCCATCGATAGCGGATCAGAGAATGAACTGTTCCCTGGAGGCGAGGGAGATGACGAGATCTCGGGTGGAGACGGAGCGGACACCATTTTTGGTCAGGCGGGATCCGATACGCTTAACGGCAATGCTGGCGATGACGAGATCAATGGCATTTGGGATGGTAGCGACGACGCGCAGATCGAAGTGCGGGATCTTGCTGACCCGGATGTATTGCTCGGAGGTGAGGGCAACGATGACATCTTCATGGGCAGTGGGGACACTGCAACGGGAGAAGACGGACGCGACACGTTCTACACTGGCACATGGGTTGATCCGGAAAACGCGCCCGTGGTCCTTGATCTGGCGTCTGACGAGGTCTTGGTCGTCTCGGTCCCCGAGGGCACCTCGGCAGGGACATCGATCACCTTCGAAACGGATCCTCTCACCGGAGACACTCTTGTTCAGGCCAACCTGCAGACCGTGGCTGTCATCGCGGCGGGGGTTGGCCCGGTGACGGCGGATCAGATAATCTTGGTCGAGAATCCAAATATTGCATAGGTGAATGGGACTGGCAGCCTCTGTGCGACGAAGGCAGGAAAACCTAGTCTCGTCATCCCCCTGTAAGATGCGTTGCTGGTTGGACAGTCGCCGCAATGCCTCCATCTGGGAAGAGGGCCGGGAGCGCGAGGGCCAGTCGTTCTATCCGTCTGAGTGGGGCGGAGAGTCGCAATCAATCCATAATGGAACATGCTTCAGCATGTAATCTGTTTTATCGGATAAATAAACTAACCGGTTTTTCATTGGTGGGGCCAAGATCAACACGTCGATGACGGCTTGCCGTCACGTTTCCTGCGCGGCAAGATTTTACCGACAGACACACAACGGAAACGACACAATGACATTCAGACTTATGGCTGGGCTGGCCGCATTCGCGCTTGTGACAAGCTGTGCGACGCTGAGCGAAGAGGAATGTCTGCAAGGCAATTGGCGCGAGATCGGCCAGCGTGACGGGCAGGCCGGACGCACCTCGAGTTTTATCGCAGAACATGCCAAGGCCTGCGAAAAGGCAGGTGTGGTGCCGAACCAGTCGCTGTGGGAGCAGGGACGGCAGGCCGGCTTGCCCGCCTATTGCACCCCCTCCAAGATCTATGGCGAAGGTCAGGCTGGGCGTCGCCTGTCCCCGGTCTGCCCCTCGGCACAATTGCCCACGCTGCAACGCGCCCATGACGCGGGGCTGACCTGGTATCGCCTGACGGGTGAGATCAGCGCGCTCAACAGCGAGATCTCTGATCTGCAGGGCAGGATCGTCAAGGAAAACGATCAGAGCAAGCGCGCCGTCCTGCTGGCCAATATTCAACGCCTCGAAAGCCGGATCCGCCTTCTGGAACTGCGCCGCCTGACCGAAGGAAGCCTCTGAGGTGTGTGCAAAACCACGGCTTTATTGTGAGGACAAGATGCACCGGCGGTGACACGCGCGATGGAATAGCTGCTTTTTTAGGCGAAACCCTTTGACACCATCTCTAAACAGGTTGATGGCGACCCTTGCAGCAGTTGCATTCATCATGCGTCGATGTGATGTTATCGTCCAAAAAATTCAAATTACTATAAAGTGTGTAATTGTATCTATAGACACATACAAAAATTTATTTTTCCTTGGTACTGTATGAATGGTTGCGAGTAAAATTTATGAATGTCTTTGTGTGCGGTAGGTTTATATGAATAATACTTTGATGTGTGGGCTGCTTTCACGACGATTGGGCGTCGGACTCGGATGTCTGTGAAGGGCGCTGATTTTCCCGCTCACGGAGCGCTTCGGCCTTCGGCAGCGTTACTATTTCCGTTCTTGGACGCATGTGTCACATCTGGCCAGCTCATGAGAGGTTTAATGGTCAGATCAAGTTTGCCGCCATACTGTGCCAAGGTGAATAATCTTTATATGGACCTTCGAAGGCCTCGGGTGACTCTTCTAAAGGTAGCTCAATTTTTGAAGTCTGCTACAGAAGTAAGGTGCGGCTAATGTCATATATACTTCTTGTTGAAGATGAAGCCCTCATCGCAGCGCTCCTGATGCATAAAATCGAAGGCTTGAGTGATCGCAAGTTGGTTTCATGCAGTACCGCAGAGCAGGCTCTCAAAACTGTATCAATAGACTTACCGGATATTGCCTTTCTTGATGTCAATCTAAGCGAAGGCACCTGTTTCGATCTGGCGCTCTGGCTTCAAGAGCGCAATGTCCCGATCTATTTTCTGACCTCGTACTCCCGGGGATCCCTGAAAAACCTTGGACTTCCCAGCGATCTCGAACACGTCGAGATCTTGTCCAAGTTCAGCACGTCCAGCAAATATTCCGAACTGATCAATGCGTTGCAGGATCGTGAAAGGCTTTGAAATAGAAGCATCATTGCTGCAGGTTGCATCTTGCGACATGGCATGATCGTGATCCCTGTGTTCCTACTTTTCTCGTGATGCGACGCGCGGACGTTCACATCACGAACAGGGCCGGGGCATCGTACAAGGTTGAAAAGGGCAGGTGCATGGCGACCACAATCGTGGGTATAGGGGTATCAGCCGGTGGCGTAGACGCACTGACCGAACTTTTTGCCGCAATGCCCCGCGATACCGGGCTTGCATTTGTTGTCGTCCAGCAAGCGGTGCGCGGACGGCCCTCGATGATTATAGAGAGCCTTGACACCCATACGCCGATGCCGGTCACGCAGATCAGTTCGGGTGTCGCTCCCGCGCCAAACACGGTGTACGTTGTCCCATCTGGCTTTCACCTATCCCTTGAGGAGGGCGTCCTGACCCTCACGGATAGTGACGAGGATGATCGCTTGCACTCGCCCATCGACCTGTTTTTCAGGTCCCTGGCCGAAGATCAGGGCAGCAAGACCTATGCGATCGTCTTGTCGGTGACCGGCGGTGACGGCACGATCGGCATCGAGGCGGTCAAGTCCGCAGGTGGGGTGGTTCTTGCGCAACTGTCCGAAAGCACAAGATTCGCCAATATGCCGAATAATGCGGCGGAAACCGGCCTGATCGATTTCAAACTGCCCCCCCGCGATATTCCCGGCAAGCTCGTGGAACTGGAAAAATGGCGCAAACAGACACCGCTGAGCAAAAGCCACAGCCTCAATCAGAGTATCGAGGCACAATTGCCAGAAATTCTGGACCAAGTGGATTGCAGTGGCGATTCCTGTTTTCATCACTACAAGCCCGGCACATTGACCCGGCGCATCTTACGCCGCATGATGCTGCGGCACATTTCGCGGGTCGATGAGTATATCGACCTGCTGCGCACTTCGGCGGATGAGCAACAGGAACTCGCCCAGGATTTCCTGATCGGTGTAACCCAGTTTTTCCGCAACCCCGACATGTTCGAGATCATAGAGAATACCGTTCTTCCTGATCTTCTGCGGCGCGACAAGGATGAATTCCGCATCTGGTGTCCCGGCTGTTCCTCTGGCGAGGAAGTGTTTTCCCTGGCGATCCTGATCTCGGAACTGCAGGAAAGGACAGGCGATCAGCGCCCCTGGAAACTGTTCGGCACGGATATCAATCCCGATGCCCTCGCAACGGCACGGCGGGGTGTCTATGACCGGGACGCGCTCGCGCCTCTCAGCAGCGCCAGGCTGGAGCGTTTTTTCGACGACGATCATGGCCTTTTGACAGTCTCGGCTCAATTACGAAGCATGTGCGTGTTTGCCCGTCACAACGTGCTGACCGACCCCCCCTTTTCCAGGGTTGACCTTATCTCTTGCCGCAACCTGATGATCTATGTCGATCAGATGGCACAGGAAGACATAATCTCGCGCTTCCACTACGCGCTCAACCCGTATGGTCTGCTTTGGTTGGGCCCGTCAGAGAACCTGTCCGGCAACACACGTCTTTTCGAAACCCTTGATAGACAGGCGCGGATCTTTAGACGTGACGACTCCACCGCCTCTCCGACCTTGCCGTTCCTCAGCACGAACTTTACCTCAAGGCTCCCCAAGTTTTCGACGCAACAGCCTGACATGGCCCTGACGCGCAGAGGCCGCGTCAGGGTCGATCTGGAAACCGAGACCGAACAGGCCTTCCTGTCGAGCCTTGCGCCGCCCTTTGTCCGCATAAGCCAACATGATGAGGTGCTTTACGCATCAGAAGCTGCGCGCCTCTTTCTCAGACCCGCCAAAGGGATTCCAAGCCCGGTTTTCGAGGATTACTTCATCGAAAGCGTGCGGATGCCGCTTCGGCGGATCCTCAAGGAGGTGCGCCAAACCAAGGCGGATATGAGCCTCGATGATGTCGTCATCGAAATTAATGGGGAAAGTCACCTGTTCGACCTGCAGGCCCGACCGCTCGACGAGGAGGCCAAATCCGTCCTCGTGGCATTTCAACCTGTCCGCCTGAGAGAGCCAACCTCTGGTCTGTCCATGCCCGTGAATGCTGCGGATGCGATTTACGAGGCCGAACTGACCATGGCCAGGAAACGGTTGATCACCCGGGAGCGGGACTTCAAGATGGCCGAACAGGAGCTTTGGGCAAGCAACGAAGAGCTCCTGACGATAAACGAGGAGCTGCAAAGCTCAAACGAAGAACTGGAAAGCTCACGGGAAGAGCTGCAATCCGTCAATGCCGATCTGGAAGTCATCAATTCGGAATTGGTCGCCAAGAACATGGCGCTTGACGTGTCGAACAACAATCTCAACAATTTGATCGAAGCCGTCGACATCGCAATCATGTTTGTGGATCGGCAAGGGCTGCTTAAACTCTTTACACCGCGCAGCACGGACCTGTTCTCCATCAAGGAGAGGGATGTCGGACGCCCGATCTTTGATTTGGTGACGACGCTCGATTACCCGCAGCTCAAGGAGGATCTTGGTCAGCCTGCGCAAAATCTGAAAGCGTTTTCCCGTGAAATCTCCACTCAGAATCGCAGGCAAAATTTTGTCGTAAAAATAAGGCCTTATCTAGATATTGAAAATAAGGTTGACGGTGTTGTCGTATCGTTCTTTGAAATCACGGAGCAACTGGAGCAACAATGGGCGCTCCGATTGGCAAGCCAGCAATTGGCACGCCGACTCGCCGAACTCGAAGCCTTTTACGAACGCGCGCCCATTGGAGCCGCGATGTATGGACCGGACATGCGATACCTGCGTGTCAACGATGCCCTCGCGAACATGCTGGGCAGGCCGGCCTCGGACATCGTTGGCCGCCACCCCAAAGATTTTATCCCAATTGTCTGGAAACAGACAGAGCCGGTTCTTCAGAAAGTCATGAAGACAAAAGAACCGGTGCTCAATTTCGAGATAAATGCGCCACTTCCGTCAGAGAGTGATGAAATACGCACTTGGATTGCAAGCTACTTTCCCATTGCCATCGGCGGTGGGGATACTGTGGAAATTGCCGTCACAACGATGGATATAACACCGCAAAAGCGTTTGGAACAAAGTCTAACGATCAAACAAAGCGAATTGCAGGAGGCCGGAGCACGAATATTGCGGAACTTCGAACATATGCCTTTTGGCATCACCATCCACCAGGGTCCGGATCACGTGATTGTCCATGCCAATCAGGAGGCGCGCAAGATGTTTGGCACCGAAGACCCGATCGGCAAGAGAGTCGGTGATTTCATCCCCGAAAATTACTCCGGGCTGCGCGAGATATTTAATACTGTCTACAAGAGTGCGAAAACCAATATCGACAGTGAAGTAAACGTCGATATCACCAATGCCCGTGGCGAAAAGGTCAAAGGGGTCTTTCGGCGGATCGTTCAGCCGTACCGAGATCTGGAGGGAAATATCACGGGTGTCATGAGCATGACGTTGGAAGTCTCCGAACTTGTTGCCATGCGGGATGCCAATGCCCAGCAGACCCTGCGCCAGGCCAGCATCATCGAGGCGCTCGATGCGCAAATCATATTGGTCGATCACAGGGGTGCGGTTCTTGACGTGAACCACAGTGTGACGGCAGCGATTGGAAAATCCAAAACTGAGTTGATTGGCGTAAATTTTCAATATCTTGCCGGTGTCCAGATGACGGATGATGCGGTCGATAGCATTCAGGACGCCATGAAAACTGCCTTGAAGGGTAAGGCGTCACGCTACTACACACGCATTGTCACACCCGTAGATGAGACGCCGAGGCGTGTCCTGATCTCGGTCTCGCCGGTGAATGATAGCACCGGCGCTATCAGGGAGGTGCTCATCACGATGACCGACCAGACCGCGCTGCTCGAGGCCACAGATCGTAAAGACATTCTCGTGGCGGAACTCGAGCATCGGGTCAAGAATGTCATTGCCACGATCCAGGCTGTGGCACAGTTCACCGCCTCAACCGCACTCGATCCGCAAATCATGGTCGAAGAGCTCAACGAGCGTTTGGCTGCGATGGCGCGGACGCATGACAAGCTGACTGCCAGCGGTTGGCAAAGACAAACATTCAGGGAAATTCTTGAACTGGAACTCAATGCTTATGCCAGCGCCCAAAGCGCGCGTGTTTTCTGCGACGGAGACGATATCAGCCTTTCACCAAGCACGGCAATGCTGGTGGGTCTCGCCATACACGAGCTGCTCACAAATGCCGTCAAATATGGCGCTCTTTCAAACGATGCGGGAGAGGTACGGCTGTACGTCGAGGTAAATGGCGCCGCATTGAAGCGCCTGACCTGGACAGAACGTGGAGGACCCAAGGTCATACCGGTAAACAGAGAGGGGTTTGGTACCCTGCTGCTACGCTCTATCCTACCCAGCGAACTGCGCGTCAGCGCCCGGATCAGCCTTGAAGAGGAAGGTTTGATTTATGAACTGTCCCAATAATCCGACACAACGATTGCCACGGCGGTGTTCATGATATCCACCTGTTGGTACAGGCCTGTCATGTATGTGAAGCACAAGACCTTGGCGTTTCTGCACTACTTGAAGCGACTTGACCGTTCATGACTGGAGTGTTCTGCTGGATTTTCCATCGCCGGGAGAGGAGTGGGGCAGCATGGCGTCGACGTTCACGACGCGCATCTGCATCACTCCCAGCAACTGACCAGTACAGTCATCGCCGCAGCCTTCTGCGTCAGGTCTGCCGGATGTATCTCATCAAGGGTATCGGAGCGCTGGGGCATCATGCCCAAGCTCGAAAGCACTTGCTGAATGGCCCTGCCGTTCAGCGCAAAGTTCACATTGTCAGGCAGTTTACGGCCGCCGACATCATGTGGAACCAGCATGCCGATCACTGCGCCACCATCGTCCAATACCGGGCCACCTGCGTCCCCCTGAAGCGTGTTGATGGCAAGCCGCAACAGTGTGGGTTCATCGTTGAGACCACGCAAACTGGACAGGTGGCCAAAGGTCATTGCGGCCGACGGCAAAACGCCGCCGAAAGAATAGCCCGCCACGGCGATTTCGGCGCGGAGACGCGGGGTTTCCTTGCGGAACTGCGCCACAGCATCTGGATCGACTACCACCGATGTCCGCAGCACGGCGATCCCGAGTGACGGATCAGACACCACGACATGTGCCTCGTCATGACGGTTCAAAGTGATACGGCCACAATTGGCAACGGCGGTGTCAGTGGTGACGACCAAACCCTGATGATCGACGAAAAAGCCCGAGGTGGTGATTTTTGGCTTGGCCAGGCTAATCCCGGCAACCAAGTCGATACCCTGATCCTCGGTGAGCGCCTTTGGTTCGAGAACACCCTCGATCGGAGTAAAGCTGGATTGCATAGCCGAGAGAATGCGCGCGCGACGCTCCTCGTCACCTGCGGGCCAGACCAAGGTAAAGCCCTTGATCGCATCGCCGTCCAGTCGGGCTTCGGTATGGGAAACGATATGGCTGTCCCGCCCTATCAGGGTAAAGCTGTCGCGACCTCTTTTGCGCAGGCCATCCATCGGCACGATGTCAAGTGTCTGCATGATCTCATAGAGCCCGGCAAGGCGGACATGGTTGCCCGGTTGGCTGATCAGCAGGATCCGCGCGCCCTCGACGGTGCCGGTCGGGTCGAAATGCGCAAACGGACTTTCATAACGCGCAAAGGCCATTGCCCCGAGTGGCAGGTCGATGGAGATGCCGAGACGGGCATCGCGTACGGGGGCGATGTCCATGCCATCAAGCACCGCATTGTACTGGTGGAGCAATTTGGCGCGTTGCGCTGTTGTGAGAACGCCAGTTGTTTCAAACCCGTTGGATTGCTGCCAAACGCTCATAGCGAACCGGGTGCTAGCGCCAAAGGTCCCGTTCAGTGCTGAATCGTAGAAGCCCGCCCATTGCAGAGCCAATTGCAGCGCCAAGCGCTCTTGGCGGGTCAATTTCAACTCGGACCGTTGCGCTTCGCGAAGTGTCGTCTTGGCAGCCTGTCGATCAGGTACCGGTTTGACATCTGCATCGGGTTCAGCGATCGGCAAGATCTTATTTGGGTCTTGTCCGGCGACCCAAATATGCTGACCATAGCGGTCAGATGCCTTGATATAGCTGTCGCTGGGAATGAGATTTTGTACCCGCAGCCTTCGCAGAACACGTGCGGCCTCTTCACGTGGATAGGGCCCCAAAGCAATCCCGTACCACCCACCATCGAGCTCAAAGCCGTTCACGTCGGGAAGCGCCGCCGCGTAGTCGAGCAAGCGATCCTGGGCGACAGACAGGTTTGGCTGGGCTTCGATCTGAACGTAAAAGCCGTCCGGCATCATTGCAGGATTGGCATTTTGTCGAACTTCCATGTCGGCTTCTGTCAATGTCCTTTCCGAACCAAGTGTTTCACGATCAGTCACTCGCGTGACTGGCTGGATGTCCGGAGACACTGAGGCTTCATGTTCAGTGATCGCCGGAACCGCCGCGGGGTTCACTGTATCCGACCAGACACGCTCTCCATAGCTGGCGGCGTCTTTGATGTAGCTGTCACTTGGGATCAGACGTTTGACGAGCAGCCGACGCAGAACGCGTTGCGCCTCTTCGCGCGGGTAAGGCCCCAACGCAATGCCGTACCAGCCACGATCAAGTTCAAAGCCGTTCACATCGGGGAGGGCGGCCGCGTAGTCGCGCAGGCGATCATGAGCCACAGAAAAACTTGGCTGTGCTTCAATTTGCACATAGGCGGCATTCTGCGCCATCACCTTGGGAGAAGATGTCAACAGCACAGCTGTCATGACAAGAAAAACGAAACGCAACATTAATCTGCAGCTCACCAATTGTGTTGCTGGTGCGTTATTGCGACCGCAAATCTCTTTCGTATGATTACTAACATGTGCCTCAACGCCTCACTTGATCAAGTGAGCGTACGTTTTGTTCAAAGGCATTTTCACACTGTACTTGATCTATGTTTTTTACACATCGTCAAATGATGTAATTTATATCACTATATTTATAAATATCACTTGAGTTATTTATCTAACTAAAATTTTTGAAATATACCTTTAGATCATAAGAACCATCTCTGAATCACAGGTGGCAAAGCGGATTTTTACTGTTGACGTCAAAAATACTTCTAGGTTTATTGCCCCCTGTGCAAAGTAATATAAACGCTGCTGAACTTCCATATTCGATCCGAAAAGAAGGAAAGACATCAAGTGAATCCGGGATATGCAGCAGCGGTCATTCGTTTTGTTATAGCAAATAAAATGAAAGAGCAGTCTATCGCAGATGGGCACGGGACGCTCTGGCGGAAACTGCATGGCCAGACCCGGAAACAATTAATGAAGAAAAAGGTTGTCTTGTCTCGCAGCAATATGGGTACTGTACCTGCATCTGGAACCTGGAAAGAAGATGCATTTGTCTGTTTCTGGGTATTCATGAACAAACCGATAACAAGTAAGGATATCTTCATTCAGGAAGGGAGTGGAATTGCACTGACATTTCTCGGGGCGGCTGTAGGGTCTGCTGCAAGCAGTGGAGGTTTCGGTACAGCAATGCAACAGATGAGTAATATTAAATCCTCTGCAGACGACATATCTGGCTTTGCAGGAAAAGTAAATTCAGCCGTGTCAGGTGGAAGTGGTATTGCGGCAGGATTCGATACCGCCTGGCGTGCCGGTATGTGGGACTCGGTACTTGGTACATCAAACGAGTTTGCCTTTGCTGCCGACGAGGGGCTGAGTTTTGGTTGTGCAGCAATTTCGGGACCCTTGAACAAGTGGACAATTAACATGAAGCTTTGGGACAATAAAAGGAGTATGATTAGTTTCATGGCGCATGCCGAGACTAAGGGTATCAATACACTGGCTGCTCGGCAATATATCCGTGAATTATGTGATAATGGTCGTGTTAATTGGAGTTACAACACCAGCGCGCCATCGATTTGAAAATCGGTTTGAGGCTGTGAGTAGTATTCACAATATTGCTTGCAACCGCCTCAATTCTTAATTTTTGATATAAAGCTAAAAAATTGATACCTATTTCTTACACGCAAATTTCACCAGAATGTAATCACTTCATAATCGGAATGTAGGATTTTCTAAAATTCCCAAAATATCATTTTGGATATTGCTAGAAACCTGAAATACACGATCAAGAGCATGACCAGAATACAAACCCAGCCACCGAGACTCCTCACTATTGGATCAAGCTGTATAAACCGGTTTCAGTTCGATTTCTTTCAGGATCGCACTCCTGATACTGCGCAATATTTTGTCAGGTCCCTTTTTGAATCGAATATCATTTCTTTAGCGGGGACAGAGGCCATATTGCAGCTGGCCTTGAAACAAGAGCTTTTGCCAGCAATTCGGGATATCTCGGCCTATCATGTCGCTTGGGATGCACTCATCTTCAACCGGCATCTCCCGGATGTCTGCTTGTACCATGAAACCGAGATCGCGCAGAATTTTGAGGAACCCGGTGAGAAAGAACGCTTGATATCGAAGCTTTGCCATCAAGCCGGGCCACTCGTCCAGCCTCGGCATGACGGACGCAAGCATTTGATCTGGTCAAACATTCAACCAAATCTGCCTCATGCGGTCGAAAACCTGATGCCGTGGCAACATTTCCAACTGACGGTGGAACGCTACCAGAGGATCAAGTCGCTGGCAGGCGCCCTCTTTGGGTCTGGTACGGGGTTTACCTTCATATCGGTCGCGCAGGATCTTGATCCTAAACTGGCCCATGAACCGGATGTGCAGATTGTTGATTTGCCCAGGGGAGACACTTACGAAGGCCCACCAAAATTATTTGATGCCCTGCTGTCTGAAATAATCTCAAACGCGGCTGCGTAGCCTTGTAGCGAGATTCTGACGCCGGGTTAAAGCGGCATGACATGAGGCCCTCGATGCGGTCTTGAGGATGCCGAACGTGTTTTGTTTCATCAAATTGGTCAACGGGTGCAGGATCAATCCTTTTGAACCTTGCGTGGGCATGCTGGTCGGAATCGCAAGCAAAAGTGCAAGAGTGTAAGTTTCACGAGGGACGAGGTGCATTGTTTTGAGCATCCACAGCTTGCCGTACCGCGTGAACGAGCTGTGGCCCGGACACTGGCTTTGAGAGGACAGCAGCGAAATCCTTGAGGCTCCTGTCATCCAGCGTGTCCGGGCGCGCAGTGACCAGAACAACAGGGATCGGGGGCGTCAGCGATGCTGCAAACCGCGCAAGGGCGGCACCATCTGTCCTTGGCATATGCAGGTCGGTTACGAGAACCGACCAGTACCCGGGCGCTTCGGCCAGGACTTCCTTCAAGAAATCGGGGTCTGTTTCACAGAACACTTCTGCTCCGGCGGTTTCAAGCATCGATGCGAGCACCAAGGCGACATCCGGAAGATCATCGACCACCAGCGCCTGCAAACCCTTCAGGAGGGAGGGGTCAATTCGTGAAGGACTGTCGGGATCTTGCCGCGGCAAACTGAGTGACGGTGAGTCTTCTGTCTCCAGATGCATCGGCCAGGCGACCGTCATGGTCGTTCCAGAGCCGAGACACGTCTCCACCCAAAGCGCCGCTTTGTTCTCCTGCAGGATGCGGGCGATGATCGGCAATCCGAGGCCACTTCCCCTAGAACCTTTTGTCGTGAAATTGCGTTTGAACATCCGGGCGCGCACGTCCTCACTGATGCCCGTGCCGGTATCTATGATCTGAAACATCGCAACCTCCATACCATCGGGGATCGCCGTGCCCGCATCAGAGTGGCGCTCAGGGGGTATGGTGCCTGGTGGCATCGCCCGGATCTCGACCTGTGCAGGGCGATCCGGGGTGCCGGCATCACAGGCGTTGAGAGCCAAATTCACGATCACTTGCAGAATCTCAATCCGATTGCCACGGATCTGCAAGGGAACGTCAGACTCCAAGACGCGCACCTGATGCCGCTCCACGCGTGACCGTCCGATCAGCTCGTACGCGAGCCTGAGAAGCTTTCCAAGATCGTGCTCCGAACGCGGCGCCTTGAGGTTTGGACCTGTCCCGCTTTTGTGCCGCCCCAAGTGCTCGTTTAAGCCACCTTCCGTTCGAAGGCGACTGGGCTTTTCCA
>JBGRQD010000048.1:0-12480 GCA_041725935.1 Pelagibaca sp.
TCAACGGCATCAAGTCAATAAACCAGCAGCTAACCGCCGCATGATGATCGCTTGGACACCAGATTTGACAATAACTCGCCTCGTGGTCGGAAAGGGTCGAGGGCGCGTGCACCGCGTTGTCTTCCGATACTGCGATTATCTCGCGGGCGACTCCATCGAAGGGGCCGCCAAGTGTCCGTGCCGTGCGTTGCTCCAGTGTTGCCGGACCGTTCATCCAGCCCCGTGTGTAAACGGGCATGGCGCGGTCTCCGACCTTGAACCGGGTCACACCGTCGCCGACTGCAACCACTTCGCCGCAGCCATCGGAAAGCGGGACAATCGGAAGTGCCATGTCGGGCTTGTACGTCCCGTCGACAACGACCACATCGCGGTAATTGATCGATGCGGAGGTCAACCGGATCACGATTTCATTTGGGTTTGGCTCAGGAACCAAACGCTCTGTCAATATGAGGTTTTTTGCACCAAACTTTGGCAGTGTGACGGCACGGTAAGTCTTGCTCATGAGCTTTTTCTTTCAGTGTTCTGATTGTGTGCATCAAAGGCTGTGGTCGCGGCAGACCTGCGTACTACCCGAAATTGTTACTCTGCAGCCGGTTTGAGGCTTGCCATGAGGTGATGAAACTTTTCGCCTTGAACGGCGATATGCGCACGCATGACATTGGCTGCTGCCTCGCCGTCCCCGTTTTCGAGAGCCGTCACAACAGCCTTGTGCTCGGACATGGATTGCCGCAGGCGCCCTCGGAGACGGAGTTGCAATCGCCGGAACGGTTGGAGGCGTCGGTGCAGACGAAAGCATTCCTGTTCCAGGAAGCTATTCCCGGATTGTCGGTATAACAGCGCGTGGAAACGCTCGTTTTCCCGGAAATAGCCGTTGGCATCGTTGGCCTCGACGGCTGCGTCGCAAAGCGCGTTTGTTTCGTGAAGCCTTTGCAAGGCTTCGTCTGAAATACGTGTCGCGGCAAGCCGGGCGCAAACCGCTTCAAGTTCAGCCATAACTTCAAACATTTCGATCAATTCGACCGGTCCGGGTTGGCGTACAAACACGCCGCGTCTGGGCAACTGTTCGACCAGACCGGACTGCGCAAGCCGCTGCAACGCTTCGCGAATTGGCGTGCGGGATACGTCAAAGCGACTGGCCAACTGCGCTTCGTCCAGCCGTTCCCCATCGACAATTGTGCCGTCAACAATCAGCCCTTCAATCTCGTCGGCAATGATGTCGGATCGCTTCCGTTCCATACGATTGTATTTATCCATATAAGGCTTGGAATGCAAGTTAGGTGTTGTTGTATACTAAAAGATTGACTTCGAACACATTGCCGATACCGTAACGTCTGGTTCAATCGGGAGTTTAGGGAGGATTCCATGAATAAGATTTTTACCACCGCAGCGGCCGCCGCTGCTCTGTTTGCCGGTGCGCTGAGTGCCAACGCAACTGAATTGCGCTTGTCCCATCAGTGGTCTGACAAGGACGTGCGCCACCAGGTCGCGCAGATCGTCGCCGACGAGGTCACCGCAGCAGGTGTCGACCTCGAGATCAAGATATTTCCGACCGAGTCATTGCTGAAAGCGCGCGAGCAATACACACCGCTGTCGCGCGGTCAGCTCGACATGACGGTGCTTCCGCTGTCCTATGCCGGTGGTCAGCAGCCAGCCTATAACCTGACGCTGATGCCGGGTCTGGTGAAGAACCACGACCACGCTGCGCGCCTGTCTGACAGCCCCTTCATGACCGCTCTGGAAGAGAAGATGGCCCAAGACGACGTGATGGTTCTGGTTCACGGCTATCTGGCCGGAGGCTTTGCCGCCAAGGACAACTGCATCCGCAAGCCTGAAGATGTGGCGGGCCTTCAGACCCGCGCAGCGGGCAAATCGTTCGAGCAGATGCTGGCCGGCGCAGGTGCGTCTATTGCCTCGATGGCCTCATCCGAGGTCTATAACGCGATGCAGTCGGGTGTTCTGGACGCGGTCAATACATCGTCCTCTTCGTTCGTGTCGTTCCGTCTCTACGAGCAGGTGGCGTGCTACACGCCCGCAGGCGAATTCGCGCTTTGGTTCATGTACCAGCCGCTGCTGATGAACAAATCCACCTTCGACGGCCTGAGTGCCGAACAGCAGGCTGCCTTGATGGCCGCCGGCGAAAAGGCCGAGGCCTTCTATCTGGAAGAAGCCAAGAAAGAAGACGCGGCCTCGGTCGAGGCTTTCCGCGCCGCCGGTGTGGAAATTGCCGAGATGACACAGGAAGACTTTGACGCCTGGCTGGAGCTGGCCAAGGAAACGTCCTTCAAGGCCTTCGTCGAAGAACTGCCGGATGGGCAGGCCCTGCTGGATCTGGCTCTGTCCGTCGAGTGATGCGATCCGCTGGGGACGGCACCACGCCGTCCCCGAACCTGTTTCCGAACTAATGTGAGGATGTCATGGCGACGCAACTCTCTACCGCTCCGGCTCGCACCGGCGGCAACCCATTTCTGCGCACTGTGAACGGCATCTCAACCGTGGCGGGTTGGACTGCGGCGGCGATGATCCTGATCTCGGTATTCATCACCTGCCAGATGATCTTCGTGCGCTTCGTCCTGAACCAGTCGACCGTCTGGCAGACCGAGGCGGTGATCTATCTAATGGTCGCCTCCACCCTGATCGGATTGCCCTACGTCCAGCGCATGCGTGGTCATGTGAATGTCGACCTCATCCCCCTAGCTCTCCCGCCACGTCCGCGCTTTGCGCTCGCTATCCTGACACTGGGACTGTCCATCGTCGTCGTCGCCGTGATGTTCTGGTATGCCTATGATTTCTGGCATCTTGCATGGTCGCGGGGGTGGAAGTCTGAAACCGTCTGGTCTGTGCGCCTCTGGATCCCTTATCTTGCGCTTCCCTTGGGGTTCGGCCTGTTCCTTCTTCAATTGATCGCCGATTTGGTCGCGCTCCTTATCGGGACTGACAAACCCTTCGGTCTGGAGGATAACTGATGGACCCGCTTGTTCTGGGCGCCTTCGTCGCCATCGCCACCATTGTGGTCCTGTTCTCGGGCGTGTCCGTCGCTCTGGGTCTGGTCATCGTCTCTGCCGGCTTTCTGATCGTCTTCGATGGGTTGCGATCGCTGGAACTCCTGCCCGAGATCATGTTCGGAAAGCTGAACTCCTTCGCGCTGCTGTCGATCCCGATGTTCATCATCATGGGCTCCGCAATTGCGTCCACAAGGGCGGGCGCGGATCTCTACGAGGCGCTCGAACGATGGCTGACCCGCGTGCCTGGCGGGTTGGTGATTTCGAACCTCGGTGCCTGCGCACTGTTCTCGGCGATGTCGGGATCAAGCCCCGCAACCTGTGCCGCCATTGGCAAGATGGGTATCCCCGAGATGCGCAAGCGCGGTTATCCTGATGCAGTCGCCGCAGGCTCGATCGCCGCAGGCGGAACGCTGGGAATTCTGATCCCGCCATCCGTGACGATGATCGTCTACGGCATTGCGACCGAAACCTCGATCGGTCGACTGTTTCTGGCGGGGGTCATTCCGGGTCTGCTGCTGGTGAGTTTGTTCATGGCCTGGTCACTTTATTCAACTTGGCGCTCCGGAGACGCCTCTGTCCTAACGGCGACGCCTTATACTTGGCGACAGAAGTTCGAGATCCTGCCGCGCGTCCTGCCATTCCTGCTGATCATCTTCGGCGTGCTCTACGCAATGTACGGCGGGATCGCGACGCCGTCAGAGACAGCCGCTGTTGGTGCCCTGATGTGCCTATTGATCGCCATGATCATTTACAAGATGTGGAGCCCGAAGGCCCTGTGGGTCGTCCTGCGGGACAGTACGCGCGAATCCGTGATGATCCTCTTCATCATCGGAGCGGCTGGGGTCTTCAGCTACATGCTCAGCTCGCTCTTCATCACGCAATCCATCGCCGAATGGATCGGTACGCTTGATGTGAACCGCTGGGTGCTCATGTTCGCGATCAATATCTTCCTGCTGATCGCGGGCTTCTTCCTGCCGCCGGTCGCGGTGATCCTCATGGCCGCGCCAATCCTCCTGCCGATCATTCTTACTGCCGGGTTCGATCCGATCTGGTTCGCGGTGATCCTGACAATCAACATGGAGATCGGTCTCATCTCGCCTCCTGTGGGACTGAACCTCTACGTCATCAATGGCATCGCGCCCGACATCAAGCTCAAGACAATTCTTGTCGGATCACTGCCTTATGTAGGCTGCATGGTGCTGGCGATCGTCCTGCTGTGCCTGTTCCCTGATCTGGTTACCTTTCTGCCAGATATGATCATGGGGCCTGCGATATGACGATCTTTGCCGATCTTCTTTCGACGGTGTTCGAGCGACGGTACCGACCATGGGGACCAGTGCGGCTAGACAGCCGACCGGTGACGGCACTGGTTACCGACCTGATCGGCGGCGCCGGCGAAGTAACGGGGGTTGGTCTCGCGCGGCAGATCATCGACCGCTACGGCGAAATGGACCACGAAGCAAAACTGACCTTCTTCCGACATATCGCGACCAACCTAGCGATCGTACCTTCAAACCTGCGCGCGGCTCTTGACGCTTACGAAACCGAAGGTCAGTCCAAGGCGACCTATCGCGCCGTGATGGCGGCATCAGAGCCTCCTCGTCAAGAGTTGATCCGTCGTCTGAATCAGGTGCCAGGCGCTACGCAGTCGCTTGTGCGGATGCGAGCTGACCTGTTGCGGCTGGCACGGGGCGATGAAGCGCTTCTGGCGCTCGATCTTGATTTCCGGCACCTCTTTGCCAGCTGGTTCAACCGGGGCTTCCTTGTCCTGCGGCGGATCAGCTGGGCAAGCCCCGCTGATATTCTCGAAAAGATCATCGCCTATGAAGCGGTCCATGCCATCGACAGCTGGGATGATCTGCGGCGACGTCTGGAGCCGACAGATCGGCGCTGCTTTGCATTTTTCCACCCCGCCATGCCGGATGAGCCACTGATCTTCGTCGAAGTCGCTTTGACCCGTGGGGTTGCGCGCTCGGTGCAAGCATTACTCTCTGAAAACAGGGATGCCTTGCTCGCACAGGATGCAGATACGGCGGTGTTCTACTCCATCTCAAACTGCCAGGTAGGTCTTGCAGGCATTTCGTTCGGAAACATGCTCATCAAACAGGTGGCTGCGGATTTGTCAGCTGAGCTTCCCGGCCTGAAGACCTTCATAACCCTTTCGCCTGTCCCGGGATTCGCCTCCTGGCTGGCCCAACAGGACCCGCAGGCAAGCGTGCAAGACGACGAAACCCTACGTGCACTTGCCGCACATTATTTGGCCGAAGCCAAACGTTCGGATGGCACGCCACTCGATCCGGTCGCACGCTTCCATCTTGGCAACGGCGCGCAACTGCATGATGTGCATCTGAACGCAGACACCTCACCCAACGGGGTCCGGCAATCGCACGGCGTGATGGTCAACTATCACTACGATCTCAAGAAGGTGGCCGAAAACCACGAACGTTTTGCGACCTCTCAAGTGGTTGCGATGTCCTCGGGCATCCGGTCACTTTCGGCAAACGCCACAAAAATATTGTCCGAGGAGGCGTAGCCATGCCCAACCCTCTTTACGACTCGCTGTTCGGCATCCACGAAGGAACGTCGACGCCATTTCTGCATCTGCAAGATGGCTCTGTGATCAGCCACAGCGACTTTCTCGATATTGCAGCGCGGTTCGCGAACGTCCTGACGCATATCGGCCTGAAGCCGGGTGACCGCTTGGCCGCGCAGGTGCACAAATCGCCGGAAGCGCTCGCGCTCTATGCAGCCTGTGTTCAGGCTGGCATCATCTTCCTGCCGCTGAACACGGCCTATACGCCGGATGAGGTCACATATTTCATCGAGGACAGTGGCGCGCGCTGCGTCGTCTGCGATGCTAGGAGTGCCCTTGAATTCAAGCCGATCGCAGATCGTCTTGGCGGCTACCTTGAAACCCTGAACTCCGATGGCGGCGGAAGCCTAAGTGATTTGGCTGCGACCGAGCCTGCATCGTTCGAAACGGTATCGCGCACGCCGGATGATCTGGCCGCGTTCCTCTACACCTCCGGGACGACAGGTCGTTCCAAAGGCGCGATGCTCACGCACAATAACCTTCTGTCGAACGCCCTGACGCTGGGCGATGTCTGGAAGTTCACCGCCGACGATGTGCTGTTGCACGCTTTGCCAATATTCCACACGCACGGGCTTTTCGTGGCTACCAACGTCATTTTGGCGACTGGAGGATCGATGATCTTCCTGCCGAAGTTTGACCTCGACGCCATGATTGATCTCATGCCCAAGGCGACGACGATGATGGGCGTGCCCACCTTCTACACACGTCTGCTCGATGACGCGCGCTTCACCAAAGGCCTCACGGCACATATGCGTCTTTTCGTCTCCGGCAGCGCACCGCTACTGGCAGAAACGCATGTTCAGTTCGAAAAGCGCACGGGGCACCGCATCCTCGAACGCTACGGAATGACGGAAACCAACATGAACACGTCCAATCCTTTTGATGGGGATCGCCGTGCAGGGACAGTTGGCTTCCCCCTTCCGGGTGTGGAGCTCAAGATCACTGATCCTGCTACAGGCAAAATGTTGCAGCCTGGCGAAGTTGGCCAGATCGAGGTCCGCGGCCCCAATGTCTTCAAGGGCTATTGGCAGATGCCGGAAAAAACTGCCGCTGAATTGCGCGAAGACGGATTTTTCATCACTGGTGACTTGGGCAAGCTTGATGAAGACGGATACGTGCACATCGTCGGACGGAACAAGGACCTCATCATCTCGGGCGGCTACAACATCTACCCCAAAGAGATTGAGCTGATCTTGGACGAACAACCCGGCGTTCTCGAAAGCGCCGTCATAGGTGTCCCGCACGCGGACTTCGGTGAGACCGTTCTTGGTCTGATTGTTCCAGAACCGGGTGCTTCTCCCGACCTTGAAGCCATCGAAGAAGCTTCCAAAGCGTCACTTGCACGCTTCAAGCATCCGAGCAAGCTCATCGTGGTCGATGATTTGCCCCGAAATACGATGGGTAAAGTCCAAAAGAACGTCCTGCGCGATACATACCGAGACGTTTTCTTGCCGATCAAAATTTAGACCCCATGGTTGCGGAGCAACCCTCGAACGGAGAATGCCGCGGAAGAGAAGGTAATCCCCCCATTTTTTGTGGGGGCTTACCCTGCCCGTCACTCGTACCCGGCCATGGCCTTTTCCATGTGGATGACAAACCGTGCGTTTTTTGCCTCCGCTTCTGTTGGAAACCAATCCACGCGGGTCTCTCCGTCTTCTCCGATGTTTCCCCATTCGTGCAAAAGAGACCAATCGTCAAAGAGGCCCGGCACAATGTCCAGTCGGTAGTACTTCGTGGCACGACCGGCTTTGTTGCGCCATGTCAGGTCAATCATACAGGTCTCAGCAGGATCAGAAATGTCAGGGTCATCTCTCTATCGCGGCTGCACTCGCCTCCGCAAGCTAAGCAAATTACTCTGCCCCGTATCCTTTTGACCATCAAAGCTGACAAAAAGTTGCAGAGACGCTATGACAGCGCAGCGCTCCTCTGTGGTTGGAAAAGCTTCCTTCTTCTCATGTTCAGTGTCGCGATCAATGGTGAAAGCAACAAAAACCCGAAGCAACGCTTCTACACCAACAAGAAATATCAAGGATTGCAACGTCTACCATGCGGGCAGTTCCCAAAGTGACGAAGGGATATAGCTCCTTCATTTCGGGTGCTGGATTTTCGTGAAAACACGCAAATTCGATGTTCTTAAGCATTGGTTAGTCAGGAAGGTACAGAAATGTTACCACGTCATCTTCGGTGCTGTGCAGAACAATGAGCGTTTGAAATCAATCCGCATCAAGTTCGGAAGCCGGATCTCGCCGCGTTAAATTTCCATTGAGCTTTGCGCCGCTGTCGATGGAGACCTGTTTGTACGTAATGTCTCCTTCGACTTGGGCAGTCGAACTTAGTCTTACCTTGAATCCAAGAATCTGACCGAACACCGAGCCATGAACTAAGATATCATCGGCCATTACATTACCAATAACTGTAGCCGTCCGACCAATAGTTAGAAACTTTGTATTTATATCCCCTCGGAAGGTGCCGTTGATCTCGATGCTACCTTGGCTCGTTACCTGTCCTGTTATCTCGAGGCCTTCGGACATCAAAGAAGGGAGCCGCTGAGTGCCTACGTCAGTCCGAGATGGGATTTTCGATGTAGTTTCAACTGGAACGCTCTGAGAAGCAAACGTCTTTGTACCAATCCCACTTAGGATTTCTTTTCGTGTATTTGTGTTTTTTCTTTTGGTGAACATCTTTGGTGTCCTGATGTTATCTTTTACGAGCACAATACTATTTTAGTATTCAGGGCGACCAATTTTATTAAATGGTCTATTTTGGTGCTGAGCTCATTTGACAGAGTGCAGTCGGGTTTCTTAAAGCTGGATTCGAATCGAACGCAACCATCTTTATGGTCTAAGATTTTGACAGGTGAACGTGACGGCCCAGTTGCCAAATTCCCGCTTAGAATTTCTCTCAAATTGATACAGATCTAGCAAAGCATCTGGATAGTGAGGATTGCGCAGCGGCTCGGCATCGAGCTGATTGTTACATCGGTTCCAAAGCTGCCGGTTCTTCTTTGCATGGATGCACACGCACGCCTCATGGTGGGGTATGTACCGCAGAACGCAACCAACGAGGTATTGTCTTGAGCGCGATGCGGACACGATGCTGTACAGCTAATCGTCTATGCACTGCTCACTAACCGGGTGTAGGATAAAAAGCGTTTTACGGAACCCACTCTCATTATGATGCAGAAACCCGACTCGCGGATCATCACCGACCAACATGTGAACTTTATCCAATCTCGGCGGCGAAACCACTTACGGTGGCAACAGCAGGCCGATTTTGCGTGCGACCTCACACGCCGCACGTGTGGCGTCCTGCACCATCTCCATTGGGATGGATGGGCCGAACATCATCTTTATCGGCAGCCGGCCTTTGCGCTGACGAACAAAGGCGCTGCTGGCGAGGTAACCGACGGGAAACGCGCTCTTGAAGCGGTCCCGAGGCTTGGCCTGTAATACCTAACCAGGCTCGCGAGGGTTGAAGTGCGTTCAGCTCACGGCATCAATTTTGCCAGCCGCTTGCATTATCGCGTAGACGGGACCATTTCACGCTCGCCATCCGCGGTTGTTTTCATCTCCAAAATTGTCATGGGGCTCGAATTCAGGTCGATCAGGATACGATCGCCGTTGCCGGTATCTATCACTTCAAGCATCCTGTTGGTCTCGCGGTCGGGCGTGGAGACAGGGCTTGGCTGCGGGCTTGGCGTAGGGGCCGGTTCTTGCTGCGGACCTTGATCAGGTTCTGGCTTGGGTACAAGTTCTGGCTTCGGTGCAGGTTCTGGCATTGGACCAAAGGGCAGCTCTGGAAGTGATTGAGTCGGATTTTGAGAAACCGTCCGCGTTTCAGCATCCCTGCCGGCAGACTGGCTAACGTAAACGTCCCATTCCATGGGCGTTCCGTCGACTTCGAAACGGACGACGTTGCGTCCTGGGTGCGCGTCAACTTTCAGCTGGATGAGTTCCGCGTTGCCGATCACGGCACTCAAAAACGGCTCGCCATCAACCAGAACGTAAGCCCGGCCAAGTGCGCCGGCCGTATCATCAATGCCGATAATTTTGATCAAGCTTGGCGTAACAAGTTGGACGAGAATGCAGTCGGAAAAAACCGGGCCGTCTGTAGCTCGGTGGACATTGGAGAACTGGATGTGGTCAACGGAGCTGGCTTGTCGTGGGGCACCGTGATGGGGGCGCGTCATGCAAAAACTAGAAGTCTTGTTCGCGGCGTACCAGAAAGACGAGTGACAACCCGACAACGCCAAGAAAACAAAGATGACAGCATTGAGCCTATAGGATTTCATGCGCTGGCACCTTTATGATTTCCGCAGGTATTTTAAACCCTTAGGGCGCAGCTCGCATACAATGCAATATTTGCTTGCCACCGGAAAGGGATTTGGGCAACTCCTGTGTCATTGTTGATCGTTCAGAAGGCTAGCGAGCCGAGCCACTTTGGTATGCAGCGTCAGCGTGCTCCGATCGGATAGTTCCGGACGCGGTAATCACCTGTAAAAGCACGACTTACTCGTAGCCTGCCATCGCTTTTTCCATGTGGGCGACAAACCGTGCATGTTTGGCCGGCGTCTCTGTTCTGAACCATTCGAGGCAAGTTCCACCTGGCTCGTCGATGTTGCCCCAATGATGAACCAACGACCAATCTCCGATAAGACCAGGAACAATTTCCAAGCCGTAAAATTTTGTGGCGCGACCAGTTTTGTTGTACCCATTCAGGCCAATCATGCGCACCACAAGAAGATCAGGACCACAGGCTGTCTCGTTTACAGCGGCGGCACTTTCCTCGGCAAGTCTTGCCGAGGTGCTACTACAGGAACCGCGCTATACCGCATTGATCCACAATGAACTTATTTTATATCTATTCCATATTTTGATATTATAAAAATATTAAAGCTTTTACAAGATAACCAAGGAGACCAAAGAAGGCCATTCCGAAAATATTATAATACAAGTCGTGGCCTGCAAAGCGCTGGAGTGCAAATGCAATAAAAGCCCAGATGACCAAGCCTAAAAAGACAAAGAAACTCGCAATTACGACTTCAACCATGCGCTCAATCCCAAAATAGACAACCCAATTGGACCCGCTTTATCTGGACTAATAAATTCCCATAAAGGCATTCAAAATTCAAGGCCCTCACGGTCGGTACTCCCCTAACACACTGCTGAAAAACCCGCCACTGGACGCCGGAACTGGGACATGATGCCCTTTTCCTGCCGGTTGGCTTGCGGTGATCATGCGTGTAACGGACGAGACAAGCGGATCGCTCTTCTGTAACCGCCAGACGGAATCTCCCAAAAACCACCGTTTGAATTTTCCTCCGACACGAGCGACAGGGGCAGGCAAGTGAAGGGACTGAAGGAGATCGTTTTGATCCAGGATTTGCAGAACCAGGGGACTCTGTTGATGGCCTATGTTGGCATCGTGCCGAAGGTCTCGAATTGAACCCAGCCTATGTCGATTTGACCGTCACACGCTGGCAGAACTTCGCCGGAGAGGTTACCATTTTGGAAAGCACCGGACAGGCATTTGGACGAAGCGCGGACAAAAAAAGGGCCGGCACGAGGCCGGCCCAGTCAGAGGCGGTAAGATCAGTACAGGTGCGTACTGACAAGTGAAGACTTCACCTCAGCGGTACCAAGCTGAAATCACAGCAAGACTCGAAAAAAATTGAGCCCGTTTCAATGAGCCAGCTCCAACATATTGTGGCGTCTAAACGTTCTCACACCGGATGCTGCATTTTTGCCGCACATCCAAGACTAAAAAACCCTATAGATACAACAGCCTCATTAAAGTGGTCCCACCCACCATCCCATGAGCGCTAAAGCACGCAATATTTAGCAATGTTTGCTATACTTTTATTGTGTATAACTGCCTCGAAACGATCAATTCTGTGTGCTGAAACAGCCTTTGACGGCATCCCCTTCTCCGCGTCGGCCCCGCACCTCCGGGTTTGCGGCAGTAGCAGCAGCGCGATCCGCGCGGCGCGCCGCAACAGCGAGGCGACACGCTGTCCAACATGGAAGACTTCGACCGTCTGGGCGGTGATGCGGGCCCACAGCTCTTTCTTCAGCAAGTGATGGGGCACCGAGTAATAATGCCTGTCGATCGCGATGTGGTAATCCAGTCTGGCGCGGCACTTCTTCCATTCGGCATAGACGTAGGGCGCCACCGGCAGCGGCTTCAGAGCGCGCTTGTCCAACTGTTCGAACAGCTGCCTGCGGCTGGCGCCGAGATGGCGCGAGCCCTTGTCGTTGAGCCGGTCAAGAAGCGGACGAATGGCAGCGTTCACGTCCTCGAGGCTGAAGAACTGACGGTTGCGCAACCGCGCCAGAATCCAGCGCTCGACCAGCAAGACTGCCCCTTTGACTTTTGATTTATCCTTTGGTTTGTGCGGCCGCGCCGGCACCACGGCCGTGTCGTAATGCGCGGCCAGGTCCCAATAGGTCCGGTTGATCACAGGGCCGTAGAAGCAGGCCCTGGTGACCCCGGCCTTCAGGTTGTCGGACACGATCTGTGCCGTCACACCTCCAAGGAAATCGAAGGCGCGCACATGGCTCGCGATCCAATCCGGCAGCGATTGCGTCCAGGTCGCCTCCGCAAAAGTATAGCTCGAGGCCCCAAGGGCGGCGACAAACAGCTGTGCCGGGCGCACTTCGCCGGTCATGGGGTCAATCACGTCGATCGCGTGTCCCACGTAATCGACAAACAGCCGCTCCCCCGCTGGATGGCGTTGGCGCATCACCGGCGACAGCTTGCCTTCCCAACGCGTGTAAAGTTCGCAAAATCGGGAATAGCCGTAGCCTGCTCTCATGATCGCTGTCAAGCCTTTGTTTCATAGTAAATATTCCGGCAAAGCCGGGCGCTGCGTGATGTGGATGCGCA
>JBGRQD010000049.1:0-11781 GCA_041725935.1 Pelagibaca sp.
TCACCCCTGCCATTTCCGTGGCGAGAATGAATCATGTTCTCAAACCGCTGTCGAGGCAGGACTATTTCAGCAGCTTGTTAGATAGCTATTGCCGCGCTTGCTGATCCGACCAAGGATCGTCCGACCGCCCGTACTGAACTGACGTGGAACGAGACCGAGCCAAGCGGCAAAGTCACGGCCTCTGTCAAACACCTCGCCCTTGCCAATGGCGGCCACAATAGCCGTCGAGATAAGTGGGCCGACCCCAGGAATAGTCATGACGTTTGCGCAGTTTTCCTCAGTTCGGCTGATTTCCTCGATCTCCGAAGAGATCGATTTGATCCGTTCATCGACCCAGAGCCAGTCGCCATATAGCCCAAGGAGTGTGCTGCGCATTCGCGGAGATATTTCATCGCGCCGGTTTTCCAAGATCGTTTCAAACGAGCTCTGCAACCTATGTCGTCCCGCCCGCACGGTGATGCCTTGCTCAATCAGGAACGCCCGGATTTGATTGATGATGGCGGTGCGGCGTGCCACCAGCCTCGAACGAACCCGATGCATCGCCTGCAGGTCCAACTGGTCCTGGCTTTTCTCGGTAACGGTCCGCAAGTTTGGTCGCATTGCTGCTTCGGCGATCGCTTCCGCATCGTTGTAGTCGTTCTTTTGCCCCTTGTTGAACGGCTTTACATAGATCGCTGGGATGATCCGGGGCTCAAAACCAAGTTTGCGCAACATGCGACTGACAAAATGCGCGCTCATGCAGGCTTCCATGCCAACGATGCAGTTGGGAAGTTTCTCAAACGTCGTGACCAGCGCCATCCGCTTGATCTTCTTGCGCAAAACGCGCTGACCCGCCTGATCAAAGCCGACCAGATGGAACGTGTCTTTTCCGATGTCGACGCCAATGACAACGATCGCATCAATGTCTTCTGGTTTCTTCGGTTTCATAGCTACTTCTCCTGTTTGCAGACATAGGCAAAGCCTAACCTGCTGGGTGAAGCAGCCGGTACATCCCATTAGTGAATGATGCTGAGAAGCGAATTAATGTCGGGTTTTCGAGCCGCACCGAGTATCATGCAGGGGGGGCTCAGATCAACATTTCAATCAGCGCCGCTTCGCGAAGCATGACGACGATGTGCGCGAAGAAAACTGCATTGATTATCCGTGTTTCTCGTTGCTGTGACCGCGTCCTCCAAAGTCTGACAGGTCATCACAGGCATGGCGCGCGCATTCCAGCTCGAGGGTGGTGTGCTCAATATTGAAGCGATCAGAGAGCGCGGTTTTAATACGATCCTTGATTGCATCAGCATCTGTCCAGCGACCTTCCGCGATGACGATATGCGCGTCCAGCGCCGCACGGTGTTCGTCCATTTGCCAGAAATGGGCATGGTGAACGCCGGTCACGCCGTCGATCCCGCGCACGGTTTCCAGAACCGCGTCCGTCTCGATCTCGGGCGGCGATCCAAGCATCAGGATACGGATCACTGGTCCGATCTCGCGGAACGATTGCCACAGGATGTAGCCTGCGATCAGCACCGTCACGAGCGGGTCGATCAGCCGCCAGTCGTAGAGCAGGATCAGCGTCCCCGCGAAGATCACCGCGACAGACGCAAGCGCGTCGGCCACATTGTGCAAAAAGGCCGCGCGGATGTTCACACTGGATTTGGACATCGCGTAGGTCAGCGCAGCCGTCACCGCGTCCACGACAAGCGCTATCCCGGCAATGATGACGATCAGCCAGCCCTCGACCGGCTGCGGATCGGCAAAGCGCATCGCGGCTTCAAAGAGCAGGTAGAGGCCGATGACGATCAGCGTGGTGTAGTTGATCAGCGCCGCGACGACCTCGACCCGGCCATAGCCAAAGGTCATCTCCGCGTCCCGTGGCCGCCTCGCGATCTTGCGCGCGGCGAAAGCGATGATCAGCGAGATCGCGTCGGAAAAGTTGTGCAGCGCGTCCGCGATCAGGGCAAGCGAGCCGGAGATGATGCCGCCGACGATCTGCGCGACCGTCAGGCCCATGTTGACCGCGATGGCAGCGAAGATCCGGCGGTCGCCCGCTTCTGGATCCACTTGATGATGGTGGCCGTGTCCCATTCGCGGCGGCTCCTTTCGATTCGTATCGCTTCCGGATAGATACGATCTACAGCGACTGTAGGTTCAAGAGGGGTCCATGAAAGAATATTCCATCGGGCAGATGTCGCGCCGGACCGGTGTCAAAGTCACCACGATCCGCTACTACGAAAGCCGGGGCCTGATCCCGACGCCCGCGCGCACCGAAGGTGGGCAGAGACGTTACAACGATGCTGCGCTCGAACGGTTGGCCTTTCTCCGCCACGCGCGGGAACCGGGATTTGGTCTTGACGACATCTCCGATCTGATGGCTTTGGCCGAAGCGCCTGCCGAAGACTGCGCGCCCGCCCACGAGATCGCGCGCAAGCAGCTTGCAGCGGTAGACCGACGCCTGACCATTCTCGCGCGGCTTCGGAAAGAATTGGCGCGGATGGCCGATGCGGACGATCCCGGTCACGCGGCTGAGTGTCGTGTTATTCGGATCCTTGGTGATCACCGGCTTTGCATTGGTGCTCATGAAGCACCGGACGACGCTGCTTCATCGGCATAAAATGCTATCGTCGCCGAGCCAGTTCTCGATAAAGCGCTGGCGGTGACACACCGATCTGATCAGCAACTCTGATCCACTCGCCCTTCTCCGGCTCGCCGTGAAGGTCCAGCCATGTGTCCAGCCTGTCGGAAACACGGCGCAGGCGCAGTATCTCGATGCGTGCCCGCTGTGCCTGAACCTCTTGGGCATGGGTTTCGATCAGGCTCAAAGCTGCTTCCGGTCGATCGCGCAACGCAGCCAGAAAGCGCGCACGCGGTAAAGCCGCCACCTTGGAATGCGTCCGTGCAACCGCATCACAATGGTAGGTCTCGCCGAACAAAGATGCCTCGGCCAGTGCAGTGCCTGCCGTGGCGACATTCAGGGTCAGCGTGGTTCCGTCTTCCAATGGTCGTTCCAGGGCGACCGCGCCGGAGCGGACAAGATACATCGTCCTGATGCACTCTTTTTGTCGAAACAAGACCGCCCCCTGCTCAAGGGCGCGCTGTGGTGCTTGGTCAAATATGTGCTGCCAGTCGGACATGATAGAAATCATACGGGTTTTCGGGCGCATCCGATAGAGTACAGCGAGATTTGAGCGAGGTGCGAAGATGCGACTAAGGATTGTTCTGGCCGTATTGGCTGTTGTCAGCGGTTCGGTTATTGCGTTGGCGCAAACGATGCATTCCGATCACGGCGATGGGATGGATCATGCCGCCCACGGTTCAGACGGCGCGACCATTGGCTCGCCACTTACCGAACCGGGGCAAGGCGCGTTCGCGGCGCTCTCGGAAGTCGTGCGCGTGCTGGAAGCCGACCCTGACACGGACTGGGACCGCGTCGATTTGGCGGGACTGCGGGCGCATCTGGTTGATATGGACCAGTTGATCTCGGACACGGTCGTCACGGAAACCGAATTGCCGAACGGGCTTTCTGCGCTGGCAACGGGCGATGCGGAAACGCGCGCCACGCTTCGCCGCATGGTGCCAGCCCACGCCGCGCAGCTCGCGCAGGACAATCGCTGGACCGTGGAAGTCTCGGAAGTGGAAGGCACAATGGAGCTGCGCGTGATCAGTGACGATCCTGCCGTGATCGCCCGGATCAAGGGTCTTGGATTCTTTGGGCTGATGGCGAGTCAGGATCATCATCGCGAGCATCATCTGATGATGGCGCGCGGTGAAGACGCGCACGCCCACTGACATCCGTGACAGGATGTAACGCAGGTGCGACTTGCAAAAACTCAGATACACCATGTAGGTTTATGACATGGGTGTATTCCGGCTCCTCCTCGTCGTGATGGTAACGCTGTCCGCTTCGGTCTCCGGAGCAATGGACGCGGGCCATATGCCTGTTATGAGCCATAGCCACAGCCACGCGTCTGTAGATGAAGTGGCCGACACTCAGCTGGTTTGCTGCTCGGAAAGCTCTGACCGCTCGCAGACGTGCCACGGTCTGCCTGCATTGGTGCCTGGTACGGAACTCCATGATGCCGCTCCCGTGATCTGCGACGTTGTCTCCATCGACACGGGCGAGCTTTTGACGGGTTTTGAGCCGTCCGGTCCTCTCGATCCTCCCCGCGCGGTGTGATCCGTTCAGCGTCCATCGCGGCGCGGCTTCCAGATCTGCACTTACATTTTATCGGGCTCTGCCCGTGCATATTCCTGTCGAGAGGAAAAGACATGACACTGATCAAGACACTACTCGCCTTCGCCCCTGCCGCAGCACTTTCGCTTGGCCTTGTCTCCTTTAGCGCGGTCGGCATCGCCCATGCGGACAGCCATTCTGGAATGATGGATCACGGCACGATGCACGTGACCAAAAGCCCGACCTGCGGCTGCTGCGGCGCGTGGGTCGCTCTGGCCCGCGAAGAGGGCTACGACATCGAGGTCACGGACACCCGCGACGTGACCAGCGTGAAGCTGGACAACCAAATACCCGGAACGATGTGGGCCTGCCATACCGCGATGATCGACGGCTACGTGGTCGAGGGCCATGTGCCGTTCGCCGCCCTTACCAAGCTGCTCGAACAACGTCCGGAGATCACCGGAATTGCCGTGCCGGGAATGCCCGGCGGCTCGCCCGGCATGGGGAACGATCCCACCGCGCGGTATGACGTGATGAGCTTTGGCGACGATGCCGGTGACGGCGAGATCTTCTACCAGGCCGGCCTGTGAACCGGACCGTCGCCTTCGGTATCGGGACAGCGGCTCTTGCGGGAGCCGCTGTCCTCGCCTTCGGGTGGGGAGAGTCTGAACCGGCTGAAACCGTGCTTCATGCCTCGGACGCAGATGTCGTGGCCCTCGGAGAGGTTGTCTACGTCGAAAACTGTGCGTCCTGTCACGGTGCAAACCTCGAAGGCCAGCCCAATTGGCGGTCGTTCGGTGCGGACGGGCGGCTCCCTGCTCCGCCGCACGATGAAACCGGACATACATGGCATCATGACGGCGACACGCTGTTTCGTCTGACCAAATACGGAACAGCCGCTCTAATCGGCGATCCTGATTACGCATCCAATATGCCCATCTATGAGGGCGTATTGAAGGATGATGAAATCGTCGCCGTCCTGAGCTAAATCAAATCGAGTTGGCCGCAGGACATCCGCGCGCGGCACGACGACATGGAGAACAGACAATGACACGTATCATTCTGGCACTCGCGGCCGCGCTGGCGATACCGACAGGCGCGTTGGCGCACTCGAAAGCAGAAGAATCGACACCGGCCAACGCATCGACTGTGCAAAGTGTCGAGGTCATCGAATTGCGCTTCGATGATCCGATGCGTGTGACAGCCATCACGCTCACGGGGCCAGACGGGGGTGTGGAAATCGCCCGCGAAACCGGCCTCGATCCGGTGACCGAGTTTCGCGCGCTGCCGCCGGAAGTGATCCCAGCCGGTGCTTATACCGTCGATTGGCGCGGGCTGTCGGCGGACGGTCACCCGATGCAGGGCAGTTTCGGCTTCACGGTTGCCAACTGACCCATGGAAGGGCTGGCCCCCATAGACGGTTGGGCACTTCTGGCGATCCTCGCCAAAGCCGCCGGGTATGCCGCAGCGCTTGTGGCAATGGGCGGACCGCTTTTTGTCGCGGCCTTTCGATCTGCACTGGATGACGTGCTGCGCCCCGCCCGGAAACTTGCCGTTTACGCGGCGCTTCTCGGTATTGCCGTGCTGGCGCTCCGCTTCGGAATCCGATCAGCCCGTATCTCGGGGATGGGTCTTGAGGGCGCTGTCGATCCAATGATGCTCGGCTTTGTCTGGGACAGTCCACTTGGCACGGCGGCACTCTGGCGCGGTGCCGGTGAACTGCTGATCCTCGCAGTGTTGATCGAAGGGACCTTCGGCCTGACGGCGAGCCTTCTCGGCGCGTTGCTGGTAGCAGTCTCATACACATCTGTCGGTCATTCCCTTGGCGATCCGCGCTGGCTTCTCGCCGGTTTGCTGGGCGCGCATCTGCTGGCAGTCGCGTTCTGGATCGGCGCTCTGGCTCCCTTGCACAGAGCGGCTGGGATGGCTGGCGGCGCTGCCTTGCTTCACCGTTTCGGCACGATTGCCAGCGGGACCGTGGCGCTCCTTATCCTTGTCGGACTGACCTTCGCCTGGCTGATGATCGGCTCCCTAGGAGGGCTATTCGGAACGGCCTATGGTTGGACGCTCATCGCCAAACTCGCCGTGGTCGCGGGCCTTCTAGGATTGGCGGCAAAGAACAAGCTCCGGCTCGTGCCCGCTCTCAACGCGGGCGCGCCTTCAGCGTCCGGCAGGCTGCGCCGCTCCATGCGCATAGAAATCGTCGCCGTCGGTCTGATCCTTTTGGCAACAGCCACACTCACCTCGATCACCACGCCACCGGTGAACCTTTGATTGGAGACCATCCGATGACACAACCTTCACGACGCACCTTTCTGGCCGGCACAGCTTCACTGGCCGGGGCAGCATTGCTGCCGAAGGCACTGTTGGCGGAGACCGACCTGCCGGTTCTACGGGCTGCTGAGTCCACGGCGCAGCTCGCCCCAGCCGGATATCCGCGCACGCTGGTCTGGACCTACGCGACAGAAGGCGCAGGCACGGTGCCCGGCCCCGAAATCCGCGTCGCCGCTGGTAGGCGTGTCCAGCACCGGCTGGTTAACGATCTGCCGCAACCGACCGCCGTTCACTGGCATGGCATCCGTATCGAAAACGCGATGGACGGGGCGGCACCGCTAACCCAAGCACCGGTGCCACCGGGCGAAAGCTTTGAGTATGACTTCGTGGCCCCCGATCCCGGCACATACTGGTATCATGCCCACAACCGCAGCACGGAACAGGTCGCTCGTGGTCTGGCTGGTCCCCTGATCGTGGAAGACCGGGAGCCATGGCTTGGTGAGCCGGGTGCTGCAGGCGGCGAGCTGACGCTGGTTCTTGATGACTGGTTGCTTGATGCGGACGCGGCGATTGTCGAAGACAGGTGGGATGATCTTCATGCCGCTGCCCATGGCGGACGCATGGGAAACACCGTGACGATCAATGGCAATGCTTATCCGGAACTCACCCTGCGACCCGGCGAACGGGTTCGGCTGCGCCTGATCAACGCCGCCACGGCGCGGATCATGGAATTGTACTTGCCCGGGCTGTCTCCGCGCCTGATTGCCTTGGACGGGCATCCCGTCTCGCCACGCGCGATTGAAACGATTGTTCTTGGACCGGCTCAACGCGCGGACGTGGTGATTGACGCGCCTCTCGACCCTGACTGGCAAACCGCACTTCTGCTTGACCCCGGAAATGGTGAGCGGGTGGACATCGCGACTTTCGCCGTTTTCGGTGAACCGCTCACTCCGGCCACGGCCGATGTGAGACCTTTGCCCGCTTGGGGTACGCTACCGGCACCGGACCTTGCCAATCCCCAACGCGAAACGCTGCTGATGGAAGGTGGCGCGATGCGGGGGATGCGCGAAGCTGTCTATCGTGGGAAAACCATGGACTTCCGAGAGCTGGCGTCGAACGGCATGGTGTGGGCCTTCAACGGCGTCGCGCATGGCATGGATGCGCCGATGTTCCGCGCCGCCTTGGGCCGGACGGTGCATCTGGAAATGACCAACCGCTCCATGTTCCCACACGCCATCCATCTGCACGGGCATCATTTTGAGGTTTTGCGCCGCAGCGGTGCTTTGAACATGGCGGGCGACGTTCGGGATACGGTTCTGATCGGAGCGGACGAAACGCTGGAAATTGCTTTCGTTGCGGACAATCCCGGCGTCTGGATGCTGCACTGCCACATGCTCTCGCATCAGGCGTCAGGCATGATGGGCTGGTTCGAGGTGGCGTAGCGTTCTGGATGCCGCTTCTGGCCGGACTCGGTGTCGGTGGTGCGACAGTCGCGCTTATGGCAATCGGCGGTGTGATGAAACAGCGAGGCACCTGGGCCACGACAATGATCGCCATTGCGTCCTTCTACCTGGTTTTTGCGATCCAGTCGGGCGAAACGCTAGAGATCATCGTCCACGCTGCCCTTGCGGCAGGGTTCGTCGTACTGGCAATCATCGGCGCGCTTACCTCGTCGTGGGTATTGGCTGCTGCGCTACTTGGGCACGGAATTTTCGACGTCGTCGCCAAGTTGATCATCGTGAACCCCGCGCCGGGTTGGCGGGGGCCGTTCTGTCTGGGAGTAGACGTGATGCTGGCACTGGCGCTTGCCACTGTTGCTTTGGCGTGGACAGGTTCTGAACTAAAAAACGCTACCGGGATGCCTTCTGTAATAGCCCTATCAGCTCATAGAACTTGGCCCGCTGTTCTTCGGGGTCGCTGCTTTCGATCGCGGCCTCGACGCAGTGCTCCGCGTGTTGTTCGAGGATCAACTTTTCGACCCCAAGGACCGCAGACCGGATCGCCGCCGTCTGCGCCAGGATGTCCATGCAGTAGCGGTCATTCTCGACCATCTTCGCGACACCGCGCACCTGTCCTTCAAGCCGCGACAGGCGGTCCAGTGTCTTTTCCTTGTTGGCCTTCATGCGGCAACGCTCCTTGTCGTGGAACCATCGGCTGACATTCTCGTTAATACCCCATATGGGTATACTCCAGAGAGGAACAATGGCACATCAGGAAAACACTACAAGGGTTTCCCAGGACGCGCATCAGGATAGCGAAACCGGCACAGGCAGCGGCTATGGTCGGTTCTTTGCCATGATCGGCACCTCGACAGTTGTGATGTATGGCCTGATGTATCTCAACACCTACGCATTGGATCACATCTTCTTCTCCCAAACGCGCATGTGGATGGCGCTTTACATGGGCGGGATGATGGCCGTCATCATGCTGGCTTTCATGATTGGCATGTATTCCAACCGGAAAACCAACATCGCGATCTTCGCTGGCGCAGCCCTCGCCTTTGCTGTCGGTGTTTATCTCGTCCGGTCGCAGGACACGGTGGGCGATGTCGCATGGATGAAGGCGATGATCCCGCACCACTCCATCGCGATCCTGACGAGCGAACGGGCGAACATTTCCGACCCGCGCGTGCGCGCGTTGGCCGATGCGATCATCGAGGCGCAGCGCGGCGAGATTGCGGAAATGAAGCAATACATCGCGGACATTGAAGCCAATGGCGATGCGGCCCCCGGCACCCCCCGGACAGACCCCTGAAACGAAGGAGACGCATCATGCCCAAGGATACCCGCGACGTTGCAGAAGTATCGACCGACCCCGCAACCGCCGCTACCGGAAAGACCGCCGTTCTGTACCGCATGGCCTTGCCGGACCATTTGTGCCCGTCAGGCCAAAAGGCGCGCTGGTTGCTGAAGTCCAATGGCTACGAGGTGGATGATCGCCTGTTCCGCGAACGGCCCGAGGTTGATGTGTTCAAGGAAGAATATGACGTTCCCACCACGCCTCAAATCTGGATCGAGGGGGAACGTGTCGGCGGATACGATGCCTTGCGCCAGAAACTCACGGACTACGACCCAGACGCGACGACCTACCGGCCGGTGATCTACCTCTTCGCAGTCGCCGCCGCGACGGCACTCGCGCTCTCCATCGGCTTTCTCGGTACGATCTCGTGGCAGACACTCGGTTGGTTCATCTCCGTATCGATGATCCTGCTGGGGATGCAGAAGCTCCGTGACATCGAGGGCTTCACGACGATGTTTCTCAACTACGACCTGCTCGCGCGTAAATGGGTGCCATATGCCTATATCTATCCGTCGGTCGAGACCGGGGCAGGTATTCTGATGACGGGCATGTTGCTGACCCCACTTGCCGCGCCCGCAGCTCTCTTCATCGCCTCGGTGGGCGCAATCAGCGTGTTCAAGGCCGTCTATGTCGACAAACGCGAGTTGAAATGCGCCTGCGTCGGCGGCAACTCGAATGTGCCGCTCGGGTTCGTGAGCCTGACTGAAAATCTTATTATGATAGGGATGGCCATAGTCTTGTTGGCGTGGATGGTTGTGTGAAGCTCGCTCGATGAAACGAGACTGTCGGTATGCGGCGTGTTTATAGGGGTGCCAGACCCAGAATTCAGCACGAGCGGACGTTCTGATGATCTCTCTGCGGCGGGAATTGCGCGTTTTGAACTGACCTGATCGCGTCTTGAGCTTCCGCAAATTTGCGACCTGATAGGAGAGGCCTCTAAGACCGCTCCGTGCGCTGACCGACGTTACCGCCGACAGAATGCTGCGACATGCACAAATGGCTGCTTCGACGGGCTGCACCGCAGCATCTTGATTGGGTGGCCAAGGTCCGTTCTGGGCCGTCAGTGAAGACGGCCCTATCGATCAGATTTCAATGGCTTCCGCGATGGCGAGTGCATCTTCGAGTTCGACTCCCAAGTATCTGACAGTGCTGTCCATCTTGGTATGCCCCAGCAAAAGCTGAACTGCGCGCAGGTTGCCTGTTTTCTTGTAGATCTGGGTCACCTTGGTCCGACGCATCGAATGCGTGCCGTACGCGCTGGCCTCGAGACCGATTGACGTCACCCAATCCCGGACGATCCGAGCATACTGCCGGGTCGAGATGTGAAGCCGTTCATGGAACCGTCCCGGCCAGAGATATTCGGAGCCGATCATCAGGGGCTCCTTCATCCACTTCGCCAAAGAGGCGCGCGTGCCTTCCGAAATCTCGAACCGGACAGGCTTCTGCGTCTTGCTTTGCAGGACAGACGCTCGTTCCTTGATCTGGCCGGACGCCATGACATCGACCACCTTCATTCTGACAAGGTCGCAGCCACGCAGCTTGCTGTCGATGGCCAGATTGAAAAGCGCCAGATCACGGTGGTTTTCAGCAAGCTCGAGCCGGACCCGGATTGCCCAGACGTGCTTGGGTTTCAGTGGGCGCTTCTGTCCCACGATCCGCCCCTTATTCCAAGCGGGACGAAGCGCGCGAATGGCGGGTAAGTTTGGTGTTTGCATGACTGATCCTCCGATCCGCCACGCCCCCCCACAACGACAACGCGACGTTGACTAATGCAGTATATCACAGGATGCTACACCGAACTTGAGGTCCGCTCCGAGCTCTACATTACAGAAGATCTTGCCCAATTTCGCACGGCATCAAGATATATTCCGAATGGTCGGCTTAGCAGGATCATAAACACGATCGAGGCACTCACTGCCGCTACAATTTCTGAAGCTGTCGCGCCCGCTACGGCAAGCGTAGTGACATAGACAGGCACTTGGAATGTTATGAAAGCAATGATGTCGTAGGCGACGTTCGCTATCCACCGTTGTGGCCGAGTCTTTGAAAAAAACCAGTCCCGCCATATGCCATAGGGTCGCCCAGTAACCATCATGATCGGTATCGTAATTAGTCTGGCAATCAGAACCTGTTTGAGATCCATGCCTGCGATCAACAATTCGCTAAGAGCGGCGACAACCGTAAAGAAAATGACAGTTGCCACGGTATCAATGAAATAGCTCTTCATGATGCGGGGCTATTTGAGATAGTGACCCATGTCGAGATGGAAAGATACGCTGACAGGCAGCAGAGTCCCGCACTGCCGTCACTCGCTCCTCGAAAATGCTGCGCGATGCATCAATGGCTGGTCTGGTGAAGCTGCGGTGCGGCGTCAGACCAAAGCGTCAAAGTCCGGTCAGGGCCGTCCTTGTCTGAGGAGGATCAGACCAATGCGGTCAAGGCGCTGCATCATCGCAACCTGGCTGTGTACCCAACGATATTTCGAGAAGGCAGTGTTATAGGATGGAGCGTGCCGGCTCGGTCCTCCCGCAACCGATAACCTCACCGGC
>JBGRQD010000050.1:0-18077 GCA_041725935.1 Pelagibaca sp.
GAAGGTGTTCAAGTGGCCATGGAATGAGCGTTCAAGTGTTCATGGAACAGGTGTTCAAATGCACGTGGAATACGCAGGCTGACATCACCGGGTGCGTTCGGCTCGTCCGAATCCGCCCGGCGGCACGGGCTTGCCCGTAGTCCGACCCCTCGCGGGTTGATCTCGAAGACAGAATTCGGGGCAAGGAAGGGAATGGCGAGCGGGGGATGGTCCCCCAACGTCAGGAGCCGGTTGTCCCGCTGATGTTTGGAACGCCGCCAGCCTCCCGGCCACGCTCTTGGTTGAAGACTTCTTCCTTGGGGATGGTTCCTTTGGCGCCCCGCGAACTCAAAGGACAAGGTTGTGATGGTTGAGAGGCCCGCGCTGAGGCGGGCCCCTAGGTTTCAGTTGGGCTCAGGCGGCCAGGTCCGCGCCCCCTGCCCTTTCGCCCTGTTCATCGCCGACGATTTCAAGCCGCGCGTTGCGGTATCCTTCCTTGGCGATCCAAAGCTCGGCCGCGGTGATGGATTCCGCCAGATGCAGCAGCTCGGTGTTGCCACCGAAGTCGAGAAGCACGCGCACCTGCCCGGGCTTCGGCTCCTCGGCCACCTCGAAGACCAGGGTGCTGTCAGCCGAATGGCTGCGCATGATGGTGACGAGGATCACCCCATCCGAGGAGAAGTTACCCTCATGCAGCGTGAACGACGCGGGTGCCGTCCATGTCGGATAGGGCCGGGGTGGTTCCTTTTTCACAAGACGGCCCACGCCGTTCGAGCGCTCCCAGGCTGCGAGCTTCTTCGTAAAGCGTGCCGGCGGCTTGGGACTACCGTCGGTGTAGCGAATGAGCGCCCCAAGGGGCGCGGTGTCGATGATGGTTGTTGCAGACATGATTCCTCATTCTGAATGCGAGCAATCGCACTCATCTTATTGATATTGTTACAATATTTTGTAATTGGGGGCGGAATCTCCGCCCCCCCGCTAGATCACGTTACTCCGCGGCCAGCATCGACGCGCTTTCAGCAGGCAGGTCATCCGTCAGGAATGCAGGAAGGTCAGCTTCACTGACGCTCTCAGCCACTTCGGCATCGACATCCGCCCCCTGCCCTTCGGCATGGTCCTCATCGTCCAGCGCCACGAGATCGTTCCGGCGCAGGACCTCGGGCAACCAGCCGCTGCCCTTCAGCAGGCGCTCGGCCTCACTGGCCATCTCGCCTTTCTTCAGGTGATCGAGGAGTTGGGCAGTCCCCTCCCCTTTCGCCTCGCTCACGGCCTCGAGGATGCGGGCCTTGGGCACGCGGTTGAGATAGGTGTCGACCGTCGGCTCCCATCCCGCCTCGACCATGTCGAGACCTGTGGCACGCGCCACAAGATCGGAATGCGCCATCCGCCGGGTCAGACCGCCAGCGGAGATGCCCGCACCGTAAGGGTTCACCTTCTCATGCAGCGCGTTGACGCCGAAGCTGAGGCAATGCGCCAGCAAAGCCAGACGGCTGCCCTGGTCGAGGACCGTCAGATAGTCCCAGAGTGCCGCATCATCGCCAAGCGGCAGATCGGCTTCCCATTCCGCGTGACGCTCGTCGACCAGCTTGGCGACCACGCTGTCCTTCAGATCGGGCGCTTGCGCTGACATATAGACGTGACGCACCGAGGCTTCGAGACAGCTGCCCGAAGCAGAGGAGGTGCGGAAGGTGTCCGTCACCAGCTTCAGGAGCAACAGCGTCAGCGCGACATCCGGCGAGCGCCCGATCGCTTCACGCAGCGCCAGCGTCCGATGGGCCGTCAACTCCATGACCAACCGCTCGGGCAGTGGCTTCAGCGCTCCGTCATTCTCATCCTCCGGCAAGTCAGCTCCAATCGGCTGGCCACCCGACATGATGACGGTTCCGCCATGAGCGGCACTACCATGGCCATCGGTGAGACCACGATCAGCCCCCTGCCCCGCCACCGCAGGATCAGCACCATCCTGGACCGCGGACTCCTCAACGGGCTCATCCTCTGGGCGCACATAGCCGCGATAGATTGCCAGCGCGCCGTAGCGGTCGAGCGTGACGAACGCCCCTGCCCGTCCGATTTCCAAGGGATGATAGATCAACGGCCGGGTCTCGATCTTTTCCATCTCCGCTTCCAAAACGCCAAGCCGCGTGTCGACCTCATCGGGGATTTCATCCTGACCCGCGTATTCCTCCTCGAGCGCCCGGTACTCGGCGAGCAGCTTGGCATGGGCCGCACCTTCGTCATCCGTCATAGGTGCCGGATCGCCGGACAGGGATCGCAGACCATGGCTGTAGCCGTAGGGCAGGTCGAGTGCGACCTCGATCCACTTCCAGCCCTCAACCGCAACCGTCTCAGCCTCGGCCTGGAGTTTTTCCGTCACCAGCCGATCGAGCAGGGCTGGGTCCTCGAGCCAGCCACCGTCATCGCCTTGGAACAGGTCATGCAGCATCGTGCCGCCCGCCGCTTCATACGCCTCAACACCCACAAAGACCGCACGCTGGTCGGACGCCCGGACCGAGGTCTCGGTCAGCATGCGTCGGATCTGGAATGGCTCCTTGTTCCAGGATGAATGGATCACATCCCAGACCTGAACCTGACGCGCGTGATCGGGGTTCACGGTAAAGGCCATGAGCTGCTCCAGCGTCATGCCATCCTCGGCATAGACCTCAAGCAGGGCAGGGGCGACGGAAGCGAGTTTCAGGCGCTGCTTCACGATCTGCGGCGTCACGAAGAAGGCCGCAGCAATCTCTGCATCGCTCTGACCCTTATCCCGCAGGGACACAAACGCGCGGAACTGATCGAGCGGGTGCAAGGCGACGCGCTGCATGTTTTCTGCAAGGGAATCGTCCTCGGCCAGGATGTCGGACGCAGCATCGCGCACGATGCAAGGAATAGGCGTCGTCTTCGCCAACCGCTTTTGCTTCACCAGCAAGGACAATGCCTGGAACCGCCGTCCACCGGCCGGGATTTCGAACCTGCCGGTCTCGGTGCCATCGTCAGCCAAGACGGGCCGCACGCTTAGGCTCTGTAAGAGGCCGCGTCGGGCGATGTCTTCGGCGAGTTCCTCGACGGACACGCCAGCCTTGATGCGCCGCACGTTGGACTGGCTCAGCACCAGCTTGTCAAAAGGGATATCCCGTGAAGGGGACAGGGTGATTTTCTGGACAGCTTTGGTCATCAGATCTTCTCCACGACGGGCGTCGGAAGCCACTCTCCCGATCTCATTTCCCGTCACCCTCAAACCAACACTCCTTTCCCTCTCGCGGTTGTTCTTGACCGCGGTCAAGAAGTTCATGTGGGAGCAAGTTGTGTGCGTAGGATCCTTTCGAAATAGGCGTCAGGGTGTTTGATCGTGTCTGCTCTTGCTATCAGGTAGTCGAAGACGAGAAGCAGTTTTCCCGCGCCAGCTTTCTGGATCCCATGCCGCAGTTCGTCTTGGCTTATTCTAAGCAATCGACCGAGGTCGTATAGAATGCGGGTGAGGGCTTCTCCTGTACGCGGCGGTTCTGGGAAAAATCCCGCAACATGGGTGAAATCTTCCCATGCCATGCGTGCTGGGTCTCGGTTCATCGTCGGTTTGGTTTTTGCGGTTTGTTCACCGCGATTGACCGTAGAGGGAGCAATCTTTTTAATATCTTTTTTTAAAGACTCTATGTGCCGGACATTTTGTCCGTTTGTGGCGGGCAGATCGTTGGATTCTGGTGCATAAGGTTGGTGTTCGATAGCTTGTAAATTATCTTCGGAACTAGCTTTTGCTGCGGCATGGTGTTCACCGTAGCTTGCGTCGGTATCGGCTCCGAGGGCTCTAAGTTCCGAGATAACGCTCAGGACTGCATCAACGGTTAGTGTTGCTCGACGCAGGACATTTCTGATCATGTTGAGGGTAGAGAGCTTTGCTTCATCGAAGCGTGTCTGTTGGAGTAGCGAAGCACGTAGGGCCAACGCCTCAGCCTTCAGTGAGCGCAAGCGCTCGCGTTCTTCGGTGAGTTGCAAGGCTTGTGTCGCGAGCGAGCCGTACCTCTGTATCAAGGGTTTCAGGTCGATACCGAAGGCATCTCTGATAACGCCTCCATACCTCAGCGGAAAGCGTTTGCCATTTGCTGAGTTCTTGCGTTCGATCAGTTCAGCAGCTGAGAGGCGTCCCAGGCTGCGTCGAAGTGTTCTCTCATCGAGTCCATTGGCGCGCTCTGAGAGAGAAGCGTTCGATGGGAACACGACAGTGAGCGTAAGTCGCTGGCTGTCCTGAATCTCACGTTCTTTGCGGGGTAGGAAGCTAATGAGCGCGGTCAGAACGGCGAGGTCATTGGTTGTGAGACCGAGATCCTTCCTCAGTACGCGAACTGGGCCCAGAAGCTCGTAGGGGTTAGGGCAGGGCAGAGATGTCCGTTCCGCCAGGGCGGTTGTTGTTTCATTTGCATGTCTCATGGTGTTTCGGAAGAAAAAGCTTCCCCGTTCACCGCGAGCGGTGTTGAAATCGATTCGTTTTGGGGGTATCAATCAGGTGTCGAGACTGATTGAGGCCCTTCGGAAGCATCGCTTTCGGGGGGTCTTTCTTTTTCTAGCCGGTCCTCCTTTCGTTTTCTGCTCGTTGCTTTTGATGTCTTGACCGCGGTCAAGACACGGGGGTCGTCACTCTGGCCTGTCTTGACCGCGGTCAAGAAGCTCCGTGACCAGTTTCCGGACTGCCTCCTCAACACGAGGGACAAGATCAGCGTCCACATCGATGGTGATGCGGTTGCCCTTTCGGCTGATCATCACGCGCTCACTGGGGTGTGTCTTCTGCGTCGATGGTTTGGTGGCGGTCAGCAAGGTAACCGCCGCTTCGAGACGGTCGGGGCCCGGTATGTTGCGAGGGATTTTGCCGGCAACTTCTCGGGCTCTCGCGACGTCTTTCTCACACAGTCTGAAAAGCTTTTCCCAAACCCGTCGACCAACGCCGTGTGCAGGTCCGATAGCCTGGATCAGTTCTATCGGGATGCCCGTAGCGATACGGTTCATCCGCGAGACGAGCGATTCATCGATCTGAAGTGCCCGATACGCGATCGTTTGAGCGTTCTTGCGCGTTTCGTCGGTTTTCCCAAGTTCTCGAATGATCCCGGCGACAAACAGAGCCCTTTCGATGAACGATGGATCTTGGCGCGCATTATTCTCTACGCCTTGGGCAATGAGAGCTTCCTCGTCGGTCATCTCCATGACCGTCGCGCGCACTTTCTGACCAAGTTGGCGACAAGCGAGAAGCCGACGGCGTCCATAGACGATCTCAAGCGCACCGTCCTCGGTTCGGCGAACCAGCACTGGAACCTTTTGACCGTGCTCGCGGATCGACGAGACAAGCTCATCCAGACCATCGCTTGGATCGATGCGGTCCATGACCGCGGACATCCGTATGGCGGTCGGGTCGATCAGCCGCGTGGCGTGTTTATCTTCTTCGAGCACAGATGCTTGAGCGCGAGCTACAGTCGGGCTCGTCCGTTTCACATCCAGATCCTCGTCCGAAGGCGGCGTTTTGCCCATCGCGTTCTTGAGTGAGTCCCCGAAGACCTTACGCGCCATGGCTACGCCCCCATGCTTTCAGAATTTCGCGTTCGACTTCGTCGGTCACGCGCGAGACGGACTCGATCGCGCGCTCGTAAGTTCTGCGGTTCACGTCGCGAGGTTCGACCTCGAAGATGCTCTGCTGGGTGTTCGCAGCATCACCCACGGCTGTTGATTTCAGGAACTCGGCAGACAGCACGGCATCCCCGAGGACTGTCCGAAGCAGAGACGATATCTGCACCTGCGGACCATCCGTATTTTCGTAGCGGGTGATCAGAACTCGCACGAAGTTCAGTCCATGTTCCGGGGCGTGTGCCTCGACGACGCCCATCAGGTTGCTCGCCATGCCCAGAAAGCTCGCCAGCGACATGACATCGAGCATCGACGCATTGAGCGGGATCAGGACCCCGGTCGATGCAAAGAGGGCAGAGATCACAGAGAAGTTCAGCTGCGGTGGGGTGTCAAATATCACCACATCATATCGGTTGAGGACGGGCTCAAGTGCTTCCCGGATGCGGCTATGGAACGTGGTGGCGCCGTGTCTGAAGCTCAAAGCGACCTCAAACTCGTACTCCATGATGTCCATGGATGCCGGGATCAGATCCACGGTCGGGAAGTTCGTTTTGCGAATGATCTCTGCTGCGGGTAATGGATCGTCGGATCGGATAAGATCGTATGAAGTCGGCATATCCGGATCGAGTTCGGGAGTAACCCCGAACAGGTTTGTCAGACTTGCCTGGCTGTCGAGGTCGATCAGCAAGACCCGGTAGCCGCGCAGACCCAGTAGTTGTCCTACATGGGCAACAGATGACGTCTTTGCCGAACCACCCTTCAGGTTGAAGATCGTCAAGACCTGACAAGCCTCTCCCGGTCTTCTGTGCGGGTGTTCTTCTGGCTTGATCCTTCCAGTCTCGAGAAGTACGCGTTGTGCCTCGACCATCTCCTCTGCAGAGAAGCTACGGCGGTTGCCGCCCTCCAGAACACCTTCGGGGAAGCCTTCGAGGTTTGACACATGATGGCGGAAGGTATTCTGATTAATGCGAAGAAGTTCAGCCGCTTCCCGCATGGCGAAACGGCGGAGGCCCTTCTGAGCGTCCGGCGGGAAGGTTTCCTGCGCATGTTCACGCAACCGACTACCAAGCCGCTTGGACATGACTTCAAATCTCTGGGAGGCCCGTATCCCGTTCATCACTGCCCTCAAGTCTTTATTGTTTTGCAAAGCTTAACAGATATTGTGGATAAATCCAGACCAAACCGTTGAGCGGCCTGTGCGCGTTGAAGGCACCGATTTCTGTCGACGGTAAACTGTTAAAAATCAGCGTCTTGGGCGACTGCGCTCTCACTTTACTTCAACACCTCGTTGCCAGCTGCGAAGTGACCACAAGATGTATTGTGAGTGCATACAGAAATAAGTCGGCAGAATCGCATGGACGATTCTCCGGGATCTCAGTCGAGCAACCCCAGCCTCTCGGCCCGCTCCAGCAGCATCTTCACCGACGAAGGCTGCCAGCTTGTCCGCCCGCGGGGCGTGCGCTCGCGCATTGATTCCAGCCGGGTGCAGATCGCCTGAAGCGTGATGTCGGGGTCCGCGCCCTTGATGGCAGCGACGATGGCGGGCAGACGGTCGTCGGTTTCGCGGCGCCCGGCGCGGGCTAGCACCTCGGCCGGCAGGAAGCCGTCGCGGACATAGGCCTTCACAGCACGCAAGAGACGGCTTTGAGTCCAGCGACGCGCCTCGGGCAAGGGGCCGTTAATGATGCGCACCACGTCTTCCCAAGCCAAGTCGGGCCGCAGGCGGCGGACGTGGGGCACCCAGTCCTGTGCCGTCTCGTTCAGACGCTCCATATAGCCGTCCTGTCGGGCCAGCCTCACCTTGCGCAGCGCCGCCGGATCCCGCGCGCGCAGGCCCGGATTGCCGCCAACCCGGCCTTTGGTCCGTGCGCTGGCCAGGCCGGCCTTGGTGCGTTCGCGGATCAGGGCGCGCTCGAACTCGGCCGCGGCGCCGAGGACCTGCAGGGTGAACTTGCCCTGCGGAGAGGACGTATCAATCGGATCGGTCAGCGAGCGGAAGAACGCTCCCTTCGCCTCCAGCCGCTCGATCACCTCCAGCAGATGCGAGAGGGATCGCGCGAGGCGGTCGATCCGAACGACGACCAGCGTGTCGCCCTTGCTGATCCGTTCAAGCACCCGCGCCAGCACCGGCCGCGCGCGATTGCCGCCCGAGGCCTGTTCTTCATGGATCTCGGCGCAGCCCGCAGATTTCAAGGCCTGTGTCGCGTTCAGTTCCCGATTTCAATTGAAGCAGCAAGCTGAAACTGAAGCGCTGGAATTTCGCCTTAGCGCTTCACCAGCGCGTCAAGATTCCTGAGGGTTACAGCCCTGCGGCTTTGGTCAGGTTCACCCTGAACCTGTCGCGCCTTCGCTGATAGCGCCGGGTCATCTCGGCGCTTGCATGACCAAGTTGCTTTTGAACATAGCGCTCATCAACCTCTGCCGACGAGGCGAGTCCGGCGCGTAAGGAATGGCCAGAGAACATTGCTAAACGTTTGGCTTCCGGCAGATCGGATCTGACGCCGCTCTTCAGAACGGTTGCCTTGATCAGCCGTGCGACGTGCTTGTCGGAGAGGCGGGCCTCGAGGGTGCGTTTTCCATCCCGCGAGGTGCGCACGAAGACCGGCCCAAAGCCGATGCGTCCGAAGTGTAGCCATTGCTCAAGCGCGTGAACGGGGCAGGTCTGGTCGCTTGAGCCGCGCCCGACCTCGACCTCGCGCCACCCGGTCTTGGCGTTCAGCGTCAGCAGAGCGCCATCTTCGAAAATCTCGACCCAACCGCTGGAGTCCGGTGTATCATCCTTGTGCACGTCAAGGCTCACGATCTCGGAGCGACGGAGACCTCCAGCATAGCCCAGAAGCAAGACTGCCCGGTCTCGAAGCCCGCGGAGATCGAAGGGAAGGGTGGCCACCATGGCCTGGATGTCCTCAGGCAGGATCGCTTCTTTCTGAACCGGCGGGCGCGCATGCTTGCGTTTGATCCCTGCCAGAACAGTGGCGATGTGGCGGTCCTTGCGATCAAGAGTGAAGCCGCGCTGCCTGTAGTTCCAGGCAAGCCCCGAGAGACGACGCTCAATCGTGGAGACCGAAAGGGCAGGGGCTTTCCCGGCTGGTGCAGCCAAATCAGCCACATAAAGTCCAATCATCTCGGGTGAGGGGGGCAGAGGTTCTGTGCCTTTCAGTCGGCACCAGCGGGTGAAGTGTTTCCAGTCGGCGGCGTAGGCCTTGTTCGTGTTCCCAGCTGTCGAGGCCTCGGCGTAGTCGCGGGCGGTATCAATCAGCCGGTCGAGCGCGCCGGAGCCGGCCACATGGGCGGGCAGGGCGATTGAGGCTCGGTCCCGAGAGGTTCTCTCGTCGTGTTCTTCGCTGTTCGCCGCGCCATGGGGTGCTGAGTTCGAGATCTCAGACCCTGACCCGCCCGAACCCGCGATTTTGGTGCTGTTATTTGTGAGACGACCCATGTTTTTGAGCATATCATTATAATGTCCGATAACACAAGGTTATCGGCCATTATTGCAGCAGATAGAGTGAGGCGGTTTGTGCGCTATTTACTGGCCAAAAGCGCCGCGCTGATATAGCCTTCAAGCATGACATTTGCCCGACCGGATCTCACCAGCGACTTTGACACACTACCCCGGATGCCTGCCTGGATCACCTCAGCACGGGCTGAAGCCCTTGAAGATGTTGCGTTTTTGTCGGGCGCGGCGTTGAACCACCTGCATGTTGTGCTGGGACGCGCGGAGGTGCCCCAAGCCTTGTTGCGGGAGCGGCTCGCGCTGCGCGCAGCTGAGGCTTGTGTTGCGTTTTCGGGGCGTTCCGAGAGGGCTGGGGATCTGCGCGACGCCGTACACCTTCTGCGCCCGGGGGATCTTCCCGGACCGGCCGGCGAAACCTGCTTGGCCTGGCGGCGCGCGGTGGAGCGGCCGGTGTCGATCAAGGCTCTGGGCCGAGCCTTGCCGACCCTGGAGTTGGGCCAGATTGCTACATGGCTCGATACGGGGAAGGGAGCGCCGGTGACCCGTGCCGCGATGGCGCTGGAAGCCGTTCTGCGCGAGGCACCACGTGCAGACGAAGCAGCGCTGGTCCTCGCGGATGCCGCCCTCGCCCAGGCGCTTGGCTGGGATCATGTCGTGCCGCTGCTGGCGGCTGGCCTGAAACGTGCCGACCTGCGCAAGCAAGGCGACGAATTGAAGCTCGCCTGTCATCGGGCGCTCGTGTCATCGGCGGCCGAGGCCGTGCGTCTCTCCACCGACCTCGCGCGTCGGGCGGCGCATCTGACGGCGGTCGCACCAAAGCTTCGGGCCAAGGGGGCGGCCGACGCCGTCGAGACCTTCCTGAAACAGGACGCGGTCGCTCCCTCAGCCTTGCCTTTGCCGGACCGCGCGGCGCGGCGGCTCTGTGATCGGCTTGTCGATCTCGGCGCCGTGCGCGAGCTGACCGGCCGCGAGACCTTCCGGCTCTACGGGGTGTAGTGATGGCAAAGGATCGCACCGAACCCGAGCTTGACCGCGAACTATCCGACCTGCCGCCGGAGCTGCGCTGGCGCGAATGGATGCGGCGGATCGAGGCGGTGCTGTTTGCCTCTGGCTCGCCGGTGCCGCGCGAGGATCTGGTGCGGGTGGTGGGGCGGGGGGCCTCGGTCGACCTTTTGATCGAGGACCTCAGTGCCGATCTGGACGGGCGGGCCTTCGAGATCGCGAAGGTCGCCGGCGGGTGGATGTTCCGGACCCGATCCGTCTATGCTCCGGCGGTCCGTGCTGCGGCAGATGTCGGGGACCAGTTGCTGGACCTGAACGAGTTCGACGTCGCGATTTTGGCGGCCATCGCCTACCACCAGCCGATCACCCGCGACGGGCTGAAGGATATCTTCGGCAAAGAGATCAGCCGGGACCTGATCGGGCGGCTGCATGCACACGGTCTGATTGGAACTGGGCCGCGCGCGCCGCGTCGTGGTGCCCCCTATACCTTCGTGACCACAGACGTGTTCCTCGCAGCTTTCGGGCTGGAGAGCTTGCGCGACCTGCCGGATCCTGAACAGCTGAATGATGCCGGGTTGGCCGCGCGCGCCTGAAACTCACCGGGAATTTTCACAGCGCCTGCTGCTCCTGATGGAGCCGCGCGGCCGCTTGAACGAGATCTGCCAAATTCGGGCCGGCGGTGGTAGAGCAAGGCTCAGCTTTGGGCCGAGGCAGGACGGCATCGCTGAATGATGTGATCAGTCCGCGCCAGGCTGGCGCAGCCTGAGCGGCGCGTCTCCAATAAGCGATCGCGGAACTTCTTCGCGTTCCGAAAGGCGTCGACCGCCCTACCGTCAATTGGCGAAGCAGATGATAGCGATCTCGATGAGGGAGGCGCGCGATGGACATGCGCTGTTTACCAAATTGAAAGCAGGCGGATCCAAGCAGGTCCGACAGTGATCGCCCCGCTGCCATCCGAAGCCCTGCTGTATGCAAACGAAGCAGATCGTCGATCAGGCGCTCAAGGCGCTGAACTGCATCAGAGGCAGGACGGGTGCGTTTGCAGAGCGCCGCGCCGCATAAGGCGCAGATCTGATGCGGCACAAGACGCTTCTGGCTGAACGGAGCCAGTCCGCGCCCGCAGGATGGGCACCTGTCCCGAAGTCGGCAGCCGTGGCGAAAGCAAGAAACGCGTGTCGCCAGGCTCCAGCCTCGGCGAAAATAGGGCGTTTCGTCTTCCGCCAGACAAGCGGGACAGAACTGTAGCCAGGTAACCTGCCTCCCGGGTACGCAGGTCTGCTGAGACCCTGGCCGCAGGGGCAAACGCAGCACGGTCAAAGGGTCGGGAGCAATATTCAGAGCCGCGATGTCTTCCAAGGGTATGTGGGTATGTTCTCCCAGAAACTGCAGAATGCGATCTGGCATCGCTCGATCAAGACGTGCCGACCAGTTCTGACCTGGCGCTCCGAGAAGCGCACCAAAATAGTGCGGAGGTATGCCGTTTGCGTAAGCGAGGCGGTGCAGCCAGCTCGACAGAAGTTCACCTGGTGCGGGCATAATGCTCATGGGCCAACGGTTTCCCGCCGCGCCTTCATACCGCTCTGCAGGCGTCACGGAGATCCCGGTCGGCCCAAACCTCATGTCATCTCGTGACGCAAAGCGGAATTGCGGCGCCTCGAGAGAGGCACATAGCCAAGGTCCGACAGGGTTGCGCCCGTGATCCGGTCCTCACCGCGCGAGATTGCCGCAACTGCGGCCCTGGTGACGATCTCGATAACCTCGCCGATCAGCCCCTCTGACAGATCGTGGATGATCTTTGCCAAGGGTTCGCGCGACAGATCGGAGGCTTCGGCGAGCGGCAGACTGGCTTCAAGGCTGTCGAGAAGCGTCGCGAACTCCCCGTCATACGCCCATCGTGGAATGGGGATCGTATCGAAACGTGAGCCCATTTCGTCCGTATCATGAACCGCATCGTAGATCGCGATTTCGCCGACAAGGACGGGTGAGATGTCATGCACCCGTGCGATCCGCCGCAAGAACGAGAAGATGGCCTTCACATCCTCGCGCCGCCCGCGCAACGCGCTGTGGAACTCGTCGAAGATCAAAAGGCGCGGCTTCAGGCGCTCCAGAAGATGATCGACCTGATCGCCGGCGCGGGCCAGGCTGCGCCAGCCCGCGGCTTGTGGCGCGCGCAATCCGGACAGGATGCTGGCATAGAAATGCGACAGCCCTGCACCTTCCCGGGTCTGAATCACCCACACCTTTTGTTGGTCGGCAGCACGCAGATGTTCGACGGCGAAGCGTTCGGCGATCATGGTCTTGCCGTTATGGTAGGGACCGGCAAGCAGCAAACCGCGTGGGCGCAGGGATGGCGGTCGCTCAAGCAGCAGTCGCATCGCGTCATGCGCCGCGCCGGCCGCCGGATGGCTGATCCAGCGCGGCGCGCGCACATGGGCGATCCGCACTGCGTCATCGGCCTGCAAGAGTGGGACGGTGGCGGACATGAGGTGGTCCGGCACCTTACCAATCCTCGATTGGGAAGACCCGCCGCGGACGATCCGGGTCGAGCTTTGCCTGGGCCGAGGCGGAAGGCGTAGCGAAGTCGGCATAAGGCTTCTTTGCCTCGGTGGCATGCCGGGCGCGGGTCATCTCCTTCAAACGGCTTTTGGGGGTTTTGGCGGCGGCAACAGTTGCGGCGATTTCGCGTCGGATCGCTGATGCCTCCTGCACAGGGCGCCGCTGGATTTCGCGCCGCCTCTGTCGATCCGCCTGGTGCTGCCAGAGCGTGATCGGCTCGGCCAGTCCGTCCCGTCGCCTGACCGGCCGCCAGGCATGGGTATCCGGATCCTTGACGTAGACATGGCTGATGTCGCGAGGATCATAGCACAGATCCAGCGGCTCCAGCCGGTCACGACGCGCAACCAGCGGGCCCAGCCAGGGCTCGAAATAGTCAATGGCGAAGAGACTGATGCCCTGAGGTGAAATCTTCCGCGTCTTGCGTGGCAGGAAATTCAGCAGCACATCGACAGGTGCATCGATCGGCCGGTCTTTCGGCTGGGACCGATCTTCCCACTCTTTCGCCGGAACGGTCAGCTTGCGCGCATTCTGGCTCAGGTTGTGGTCGATGATCGCGAGCGCGATGCAGCGTTCAAGATCCGCGAAGCTGAGCCGTGCCCGCGCTTCCGAGGCATAGTCGCCCCGATCCGCGATGGAACGCCCCGTCTTGCCCGGCAAAGCCCGCAGCGCGGTGTTCACTTTCCCCAGCAGGCGTTCGACGACTCCGCCCCGATGCACGGTGCCCTTGTTCCGCATGCGAATGGAAATACCATAGTCCGCGCATCCTCTGCTGAAGGTGCTGCTTTGGAATTCCTTGGCGGAATCGACGACGATCTGCTTTGGGCGACCGTGCATCGGCCAAGCATGATCGATACTGCGTTCTGCCAGCCAGTCAATCTTGCAGCACATCGCGTGCGCCAGACACAGTGCCACAGACAGTCGCGACGGCCGCTCGAGGGTCAGGCAGAAGCCGATGATCGCGCTCGTGGCCACATCTGCAGCGATGGTCAGATAGGGGCGCCCAACGAAAACACCGTAGTCATCAATAACCTCGACAAACTGGATGTCTGCCGGCGTGTGATCGATCTGGACAACGTCGAGCGCGTGGTTGGCCCGGATGTAGCCCGGTCGCGGCTTCAGCCGGTGCAGGTGTTTACTATCCGACAGGCGGCGGCGGGCAATTTCTTCCGGGGCGAACAGGATGGGAATGCGCCGGGCGACAGTGACATAGGCGGGCGGAGTGTGACCCTCCTCTGCGCAGCGGGTGCGGATCTCTTCAACGATCGGTGCAAGGTCCGGCTGCTCCGGGCGCAACCACATCTCCCGCAGGGTCACCGCGATGATGTTCTCGACTGCGGGGTTGATCCTTGGTTTTCTTGTTCCACTCGTTCGCGGCAGCAGGGACGATACCCTGCGCTCTTCCCGATACCGCGCCAGATAGTTGTAGACTTGGCGTGTCGAGAGCCGCAGCTCGGATGCCGCGCGCACAACGGCCTCACGCACCGGCGCCGCTCCATCAAGAATCCGGTCCAGCTCACGCGCGATCCGCGTTGCCTTGGCCCAAGCCACATCCGAGGCATGCCCTTCGCCAGACGTCACCGATATGGAACCTTCAAGACCGGCTGGGCCGCGCGCCAACAGGGTGGCCACTTGCTGAAAAACAGAACCAAAACTGAAACCTTAAGCTGAAAAATGATGTGCGATATCGCGGTATCTTCCAGAAATCACGTAATAAACATGTGCTGAAATGGTGAAGAAAATGCGAAACTGTTTCCTGTCTGGCCAGATCAAAGAGGCGCTGGACAATCTGCCGCCCGGGCCACGGGTAGGACCACTGCGAAATCGCAGTTCTCGATAACTGGCGAAGGGCTGAGGTCGGCCAAGCCGCGAGTCTTACCCGTCTTGGCGCACTGGACGATCGGCTGCGCGTCCTCCGCTGGGCTGGCGGCACAATTTCGCCCTGATCGAGGCAGCCGACCTGAGTTGGCTCAACTGCGACAGGATTGGTCCGGATCAACTTGTGCTCTGGATATCCCTGCACCTGCCTGATGATCGCGTCCCGCCGGACCTATAGATTTTTTCCGAGAATGTCAGGACGCGTTTGGCCTTTGGCTCCGTAGAGAAAGAAAACATCAAGGCCAGAAGAGATGACATCGGTTCTGCACATTGACGCGTCAACCTTCCTGACGCCGGGCGATCCGGCTCCCAGCTTCATTCAGCGCAGCGTTGCAAATCCGCGCTATGCCTTCAACAGCGCCGCAGGGCGGTATCTGGTTCTTTGCTTCTTCGGCAGCGCCGCGGATGGCCATGCGCAGGCGGCGCTGAAGGCTACATACGGCCGGCCCGACATCTTCAACGATGACTTCGCGTGCTTCTTCGGTGTCAGTATCGACCCCGAGGATGAGGCAAGTGGGCGGGTCAAGAACCGCATGCCGGGGTATCGCCATTTCTGGGACTTCGACCTGCTGGCCTCGCGCCTTTACGGTATCGCTGCAAAGGATGCATCGGCTGCCAACGGGTCAGTCGCACTTGCACGGCAATGGGTGGTCATCGATCCAACCATGCGCGTGCTGGCAGTCATCCCATTCCGGCAAGATCGGGGCGACCTAGACGAGGTCATGGCGTTCATGGACAGCCTGCCGCCGCCGGAACGCTTTGCCGGGGTCGAAATCATGGCTCCGGTCCTGTTCCTTCCGCGCGTGTTCGAGCCGGAGCTCTGCCGACACCTTATCGGGCTCTATGAGGCGGAAGGCGGAGAAGAAAGCGGCTTCATGCGCGAGATCGGCGGTAAGACCATGGGTATTTCCGACCCGAGCTTCAAGCGCCGCAAGGACTATAACATCGAGGACGGCGACCTGATCTCGGCCCTGCAGGCGCGGTTCATACGTCGTGTCGTGCCTGAAATTGCCAAAGTGCATCAGTTCAAGGCAACGCGGATGGAGCGCTACATCGTCTCCTGCTACGCGGCCGAGGATGGTGGTCACTTCTCTGCGCACCGCGACAACACGACAAAGGGCACGGCGCATCGCCGTTTTGCCGTATCGGTCAATCTCAATGATGACTTCGAGGGCGGCGAGGTCAGCTTTCCGGAATACGGCCCACGCAGCTTCAAGGCCCCACCGGGTGGTGCCGTGGTGTTCTCTTGCTCCCTGCTGCACAAGGTCAGCAAGGTGACCAAGGGCAGGCGCTTTGCCTTCCTGCCTTTCCTTTACGACGACGCAGCGGCGCGCATACGCGAAGAGAATGCCCGCTTCATTGGCGAGACCGGCTCGGACTATCGCGCGAGCGACCAGACATCGGCAGAACAAAGCGCATGAGACGCGCTCAACAGGAGAGTATGAGCCACCATGGCCCATGACGAATTCGACATCGTCGGCCAACTCGAGGCCCTGCGCCGCTATGCGCGCGTCCTGACGCGCGACGCTGACGCGGCCGACGACTTGGTGCAGGCGACCTTTGTGCGGGCGCAGGAGCGGCGCGCAACTTTTCGGGATGGCGCGGATGTGCGGGTCTGGTTGATGGCGATCCTGCACAATCTGTTCATCGACGACCGGCGCAGTGCGCAAGCGTCGCAAGCACGGGAACAGGCTTGGGCCGAGACACGACCGTCCTTTGTGGAGGCGTCCGGTGAAATGGCGGCACGCCTGGCACAGCTACGCGCCGCGTTTCTGTCGCTGAGTGCCGAACAGCGTGAAGCCCTTCACCTGGTGGCGGTAGAAGGGCTCGGTCCGATCGAGGCGGCGCAGATTTTGGGTGTGCCGCCGGGCACGGTGATGTCCCGCGTCGGCCGGGCGCGCGCGGCACTCCGCGCCTTCGAGGACGGTCGGGGCGCGGCAGCGTCGGCGAAACCATTCAGGATTGTAGGAGGACGCGATGAGCGACAGGGCTGAGATTGATCCGGACATCGAGGCTGACCTTCTGGCGCTTCTCCAGGGGCGTCTTGACCCTGATCGCACCCTTGCGATTGCCGATTACCTGAACGAGAGGCCGGAGCGGACAGCGGAGTTGCTGGCCGATGCAAGCAACACTGCTGCACTGCGTATGGCGCTTTCATCTGCTCACGATCCGGCGCCGCCACGACTCGTGGCCGAGGCGCAGCGTTTGCAGGGCCGTTTGCGCGGGCAGCGCGTGTTGCGTCGCGCTGTACCCTTCGCGGCAGCCGTGGTTCTGTTCGCAGCAGGTTGGGTTGGCCATGCGACGTGGCAAACGACCGGGCCCGCAAGCGCCCCACCGCTGGTGGAGGCGGCGCTCGACGCGCAGTCGGCGCTGGAGCTTCGGCACTGGATGGTATCACAGCCCGAAAGCGCGGAGCTGAACGCGCAGGAGATTGTCGCGGCACTCGGGGTAGACCTGCCGTCCTTGCCCGAGGATTGGACAGTGCGCGATGTGCAAATCGTTGCAACACCTGATCGCCCCGCCATTGCTATTGTCGTAGACGCCCCCGATCTCGGACGGCTCTTGCTGATGGTCGTCGCGCGCAGTCCAGAAGACACCGAGGAACCGCCGAGTGCCTTCGAATATCAGGGACGCACCATTGCCCTCTTCGAGCGTGGCCGGTCCTCCTTCGTCCTCATCGACGGTTCCGGTCATCCCGATCAATTGGCGCTTGGCGCCGCGAGGCTGCTGTCGACAAGCGAGTGACATGACGCAGATCCCGCATAACGGGGTGTCGATAGCGAATGAAACACTGCCGCTAACATCGTCGGGTTGAACATGAAAAACGAAAAGAAGGATCATATGCCTCCATCTACACGGCCTGACGATATTAAACCGAAATCCGAGCGACGCCCAACGTCCAAGCCGTTGCGCCTTGGGAAACCGACCCCAAGCTTGCCGTTCGGAGGGAGGCGCCGCAACTCGCACGCATCGATCTGGGTTCTCGCAATCTGCATTGCGATTGCCTTGATCCTACGCGCCACAACGGACGCGGAGTCACGGGAGATGTGTCGTGACTGCCCGCTCAGTCCTGCGATGCAGTCATCCGACGGCTAGATGATTTTGCGATTGCGGCGAATGGACGGTTCGACGGGCCACACCGCAGCATCGAACTTGTATGGTCAATGTCCGGTACAGACGGTCCATACACAGGACGCCAGTGGAGGGCAGCACGCAAGAACCTACGAATGTGTAGAGCTGTAGAGATGCAGCTTTGTGCGATCGCCCTGAGAGCAGTGCTCGTTATTGGTTTAAAGAGCTGGAGGCAGGCTAAAAGTCAAGAGCGTCTACCTCCTCTAGTATGCTGGCCTTACTCGATGGTGATGTCCAGCCGCTGGGTCTCTCCGGTCGATCCGGGAATGCGCAGGAAGTAAGTACCGGGCTTGATCGCGACAAAGCCGATCTCCATCGTCCCGGCATCGTCGAATTCGATAGAGTTCAGGCCGAGCGGGCGGATCTCCAGATCGTTCACGACGATCTCGTCGATCCAGATTGCCCGAAAGAACTCGGACCCCTCCAGCGCCAGTTCCGCTGACCCGTCGCCTTCGATCTCGAATTCGTAATAGGTGCC
>JBGRQD010000051.1:0-10228 GCA_041725935.1 Pelagibaca sp.
AGTTGTTTGGCGTAGGGGTGCAGCACTGTGGCAATGTCTCTCGGATTGGTCGGCACTTTTCCGCGCCAGACGCACTTTCCAGACACATCAGCGATATGAACCTGCGTCTCTTTCTTGGACACATCAAGGGCGGCAAACATGGGCATAGGGGTATCTCCTTCAAAGCTTCTATCCCTGCAGCTTGCACCATCCCTCCGATCAGCGCCGCCGCGATTACCTCATGTCTCAACCGAGGATCAGACCCCCCTGCCCCAGTCGCAGGCCCTGAAATCCGCAGGCTGCGCCGAGATCCATGAAGAACAGGCCTCGGGCGGCAATCGTGCGCGGCCGGTGCTTGCGCGGGTGTTGGAGCGCATCGGCAAGGGCGACACGCTGGTCGTCGTGCGAATCGACCGCCTCGCGCGATCCCTCTCGCATCTGCTGGAGGTGATCGAGCGGCTGGAGGCGAAGGGAGCCTTCTTCCGCTCGCTGACCGATCCGATCGATACGTCCTCTCCGCAGGGCAAGTTTACCCTGCAGGTCCTGGGCGCTGCGGCCGAGTTCGAGCGCGCCCTGATCCGGGAACGCACCAAGGCCGGCCTCGCCAGCGCGCGCACAAAGGGCCGCGTGGGCGGGAACCCTGGGCTGCGTGCCAAGGACCCTGCTGCTCTTCGCAAAGTGCGGCTGGCGCGACAGGACGGCTATATGGAGCGTCTGAACGAGACTGCACAAGATTGGGTGCCCCATGTGCGCCGGTTGCGCCCCGACTTGGCCTGGGAAGACGTGGTGCGCATCATCAACGGCCCCTTGCCCGAGGCGCGTCGCTGGACCCAAAGCCGTCTCTTGCGCGCTGTGAAGGCCTATGTCCGCAACGGCTTCCTGCCTGCCGAGGTGCTGGCCCGCGCCGGGCGCCACGAAACGGACGACCGCCTGCCCGCCATCGTCGCCGCCATCAAGGGCGCGGATCCGGGCATTACGCTCCAGGCGATCTGTGAACGGCTGGAATCTATGCGCGAACGCACACCACGTGGACGCATGAGCTGGCAGCCGTCGTCCGTGAGGATGCTGCTGGAACGGGCGGAGCGAATTGGGTTGTTGGAGTGAGTTTTGGCGGAAAGCCTGTTCATCACTTCAGGCTAATTCACAAATCAGGCTGGAACGTTAGCGGCACAGTGATTTAACCTTGCAAATCTTCCACGTGATGGAGTAATTGCAAGGTATGTATATGCGCCAAACTCATCAACTTGTGCAATCCGCGCTTGCGAACCAAGCCGCTATTGTGCTCCTCGGTCCCCGGCAGGTTGGGAAGACCACGCTTGCTCTCGACATCGCTTCGGAGCAACCATCGGTATACCTTGATCTTGAACGTGACGCGGACCGGCAGATCCTGACCGAACCAGATCTCTATCTGGATGAACAAACGGGAAAACTCGTCATTCTCGACGAAGTGCAGCAGATGCCCGGCCTCTTCAAGAGCCTGCGTGGTCAGATCGACCAGCGCAGGCGGGCCGGGTTTCGTACGGGGCAGTTTCTGCTTTTAGGGTCAGCCTCCAATGTTCTCCTGCAACAATCGGCAGAGTCCCTCGCTGGAAGGGTCCGGTATATCGAAATGCCCCCTCTGCAACTTACCGAGGTTGGGGCTGATCAGTTGAATGCGCTCTGGTTACGTGGTGGCTTTCCTGAGAGTTTCTTGGCTGCCAGCGATCAGGCCAGCATGGACTGGCGTCTAGATTTCCTGCGCACCTATCTGGAGCGTGACATCCCTGCCCTCGGGCCGCGTATTCCAGCCGCAACCTTGCGGCGCTTCTGGACCATGTTGGCGCATGTGCAAGGCGGCCTGCTGAATGCTGCTGCCCTCGCAGAGGGGCTCGGTGTGTCGGGCCAAACCATCGGTCGTTATCTCGATCTGCTCGTCGATCTCATGCTGGTGCGGCGGCTGCAGCCCTGGCATGAGAATGTCGGCAAACGCCTGGTGAAATCGCCAAAAATCTATGTGCGGGACAGCGGGATCGTTCATGCGCTGTTGAGTATTGGTACAACCGAGGGCTTGCTCGGGCATCCTGTCGTCGGCGGCAGTTGGGAGGGGTTCTGCATCGAGACCCTTCTTGCCGTGGCGCCCGCCGGCACCGAACCCTTCTTCTATCGCACCTCTGCCGGAGCCGAACTTGATCTGGTTTTGCGTTTGCCGGGTGGCGACATCTGGGCCGTCGAGATCAAGCGCACGACAGCGCCGAAGGTTTCTCGTGGTTTCCACACCGGCGCAGAAGACGTCAAAGCCAACCGGAAGCTGCTGATCTACGCCGGAGAGCGTGATGTCCCCGTGGCAGAAGATATCCGGGCAATACCTCTCGAACAGGGAATTGGGCTGTTGAGAGCGCTTTAGCGCAGCGCTGGCTTTTCTCGCTGCGCGCCTGCGCGAGTTCAAAGGTATTTTCTTGTTTGGGTCAGTTTCAACAGAGTTTCCAATTTTCCTTGGTATCTTTCTCGACCGCCGGACGTCTCCCGGTGCGGCCCTGTTGCATGGAATGCACATGGCAGGTGTCAAGCGACACTTACTTTTACGACCTAAGGCGACACCCAGTTTTACGAGGTGTCGCGCAACGAAGCGGCCTCGGGAGCGTGCGCTGCCGTCAACTCGCAGAGCGAGACTGATCAAGCGTGCATCCGGGTCCGGAGGTCTTCTTCGTTTAGGGTGCACCGACGGTGCCGCGGGTCACACCCCATCGATCAGGATGTCCAACGCGCGCTTCAACGCGTCGCGCTGGTCCGCCAGAGACCCAACCCGGTCTAGCAATTCTGCCCTCGGAACTGCGGCGAGCTCCTGAACGCGGACAATCCACGCAATCCCGTCATGGTCGACAGCAGGCGTAAGGCCTGGGAAGGCAGCATAACGTCCTGCCTCGCGCAAGGGCGCAACGATCCTGGTTGCATCGATTCCAATCAGGTCGGTTTGCAGATCCACAACCAGCTGCCCTCCAGTGAGGCGGAAAAGATCGAATTGTGCCATCCTGTCCTCGTCTCAGAAGCTGCGGAAGCCAGCTAGGGGCAAGCCTTCTTTGGCAATCTCCTCGGCATAGGCATTTATCGCGGATTGGTTCGCCTCACGCCAAAGACGATTGCGTTCGACCTTTGCGGCCTCGATGATCGCCGCTTCGGCGAGGCGCGACATGTTGAGACCGAGCGATCGAGCTGTTTCCGCGACCTCGGCATCCAGCGTCAGATTGACTTTCACACGACCCATATCGATCTCCTGGAAAATACGTATGAAAAAAGAGCATAAATCAGGCGCCCTACTGGAGCAAGACCAGAGCGACGCAATCGCCCTGCCCACCCATGTCGCTTGCTCCGGCACGCTTGACCGGCTGGTTGACACCGCCCGCGATTACGCGCGCGTTTCTCGCGACCACCTCTGATAACAGCAATGTCGCGCAAGAAGACGACACCGACAAAAAGGAGGCCACGACACCGCGCAACGACATCGATACTTGATCACGCCGCCACAAAACGGCATCTTCTAAACATGTCATCGCCAACCACGAGCAATGTAGCGCAATCCCATCAGCAATGTCGCGCTACACGCTCTAACTCCGCCCTGAACGGCGGGGCCTGCGAGTGGGATCGCAAGGGTCACAAAAAAACCACGCCGGGATCGGCGTGGTTTAGTTTTACAGCGGTTTGATATCCAAGGAACTAGATATCATCTGAGTTTAGAGCAACGAGCACGCTGTAGGATCTACATCAAGAGTTGAGCGTGAAGATGTGTCAAGAGCATGCCAGAGAAAAACGCGAAGGTGTAATCACACTCGGTCATGCTGTTCCAATAGTACAACAACATATTCGTATTAACTCCCTACGGGTGTTAACCACGGAGAGAGCCGGGAGTGTCCGGCGCGTAGAGCGTGCCGCTCACATCAATGCAAAATCATCGCAACAGTAGCTGGGGTGTGGACAGACTAACGAAGTGCTTCAAGCATGTCTGCTGCGACATCTTCCCAGCTCCGCAGTTTTGCAGCCATAATTTTTTCCTCCAAGTTCTTGCGCAGACCATCCTCGGCAAGCAGCCTGTAGACTGTTGCCGTCATTGCGCTGATCGAATGAGGGTCGAAGTACAGCACCATGTCTCCGCCAACTTCAGGTAGTGAACTGGTCTCAGACACCACGGCTGTTTTGCCGTAACTCAGGCTCTCACCGACTGGCAGTCCCCATCCTTCAAGAAAACTTGGCATCGCCGTAAACAGGCAATTTTGATATAAAAATTCCAGTTCTTGATCTGATGGACTGTAGACTCTCTCCACCCATCCATGCAGGTTACCTGTCTGAGCCATCATGTTGTCAAAATCGTCATTGAGCCAGCCTCGATTTCCGGCAAAGACAAGCTTGGGCAGTTCGATATCATCTCGATGACGTAGGCGATCCCAAACCTGCGCGAGACCCCACATGTTTTTACGTGCCTCCATCGTTCCGACGCATAGGACATAAGGTCGTTTCAGCAGGCCGCGAATTTTATCGTCAATATGGGTTGCTTGGGCCAGTCGTGAATGCATGTCTTCATTTCCCGGTGTAGTGGGATCTCGTTCCTGTGCTGGCAGCGTGGTAATCTTGGCTGTGGCGAGGGGCACCACATCAATCCTTTGGTCTGTTCCGGAAGAGTTTAGGAATTCTCTAAGGTCCTGTGCTGTGGCCTTGGAATTGGCGAGGTAGCTGTCAACGAAACCTGTCGTTTCAAATAGCCAGTCATAAAAAATCAATGACTGCTTGTTGCCCGAAATCAGTTCAGGCGCTTTGATCTGAATAAGATCGTGGATCAAGAAATTGCATGTAATGCCCTGAGATTGTGCTTTTTTCATCGGCTTGAGCGGGGTTGACCAAGACGCATCTGCAAGAATGAGATGATCCCCTGGCTTTGCTACTGCAAAAAAATCCTGAAAGGGCTTCTGAGGATGAGAAGGTGCCTTGGTGGCTTTGGACGTTCTGGCTGATGCCTGCCATTCTTCCAGAGTCGAGTTGCGTTTCTCAAAATGCCTGTGGTTCCCTAATGCAGCGTTAAGATTGCGAATGGCTGCGTGCAGGGTTCGCTTGATTGGTTTGTGTCCATAGCGCTCCAAGGTTGGGCGTACATAAGTCGGTTTCTTGAGATGAAGCCCGGCACTTAACGCTTCTGTTGACAGCACACCGCCTATCGTGTCGATGGCTTGATAGGATACCACGTTGTAGGCATCGGTTGTTGCATCGTGGAACGACAAGAATACTTTCTCGCCACCAATCTGGCGCGCCGTGTACTCAATCAACATTACAGTGACCCGTTGAATTCCGGAAAGGCGGCGGCGTTGCTCTATGTAGGCCCGCAAATTTGTTACATCGAAGAACACGTGTCGCACGTCGGACCTCCCAAATCACACGGAGGGTCTAATGCCCCCCTGCCCTTGCTTTGGCAAGCTGGTGGGCTGCAAGCTCCGATCCATTGTGGAACCCCACGCAATCAACTACAGGGGCAGTATGACAGAAACCACGTTCTACCATGCTTTTGAAGCGGCCTTTCGAGGGAGCCGATCCGAGATTCTTGGTCGTTTGCAGGGGTATGGTCCCTTTGTCTCGCCGCTGTCACAAAGTGGGATATCAAGGTCAGCGTTGGATTTGGGGTGTGGACGTGGAGAGTGGCTGGAGACCCTCAAAGGTTTCGGCTTTGACCCCTATGGCGTGGATCTCGATGAAGGCATGTTGGCAGATTGCGTTGCTGCAGATCTTCCGGCAGAGCGACGGGATGCTCTTGAAGCGCTTGCCTCGACCGAGGATGAGAACCTCGGCATCTTGTCGGCCTTTCACCTGATTGAGCATTTGCCCTTTGATGCGGTGCGTACCATCGTCAACGATGGGCTCCGTGCATTGGCACCGGGTGGCCTTCTCATTTTGGAAACGCCAAACCCTGAGAATATCGAGGTCGGTACTGTTACCTTTCACAATGACAGTACGCATGTTGCGCCTATCCCCCCCAACGTCTTGAAATTTCTGGCCGAGCACGCAGGCTACGCAAAGATCAAGTTGCTACGTCTGAATGCAAGTCAGCTGCAGGATCCGAACGCCGTAGGATTGAGTGATGTCCTGTTCAAGGCCAGTCCTGATTACGCATTGGTGGCCCAGAAAGCGGGTCCTGATAACGTGATGGCGGCGATTGAGGCAGCATTTGCCACAGCAACGGGCCCATCTGCCCGGGACCTGGCTGAGGTCTATGACAAGGCGCTCAGTGAGTTGCGTCGTGAAAACGAGGGCCTTCGGAGCCGCCTCGAGATGCATGACATCCAGATCGCCCAGCTCAAAAAAACCAAGAAGACCCGGTTTTATTATCGCTCCAAGAAAATTCAGAAGCTCGACAAGCAGATCAAACACTGGCTGGATATGCGACGGGAGCGCCGCCGTCTGAAGATGGCTGACGCGCGACGGTCTGCATCGCGTCTCGTGGCTGAGATCGATCGGACACAGCCATGGGCCCCCGTCTCCCTGCGAGATGCGCTGTGTTGGCGGATAGAGGGGCCGATCGACAGCAGCTACAGTTTGGCGCTCGTTAACCGCGAGTTCGCGCGTGCGCTTGAGCGTCAGGGCGTACAGGTGCAGCTCAAATCCACAGAGGGACGGGGCGAATTCGATCCGGATCCTGAGTTCCTTGCCGCCAATCCGGACATTGGTGCCATGCTGGCGGCCAATTTTGATCCAGTCGATACGGTCAGCAGAAACATGTATCCGCCGCGGGTCAGTGATATGCTAGACCCTCTGCCGGGCCTGCACTGTTACGCGTGGGAAGAAACAGGGTTTCCCCCAGATTATATTACATCTTTCAATGATACGCTGCGGTATCTGACGGTAACGTCAGACCATGTTCGCAAGATCATGATCGATAATGGAGTTTTTGTTCCGGCTTACACCGTGGGCAACGGTGTGGATCATTTTGAGACAATAGCGCCGGAGCCGGTTGATGATATACCTCAGGCGGGTCGGCTTTTCTTGCACGTCTCTTCCTGTTTTCCCCGCAAAGGAGCCGATGCGCTTTTGGCAGCTTGGGCGCTGGCGTTCACAAACCGGGATGACGTGGCGCTGTTGATCAAGAGTTTCCCGAACCCTCACAACGACATTGCCGATCAGATCGCAGCGCTGCGTTTGACTCATCCCGATCTGGCTCCGATCGATCTGATCGACGGGGATCTCAGCGACGGGCAGATGCGCACGCTTTACGGGGCCTGTGATGTCGCGGTTTTCCCGTCGCGCGCGGAAGGATTTGGGCTGCCTGTGGCGGAAGCACTCTTGATGGGCAAGCCGGTGCTCACCACGGGCTGGAGTGGCCAGATGGATTTTGCCGACCTGCCACTTGTTCAGAAAATCGACTATCGCTTTGAGCAGACCCGGAGCCATCTGGAAACAGGTCTCAGTATGTGGGCGGAGCCGGATCGCAACCATATGGCTGAACTGATGCGGCAAGCGGCCAAGGCCCCTGCCCTGACAGACACAGAGCGCGCACAGACGCGGGAAGCTCTTTTCGAGAGGTTTGGCTGGGACAGGGTAGCTGAACGCAGTGTCGCGGCTCTGCGTCACGCTGCAGCGCGTCCCCAACCAGTGCCACCGCGGGTCGGATGGGTGACAAGCTACAATGCGCGCTGTGGGATCGCGACCTATTCCGAGCATCTGATCCGCTATCTGGGTCTGCCAGTGCATGTCTTGGCGGCCTATGCCAAAGACCCGGTCATGTCAGACGCGTCTCTGGATGAACCCATCACACGGTGCTGGAAGCAGGGTCGTGATGACGAATTATCAGACCTCTTATCGGCAATCCGGGTGGAAGACCTGCAGACGATCTTGATCCAATTCAACTACGGGTTCTTCAACTTCACCCATCTCGCGACGCTGATCGAGGCGTTGAAAGAGGACGGTCGGCAAGTGGTCATGACCTTGCATGCTACGGATGACAGCCCACATCCGCCCGAGACCCAGCTTGCCTCGATCCGAGAGGCACTGGCGCGATGCGACCGAATTCTGGTGCACAAGGTGAGCGACGCGAACCGGATGAAGGATCTTGGTCTTGTCGAGAATGTCACGCTCTTCCCGCATGGCGTGTTGCCGGTGATCAGCCCCCCTGCCCTACGCAAGCAGCCTGAGACAGCGCCCTTTACGATCGGAAGTTATGGTTTCTTTCTTCCCAATAAAGGGCTGCCTGAATTGGTGGAGGCCGTGTCGATCTTGCAGGCCGGAGGCCGCAATGTGCGGCTGCGCATGATCAATGCGGAATACCCTGTCGGGGACTCGCGAGACTTGATCGGAAAGGTCAAAAGCCAGATCAAGCATGCGGGACTGGGTGATGTGGTTGAGGTGGAGACACGGTTCCTGCCCGATGAAACCGCGCTTGAAAAGCTTGCCGAGTGTGATCTGATCGTCTTCGGGTACCAGCATAGCGTGGAGTCGGCCAGTGGCGCGGTGCGCTACGGCTTGATCTCAGGCCGTCCGGTGGCTGTAACCCCGTTGGATATATTCTCGGACGTGTCGCCATATTGCATAGCGCTGCCCGGGATCGCTCCGACGGACATGGCACGGGGGATTGCCACCATTATTGACCGAATGCGGGGAGAAGGCGCGGATCTGGACCCTGAATTGCAGGATATGCTGGACAGGTCCCGGACGCATTTCTCTGAGCGCTCCTATGCAGTGCTCGGCCCTCGCCTCAAGGGCATGATGACGGCGCTTTGGGATGATCAGCAAAACGGCCTGCGCCACTCGCTCAGATGAACGGTACGATCTGACCATGCGATCCTGCTCACAGGCCCCGCCGTTCAGGGCGGGGTCAAATTTCTGCCCGCAGCTGCTGCTCAAAGACCTTTTTCTGCCTTGTAGAGCGCCCAGGCTTCTTCAATCACAACGCCTTGCTGCACCCCCCGATATTTGGCTTCGGCGGCGATGTCTTGCGCAACATCGGGCATCACCTTGGCATGTACTTGTCCTGTGCGTGGGCTGGGTTTGCGACCACGCCGCTTCTTGGCGTCACGATCTACAAACCCATGTTTCTCTGCAGCTTCGTCCGAGCGAGCGACAGTTTGTGGGCTGCTGTCCTTGGCTTTGCTGCGCAGCTTGGCTGGTGAGATCGATATTCCGAACGGGTTCTTTTCAGACATCGTCAGTCCTCTCCCGCAAGACGTTTGTAGACCTGCATCGCAAAGGCGTGCGCATTGTCGCGTGCGCCATCCATGTTTCCCTGTGCCGGCATGGTATGTAGGTCCCCACCGAACGCAAAAAGTCCGGAAAATGCCGTGCGCTCCATCAATGGAGGATCAATCATGTCCACGCCCTGTTCCCGCAGGGATGCCTCGATCCCCTTGTGCTGTTTGGATTGGATCGCCTTGGTCATGGTGAAAATGACAGCATGTGGAATTTTGCGGTCGAGGGCTTCTTCTTCTTCTGCAATGAGTTGGAGCGCACGGGCCCCAATGGTCGCATCAAGTGTTGTGGCCCGCATCGGGGTCAGGACCAGATCAGCTTGACTGATCGCGCGGGATACCAGTCGTGAGGCAACCCCTTCGAGATCAACGATCACAACCTGACCATCGCTGTCATGTGCCTTGATGGTGCGCACAATATTGGCTTCGGAGATATCTGACAGCACTTTGATTCTGGGGGGGAGGTCCGATTGAGTGGCCCACAGCGTGAGTGACTTGTTTGGGTCGCAATCCAGCATTGTTACGGGTACGCCCTCGTGCGCCAATTCTGTGCCAAGAAGCACGGCAGCCGTGGATTTTCCCGCCCCTCCTTTGGGTGACGCGATGACGATGGCCGGCATGAATCCTCCTGATATTTTCTTGTTGCCACAATAACCAGGTAAGCAAGAATATCCAATTTTTATTTTAATCGGGTAAAAAATTTTACCGGATAAAATATGTTACCGGATGTATAAGAAAACCGGGTATGTATTAATATCGGGTATTTAAAAATACTGGATAATCGTAAATATCCGGTTATTTTAATTATCCGATTTCAGAAAATACCTGGTAGTTATGAATATCTGGTGAAAAATAGAGGGGCGCTCCAACAGCGACAATCGGACTGCTCACCATTGTCATTTGGAGCGTTCGTTCATGACCGAGAGAAGTCCGATCCCGCGGCCAGTTGCCAGGAAGGGCGCCGGACATGGCGTAATTTTACCAGGCTGCCGCGCTAGCCACGTCGTTCAGGGTGGGGTTAGAGCGGAGGTTCTTGCTGCTCTGTATACCGGCGTCGA
>JBGRQD010000052.1:0-31551 GCA_041725935.1 Pelagibaca sp.
GGTCCGGCTCGACCCCCGTGTGAATGACATTCTCGAAAATGCCAGCCTGAACCTGATCACCGCGCAGACCTCGGACAAGTGTTGATTGTCACTGAGAACTGACCCGGTAGCCGCATAAATTGTCACTGAGAACTGACCCATGTGAACACACTGCCCCGACATTTTTGGTTGGGGGGATATGGAGTGATCGACATGGGATTTTTGAGTGTCATTCGACGCTGGGCATTGCGTGACAAAATGCCAATCAGAGAGATTGCCCGTCGCACGGGTCTATCTCGGAACACGGTTAAGAAGTATCTGCGCGAGGGCATTGTCGAGCCTAAGTTCAAGACACCGTCGCGACCGACCAAGCTGGACCCGTTCGCGGACCGGTTGTCAGCTTGGTTGCTTACGCAGACGCGTAAATCGCGCAAAGAGCGTCGAACCGTCAAACAGATGCACGCGGATCTGGTTCAGTTGGGGTATGATGGTTCCTACGAACGTGTTGCGGCCTTTGCCCGTGCATGGCGTGCAGACCGGCAGCGGGCGGAACAGACGACAGGGCGCGGCACTTTCGTGCCTCTGATTTTCCAGCCTGGCGAAGCTTTCCAGTTCGATTGGAGTGAAGACTGGGCCAATATAGGCGGCGAGCGACTGAAGCTTCAGGTTGCGCATATCAAGTTGTCGCACAGCCGGGCGTTCTTGGTCCGGGCTTATCCGCTGCAAACGCACGAGATGCTGTTTGACGCCCATTGGCATGCGTTCCGTGTGTTTGGCGGCGTTCCCAGCCGCGGCATCTATGACAATATGAAGACGGCGGTTGATCGCGTTGGTAAGGGCAAGCAGCGGGACATCAACCCCCGTTTCAAGGCGATGGCCAGCCACTACGTCTTTGAGCCCGAGTTTTGCAATCCAGCTTCAGGCTGGGAGAAAGGCCAGGTCGAGAAGAACGTTCAGGACGCACGCAATCGGCTCTGGCAGGTCATGTCTGTCTTTGCCGATCTGGCCGAACTGAACCAATGGCTTGAAGATCGCTGCATCGCTCTGTGGGAAGAGACGCCGCACAAGGCCTTGCCAGGGTCCATCTCCGATGTGTGGGCAGCTGAGAAGCCCATGCTGATGGCTCTGCCGCCCGCCTTCGATGGATTTATCGAACATAGCAAGCGCGTGTCCCCCACATGCCTGATTACATTCGAGCGTAACCGGTATAGCGTGCCTGCCAGCTTTGCGAACCGCCGTGTCAGCCTGCATGTCTACCCAGACAGACTGGTCGTTGTGGCCGAAGGGCAAACGGTCTGTGAACATGGACGGATCATTGACCGGTCCCATCGTAAATTTGGCAAGGTTGTTTATAACTGGCGGCACTATCTTGCTGTTATTCAGCGCAAGCCTGGTGCCCTTCGCAATGGCGCGCCCTTTACCGAGATGCCGGAAGCCTTCCGACGCCTGCAGGAACATATGTTGCGCAAGGACGGGGGTGACAGGGAAATGGTCGATATCCTGTCGTTGGTTCTCCAGCACAATGAAGAGGACGTTTTGCGGGCGGTCGACCTCGCGCTGGAAGCGGGTGTGCCCACCAAGACGCATATCCTGAACCTGCTTCACCGGTTGATCGACCGTAAGCCTACGGAACATCCAGAAGTCGACCCGCCGGAAGCCCTGGCATTGCAAACGACGCCCGAAGCAAACCTGGATCGCTATGACGGCTTGAGGCAGGCAGGGGAGAAGCGCCATGCGTCATGACCCTGCCGGAGCATCCATCGTCATCATGCTGCGCAGCCTCAAGCTCTATGGCATGGCAAACGCCGTCGAAGACCTGGTCGCCCAAGGCGCCCCGGCCTTTGAAGCCGTGACACCGATGTTGTCACAGTTGCTCAAGGCTGAAATGGCGGAACGCGAGGTTCGATCCATTGCCTACCACACAAAGGCCGCCCGCTTCCCTGCATACAAAGACCTCACCGGATTTGATTTTGCGTCCAGCGAAATCAACGAAGCGAAAGTGCGGCAGTTACACCGGTGTGAGTTCATCGAAAATGCCGAGAACGTCGTTCTCATCGGTGGGCCCGGCACGGGCAAGAGCCACACCGCCACTGCAATCGGTGTTCAGGCGATCGAGCACCACAGGCGTAAAGTGCGGTTCTTCTCAACAGTGGAGCTGGTCAATGCACTGGAGCAAGAAAAAGCGAGCGGAAAAGCTGGGAAAATTGCCGAAATGCTGACCAAGGTCGACTTGGTCATCTTGGACGAGCTTGGCTACCTGCCGTTCAGTTCATCAGGTGGGGCGCTGCTCTTCCATCTTCTCAGCAAATTATACGAGCGCACCAGCGTGATCATCACAACCAACCTGAGCTTCTCAGAATGGGCGCAGGTCTTCGCAGATGCAAAGATGACCACCGCTCTACTCGACCGTCTCACGCACCGCTGCCACATCTTGGAAACGGGCAACGACAGCTACCGTTTCAAGGCCAGTTCAAAAGCTACCAAAAAAACGCGAAAGGAGACCGCAACATTGACCGCGTCATAGACCACGACGCATAACTGAAGGTGGGTCAATTCTCGGTGAAAATACCGGGTCAGTTCTCAGTGACAATCAACATTGCAGACCGCAAACGCATCGCCGAACGCAAAGCCAGCCAGGGCGGAGACCTCAGACATCGCAGCCCTGGCTGGCTTTGCGTTCGGCGATGCGTTTGCGGTCTGCGAGGGTGTTCCAGCCGTTGTTGCGGCGTCCGTTCTTACGGTATCCGTTTCTGGCACTTTCCGGGCGCACCTCGGCGTTGGCGGCGGCCTTGTCCTGTTCGGTTTTGATATGGGCCAGCACTGCGCTGAGGTGTTTGTTGTCCGTTATCGCCGCGTGCGTGACGCGCTGCTGATGCGGATCGAAGATGGTGCAGGGCAGGGCAACGCCATTGTGCCGAACCTGGATGCGCCCGTCAGGGAACTCGTAGGTGTCGGCATATTTGCCGACCAGACCGCGCGTCAGATCGTTGACCTCCAGCCGGATGCGCTTGTGGTCGTATTTCAGTGTCAGATCCTTGCTGACATAGCGTTTGTTGCGCAGACAGAAGATCTCGGTCAGCCGATCCGGTGCGGCGTTCAACGCACGGTGCAAATTGTCCGGACGGGCAGCGGGTTTGGCAAACCTGTCGTTATAGCGTTCCATGAAGCCAGAGAGGAACGCGTTGCCGTCCTCCATGTTAGTGATGCCCGCGATGCGCAGCTCTTTGACCAGACGGTCCTGTAACGTCCGATTCGCTCGTTCCACGCGGCCCTCGGCCTGGCTGGTATTGGCGCACAATATCTCGATCTGCAGCTCTGCCAGAGCACGCCCGAACTGGGTCATGCCCGTCATGTGCTCGCTGGGTTTTGGCACGCGAAAGACCGTGTGTTTGTCGCTGTAGAACGCAACGGGGCGGCCATGCGTCGTCAGATAGCGCTCCAATGCTTCGAAATAGCTGAAGGTGCTCTCTGACCTAACGAAGCGTAGTTCCATGAGCGTGCTGGTGGCATCGTCGATGAAGACGAGCAGGGTGCAGGGATCGCCCCGATCTTCGAACCAGCGGTGCTCCGAGCCGTCTATCTGAATGAGCTCGCCAAAGCATTCTCTGCGCAATCTGGGTTGATGAAATGTCCGGCGCTGTTTGCGCGAGAGCCAAAGACCGGCACCGGACATCCACTTGCGAACCGTCTCGCGCGAGACTTTAAACCCATGATGCTCGGCCAGCATCTCCGCCGCCAGGGTCGGCCCAAAGTCGTGATAGTTCTCTTTGATCAGCGACAGCGCGTAATCCCGTTTGGCTTTGTGGATGCGATTGTTCGGGGGTTTGCCGCGCGCCTTGTGCCGGATCGCCGACGCACCATCCTGACGATAAAGCTTCAACAGCCGGAATACTTGCCGACGCGTCAGCGCCAACATGTTCGCCGCGTTGTCTACGGTAAGTCGACCATCATCGACCTGTGCCAAAACCTCCACGCGGTTCAACTCGCGCTCGCTCATAACCACCCATCCCATGTCCGCTCATCCTCCCACCGATATGCGAGGAGAGTGACATTCCTGAATTGCTGATGGGTGACATTTTAGCTTTGCGGCTACAAGGTCGTGGTCGCATAATGCGTTTTATGTAAATAAAGTGAAGCGCTTGGGTCTCTGAACATACAATGGCTGACTTGCCCCCCCGAGGCTCCTTCATTCATAACGAGAGTTTGCGAGTTTGTGCTCTGCTCCCCAACCTTGGACCGCCGGAAGCTGGATTTTTCCGGCTGTTGCTTCAGCCCGTTTTTCCGCCCGCGACGGCGGTCATGAACTCATCGATGTCGTGGATCTGACCAGTTCTGCGGGTAAGCTAACGATGGGTGTGATCAACGCTTTTGCCCAGTGGCCGAGTGCGTCATCGGTCACTTCGGAGCCTTATCCAGCCAGAGTGCGTTCCGGCCCGATTCCGTCGTGATCGCGGACAGGGGTATGCGCGAAGGGGTATCGCATCCGAGCTATGACATCCTTGCATAGAACATGTTTTGTGTGTATCTATAGTGTGTATTTGGAGGTAACTATGCCGCAAGCGACTTCAGAAAAACAGCGCACGAACGTCACCCTGACCGCAGCCAATCTTGCCGCGGCCCGGGAGTTGGGCCTCAACGTATCGGCGATCAGCGACGCGGCCCTCTCGCAGGCGGTCCGGGCGGCACAGACGCGTGCTTGGGTCGCAGAGAACGCTGAGGCGATATCCGAGCGCCGCGCCTGGATCGAGACCCATGGCACACCACTGGCAGATCTTCAGATCCTGAAGGTCGACTAATGGCGCAGTTTCAGGTCTACCGAGTCCCAGGCGGACGGCTGGTGCTCGACCTCCAGACGGACCTGATCGACACTGGGTCCCGCGTCGTGGCACCTCTCGTCCCCGCCTCATCCGGACCGAAGGTGATCGGTCGGCTCGAGCCAGTGTTCACGATCGAGGAGGAGGCGTACGTTCTTCATACTGCAGAAATGGCTGCGGTTCCCTCCGCGCTGCTCAAGGGGGCGCCTGTCGCTGACCTGTCTGGGTCCGATTATGAAATTCGGGGCGCTCTCGACATGGTCTTTTCCGGTTTCTGACCCCCAGAGCGTAAGGTCCAGCCTAAAACGGTGGATTCTGACGGGCCATCCTCAGTGCGATAGTGGTGCGCTCAAGGTGAGGCCATCAGCACTGGCCTGCCATCTTTGCGCCATTCGGGAAGACCGCCCTCCAGCCGCCGCGCATTTAGGCCCCGCGTCCGTAATGCCGCAACGGCTTGGTGGGCGTATACGCAGTAAGGTCCGCGACAGTAGGCGACGATTTCAGTGTTTGGTGCGAGCATGGGTAGGATCTTGTCCAGATCCGCCAGCGTCGCGTTAAGCGCACCGGGAATGTGGCCCGCCGCGTATTCATCGGCAGGACGGACATCGAGCACGGTGACGGAGCCTTCCGCGAGGCGTGTGGCTAGATCAGCACGGCTTACCGGTTCCGGAGCCTCCTCACCGCCTGAAAGGCCCCGGAGGATCCGCTCAACCTGCGCCAGGTTCCGCTCAGCGACGATCCTGAGAAGGTCCATGAGGTCCAGGGTCTTCGGGTCGGAGAGCCGGTAGATCACGGCTTTGCCGTCACGCCTGCTTGTGACCAGTCCGGACCGGCGCAGCTGCTGAAGGTGCTGAGAACAGTTCGCGACGGTCAGGCCGGTTCTTTCCGCCAGTGCCTCAACAGCGCGTTCACCTTGCGCGAGCTGTTCGAGGATCGAGAGCCGTGCCGGTGATGACATAGCGCGCGCGACGAGGGCGTATTCTTCGAGAAGGGCTGCCTTCGGGCTGAATGACGCGCTGGTTGACACGGGGAACTCCAAGATCTAATCGTTCAAGTGTTTAATTGAATGATAATGATCTAGCCGTTTTCTGCAACCCCAAAGGCCAAACCCATGTCCGAAACCATCCTTTCCGCTGAACCCACGATCCGCCTCAGCATCTTCCTGAGTGTGCTGGCGGCGATGGCGCTGTGGGAAGTGGCAGCCCCCCGGCGCAGGCTGGAGATCCCGCGCGTCATCCGCTGGACCAACAACCTAGCTCTGGTCGTGGTCGATACGGTCATCCTGCGCCTGTCCTTTCCCATCATCGCAGTCGGCCTTGCGGTCATGGCCGAGGAGCGCGGCTGGGGGCTGTTCAACAACATCGACGTGCCTGTCTGGCTGGCCATCATGGTCTCCATGCTGCTGCTGGATCTCGCGATTTACCTCCAGCATGTGATGTTCCACGCGGTTCCGGGACTCTGGCGGCTGCACCGGATGCACCATGCTGATCTCGACTTCGACGCGACCACCGGTCTGCGGTTTCACCCGGTGGAAATCCTCATCTCGATGGGGATCAAGCTGGCGGTGGTCGCGGCGCTCGGCCCGCCCGCCGTCGCAGTGCTGCTGTTCGAGGTCATCCTGAACGCCACCGCGCTTTTCAACCACGCCAATGTCGACTTGCCACGCCCGGTGGACCGGGTGCTGCGCCTCTTCGTCGTCACGCCCGACATGCACCGGGTTCACCATTCCGTCGATCCGCGGGAGACGAACTCGAACTATGGATTCAACCTGCCGTGGTGGGACCGACTGCTCGGCACCTACATCGCCCAGCCAGCCAAGGGACATGAGGGGATGGAGGTCGGCATCGAACAGTTCCGCACGTCCCGAGACCTTTGGTTGGACCGGATGTTACTCCAACCGGTCCGTGGCCCTGCCTCAGGCCACGCGCTTGATCCCCGGACCGTGAAGAAGGAGTCTGCCGAATGACCGCAAGCGGGTTCACGCGCGGCATCCGTGAGAACCGGGTTCAGATCGCGCATCAGCTGATCCAAGTGATGCTGGTGGGTTTCGCCATAGGAATGACCCGCACGGTGGTCCCGGCGCTGGCCGAGAGTGAGTTCGGGCTGGAGCGGGGCTCGTTCCTTCTGCTCGCCTCCTTCGTGGTGGCCTTCGGGGGAGTGAAGACTGTGATGAACTTCATCGCTGGCCGATGGTCGGAACGTGTCGGGCGTAAGCGCGTACTGTTCTGGGGTTGGGTCGTGGCTCTGCCAATCCCTGTGATGATCTGGTACGCGCCCGATTGGAACTGGATCGTCGCCGCAACCGTGCTCCTTGGCGTAAATCAAGGCCTCTGCTGTTGACCCCGCCCTGAACGGCGGGGCCTGCGAGCGGGATCGCATGGGTCAATGACGCAGACCGCCAAGCTAGATATCACGAAGGCAGAGGAGCGGGGCCTCACCATGGGGCTCAACGAGTTCTCAGGCTATGTAGGCGTGGCGATCGCGGGCATTCTGACCGCCTACGCCGCCGCATGGCTTGGGGCCCGGAGCGGGCTGCTGGTCTTCGGGATGGCGGTGGTTATCTTAGCGCTGGTTTTGACGGTCGTCTGGGTCAAGGACACGCTCCCCTGGGCGAAGGCGGAGACCGCAGCACATAAGGCAGCAGCCCCGAAATACTTGCCGCGCTATCCGCAAGGCGTCTCGGAATACCCGGCCACGGGCGAGGTTTTCGCACTGATGAGCTGGCGTGACCGTCGCCTCTTTGCGATCTCCCAGGCGGGGCTGGTCGAAAAGTTCGTTGATGCGCTGGTCTGGGCGCTGTTCCCGGTCTTCCTAGTGACACGCGGCACGAGCCTGACAGAGGTTGGATGGATCGTCGGCTCCTACGGCTGTCTGGGGCGGCTCTCAGCTCTTCACAGGACGGCTATCAGACCATGTGGGCCGGTTCTGGCCCAATGTGTTGGGCATGTGGATTTGCGGCGCGGGCGTGGCGATGGTGGTCATGGGCACCGGTGCGCTCTGGTGGTCCGTTTCGGCGGGCGTGACGGGCTTCGGCATGGCGCTACTCTACCCGAACCTTTCGGCGGCCGTGGCCGATATCACTCCGCCCTCCTGGCGCGGCTCGGCCATCGGGATCTACCGCTTCTGGCGTGACCTCGGCTACGCCATCGGGGCTCTCGGTCTCGGGCTGGCCGCCAGCCTGACGGGCGCGGCGGAGGCCGCCTTCTGGTTCGTCGCGATCTCCATGTTCGTCTCAGGCGGCGTGCTCTTCTGGCTGGGAGAGGAAACCCACCCGCGGCTCAACCCCGACCTCGAAGGAAAAACCGCATGAAACACCTGATCCTCTTGAACGATCCGCCCTACGGCACCGAGCGCAGCTTCAACGGCCTGCGCATGGCCCATGCGCTGGCGAAGAATGACCCGGAGGCCGAGATCACCGTATTCCTGATGGCCGACGCGGTGCTGTGCGCCAAAGCCGGGCAGAAGACGCCAGAGGGGTTCTACAACCTCGAACGGATGCTCCGCCGTGTCTTGTCCGCTAAGGGACGCGTTCTGATGTGCGGGACCTGCATGGATGCACGCGGCCTGACTGAAAGCGACATGATGGAGGGGACGAACCGATCGACCATGGATGAACTCGCCCAGACGACGCTCACCGCCAACAAGGTTCTGGTGTTCTAATGGCTGAGATGCTCACGCTCACAGGCCTCGCGGTCGATCCGAACCGGTTCCACCTGATAGATGTCCGTGACGCCGATGACTACGCCGCTGCTCATGTGGCGGGAGCCGCAAACGTCCCGCTGGCAGAACTCGCAGCCCGGGTGGGGGAACTCCCGACCGGCAGAACACCTGTGGCCATCTGCGGCAAGGGCGCCAGGCGGTCCGCCGAGGGCGCGGACATCCTGAACAGGCTCGGCCACCCCGACGCCCTCTGGCTGGGAGGCGGCACGACCGGCTGGCTCGCACAAAACACCTGAACAACAAGAAACCGGAATGGAGGAGACCCCCGGATGAAACTGAAACACCTACTCTTCGCGACAACGGTCGCGCTCAGCGTCCATACGGCGCCCGTCCTGGCGCAGGACGCAGCCGTTGAGGCCATGCAGGAATATCTGATGTTTTCGGAATACGAGTCCGGCATCATCCTGCCCCAGCAACTCGATCAGACCGTCTTTGAGACGGCGCTCTTCGTCGACACCCGCGACGCAGGCCAGTTCGAGGAAGGCACGATCCCTGGTTCTGTCAATATCGAGTGGCGCGAGGTTCTCGACCGGATCGACGAAATCCCCGAAGACCGGATGACGATCCTGTTCTGCAACACCGGCAGCCTGTCAGCGCAGGCGGCCTTCGCGCTGCGCGTGGCGGGGCGGTCGAACGTCGTTGTCATGCAGACCGGCTTCACCGGATGGCAGCAGGACGCGGCCTACAAGCCCTGACTACGAACGCCCAAGGTCGGACGAAATTCGTCCGACCGATCCAACAGGAGAGGCATGTCCATCCTCTATCAACTGAACCGGTCCGTTACCCATGAGATCAAGCCAGGTAACGGGCCGGGTCCATCCGCCCATGCAGGATGCGGAGCACGAGAATACCTGTTTGAGTGGAACGATAGTACACGGCGTGGGACACCGCCTCGTACCGACGAACACCACTGATGACGAAACCGTAATCCGCTCCGAAATCCGGGTGCTCCGCCGCCATCTCGATCTTGGCGTTGAGCGTCTTCGCGTACTTCTCGGCCTGAACCGGGCCGAAATGTTCGATCCCGTAGAGGAAGATGTTGATCAGGTCCCGCTCGGCGTCGTGCGTGAACTCAATTTTCGTCACGAAGCAGGCCCTTCTGCCGGGCCTCCCGGCGCGCCGCCTCCAGGATATCCGGGAACGTGCGATCGGAGACACCGCTCGCTTCCGCGCGCTCCAGCATGGTCCGGAGTTCGGCCACGGCCGCTTCCCTGCGCTCTTGGTCACGCCGTACCAGGTCCCGGAAGTACTCGCTGACGTTCCCGTAGCGGCCCGCGGCGATTTGGGATTCGACCCATTCGTTCATCTGGTCGGGCATCGAGATGGTCAGTCTGGACATGGGGAGGCCTCCTTCATATCTGATCATAACAGATCATACGCGCCTCGCTCAAGGGCCCTTACAGCCTATCGCATGCGGACTTGTCAGAAACAGTTCTCTATGGAATGGCCCGCCCCTCCCGCCGCGCCTTTGGTAAGCTGCGGTCAGGTGCAACCAAGTGGAGGAGTTCGGATCATGGGAATTGCAATTGTTGGGATCGACCTTGGGAAGAATGTTTGCAGCATTGTCGAGGCCGACGAGGTGGGAATGGTGCTACGGCGTCGTCGCGTTCGAAGGGATAAGCTGGTTGATCATCTTTCGAAGCTTAATCCGTGTGTCGTTGCCATGGAAGCGAGTTGTGGTGCGCATCATCTTGCCGGACAGGCGGCCAGTCAGGGTCACGAAGTTCGATTGATGTCGCCGGAATACGTGCGTCCATACGTCAAGGCGCAAAAGAATGATGAGAGGGATGCCGAGGCCATTGTAGAGGCAGCGACAAGGCCAACGATGCGTTTCGTGACGCCCAAAAGCGAGGATCAGCTTGATATCCAAGCTCTCCACCGGGTTCGGGATCGACTGGTCGGCCAGCGGACTTCTCTTATGAACCAGATCCGTGGCCTGTTGCTGGAGCGTGGCCTTACCACAGCTCAGGGGCGCGCACGTCTCGCCGATTTTGTCGACGCACTGCTGGCTGATGATGACGCCCCTGTGAGTTCACGGATCTTGATGGTCCTCAAAGACATGCGCGCTGAGTGGCAAGAGCTCGATCGTCGGGTTAAAATTTTCGATGCGGAATTTGCGGCTTTTGCCAAATCTGATGAACAGGCCCATCGGTTGGTCTCGATCCCTGGCATCGGGCCGCTCACTGCGTCGGCATTGGTTGCATCGGTCGGTGATGCCACTGCCTTTGCACATGCCCGCGACCTTGCCGCGTGGATTGGATTGGTTCCGAGACAGACTACGACCGGCGGAAAACCGAGGCTTGGCGGGATTACGCGACGCGGAAACAAATATCTACGCAAAAATCTGGTTCATGGCGCTCGGGCGGCGCTTCCGGTCCTGGCGCGCAGTCAGACAAATCTCGGTCGATGGCTCTCGAATCTTTTGACGCGGGCGCATCCGAACACGGTCGTGGTCGCACTGGCCAACAGACTGGCGCGGATCGCTTGGGCAGTTCTGACTCAGAACCGTTTATTTCAACCCGAGGTACCGGCACGAACGAGCTAAGAAAAGGAACATCTGCATAAAGCAGGTACGAATTCTGCGGGAGGAATAAGTGATGGCCTAACAGTCGACCGGCGACCCGGAGACCTGTGCAATCAGAAGGCTTTTCGGACCGTGTTCTCTTGAAGGACCGGGTCGCGCGGATATCCATCATGGCAGGGAGCATGGCTCCGGGGCCGGATAAGCTGAAGCAGACTGAAACAGCCAAAACAAAACTCTTGCAGACGGGGCGGGCCATAAGCTGATTGCGGCTTTGTCAAGCGGGATGGCGATCTGTCCGTTCGGAGTCATGGTTCTCTCCGAGGTCGCGCATTGCGCCTCATGATGGTGTTCGGTGGTGGATCGTCTCCAATGTCGTTTGCGGGGTGGGCAAGCGAGCCTGCGCCCCAACCGTTTTTACGAGATCGATCTACCTCCGTCCCGTCGGGACTTCGCTTCCCTCCTTCTCAGCGGCGGAAATTCAGATCAGGCAGTGGCCTCCTTTGTCCAGTGATAGTCCGCGCCAGATTTCCAGATCGTCAGCATCAGGACTGCGATCTTGCGCGCGGTCGCGACCGCGGCCTTGCGGAACCCGCGTCGTACGGCCAGTCGCACAGCCCAGCTCTTCAGTGGCGAGAAACGCTTCACCTGGCGGATCAAGCAGGACGCTGCCTCGAACAGGAGTCCGCGCATCGTCCCGTCTCCGCACTTCGACACCCGTCCCGACCAATCCATTTCGCCAGACTGATGCCGCTTTGGTGTGAGCCCGAGGAAGGCGCCGACATCAGTCACCCGGCTGAACCGGTCTGGATTATCGACCAGGGCAATGAAGCTGAGCGCATTCACTGGCCCGACGCCCGGAATGGTCATCAAACGGCGCGCGACGGGGTGCGCCTTGGCTTTCTTCTTCACGGCTTTGTCGAGATCATCAACCGCCTGGCAAAGAGTCGAATGGGCCGCGATGAAGCCATCAGCGATCGTGCGCAGGATCGGATCAGTCTCTCCAGCTGCTGCGAATTGATCGCGGAACGCCTGTCTCTATCGACCCTGACCAACCCCGGTCATGCGGATGCCGAAGGTTTTCAGGACGCCCCGGATGTGTCCCTCCAAGTCCTTGCGCAAACGGATCAGGCGCTCGCGCGCACAAATCAGGCTGCGGAGCCGATCAGCTTCTTCGCTACTGATATGGACCGGAGTAAACCAATTGGTGCGTGCGAGCTGCGCCAAGCCTTCGGCATCGGCAGCATCCGATTTATTGAGCCGCGCTGACAGGCTCTTGTGCGCCTTGCGGGCATCGATGCATGTGGTGGGCAGGCCAAGCCTCGTCATCCCGCGCTGCAGCCAGATGGAAAGCATCCCGCTCTCATGCACGATCCGATGTGGCGTGACCGATCGGTTGCGAAACCAACCGGCAACGCCTTCCGGGTCCGCAGGACAAATTCCGCGCGCGATAGTCTTGCCATCATCATCGACAACGCAGATCGAAATTTCTTTCAGTGACACATCCAAACCAGCATAATGTTCCATAGGTCGTTCTCCTCACGGCTTATATCCATGAGGCCAACATACCGGACCTCGTTCGCCATTGGAGAGCGACCGCCGCAATCACACCATGTCGTTTTTGACCATCCTCCGCTGCCTCACCGAATTTCAATGAGTTGACCGGGACAAAAACCCATGTCAAAACCGAAAGGGTTTTGGGAGGGTTTTGTCCATGATCCTAGGGTATGCGCGGGTCTCGACCCGCGACCAGAACCTCGACGGCCAGCGCGACGCCCTCGCCGCCGCCGGCGCGGGACGGATTTTCGCAGACACGATCACCGGAACCGCCCGGGTCCGGCCCGAGCTGGACCGGCTGCTCACGGAGCTTCGGCATGGGGACGTGGTCGTGGTCACGAAATACGACCGCCTTGCACGGAGTTTGAAAGACCTTCTCGAAATCGTCGACCTGATCCAGACCCGGGGTGCCGGCTTCCGATCCCTGGGGGAGGACATCGACACGACCAGCCCCGCTGGCCGGCTGGTGTTTCACGTTTTCGCATCCATCGCCCAATTTGAGCGGGAGCGGATCATGGAGCGGACGAAAGAGGGACTGGAGGCGGCCCGGAAACGCGGCCGGGTCGGAGGCAGGCCCCCTGCCCTATCCCCCGCCCAGAAGGCTGAGGTGAAGCGCATGCGCGACGAGGAGCACCGACCTATCCCGGAGATCGCCGCGCTGTTCAAGGTCAGCGAGAAGACGATCCGGCGAGTGGTGTGAGCGGTGACTGGCACAGGACCTGACAGCACGACTGAAGTCCTAGCGGGCTTGGTAGAACGGGTCACCTTCCACAGCGAGGAGAGCGGCTTCTGCGTGCTACGCGTGAAGGCCCGGGGCCATCGGGATCTCGTGACCACCGTGGGTCACGCCGCAATGATCTCCGCAGGCGAATGGATCACGGCTTCTGGGATCTGGCTCAACGACCGGACCCATGGGCTCCAGTTCAAGGCGCACTTCCTGAAGACGTCTGCTCCTTCGAGTCTCGACGGGATCGAGAAATACCTCGGATCGGGGATGATCAAGGGGATCGGGCCGGTCTACGCCAAACGACTGGTGAGGATGTTCGGCAAGGACGTCTTCGACATCATCGAGGCGTCCCCGGATCGCCTGCGCGAGGTGGAGGGGATTGGGCCCAAGCGGGCCGACAAGATCACCGCCGGGTGGGCAGACCAGAAGGTGATCCGGGAGATCATGGTGTTCTTGCACCAGAATGGGGTGGGCACGGCCCGGGCCGTGCGGATCTTCAAGACCTACGGCACCGACGCGGTGCAGGTGATGAGTGAGAACCCGTACCGGCTCGCGAAGGACATTCGGGGGATCGGGTTCCGGACCGCCGACCTGATCGCCGAGAAGCTCGGGATAGAGAAAACCGCGATGATCCGGATCCGGGCCGGTATCTCCTTCGCGCTGACCGAGGCGATGGGGAACGGGCATTGCGGCCTGCCGCGTGCAGAGCTGATCGGTCTGGCGGAAAAGCTCCTGGAGGTCCCTGCCCCGCTGATCGAGAGCGCCCTGGCCGAGGAGCTAATGGAGGAAACGGTCACGGCAGATCGTGTGGGGGATGCGGAATGCGTCTTCCTGACCGGGCTGTACCTGGCCGAGCGCGGTATCGCGGAACAGATCAAGCGGATCCGGTCCGGCCCCCTGCCCTGGCACGCGATCGATGCCGACAAGGCACTACCCTGGATCGAGCAGAAGACTGGCCTCGCCCTCGCCGACAGCCAGGCCGAGGCGGTCCGGCTGGCGCTGCGGTCGAAGATCATGGTGATCACGGGTGGCCCGGGTGTGGGAAAGACCACCATCGTCAACTCGATCCTGCGCATCCTTGCGGCAAAAAGGGTGAACCTACTTCTTTGTGCTCCCACGGGCCGTGCCGCGAAACGCATGACGGAAGCTACGGAGATGGAGGCCAAGACCATCCACAGGCTTTTGGAGTTTGATCCAAAGGCATTCGGGTTCAAACGTGACCTTGAGAACCCGCTCGACTGCGACCTGCTTGTCGTGGACGAGAGCTCGATGGTCGACGTGATGCTGATGCAGTCCCTGCTGAAGGCGGTTCCGGATCACGCCGCCCTCCTCATCGTGGGCGACATCGACCAGCTCCCCTCGGTGGGGCCAGGTCAGGTCCTTGCCGACATCATCGGCTCGGACGCCGTCCCGGTCATGCGGCTGACCGAGGTCTTTCGCCAGGCGGCGGAGAGCAAGATCATCACAACGGCGCATGCGATCAACGCAGGCCGCATGCCGGACCTCTCACCACCAGACGGGGATACGGATTTCTACTTCGTGCCTGCAGCGGACCCGGAGCAGGCGGTGGCGCGAATCGTCGAGCTGGTCTCAAAGCGCATCCCGAACCGGTTCGGCTTCGACCCGATCCGGGACATTCAGGTCCTGTGCCCGATGAACCGGGGCGGCGTCGGGGCCCGGTCCCTCAACATCGAGTTGCAGGCCGCCCTGAACCTGGCTGGCGAGAAGAAGGTCGAACGTTTCGGCTGGACCTTCGCACCCGGCGACAAGGTCATGCAGATCGAGAACGACTACGACAAGGACGTCTACAACGGCGACATCGGCATGATCGACGATGTCGATCTGGACGAGGGTGAGGTCGCGGTGAACTTTGATGGGCGGACGGTCAGTTTCGTGTTCGGGGAACTGGACACGCTGGTTCCAGCCTATGCGGCGACGATCCACAAGAGCCAAGGCTCGGAATACCCCGTCGTGGTCATCCCCGTGATGACGCAGCATTACGCGATGCTTCAGCGGAACCTGATCTACACCGGGGTGACCCGTGGCAAGAAGCTGGTGGTTCTGGTCGGCCAGGCCCGGGCCGTGGCGATCGCAGTCAAGAACATCTCGGGACGGCGACGCTGGTCGAAGCTCGACGAGTGGTTGAGGGGCGAAAGGCGCCCCTGATAGCCCCACCACCGATGATCTTCCCGCCCTTGCTCAGGAGGTCCATCAGCTTGTCAGCAGCGACGACCTAATCCGGGTTCCAAGGGCATTTTGACCCTTGCGATCCCGCTCGCAGGCCCCGCCGTTCAGGGCGGGGTCAATTCAAGGGGCTCCAGCCGCGCCATGCCCGTCTCGCAATTGGTGCCACCAGCACCTTCGTCAATTTTGTTCTAGATCGTCATCTGTCCCAGGCTGATCCTAAGATTGACAACAGCTAATTGAAATGGACAAGTGTAACACTAAGTGTTAGGAACAGATGTGAGCGTATTCGTTGGAAAGGCGTTCAGGAAGTGGGCGGGATCCGAGTCGATATCGGATGAAGACCTCTGTGCGGCGGCGAAGGAGGCGTTTGATGGGAACGTAGAGGGCAACCTTGGTGGCTACCTTTTCAAGAAGAGGGTTGCACGAAAGGGCGGCGGTAAGTCTGGTGGTTTCCGGACGATCATTGGCTTCCGGAAAAAGAAGTCTGACAGGATATTTTTCCTCTAGGGCTTCCCGAAGAGCAGCCGATCGAACATCACGCGCCCTGAACAGGCTGCTCTATCGATAAACGACAAGGCACTCATCGAGGCTAATGATGAGAAAATCAACGCTCTGAAGGAAAAGGGCACTATTGTAGAGTTGGAGTGCAAATCATGAGTGATATTCTGGATATGGCCCACGACATGGCGAAGGACCTTCATGAGGTTGGTGCCATGGGCGACATTACTATGCGCGTGATGGGTCAGATTTGCGTACCAGAAAAACCCTCGTTCACAGCAGTCCGAATCAAGAAGATCCGGTCTAAAACTCGCATGAGCCAGCCTGTGTTCGCCCAGTTTCTTAATGTAGGCGCCACGACAGTGGCACAGTGGGAACAAGGGAAGAAGTCCCCAAGCGGTTCTTCGGCTAGGTTGCTTGACGTGATTGACCGAAAAGGTATCGAAGCGATCGTCTGATGACACTGCGCCCCAACGAACCAGAGCGGGCTAAATTGTGTTTCATAACCCATGTCTTAAAGTGAAGGACGCACCGGCTGACGCCGGTGGCATCATTTGGAGGAATGTAATTCCAGGTATTGTCTGATCACGTCGTCGGTCACGTTGCGTGAGGTCGTGGAGAAATACCCACGCGCCCAAAAGCGCCTTCCCCAGTATCGTTTGCGCAGGTCGGGGAACTCCATCTGGATGCGGCGCGATGAGCGGCCCTTGATGCGCTGCATGACATCGGACAGGGACAGCTTGGGCGGGATCGACAGGAACATGTGGACATGATCGCGCGCCAAAACGCCCTTCACGATATGGACACCCAGTTCCTCGCAGGTCTGGATGATGATTTGCCGGGTCCGCTCGCGCATGGCGCCGTGCAAAACCTTGTATCGATACTTTGTCGCCCACACGACGTGGTATCTGTGATAGAATCGCGTGTGCGCGGATGACGAGTAGCGCATGATCTTCCTCCCCGGAATCTGAAGCCATACCCCTTCGAAGGCTTCAGATTCCGGGGAGGAAGATCAGAACAGATTCGCTGAAGCGGACCGGCTGGAAGCCGGTGGCTTCGATCCATTAGGTGGAAAGTAAAACTTCCAAAGGGATATGCCCGCTATGCTGTGAACCAGCCTAAACGTGGGATTCTGCACCGTCCGGCATCAGACCCCAATCTGGGCGCACGCGTCGGCTTGGCACGATACCCCTTGATTTATAGGTGGCAAAATGCCACCTTATTCTAGAGAACAAGAGAACATCATGGCACAATCAGTGAAACTCTCAGATGATGTGATGGCAACCGTTCGCCGGGAAGCTGATCTTCACAGCCGATCCGTGGCCGGCCAGATTACTCACTGGCTCCGGCTCGGGCGGGCGATCGAACAGTCGGGTGCCTATGACCATAAGCGGTTAACGGATGCATTGGAGGGCCGCCTCGACACGGTAGAGCTTCGGGAAGAGGAGGCGATCGCCTGGCTGGACGCGTTCACCGAAAAGATGTCCGCTCCCTCCGCAACCGAGAAGACCTTCTTTGCGAAGCGGCGGAAGCTCGGCTTGGGTGTCGGTCTCGACAAGGCGGGAAACCTTGTGCATGCGGCGGGGTCTGACGCCGTAGAATGAGACCAAGTCTCGTTCTGCTCGCCGGCCCTAACGGGGCTGGAAAGTCCACACTCTATGAGACGCGGGTCGCCCCGAGCTTCGCCGGGCCGTTCATTAACGCCGATCTGATCCAGCGGGACGAACTCAAAGACTCGTCGATGGAGGCGTCCTACCGAGCGGCCGAGATCGCGGCCGAGCGCCGGGCGAGCTTGCTGGAGGCGCGGAAGAGTTTTGCGACAGAAACCGTCTTCTCCCACCCTTCAAAACTGGCAGTCATCACAAACGCCAGAGATCGCGGATATATGGTCATCGTCATGCATGTGGGGGTGAATGACCCAGACCTCTCCGTCACCCGTGTCCGTGCCCGGACCGACGAAGGTGGACACGATGTCCCAGAAGAGAAGATCCGGGATCGCTATAAGAGAGGCCAGCCGCTGATCCGGCAAGCCGTGCTCCAGGCTGACCGGGGCATGGTCTTCGACAACTCCAAGCTAAACGAGGCCCCGCATCTTATGCTTCTATTCGCCGCTGGGCGCCTTGTCCAAGCGGAACCAGTGCTGCCAAACTGGGTTCTGATCGGCTATACTGACCCTTGCGATCCCGCTCTAACCCCGCCCTGAACGGCGGGGCCTGCGAGCGGGATCGCATGGGTCATTTGGGACTTTGCTTTATAGACGGTTCCGCGCGAGATCCCCATGTCGCGCGCGATTTCGGTGGGCGAGCATTCATCGATCAGCTTTGTCTGAATGGCCTCGAGATCGATTTTGGGTTTGCGGCCACGATAGACACCACGCTGCTTCGCTACGGCAATGCCTTCGGCCTGGTGCTCCCGGCGCAGGTTGGTTTCAAACTCAGCGAAAACGCCAAGCATATCGAAAAAGGCTTTTCCGGTTGCCGTGGATGTATCCACGGGCTGCTCGGTTGCCGCCAGATGCGCGCCCTTCGATTTCAAGTGGGTGACGATGGCCTGCAGATCACTGAGACTGCGGGCCAGCCGATCAATGCGCGTGACCACCAGCGTCTCACCCGGATGGATGAAATCGAGGATTGTCCTGAGCTCAGAACGTCCCTCCAGGCTGGTCCCGCTCTTTTGCTCGGTGCGAACCATGCCACACCCGGCCGCTTTCAAAGCAGCAATCTGTCCATCGAGGTTCTGTTCAACGGTCGAAGTGCGCGCGTACCCGATTTTGGTCTGACAAGTGTTCATTTTGGGTGTGGCTCTGGCATAACCTGTTCATTATCTCGAAACACACCCAAAGTGAACAGGAAAATGGGCGCTTTCACTGTTCACGCGAGACGTCACAATAGGTACGCAACCCGCGCGAAGCCACTCACTCCGGCTTCACACCGCGGAACAGGTTTCGTTCTCAAGCATCAACCACGCCTTGAGGCGCTGCGCCAGAATTGCATCATCTTTTCAGCCGTTGCTTGTCTTGATCATGTCGACGCGAGGCTACACGTCGAACTTGTACGGGCGCAGGATTTCGACGGGTTCAACATATGCGATGCCAGAGTAGTTCTTGAAGTATGTCCTGGAAACCGTCGTGATGATGGCTTCGGCTTTCGCCTTGTCGCAGACGATTGCCTCGATCTTGACGTTGGCCATCACGCCACTGATCCCGGGCTTATTGGCGCTGCGCATGCCCCGACTTCCCTTTCCGCCCGCCTCTACATGCGTATAGCCGGTTGCGCCACCTTGCTCGATCAGCTTGGTCACCCCTTCGAGGATTGTCCGCTCGGTGATGATGACAATCTTGGTTGCTTGGTACATGTTGCTATCTTCCTCACACGCCAATGAACATATCCGCCAGAGCGATCCAGAGTGGGATCGAAAGGATCGCTACGGGAGTGCCCAAACCAGTCGATGTTCCAACATAAGACGAAGGATTGGCTTCTGGTAGAGCTCCGCGCAAGGTGGGTGGTCCGGAAATATCCGAACTCGAGGCCGCCATCACGGCCAGAAGCACCACGCCACCGCCGGAAAATTCTGTCATCTGATGGACAATCAGACCAGCAGCGAACCCGAGCGCTCCATGCGCCAGAGGCGCTAGCAAACCATAGGCAACATATGCATGGGCGACCCGCCGAAGCTCTGACAACCGAGACCAGGCTTCCATACCCATGATCAACATCAAGATCGACAGTAGGCCTCTGAAGAGGATGTCATAGAAATTCTCATAGACGCTGTCGGGCCGCGCCAATATGCCCAAAGCCAGCCCGAGCATCAGCGCGGAAATCGCGGCGCTGCGGAAAGTGTCCACCAGAATGCCGCGCACCATCTGTGCCTTGCCGTTGCCATATCCGCCGCCGACCGCAAGCGCAGCCACGCCACCAGGCTGCCCAGCCATCTGGACGGCTGCTTTGCGCTCGGCGCTCAGCCGCGCCAGTACGATGGCTGTGACCAATGCGGCGATATCCATGAATGGATAAAGCGCTCCGATAAACCCTTCATAGGCGATGCCCTCCTCGTCGAGCATGGCCATCCCTGCGGCCAATGTCGAAGCAGAAACGGCCCCAAAAAGACCCGCAGTCGCCATGGCATCCATCTGTGTGACGCCGCGGAGCCGTGCCAGTGTCTGCCCACCGAGAAGCACGATAGCGATGCCGACCAGTGCAGCAGCCACTGCCGGAACTGCCAAGTCGATCAGATTGGCTTCCCGCACCGAGATACCAGCGCCGAGTCCTACTTTCATCAGAAGAAGGAACACGATGAACTTATAAACTGGCTCGGGAATTTCGAGCTTCGATCCAAATGCAGCGAACGCCATGCCGCCGATCAAGAACGCCAGTGTCGGTTTTTGCATCTGGGCTACAAATCCGGTCAGAATTTCTGCAATCATATCCACAAAGCTGGCCTCCTAGGATATTTGACCAACGACGTAGAACAGTGCACAAAAAATAAAAAATATATGTTTTGACTAATTTCGTTCTATTTTTTCGAATGATTGATCAATGTAGCTCTGTTCAGTCCATGCGCAAAACCATCACCAAAATGGATGACGAAACCCCTCAGGACTGTTAACCAAAACACGCTGCCTCACGGCAACGCGTCACAGGTGGCCGGATACCCCGGAATACGCACACCTTCACCAACCACTCACGAATAATTCGAGCTAATATGTCACCTGATCTTATTTCTCTTCTTTCCATCATACCTGAGCAGGTGCGAGCTCATGACGCTGGACGTGTGGTCCAACAGATTGCGCAGCGGCTCTTACGCGATGAGTTTTTGGCAATTGACTTAATGGAAACCATTGGCGCTGAGGCGCATGATGAAGCAACCGACGAACTGCTTGTAACACTGCTCACATCGGTTCTGGATGAAGCGCGTATGCTCAGGGAGAATGGTCGATTTGTTGGCAGCGATTTTATTGAGATGATGCAAGAGCATCTAGCGATGCTAAACGCTGAAAATGCACTTAAACACTTTGGTCGCTTTCGCCTTGCATCCTGCTGGACGGGCGCAGGGCTTGAGACTCCTGATTGCCTTGCACTCTCTTCAGATTGGGTTGCCGCGCCTGCAGCGGGTGACTTGGGAGTATTGAAAGATGGCGTGCCAGACTTGGAGGTTGATCTGGACAAGCTCATTGATGCACTGCCGGTGGATGTTGAAGGTGACCTTCAGTCACTACGAGAAGCCTTGTCTCATGTCTTGGCGACAATTCCGAGAGAGTTTCGCCGCGAATTTGCGCGCATGGTCGTGGGCCGACCCAAAGCCACCTATGAAGACCTGGGATGTACATGGATTTTCGATCAGCAAGCGGAAATTCGTCAAGGGGCTGTTGATGGCCTTTCCGACCGTATGATGGCGGGGCTTGCCTCGCATACTCTTATCAAGCGTTTGGCTTCGATACGCAGCTGGATCGCTGACAAAGAAGAGCAGGCACGCATCGATGGCCTCATTCGCGATGCCAAGCGGCGAGGGATTGGAGGTGCACAAGTCAAGGCCGCTCCTAAAGTGCATCGCGTTCTTGCAAGCATGGTGGATGGTTCAGGAGCACAAAGCCTTACCATCGCCTTGCAATCAGGCAGCGCTCGAAAGATGGCAATTGTTCTCTTGAAACAGGGGTTTGGGATCAAGGATGCGTATGTTGTTCCCTGTTCCAGCGCCAGCGAACAGCGGTGGCTCATCGAAATGTTGATTGCACAGGTGCCTGCTTGGGATGTCCCACTGGAATATGTAAAACAAGCAATTTCTATTGGTCTAGAAGATGGTTTGAAGGCTCAACGATATCCAGCAGTTGGTCTGATCGATGTTGCACATGCTCTTGAGTTCGCAGATGTCAGACCACATTCGTCTTCTGTGCAAGAGACGATCGCCTTGATGGATCCCGATGGTGAAATAATCAAACTCTCTCCGCAGGTAAAAGGGCGGTTAATCAACGCCAGTAAGTACTGGGCAAATATCTACCCCATGATCGTGGAAACCTGGTTTGAGGATAGCGATGCAATGACAAATGCAATTGTAACCTCTGCAACGCCGACTGCCTTGAAGAAAGCACTGTGGTACAATCTTGAAGACCGTCGAGATCATTGGGCCAATCTCATCGCGCGATCAGCCCTGCTGCTCCATTCGACCGGTGCGCCTGAAGCCAAACAGTTTGCCGCTGTTGCGCTTTCCTTAAGTGAAGGTAGACCACTCAAGAAAATTCCAATCATGGAGTGGATCGCTGACTTGTCCCTTGAAGTCTGCGAATATGAAATCGTGGCTGATTTTGGCTCTACCCATGTATCCGACATGTCATCGTCCAATATCACCAGCAGGCTACCACCAAAAAACTTGCCGACACTTAATCCCAAACCAGAGAAACCCGGCGAGCTAGCCAAATTGCTACAAGCTGCTGGGCAGACTGAATGGTGGATAGACGGATATATGGTCGGAGTTTGCATCGCTCCCAAGTTTGTTTCGCCCCCGTCTTGGATATCAGTGCTGATCACTATCCTTGGGCCTGCGATGCAAGACGAGGTAAAGCTTCAGCGGCTCTTTGATTTGCTGATGTTGCGCTACATGAGCACACTAAAAGATTTACAGAAATCAATGGATTTTGTGATTTTTCCAGAAGACAGGCACCTCTTGGGGATTTGGTCAGATGGTCTGTTGGCAGCATGGGATGGCAATTTAGATTTCTGGCCAAAAGCAAAACTAAACGAAGAAGATAAGGTGGCCAGAGAGCTGCTAGAAAATATGGCAGAATGGAAGAATGATACGAATAACTTTAGTGAATCAATACCAAAATGGCTTCAGAAGCGAATTTCTGCCCAAGCTGGCATGGATTACTATATTTAGAAAGTATACTGATTTATTGGAGTAATTAAGAATTATTAGGTATAGTCACCATAAAGAAGTGATTGTTTTTTGGAAACATATTGCACCATAAAATAATGGAATAAATGATCAGATGAATATTAAACCACCTCTACACATTATAATGCATGTGCCCAAGACAGGTGGCGCTTCAATTGCTGATGGAATGAAAAAAACTCTTGGATCTGACAGAGTGCTTCGTTGCGACTGGTTTGATCAATTACTCTACCATTCAAAAACAAAAGGCTTATCAAACTATGATGTAATCATTTGTCATATTTCCAGGCGGGAATTATATTATTTGGCTGACGATTTCGATCTGCAGATTTCAACATTCCTGCGCGAGCCAGTTGCACGTGTTTTCTCAAATTATTGTTTCTGGCGACAATACACTCCCAATGTTGTACTACAAACCGACAAAGGGCAACTGCCTCTTGTTGATCTGCAACTTGAATGGAAAGAAGATCTTGAACGAATTCTTAAAAGGTCTAACGATATCTGGAAGTTCCGGGAGCTTGTTAATGTTTCTACATGGCAATTTTCAACTTCTCTTTACGAAAGAGCAGGACGCGGCTCTACTCAAGCATTAATCGAAGCAAAGCGTCTTTTAGAAGAAATGATCTTTATTGGCTTTCAGGACAACCTAGACATTGGTTATAAGTCTTTGGTCTCTAAAATTGATCAGCACGCAACGGTCGCCCCTCTTGAAAAATACAACAGGACAAAACAAAAAGATGATCTTGTTTTAGATCATGAGGCTCACGCCTTAATCACAAAACATAATACTTTGGACATTGAGCTTTACAATTGGGCTCATGAAAGTTTTCCCCAATCCTCTTGACGGGAAAATCACAGCAAGGAGCAGTTTCGGATCTTTCCAGAAAATCAAGAATGATCCGAAACCAGACGCTTGATATCCTGACGCGCTTTTTCCAAATCTGATTTTGTTGTAATCTTATAATTTTGCTCTGAACCATAAATAAAGGCTACATTTAAGCCAAATCTTCTGGCAACTGTGACATCATCAGTGCCAGAGCCATCATGAGATTTATGTGCAGATAAGATTTTTTTGTAGCAAAAACCTTGCGGAGTTTGTGCTCGCCAAAGTCCATCTCGGGATACAGCCACTGTAGCCAAAAGCCCGTCTGCTTTCCATAGTGCATCAACAACAGGTAAGGCAGCGCACACACCGTCGTTAAAATCTAAAGCAGAAATAGCCTCCTCAATAATTCTTTTTGGCGTGAATGGTCTTGCAGCATCGTGGATTAATACCTTGTCAGGCCGGGTTTCTTCCAGACTTTCAAGACCTCTTCGAACGGATAGCGCACGCGTAACGCTGCCCTCTACAGGAGCTTGCATGCGAACATCACGTACACCATCCAGTGCGTCTGCAAATAGCTTGGAATCACTTGGATGGATCACTGGTACGACCCATTGCACCAAAGGAACTTTTAGAAATGCTTCAATCGCCAACCTTATGGCGGTTGTTCTCCCAAGCGATACGTACTGCTTGGGGATCTCACCGCCTATTCGAGTTCCGCGACCAGCGGCAACAATGATTACAGCTACCGACATATTGATCAGACCTTGGAATGGTTTTTGTTTACAAAAAGCGACCGCTTACTTCAGTTTATTTTACGATACTTGACATCACGATCCCAAAATGCGCCTTTTGACCGCTAACAACCAAGGCTGTATCGCCTCGCTGATCACACCCATGAGCACTTAATCTCGCCAACTGATCAGGACCAGCTCAGACGCCTTGATAAGCACGACTGGAAAATTTCTACCACTTTTGATACACACCCAACGCTTCAGGTCGCGTCTTCGTTAATCTCTTGGCGGTCAGTTGAAATATCGCGCGGTGGACGCCCGATCACGTCACGCAGTTCGTCCAGTTCGATGAAGTTGTCGGCCTGACGCCGCAATTCATCCGCGATCATCGGCGGCTGGCTGCGGATCGTGGACACGACCGACACCCGGACACCCTTGCGTTGCAGGCTTTCGATCAGCGGACGGAAGTCGCCGTCGCCGGAAAACAGCACCATATGATCGACGTGATCCGCGAGTTCCATGGCGTCGACTGTGAGTTCGATCTCCATGTTGCCCTTGACCTTACGGCGACCCTGGCTGTCGGTGTATTCCTTGGCCGGTTTTGTCCGCATGTTGAAACCATTGTAATGCAGCCAATCGACCAGGGGTCTGATCGGCGAATACTCGTCATTCTCCAGCAGAGCCGTGTAGTAGAAGGCGCGCAGAAGTTTGCCACGACGTACGAATTCCTGCCGCAGCAGCTTGTAGTCGATGTCGAACCCCAGCGATTTTGCAGCCGCATAGAGATTCGAGCCGTCAATGAACAGCGCCAAACGCTCGTTTTTGTAAAACATGAATTGAGCTCCCTTGATGTGGTAACAACCACATCTTGAGACAAAACACGGTTTCTTGTTACATAATTCAATCAACATTAAAGGCAAGCCTTCACGGCGTCTGGAAGTTGGCAGGTATTTTGATGTGGAGTGGCCTCTAACAAATCAAAACCAAAACCAGCCAGTGTTGCCCATTCCGCCACTCACACAAACACGCACCAGAAAAGGAGATTGCTGCAAATTTATCACAAACCTCCACGCTGAAGGCTGGTTGTTGATGAATTGCCAACCGCCTGCGCACTGATGACGTTACCCGATACCCGATAAGCACCGTCAGCAGAACCGCTCGCTCCTGCACTGATGCCAACTGATACATCCGACACACTTGCGCTGACAGCACCTGTAAGAGCCTGGCGTCCACCAAAAGCGAAATCGGAAACGGATTGACCATCAGCGGCCACGCGGAACACATTTCCGGATGAATTACCCATCGCAGTTGCTCCAACAAGATTGTTCGCCACGTTGATGTTGCCAGTCAGGTTAGTTCCCGGACCGCCACCTGTAAACGTGGCCGAGATCGCAACATTCTGGATGACACTCAAAGCGGTACCAGCAGCTTCCTGACGATTAAGCGCAACGAAATCCGCCTGAGCCTCGCCGCCACTGGCAGTGACAAATCCGCCATTGGCTGCAGACAAAGAAGCTCCTGAGATCGAAAACGCATTTTCAGCCTGGTTCATCACAGCACGCGCAACGACACTGTTCCCCTCGATTGACGCAGCACCCACAAGATCCTGAGATTCCAGACCTAGGCTCCAGACCCATTGATTTCAGTCCGGTGTCGTGATTCAGGCTCCGCAAGGAGACCTGATCTATGAGCAATCTTTACTGGCTGACCGAGGCGCAAATTGAACGCCTGAAACCGTTTTTTCCCAAGAGTCATGGCAAGCCCCGGGTTGATGATCGAAGGGTTCTGAGTGGCATAATTTTCATCAATCGCAATGGTTTGCGGTGGTGCGATGCACCTGGGGAGTATGGTCCGGCCAAAACACTCTACAACCGCTGGAAACGCTGGAGTGAAAAGGGGGTCTTCGCCCGGATCATGGCGGGCCTGGCCGCAGAAGGCGCCGAACACAAGACCATCATGATCGACGCGACCTATTTGAAAGCGCACCGCACGGCCTCCAGCCTGCGGGTAAAAAAGGGGGGCGAGCTCGCCAGATCGGACGCACGAAGGGCGGCATGAACACGAAATTACATGCCGTCACTGATGCGAAGGGCCGCCCGATCCGGTTCTTCATGTCGGCTGGACAGGTGAGCGACTACACTGGCGCAGCGGCGCTGCTGAGTAGCCTGCCGAAGGCGGATTGGTTCTTGGGGGATCGTGGATATGATGCCGACTGGCTGCGAGAAGCCTTGAAAGACAAAGGGATAAAGGTTTGCATCCCCGGTCGAAAGTCCCGCAAGAAAACCGTGAAATATGACAAACGGCGGTACAAACGGCGCAACCGGATCGAGATCATGTTCGGCCGCCTCAAGGACTGGCGACGCGTCGCAACACGATACGACCGATGCCCCGAGACCTTCCTCTCCGCAATAGCTCTCGCAGCAACCATCCTCTTCTGGCTTTGAAGCTCAATGAGTCTGGAGCCTAGTCAACCTTAACATGTGTCAGGACACACCAAGTGATTGTCTGGAAGTTGCTATGTCAAAAGACATAGCCTTAGGGACATGAGGATCGTGTCTGGCTCATGTGATCGTCGGTGTTGCTCTCAAGGCTTTAAGAATGCTGCATAAAAATTCTTCGTCCCATCCTGCGCACTTGAGCTTTATGGAAAGCAATCTCGTGGAAGGGCCTTGTCCAGCAACATCAAGGGCGCGCTGTCCGCAACAGCACCGATGGGCGACAGCAGGGAATGTCCTGGTCGATGTTGAACTTGATGGAATGAAGGGTGGCGCTGCTCTCCCTGAGCCTTAAGCTCGGGGTGTTCAGTCTTAATGGAGAGCAACACCATTATCCCGATCCAGCGCTGCCAGCTCCACAAGGCGCGCAACATCACCGAGCCGCTCGACCCCAAGCTTTACGCAGCCGTCCGCCGCACCCTCCGACAGGCGTGGGAAATGGACAATGCCGACAAGGCTGAACGCCTTCTGCGCACCTGGCGCGCCGGATGGAATTGGAGGTCCCCGGGGTCTCGAAGAGCATCCTCGAGGGCCTCGGTGAAATCCTCACCATGATCCGCCTTGGACTGCCACTCGAACTGCGCCGCTCACTGGCCAGCACCAACATCATCGAGTCGATGAACGCGGTAATCAGGCAGGTCTGCTGGAACGTCAACCGCTGGCGGGACACAAAGATGACCCTGCGCTGGACCGCTGCCGGAATGCTCGAAGCCGAAAAAGGCTTCCGACGCCTCAAAGCCCACAGGCAGCTTCGCGTCCTCAAGGCCGCACTTCTGAAACATCGCGAAGTGGGCTCCACCGGCGTTGACCAGACCGAAAAGGCCGCCTAACCATCACCCACGCGGCGCCACCAACACCCGATTTCAACAATCATCGGGACATCCCCCATTGAGATGCGTGTGCTGTGGCAAGACTTCGCGCAAGCGGCCCCCAATCAGTATGTGGATTTTGAGATGCTTGACAGGGACACACAACGTCAGCTGATCTCGGATGGCCTTGAAGGGCTTCGATATTGCAAGTCATTCCAATCGCATCTCCTAGAGCGGCCTGAGACGCCGTATCTCACAATGGCGACCGAGGCGATTTCTTTAGCAATTGAAACCAATCCGTTGCAAAATCACGGTCGGGTAGGTGTCTGTGTGCCGCAGTTGCATTTAGGGCAGCTCCACAGGCCGTTGGGCATGTCGATTACTCTGAAAGACAACAGCGCAGCGGTGTTTTGCCTGTATTCGGATATGTCTTGCATCCTCGCTCTCCCAACCAATGATCGCCGTACGCTGAGAGCGACGACACTGCCGTTTCAATTGAGCAGCGCCGGAGGCAGGCGACAAGACGGCCAATGGATCAAGCCATCGATACCGCCCAAGGGCGAGAAATGCCTTATGCTCTGGCGCAACACAGACAGTGTCCCTTTGCCTATGGATCATAACATACCTGAGCATGCAGACTTTATGGTCGATCTTGCATTAGAGATTCAGGCGATTTTCGACCGCGCGGAAACCGATAGTCCTGTTTATCAGGTACATGCAGCCACGATCCCGAAGTCTTTGACTCGGAATGGCAAGATGCCTGTGTCAGTCTACCCGGGAGCAACGCGCAACTTGAGCCCAGAGCTTCTCGGGTGGTATGGACGAACCTTGCATGCGCATGATGCGCATCTGCCATATCTTCAAGTTTCCCTCAAAGACATCGCCTTTACACGGCGGCTGGTGAGCGATGCAGCCGAATACATTTGGCGAGAGCATGGATTTAAAGGAAAGTCCTTCCCAGGTGCGATCTACCTCGAAACTGCCCCTCATTTTGGAAAGGAAAGCCCTCAGCTTAGATTGCTTGGTCACCCTGAGAACACTAACAGGTCACAAATACGCGCAGAAGACACTTTGTCCCATGAACAGGTTGTATCGTATATCGAGGCTCTTACGGAGCTTTTGCAGGATGTCATCAGACCAACATATTATTTGGGTTTCCATTATCTCTATCGCCGCGATAAAGCTGGATCTGTGGTTCCATTCAAGCTCGCCGAAGTCAACTTAGTCAAAGACCTGACTACAGACCAACCCATCAAAGACTTGCAAAGCCGACTTAAGGCGCGCTTGCGCTTGGCAAAGCGCATGATGCAATAATGTTTAACTGCAATAATTCATGAAGCTGGTTTTCTGTCGCCCTGGGGATTTTTGCCGACGGATGCGGGTTTGGTAATTCCCGGACAGTGCCGGGAGTGTTCGGACACGGTTGATCATCGCCTGCGATGTCACGGCATTCTGCTGGTCTCGAAAAAGGCCAGGAGGGACCATGCCTGCGTGTTTCGCGGAAATATGCGCAGAAGTTGGGGAGCCCCGGTCAGGCGATCAACGCAACTGCGAACCAGAAACTGGTTTCCAAGCTCCTGAGACAGGTTCAATCGCACCCAATATAGTTTTTCGCAATACATGCTAATGCGAGGGCCTGGGCCTCTCTGATGTCGCTTGACAATAACACCGCTTCAAACTTGGTTCGGTTCCTTCGTGCTGTCTCACTGCCGTTCTCGCTGGCAATGATGAGCCACATATGCGCCAAGACAGAATCCTGCTTCACACCACGACCATCAGCATACATGACGCCTAGGTTGCCTGCAGCACGAGCTTCCCCTTGCCGTGCGGCCATGCGATACCAGCGCACAGCCTGAACCTCGTCCTGAGGTACTCCGCGTCCATTTGCGTAGCGCACACCAAGACTGAAGCCTGCTTGCGCGTTGCCTAGTTCTGCAGCCTTACGCAGCCAAAGTGCAGTTTCCGCATTATCGGGTACTTGTGTGTCTCCCGCAGCATACAAGGAACCAAGATTGAATGCCGCTCGCGCGTCACCCTGATCTGCTGCCCTACGGTACCATCGCATAGCTTCAAAAGCGTTTTGCTGCACGCCAAGACCTCTGTCATGCATAACGCCGAGATTGAACTGTGCAGCAGTATCTCCCTGCTCTGCTGCCATACGGTACCAATATACCGCCTTTGTCAGGTCTTGAGAAATATCAATACCTTGCTCTAACATAAGGGCAAGATTGAATTGTGCATTCACCTCCCCCTGCTCTGCTGCGCGTAAGTACCATTGAGCCGCTTTTGAAGGGTCTCGACCAACGCCCCGCCCAGTCAGATAAAGAACACCAAGGTTGAATTGGGAAACTGCATCGCCCTGCTCTGCCAATGGTAACCACTGTTCAAACGCAATGGTATATGCCCCATTGATATACGCATCTCTACCCGCGTTGAAATCCTGAGCCGCCGCAAAAGATGCATAGAAGATAAAAACTCCTATTCGAAAAATAGAAAGAACTTTCTCTATAACAGAAGTGACACTATTTTGTCGGCCGCTCATGCTTTGGTTGAAATTACTCATCTCTACCATGTCATTAATCACCCCAATACTAGATTTCTTGTTTCGCTCCTCAAATGTAGCGCAGCAATTTTTCATACTGCCGCTACGAGGGAATCCAAAAAAGCGTACAACAGACGTGAGTCGTGTCGGTTGCCTTGTAATGGATTTTTTCACATTCGTTAGATAGGTTTGTCCAGAAAAATAGGAATACTGGATCACAAATCTGCGCCTGCAGAGGACAATACAGGTTGTGTATGACTGTCGGTGCATCCCATTCCGCAGGAGTGCAGCAGGGTTTGCCAAGACAACCTTTTTTAATCTAAGCTATTGATATGAAGATATAAATTTCTGCAAACGGATCATCCCAGCCGGTGTGATTAAACTTTGTAGCTGTGAAACACCCCTGCCTCAGGGGCACTCTTAAGTTTGTAACTTCTCTCTTTTAGATGACATCATTTGTCAGCGCAAGCAATCGGCGCTGACACGGAGTGCCAGCGTGTCAAGGAGTGACACACTCTGCCTTTACTGCTATTCCTGCATTGCAGAGTGTGGTTGATACTTGTTGACGCGTCGGGCATGTAACGGCCTGACCTAATGACCCATGCGATCCCGCTCGCAGGCCCCGCCGTTCAGGGCGGGGTTATAGCGGGCGCGTCTGCTGCTCGATATACTGTCGAAGCACACTGATCGGAGCGCCCCCGACAGAGCCCGCGAAGTAGGAGGGCGACCACAGGACACCCTTCCAGAAGTAGCGGTGTAGCCGCCCATACTTTTTCGCAAGGCGGCGGCTGGAAACACCCTTGAGACTGTTCACCAGTTTAGAAATCGCGACCTTCGGGGGGTAGTGGACCAGCAGATGAACGTGATCTTCCTCGCCGTTGAACTCGACCAGTTCGGCCTCGAAGTCGGCGCAGACCGACCGGAAGACACCTTCGAGGAAATCCGAATGCTCGGAAGAAAACACTGCGCGCCGATACTTCGTCACGAATACCAGATGCACATGCATCGCATAGACGACATGCCGACCCTTGCGAATCTCCATAGACCAATCTCTTGAATGTCCGATTCACTCAATCTATGTATATCATTTAATGAAAAAGACCAAAACCCTCCGCGTCCGAGTGAAGGACAATCACGCCGCCCAGCTTCACCGCATGGCGCGGTCAGTGAACACAGTCTGGAACTATGTGAACGAACTGAGCGAGCGGGCCATCCGTGAACGCGGCCTGTTCCTGTCGGCGTTCGACTTGCAGAAGTATG
>JBGRQD010000053.1:0-10895 GCA_041725935.1 Pelagibaca sp.
CGAGCGCAACGGCATTCCGCTCCTGGCGGTGCGCCCGGACGCGGCCCCCGTCACGCTAGACATGGTAAACGCGCTTCGTGATGAAGCACCGTGACCTATCTTCTCGATGTCAATGTCCTGATCGCCCTGATCGATCCCGCGCACGTCGCACATGATGATGCGCACACCTGGTTTGCCAGCACTGGCCAGCATGCCTGGGCTACCTGTCCCATCACGGAAAATGGCGTCCTTCGCATTGTCGGAAATCCCAAATATCCGAACTCGCCAGGCTCGCCCGCTGTCGTCTCGGAGATCGTCCAGAAGCTCCGAGGTCTTCCCGGCCACGCTTTCTGGACCGACGAGCTCAGCCTGGTTGCGTCCGACATCGTAGATCCTGCACGTGTCCTGACCGCAGCACAGGTCACGGACACCTATCTGTTGGCCCTTGCTAGCCACCGCAGCGGCCTGCTTGCAACCTTCGATCGTCGGCTCTCTGTGGAAGCCGTCAAGGAGGGCAAGGCTGCGCTTCACCTCATCCCCAGCGGAAAGCGGGCGTGACCTAATGACCGTCACAGAAAGCGCGGCGTGTGCTTGGCGTGCGTCCATGCAAGCGACGTCAAAACCCAGATCGGTCAGGCCATGGAACAACCATGAACTCCAGCTGCCGGTCTCAAGACCAACTTTCTCAAGTTGTTTGGCGTAGGGGTGCAGCACTGTGGCAATGTCTCTCGGATTGGTCGGCACTTTTCCGCGCCAGACGCACTTTCCAGACACATCAGCGATATGAACCTGCGTCTCTTTCTTGGACACATCAAGGGCGGCAAACATGGGCATAGGGGTATCTCCTTCAAAGCTTCTATCCCTGCAGCTTGCACCATCCCTCCGATCAGCGCCGCCGCGATTACCTCATGTCTCAACCGAGGATCAGACCCCCCTGCCCCAGTCGCAGGCCCTGAAATCCGCAGGCTGCGCCGAGATCCATGAAGAACAGGCCTCGGGCGGCAATCGTGCGCGGCCGGTGCTTGCGCGGGTGTTGGAGCGCATCGGCAAGGGCGACACGCTGGTCGTCGTGCGAATCGACCGCCTCGCGCGATCCCTCTCGCATCTGCTGGAGGTGATCGAGCGGCTGGAGGCGAAGGGAGCCTTCTTCCGCTCGCTGACCGATCCGATCGATACGTCCTCTCCGCAGGGCAAGTTTACCCTGCAGGTCCTGGGCGCTGCGGCCGAGTTCGAGCGCGCCCTGATCCGGGAACGCACCAAGGCCGGCCTCGCCAGCGCGCGCACAAAGGGCCGCGTGGGCGGGAACCCTGGGCTGCGTGCCAAGGACCCTGCTGCTCTTCGCAAAGTGCGGCTGGCGCGACAGGACGGCTATATGGAGCGTCTGAACGAGACTGCACAAGATTGGGTGCCCCATGTGCGCCGGTTGCGCCCCGACTTGGCCTGGGAAGACGTGGTGCGCATCATCAACGGCCCCTTGCCCGAGGCGCGTCGCTGGACCCAAAGCCGTCTCTTGCGCGCTGTGAAGGCCTATGTCCGCAACGGCTTCCTGCCTGCCGAGGTGCTGGCCCGCGCCGGGCGCCACGAAACGGACGACCGCCTGCCCGCCATCGTCGCCGCCATCAAGGGCGCGGATCCGGGCATTACGCTCCAGGCGATCTGTGAACGGCTGGAATCTATGCGCGAACGCACACCACGTGGACGCATGAGCTGGCAGCCGTCGTCCGTGAGGATGCTGCTGGAACGGGCGGAGCGAATTGGGTTGTTGGAGTGAGTTTTGGCGGAAAGCCTGTTCATCACTTCAGGCTAATTCACAAATCAGGCTGGAACGTTAGCGGCACAGTGATTTAACCTTGCAAATCTTCCACGTGATGGAGTAATTGCAAGGTATGTATATGCGCCAAACTCATCAACTTGTGCAATCCGCGCTTGCGAACCAAGCCGCTATTGTGCTCCTCGGTCCCCGGCAGGTTGGGAAGACCACGCTTGCTCTCGACATCGCTTCGGAGCAACCATCGGTATACCTTGATCTTGAACGTGACGCGGACCGGCAGATCCTGACCGAACCAGATCTCTATCTGGATGAACAAACGGGAAAACTCGTCATTCTCGACGAAGTGCAGCAGATGCCCGGCCTCTTCAAGAGCCTGCGTGGTCAGATCGACCAGCGCAGGCGGGCCGGGTTTCGTACGGGGCAGTTTCTGCTTTTAGGGTCAGCCTCCAATGTTCTCCTGCAACAATCGGCAGAGTCCCTCGCTGGAAGGGTCCGGTATATCGAAATGCCCCCTCTGCAACTTACCGAGGTTGGGGCTGATCAGTTGAATGCGCTCTGGTTACGTGGTGGCTTTCCTGAGAGTTTCTTGGCTGCCAGCGATCAGGCCAGCATGGACTGGCGTCTAGATTTCCTGCGCACCTATCTGGAGCGTGACATCCCTGCCCTCGGGCCGCGTATTCCAGCCGCAACCTTGCGGCGCTTCTGGACCATGTTGGCGCATGTGCAAGGCGGCCTGCTGAATGCTGCTGCCCTCGCAGAGGGGCTCGGTGTGTCGGGCCAAACCATCGGTCGTTATCTCGATCTGCTCGTCGATCTCATGCTGGTGCGGCGGCTGCAGCCCTGGCATGAGAATGTCGGCAAACGCCTGGTGAAATCGCCAAAAATCTATGTGCGGGACAGCGGGATCGTTCATGCGCTGTTGAGTATTGGTACAACCGAGGGCTTGCTCGGGCATCCTGTCGTCGGCGGCAGTTGGGAGGGGTTCTGCATCGAGACCCTTCTTGCCGTGGCGCCCGCCGGCACCGAACCCTTCTTCTATCGCACCTCTGCCGGAGCCGAACTTGATCTGGTTTTGCGTTTGCCGGGTGGCGACATCTGGGCCGTCGAGATCAAGCGCACGACAGCGCCGAAGGTTTCTCGTGGTTTCCACACCGGCGCAGAAGACGTCAAAGCCAACCGGAAGCTGCTGATCTACGCCGGAGAGCGTGATGTCCCCGTGGCAGAAGATATCCGGGCAATACCTCTCGAACAGGGAATTGGGCTGTTGAGAGCGCTTTAGCGCAGCGCTGGCTTTTCTCGCTGCGCGCCTGCGCGAGTTCAAAGGTATTTTCTTGTTTGGGTCAGTTTCAACAGAGTTTCCAATTTTCCTTGGTATCTTTCTCGACCGCCGGACGTCTCCCGGTGCGGCCCTGTTGCATGGAATGCACATGGCAGGTGTCAAGCGACACTTACTTTTACGACCTAAGGCGACACCCAGTTTTACGAGGTGTCGCGCAACGAAGCGGCCTCGGGAGCGTGCGCTGCCGTCAACTCGCAGAGCGAGACTGATCAAGCGTGCATCCGGGTCCGGAGGTCTTCTTCGTTTAGGGTGCACCGACGGTGCCGCGGGTCACACCCCATCGATCAGGATGTCCAACGCGCGCTTCAACGCGTCGCGCTGGTCCGCCAGAGACCCAACCCGGTCTAGCAATTCTGCCCTCGGAACTGCGGCGAGCTCCTGAACGCGGACAATCCACGCAATCCCGTCATGGTCGACAGCAGGCGTAAGGCCTGGGAAGGCAGCATAACGTCCTGCCTCGCGCAAGGGCGCAACGATCCTGGTTGCATCGATTCCAATCAGGTCGGTTTGCAGATCCACAACCAGCTGCCCTCCAGTGAGGCGGAAAAGATCGAATTGTGCCATCCTGTCCTCGTCTCAGAAGCTGCGGAAGCCAGCTAGGGGCAAGCCTTCTTTGGCAATCTCCTCGGCATAGGCATTTATCGCGGATTGGTTCGCCTCACGCCAAAGACGATTGCGTTCGACCTTTGCGGCCTCGATGATCGCCGCTTCGGCGAGGCGCGACATGTTGAGACCGAGCGATCGAGCTGTTTCCGCGACCTCGGCATCCAGCGTCAGATTGACTTTCACACGACCCATATCGATCTCCTGGAAAATACGTATGAAAAAAGAGCATAAATCAGGCGCCCTACTGGAGCAAGACCAGAGCGACGCAATCGCCCTGCCCACCCATGTCGCTTGCTCCGGCACGCTTGACCGGCTGGTTGACACCGCCCGCGATTACGCGCGCGTTTCTCGCGACCACCTCTGATAACAGCAATGTCGCGCAAGAAGACGACACCGACAAAAAGGAGGCCACGACACCGCGCAACGACATCGATACTTGATCACGCCGCCACAAAACGGCATCTTCTAAACATGTCATCGCCAACCACGAGCAATGTAGCGCAATCCCATCAGCAATGTCGCGCTACACGCTCTAACTCCGCCCTGAACGGCGGGGCCTGCGAGTGGGATCGCAAGGGTCACAAAAAAACCACGCCGGGATCGGCGTGGTTTAGTTTTACAGCGGTTTGATATCCAAGGAACTAGATATCATCTGAGTTTAGAGCAACGAGCACGCTGTAGGATCTACATCAAGAGTTGAGCGTGAAGATGTGTCAAGAGCATGCCAGAGAAAAACGCGAAGGTGTAATCACACTCGGTCATGCTGTTCCAATAGTACAACAACATATTCGTATTAACTCCCTACGGGTGTTAACCACGGAGAGAGCCGGGAGTGTCCGGCGCGTAGAGCGTGCCGCTCACATCAATGCAAAATCATCGCAACAGTAGCTGGGGTGTGGACAGACTAACGAAGTGCTTCAAGCATGTCTGCTGCGACATCTTCCCAGCTCCGCAGTTTTGCAGCCATAATTTTTTCCTCCAAGTTCTTGCGCAGACCATCCTCGGCAAGCAGCCTGTAGACTGTTGCCGTCATTGCGCTGATCGAATGAGGGTCGAAGTACAGCACCATGTCTCCGCCAACTTCAGGTAGTGAACTGGTCTCAGACACCACGGCTGTTTTGCCGTAACTCAGGCTCTCACCGACTGGCAGTCCCCATCCTTCAAGAAAACTTGGCATCGCCGTAAACAGGCAATTTTGATATAAAAATTCCAGTTCTTGATCTGATGGACTGTAGACTCTCTCCACCCATCCATGCAGGTTACCTGTCTGAGCCATCATGTTGTCAAAATCGTCATTGAGCCAGCCTCGATTTCCGGCAAAGACAAGCTTGGGCAGTTCGATATCATCTCGATGACGTAGGCGATCCCAAACCTGCGCGAGACCCCACATGTTTTTACGTGCCTCCATCGTTCCGACGCATAGGACATAAGGTCGTTTCAGCAGGCCGCGAATTTTATCGTCAATATGGGTTGCTTGGGCCAGTCGTGAATGCATGTCTTCATTTCCCGGTGTAGTGGGATCTCGTTCCTGTGCTGGCAGCGTGGTAATCTTGGCTGTGGCGAGGGGCACCACATCAATCCTTTGGTCTGTTCCGGAAGAGTTTAGGAATTCTCTAAGGTCCTGTGCTGTGGCCTTGGAATTGGCGAGGTAGCTGTCAACGAAACCTGTCGTTTCAAATAGCCAGTCATAAAAAATCAATGACTGCTTGTTGCCCGAAATCAGTTCAGGCGCTTTGATCTGAATAAGATCGTGGATCAAGAAATTGCATGTAATGCCCTGAGATTGTGCTTTTTTCATCGGCTTGAGCGGGGTTGACCAAGACGCATCTGCAAGAATGAGATGATCCCCTGGCTTTGCTACTGCAAAAAAATCCTGAAAGGGCTTCTGAGGATGAGAAGGTGCCTTGGTGGCTTTGGACGTTCTGGCTGATGCCTGCCATTCTTCCAGAGTCGAGTTGCGTTTCTCAAAATGCCTGTGGTTCCCTAATGCAGCGTTAAGATTGCGAATGGCTGCGTGCAGGGTTCGCTTGATTGGTTTGTGTCCATAGCGCTCCAAGGTTGGGCGTACATAAGTCGGTTTCTTGAGATGAAGCCCGGCACTTAACGCTTCTGTTGACAGCACACCGCCTATCGTGTCGATGGCTTGATAGGATACCACGTTGTAGGCATCGGTTGTTGCATCGTGGAACGACAAGAATACTTTCTCGCCACCAATCTGGCGCGCCGTGTACTCAATCAACATTACAGTGACCCGTTGAATTCCGGAAAGGCGGCGGCGTTGCTCTATGTAGGCCCGCAAATTTGTTACATCGAAGAACACGTGTCGCACGTCGGACCTCCCAAATCACACGGAGGGTCTAATGCCCCCCTGCCCTTGCTTTGGCAAGCTGGTGGGCTGCAAGCTCCGATCCATTGTGGAACCCCACGCAATCAACTACAGGGGCAGTATGACAGAAACCACGTTCTACCATGCTTTTGAAGCGGCCTTTCGAGGGAGCCGATCCGAGATTCTTGGTCGTTTGCAGGGGTATGGTCCCTTTGTCTCGCCGCTGTCACAAAGTGGGATATCAAGGTCAGCGTTGGATTTGGGGTGTGGACGTGGAGAGTGGCTGGAGACCCTCAAAGGTTTCGGCTTTGACCCCTATGGCGTGGATCTCGATGAAGGCATGTTGGCAGATTGCGTTGCTGCAGATCTTCCGGCAGAGCGACGGGATGCTCTTGAAGCGCTTGCCTCGACCGAGGATGAGAACCTCGGCATCTTGTCGGCCTTTCACCTGATTGAGCATTTGCCCTTTGATGCGGTGCGTACCATCGTCAACGATGGGCTCCGTGCATTGGCACCGGGTGGCCTTCTCATTTTGGAAACGCCAAACCCTGAGAATATCGAGGTCGGTACTGTTACCTTTCACAATGACAGTACGCATGTTGCGCCTATCCCCCCCAACGTCTTGAAATTTCTGGCCGAGCACGCAGGCTACGCAAAGATCAAGTTGCTACGTCTGAATGCAAGTCAGCTGCAGGATCCGAACGCCGTAGGATTGAGTGATGTCCTGTTCAAGGCCAGTCCTGATTACGCATTGGTGGCCCAGAAAGCGGGTCCTGATAACGTGATGGCGGCGATTGAGGCAGCATTTGCCACAGCAACGGGCCCATCTGCCCGGGACCTGGCTGAGGTCTATGACAAGGCGCTCAGTGAGTTGCGTCGTGAAAACGAGGGCCTTCGGAGCCGCCTCGAGATGCATGACATCCAGATCGCCCAGCTCAAAAAAACCAAGAAGACCCGGTTTTATTATCGCTCCAAGAAAATTCAGAAGCTCGACAAGCAGATCAAACACTGGCTGGATATGCGACGGGAGCGCCGCCGTCTGAAGATGGCTGACGCGCGACGGTCTGCATCGCGTCTCGTGGCTGAGATCGATCGGACACAGCCATGGGCCCCCGTCTCCCTGCGAGATGCGCTGTGTTGGCGGATAGAGGGGCCGATCGACAGCAGCTACAGTTTGGCGCTCGTTAACCGCGAGTTCGCGCGTGCGCTTGAGCGTCAGGGCGTACAGGTGCAGCTCAAATCCACAGAGGGACGGGGCGAATTCGATCCGGATCCTGAGTTCCTTGCCGCCAATCCGGACATTGGTGCCATGCTGGCGGCCAATTTTGATCCAGTCGATACGGTCAGCAGAAACATGTATCCGCCGCGGGTCAGTGATATGCTAGACCCTCTGCCGGGCCTGCACTGTTACGCGTGGGAAGAAACAGGGTTTCCCCCAGATTATATTACATCTTTCAATGATACGCTGCGGTATCTGACGGTAACGTCAGACCATGTTCGCAAGATCATGATCGATAATGGAGTTTTTGTTCCGGCTTACACCGTGGGCAACGGTGTGGATCATTTTGAGACAATAGCGCCGGAGCCGGTTGATGATATACCTCAGGCGGGTCGGCTTTTCTTGCACGTCTCTTCCTGTTTTCCCCGCAAAGGAGCCGATGCGCTTTTGGCAGCTTGGGCGCTGGCGTTCACAAACCGGGATGACGTGGCGCTGTTGATCAAGAGTTTCCCGAACCCTCACAACGACATTGCCGATCAGATCGCAGCGCTGCGTTTGACTCATCCCGATCTGGCTCCGATCGATCTGATCGACGGGGATCTCAGCGACGGGCAGATGCGCACGCTTTACGGGGCCTGTGATGTCGCGGTTTTCCCGTCGCGCGCGGAAGGATTTGGGCTGCCTGTGGCGGAAGCACTCTTGATGGGCAAGCCGGTGCTCACCACGGGCTGGAGTGGCCAGATGGATTTTGCCGACCTGCCACTTGTTCAGAAAATCGACTATCGCTTTGAGCAGACCCGGAGCCATCTGGAAACAGGTCTCAGTATGTGGGCGGAGCCGGATCGCAACCATATGGCTGAACTGATGCGGCAAGCGGCCAAGGCCCCTGCCCTGACAGACACAGAGCGCGCACAGACGCGGGAAGCTCTTTTCGAGAGGTTTGGCTGGGACAGGGTAGCTGAACGCAGTGTCGCGGCTCTGCGTCACGCTGCAGCGCGTCCCCAACCAGTGCCACCGCGGGTCGGATGGGTGACAAGCTACAATGCGCGCTGTGGGATCGCGACCTATTCCGAGCATCTGATCCGCTATCTGGGTCTGCCAGTGCATGTCTTGGCGGCCTATGCCAAAGACCCGGTCATGTCAGACGCGTCTCTGGATGAACCCATCACACGGTGCTGGAAGCAGGGTCGTGATGACGAATTATCAGACCTCTTATCGGCAATCCGGGTGGAAGACCTGCAGACGATCTTGATCCAATTCAACTACGGGTTCTTCAACTTCACCCATCTCGCGACGCTGATCGAGGCGTTGAAAGAGGACGGTCGGCAAGTGGTCATGACCTTGCATGCTACGGATGACAGCCCACATCCGCCCGAGACCCAGCTTGCCTCGATCCGAGAGGCACTGGCGCGATGCGACCGAATTCTGGTGCACAAGGTGAGCGACGCGAACCGGATGAAGGATCTTGGTCTTGTCGAGAATGTCACGCTCTTCCCGCATGGCGTGTTGCCGGTGATCAGCCCCCCTGCCCTACGCAAGCAGCCTGAGACAGCGCCCTTTACGATCGGAAGTTATGGTTTCTTTCTTCCCAATAAAGGGCTGCCTGAATTGGTGGAGGCCGTGTCGATCTTGCAGGCCGGAGGCCGCAATGTGCGGCTGCGCATGATCAATGCGGAATACCCTGTCGGGGACTCGCGAGACTTGATCGGAAAGGTCAAAAGCCAGATCAAGCATGCGGGACTGGGTGATGTGGTTGAGGTGGAGACACGGTTCCTGCCCGATGAAACCGCGCTTGAAAAGCTTGCCGAGTGTGATCTGATCGTCTTCGGGTACCAGCATAGCGTGGAGTCGGCCAGTGGCGCGGTGCGCTACGGCTTGATCTCAGGCCGTCCGGTGGCTGTAACCCCGTTGGATATATTCTCGGACGTGTCGCCATATTGCATAGCGCTGCCCGGGATCGCTCCGACGGACATGGCACGGGGGATTGCCACCATTATTGACCGAATGCGGGGAGAAGGCGCGGATCTGGACCCTGAATTGCAGGATATGCTGGACAGGTCCCGGACGCATTTCTCTGAGCGCTCCTATGCAGTGCTCGGCCCTCGCCTCAAGGGCATGATGACGGCGCTTTGGGATGATCAGCAAAACGGCCTGCGCCACTCGCTCAGATGAACGGTACGATCTGACCATGCGATCCTGCTCACAGGCCCCGCCGTTCAGGGCGGGGTCAAATTTCTGCCCGCAGCTGCTGCTCAAAGACCTTTTTCTGCCTTGTAGAGCGCCCAGGCTTCTTCAATCACAACGCCTTGCTGCACCCCCCGATATTTGGCTTCGGCGGCGATGTCTTGCGCAACATCGGGCATCACCTTGGCATGTACTTGTCCTGTGCGTGGGCTGGGTTTGCGACCACGCCGCTTCTTGGCGTCACGATCTACAAACCCATGTTTCTCTGCAGCTTCGTCCGAGCGAGCGACAGTTTGTGGGCTGCTGTCCTTGGCTTTGCTGCGCAGCTTGGCTGGTGAGATCGATATTCCGAACGGGTTCTTTTCAGACATCGTCAGTCCTCTCCCGCAAGACGTTTGTAGACCTGCATCGCAAAGGCGTGCGCATTGTCGCGTGCGCCATCCATGTTTCCCTGTGCCGGCATGGTATGTAGGTCCCCACCGAACGCAAAAAGTCCGGAAAATGCCGTGCGCTCCATCAATGGAGGATCAATCATGTCCACGCCCTGTTCCCGCAGGGATGCCTCGATCCCCTTGTGCTGTTTGGATTGGATCGCCTTGGTCATGGTGAAAATGACAGCATGTGGAATTTTGCGGTCGAGGGCTTCTTCTTCTTCTGCAATGAGTTGGAGCGCACGGGCCCCAATGGTCGCATCAAGTGTTGTGGCCCGCATCGGGGTCAGGACCAGATCAGCTTGACTGATCGCGCGGGATACCAGTCGTGAGGCAACCCCTTCGAGATCAACGATCACAACCTGACCATCGCTGTCATGTGCCTTGATGGTGCGCACAATATTGGCTTCGGAGATATCTGACAGCACTTTGATTCTGGGGGGGAGGTCCGATTGAGTGGCCCACAGCGTGAGTGACTTGTTTGGGTCGCAATCCAGCATTGTTACGGGTACGCCCTCGTGCGCCAATTCTGTGCCAAGAAGCACGGCAGCCGTGGATTTTCCCGCCCCTCCTTTGGGTGACGCGATGACGATGGCCGGCATGAATCCTCCTGATATTTTCTTGTTGCCACAATAACCAGGTAAGCAAGAATATCCAATTTTTATTTTAATCGGGTAAAAAATTTTACCGGATAAAATATGTTACCGGATGTATAAGAAAACCGGGTATGTATTAATATCGGGTATTTAAAAATACTGGATAATCGTAAATATCCGGTTATTTTAATTATCCGATTTCAGAAAATACCTGGTAGTTATGAATATCTGGTGAAAAATAGAGGGGCGCTCCAACAGCGACAATCGGACTGCTCACCATTGTCATTTGGAGCGTTCGTTCATGACCGAGAGAAGTCCGATCCCGCGGCCAGTTGCCAGGAAGGGCGCCGGACATGGCGTAATTTTACCAGGCTGCCGCGCTAGCCACGTCGTTCAGGGTGGGGTTAGAGCGGAGGTTCTTGCTGCTCTGTATACCGGCGTCGA